>NZ_JBQEPP010000003.1:0-732162 GCF_052045735.1 Agrobacterium sp. 22117 | reverse complement strand
ATGGCAAAGAGCAAGTTTGAGCGGAATAAGCCGCACGTCAACATCGGCACGATCGGTCACGTTGACCACGGCAAGACGTCTTTGACTGCCGCGATCACGAAGTACTTCGGCGAGTTCAAGGCGTATGACCAGATCGACGCGGCTCCTGAAGAGAAGGCTCGTGGTATCACGATTTCGACGGCGCACGTTGAGTATGAGACCCCGAACCGTCACTACGCTCACGTTGACTGCCCCGGCCACGCCGACTACGTGAAGAACATGATCACCGGTGCTGCGCAGATGGACGGCGCGATCCTGGTTTGCTCTGCTGCTGACGGCCCGATGCCGCAGACGCGCGAGCACATCCTGCTTGCTCGCCAGGTTGGCGTTCCGGCGATCGTCGTGTTCCTCAACAAGGTTGACCAGGTTGACGACGCAGAACTTCTGGAGCTCGTCGAGCTTGAAGTTCGCGAACTTCTGTCGTCCTACGACTTCCCAGGCGACGACATTCCGATCGTCAAGGGTTCGGCACTTGCTGCTCTTGAAGATTCCGACAAGAAGATCGGCGAAGACGCCATCCGCGAGCTTATGGCTCAGGTTGACGCCTACATTCCGACGCCTGAGCGTCCGATCGACCAGCCGTTCCTGATGCCGATCGAAGACGTGTTCTCGATCTCCGGTCGTGGTACGGTTGTGACCGGCCGCGTTGAGCGTGGTATCGTCAAGGTTGGTGAAGAAGTCGAGATCGTCGGCATTCGTGCGACGTCGAAGACGACTGTTACCGGCGTTGAAATGTTCCGCAAGCTGCTCGATCAGGGCCAAGCTGGCGACAACATCGGTGCACTGGTTCGTGGCGTACAGCGCGATGGCGTTGAGCGTGGTCAGATCCTTTGCAAGCCAGGTTCGGTCAAGCCGCACAAGAAGTTCATGGCAGAAGCCTACATCCTGACGAAGGAAGAAGGCGGCCGTCATACGCCGTTCTTCACGAACTACCGTCCGCAGTTCTACTTCCGTACGACTGACGTTACCGGTATTGTTTCGCTTCCAGAAGGCACGGAAATGGTTATGCCTGGCGACAACGTCACGGTTGAAGTCGAGCTGATCGTTCCGATCGCGATGGAAGAAAAGCTGCGCTTCGCTATCCGCGAAGGCGGCCGTACCGTCGGCGCCGGCATCGTTGCCTCGATCATCGAGTAATCGACGACCGACGATGCCGTAAGCTTGCCGACGGCACTTAAGATTGCAGATGGCGGGCAAGCGCGATCTGCAGGTAGCGTCGGCATCGTTGCCTTGATTGTCGGGGAATCTCGACGTCTGAAATTCTAATTGACGGCGGTGCAAACACACCGCCGTCAGTTGTTTGATGAAAAAGCGTATCGGCGCTGCACTTTTAGTGCTTGAAAATTTCGGTGAAAGCGCGTAAACGCGCACTCACGTTCACCGCTGGATTCGCAATGCGTTGCGAAGCCGGGTGATTTCGCAATACAGACTACTGAAATGATTGGGGTGCGCCCTTCGCATTCCTCTCGATTTTTGAAAATCTGCGGCGCCACGATTAACTAGGTTCATGTATTTCCGCGTGCGGAAATCAATAATAAAGAACAAGGACAAGACGAATGAACGGCCAGAATATCCGTATCCGCCTCAAGGCGTTTGACCACCGGATCCTCGATGCCTCCACCCGTGAAATCGTGTCGACCGCCAAGCGCACCGGCGCCAGCGTTCGCGGCCCGGTTCCGCTGCCTACCCGCATTGAAAAATTTACTGTCAACCGCTCTCCCCACGTGGACAAGAAGAGCCGTGAGCAGTTCGAAATGCGGACGCACAAGCGTCTTCTCGACATCGTTGACCCCACCCCGCAGACTGTTGACGCGCTGATGAAGCTCGACCTCGCTGCTGGCGTTGACGTGGAAATCAAGCTCTAAGACCTCGGCCTGACCTTGCGAAAGTAAGGGCCGATATAACAAGGAAGGTACGTGGAGCAATCCAACGTCTTCCAATCCGGAGACCGGAAACATCGTGAGATGTCGAAGGGAACTCCCTAACAAAGGCCGAGCAAGGGTTTTCCCTTCAAGGCTCGCAAGAGGATTGAACCAATGCGTTCAGGTGTGATTGCACAGAAAGTGGGAATGACCCGCGTCTACAACGACGCTGGTGAGCATATTCCCGTAACGGTCCTGCGTATGGACAACGTACAAGTCGTTGCCCAGCGTACGGAAGACAAGAATGGCTATACCGCAGTTCAGCTCGGTGCCGGCCAGTCCAAGGTCAAGAACACGACAAAGGCGCTTCGCGGCCATTTTGCTGCTGCCAATGTCGAGCCGAAAGCAAAGCTCGTCGAATTCAAGGTCTCCAGCGAGAACCTGATCGACGTCGGTGCAACACTGACCGCAAATCATTTTCAAGCCGGCCAACTGGTCGACGTCACCGGAACAACGATCGGTAAGGGTTTTGCCGGTTCGATGAAGCGTCACAACTTCGGTGGTGGCCGCGCATCGCACGGTAACTCGATCTCTCACCGTGCGCACGGTTCGACGGGTTCCAACCAGGATCCTGGTCGCGTGTGGAAGGGTAAGCGCATGGCTGGTCATATGGGCCAGACCCGCGTCACCACCCAGAATCTGGAAGTGGTTTCGACCGATGAGGATCGCGGTTTGATCCTCGTGAAGGGCGCCGTTCCCGGTTCCAAGGGTTCCTGGATCATCGTCCGCGACGCCGTCAAGTCGGCTGCGAAGTAAGGGAGCCTTATCATGGAATTGAACGTCACAACCCTCGAGGGAAAAGACGCCGGCAAGGTAGCCCTGTCGGACGCAATCTTCGGCCTCGATCCACGCCAGGACATCCTGGCCCGCGTTGTGCGCTGGCAGCTTGCTAAGAAGCAGCAGGGCACGCACAAGACCAAGAACCGTTCGGAAGTTTCCCGCACGGGTGCAAAGATGTACAAGCAGAAGGGTACGGGCCGCGCTCGTCACCATTCGGCTCGCGCACCGCAGTTCCGCGGCGGCGGCAAGGCCCACGGCCCAGTCGTTCGCAGCCACGCTCACGACCTTCCTAAGAAGGTTCGCGCGCTCGGCCTGCGTCTCGCCCTGTCTGCAAAGGCAAAGGCCGAAGAACTGATCATCGTCGATCAGCTGATTGCATCGGACGCAAAGACAAAGGCTCTGCTGGGCAACTTCGCTTCGCTCGGCCTGACCAACGCTCTCGTTATCGGCGGCGCAGAACTTGATGGCAACTTCAAGCTCGCGGCTCAGAACATCCCGAATGTGGACGTTCTGCCGGTACAGGGCATCAATGTTTACGACATCCTGCGCCGTGGCAAGCTCGTGCTTTCCAAGGCTGCTGTAGAGGCTCTGGAGGAGCGGTTCAAATGACGGATCTTCGCCACTACGATGTGATCGTATCTCCCTCGATCACGGAAAAGTCGACGCTGGTATCCGAACAGAACCAGGTCGTATTCAACGTCGCCAAGGACGCTTCCAAGCCTGAAATCAAGGCTGCCGTGGAAGCTCTCTTCGGCGTCAAGGTCACGGGTGTGAACACGCTTATCCGCAAGGGTAAGACGCGCCGTTTCCGTGGATTCGCTGGCAAGCAGAAGGACGTCAAGAAGGCGATCGTGACACTTGCTGAAGGTCAATCCATCGACGTGTCCACCGGACTCTAAAGGTTAGGCCCAAGCGGGCAAAGACCCAAAAGGGAACAAATACAATGGCATTGAAAAGTTTCAATCCGACCACACCTAGCCAGCGTCAGCTGGTTATTGTGGACCGCGCTTCGCTCTACAAGGGCAAGCCGGTAAAGGCTCTTACACAGGGCCTCAGCTCGAAGGGTGGCCGTAACAACCAGGGCCGGATCACCGTTCGTTTCCAGGGCGGCGGTCACAAGCGGACCTACCGTCTGGTTGACTTCAAGCGTCGTAAGTTCGACGTTGAAGGTACGGTTGAACGTCTGGAATATGACCCTAACCGCACCGCATTCATCGCGCTCGTGACATACACGGACGGCGAACAGGCTTACATTCTCGCGCCACAGCGTCTCGCTGCCGGTGACAAGGTGATCGCCTCCGACAAGGCAGTGGACGTAAAGCCCGGCAACACCATGCCGCTGCAGTTCATTCCGGTCGGCTCGATCATCCACAACGTCGAGATGAAGCCGGGCAAGGGCGGCCAGATCGCTCGCTCCGCCGGTACCTATGCACAGCTCGTGGGCCGCGATGCCGGTATGGCGATCCTGCGTCTCAACTCCGGTGAACAGCGTCTGGTGCACGGCTCCTGCCTCGCATCGATCGGCGCTGTTTCCAACGCTGACCACGGCAACATCAACGATGGCAAGGCCGGTCGTTCGCGTTGGCGCGGCAAGCGTCCGCATGTTCGCGGCGTTGTCATGAACCCGGTCGACCACCCGCACGGTGGTGGTGAAGGTCGCACGTCCGGTGGTCGTCATCCTGTGACGCCATGGGGCAAGCCTACCAAGGGCAAGCGTACCCGCTCGAACAAGTCGACTGACAAGTTCATCATGCGTTCGCGCCATCAGCGCAAGAAGTAAGAGAGGAAGTCTCAAGTGGCTCGTTCAGTATGGAAAGGTCCGTTTGTTGACGGCTATCTTCTCGCTAAGGCTGAGAAGGTGCGCGCAGGCGGACGCAGTGAAGTAATCAAGATCTGGAGCCGTCGCTCCACGATCCTGCCGCAGTTCGTTGGTCTGACCTTCGGCGTTTACAACGGCAGCAAGCATGTGCCCGTCTCTGTCAACGAAGACATGGTCGGTCACAAGTTCGGTGAATTCTCTCCGACCCGGACCTATTACGGTCATGGCGCGGACAAGAAGGCAAAGAGGAAGTAATCATGGCGAAGGCTAAGACCGAACGCCGGCTGAAGGACAACGAGGCTCAGGCCGTTGCCCGTACGCTTCGCGTCAGCCCCCAGAAACTGAACCTGGTTGCCGCTCTTATCCGTGGCAAGAAGGTTGATCGCGCTCTCGCCGAGCTCGAGTTCTCGCGCAAGCGTATCGCTTCCACCGTCAAGAAGACGCTGGAATCGGCTATCGCAAACGCCGAAAACAACCATGACCTCGACGTAGACGCTCTCGTCGTCGCCGAGGCCTATGTTGGCAAGTCCATCACCATGAAGCGTTTCCACGCTCGTGGCCGTGGTCGTGCATCGCGCATCGAAAAGCCGTTCTCGCACCTCACGATCGTTGTTCGTGAAGCCGAGGAAAAAGGGGAGGCCGCATAATGGGTCAGAAAATCAATCCAATCGGCTTCCGCCTGGGCATCAACCGTACGTGGGACAGCCGTTGGTACGCTGACACTTCCGAGTACGGCAACCTCCTGCATGAAGACCTCGCTATCCGTGCCTACCTCGTGAAGGAACTGAAGCAGGCCGGTATTGCAAAGGTCGTTATCGAGCGCCCACACAAGAAGTGCCGCGTTACGATCCACTCCGCTCGTCCGGGCCTCATCATCGGCAAGAAGGGCGCTGACATCGAGAAGCTTCGCAAGAAGATCTCCGAGATGACCAGCTCCGAAACGCACCTCAACATCGTTGAAGTGCGCAAGCCGGAAGTCGACGCAACGCTCGTTGCACAGTCGATTGCCCAGCAGCTGGAACGCCGCGTGGCTTTCCGTCGCGCCATGAAGCGCGCCGTACAGTCCGCTCTGCGCCTTGGCGCAGAAGGCATCAAGATCACCTGCGCAGGCCGTCTCGGCGGCGCGGAAATCGCTCGTACCGAATGGTACCGCGAAGGCCGCGTTCCGCTTCACACGCTGCGTGCAGACATCGACTACGGTACGGCTGAAGCCGAAACCGCATTCGGCATCTGCGGCATCAAGGTCTGGATCTTCAAGGGCGAAATCCTTGAGCACGATCCTATGGCTTCCGAGCGTCGTGCGCTCGAAGGCGATGCTCAGGGTCCTGCAAGCCGTGAGCGTGGCGATCGCAACGATCGTCGTCGCGAAAACGCTTGATTGACGCTGGCGAAAGATAAGCTCGGAGAAGTAAGAAAATGTTGCAGCCAAAGCGTACAAAGTACCGCAAGCAGTTCAAGGGACGCATCAAGGGCGTTGCCAAGGGCGGCTTTGACCTGGCATTCGGTGAATTCGGCTTGAAGTCGCAGGAACCGAACCGCGTGAATGCACGCGAGATCGAAGCGGCCCGCCGCGCGATCACGCGTTACATGAAGCGCGCAGGTCGCGTTTGGATCCGTGTATTCCCCGATACTCCGGTTACGGCTAAGCCGACCGAAGTTCGTATGGGTAAGGGCAAGGGTTCGGTTGATTACTGGGCATGCAAGGTCAAGCCTGGTCGTATGATGTTCGAGATCGACGGTGTTTCCGAGGAGATCGCCCGCGAGGCGCTTCGTCTCGGCGCTGCCAAGCTCTCGGTCAAGACGCGCTTCGTACAGCGCATCGCAGAGTAAGGAGCAAGGCAAATGAAAGCCGAAGATATTCGCGGCCTCAGCGCCGACCAGCTCAAGGACAAGTTGGCTGACCTGAAAAAGGAACAGTTCAACCTGCGTTTCCAGAAGGCCACCGGCCAGCTGGAAAAGTCCTCGCGCATCAACGAAGTCCGTAAGGACATCGCCCGGATCAAAACCATTGCTGCCCAAAAGGCCGCAGAAGCCAAGGCCTAAGGAAGAATACTATGCCTAAACGCATTCTCCAGGGCGTCGTTGTATCCGACAAGAACGAGAAGACTGTCGTAGTCCGTGTTGAGCGCCGATTCGCTCACCCCTTGCTGCAGAAGACCGTTCGTCGTTCTAAGAAGTACAAGGCGCACGACGAAAACAACCAATACAAGGTCGGCGATGTGGTTTCCATTGAGGAATGCGCACCGATCTCCAAGGATAAGCGCTGGACGGTGGTTGCCGCTCACGCTTAATTTCAACGGAATCGCGCCAGGTGTCTTGCACTTGGCGCGAAAATCTGTATGAAGCAGCGCAAGGACGCTCGTAACCCGAGCGTCTTTTGCTTTGATGCGCACGGAAGGTCCCTTTGGGAAACCACCCTGGCAAGATTTCTTCCGCGCAAAGACAGAGATTTCATAAGCTGGAACAGGGGGCAGCATCCATGATGTATGCCCAACCGGTCCGGTAACAACAAGAAGGCGACCTGACATGATTCAGATGCAAACAAACCTCGACGTGGCGGATAATTCCGGCGCACGTCGTGTCATGTGCATCAAGGTGCTGGGCGGCTCCAAGCGCAAGTACGCTTCCGTGGGCGACATTATCGTCGTTTCCATCAAGGAAGCTATTCCGCGCGGCCGCGTCAAGAAGGGCGACGTGATGAAGGCGGTTGTTGTGCGTACCGCCAAGGACATCCGCCGCGCCGACGGCAGCGTCATCCGTTTCGATAACAACGCAGCTGTTCTTATCGACAACAAGAAAGAGCCGATCGGCACCCGTATCTTCGGACCGGTTCCTCGCGAGCTTCGCGGCAAGAACCACATGAAGATCATCTCGCTGGCTCCAGAAGTACTGTAAGGAGCACGAGCGATGCAGAAGATTCGTAAAGGCGACAAGGTTGTCGTATTGACCGGTAAGGACAAGGGCCGTACCGGCGAAGTAATCCAGGTAATGCCGAAGGAAGACCGTGCTGTTGTGCGTGGCGTCAACATGGTGAAGCGTCACCAGCGCCAGACCCAGAGCCAGGAAGCCGGCATTATCAACAAGGAAGCATCCTTGCACATCTCCAACATTGCCATCGCCGATAAGGATGGCAAGCCGACTCGCGTTGGCTTCAAGGTTGTAGAAGGCAAGAAGGTCCGTGTGGCCAAGCGTTCGGGAGAAGTCATCGATGGCTGAGACCAAGTACGAACCGCGTCTCAAGACGGAATACGTAAACCGTATCCGCGGCGCCATGCAGGAGAAGTTCTCCTACGCTAACGTCATGATGATCCCCAAGCTGGACAAGATCGTGATCAACATGGGTGTGGGTGAGGCGACTGCCGACTCCAAGAAGCCCACGGTTGCTGCAGGCGATCTGGCTGCTATTGCAGGTCAGAAGCCGGTCGTGACCCGCGCCCGCAACTCGATTGCTGGCTTCAAGGTTCGCGAAGGCATGCCAATCGGTGCGAAGGTTACTCTTCGCGGCGCACGCATGTACGAATTCCTTGATCGTCTGGTCAACATCGCGCTTCCGCGCGTTCGCGACTTCCGGGGCCTGAACCCGAAGAGCTTTGACGGCCGTGGCAACTTCGCCATGGGCATCAAGGAACACATTGTGTTCCCAGAAATCAACTACGACAAGGTTGATCAGATGTGGGGCATGGACATCATCGTTTGCACGACGGCGCCGACCGACGACGAAGCACGGGCTCTTTTGACAGAGTTCAACTTCCCGTTCCGTCAGTAACCGTAACGACGAGCGTAGAAAAGGAACTCCGATATGGCGAAAACAAGCGCAGTTGAAAAGAACAAGCGCCGCCGCAAGACAGTTGCCTCCCAGGCCGGCAAGCGTGCCGCCCTCAAGGCCATCGTCATGAACCAGTCCCTTCCGATCGAAGAGCGGTTCCAGGCAACTCTGAAGCTCGCTTCGCTGCCGCGTGACGGCTCGAAGACGCGTATCCGCAACCGCTGCGAAGTAACGGGCCGTCCGCGCGCGTTCTATCGCAAGCTCAAGATGTCGCGTATCGCGCTTCGTGAGCTGGGCAATTCCGGCAAGGTGCCGGGCATTGTCAAGTCGAGCTGGTAAGGAGACGGGCACATGACCATGACTGATCCTTTGGGTGATATGCTCACCCGCATCCGCAATGGTGCTTCCCGTCGCAAGTCTTCGGTTAGCACACCTGCTTCCAGCCTCCGCGCACGCGTTCTCGACGTGCTGCAGGCTGAAGGCTACATCCGCGGTTATTCCAAGGTCGATTTTGAAAACGGCAAGTCCGAATTCACCATCGAGCTGAAGTACTACGAAGGTGCGTCGGTGATCCGTGAGATCGGCCGCGTATCCAAGCCGGGCCGCCGAGTTTATGTCTCGGTTAAGTCCATTCCGCAGGTCGCGAACGGCCTCGGCATCACCATCCTTTCGACCCCGAAGGGTGTGATGGCCGATCACCAGGCTCGCGAACAGAACGTTGGTGGCGAGGTTCTCTGCTCGGTCTTCTAAGGCCGAGTAAGGATCTCCGTAACGGACAGACAGGATAGAAATATGTCTCGTATCGGTAAAAAGCCCGTTCAGGTTCCCGCAGGTGTGACGGCCAACGTTGAAGGCCAGAAGATTACTGCCAAGGGTCCAAAGGGCGAACTGTTCTTCGTCGCAAATGACGATATCCAGCTCAAGCTGGAAGACAACGGCGTTTCGGTACAGCCGTCCAACAACACCAAGGAAGCTCGTTCCAAGTGGGGCATGTCCCGCACGATGATCGAGAACATCTTTAAGGGTGTCAAGGATGGCTACGAGCGCAAGCTCGAAATCAACGGCGTCGGTTACCGTGCCGCCATGCAGGGCAAGAACCTGCAGCTGGCTCTCGGTTTCTCGCATGACGTTGTCTACGAGCCGCCGCAGGGTATCACCATCGCCGTGCCGAAGCCGACGGAAATCATCGTTTCCGGCATCAACAAGCAGCAGGTCGGTCAGGTTGCCGCGGAAATCCGCGAATACCGTGGTCCCGAGCCCTACAAGGGCAAAGGCGTCAAGTACGCTGAAGAACGGATCGTCCGCAAAGAAGGCAAGAAGAAGTAAGGAACTCGCGAAATGGCTAGCAGGAAAGAAGCACTTGCACGTCGTGCGAACCGTGTACGCCGCCAGCTCAAGGCGGTTGCTAACGGTCGCCCGCGCCTGTCGGTTCATCGCTCGTCGAAGAACATCTACGCTCAGATCATCGATGATGTTGCAGGCAAGACGCTCGCGTCTGCCTCCACGCTCGAAGCCGATCTGCGCTCGTCGCTGAAGACCGGCGCTGACGTTGCGGCTGCTGCCGTCGTTGGCAAGCTGGTTGCCGAGCGCGCTGGCAAGGCTGGCGTCAAGGATGTCGTATTCGACCGTGGCGCATTCATCTATCACGGTCGCGTCAAGGCCCTGGCAGATGCTGCCCGCGAAGGCGGTCTGAACTTCTAAGACTTTATCCACCCGGGCGCATGTCGCACCGGGTGGATTTTCACCGGGCCAACCGGACTTCAGCAATGGAGCCGGAGGGCCTACTTTCGTTTGCCGTTCGATACCGGAAAAGAAAAAGGAAAAGGACAATGGCACAGGAAAAAAGAGGTTCTCGCGACGATCGCCAGAACCGCGAAGAGCGCGATAGCGAATTCGTCGACAAGCTGGTCGCGATCAACCGCGTTGCTAAGGTTGTTAAGGGTGGCCGTCGTTTCGGCTTCGCAGCTCTCGTCGTCGTCGGCGACCAGAAGGGCCGCGTTGGCTTTGGTCACGGCAAGGCTCGTGAAGTTCCAGAAGCAATCCGCAAGGCAACTGAAGCTGCCAAGCGCGATCTGATCTTCGTTCCGCTGCGCGATGGCCGTACGCTGCACCACGACGTTAACGGTCGCCACGGCGCCGGCAAGGTTCTGTTGCGCTCCGCCAAGGCTGGTACCGGTATCATCGCCGGTGGTCCAATGCGCGCTGTTTTCGAAACGCTCGGCGTTCACGACGTTGTTGCCAAGTCTACGGGCTCTTCGAACCCGTACAACATGGTCCGTGCAACGTTTGACGCCCTGAAGCATCAGGTTCATCCGAAGGACATCGCTGCTCAGCGTGGTCTCAAGTATGCAACCCTTCAGTCACGTCGCGTCGCATCCGGCGTCGCTTCTGAAGAGTAAGGATCTGGATCATGGCCAAGAACACTACTGAAGCCAAGAAGACTGTTACGGTCGAACAGATCGGCAGCCCAAACCGCCGCCCGGAGATCCAGCGTCAGACGCTGATCGGCCTGGGTCTTAACAAGATGCACCGTCAGCGCACGCTGGAAGATACGCCTTCTGTTCGTGGCATGATTCGTGCGGTCCAGCATCTCGTTCGCGTCGTAGACGAGAAGTGAGACGGAGGAACCTATCATGAAACTCAATGAAATCAGAGACAACGAAGGCGCCACCAAAGACCGTATCCGCGTAGGTCGCGGTATCGGCTCCGGCAAGGGCAAGACCGGTGGTCGCGGCGTCAAGGGTCAGAAGGCTCGTTCGGGCGTTGCCATCAACGGCTTCGAAGGCGGTCAGATGCCAATCTACCGTCGTCTGCCGAAGCGCGGCTTCACCAACATCTTCGCTTCCGAATACGTGACCGTTTCGCTCGGCCGCGTTCAGGCTGCGATCGATGCTGGCAAGCTCGACGCCAAGGCAACGGTTGATGCCGCTGCTCTCAAGGCTGCTGGCGTGATCCGTCGTCCGAAAGACGGCGTGCGTATCCTGGCCGACGGCGAGCTAACGGCAAAGGTGGCTTTCGAAGTCGCCGGCGCTTCCAAGCCTGCGCTTGAAAAAATCGAGAAGGCTGGTGGGTCCATCAAGCTTCTCGTTGTTGCGCCGGAAGCTTTCGAGTAATATATGATCTCTGAACGCCCGGGGTGTTTCGCCCCGGGCGTTTCTCTTTACGCTACGTAAGTCTTTGAAAATCTAATCGATTTGACGGAAATGCGCAGCGACTCATTGCGATCTCGCATGTCTCGCGCTCAAAATGCCGCAGCGTGCAGCGCAAGTGAGTGCCTCACAGTCCTTGAACTCCCTTTGACCTTGAACTCGGTAGGGGGAGGGGATAGGACATACGAAAACAAGGGTGAGGCATGATTGCGACGTTACAGTCGCTTTCCGTCCGAAGCCCGGTTTTTGAACCAGTATCTTTATGGACCCTGCCGGAGACGCCGTTCACCGTGCTGCTGGATAGGGTCATGCGGAGAAATTTATGGCTTCAGCAGCGGAACAACTGGCCTCAAACCTGAATTTTTCGACCTTCGCCAAGGCTGAAGATCTGAAAAAGCGCCTCTGGTTTACCCTTGCCGCACTTCTCGTCTATCGCCTCGGCACGCATATTCCGCTTCCCGGTCTGAACCCGGAAGCCTATGCCCAGGCATTTCGCGGTCAGGCGAACGGCATTCTCGGTCTCTTCAACATGTTTGCGGGCGGCGCTGTCGAGCGCATGGCGATCTTCGCGCTCGGCATCATGCCTTACATCTCCGCTTCGATCATCGTTCAGCTGATGACATCGGTCGTGCCGTCGCTGGAATCCTTGAAAAAGGAAGGCGAAGCAGGCCGCAAGATCATCAACCAGTACACCCGCTACGGCACTGTGCTGCTGGGTACGCTGCAGGCCTACGGCATTTCCGTCGGGCTCGAGAGCGGTGCTGGCCTCGTTGTCGACCCAGGTCTGTTCTTCCGCGTCTCCACCGTCCTCACGCTGCTTGGCGGCACGATGTTCCTGATGTGGCTTGGCGAGCAGATCACCTCGCGCGGTATCGGCAACGGTATTTCGCTAATTATCTTTGCGGGTATCGCTGCTGGTCTGCCGAAGGCTCTGGCCGGTACGCTGGAGCTTGGCCGCACAGGAGCGCTGTCCACGACGCTGATTCTCACTGTCGTCATCGTCGCCATCCTGGTGATCGCGCTGATCGTCTTCGTCGAACGCGCCCAGCGCCGTCTTCTGATCCAGTATCCGAAGCGTCAGGTCGGCAACCGCATGTTCCAGGGCGACACCTCGCACCTGCCGCTGAAGCTGAACACTGCGGGTGTTATCCCTGCGATCTTCGCGTCCTCGCTGCTGCTCCTGCCGGCAACGGCTGCAGGCTTTACCAACAGCACGAACCTTCCTTCCTGGGCGACGACGATCATTGCGTCTCTCCAGCATGGCCAGCCGCTCTTCATGCTGTTCTACGGCCTGCTGATTGCGTTCTTTGCCTTCTTCTATACGGCGATCGTGTTCAATCCAAAGGACACGGCGGATAATCTGAAGAAGCATGGCGGCTTCATTCCCGGCATTCGTCCCGGCGAGCGCACCGCAGAGTACATTGACTATGTGTTGACACGCATCACGGTTGTCGGCGCGATTTATCTTGTCTTCGTCTGTATCCTTCCTGAGACACTTATTGCCCGTACAGGCATACCGTTAGCCCTTGGTGGTACTTCGCTTTTGATCGTAGTCAGTGTAACTCTGGATACTGTTGCGCAAATCCAGGGCCACCTGATTGCTCAGCAATATGAGGGGCTGATCAAGAAATCGAAACTGCGTGGAGGAAAGAGGGGACGATGAGACTGATATTTTTGGGACCGCCAGGTGCAGGCAAGGGAACACAGGCCAAGCGTCTGACGGACAAGTACGGCATTCCGCAGCTTTCCACCGGCGATATGCTGCGTGCGGCTGTGACTGCTGGAACGGACATCGGCAAGCGCGCCAAGGCGGTGATGGATGCCGGTGGTCTCGTGTCGGACGATATCGTCAACCAGATCGTGTCCGAACGGATCGAGCAGGCTGACTGTGCGAACGGCTTCATTCTCGATGGCTACCCGCGGACGGTACCGCAGGCCAAGGCTCTGAGCGAGAATCTTCAGCAGAAGAACATTCAGCTGGATGCGGTCATCGAGCTCAAGGTCGACGAAGAGGCGCTTGTGCGTCGAATCGAAAATCGTGTGGCTGAGACGATCGCTGCTGGCGGAACCGTTCGCTCGGACGACAATCCGGAAGCCTTCCGCAAGCGCCTCTCCGAGTATCGTGAGAAGACAGCGCCGCTCTCCGAATACTACCGTGAGCAGGGCGAGCTCGTCGTGCTGGACGGGATGGCCGATGTGGATGCGGTGACTGCCGCAATCGCTGGCGCCTTGGAAAAAGACAACAGCCCGGCGGCCTCTGCTGCACGGATCTAAAGAATCTTGGCGGGGCCGGTTGCTTTTTTCAACCGATTCCGTTAAACACCGCGCCAACTCGCGACAACCCAAGCGACTGGCGCGGATTTTCCTTTAGGGAAGGAAAGTCCGGGTTCGGTCGTTTTGACTTGTGACGAACAGGAATTTGAACTGGCGGCAGCATCGTGCCGCTCAAATGGAAGCACCACTTGCCGGATGGCAACTGGAACGCAAGGAGAATAGACGTGGCACGTATCGCTGGCGTCAACATCCCGACGGCTAAGCGCGTTGTTATCGCTTTGACCTATATTCACGGGATCGGTCCGAAATTCGCGCAGGAAATCATGAACAAGGTTGGTCTCTCGGCCGATAAGCGCGTTCATCAGCTGACGGACGCTGAAGTCCTTCAGATCCGCGAAACCATCGACCGCGATTACCAGGTCGAAGGCGATCTTCGTCGCGAAACCGCGATGAACATCAAGCGCCTCATGGACCTCGGTTGCTACCGTGGCCTGCGCCACCGCCGTGGCCTTCCGGTTCGCGGTCAGCGCACGCACACCAACGCTCGTACCCGTAAGGGTCCAGCGAAGGCCATCGCGGGCAAGAAGAAGTAATTTTCCGTTTATGCGGAAGAGGAGGCTGGTGCGAACCGCGCCAGCCTTTCTGAGTTTGGCGCAATGCTCGCAAGCGGGTGGCGCGCCGGTGTAGCCGCTGGTGTTACGGCGGTGAAGAGATCAATGAAAGGACTATCATGGCCAAGGAAGCCGCACGCGTACGCCGTCGCGAACGCAAAAATATCACGTCGGGTGTAGCGCACGTCAACTCGACCTTCAACAACACGATGATCACCATCACCGACGCACAGGGCAACGCGATTGCCTGGTCGTCTGCCGGTGCCAAGGGCTTCAAGGGTTCGCGTAAGTCGACCCCGTTCGCTGCCCAGATCGCTGCTGAAGATTGCGCCAAGAAGGCTCAGGAACATGGCATGAAGTCGCTTGAGGTCGAGGTTTGCGGTCCGGGTTCGGGTCGTGAGTCCGCACTTCGCGCTCTGCAGGCTGCCGGTTTCCTCATCACTTCCATCCGCGACGTGACGCCGATCCCGCACAACGGTTGCCGCCCGCGCAAGAAGCGCCGCGTCTAACGCGTTCTGTCTGGAGGTTCCGCCTTTCCATCGGTCTGGCGGAATTTTCGCGTAATCGGCGTGTGGTTGCCGGCGTGGCCGGTGTGCTTACGCTTGAAACCCTCCGATGAACCTTTGCGGTTCCTCTCGGTGATCATGCTCGGTCCGCCACGATTGGATGGTGGCGGCGAACGGAAGGTTTAAAGATGATTCAAAAGAATTGGCAGGAACTGATCAAGCCGAACAAGGTCGAGTTCACGTCCTCCAGCCGCACCAAGGCAACGCTTGTTGCTGAGCCGCTGGAGCGTGGTTTCGGTCTGACGCTCGGCAACGCGCTGCGTCGCGTGCTCCTGTCGTCTCTGCGTGGCGCCGCTGTTACTGCCGTGCAGATCGACGGCGTCCTGCACGAGTTCTCCTCCATCCCCGGCGTTCGGGAAGATGTGACGGATATCGTGCTCAACATCAAGGAAATCGCCATCAAGATGGACGGCGATGACTCCAAGCGCATGGTCGTGCGCAAGCAGGGCCCTGGTGCCGTTACCGCTGGCGATATCCAGACGGTTGGCGACATCGAGATCCTGAACCCCGACCATGTTATCTGCACGCTCGACGATGGCGCTGAAATCCGCATGGAATTCACCGTCAACAACGGCAAGGGCTATGTGCCTGCAGAGCGTAACCGCGCGGAAGATGCCCCGATCGGCCTCATCCCTGTGGACAGCCTTTATTCTCCGGTCAAGAAAGTGTCCTACAAGGTGGAAAACACCCGTGAAGGTCAGGTTCTCGACTATGACAAGCTGATCATGACGATTGAGACCAACGGTTCGGTTTCCGGCGAAGACGCCGTTGCCTTCGCCGCTCGTATTCTTCAGGACCAACTTGGCGTGTTCGTCAACTTCGACGAGCCGCAGAAGGAAGCAGAAGAAGAATCGGTTACGGAACTGGCGTTCAACCCGGCACTTCTCAAGAAGGTCGACGAGCTCGAGCTGTCCGTTCGTTCGGCAAACTGCCTGAAGAACGACAACATCGTCTATATCGGCGACCTGATCCAGAAGACCGAAGCCGAAATGCTTCGCACGCCGAACTTCGGTCGCAAGTCGCTCAACGAAATCAAGGAAGTTCTCGCTTCCATGGGTCTGCATCTCGGCATGGAAGTGCCCGCATGGCCACCAGAGAACATCGAAGATCTCGCTAAGCGTTACGAAGACCAGTACTAACAAAGAAAAGGCAGGCCCTCAAAGACTGCCTTTCCCCGTCAAACAGCAGACCAGTCGTCTGCATGTGCCAGGAAACGGCAGGACCGGATAGGGAACCTGCACTAAAGGAGAATAGCAATGCGCCACGGAAATTCAGGCCGCAAGCTCAATAGAACCGCCAGCCACCGCAAGGCAATGTTTGCCAACATGGCTGCTTCGCTCATCACCCATGAGCAGATCGTCACCACTCTGCCGAAGGCGAAGGAAATTCGCCCGATCGTAGAAAAGCTGGTCACGCTCGGCAAGCGTGGTGACCTGCACGCTCGTCGTCAGGCCATCTCGCAGATCAAGGACCAGGACGCTGTCCGTAAGCTCTTCGACGCGATTGCAGCTCGTTACGCAAACCGTAACGGCGGCTACATCCGCATCATGAAGGCTGGCTTCCGTCAGGGCGACAACGCGGCTATGGCTGTCGTTGAATTCGTCGAGCGCGACGTCGACGCCAAGGGCGCAGCCGACAAGGCTCGCGTTGCTGCTGAGACGGCTGCTGCCGAAGCTGCATAAGCCTCGCGCTTAAGCATCAAGACTTGAGAAGCCGGGTGAGCGATCACCCGGCTTCTTTGCCTTCTTGCATGGTCGGGCGGGTGAAGCGGTCCGGCACGATGGGGAAGCGGTTGGATGACCGGTGTCGAAATGTCTAGCGCGCCGTGCGTCTCTATTGAACGCACAGAGGATGCTTCATCTTCTTTGATCTACGCATCGTGCTTTGCGAGAATCGATTTCGATTTTCGGGCCGATGCTGTCAGAACCTCCTGGTTCATGCATTGATGTCTCAAGTCGCGGTGTGGCCAGCACTGTGACACCAACGCGGTTTGTATCGGCCGACACAAGCTAGTGCAGGGACACTTTGAAGCGTCGCGGCTTTCTTGCCCAATAGTAGTCGAAAATGCCGATCAATGTTTTCGGTGCGTGGTTTTCTCGGGCCAGACGGTCAAGCGACGTCGGCGGGTGTAGTCTGACGCCTCTCGCTATCAGTTTTGCTCGTTGCTGCTAGGGGATAACGCAGCAAACACCTGTGGCTGTTGCTCATGCAGCGCACCTTCGTTGTGCGCATGACGCCATTGCGAGATACCCCGGCGTCCGTCCATGAGAGGCTTTGACCGGCCTACTGTTTTTCTGGGAAACGCGCGTCGCAAAGGGTGACGAAGCGCTTCATGGAGTCGGGGTCTTTGGCAAAGATCGCGGACATCGTGTCGACGTGCTTCTGCAGGTAGGTCCGGGCTTCCGACTTCGACATTCTGTTCTCTTCGAAAGACGCTTCCGCCATCGCAGCGAGTCTGTTGAACCTGCTTTCGTAAGCCTGCGCCTGCGCTCTCGCCTTGGCGGATTTTGGACCATCCTGCAACGCGTGGGCGTTGATGATGAAGGTCGCTCCACACTGGAACATGTAATCCGTCTGGGAGGGGCCAGGCTTGGCGGTGGAGGCGGCTAAAGCCGGAGCGCTGGACAGGCTTGCCAGAAGAATGAAGATACCAATACGCAACGCCGGTTCCTTTCAAGAGAGGCAGAACGTTTCGTGGTCATCACGCAGATCTTCACGACGTCATGTCGGCGGCCGTATCCGGCATAAGACTTGAAGATAGGCCTCATCTGAAGGTCTGTAAATTATGGTTTCTCGTACGATTTTTCGGAGTGAAACAAAACCGTTAGGTGTGTTTGTAGTCTGCCTCTACTCCGGGATGAAGATTCTGTGTTTGATATGCTTCAAATGGCAGACGATGGTGAAAGTCATGATGACGAGCAGCGACCACGAACTCCATTTGCCGAGGCTCACTGCGGACCATGCGCCGAGTTGGTTGGGGTAGCTCCAGATGGCAAAGAAGGTAGAGATGTTTTCCGCCAGCCAAACGAAGAAGCCGATGAGGATGAAGGAAAGAAGCAGTGGCATCTCCCGATCCCTGTCATAAGGGCGGTAGGTCACTGTGGTGCGGGCATAAAGGCCCAGCGCGCAGGCGGCGATGTACCAGCGATAGTCGCCAATATAGTGATGGGTGAAGAAGTTGGCGTAGATCGCAAGCGCGATCAGCGTTGCCATCCAGTAAGGCGGATGATGGCGAATTCTCAAATCGAATAGCCGCCACGCTTGAATGATGTAGCTGCCGACGGCCGCGTACATAAAGCCGGAAAACAGAGGCACACCTAAGACTTTGCTGTAAGCGAAGTCTTGGTAGGACCATGACTGGATGGCGCCGGATGTCTTGAACAATTCCAGCGCGAAGCCGACGATGTGAAACAGGAAGATCGCTTTCGCCTCATCGAGCGTCTCGAGCTTGCTCCAGATCATGAAGATCTGGATCGTCAACGCAATGACGAGAAGAACGTCGTAGCGCGGCAGACCGAAGAGGCCGGCACGCGGCACCAGAAAGATGGACAGGAAGAACAGCCCGGCAAATAGGCAGGCTCTGGCATTCTTGATACCGAAGTAGAGGAATTCAACGGCAAAGCGCCTGATGCCGCTCAAGCCTCCCCAAGGCCGCGCGTCACAAAGATAATGATCCAGGAATGACAGACGGGTTGCCGGGAACATTGTATCGGATACCAAGGTCTATGCTCCTGTTTACCGGCGTCGCGAAATGGGTGAGGGAATCGACGTAAGGCAGGATGATGATGATCGATAGCGGCAAATTTTATGCGTCCCGAGTGCTGATCCTGTCAGGCCTCATCCTCGTCATTCTGGCGGGACTGGCGCTGCGTCGTTACGGATACATGATCGGACTGCCATTCCTCATCGTCAAATATGGCGGTTCGGTGTTGTGGGGCGCGATGGTCTATCTTCTGGCGGCGCTGCTATTCGTGAACCACAGGACGCAGCTTTTCATCATCGCCGCCACGTGCTGCTTCGCTATCGCTGTGGAGTTGTTGAGATTGGTGCATTTCCCGGCGCTGGATACATTCCGCGACACGGCGACCGGCACCTTGCTGCTCGGCCGCGTGTTCTCGCCGTGGAATATCCTTTGCTATTTCGCCGGTATCGGAATGGCTGCCGCGATCACGCTGCAGGTCGCGAAGCGGTAGCGGCTCTGCGGGCTCTGCGCCGCGCCATGATGGTTGGCCGGATCAGGCGATAGCCGAGGAGCAGGATCGTGAGGGTGATGTAGAAGGCCGGTTCCAGCGTCAGGCTCTTGCGCGCCAGAACGAAGTGAAGAACGGCGACGATGAGCACCGGATAGGCGAGCTTATGGAGCGTGTTCCATCGCGAGCCGAGGTTGCGGATCGACCAGCGGTTCGAGGTCAATGCCAGGGGCAGAAGCATTGCCAGTCCCGCCATGCCGAACATGATGTAGGGGCGTCTCAGAACATCGCCGATGATGGAGCTGAAGACCAGACCGCGATCGAGCGTCAAATAGACCGCAAAATGCGCCAGCACATAATAGAAGGCCAAGAGGCCGAGGGCGCGTCGATAGGCAATCAGGTTGATGTTGAACAGATCGCGCAGTGGGGTCACCAGCAGCCCAAGGCAGAGGAAGCGCAGAGCCCAGATGCCCAGCAGATGCTCGAAATCCTTGACGGGATTAAATCCAAGCCCACCTGTCGCGGCCAGGTAAAAATACCACAGGCCGGGACAGAGGCCGAGGATGTAGAGTGCCCAGATGGCGGCGGGCTGGTAGCGTTTGGGCAAGGAAGGCAGGGGCAGGGCGAATGCCATGTCAATAATTCGCCTTCAAGTCCAGGCCGGTATAGAGGCTAGCAACGTCTTCATAGCCGTTGAACATCAGCGTCGGCCGGTTCTTGACGCTGAAGAAGCCGCCTTCGCCGATGCGCTGCTCCGTGGCCTGGCTCCAGCGGGGATGATCGACGTTAGGATTGACGTTGGAATAGAAGCCGTATTCCCGCGCGTTGGAGTTTTTCCACGTGGTTTCGGGCTGTTTCTCGACCAGCGAAATGCGGACGATCGACTTGATGCCCTTGAAGCCGTATTTCCAAGGAACCACGAGGCGGATCGGCGCGCCGTTCTGGTTCGGTAGGGTCTCGCCATAGAGGCCGACAGCCAGGATCGTCAGTGGATGACGGGCCTCGTCGAGGCGCAGGCCTTCGACATAGGGCCAGTTGAGCGGCTGGAAAAGCCCGCTTTGACCCGGCATCTCATCGGGGCGAACGACGGTCTCGAAGGAGACAAATTTCGCACTGCCGAGTGGCTCTACCTTGTCGAGAAGGCTTGCCAGCGGAAAGCCGATCCATGGGATCGCCATCGACCAGCCTTCGACGCAGCGCATGCGGTAAGGGCGCTCCTCAAGATCGAACTTCATCAACTCTTCAAGCCCGAACTCTCTCGGCTTGCCGACGAGACCGTCGACCTTCACGGTCCAGGGCGTCGGTTTGAACTTTCCGGAGTTTTCTTTCGGGTCGGATTTGCCGACGCCGAATTCATAGAAGTTGTTGTAGCTGGTGACGGCATCAAGCGGCGTCAGTTGCTCATCCAGCTTATAGGCGCCCGGCTTTGCCGTCAGTGGCGCCGCGACCGCTTCGCGACCCGTCAGCCCGATGGCCGCGAGCCCCGCCGCCGTGCCGAGAAAGCGACGCCTGGAGAGATAAACATCGCGCGGCGTGATTTCGCTGGAGGCGATACGGGGTGGGCGATAGACGGGCATCGAAATCTCCTGAGAAACAGGTGCTGCACCGGACGTGCATGATGAGGCAAGTCCATATGATATGATCCTGGTTTACGGCAAACAACAGGCGTCGGTTCACTTAATCGCGCGAAAGTGAAAGCGTGGTGCAATATGTTCGTCTGCTATGACGAGCGAGCGCCCTTCTTTGTAAAACAAGTTCTACATTCTGGTCAGATAGGTGGACGAAGGATTGGTTCGCTGGGTACTGTAATGACGGAGATTTCGCCGATTTTTTTCCTTGGGCGCTGGACGAGATAGTGCATGACGCTCGGCGACTCGCCCTCGAAAAGATTGAAGGTTTCCTGGCCCCTAAAGGTGATACGCGCTTGACCTGTATGGAACGAGCAGGGCGAGGCGCAGGCAACGGTCAGTGTGTTTGGGTAGATACCGTTTGCCTGACCTAACTCGATACCCACCGTAATGCCGAGCTTTGGTTCCGAAATGATGGCGCAGTTCCTGCCGCTTTCGCAGGCTGCTGTCGCGATGAGCGGCTCCTTGGACGCGTCAAGGAGAACTGCTACCCGAACCTGTTGGACTTTTACTTCGGCTGCCTGGGACATGCAGGTCAATGCCAACAACGATGCTGGCGCTATTCTGAGTGTCCGCAGAAGCATTACGATCATTGAAATCTCCAACCTTGGATCGTCCTCACAGACAGTCGCGTCAACTGGCACCTATGCGTGTCACGCATCGTATCACCCTCAGTACAGGTGAGAAACAAATGAATTGGCGTACCGTACCGCACCGTACTGTTTTGCCGCAAGGTGACAGTGACAGGAGTTTGCGAATGGAGTAGAAGACGCGTCAGATTTTAAGCGGGCAGGGCGCGTTGATGTGCCTGGGAGATATGCCCGCGAGTTTGAGAGAACCGAGGAATAACGAGATGCCTGTCTATCGCTCCAGAACGACAACCCATGGCCGCAACATGGCGGGTGCGCGTGGCCTTTGGCGCGCCACCGGTATGAAGGATGGCGATTTCGGTAAGCCGATCATTGCGGTGGTGAACTCCTTCACGCAGTTCGTGCCTGGTCACGTTCACCTGAAGGATCTCGGCCAGCTCGTCGCGCGCGAGATCGAGGCGGCGGGCGGCGTTGCCAAGGAATTCAATACGATCGCCGTGGATGATGGTATCGCCATGGGTCACGATGGCATGCTCTATTCGCTACCGTCGCGCGAGATCATCGCGGACTCCGTCGAATATATGGTCAATGCGCATTGCGCCGATGCCATGGTTTGCATCTCCAACTGCGACAAGATCACGCCCGGCATGCTGAATGCCGCGATGCGTCTCAACATTCCTGCCGTCTTCGTCTCCGGCGGCCCGATGGAAGCCGGTAAGGTCGTTCTGCATGGCAAGACCGTTGCGCTCGATCTGGTCGATGCCATGGTTGCTGCTGCCGATGACAAGGTTTCCGATGAAGACGTGAAGATCATCGAGCGCTCGGCCTGTCCGACCTGCGGTTCGTGCTCGGGCATGTTCACGGCCAACTCGATGAACTGCTTGACGGAGGCGCTTGGTCTTTCTCTGCCCGGCAACGGCTCGACGCTCGCGACCCACTCCGATCGCAAGCGTCTCTTCGTTGAAGCCGGTCACCTGATCGTCGATCTGGCACGTCGCTATTACGAGCAGGATGACGAGACCGTGCTGCCGCGCACCATCGCTTCCAAGGCCGCATTCGAGAACGCCATGTCGCTCGATATCGCCATGGGCGGTTCCACCAATACGGTTCTGCATATTCTGGCAGCGGCGCATGAAGGTGGAATCGAATTTACGATGGAAGACATCGACCGGCTTTCGCGCAAGGTCCCTTGCCTTTCCAAGGTCGCGCCTGCCAAGCAGGACGTGCATATGGAAGACGTGCACCGCGCCGGCGGCATCATGCGTATTCTGGGTGAACTCGACCGTGGCGGCCTCATCAATCGCGATTGCCATACTGTTCATGAGCCCACGCTGGGTGACGCTATCGACCGCTGGGATATTACCCGCACCAATTCCGAAACGGTGCGCGAGTTCTTCAAGGCGGCGCCTGGTGGCGTGCCCACCCAGGTTGCCTTCAGCCAGTCTTCGCGCTGGGACGATCTCGATACCGACAGCGAAAACGGCGTTATCCGCTCAGTCGAAAAGCCCTTCTCGAAGGACGGCGGCCTTGCCGTTCTTTACGGCAACATCGCGCTGGATGGCTGCATCGTAAAGACCGCGGGCGTGGACGAAAGCATCTTGAAGTTCAATGGCAGCGCTGTTGTCTATGAAAGCCAGGACGCTGCGGTGAAGGGCATTCTCTCCAACGAGGTCAAGGCGGGCGATGTCGTCGTCATCCGTTATGAAGGCCCGAAGGGCGGCCCCGGCATGCAGGAAATGCTCTATCCGACGAGCTATCTGAAATCCAAGGGTCTGGGCAAAGCCTGCGCGTTGATCACCGATGGTCGTTTCTCCGGCGGCACGTCGGGCCTCTCCATCGGTCACGCCTCTCCGGAAGCGGCCCAGGGCGGCGCCATCGGCCTCGTGCGTCAGGGCGATCTCATCGAGATCGACATCCCCAACCGCACGATCAACCTCAAGGTTTCGGACGCCGAACTTGCGGCCCGTCGCGCGGAGCAGGATCAGCTTGGCTGGAAGCCGGCGGAATTCCGCAAGCGCAACGTTACCACCGCGCTGAAGGCCTATGCCGCCTTTGCATCCAGCGCGGATAAGGGTGCGGTGCGCATTTTGCCGGAGTGAGTTTTCTCCCGGTCTCAGCATGATCTTGTAAAAATGGAAAACGCCCTGACGCGGGCGTTTTTTCATTTCCTTCAACGGATTGGGAGGTTTGGTTATGAAATTGAATCAGGTCCCGATCACCATGCGGATTCTGGATAAGGGCTGAGACTTCGCCTCCATCTTCGGTCGCGGCTTTGAGCGTTTTCCCATGTCAGCCGCTCAAGCTTGTAACGGATAAGGGGCACGACCTTGCTACGCTGACAGCAAAAGGCTCTGGCGACGCCGTTCCTTTCAAACCCCAGCTTCTCCAGCAGATGGCGAGATGCTTTGTTGTCCGCGATCGGGCTGGCATGAAGCGTGTCGATCTCTAGGCACTCGAAAGCATGGTTGATGACAAGACGTGCTGCCTCCGTGGCAAAGCCTTTGCCCCAAGCGCTGCGGCCGAGCCAATAGCCGAATTCACCAACAGCCGTCTCGAACCTTGTTCATCGACCTCATCATGCGCGAGACGTTCGTCGACGCAACCCTTGTTTCAGCATCGGAACAACCCGGCAATCGAAAACGTTGCCGCATGAATTGCTAGGGAGAAAATCATGAAGCGGGCAGTTGTGACCGGCGGCGGTGGCTTGATCGGAACGGGAATTATCGAGGCTTTGTTGGACGACGGCTGGACCGTTGCGTGCTTCGATATCAAGGACACCAAGACAGCGGCGCGCAACATTCTGTGTGACGTGGGAAATGAGACCTCAGTGCTTGCCGCCTTCGATCAGCTTGGTTGGAAAGGGCTTGAACTGCTCGTCAACAACGCCGGTATTGCAAGCCCGGTTAATGGGCCGATCCATGAGCTGTCGCTTGCCGACTGGCGCAAGGTCACCGATAGCCATTTGACGGGCGCCTTCCTGATGACAAGGTCCGCCGTGCCGCTGATGGGCGAGGGTGCGAGCATCGTTAATATGGTCTCGACGCGCGCCTTCATGTCCGAACCGGAAACCGAGGCCTATGCCGCGTCCAAGGGTGGGCTTGTTGCCTTCACCCATGCGCTGGCTGTCAGTCTCGGGCCAAAGATCCGCGTCAATGCGATCGCGCCGGGTTGGGTGACCGATGAAACTGATCTTCGCAAAAAGGACCATGCGCAGCATCCGGTAGGGCGCGTTGGCAGGCCGAAGGATATTGCTGACGCTGTGCTCTATCTAGCGGGTGCCGGCTTCATGACGGGTCAGGTTCTGGTGCTGGATGGTGGAATGACCCGGAAGATGATCTATGAGGAATAACGTTCGTGTTTCTTCAAAAAATGAATCAGGGCGTTGAGATTTTGATTCAGGAAAGTGCTGAAACGCATTGTTTCCAGAATCATTTTCGCCATCGACGCTTTGCGAGTCACAAGGTGGTGATGCTGCTTCCTTTGATCGTGGCAGCGCTTACCTAGGTAGACATGAAACGTCGCACAGCACTCGCACTCCTCGCCTCCCTGCCTTTCGCCACAGCGGTTCGCGCGCAATCGTCAGGCACAAGCGCCGAATTCGATCCCATCCTGGAAGGGGCGGGTTCTCTCCAGACGCTGAAGGCGGTGATCGTCAGCCTCGATGGCGAGGAAGTCGCCTCGCGCGCCTATAATGGTTCATCGCTCAACGGATCGACCAATATCAAGTCCGCGTCCAAGTCGATCGTCTCTGCCCTTGTTGGCATGGCAATCGATCGCAAGATTTTAGAGGGTACCGATCAGCCTATCGCCTCCGTGCTGAGAGCCGACTTTCCCGCGAACTCCGATCCGCGACTGGAACGTGTTACGATCGGCAATCTGCTTTCGATGCAGTCTGGTCTCGCACGCATGTCTGGTCCAAATTACGGGCGCTGGGTCGCGAGCCGAAACTGGGTACGCACAGCCCTCGGCTCGGGCTTCGATGGCGAGCCGGGTGGTGGCATGCTCTATTCGACGGCGTCAACGCATCTCCTCTCGGCCATTTTGACGAAAGCCTCCGGCCGCCCGACGCTGGCGCTTGCCCGAGACTGGTTCAAACCGCTCGATGGGTTTGCCATCGGCAGCTGGGAACGTGATCCGCAGGGCATTTATCTGGGCGGTAACCAGATGGCGATGACGGCGCGTTCGCTCTTGGCTTTCGGAGAATTGTATAGGCGTGGTGGCGTTACCGCCGATGGCGAGCGCATCCTCTCGCAATCATGGATCGACCAGTCCTGGACGCAGCGAACGAACTCGGTGTTCAATGGAGACGGTTATGGCTATTGCTGGTTCATCAAGGAGATGGCGGGAGAGAACGTATTCTACGCCTGGGGCTATGGCGGACAGATGCTCTATATCGTGCCGTCGAAAAAGCTCTCTGTGGTCATGACGTCCCGAGAAGATGCGCCCTCGGCGCGCACGGGTTACCGGGATGCGTTGCAAGGTTTGATGACGAATATCATCGCGGCGAGTTAGAGTGGGCGGTTGATGCTCTGGAATGCTTCGCCAAGTTTAACCATGCGCTCGTCATAAGCCTTGGTAAGGCAGGCGACATCCGCTTCACAGGTCTGGCGACGCTTCAGCCATTCGCTCTGTTCGGTTTTCAGTGCATCACGAGACCCCATGGCCATGAGCTGAGTGAGGATGTCGAAGGTGGTGGCCATTTTCACGTCCTGATCATTCAGGGCGCGGTTCTCGCAGATGGTCTTCTCATCTGCCGCGAGATCAGTCTTGCTGCAATCGAAGCTCGCGGCTCCGACGGGCGATCCATGCGAATAGGAGGCGCAAACAATAAACAGGGCCAGAGCGTGTTTTCGAAACTGCATTTTTCTGTCTCATCTTTCATCATATCTTGGCGGTTCAATTCTCAGACATCGAAACCAGTTCCAAAGAAAGTAAAGCGCTCGCTTGTAAAGCCGTGCGTCATGATATTGCCGCCCTTTGATTTATAGGCTGAGACGCTATAACTGCATCCTATTGATGAAGATGAGGAATCACATGCAGCGCGTGTTGAAATTCATGGCCCACGGCTTTCTTGCTGCGTTGCTTCTTGCGCCCTTGGGTGCGCAGGCGCAGGACGCTAAAGCGGTGCCGGCCAGCCGCATGGAGATGCAGCTGTCCTTTGCTCCGCTGGTCAAGCGCACATCCGGTGCCGTGGTGAACGTTTATGCCGAGCGTATCGTCCAGCGCCGCGCCTCGCCCTTTGCCGGCGACCCGTTCTTCGAACAATTCTTCGGCCAGCAATTGCCGAACCGCACGGAAAAGCAATCTTCGCTGGGCTCCGGCGTTATCGTTTCGGCCAGTGGCCTGGTGGTGACGAACAACCACGTCATCGAAGGCGCCGACGACATCAAGGTCGCGTTGGCCGATGGCCGTGAGTTTTCCTCCAAGGTTCTCCTGAAGGACGACCGTGTCGATCTCGCCGTATTGCAGATCGATGCAAAGGAACAGTTCCCCGTGCTGCCGCTCGGCAATTCAGATGCCACGGAAGTGGGTGATCTGGTGCTTGCCATCGGTAACCCGTTCGGTGTGGGCCAGACCGTCACCAGCGGTATCGTCTCAGCCTTGGCGCGCAATCAGGTGACGCAAGGCGATTTCGGCTTCTTCATCCAGACGGATGCCTCGATCAATCCCGGCAACTCCGGTGGCGCACTGATGAACATGAACGGCGAGCTGATCGGCATCAATACGGCGATCTTCTCGCGCGGCGGTGGCTCCAACGGTATCGGCTTTGCCATCCCTGCGAACCTGGTCAAGGTGTTCCTGGCCGCGGCTGAAAAGGGCGACAAGAGTTTTCAGCGGCCGTATGTCGGTGCAACATTCGATCCGGTTACCTCCGAAGTCGCGGAAGCTCTTGGGCTAAAGCGCGCGCGCGGCGCACTCGTCGTCAGCGTTGTGAAGGGTGGTCCTGCGGAAAAGGCGGGCATCGAGCCTGGCCAGGTGGTCACTGCCGTAAATGGCATCGAGGTGGAGCATCCGGATGCGCTGGGTTATCGCCTGACGACGGCAGGTATCGGCAAATCCGCCAAGATCGCACTGATCGACAAGGGCAAGGAAAAGACCGTCACCATCTCGCTCGATACTGCGCCGGAAACGGCACCGCGTGACGAGCGCCTGCTGGAGGGTCGCAATCCATTTGCCGGCGCGACGGTTGCCAATCTTTCGCCGAAGCTTGCCGATGAGTTGCGTATGGTCGGAACACCCTCCGGTGTCGTGATCGTCGATGTCGCGCGCGGTTCGCCCGCTTCGCGCGTCGGCTTCCAGCCAAAGGATATCATCGTGTCGTTGAACGGCGCCGATATCACCTCCAGCGCCCAGATGGAGGAAGCGCTGCATGACGATCCGGGCTTCTGGCGTCTTGAGATCATTCGCGATGGTCAGCGCCTGCGGCAGTTCCTGCGATGAGCGGAGACCTCTTTGCACCTCAGGTTCCAGCGGAGGTCGCCAACCGGCGGCCTCTGGCAGACAGGCTGCGGCCGACTACGATCGCACAGGTCACAGGTCAGCCGCATCTGACGGGCGAAGAGGGTGTTCTGCGCCGCATGATCGAAAGCGGCTCGCTGGGCTCGATGATCTTCTGGGGGCCGCCGGGCACGGGCAAAACGACCGTCGCGCGGCTGCTTTCGGGTGAAGCAGGTCTCGCCTTCGAGCAGATTTCTGCAATCTTCTCCGGCGTGGCCGACCTGAAGAAGGTGTTCGAGGCTGCGAGGACGCGGCGGATGAATGGGCGGCAAACGCTGCTCTTCGTCGACGAAATCCATCGCTTCAACCGGGCTCAGCAGGACAGCTTTTTGCCGGTGATGGAAGATGGAACCATCATCCTCGTGGGCGCGACGACCGAGAACCCGTCCTTCGAACTGAATGCCGCTTTGCTGTCGCGTGCCCGCGTTCTGACCTTCAAGCCGCATGACGAAGTAAGTCTGATGGAGCTCTTGAAGCGCGCCGAGGAGGCGGAAGCCAAGCCGCTGCCGCTCGACGAAGACGCGCAGCTCTCACTGCTGCGCATGGCCGATGGTGACGGTCGCGCCGTGCTGACGCTCGCCGAGGAAGTCTGGCGTGCGGCGCGCGAAGGCGAGGTGTTCGATACGGAAGCGCTGACCCGCATCGTGCAGCGTCGGGCGCCGGTTTATGACAAGGGCCAGGACGGGCATTATAATCTGATCTCGGCGCTACATAAGTCGGTGCGCGGCTCCGATCCCGATGCAGCGCTTTATTATCTGGCTCGGATGCTCGATGCGGGCGAAGATCCGCTTTATCTCGGCAGACGCCTGGTGCGTATGGCAGTCGAGGATATCGGGCTTGCCGACCCGCAGGCACTGGTCATCTGCAATGCGGCGAAAGATGCCTATGATTATCTCGGCTCGCCGGAAGGGGAACTGGCGCTGGCGCAGGCATGCGTCTATCTGGCGACGGCGCCGAAATCCAATGCGGTCTACACAGCCTACAAGAGTGCGATGCGGGCCGCCAAGGAGAACGGATCGCTCCTGCCTCCCAAGCATATTCTCAATGCGCCGACCAAGCTGATGAAGGGCGAGGGTTATGGTGATGGCTATCGCTATGATCACGACGAACCAGATGCCTTCTCAGGCCAGGATTACTTCCCGGAAAAGATGGGGCGCACTACCTTCTACGATCCGCCCGACCGGGGTTTTGAACGCGACATTCGCAAGCGCCTGGATTGGTGGTCTAAGCTGAGACGGGAACGCAACCCTCGCTGAAGCGCAAAACCAGCTTTAGGGCTGGCTGTCTGCGCTTCGCTTCTCATTCCTGCTGGACGGTTGATCAGGCGCTCTTGCGCTGGGCGGCGGCCGGGTTTGCCGGCAGCATCTTCACAGATGATTCCGCCAAGCCATTGTGGCCTTCACCATCAATGATGACATGCCAATGGCCGGTTTCGGGGATCGCCAGACGCAGCGGTGATTTTCGCGCAACGCCGCCGACATATTTGAAATCCAGAAGCTCTGTGAATCTTTGGAAATTTCCGGCCGTCATCAAGCGTACGTTGGCGACCGCGTTGAGAGATACTTCAATAATGGTACCAGTACGGATCTCCTTGAGATCGTAGTGGGTGTAGCGAAAATTAGGTTTTGGCATATCGATCTCGTCGTTTTATTCGGCGCAGAGATCATGATTCTGATTTCTTAATTCGAAATTACTTGATGTGTAGTCTGTGCGAACTTTTTTTAGGCTTGCAGGAGACAAACTCCCCACGATACTGCGAACTAAAAACAATACGCCGATATCTCAAATGTGTTGTCTGAGCCGTTACCTTCCAAATTATATTTCCACCTACCATTGCGTGCACTTTATGTTTTTGTCAATTTTTTAAGATTAACAATAATTGATCACATTCGGGGGGAATTTGACGTATGAAACATCTGACCATTTCCACGCGGCTTTATGCGCTGGTCGCATTGTTTCTGGCGATACTGGCGGCGGCGCTGACGTCAAGCCTGTTCGGTGGCTATGGCGGGATGGAGAGGGAGCGCAAGGCCGGGCTGGAAGCGTTGACGCATTCGGCTGTCGGCATTCTCGATCAATATTATCGTCTGGAACAGAGCGGGACGCTGACCCGGGAGGTCGCTCAGCAACAGGCGAAGGCTTCGATTGCGGCGATGCGCTATGACAATGGCAACGGCTATTTCTGGATCAACGACATGGGTCCGAAAATGGTCATGCATCCGGTGAAGCCGGAGCTGAACGGTGTCGATCTGACAAAAAACAAGGATCCGAACGGCAAGTTCCTCTTTGTCGAGTTCGTCAATACCGTGAAGGCAAGCGGGAAGGGCTTTGTCGATTATCAGTGGCCGAAGCCCGGCGCGCCTGATCCCGTGGGCAAGTTTTCTTATGTCGAAGGCTTTGCGCCCTGGGGCTGGATCGTCGGCACAGGTGTCTATGTTGACGATCTGAACGCCATGTTCTGGCGCGAGGCAACCCTCTATGTCGGCATTTGCCTGATCAGCGCCCTCGTCGTTCTTGCTGTCGCCACCGCGGTCGTGCGCAGCGTTTCAGGCCCGATCGGCAAGCTGAAGACGAGCATGTCCAGCATCGCGGATGGAAACGCCGAGGCCGAGGTGCCGTTCGTCGAACGTCGCAACGAGATCGGCGCCATGGCCAAGACGCTGCTCGTTCTTCGCAACTCCGTCAATGAGCGCAGCCAGTTGCAGCTTCGCGAAGCCGAGCAGCAGAAGGCAATCGAGAATACGCGCCGGGAAAGCGAGGACGTGCTTCGTTCCGCCTCCGAGCGCCAGACCCAGGCTATGGACTCGCTTGGCCAGGCTATGGAAAACCTCGGGCGCGGCGAACTTACCGTTCAGGTGGGGCAGGTGGGTGCTGAATATGACAAGCTGCGCGCCGACTTCAACAGCGCTGTTGGTGTCCTTCGGGACGTGATTGCAACGATCTCGCGCAGCAGCGATGTCGTCAACGCCAGCGCCTCCGATATCAGCGAGGCGACGGGTAATCTTTCCCGCCGTACCGAACAGCAGGCAGCGGCGTTGGAAGAGACGGCAGCTGCACTCGATGAGATCACGGCAACGGTTCGCACAGCCTCCGAGCGCGCAAACGAGGCGCGGCAGATGGTGACGGAAACGAAGCAAAGTGCGGGTCGCTCCGGCGATATCGTCCGCAGCGCAGTGGAGGCCATGAACCGGATCGAGGAGTCCTCCCGCAAGATCGGCCAGATCATCGTCGTCATCGATGAAATCGCCTTCCAGACAAACCTGCTCGCCTTGAACGCTGGTGTCGAAGCCGCACGTGCCGGTGAGGCGGGTCGTGGCTTTGCCGTCGTGGCGCAGGAGGTTCGAGAACTTGCTCAGCGTTCCGCCAATGCTGCAAAGGAAATCAAGACGCTGATCAACAGCTCGGCAGAGCAGGTGAGTGGTGGTGTGACGCTCGTTCGTTCCACCGGGGAGGCGCTGGAGGAGATCGTCTCGCTGGTCAACCGTGTCGACGGCCACGTGAACTCGATTGCCACGGCTGCGCGTGAGCAGGCGACGGGACTGCAGGAGATCAACACTTCCGTCAACCATATGGACCAGATGACCCAGCAGAATGCCGCAATGGTGGAGGAAACCACAGCGGCGAGCGAAACGCTGGCAGAAGAGAGCCGCAAGCTGCATTCGCTGCTGGCGCGGTTCCAGCTTGGAAGCTTTTCTGCTGGAGGCTCGATGTCGCGGGCGGCTTGATTCTCGCTTCCATACCGATAGAGGGGCGTCGCTTGCGGCGCCCTTTTCGTTTTCGCATGTGGATGCAACGCTTCGGTCGCAGCTACGACTGTGCGGTTTTCGGGAGCCTGCTGTTTCGTTTCAGAACATACAAGCCTTTGCCGGTCACTTTCTTTGCGTCAGCACAAAGGGTTCGTTTACCAGATTTCTTTAGGATTTGATCTGATCGCCGCGTGTTGCGGTCGCTGAAGGTACAGGTTCTGGTATGGCGTATGTTTCCCTTCCGCGTCGTCTTGCGGCGTTGATGACAATGTCGGCGGTGATCGTGTCGTGCTCAGCGGAGGGGCTGGTGCCCCCCGCTGAGGTCGATGGCGCGACACGGGTCAGTTCCATTCGCTCCTCCAGCCGGCAGAACTACAGTGCGCCACCCGCACCTGTCAGCCAGGATCTTCCTTTCAACGACCAGTCCGCCCTGTCGCAGCCGCTGCCGGAGGCGCCGGTCTCGCGTGATCCGCTCTTGGCCTCCGGCGGGCAGGGCTACTCGACGCTCGATGCGCAGGCGAGCCGCCTTGCGCCCGTTCAGCCGCAGTCAGCCCACATGCCGTCGCAGATGGCGGAGGGTGACGAGGGCGTGAACATGGATGCAGGACTGGGCGTGGCGCCGGGGCGGAGCCTTGCGGAGGAGCAGGATATGGAGGTGTCCGCTCCCGACAGTGCCGCTTCTCAGCCACCGCCAGCGCCGCGTCGTCTCGCCAATCAATCCCGCCTCATTCCGCCGCCGCCAAGCGGTCAGCGTCAGGCGCAGCCCGTGGAAGAGGTGGCGATGCTGATGCCGGACAATCCGGCGCAGGAGCGACGTATGTCGCAGCCGCCCGGCATGATGCCGCCCTCCGAAGTGGCCTGTCGCACAGAGCTTCGCCGATTGGGTGTCGCCTTCCGCGATGTCGCGCGCATTGCCGATGGCCCGACCTGCGGTATCGATTACCCGATAGAGCTTAGCGGTCTCGATAGTGGCGTTGCGATCCGCCCGGCTGTGAAGCTGAACTGCCAGGTGACACTCGCCTTCGCCAAATGGGTGAAGTTCGAACTCGTGCCGTCTTCTCGCTTCCGTTACTTTTCCGGCGTCGGCCGTATCACGCCGATGGGTGGTTACTCCTGCCGCAAGATGAATTCGAGGGCGAGCAACCCCTGGTCTGAGCATGCGCGCGGTAACGCCATCGATATTGGAACGATCACGCTGAAGAACGGCAAGGAAATCGACGTTCGCAAGAAGAGCTTCTTTGCTTTCCGTGAGAAAGGCTTGCTGAAGGCCGTTCGCTCCGACAGCTGCAAGTACTTCTCCACCGTGCTCGGACCGGGAAGCGACCCCAACCACTGGAACCACTTTCACTTCGATCTGCGCACACGCAAGTCCGGTTATCGCCACTGCGATTGATGGCCTTGCTCCTCGATCGGCTGGTGGATGTCGACTGCCCAAAAAACAGAGCCAAAAAAACAGGGCAGAGTGCGGGGGTAGCCTCTGCCCAAAATAATGTTTTTCAATATGACTGCCGTATGTCTCAAAATGTCGAGCGGTGCTGAAAACCGGACGGGCGCCATGTGGTGAACAGTCCGGTACCCGTCACGCCAATTTCTACGACATCACCATCACATATTCATGACAGGGGCGCCAAGAAGGTGAAGCAGTTGGTGAAATTTGCGGAACTGCAACCAGCGTGTGGTGTTTCCGCTCTCTCCAGCTGACTTTTTGTCTTGATCCTTTTCCGGATGCAAAACGGACAACACTTTTGCTGGAAATGCTTTATATGAGCAGTTCAAGAACGTGCCGAAAGATCATTCATGACGCCTTCCCGCAAACCCATCGTTTCCATCCGCAATCTGACGAAATCTTACGCCAACGGCTTTCAGGCGCTGAAAGGCGTCACCCTTGATATCTACGAGGGCGAAATCCTCGCGCTGTTAGGCCCCAATGGTGCTGGCAAGACGACGTTGATTTCGATCATCTGCGGTCTCGTCAATCCGGGCGAGGGCAGCGTGCTCGTCGGCGGCAGTGATGTCGTCAAGGATTTTCGCAAGACACGCGCTTTGATCGGGCTCGTGCCACAGGAATTGACGACCGACCAGTTCGAGACGGTGTGGAACACGGTGTCGTTTTCCCGCGGATTGCATGGCTATCGTAAAGACCCTCAACTGATCGAGCGCGTTCTGAAATCCCTGTCGCTGTGGGACAAGAAGGACAATATGCTGCGTGAGCTTTCCGGCGGCATGAAGCGCCGCGTGCTGATCGCCAAGGCGCTGGCGCATGAGCCGAAGGTTCTGTTTCTCGACGAGCCGACGGCTGGTGTGGATGTGGCGCTGCGGCGTGACATGTGGAAGGTTGTCGAAGAGCTGCGGTCCGCTGGCGTCACCATCATTCTGACCACCCATTACATCGAAGAGGCCGAGGAAATCGCCGATCGTGTCGGGGTGATCAATGGCGGCGAACTTCTGTTGGTGGAAGAAAAGACTGCGCTGATGCGCAAGCTGGGCCGCAAGCAGCTTTCGCTGGAATTGACGACGCCGGTCACCACGCTTCCCGAAAGCCTGTCGCCTTTCCATCTGCAACTTTCGGAAGACGGTACCTGTCTGACCTATGAGTATGACGGCAATGGAGAGCAGGGACGGATCGCCGAGCTTTTGTCAGCGCTTGCCGGTGAGGGCATTCATTTCAAGGATATTTCGACACGACAAAGCTCGCTCGAGGATATTTTCGTTGCATTGGTAGGAGGACAGAAATGAATTTTGAAGCCATCAAGTCCATCTACCTGTTCGAAATGGCACGCACGCGCCGCACGCTTTTGCAAAGCGTGATCTCGCCGGTCATCTCGACATCGCTCTATTTCATCGTCTTCGGCACCGCGATCGGATCGCGCATCCAGGAGGTCGAGGGCGTTTCCTATGGAGCTTTCATCACGCCTGGCCTTATCATGCTGACGCTGCTGACGCAGTGCGTCAGCAATGGCTCCTTCGGCATCTATTTCCCGAAATTCACCGGCACCGTGTATGAAATTCTCTCCGCCCCGATCTCGATGACGGAGATATTGGCAGGCTATGTCGGAGCGGCGGCCACCAAAGGTCTGATGATCGGTACAATTATCTTGATCACGGCGTCTTTCTTCGTCGATATCTCGATTGCCCATCCGTTCATGATGGTCCTGTTCTTCGTGCTGACGGCCGTCAGCTTCAGCCTGTTCGGCTTCATCATCGGTATGTGGGCGTCGAATTTCGAGCAGCTCAACCTCATTCCGATGCTGGTTGTTCCGCCCTTGACCTTCCTCGGCGGCAGTTTCTACTCGATCAACATGCTGCCGCCCTTCTGGCAGACGGTCAGCCATTTCAATCCGGTGCTCTATCTGATCAGTGGCTTTCGCTGGAGCTTCTACGAGATCGCCGACGTCAATCCGCTGATCAGCATTGTGATGATCATCGGGTTTTTGACCGTATGCCTTGCCATCGTCAGCTGGATGTTCAGGACGGGCTACAAGCTGCGCAACTGACCGTTCTTACCGATCCCTGAGCGTCAGCTGGTCTGTCTGCATTTGCAACGATCCGAGTGTCGATAGGAAGGTCATGCCAAGCAGGCTTTGATCCAGCTGGCCCTTCTGCGCGACAAGCGCAGGGACATTGCGCCGAACAATCGGACCGACCGCGATCTCCGACAGACGCACGGGGGCTGCCGATGTCCGTCCATTGGCGGTCGTCACCGAGACGGTATAATTCAGATTGTCCGGATTGATGCCGACTGCCTCGGCGTCGGCATTGGAAAGGACGACGGAGCTTGCACCGGTATCCACCAGCATATGGACAGAGACGCCGTTGATCGTGGCATCCGCCTCGAAATGGCCGCCCATGGATTTGCTGAGGATAACTTCCTGGACACCGTCGGATGTCGTCGTCACCACGGCGCGACCGGGAACGAGGCCTGCCATCAGCCTGTCGCCGAAACGCTGCAGATCTCCCCGGTAAAGATAGCCTGCGGCGAGCCCCAAGATGATGACGAGCCAGATGGCCAGTTGTCGGAGCACCGTGGGCAGGTTGCCGCGACTGCCCGCCAAAATGCCGGCCGCTAGCAGAACGGCAATCGGCGTCAGATAGAGCGCGCTGGCGAATCGATCGTTGTCGATGCCGAAGGTCTGTCCGCTGCTGTTGTTGATCAAGAGAAGTGCCAGGCCGATGCCAAGGATGAGAAGAACCAAAGTCAGCCTGTTCATGCACTCTCCATTCCTGTCGCCTTCGCCGTCCTGCGTCTGGGTAACTCACTCATGATCCTGTGCCTTTCAGCGACGGTAAAGCCGCTCCAGCCAGTGATTTCAGCGATTGTCCGGTGGCAACCGGTGCAAAGACCTTCAGGGCTGAGCTGGCAGACGTGAATGCAAGGTGTTTCCATCGTTTTCATATCTGTTCTTCAGGCGAGGAGAGCAAGAGCGACCAGCATCACGATCTCGGTGATTTGCTGTGTTGCGCCAATCGTATCGCCGGTGTGCCCGTCGATCTTGCGGAGACACAGACGTTTGAACAGGTGCGCGGCCGCGAAAGAGGCGGCGATCGCGACGATTGCGGCAACTACAGCGTATGACAAAAACAGCACCATGCAGGCGATGACGATGCCGTAGGCAAGAGCGTGGTTTCGATCGGTCGTTCCTGGCTGGCCAAGGGAGGCTGCGACGCCAGCTTGGCGGGCAGGTGGAAGACCATGCCAGTGCCACACCATAATGGCACGGCTGAAGCTTGCCACGGCGATCAGAGAGGCCGCGCTTGCCAGCCCGGGGAGTTCGCGGATCAGGATGGCGATGGCTGCAACTCTGACCATGAAGGAAAGGATCAGCGCGATGGCGCCATAACTTCCGATGCGGCTGTCCTTCATGATGGTGAGGGACCGTTCCTTGTCCGCCCCGCCGCCAAAACCATCCGCGGTGTCTGCCAGCCCGTCCTCATGCAAGGCGCCTGTGAGAGCAGTGGCGACAGCCAAGGCCAATGCCGCGGTCAGCAACGGGTCGGCGTGCGCGTGATGGAGAATGGAGACGAGAATGGCGGATGGCAGGGCGATCAGCAGCCCGGCCATGGGGAAGACACGGGTGGCGGCCAGCATGTCTACCTTGCGACCTTGAAAGAAGCTGTCATGGACAGGGACGCGACTGAGAAAGCTGAGTGCGTGCATGACCCGCGTCAGAAAACCATCCAGGATCAATCCGCTCTCCCGCATTTCGAAAGGCCAATGTTGCGCTGTCGACGAGCGCAATAGTATGGCAAAACCGCGTCCTCGGTTTGCGCCACATGCTTTAGAGGTTGTCCCTCTGCCCGTCCCCGATTATGAGAGGCGCAACAAAGACCGATTTGCCGGAAAACACAAGTCTTCGGCATGAGAGAAAGATCGATACCATGAGCGTGAGCGGCCTGCCTTTCGACGATTTTCGTGTTCTTTTGCGTGATCTGCCGGGTCCGGATACCTATGCGCTGGTTGCCGCCAAGGAGCGCAATGCGCAGTTGACCAAGCCTGCCGGCTCGCTGGGTCGTCTGGAAGAGATTGCAATGTGGCTTGCCGCCTGGTCGGGTCGCGCACCTGCAGTCAATCGTCCGCTCGTCGCGATCTTTGCCGGCAACCATGGTGTGACCCGCAACGGTGTGACGCCTTATCCGTCCTCCGTGACGCAGCAGATGGTGGAGAACTTCGCGGCAGGCGGTGCTGCGATCAACCAGATCTGCGTGACCCACGATCTCGGCCTCAAGATTTTCGACCTTGCCCTCGATTACCCGACCGGTGACATCACCTGCGAGGCAGCACTCTCCGAGCGGGATTGCGCCGCCACCATGGCCTTCGGTATGGAAGCGATCGCAGGCGGCACCGATCTGCTCTGCATCGGGGAAATGGGCATCGGCAACACGACGATTGCTGCCGCCATCAATCTGGCGCTTTATGGCGGCACGGCTGAAGAGTGGACCGGTCCTGGCACGGGCTCTCAAGGTGACGTCATGGAGCGCAAGATCGCCGCTGTGAAGGCGGCCGTGGAGTTCCACAAGGATCATCTCTCCGACCCGCTGGAAATTATGCGCAGACTGGGCGGTCGCGAAATCGCCGCCATGGCCGGCGCGATCCTCGCAGCCCGTGTGGAGAAGATACCTGTCCTGATTGACGGCTATGTGGCAACCGCGGCTGCCGCTCTGCTGAAAGCCGCAAACCCTGCGGCTCTCGATCACTGCCTGATCGGCCATGTGTCCGGCGAGCCGGGCCACATGGCGGCGGTGGAGCGGCTGGGCAAAACGCCGCTTTTGGCACTTGGCATGCGTCTTGGTGAGGGAACCGGTGCTGCACTTGCAGCCGGTATCGTCAAGGCCGCTGCTGCATGCCACTCCGGCATGGCGACCTTCGCACAGGCCGGCGTCGATACCGGTGCTGCTCACCATTGAGGCGATGATGGACAACCTTCCCAAGAGCCCAGTGTCAGAGCCAGTTTTCCGCAAGGAAACCGGCTTTCGCCATCTGCTTGCCGCTGCACGCTACTCGCTGCAAGGGCTTCAGCGCCTCTGGCAAGAGGCGGCGTTTCGTCATGAAGTGATTGCCTTGGGTGCCGGACTTGTTTTCCTGGCAGCCATCAACGCACCTCTGGTGCACGATCTGATCTTCATCCTGCTGATGCTGCTGCTTTTTTGTGTGGAAGCGCTGAATACGGCAATCGAGGAAATCGTCGATCGCGTTTCGCCGGAGTTTTCCAGCGCTGCCCGCAACGCCAAGGATCTGGGCTCCTTTGCGGTCTTCTGCCTTCTGCTCGCCAATGGCGGCTTTATTCTCTACTCGTTGATTTCAACGGTGTTCTTCAGCGTCAGCGCGATCTGATTCAGGCAAAAGACCGCTTGCGTGGCTGCACCGCCTGCACGTCTTCAACCGCAGGCACGGTTTGCAGGATGCGCTTGGCCGGCAGGATCGCGATTGTTTCGGTCCCCTCGCGCAGTTTCGATTTCAGCACGAACTGACCATCATGTTTGGAGAGAATGGCCTGAACGATCGGCAGGCCGAGACCTGTGCCTTGTTCTGCACTCTTTATGGCAATCGATCCCTGGCCGAAGGCAGAGAGCACCACTGGAATTTCTTCTTCCGGAATGCCAGGACCGTTGTCCTTGATAGAAACGTACTGGCCGCCACGCGCGGTCCAACCGGCCTTTATCGAAATCTCGCCGCCCTGTGGGGTGAATTTGACGGCGTTGGATAGGAGATTGAGGATCACCTGGCGGAGCGCCTTTTCATCTGCCCAGACGCTCGGCAGGCTGCGCTCGAACTGCTGGACGATGCGGATATTCTTGCCGCGTGCGCGCAGCTGTATCATGCCAACGCAGTCTTCGGCGATCTCTAGGAGAGAGACGGCCTCTTCCTGCAACTCGTACCGGCCTGCCTCGATACGGGAGAGATCAAGGATTTCGTTGATCAGATCAAGCAAGTGCTGGCCGGAGCGGTGAATATCGCCCGAATATTCCTTGTAGAGCGGGTTGTTGAGCGGCCCGAGGATTTCCGATGCCATGACTTCGGAAAAACCGAGAATGGCGTTGAGCGGTGTGCGCAGTTCGTGCGACATGGATGCCAGAAAGCGGGACTTTGCGAGATTGGCTTCCTCCGCCCGGCGCCTTGCCTCGTCCGACATGGACTTTGCCACTTCCAGTTCGGCGATCAGGTCGTCCTTTTCCGACTGGAAGGACAGAAGCTTGATGCTCGAATTGTGCAGACGCCTGGTGATGTAATGGCAAAACAGCATGGCCATGAAGAACATCAGCGCCATGCCGATTGCCATCGGATCCTGCGAGGTGGCGGCATTGATGCCAAGCGCCATCAGCACCGGAAGAAAAGTCATCAAGATCGCCCGCCGCAACATGAAGTTGGACATGGCGGTGATGGAGAGCGCAATGAGCAGCGTGGCGCCTTTGTAGAACATCGGCAAGGCCGCGTCCTTGGCACCCATCGGGTAGCCGGCAAAAAGCGCCCAGATCAGGCCGATGATGATCTGCACGGCAAGGAACGTGCTGACCCAGCGGTTGACGTTTGCGGGTGTGATAGTCTGCTTTTGCGCCTTGCGCGCAAAGATCAGCGCGAGGGCGTGGCCGCTCAGCGCCAGAAGGGTCCAGCCGACGATCTCGATGTCGCGGGTAATGTAGACGCCGATGCCGGTTGCCAGCAGGATGAAGAGCGGCATGATGGTTGCGCCGTACAGCGTCTCTGCGATATGCATCTGCAGCATTTCGCATTCGAAGGCCACAGTGCCGACACCGCCATATTGCAGCCGCTCGCGCGTCGACTTCACGGCATCGAACACTGCTTTATTACGCCGCGTGCGAGACCGATCGACGATGTTCTTGTCGGCTATGTTGCTGGCGCTTTTACTCATCTACTGAACGAAACCGATGCGAGATGTTTGCACGTTACCGGTAAAGTCTTAAGAAGATGCTGCCGCGAAAGGATTTGTTTGCCATTTCTGCAAAGGGTTTGTTGGGATATGAGACGAAAGTCAGGCAGGAGATTTTCTCCGGTGAAGGACGGAATCATTCTGCTTTTGCTGATCGTTCTGGGTGCCTTGATCATGGCGAAGGTCGATGGTCTGAATGATCGGCAGTTCTCCGGTAGCTTCGTCGCGATTGACGGAGATACGCTTGCGCTCGGTGCTTCCCGTTATCGGTTGATCGGGATCGATGCGCCTGAGCTTCGTCAGGATTGCGGAACGGGTGATGGAACCTGGGCATGTGGACACGCGGCTAAGGATTTCGTCAGAGAGGTTCTCGAGACAGGCGAGGTCGAGTGTACCGGCGGTAGCAAAGATCGGTATTCCCGTTTTCTCGTTCGCTGTTCTGTGAATGGTGCAGACCTCGGCAGCCTCATCGTCTCTGAAGGTCTGGCTGTGACCACGGAATATTTCCTCTACGCCAAGGAGGAGGACAATGCGCGAGAGGAAAAGCTTGGCCTCTGGAGTGGAGCATTCGAAAACCCCAGGGACTGGCGACAGGAGCAGAAGACAATGGAAGCCGATGCGCCGCGGGCAGGGCCTTTGACGGTGCTGCGCCATGCCTTCGGCTGGTGACATGAGCGTGACTGTGGAGAAGCAGGGGGATATCCAAGAGGCATTGATCGAGACGCTGCGCGACAGTATTGCGCGATGTCGGATCTGTCGGGACACGCCGCTGAAGGGCGAAGGCGACCGGCTGCCGCATGAGCCCAGACCGGTCGCTGTCATCTCGGCCAAGGCTAAAATCTTGATTGCCGGGCAGGCGCCCGGACTTCGTGTGCATGAAAGCGGTCTGCCATTCAATGATGCCTCTGGCGACCGACTGCGCACGTGGCTGAATGTCGATCGGGAGATGTTTTACGATGCCGATCGGTTCGCCATCGTGCCGATGGGCTTTTGCTTTCCCGGATATGACGAGCGCGGCAGCGACCTGCCGCCCCGGCGGGAATGCGCACCGCGCTGGCGCGATGAGGCGATGTCCGCCATGCCGCAGATCGAGCTTGTGCTGGCGATTGGCCAATATGCGCAAGCCTATCATCTTGGCGGCCGCCGCAAGAAAAGCATGACGGAAACCGTGCAGAACTGGCGAAACTATCTGCAAAGCAATACGGGCATTCCCGTGCTGCCCCTACCGCATCCAAGCTGGCGCAATACCTCCTGGTTGCGAAAGAACCCTTGGTTCGAGCAGGAGATACTGCCGACCCTCCGTCAGCATGTGGAAATTCTCACGCGATGAAACAAATTTCTTTTTCTTCGTTTTTTTTAGTGTAAATAGAGGAAAATAATTCCGTAGGAGAGAAGATTGGACCGTCTCGACCGTAAAATTCTGCGTATTCTGCAAGAGGATTCCACGCTGGCTGTTGCCGACCTTGCAAAGAAGGTCGGGCTTTCCACGACGCCCTGTTGGCGGCGTATCCAGAAGATGGAAGAGGATGGCGTCATTCGTCGTCGCGTGGCGATTCTGGATGCGGCGAAGGTCAATACCAAGGTCACGGTCTTCGTTTCCATTCGCACCGCGTCTCACTCGATCGAGTGGCTGAAGCGCTTTTCGGAGGTTGTTTCCGAGTTTCCGGAAGTGGTCGAATTCTACCGTATGAGCGGTGACGTGGATTATCTGCTGCGCGTCGTCGTACCGGATATTGCTGCTTATGATGCCTTCTACAAGCGGATGATTGCCAAGATCGAAATCCGCGATGTGTCATCGGTATTTGCCATGGAGCAGATCAAGTATACGACCGAACTGCCGCTCGATTACATGATCCTGGACAATCCGAAGTCCGGCGAAGAGTGATCAGCCGTTTCAACGGATAGCTCATTCCCGCGCTGATCGCGGGAATGATTAGAGCCACGCTCAGCCCTTGAACTTCGCGATCACCAGATGGCCGGGTGTCGGCTCGCCATCCTGCATGCGCACGTTGATGTCGGTGACCTCGATCACATCAAAGCCCGTCGCGGCCAGACGTTCGCGCACATAGGTTTCCGCATGGGCAAAGCGCTGATGCGCGCCGACGATGTAGGGTCTGTCAGCCATTTTATCGTTGGGGAGGGTCTCTGACGAAAAGACGAAGATGCCGCCTTTCACCATGTTTTCTGCGGCACCGAAGAACAGCGGTTCGAGGGCGCCGAGATAGGGCAGCACGTCGGTTGCGGTGATCAGATCGAAAGCATCGTCGTCATTGTCTTCGAGGAAATCCTCGACTTCGGCGACGTAGAGCGTCTCGTAGACATCCTTTTCATGGGCGATTTCGACCATGTTCTCGGAGATGTCTATGCCGGTGATGTCGTCGGCCATGTCGCGAAGCGCTTCGCCCGTGAGACCGGTGCCGCAACCAAGATCCAGCATGCGCTTGAAGGGACCGAGTTCAAGCGTCTGTAAACGCTGGCGCACCATCATCGGAACGGCGTAGCCAAGCTGTTCGACGAGAATGCCTTCAAAGGCTTCCGCGTGCTGATCGAAGAGCGTTTCGACATAGGCGTCCGGTGCCTTAGGCGGCGCTTCGCCTCGTCCCATCGATGCGATGCGCACGGCGGCACCGCCATGATCTTCGGGATCGATCGCGAGAACCTCTTCGTAAGCCTTCACCGCGGCGTCGATATCGCCGGCCTTTTCGAGCGCAAGCGCGCGGTTATAGGCTTCTGCAAGAGCCTCTTCATCGATCTTGGCGTTCTTGGTCATGGCGTTCATCAGGCTCCGCTTCGTTGGAAGCCTGATTAAGCCGCAACGCTTTTGCGCGCAATGTTTTGTTTCATCGTTCGATTTGAAGCCGAAGGCGCATCCGTGCAGACATTTATGTCAGTGCAGGATGAATTCGCCCTTCAACGAGCGCCATTCCTGGGCCGATATCAGCTTTCGGTGGACGTAGCGCACCGAGTGCAGTGGGCCGTCCAGCTTTTCCTGCCAGAATTTCAGGAAGCCGTGCATTTCCGGAAAGTCGGGTGCGAGGTCATAGTTCTGCCAGAGATAGCTCTGAAGCACGGAAGGATGATCCGGCATGCGATAAAGGATTTCGGCTGTGGTGAGACCATAGCCTTTCAGCATCATTTCCATGTCTTGGTTCATGTGGCTGCTCCCATTCTATTGATCGCCGACACACCGAGGTGTCATCGACAATGGGAACATGACATGGTTAATCAAAGCTTGCCAAGAAACCGAGATGTCACAAATTATTTATATTTCTCAGAGTGTTAGCATCCTAGCTTTATGAGTGCTGCCAATCTCTCATCGCTTCAGGTGGCGTGTCAACCGCGCTTCCACGCCTGCCCAGACATGGCGCAGGATTTCCACCATCGAGAGGTAGAAGATCGCCGCCCAGAGATAGGCCTGGAAGTCGAATGTGCGGGAATAGGCGTATCGGGTCTGCCCCATCAGGTCGAAGACGGTGACGATGGAAACGACCGCCGAGCCTTTAATCATCAGAATGATTTCGTTGCCGTAGGGGCGAAGCGCCACGATCAATGCCTGCGGCAGAACGACCTTCCAGAATGTCACCGGCTTGGAAATGCCAAGCGATGCGGCGCCCTCGTGCTGGCCTCGTGGAACGCTTTGGACTGCGCCGCGCAGGATCTCGGCCTGGTAGGCGGCGGTGTTCAGCGTCAGTGAAAGAAGCCCGCAATACCACGCGTCGCGGAAGAACCACCACAGGCCGACGGCCTCAAGCTCGGTACGAAAGCCACCGAGGCCGTAATAGATGAGGAAAAGCTGCGCCAGAAGTGGCGTGCTGCGAAAGAGATAGGCATAGGCGAACGCAATGGCGCTTACGATCCTATTCTTCGACATGCGGGCGAAAGCAATCGGAGCAGACAGGACAGCGCCAAGGATCAAAGCAAGGCCGACGAGGCTGACCGTCGTCCACAATCCATCGATATAGCGCCAGCCATAGCGCGCGATCTTATCCGCGTCCCAGTCCAGGATCAGCGAAAGCACCAGACCGACGAACAGCATGGCCCAGAGAGTGACGATGACATAGCCGGCGATCCGCGCGAATGAGAACCGCCGCGCAGGAGCGGGTGGTGCGGGTCTTGCCTCAATCAAATTGTCGATATGGCTCATCTCTGCACCTCCGAGCGGCGCGCCCAGCGGTCGATATAGCCAATGCCGATCGAGGAAATGAGAGCGAGAATGAGGTAGAGCAGGCAGGCAATGCCGTAAAACAGAAACGCATCCTTGGTCACCCGTGCGGCGATACCGGTCTGGCGCACGATATCCGCCAACCCAATGATCGAGACGTAGGACGTGTCCTTCAACAGAATGACCCAAAGATTGGTCATGCCGGGAAGAGCGATACGCACGAGCTGCGGGATGATGATGAGAACCATGGTGCGGCCGCGCGACAGGCCAAGCGCATCACCCGCCTCATATTGCCCCTTGGGAATGGCGCGAAACGCAGACAGCAGCACTTCGGACGAGTAGGACGAGAAGACGACTGAAAGCGCAATCATGCCCGCAACGAAGGCGTTGATCTCGATGGGGCCGGTAAAGCCGAGATAACCGCCGATCGTCTGGAGCAGGATCTGCATGCCGTAATAGACGATGAAGAGGGTCAGGAGCTCGGGTAGACCACGGAAGATCGTGGTGTAGATGCCGACCGCGAGCCGGAGGGATTTTTCCTGCGACTGCGCGGCTAGCGCGATCAGGAAACCCAGGAACAGCCCGACGGGAAGCGTGGCGAGGGCCACGGAAATCGTCACTTTCACGCCGAAGGCAATTTCGTCGCCCCAGCCATCGCCGCAGGCGAGCAGGGTGCCGTTACCAAAGAGTGAGAAGATACCGACCGGACCACAGAACGGGTCGAACAGATATGTGAGATAGGTCCAGAACGAACCTATGGCGGAAAACACTCCGCTCATGCCAACTTCCCCCGCGGTCTGCGCCGCTTTCATATTTGTTTTATGAAGGTGTTCTCAAACAAAAATGGCGGAAGGGCAACCCTCCCGCCACGATATTTCAACATGAGAAACAGGCTTACTGGCCGTAGACGTCGAAATCGAAGTACTTGTCGTTGATCTCTTTGTACTTGCCATTGGCGCGGATGGCCTTGATCGCCGCACTGAACTTATCGGCGAGAGCCTTGTCGCCCTTGCGAACGGCAATGCCTGCGCCCTTGCCGTTGATCTGTTCATCGACAGGCATAGCCGTCAGAATCTTGCAGCATGCGCCAGCGTCCGACTTCACCCACTGCGACAGAACCACGATATCGTCGATGACGCCATCAATGCGGCCATTGGTGATGTCGAGCTTGTACTCGTCAGCTGTCGGATAGAGCTTCAGCTCGGAATCAGCCAAGTGCTTTTCAGCATAGTTGGCGTGCGTGGTGGAGCCCTGCGCGCCGATTGTCTTGCCCTTCAGGTCCTCAACGGACTTGATCGGCGAGTCCTTTGGTACGGCGATCGCCGGAGGCGTGTTGTAGTACTTCTCGGAGAAGTCCACCTTTTCAAGGCGCTCAGGCGTGATCGACATGGAGGCAACGATGGCGTCGAATTTCTTCGCCTGAAGGGCTGGAATGATACCGTCCCAGTCATTGGTGACGAAGGTGCATTCGGCCTTCATCTGTTCGCAGAGCGCCTTGGCGATATCGATATCGAAGCCGGTCAGCTTTCCGTCAGCCTCCAGAACGTTGAATGGCGGGTAGGCGCCTTCCGTGCCGATGACGATCTTGTCCTGCGCCATGGCGGAGCCAGCAAACAGCGACAAGGCTGCAATGGAAGCTGCAGCAAACAGACGGGTGGGGTTCAGCATTTAGATCCTCTCTTTCGGCGATACGACGCACGCCTCATTTATGTTCTGCGTGCGTGAAGATTTTGGCATTCCGCGCGCGGTCGAGGCCGGTTGCGGATGCTTGCCGGGATACTCATCCCGTTGCAAAAAAAATGCAACATCATTGTTTTGCGCTGCGACAGCCTCCTCAATAAATCGATTTGAATCGCTGCCACCTGCTCGAAATCCAGGGAACAAAATATGGCGCTTATGCGTAGTAAGGAAGCCTTATAATTTCAGGCGATAATTCATTTTTTTCAGACGACGGTTCCCGATTTTCGGCCTCCGCCTCCACCTCCAGGAGGAATTTTCATGGGTATCACACACAGCATTCGGGCGCTGACACCTGCGCAGCGCAACACTGTCATCGCCAGCTTCCTCGGCTGGACTCTCGACGCCTTCGATTTCTTCATCCTTGTTTTTGTCATCAAGGATATCGCGAAGGAGTTCAATACAAGCATCCCTGCGGTCTCGATCGCAATTTTCCTGACGCTTGCCATGCGTCCGATCGGCGCGCTGATCTTTGGCCTTGCATCCGACCGTTACGGTCGCCGCATCACGCTCATGGTCGACGTCCTTCTTTATTCGGCCCTTGAACTTCTCTCCGGCTTCTCGACCGGGCTTACGATGTTCATCGTCCTGCGTCTGCTCTATGGCATCGCCATGGGCGGCGAGTGGGGTGTCGGGGCTTCACTGACCATGGAAACGGTGCCGCCACAAGCACGTGGCTTCGTTTCCGGCCTGCTCCAGGCGGGCTACCCGGCTGGCTATTTGCTGGCGTCGATCGTCTTCTTTCTGCTCTACCCGATCATCGGCTGGAGAGGCATGTTCTTCGTCGGCGCTCTGCCCGCGCTGATCGTTCTCTATATCCGGCGCAGCGTCGAGGAATCCCCCGCATTCCTCCAACGCAAGAGCAGACCTCAGCAACCGTTCCTGACTGTCTTGAAGAAGAATATTCCACTCTTCATCTGGACTGTTATCCTGATGACGGCGTTCAATTTCCTCAGCCACGGCACGCAGGATATCTACCCAACCTTCCTGGAAACGCAGCGGGGCTATGACAGCCACACGACAGGCGCCATTGCGATCGTTTACAACATTGGGGCGATTTGCGGTGGTCTGTTCTTCGGCGCTCTGTCGCAACGAATTGGCCGCCGGAAGGCAATTGTGATTGCCTCGCTTCTGGCCATTCCGGCCGCCTGGTTCTGGGTTTATGCTCCCGGCGCCGTCCTGCTTGCTATCGGTGCTTTCGTGCTGCAGTTCTTCGTCCAGGGTGCATGGGGCGTTATCCCTGTTCACCTGAACGAACTCTCGCCGGACGAAGTGCGTGGCACATTCCCAGGCTTTGCCTACCAGCTTGGAAACCTGCTGGCCTCCGGCAACGCAACCCTGCAGACGACGCTGGCCGCCCACTGGCAGGGGGACTACGCTCTGGCGCTGTTCAGCGTTGCCGTTGTCGTTGCCTGCGCGGTCGCCCTGCTGGCGGGGTTCGGATATGAAAAGCGCAACGTACAGTTTGGCGTCCCAGATGACCAACCGGTTGAACCTGCGCCGTCAGCGCGGGGAAGAACGGCTTGAAATTTGCGCTGGACGACGGCGGATTCATCCCCGCCGTCGTTGCGATGTGATGGGCATGGCGGCTGTTGCCATAAGCCAGTTCTTTCAATCATGGCAGTCCTCCCAGAAAATGCCTTTATTCGTTCATTCCCGGTACAGGCCGGCATCTTCATCATTGGAACAAGACGGCATGCCGGGCGTTGTTTAGCGCCACGATGTGCAGACTGTGCCCCAATGCCGCAGGGCAGACGCAAATGAAGACGGCAGATGAGGAAGCGCCATGCTGAATAAGAATAAATTGATGACCGGGGTCGTTTTTCCCCTGATGTCGATTGCCATTGCAGTCGAGCCGGCACTTGTGGCCACCGTTGCGCATGCAGCGCCGATGGCGCAGGTTGAGCAACAGGGAACCCTTTCCAACGGCAACGGAGCCATCACTCTTGCGCAGGCCGAAGCGCCGCCGAACCCAGAAGAAGAATTGTTGAAGCGCCGCCAGCGCGAGCAGCAGGGCGAGCCCCAGGCTGAGCCGAAGCGCGAGCCTGAGCAGAAGCGTGAGGAAGCCCCGCAGCGTCCGAAGCGCGAAGCAGCACCTGAACCGCAGGCCGAGCAGCCACAGGAGCGTCCACGCCGCGAAGCAGCGCCAGAAGGTGAGGCTCGCCCAGAGCGCCCACGCCGTGAAGCCGCCCCAGAGGCAGCGCCGCAGGCCGAGCCTGAGCAGCAGCAGGAACGCCCGCGCCGCAAGCCAGCCGCAGAGGCTCAGCCTGAAGCCGAAGGCCAGCCACGTCCAGAGCGTCCGCGCCGCGACGCTGCTCCCGAAGCCGCGCCACAGGCTGAGCCCGAGCAGCAGCAGGAGCGCCCGCGCCGCAAGCCCGCTGCCGAAGCGCAGCCTGAAGCTGAAGGCAAGCAGCCGCCGAAGCCGGAAGCGCCGGCAGCAAAGCCCGAAGCCCCGACCGCAAAGCCTGCAAATGAACCCGCAGCCAATGAAGTTGCACCGGAAAAGCCTGCGAAGCCTGCAAAGCGTCCGGCAGCTCCAGAACCTGCCGAGGGTGCCGCACCGGTGCCTGCAGAACCGCCGACACCTGGTCGCGCTCCCGCACCGACAGAGCAGCCGAACCCGGCCCCAGGCCAGCAGCCATCCGAGCAGCCACGCCCGCCGCGCGCGCAAAACGGCGAACCTGCACCAGCCCCTGTTCCGGGTGCGCCCGCAACGCCGCTGGACGGCGCCGCGACTGGCCAGGCACCAGCCGGTGAGCCGGTTCCAGCCCAGGTCGCAACGCCTCAGACAGAAGCGCCTACGACGACCAAGGAACAGCTGGACAAGGCCCGCGCGATAGCCAAGGACCCGTCCAAGTCGGCTGATACCGTCGTGCTGCCCGTGGACAAGGGAGCTGCCGTTCTCGACAGCGACAAGGAAGTCTATCGCAGCGGCAACGAGCAGCTTCGCGAACAGCGTCGTCGTGAACGCGAGCAGGGCCAGGACTTCAAGGTCCCGACCTCGGATGCCGAAGCCCAGGCGGGTGGACGCCGTGACGGACAGCCCGCGCCGCAGATCAATATTCAGAACATCACCAATATCCAGGGTGAGCGCATCGACCGCCGTCCGCAGTTCGACCGTCCCGACGGTGTACGCGAATGGCGTCCTCGCGACATGCCGCGCGACCGCGACATGGGCGACCGCGTGTTCCTGCAGTTCGGTGACCGCGTCGTGGTGCGTGGCAGTGATGACGACCGCTTCGTCAGCGAAGGCGCGAAGCCCTACTATGAGCGCCTTCCTGACGATCGCTACCGCGAGACGATCGAGCGATCCGACGGAACGCAGGTGGTGACGATCCGCAATCGCTATGGTGACGTCATTCAGCGTTCCCGTATCGACGCCCGCGGTCGCGAATATGTGCTGTTCTACGCACCGGAGCTGGCGGATGAACCGGACCGCGAATACGTCTATCGCGATCCTGGTCTCGACCTGCCGCCACTGCGTCTGCGCATTCCCGTCAACGAGTATATCATCGATACGTCGTCCGACGATGACCGCGACTACTATCGCTTCCTGGAACAGCCTCCGGTAGAGCCCGTCCAGCGCGTTTACTCCATGGATGAGGTCCGCTACTCGGCTCGTGTGCGTGACATGGTGCGTCGTATCGACCTTGACACCATCACCTTTGCGACCGGCAGTGCCGAAATTCCCATGAGCCAGGCACGCTCGCTGCGCAAGGTTGCCGATGCGATGAACAAGGTGCTTGAAAAGAACCCGGCTGAAACCTTCCTGATCGAAGGCCATACCGATGCCGTCGGTTCGGATGAAAGCAACCTTGTGCTCTCTGACGAACGCGCAGAGTCTGTCGCCAAGGTCTTGACCGAAGTGTACGGCATTCCGCCGGAAAACCTGACGACGCAGGGCTATGGCGAGCGCTACCTGAAGGTCCAGACGCTTGGTCCGAACCAGGAGAACCGTCGCGTTACCATCCGCCGTATCACGCCGCTGGTGCGCCCGGTCGCGCAGAACTAAAATTCGTACCGATCAATAAGAAGGCCCGGAAGCCATCAGCTTCCGGGCCTATTTTTGTCTCTAAGCGGCCGTGTTCAGACGAGTGCGACGGCGATCTCGGCTGCGAGGCGGGCATTGTTGCGCACCAGCGAGATATTGGTGTCGAGGCTGCGGCCTTCGGTGATCTCGAAAATCTTTGCCAGCAGATAGGGCGTGACCGCCTTGCCGGTGATGTTGTCTCCTTCGGCTGCGGAAAGCGCGCGCTCGATGTAGATCTCCATCTCGTCACGGCCGATTTCATCTTCCTCCGGCACCGGGTTGGCAATCAGCATGCCGCCGTCGAGGCCGAACTGTTCACGGGTCGTCTGGAAGTTTGCGATCGCTGCCGGGCTGTTGAGCGTCAGCGGGCTCTTGAGGCCCGACGCGCGCGACCAGAAGGCCGGGAATTCTTGCGAGCCATAGGTGACGACCGGAACGCCGTTGGTTTCCAGAACCTCGAGCGTCTTCGGCACATCGAGGATCGCCTTTGCGCCTGCGCAGACGACGATGACGCCGGTGCGTGCAAGCTCGGTCAGGTCGGCCGAGATGTCGAAGCTTTCTTCGGCCCCACGGTGTACGCCCCCGATTCCGCCGGTCGCGAAGACCTTGATCCCGGCATGTTCAGCCGCAATCATGGTGGCGGCAACCGTCGTTGCACCCGTACGACGCTCGGCAATCGCGAAAGCGATGTCGGCGCGAGAGACCTTCATGGCATCCTTGGTCTGTGCCAGGGCTTCCAACTGATCCTTTTCGAGACCGATATGCAGCGTGCCGTGAATGACGGCAATGGTGGCCGGAACCGCGCCATTATCACGGATCAGTTTCTCCACGCCTTCAGCCATGCGGATATTGCCCGGATAGGGCATGCCGTGGGTGATGATCGTGGATTCAAGCGCAACGATCGGCGCGCCGCGCTGCTTGGCGGCGGCAACTTCTTCCGAATAGACGATCGGCAGGAGCGGGGAGGTGGTCTTGGTCATGGTCTCTTCCAGTTTAATTAAGCGATCTCTTCACACCATTTCAGCCTGCGGCACAAGCGCCAGTGCGGCAGCAAGTGTCTCCGCATTCAATTCGCTGGCCGTCGCAAAAGGAGACTGGACGGTGATGGCAGCTGCGGCGGCACCATGGCGCAAGGCTTCGGTGATGGGTTTGCCGCTGGCAATGGCCGACAGGTAGCCGGATGCCATGGCGTCGCCCGCACCGGTCACATCTTTCACATCCTCGATCAGGGGCGGAGTCAGCACCGCAGTAGCGTTCTGGTCGAAAGCGACAACGCGTTTGGCGCCACTGGTGATGACGCCGCCGCGTAGGCCGGCCTCTCTCAGCAAAGTCGGCCATTGTCTCACCTCGGTGACATTCTGGCCTGTCAGCGCGCGCGCTTCCGCCTCGTTCATGAACAGCATGTCGATCTCGGCCAATGCGGGCTTCATACGCACGACTTTGGCTGGCGAAATGGCAATGGCCGCGAGACGCTTTTCGCAGGCACGCGCCGCCATGCCGATCGCGCTCAGCGTATCCTCAGGCAGGTTGGCATCGCAGAGAATGATATCGGTGGTGTTGATCGCGTCGCGCACGGCGCGCACTTTGAGGCGACGCGGCGTGAAGAGCTTGTAGAGATCCATATCGGCAATGGCGATGACCAGATTGCCGTCGCGCTCCAGAATTGCCGTGTAACTCGGGGTACTGCGGTCCAGGAAGGTGAAAGGCGTATCCTCGACCCCCGCATCTCGCGCTGCTGCGGCAACAGCCGCACCATTGCCGTCACCGCCACGCGGCGCGATGAGCCTCACCTCGAATCCCAGCCGGGAAAGGTTGCGGGCCGCATTGAAACCGCCGCCGCCGGCTTCCTCCATCCAGGAACCGGGGTTGCTTGCCCCTTGCACCGTTTCCGTCTCGATCATGCCGCGCCGGTCAATATGCGCGCCGCCCAGAACGAGTATTTTCTTCACGCTGGCCAATCCTTCTTCACGCGACAAACTGCCAAATCCGATTCGGTGTTTTTCGGCTCTTTCCAACTGACCCCTTGGCAGTGGAAAATTCTTCAACAAAGAAAAACAAAAGCAGAACGAACGGCTTATCGTTATTTGTTTTCAACGGGCTGATGCGCTGTTGTGGAATGAGAACAAAAAGAGTACATACAGTCTACACACTGCTTCGTTGCCTGTGCGGCTTCAATAACCTAAAGGTGGTTCAGATGGCACAAAATTCTTTGCGTCTTGTAGAGGACAATTCGGTGGATAAAAGCAAGGCACTGGAAGCGGCGCTCTCCCAGATCGAACGTTCGTTCGGCAAGGGATCGATTATGAAGCTCGGTTCCAATGAAAACGTCATCGAGGTCGAGACCGTTTCGACGGGATCTCTCAGCCTTGATATTGCGCTCGGCATCGGCGGTCTGCCGAAGGGGCGTATCGTTGAAATTTACGGGCCGGAAAGCTCGGGTAAAACGACCCTGGCACTGCAGACCATTGCAGAAGCCCAGAAGAAGGGCGGCATCTGCGCCTTTGTGGACGCCGAGCACGCGCTTGATCCGGTCTATGCCCGCAAGCTTGGCGTCGATCTTCACAACCTTCTGATTTCGCAGCCCGACACGGGCGAGCAGGCGCTTGAAATTACCGACACGCTGGTGCGCTCCGGTGCCGTGGACGTGCTGGTGGTCGACTCCGTTGCTGCTCTGACGCCACGTGCTGAAATCGAGGGTGAGATGGGCGACAGCCTGCCGGGTCTTCAGGCCCGTCTGATGAGCCAGGCGCTGCGCAAGCTGACCGCATCCATTTCCAAGTCGAAGACCATGGTGATCTTCATCAACCAGATCCGCATGAAGATCGGTGTGATGTTCGGTTCGCCGGAAACCACGACGGGCGGCAACGCACTGAAGTTCTACGCCTCGGTTCGTCTCGATATTCGTCGTATCGGCTCGGTCAAGGAGCGGGAAGAGGTTGTTGGTAACCAGACGCGCGTCAAGGTCGTCAAGAACAAGATGGCGCCTCCCTTCAAGCAGGTCGAATTCGACATCATGTATGGTGAAGGCGTTTCCAAGACGGGCGAACTTGTCGATCTCGGCGTGAAGGCCGGCATCGTCGAGAAGTCTGGTGCCTGGTTCTCCTATAACAGCCAGAGGCTGGGGCAGGGGCGTGAAAACGCCAAGTCCTTCCTGCGCGACAATCCCGCTGTCGCCAACGAAATCGAAATGGCGCTGCGTCAGAATGCCGGCCTGATCGCCGACCGCTTCCTTGAGAACGGCGGACCCGAAGCCGATGCGGATGGGGTAGAACCGGACGCATGATTAAACGCTGCCGGGCTTTCTCCGGCATCGTCGTCCACCGTTAATCGATCCAAGGCCGTGCGATCCCTTCGCGCGGCCTTTGTCATTTTGCTGCCTCATTCTGGCAGAGCCCGGCGCTCTTTGGCTGGACAGGCAGGGTGGCGGACGATAAAAGCCTGTGACTTTTTTATTATCGCTGCGTGAGCGTGGCAATGAAGGACTTCGTATGAGCGGTGTGAATGAAATCCGGTCGACTTTCCTCGACTACTTCAAGAAGAACGGCCATGAAATTGTGCCATCCAGCCCGCTGGTGCCGCGCAACGATCCGACCCTGATGTTCACCAATGCGGGTATGGTCCAGTTCAAGAACGTCTTCACTGGTCTTGAAAGCCGTCCTTATTCGAAGGCCGCTTCATCGCAAAAGTGCGTTCGCGCGGGCGGGAAGCATAACGACCTCGACAATGTCGGTTACACCGCGCGCCACCACACCTTCTTCGAAATGCTCGGCAACTTTTCGTTCGGTGACTATTTCAAGGAAGAGGCGATCACGCACGCCTGGAACCTGATCACCAAGGAGTTCGGCATCGACAAGAACCGTCTTCTGGTGACGGTCTATCATACCGATGACGAAGCCTTCGACCTTTGGAAGAAGATTGCCGGTTTTTCCGATGATCGCATCATCCGCATTCCGACGAGCGATAACTTCTGGGCCATGGGCGACACCGGTCCTTGCGGTCCTTGCTCGGAAATCTTCTACGACCACGGCGATCATATCTGGGGCGGACCTCCTGGCTCTGCAGATGAGGATGGCGACCGGTTCATCGAAATCTGGAACCTCGTCTTCATGCAGTATGAGCAAGTGACGAAGGAAGAGCGCATCAACCTGCCGCGTCCATCCATCGACACGGGCATGGGCCTTGAGCGCATCTCCGCTCTGCTGCAGGGCAAGCATGACAACTACGATACTGACCTTTTCCGCGCGCTGATCTCGGCGTCCGTCGAAGCGACCGGCGTTCCGGCTGAAGGCGAGAAGCGCGCAAGCCACCGTGTGATTGCCGATCACCTGCGTTCTTCGGCATTCCTGATCGCCGATGGTGTTCTGCCTTCTAATGAGGGTCGCGGTTACGTTCTGCGCCGCATCATGCGCCGCGCCATGCGTCATGCCGAGCTTCTGGGCTCCAAGGAACCGTTGATCTGGAAACTTTTGCCGACGCTTGTCCAGCAGATGGGCCGCGCCTATCCGGAACTCGTGCGCGCCGAAGCGTTGATCTCCGAGACGCTGAAGCTTGAAGAAACCCGCTTCCGCAAGACGCTGGAGCGTGGTCTTTCGCTTCTGTCCGACGCCACGTCCGACCTTTCCAAGGGCGGCATGCTGGACGGCGAGACCGCCTTCAAGCTTTACGACACCTATGGCTTCCCGCTCGATCTGACGCAGGACGCACTGCGCGCCCGCGAAATCGGCGTGGACATTGCCGGCTTCACTGATGCCATGGAGCGCCAGAAGGCGGAAGCCCGCTCGCACTGGGCCGGCTCGGGCGACAAGGCAACCGAGACCGTCTGGTTCGAGCTGAAGGAAAAGTTCGGCGCGACCGAGTTCCTTGGCTACGACACCGAGACTGCCGAGGGCGTGGTCCAGGCGATCGTCAAGGATGGCAAGTCGGTCGACGCTGCAGCCGAAGGCGAGACTGTCCAGATCGTCGTCAACCAGACGCCGTTCTACGGAGAGTCCGGCGGCCAGATGGGCGACACCGGTGTCATCTCCTCCGACAACGGCAGCGTCACGGTCACCGATACGCAGAAGAAGGGCGAGGGTCTCTTCGTCCATATCGGCAAGGTCGCCAAGGGCGGCGTGAAGCTCGGCGACGCCGTTCAATTGACGGTCGATCATGATCGCCGATCGCGCCTGCGTGCCAACCACTCCGCAACCCACCTGCTGCACGAAGCGCTTCGCGAGGTTCTCGGAACCCATGTGGCGCAGAAGGGCTCGCTTGTGGCACCGGAACGTCTGCGCTTCGACGTGTCGCATCCAAAGCCGATGACGGCGGACGAGCTCAAGGTCGTCGAGGAGATGGCTAATGAGATCATTCTCCAGAACTCGCCGGTCGTCACGCGCTTGATGAGCGTGGACGATGCGATTGCAGAAGGCGCGATGGCGCTCTTTGGCGAAAAATATGGCGATGAAGTGCGCGTTGTCTCCATGGGCACTGGTATCCACGGCGCCAAGGCCAACCGGCCTTATTCAGTCGAACTTTGTGGCGGTACGCATGTCTCCGCTACGGGACAGATCGGCCTCGTGCGTATTCTTGGCGAAAGTGCCGTTGGTGCGGGCGTGCGCCGCGTTGAAGCAGTCACGGGACCGGGTGCGCTTGCCTATCTTGCAGAGCAGGATGACCGGGTGAAAACACTTGCCTCGTCGCTGCGCGTGCAGCCAGGCGATGTTATCTCGCGCGTCGAGGGTCTGCTGGATGAGCGCAAGAAGCTGGAGCGCGAACTGGCCGATGCTCGCCGCAAGCTCGCCATGGGCGGCGGTTCGGCGGAAGGCTCGGCCGGCGATACGAGAGAGGTCGGCGGCGTGAAGTTCATGGCGAAGGCCATGTCCGGCATCGACGCCAAGGATTTGAAGGGTCTCGCAGACGATGCCAAGACCAATCTGGGCTCTGGCGTGGTGCTGCTGATCGCCGTATCCGAGGATGGAAAGGCCAGTGCCGTCGCAGCGGTCACCGAAGACCTGACATCGCGTTTCAGCGCGGTCGATCTGGTGCGTACGGCGTCGGCTGCTCTCGGCGGCAAGGGTGGCGGTGGACGTTCGGACATGGCGCAGGCTGGTGGCCCCGATGGATCGAAGGCTGATGAAGCCATTGAAGCAGTTGCAGCGTCGCTCGCGAGCTGATCTTGTTCAACGTCGTGGGAAAGCAGCTGAGCTGCCCTGCGTTTGATTGCTGACATTCAAGGGCCGGAACTTCGAAGATGAGGTTCCGGCCCTCTTTGTTTCAGTCATGGGTTCACGACGCTATAATGACAGCGTGATAGCGTACTGGTAGCTTTCGAGTGATTGCGTCGTCGTGCGTTTGTGGTGGAGGGCAGGATGAGACGTCGACGTGTTTTGTTTCGCTCTCACAGGCCGCTTCAGAGCGTCGTACCCGTCCAACCGCATCCGCGTTGCAGTCCGATCATCGTGCGCTGGGTGACGACGCAGGGGAACTGAATGTATCTATGACGGTTCGATGGCTTGGCAGCTGACAGGCTACCCGCATGATGCTGTCTTCTCCAACCTGACCCTCCCTCGCGGGAGGGTTTTTTTTGGCTTGGAGATCCGTGCGTCCTATTGGAGGCACAAATGACGCTCTGTCTTCTTTGATCTACGCATCGTGCTTTAGGAACCGGTGCGATGCCATCCGCATTGTCTCCTTAACAAAGGAGAAGGCCATGGAAAATTATGCAGAACTTCGGGAGCAGATCGCGCAGGATCTCGATACGCTCAGCCGCACCGAAAGCCCGAAATCCATCTTTGAAATTGCCGATGATTATCTGCTGGGAAATCCGTCACTGAAACGCGAATTGGTCGAGGATATCATCAAGGAAGAGGCGGATAAGCGAAACATCCCTATCCATTGAACGGATCGCAAATCGCTCACACGGAGCTTCAGGGAATTCGCTTAGATAACTGAAGACAAAGAAAAACCCGCCTAAGCGGGTTTTTCTTTTGGTGCGGTCGAGAAGACTCGAACTTCCACGGGTTGCCCCACAGCGACCTCAACGCTGCGCGTCTACCAATTCCGCCACGACCGCATCGTGGTAGGGTCGACTTGCGCCGACGGGGGTGCATGTAGCAAAAGGATTTTGGGTGCACAAGAGCGCCGTGACAGTTTTTTGAAATTAAAAACGGGCCTTTGCCTTCTTATATGGAAGAAGCCCGCAAACGCTGGGCTTGCAGCCTCTATTTCATTCTGCCAGAAGGCTGTGGAAAGGACATTTTCATGCTCACACGCACCGATCTAACCTCCACGATGTACCCGAGCGCCGGTTCTCCTGCCGTACGTTGGCGAATCTCTGACGGGCTGGTGCCCTATGAGCAGGCGATCGAGGAGATGGAGCGTGAGGTCGCAGCCATCGCTGCCGGCGAAGCGGACGAGCTTGTATGGCTCCTGGAGCATCCACCGCTTTACACGGCGGGCACGAGCGCCGATTCATCCGACCTGATCGAGCCGGACCGTTTTCCCGTCTTCGCAACCGGACGGGGCGGGGAGTACACCTATCATGGCCCAGGCCAGCGGGTGGTCTATGTGATGCTTGATCTCAAGCGCCGACGCCAGGATGTGCGCGCCTATGTGGCGGCACTGGAGGAGGTCATCATCCGCACGCTCGACAAGATGAACGTCAAGGGCGAGCGGCGTGAGGATCGGGTCGGTGTTTGGGTTCGCAGGCCGGAAAAGCCGCTTCTGCCGGATGGCTCCATGTCGGAGGACAAGATTGCGGCGCTCGGTATTCGCCTGCGCAAGTGGGTGAGCTTCCATGGCCTGTCGATCAATGTCGATCCCGACCTGACCCACTTCGGCGGCATCGTCCCCTGTGGTATTACCCAATATGGCGTCACCAGCCTCGTTGATCTAGGCCTCTTGGTGATGATCAACGATGTCGATGTCTTCCTACGGGAGGCCTTCGAGGAAGTCTTTGGCGATACCGCGAATGAGAGCGCAGGGGCGCCGTCTTAATTCGGTTTTCTAAACCCATCGGATGTTCGAGAACCAGCTCCGCATCATATGGGATAACAGACAGTCTTCCAGCCTTCGCTGGGTTTCAGCTGTCTGTGCCTGTGTTTCCAATAGCCACGTCAGATAGGCCGAAATGGTCGTGAATGGCCGTTTTTGGCAAAGGGAGAGGTCGTTCGATGATGCGCAAGCGGCCCGTCGCAAGGATCTGATCAAGTGACGCGGGCCGACCGAGCAAGTAGCCCTGTGCTTCCCCGCATCCTTCTGATTCCAAAAGGGAGAGCTGTTCCCTTGTTTCCACCCCTTCCGCCAAAACCGGAATTCTGAGGCCCTTGCCGAGAGCCAATACGGTGCGGATGATGGTCAGTGCTTCCTGACTGCTGTGGCTTTCGTCGATAAAGGAACGGTCGAGCTTGATCTTGCTGAAAGGGAAAGACCGCAGCGTATCTATCGAAGAATAGCCAATGCCGAAGTCGTCCAGCGCAATGGAAACTCCATAGGATTTGATTTGGCGAAGCATGTGAAAGGCACGCTCGCGATCCTTCAGGATGGCGGTCTCGGTAAGTTCAAGCTCAAGTCGATGCGGGGGAAGACCCGTTTCGAGAAGGATGCTCATGACGAGCTTGGGCAGATCGCCGGCTGCAAACTGAACGGCAGAGAGGTTGACAGCAATCTTGCAGGCTGGCTCCCAGGAGGCCGCGGCTGCGCATGCGGTGCGTAGCACCCACTCCCCAAGTTGCAGGATAAGGCCGTTTTCCTCCGCCAGCGGAATAAAATCCGAGGGCGGGATGAAACCGCGTTCAGGATGGTGCCACCGCAGCAGCGCTTCGTAGCCCGTGATCTCGCCAGTCGAAACGGAGGTCTGTACCTGGTAGTGGATCGAGAGTTCATCGCGGGAGAGTGCTTTGCGCAAATCAGCCGCCATGCAGCGCCTTGCTTTGACGGCCTTGTCCATGCCCGCCTCATAGAAGCAGACACGCATTTCGGTGAGTTGCGACTTGGCGCGGTACATGGCGAGGTCCGCGTTACTGACAAGCGTTTCCTTGGTGGTTGCGTCGTCGGGATAGAGTGCGACACCGAAGCTTGCGCCAGCGACAATTTGGGCTTCGTCTATATTGATCGGAGTGAACATCACCGTTTCAAGACGTTTCAGAAACCGGTTTATGCCGACCATTTCATCGTCTTGAATACGGAAAAGAGCGGCGAACTCGTCTCCGCCAACGCGGGCAACGAACTCGCCCTTGTCTTCCCGAACCAAATGCTTGAGCCGCAGACCAAGGTCGGTCAATACGTCGTCGCCGACATGGTGGCCACGGGTGTCGTTGATCTCCTTGAACCGGTTGAGATCGATGCCGATCATGGCTAGCCGGCTCTTCTGCGCATCGGCGAGCGCGATCTCTTCCTCCAGCCTCTCGTTGAAATTGGCGCGATTGGGAAGGCCGGTCAGTGCGTCGTACAACGCCATTTGACGAAGATGCGCTATGGTCTCGGCGCGTGTGCCATTGTCGATGAGGTAGCTCACCAGACCGCAGGTAACGATGACGAAAGCCATGCCGGAAATGGCGATGGCCAGAGTCCAGAGCGAGTCCGGGTTGGAGAAGGATCCATCGACATACATCGGTTCGACCTTGAACGCCGTCATCCCCGTGAAGTGCAAAACGGCGATTGCAAGCGTCAGGACCACGGCCATGACGTTGCTGCCTTTGCGCATGCCAAAATGCAGCGCAGCCGAAGAAAGACCTACGGAAAGAACGATCGAGGCGACGAGGTAAGTCCTGTCCCAGGATACGATCCCTTGAACGCGGTAGGCCATCATACCGGTATAGTGCATCGTGGAAATGGCGAGACCGACGATTGCGCCGCCCAAGGCGGGCATGATGGGATGACGGTTGCTGACTGCAACGGCAAAACCGATCGCATTGCCGAACAGGACGACCAGAAGCGAAACGACCGTCAACGACAAATCGAAGCCGATGGGCACGCCTGCGTCATAGCCAAGCATGGCGACGAAATGTGTGCACCAGATCGCCACGCCAGCGGACAGCGCCGTCATCGCCTGCCAGCCGATGCGCTGCTTCCCGGTCGCGGTCGTCGTTTTACTGAAAAGCCGGGATGTCACCCAAGAACCGGTGCCGCAGAGTAGCACTGCCACAAGCACGAGCCAGATGTTGTGTTCGTAGACGATGCATCCCAGCACAGTCATCATTACAGTCGCCCCTTGTAGGAAGGCACCGCATTTGAGCAAACGCAGCAGCCGTTTACTGCGTTCGCAGGCCGGGTGGATGGCAATGTGATGGTTTACTACACAACGAGTTAATAATTTATATGGCGTACAACAAAATTCTACAACGTTCACAAAGGCTTAGATCAATCCTAGGTAGGTTTTGGGGGTTGTCTGACGCATCTTTTGATAGAATGAGATGCGCCAAAGGCCGTGCGACGTCAGGCTGTCTGCATTTTCTTTATGATTGAATCGTCGATCTCCTGAGCGCGCAGGAAAGCCGGGCGCTGACCGAGGCGACCGAGATAACCGGCGAAGGACTTGCGCTTCTCGATCGAACCGAATTGCAGACCCCATCCAATATGCGAGCCCACATAGACGTCGGCGGCGGTGAAGCTGTCGCCAGCAATGAAAGCGTTCTGCGTCACGGCGTATTCGAGGGTGTCCATCAGGTCTTCAAAGCGTCCGCATCCGGCCATGCGATACTTGTCTTCCGGAATCACCAGACCCATGGCGCGGTTGCTGACGCCCATTTCCAAAGGGCCGGCCGCAAAGAAGAGCCAGCGATAGTAAAGGCCACGATGGTTGGTCGGAGGGGCAAGACCCTTTTCCGGAAAGGCGTCGGCCAGATAGGCGCAGATGGCTGCGCATTCCGTCACGACGACGTCACCGTGTTTGATCGCGGGCACCTTGCCCATGGGATTGATGGCCTTGTACTCGCCAGCCTTCATGTCGCTGTCGAAGCCGATGATTCTGGTGTCGTAAGATGCGCCCACTTCCTCCAGCATCCAGCGGATGATGCGTCCGCGTGACATGGGATGGGTGTAGAATGTCAGATCGCTCATGTCTCTCTCCCTTGTTGAGCAGAGTTTGCTCCGGCAGCATGACCTAATCAAGACATCGATTGGGGGCAAAAGAAAACCCGGCGCGAAGGCCGGGTTTTCGAAGGTCTCTAAAGGGTTAGATGCCGATCAGGCAGCCATGGCCTTCTTGAGGTTTTCGTCGATCTTGTCGAGGAAGGCGGTGGTGGAGAGCCAAGGCTGATCCGGACCGATGAGGAGCGCGAGGTCCTTGGTCATGTAGCCGGCTTCTACGGTGTCGACGCAGACGGTTTCCAGCGTCGTGGCGAACTTTGCCAGTTCAGCATTGTCGTCCAGCTTGGCGCGGTGGGCGAGGCCACGGGTCCATGCGAAGATCGATGCGATGGAGTTGGTCGAGGTTTCCTGACCCTTCTGATGCTGACGGTAGTGGCGCGTCACCGTGCCGTGCGCCGCTTCTGCTTCGACCGTGCGGCCATCCGGAGACAGGAGAACCGAGGTCATCAGGCCGAGCGAGCCGAAGCCCTGTGCCACGGTATCCGACTGAACGTCGCCGTCGTAGTTCTTGCAGGCCCAGATGTAGCCGCCGGACCACTTCAGCGCGGAAGCGACCATGTCGTCGATGAGGCGGTGCTCGTAAGTGATACCGGCTTCGTCGAACTGCGCCTTGAATTCGCTCTGGTAGACTTCTTCGAAGATGTCCTTGAAGCGACCGTCATAGGCCTTCAGGATGGTGTTCTTCGTGGAGAGGTAAACCGGCCACTTGCGCATCAGGCCGTAGTTCATGGATGCACGGGCGAATTCGCGGATGGAATCGTCGAGGTTGTACATGGCAAGAGCCACGCCGGCGCTCGGAGCGTCGAACACGTCCTTCTCGATGACCTGGCCATCTTCGCCAACGAACTTGATCGTCAGTTTGCCCTTGCCGGGGAACTTGAAGTCTGTTGCCTTGTACTGGTCGCCGAAAGCGTGACGGCCGACAACGATCGGCTGGGTCCAGCCGGGAACCAGGCGCGGAACGTTCTTGCAGATGATCGGCTCGCGGAAGATGACGCCGCCCAGAATGTTGCGGATCGTGCCGTTCGGGCTCTTCCACATCTGCTTGAGGTTGAATTCTTCCACGCGGGCTTCGTCCGGTGTGATGGTCGCGCACTTGATGCCGACGCCATGCTTCTTGATGGCGTGTGCCGCATCAACGGTTACCTGGTCGTTGGTAGCGTCGCGGTTTTCAACGGAAAGGTCGTAATATTCGATATCAAGATCGAGGTATGGCAGGATCAGCTTGTCCTTGATGAGCTGCCAGATGATACGGGTCATTTCGTCGCCGTCGAGATCGACGACCGGATTGGCTACCTTGATCTTTGTCATGAATTCCTCACCTTCGAGAACGGTTGCGCCCAATCGAGCGCCATAAGGGTCAATATCCCGTGGCGCTATAGCATTGCGAGCGGCGGAGGCAAAGCCATCGGTCAGCTTTTTTGGCCTTTCTAAAAGCCTTGTTACCGGATTGCCAAAACACATTCGCGGATTAGATTCAGGCGAATCGCTTACGTTGGGTAAGCTGAAGTTTCAGGACGTCATCATGCAGAAAGTTCTGCTCGCCATTGCCGCACTATTCCTTTCCTCCAGCGCCTTTGCCGCCGATCCCACCGAGCCGGTGAAGAAGGTCATGGATATTACGGTGAAGAACTGGTCCGGCGAGGCCGATGACTGGAAGTATATTTTCGATGAAGATCTGCTGACGACGCTGTTCAGCAAGGCGTTCATCGCCCAATATCGCGAAGCCTCGAAGAAGCCCGCCTATGAGGCAGAGGCAGGCGAGAAGGGCGACCCCTTCGGTTATGACGTGGTTACCAATTCGCAGGATGGCTGCCCGCTGCAGGACGTTAACATCTCGGCAGCGCCGCCCAAGGATGGCGTGAGCGACGTCACCGTCAAGTTCAAGCTCTGGGCCTGCATGGATGAGGCCGAGATGAAGGCGACCGTTGATCAGGTCAATTTCGATGTGATCGAAGAAGACGGCAAGCCGGTCATCAATGACATTCATCGTGTTGGCGATGAGGGCCGCGATTCCGTGCAGCAAGAGATGGCAAACATCATCAAGGGCGAATAAGCCGCATGCAACGCACGCCTTGCCTTTGATTTGCGCGGAAAACTGTGCCAGTGAAGCCAAAAAATTGGAAGGCGACTATGGCAGGTACAAACAGCGATCTCGAACTCATTGCCGAAGGCCCGGCGATCATTCTGGTCGAGCCTCAGCTTGGTGAAAATATCGGTATGGTGGCACGCGCCATGGCGAATTTCGGGCTGGCAGAGCTGCGTCTGGTCAATCCGCGCGATGGCTGGCCGAGCGAGAAAGCACGTGCGGCCGCCTCCAAGGCCGATCATGTGATCGATGCAACCAAGGTCTACGAAACGCTGGAAGATGCGGTTCGCGATCTGAACTTCGTCTATGCGACGACGGCACGTGAGCGTTACGGCTTCAAGCCGGTGCGCGCGCCCGTCACCGCGACCGAAACCTTGCGCGCCAAGTTCAAGGCAGGCGAAACGACCGGCGTCATGTTCGGTCGCGAGCGCTGGGGCCTGACGAACGAGGAAGTGGCGCTGGCCGACGAAATCGTGACGTTTCCCGTCAATCCCGCGTTTGCGTCGCTCAACATCGCTCAGGCTGTGCTGCTGATGTCTTATGAATGGATGAAATCCGGCATGGAGGACCTTGCCGAGACTGCGTTCCAGTCGGTGCAGCAACGGCCTTCCACCAAGGAACAGGTCTTCGGCCTCTTCGACCAGATCGAAGAGGCGCTGGATGCGCGCGGATATTTCCATCCGGCTGAAAAAAAGCCCAAAATGGTCGACAATCTGCGCGCAGTTCTGTCACGACGGGGATTTACGGAGCAGGAGATCAGCGTGTTTCGCGGCGTGATCAAGTCGCTGGACGCGTTTCCGCGCCGCTGGCCGAAACGGACAGAGAAAAGCGCCGAAGGCGAGGAGACACCGACGAATGGCTCTGGCGACAACGACTGATCTTCCCGTCTCAAAGCCGGTTCTCGTCTTCGATTCCGGCATCGGCGGGCTGACGGTTTTGCGCGAGGCGCGGGTTTTGATGCCCGAGCGTGGCTTCATCTATGTCGCAGACGATGCGGGTTTCCCTTATGGCGGATGGGAAGAAGATGGGTTACGTCAGCGCATACTGTCGCTGTTTGCCCGATTGCTCGACACCTATCAGCCAGAAATCTGCATCATTGCCTGCAATACGGCTTTCACGCTTGCCGGTGCAGACCTGCGGGCCGCTTTTCCCGACATGACCTTCGTCGGAACGGTGCCGGCCATCAAGCCCGCGGCGGAACGCACCCGTTCAGGCCTCGTGTCTGTGCTGGCGACGCCCGGTACGGTGAAGCGCGCCTACACGCGTGACCTCATCCAGTCGTTCGCCTCGCAATGTCACGTGCGCCTCGTCGGCTCGGAAAATCTGGCACGCATGGCGGAAAGCTGGATCAGAGGAGAGAGCGTCTCGGATGATGCCGTGCTGGCCGAAATTTCGCCGTGCTTCATTGAGGATCAGGGCCGGCGCACCGACATCGTGGTGCTTGCCTGTACGCATTATCCGTTCATGGCGAATGTGTTCCGCAGGCTTGCGCCCTGGCCGGTAGACTGGCTCGATCCGGCAGAAGCGATTGCCCGGCAGGCACGCCGCAAGGTCGAGGTGCTACAGGGTGCCGAGCATCCTGAGGGTTTTGACTTTGCTATCTTCACATCAGGTCAGCCGGATTTCACCACGAGAAGACTGATGCAGGGCTTCGGTTTGAAGATCGAGAAACACTGAGCGCCGAGCGCTTGTGGGGAAGTAGGACGCGTCGATCAAAGAAGATAACGCGTCCTTGTGCGCCCGGTTAAACGCACGACGTTCTAAGTCCATTGTGACATTTTTGCACTGAAGAAAGCTCATTGATACAATTCGAGATTGAACCTCTTGCAGGCGAATCGAAGATGTGTCAAAAAAATCGGGCCCGCAACTCAAGAAACAGGAGGCGTTAGATGACTACATTTAAGCATTTTTGCCTCTCTGGTATGGTTATGTCCGTAGCTCCGGCGCTGTCCGGAATGATGCTTCGCGCATACCGACGTGGAATCGCTATCTAAGCTTTTCCATGCCTTTGCAGGCGTTTTCACTATACATCACGGTGTGTCGATAGTCTTTTGACCTCGCAGTCTGTTGCTGCGCAGAACGTTTCCGCACGCCTTTTTCCATCACAAGAGGACCTGGTTGCTATCTTGCGCCGGGACGGATGACCTATGTCTAAACAACAATCTTTGAGTGTAAGCGATCTTTCCAGAACCGTCGAAGAATTGGTTCGCCGCTTTGGTGCCTGGGCCACGCTGAAGGCGGCAGTTCTGGGTGCAATGAAGCATCGGCAGACGAGAAATCATGCCACGCATCTTAGCGATCGGCTTCGGCGGGATGCCGGCCTTCCGGTGCGCGAACCGATGCCTGGCCAGCCGCTGGTGCCGCCCTGGTTCCCTCGGTTCTAAAGCATGGTCCGCGCAAAAACGTGCAGCGGTTTGCGATGATGACACGCTTTCGAGACTAAGCGCATCCACCGCTGCGACACGCCTCATCGGTGTGCCGCAGCGGTCTTATTCCTGCTGAGGCTGTGCCCCTTTCAGGGCAGGATTTTTCAGGTCGATGCGGCTTGTCTCTTCCGGCAGAAACTGCGGGCCGACGATGCGCACCCTGCTGTTCTTCGGATCATAGTCCCTTTCTGGGACGGGGGATGCCTTGGCCTCGACCTGCGGTGCGGGTTCGGGCGACGCCGGTGTGGGGCTTTCCGTCTTCGGGGCAGGGATCCGGGTGATGCCGGAATAGGACTGATCAGGAGAGGATTGTGGCGCGCTCGCTTGCTCTTCCTGCTTCCTCATCTCCTGATGATAGGCCGCCATGTTGCAGGAACATGATGGAGAGCGCGTCGAGGGTGAGCCGTTGCGATAGGCAAAAGCCGTTGGCATCGACTTGTAAGGCTGACCGGTCTTGGCTGAGACCATATCGGAACTCTCTTGCCCCACCATGGAATGGTAGAAGAGTTCCGTCTCGGTGCCAGGGCACATCCGCTCGCACTGGGCAGCCTGAGCACTGAAATCCATTGGCGTCGCGTTGGAGGATATGGGGAAGAAGGCTCCGTCGCAGGTGCGCACGCAAAGCGTCCTCAAGCCGCCCTCGGTCGGCATGTCTGGCGTCGGGCCGTAATTGCCAATGTCCCTTTGGTCGTCATTGAAGGGGTCGGTATAGCCGCGGGGGTGGGCATCCAGGCCTGGGTCCGTCGATGCGTAATCGGGTGGCCGACGATCCAGGCAGCCCTCTGCATCGAGCGCTGCCATGATACGATCCCACCGGTCGGCGGCTTCGGTGCGACGGCTCGCAAGCATACGATTGCGGTCTTGAGCGATCATGTCCCGTTCGGCTTCCGCTTGGGCCAGTGCATCCGCAATATCACCGCAGATTTGCGCATTTGGGTTTCCATAGACAATCACGCTACCGGATGAACAGCCGTAGCTCCGCAGATCGTTCTTGATACGGCGGATCACGAGGTTCTGCTGTGCCAGCGCATTGGCAAATTGCCGGACCTGCGCTGTGGTGCCGATAACTTGCGTGGACTCTGCCGGTTGTCTCAGCTGTGCTTCGAGCGTTTCGCAGATGTCCTGCGCCTGCACGGCAACGGGTGCGACGAGGAGGGCGGCCAACAGGGAACCGATGAGACGGTTGCGGCGCGGCGCCGGGCGCCCGTTTGATTTTAGCAGGCCCGTCAGCATTCAGTCGGCATCCCTTTCAACATCAATCACCAACGCTCGCGGCAGGATTAAGTTCAGGATAGCATAGGGCTGTGCCGCAATGCGGCAACAGCAGTTTCAAAATTGCGTTAATTCGAAGTGACGCAATAACGTCAGGCCTGAAGCGTGTCGCGATCATTCAGATTCGCTCCTTACGCTTTAGGTCCTTGTTTCGTCGCATGGTGTCATCGCAAAACCGCTGCACAATTCTGCTTGAACCATGCTTTAAACCCAGGCCATCACATCGAAGGATGCGATGCCTGGACGGCGGCAAGCGCTGCCATGTTGACCACGCCGCGCGAGGTGACGGTGGGCGAGAGGATATGTGCGGGCAGGGCCGTGCCAAGCAGGATCGGCCCGACATGCAGACCTTCCGTCATGGTGCGCACGACGCCAAGCGAAATATTGGCCGAGTCCAGGTTCGGGAAGACCAGGAGGTTCGCCTCACCGGACAAAGCGCTGTTGGGCATGGCGCGCTTGCGCAACATTTCCGAGAGCGCCGAACCACCCTGCATTTCGCCGTCGATTTCCAAATGCGGCGCCCTGTCGCGAACGAGTTGAAGCGCTGCGCGCATCTTTCGGGCACTGACGGAATCACGCGAACCGAAGTTCGAATGGCTTGCGAGCGCGATCTTCGGGGTGATGCCGAAGCGCTTGATTTCCTTGGCGGCCAGGATCGCCATTTCTGCGACGTCTTCAGAGCTCGGGTCGTAATTGACGAAGGTATCGGTCATGAAGAGCGCGCCACGCTGGGTGATCAGCAGGCTGAGGCCGCCAAAAGACTGAACGCCTTCGCGCTTGCCGATGATCTGATTGACATCGCGCAGGTGACGGTCAAACCGGCCTTCCAGACCGCAGATCAGGGCATCGGCCTCACCGCGCTTGACGGAGAGAGCGCCAATGACGGTGGTGTTGGTACGAACGATGGTGCGTGCGGCTTCCGGGTTGATGCCGGCACGGCCGACCAGCGCGAAATAGTCATCGACATAGTCGCGGTAGCGTGGATCGTCTTCCGGGTTGACCACGGCGAAATCGGTGTTCGGGCGAATGCGCAGGCCGAAGCGCTTCAGGCGCGTTTCGATGATCTGCGGACGACCGATCAGGATCGGGATGCCAGTCCCTTCTTCCAAAAGTACCTGAGCGGCGCGCAGCACGCGCTCGTCTTCGCCTTCGGCAAAGATGATACGCTTCTTTTCCGCGCTCTTGGCACTGTTGAAGATCGGCTTCATGATGAAGCCGGAACGCCAGACGAAGCGGTTCAACTGATCGAGATAGGCATCGAAATCGGTGATGGGTCGCGATGCGACGCCACTTGCGGCAGCGGCACGCGCGACGGCGGGCGCGATGCGCAGAATGAGGCGTGGGTCGAAAGGCGAGGGGATCAGGTAGTTCGGGCCAAAGACCGGCGTCTCTTCGCTATAGGCCTTGGCAGCGACTTCGGAGACTTCCTCGCGGGCCAGTTCGGCAATCGCGCGGACCGCCGCCATCTTCATCTCTTCATTGATGCTGGTTGCGCCGCAATCGAGCGCGCCGCGGAAGATGTAAGGGAAGCAGAGAACGTTGTTGACCTGGTTCGGGAAGTCCGAGCGACCGGTGCAAATCATTGCATCCGGGCGTGCAGCGCGTGCTTCTTCTGGCATGATTTCAGGCTTGGGGTTCGCCAATGCCAGGATCAATGGCTTTTCTGCCATCTTTGCCAGAAGCTCGGGCTTCAGAACGCCTGCGGCCGAGAGACCGAGGAACACGTCTGCGCCCTCAATGGATTCGGCCAGGACGCGTTTGTCGGTCTTCTGCGCGTAGATTTCCTTCCATTCGTCCATCAACGTGTTGCGGCCGTCATAGACGAGGCCTTCAATGTCGTGGACCCAGATGTTTTCGCGCTTGGCGCCCATCTCCACCAGCAGGTTGAGGCAGGCGAGAGCCGCTGCACCGGCACCTGATGCGACGATCTTGACGTCCGACAAGGCCTTGCCGGCGAGTTCCAACGCATTGGTGACGGCTGCCGCGACGATGATTGCTGTTCCGTGCTGGTCGTCGTGGAAGACCGGGATGTTCATCTTGGCGCGCAGCTGGCGCTCGACTTCAAAACATTCAGGCGCCTTGATGTCTTCGAGATTGATGCCGCCGAAGGTGGGCTCAAGTGCCGAGATGGTGGAGACCATATCGTTGATGCCGGGCGCGTCGATTTCGATATCGAAGACGTCGATATTGGCGAATTTCTTGAAGAGGACGGCCTTGCCTTCCATCACCGGCTTCGACGCCAGCGGGCCGATGTTGCCGAGACCGAGAACGGCGGTGCCGTTTGAAATCACCGCCACAAGGTTGGCGCGTGCAGTATATTGCGCCGCCGTTTCCGGATTTTCATGAATGGCAAGGCAGGGGGCGGCGACGCCCGGTGAATAGGCGAGCGCCAGGTCGCGCTGGTTGCCGAGCGGCTTGGACGCCTGGATCTCAAGTTTACCCGGGCGAGGATAGCGATGGTAGAAGAGCGCCTGCTCATCCAGATCCGCATTGCTGCTCTTGTTTTGCGTCGTGCCCTTGTCCTGAGAACTCATCTTTTTCACCGCTTTATTTCAATTGTCACGAAGGTCTTTGCATACAGCAAACAGTTCGACCGTACAGCCGTTTATTTGGCGGGTGGCATGCAAAAGCGAGAAAGACGATATTCGCAAAAAGACCAGCGTCACACCATGGAAGTGCCGCGTTGTCATCTTGCTGAAACACGAGTCTGGTTTTCCCAAGAGTGAAAGATTTCCAAACGCCTTTCATGAGACGAGGGGACGAGACCATGGCCACGCAGACCGAAACCAGACACTTCAGGACGCTTTTCATTTCCGACGTGCATCTTGGCTCGAAAGCGGCCAAGACGGATTTTCTGCTGGACTTTCTGAAGTATCACGAAGCGGACACGATCGTGCTCGTTGGTGATATCATCGACGGTTGGCGCCTTCGCCGCAGCTGGTACTGGCCGCAGGGCTGTAACGACGTGGTGCAGAAGCTTTTACGCAAGGCACGCAAGGGCGCGCGCATCGTCTACATCCCTGGAAATCACGACGAATTCTTACGCGAATTCCCCGGCACCCATTTCGGCGGCATCGAAGTGGCAGAGCGCATGATACACGAGGCGGCGGACGGCAAGAAATATCTCGTGCTGCATGGCGACGAGTTTGACGTCGTCGTGCGCAATGCCCGCCTTCTCGCCTACCTTGGTGACTGGGCCTACGATGCGGCGATTGCCGTCAACGTCGCGATCGCGGCGGTTCGCCGCCGTATCGGCCTGCCTTACTGGTCTTTCTCCGCCTGGGCGAAACTCCAGGTGAAGCACGCCGTCAACTTTATTGGCGAGTTCCAGCGTGTGGTGGCCGATGAGGCCCGGCGCAACAAGGTGGATGGGGTCATCTGCGGCCATATTCACCATGCGGTGATGGAGGATATCGACGGTATTCGCTACATCAATACCGGCGACTGGGTGGAAAGCTGCACGGCCATTGTCGAGAACCTTGACGGCTCGTTCGAGCTGATCACCTGGATGCAGACCAGCGACAGCGCGGAAGAGCCAACGGTGCGCCAGCTGGAGCCGGTGATGTTTCCCAAGCTCGTTGATACAAAAGCGGCCTGAGGATGTCTTTATCCCCACAGCTCCGGCTGTGGCGGATGAACGAGAGAACCATCATAGACAAGACCAGGCTCTCTATCGCGCGCCAAAAGCAGAGGGCCGTCAAGATCGGCAAAGGCCACGTCTTGCGCCAGTAGCACAGCGGGTGCCATGGCAAGCGACGTTCCCAGCATGCAGCCCACCATGATCTGATAGCCGAGACGCTCGGCCTCCTGCTTCATCACCAGAGCTTCAGTAAGACCGCCTGTCTTGTCGAGCTTGATGTTGATCGCATCGTAACGATCGCGAAGGGATGCGAGGTCTCTCGTCAGGTGGACGCTCTCATCCGCGCAGATTGCCACGGGTCGCTTTATCGTCGCCAGAAACGCATCGTTGCCGGCTGGGAGAGGTTGCTCGATCAAGGAAATCCCGAGCTCCGCGGCAACGGCCATGTGGTGCTCTATATTGTCTTCACGCCATCCCTCGTTGGCATCGACGATGATTGCGGCATCTGGTGCTGCCGCACGAACGGCGCGTAGGCGCTCTTCGTCGTCCTCTGTTCCCGTCTTTATCTTCAAGAGCGGACGATGGGCGTTTTCTTTTGTCTTCGCCGCCATCGTCTGCGCGTCGGCGAGCGAAATCGTATAGGCCGTCATCAAGGGTTTGGGAGCAGACGGCAGAAAATGAGCAAAGGCGGGTCTCCCTGAGAGCTTCGCTTCCAGATCCCACAAAGCGCAGTCGACGGCGTTGCGCGCAGCACCCGGCTTCATGGCCTGCTGAAGATGCTCCCGGTCGAGCCCCGAAGCGATTGCCTTCGCGGCTGCGTCAATATCTGCCAGGACGCCTTCGATCGTTTCGCCATAGCGCGCGTAGGGGACGCACTCTCCCTGACCTTGGACGCCGTTGTCGGAAATGGTGCAGGTGACCACATGGATTTCCGTGCGGCTTCCCCGCGAAATGGTGAAGCTTCCTGCAACCGGGAAGATTTGCGCTGTGGCTTCGAGGTAACGGCTCATCAAAATTGCCTTATAGTTGGGGGTAAAACCATGGAACCTGCAAAATATGTATCCATTTACGGTGCACCGCTGTGGCTTGCTGGTCCGGCAAAAGATATGAATCGTTAAGAGAATCTTTCAGTAAGCTGCATTCACGCGGAGAAATATGCAAGAACAGGAACCAGGCAAGCGGGTGGAACAGGCTGCAATCTCGGCGGATGAGAACGCGGGGCGCGGCGGCGCGCGCTACGTGCTCTCCGGTTCCTGGCGCAACGCGAACATCTCTCCCGTTCTGCCCGAACTCGACAAGATCGAAAAATCAGGTGCATCCGGGCCCATCACGATCGACCTGTCGGGTATCGACCATATCGATACGACCGGTGCATGGATCCTCCATAGCCTGCGGAGCCGTCTGGAGAAGTCCGGCTCGAATGTCAGCTTCGAGGGCAATGAGAAGGTCGAGGAGATCATCACCTCGCTTCCCGATGAAGCGCCGCTGCCGCCGAAGGATACGCAAAAGCAGGGTATTTTAAGCCGCATCTTCGAGCCCGTGGGACGCAATGTCGTCCAGGCAGGGTCCGACTTTATGGCCGGCATGTTTATTCTGGGCTCAGCCGTTCGTGGCGCGCAGATGAAGCTCGGTCGAGGGCGCGGCGTGTCGCCTGCTGCCATCGTCAACCAGGTCGATCACATGGGCGTGCGTGCGGTGCCCATCATAACGCTGATGTCGTTCCTGATCGGTGCGATCATCGCCCAGCAGGGCGCGTTCCAGCTCAGATATTTCGGCGCGGAAGTTTTTGTGGTCGACCTCGTCGGCATTCTCCAATTGCGTGAGATCGGCGTTCTTCTTACCGCTATCATGATCGCCGGCCGGTCCGGCAGCGCGATTACCGCTGAAATCGGTTCGATGAAGATGCGCGAGGAGATCGACGCGCTGAAGGTCATCGGCCTCAACCCCGTCGGCGTCCTGGTCTTCCCGCGTCTGGTGGCGCTCACGATCGCCTTGCCGCTTCTCACCATCATCGCCAATTTCTCGGCATTGTTCGGCGCTGCAATCGTCTCGCTTATTTATTCGGGTATCACGTTTGAAGTGTTTCTTTCGCGTCTTCATAGCGCCGTTGAGGGTTCGACGATCGCGTCCGGCATGATCAAGGCGCCATTCATGGCCCTGATCATCGGCATTGTGGCATCCGTGGAAGGAATGAAGGTTGGCGGGAGCGCGGAATCGCTCGGTCAACACGTCACGGCCTCGGTGGTCAAATCGATCTTTGTCGTGATCCTCGTCGATGCGCTTTTCGCCATCTTCTATTCAGCCATCGATTTTTAAGGAGAGGGCTGTGGATCAAGGACAAGCAGTCGAGGACAGGAAAGACAGCAAGACCGATCGCGAAGTCGTGCTTTCGGTGGAGGGCGTGACCGTCGGCTTTGGCGACAAGCTCGTGCTCGACAATCTCGACCTCGATGTCTATCGCGGTGAAATTCTGGGCTTTATCGGTCCGTCCGGTGCCGGTAAATCGGTGCTGATGCGCACGGTGCTGCGGCTCTTGCCGCGCCAGGGCGGTTCGATCAAGATCCTTGGGACTGACTATGACAAGGCCTCGGACGAAGAACGCATGGCGCTCGACACGCGTCTTGGTGTCCTCTTCCAGCAGGGCGCGCTCTTCTCCGGTCTGACTGTGAAAGAGAATATTCAGCTGCCGATGCGCGAATATCTCGATCTGCCGCAAAAGCTGATGGATGAGCTTGCGGCCCTGAAAATCGAAATGGTGGGTTTGAAGCCGGATGCCGGCGACAAGTTCCCATCCGAACTTTCAGGCGGCATGATCAAGCGCGCAGCATTGGCGCGCGCTCTGGCGCTCGATCCGGACCTCGTCTTCCTGGACGAGCCGACATCGGGTCTCGATCCGATCGGGGCTGCAGAGTTTGATATGCTGATTGCGCGCTTGCGCGATTCGATGGGTCTGACGGTTTACATGGTGACCCACGATCTCGACAGCCTGTTTTCAGTCTGCGACCGCATTGCCGTTCTCGGCAACAAGAAAGTGGCAGTCGAAGGTACACTCGAGGATATGTTCAATAACGACGATCCCTGGGTCCAATCATATTTCCGCGGAAAGCGGGCTCGCGCCGTCGTCCTTCCGGATGGCACGCAACAGATTCCGGGGAGTAACGGATAGGCATGGAAACCAAGGCGAATTACACCATTGTCGGTATTTTTACGCTCATCGTGGTCGCGGCGGCATTCGGCTTCGTTTACTGGATGGCCGAATTCGGACGCGGCGGGCCAGTGGCGCAGCTGACGATCCGTATTCCGGGATCGGCCAATGGTCTGTCCGTCGGTTCGCCGGTGCGGTTCAACGGCATACCTGTCGGTACGGTTCGTGGTCTTTCGATCGACCAGCAGGATCCTGCTTACTCGATTGCCTATACGGAAGTGCAGGCGGATGCGCCGGTCTTTCCGTCCACTCGCGCGGTTCTGGAAATCCAGGGCCTGACGGGCGCTGCCTATGTCGAGCTTTCGGGTGGGCGCAGCAATGAGGAACGCATTCTCCAGAAGTCCTTCGAAACCGGCGTGCCAGCAGAGCTGACGGCTGATCTGTCCAGTGTGACGAACCTGCTTGCGACCGCCGACAAGATTCTGAAGCGTGCGGATGGTGCGATCGGAGAGCTTCAGGGCTTCGTGCAGGATGCGCGCGGACCGCTGACGGAAACCGTTCGCAATGCCGAGAAATTCTCTGCAGCGCTTGCCTCCAACTCCGATGGCATCGAAAACTTCCTCGAGAGCCTGAGCTCATTGTCGACGACCGTTCAGTCGGTCTCGGTTCGTCTCGATGGAACGCTGACGGCCGTTGAAGATCTGGTCAAGGCGGTGGATTCACAGAAGATCGACTCGATTCTCACCAATGTTGACAAGGTCACGTCCGACGTGGCGGCCTCTTCCAGCGGCATTCAAGCGGTTATGGAGAACGTACAACGCACTTCACGTAACTTCGAACAGGCAAGTTCGGACGCTCAGAACGTGTTGAAGCGCGCCGATGAGCTTCTGGCTTCGGTCGATACCGCGAAGGTGAGCAATACGGTTGAGGATGTGTCGGCTGCGACCGCCGACGCTCGCCAGGCGATCTCCACCTTCCGCCAGATCGCCGATGACGTTGGAACGCGCCGTCAGGATATCGATCAAGCAATTGCCGACTTCACCGACATGTCTCGCAAGCTGAACATGGCATCGAGCCGCGTCGACGGCATTCTCGCGAAAGTGGACGGCATGCTGGGAACCGATGACGCGGATTCGCTTTTTGCCAAGGCACGTGAGACTCTTAACTCCTTCAAGGCGGTTGCTGACAATCTCAACGGACGTATTGGCCCGATTGCCGACAACCTCACTCGCTTCTCGAATTCGGGCCTGAGGGACCTTCAGGCGCTGATCAGCAGCACCCGTGATACGGTCAACAATCTCAACAATACGATCACCAATTTCGATCGCGATCCGCAGCGCCTGATCTTCGGTGGCGAAAATGTAAAACAATATGATGGCCGGACACGGCGTTGATGGAGGTTCCTGGTTTCATGATTTTGCAGATACCACGGCGGAAAATATCCGCGGTCTCCACGAAGTTTGCTGTGATGCTGCCCTTGCTTGGTGCCATCCTGGCAGGCTGCGGCGGTGGCGCTAAGAACGATACGTTCGATCTTTCCGTCTCACCCGCGCCGGTGACGCAGGCGCGATCCCTCAAGGGACGCCAGCTTCTGGTTGCAGAACCGACCGCGCTGAAGGCGCTCGATAGCGAGAACATCGTGGTACGGCTTTCCAACTCGGAAGTGCAGTATCTTGCAAACTCGCAATGGAGCGATCGCCTGCCGCGCATGGTGCAGTCGAAGCTGGTCGAAGCCTTCCAGGATACAGGCCGCCTCGGCGGTGTTGGACGTCCAGGGCAGGGTCTGGCGATCGACTATCAGGTCGTCACCGATATTCGCGCCTTCGAGGTCGACACCAAGAACAATGTCGCCAACATCGAGATTTCGGTACAGTTGCTGAACGATCGCAACGGCACCGTTCGGGCACAGGACGTGTTCCGTGCAAGCGCGCGAGTCAGCGGTACGGGCAACGCGAACTTTGTCAAAGCGCTCGACTCGGCGTTTGCCGCTGCCTCTCGCGAGATTGTGGCCTGGACGTTGAAGGCACTCTGATCACAATCCACGATGTAAAATCAAACGCCGCGACATCATTCGATGCGCGGCGTTTTTCTTTGCGATCACCTGTGGGTTGAATCTGGTAGCCTTACTCGGCTGCTGCTTCCTTCTGCCATTCCGGCAGCGGGAAGATCGCGTCATAGGCCCAATTGAAGACAAAGGCGTAGACGACGTAGAACAGCGCGAACGAGATATCCATGATCAGTGCGTGGATCAGGCCGATGCCGAGATACCATGCAATGAACGGCATCAGGACGATCAGAAGTCCAAGCTCGAACAGAACCGCGTGCGCCACGCGGATCGCCGGTGTCTTGAGCGTGGTGCCCCGCAGACGCTGCAGGGTGTGGTCAAAGCCAAGATTGTAGAGATAATTCCACGCCGTCGCGACGGTGGCGCTGACGACGCCGACAATGCCGATGTCGCTCATCGGCATGGCGAAGACGACGGTGCCGAGTGGAATGACCAAAGCGAGGCCAATAATTTCAAAGCTCAGAGCGTGGCGGATACGATCGCCGATGCTGCGCATGGGAAACTCCCGAGATAACCAAATCGGGCCGTCCCGAATGCTGTCGCCGCCATGGCCGAGGTCGTCCTCGCAAGGACGATATAAGCGGAAGCGGCTTTTTCTTCAAGTCTTCGGGTATCGCGAGGATGGATCGCCGAAAAGACCGAGCATAAAAAAAGCGCCTCGAAAGAGACGCTTTTTTGTCTGGGTGTCTCGACTGCGGATCAGCGCTTGGAAACTGGAACGTAATCGCGCTTTGCAGCGCCGGTGTAGAGCTGGCGCGGACGACCGATACGCTGCTGCGGATCTTCGATCATTTCGTTCCACTGGGCGATCCAGCCGACGGTGCGGGCTAGAGCGAAGAGAACGGTGAACATGGTCGTTGGGAAGCCAAGCGCCTTCAGCGTGATGCCGGAGTAGAAGTCGACATTCGGGTAGAGCTTCTTCTCGACGAAGTAAGGATCCGAAAGGGCGATCTTTTCCAGTTCGAGCGCAACCTGCATGATCGGATCGTCGGAGTTGCCGGTGGCTTCCAGCACTTCGTACATCGTCTTCTGCATGATCTTGGCGCGCGGATCGTAGTTCTTGTAGACGCGGTGACCAAAGCCCATCAGGCGGAACGGATCGTTCTTGTCCTTGGCGCGCGCGATGTATTCAGGAATACGATCGACGGTGCCGATCTCGTTCAGCATGTTGAGCGCTGCTTCGTTCGCGCCGCCGTGAGCGGGGCCCCACAGGCAGGCGATGCCGGCTGCGATACATGCGAACGGGTTTGCGCCCGAGGAACCGGCCAGACGAACGGTCGAGGTGGACGCATTCTGCTCATGGTCGGCGTGAAGGATGAAGATGCGATCCATGGCGCGGGCCAGAACCGGGTCCACCTTGTACTCTTCGCACGGAACGGCAAAGCACATGTGCAGGAAGTTCGATGCGTAATCGAGATCGTTCTTCGGATAAACGAAGGGCTGGCCGATATGGTACTTGTAGGCCATGGCCGCGATCGTCGGCATCTTGGCGATCATGCGCAGAGACGCGACCATGCGCTGGTGCGGATCGGTGATGTCTGTCGAGTCGTGGTAGAAGGCGGAGAGGGCGCCGACCGTACCGCACATGACGGCCATTGGGTGGGCGTCGCGACGATAGCCGGTGAAGAAGCGGCTCATCTGTTCATGCACCATGGTGTGACGCGTCACACGGGTGTCGAAGTCCTTCTTCTGCGCGGTCGTCGGCAGTTCGCCGTAAAGCAGCAGGTAGCAGGTCTCGAGGAAGTCGCCCTGTTCGGCAAGCTGCTCGATCGGATAACCGCGGTGCAGCAGAACGCCTTCGTCACCATCGATATAGGTGATCTTGGATTCGCACGAAGCGGTCGAGGTGAAACCGGGGTCGTAGGTGAAGGAGCCGGTGTGTTTGTACAGGGTGCCGATATCGACGACGCGCGGGCCAATCGTACCTTCTCGTACAGGAAGATCGACCGTCTTGTCGCCGAGGGTCACTGTAGCGCTTTTTTCCGTCATACCATACCTCCGAATATGCAGGCGATGCGGGTTGACGCATCGGCCAATTAAGCGTCACGGATTTAGCTATATGATCCGCGCGACGATGCCAAGCTATCCAAAAGGCAAATTGTGCATCGCAGAATTGGAATAAGCCGTTCTGATCGGTTTTGCCACTTTACTGTTTCGTTTTAAGTCAATGCTTCCTTAATCTGCACACTGGATTGCAATCCGAATCGCAAGGCTGCAAATTGGTCCTGAGGGACCGAGGGGCGGCACTTGAACGACTACGGGGAACGGCAGCAGTTCCGCTTGCTGGAGACGGGCACGCCTATGAGGGTGGAGCTCGACGGCATCAATGCGCCCGCCACTCTTACGAATACGGATATCGTACTTTTTGCCCCACCGCATCCTGTGCCTCAAGGCTTTGCGCAGCGATTGCAATCGACCTTATCGCGCTGCGTCACCGAGGAGCTTCAGTACCGGCAAGACTTCCTTTTCATCCCCGTGCTGGTTGGCGCGGGCGCGGCACTATGGTTTTCGCTCTCTTCTCCGCCATCCGACGTCGTTTTGATTGTGAGTGGTCTTTGCATCATCCCGATCGCCATCATCACGCGGCACCGGCAGAACGCACTGTCCTTTGTGTTGGCAACGCTTGCACTTCTGCTGCTTGGCATGCTGCTGGCAAACTGGGAGACGCACCGCGTTGGGACCACAGTCCTCGACAGTGCCGTGACGACGACGATCACCGGCAAGGTGGAGCGGCGGGAGGTGGATGCCAAGGGCTACTGGCGCTATACGATCGCCCTGACTTCAACGAGTGGACCTTCGCTGACACGTCTGCCAAATCGGATATCCGTTCTCTCGCGCAGTCGCGAACAACCGATAGCTGTCGGTGCGGGCATCACCGGCAAGGCGCGCCTTTCGCCACCATCCGGGCCGGCACTGCCGGGCCTCAACGACTTTGCCTTCTCGGCGTATTTCGACGGGATCGGTGCGACAGGCTTTTTCTATAGCGTGCCAAAGGCTCTACCGACGCAGGCCGCAACGATGGACGACGTGGGCTGGCTGGAAACAGCGGGTTCGTGGCTCTACGCGCTGCGTTCCACTATTGCCGAACGAATCCGCAGCGTCATCGGCGGCGATGCAGGTGCTTTTGCGGCTTCGATCATAACGGATGAACGGCGCGCGATCTCCAGCGAGACGATGGAAGCTTTGCGCGTGTCGGGGCTCGCCCATATCGTTGCCATTTCCGGGCTCAACATGGCACTGGCATCGGGCATCTTCTTCGTTGGTATGCGTATGGTGTTCAGCGTGTTTCCAGGGTTTTCGCAGCGCTATCCCGTCAAGAAGATTTCCGCCTTTGCCGCGCTGTTGATGACATTCGCCTATTATCTGATTTCAGGCTTTGCCGTCTCTGCCGAGCGGGCATGGTTGATGATGTCGATCATGCTGGCGGCGGTTCTCGTCAACCGGCCGTCCATCAGCCTTCGCAATGTCGCCCTTGCCGCAATCGTCATCATCGCGGTTTCGCCACATGAAATCATGGGTCCCAGTTTCCAGATGTCCTTTGCCGCAACGCTGGCACTGGTTGCGGCCTATTCCTTCTGGAGCAGATGGCGGGGCAATCGCGAACGCCTTTTTATCGCGCGCCCCCCCTTGTGGATGGTGGCCTCGTCCAAAGCGAGTGCCGTGATCGGCGGTGTCGTCATCACCTCGTTAATTGGGGGTGTCTCGACAGCGATCTACTCCATCGAGCATTTCCACCGTATCACCACCTACGGACTGGCCGCCAACCTTGCCGCCATGCCGGTCATGTCGATCATCGTCATGCCGTCTGCGCTGATCGCCATGCTGCTCATGCCCTTTGGTCTGGATGCACCCTTCCTGAAGCTGATGGGTTACGGCATGGCCATGGTGATCGACATTGCCAACACCGTCTCCAGTTGGGGCGGAGATGCCACGATCGGGCGGCAGCACCCATGGTTTCTGACCGTCTCGACGGTCGGATTTCTTCTTCTGACCTTGCTGCGGACCCACCTCGCGCTCTTGGGGCTTCCCCTGATTCTAGCTGGTCTCGTTCTGGTGCCGCTTGAGCAGAACAAAGCAAAGCCGGATTTATTGATCTACGAGGATGGCGTTCTGGTCGCGTTTCGCACGGATCAATTCGTTGCGACGACCAAGCGCCAGGCGAAGGGGTTCGTCTTTGATCAGTGGGCAAGGGCGGTGCCGCTGCCGGATAAGCATGTTGCCCCTGTCATGCTGGATGACGACAAGTCGGGTGAGCGAGAGGACACGGCAAAGCCAACGCCTCGCCGCCCGGCTGTTCTCACCGATCAGCAGAAGCAAGAAGCTCGCGACAAGATGCTTGCGGCTTTCGAGCGGACGAATGGCTTCTCGTGTCAGAAAAACGCCTGGTGCGCTGGACGTCATGAGAGCGGCGTCAAAGTCGCGGTTATTTCGAACACGGCGTTGACCGGAACAGCCTGTGATGTGGCGGACATCGTCGTGACGTCGCGTTTCGTGCCGTTTTCAAATTGTCGCTCGGGCGCGCTATTGATCAGTCCGACAACATTGCGAAAGACGGGCTCGCTGGAACTCTGGCTGAATGAGGCCGGAGAGACCGTTGCAACGGCGCGCGCGGCGATGCAAGACGTTGCCAGACCCTGGTCGATCCACCGCGCCTATGACTGGCGCAGCAAGACCTCTGACGGCGCGGTGCCGCCGCATATCGAGGCGATGCTGGCGACCGGGCAGTAAGTCTTTTGCTTCAATCTGCTGCGGAGCGGCGGTCTTCGATAATCTCGCCAGACGCCCGCGCTTCCTCTTCGTGCTCGGCGTCACGCCACGGTTCTAGGATTGCTGCCTCCTCCCACTCCTTCATCGCCGGCGAGCTCAAGAGGCGGGTCTTGTAAGCCTCCGCCGCTGGCGAGAGTGCTGTGCCGTAGGTCTGGAAGCGAAACGCGACGGGGCAGAAGAAGGCGTCGACGGTGGTGAAGTTGGTGCCGGCCAGAAACGGCCCGCCGAAGATGTCGATGCCCTGTTGCCAGAGTGCGTCGATACGCGCGATATCCTTACGGAGCGCCTCGGTTGCAGGAACTGGCCGGATCCGCAAGCCTACGCTCATCGGGTGCAGATTGCGCAGCGACTGGAAGCCGGAATGCATCTCCGCGGATGCCGAGCGCGACCAAGCCCGCGCTTTGGCATCCTCAGCCCAAACACCATCATGCCGTTCCGCCAGGTACTCGACAATCGCAAGCGAGTCCCAGATGGTGACATCGCCATCCACGAGGCAGGGCACCTTGCCGGTGGGCGAAAAGTGCGTGAAGCCGTTCTTGGGATCGGGATCATTGAAGGGGACGAGATGCTCTTTGAAGGGAATCTCCAATGTCCGCATCAGAACCCACGGCCGGAGGGACCAGGAAGAGTAGTTCTTGTTGGCGATGTAGAGATCGTACATATTGTCTCCTTCTGGTGATACGGCTGCTTGAATCGCATGCAATCAGCAAAAGCGTCCATGCGTGTAAGTGCGGATGTTTCTCTGTCCATCGTCCTAACGCATGACCGAGAGGACATACAGGCCGAGTCTGTCATGTCAGCTATCATATGAATTGATGCGTTCGCCGTTCTCACCTTTCCGAAAGCAGAAGCAGAATGAACTTCACCGGTTCATCGCGGTTTGGTGGGAACGCATCAAGCAAATGGAGCGATCAAGATGAACATGAAATCTGGCGGTTGTGCCTGCGGCAGCGTGAGGCTTTCGATAGTCGGCGAGCCCTATCGTATCGGGATTTGTCACTGCATGGATTGTCGCAAACACCACGGCGCGCTCTTCCACGCATCCGCCATCTTCCCGCAGGATGCCGTTACCATCGAAGGAGAAACACGCAGCTATAATGGCCGCTTCTTCTGTCCCAACTGCGGATCGCCGGTCTTCGGAAAAAGCGACGACGAAATCGAGGTCAATCTCGGTTCCCTGGATTCACCAGATCAGTTCGAGCCGACCTACGAGCTTTGGACGATCCGCCGTGAGGCGTGGCTGCCGGACTTCCCGGCATTGCGCCAATATGAGCGGGACCGGGAATCGACAGGCAGAACGGAAAAGGGGCGGTGAGACTGTCCACCTTGTCGGATGGTAGCCGCGAGGTCGATTAGCTGCGTCTGTGAGTTCTGCACTTAGAAGCGACGCGCGAGGGCGCTTGTCGGTGGCACTGAAAGATTGCCGCCGTTCGAAGGCCATGATCGGCATGCACCCGACCATCCGCCAATCTTTTCCTCATCCTCGGATCGAGAATGAGGATAACGAGAAAGACGAAGACGAAGACGAAGAGAACCAGCGTCGAGACCTCGGCGCGATCAGAGGCAGCCCCACATCGCCGCATCTGCCAACGAGGTCAGTGCGTCTTGCCTCAGCAAGAGCACGGGCAGCCAGTCTGAGCCGACTATCGTCCGCTCAGTGATAGCGACGAATGAGGCCGACCAGCTTGCCCTGGATCTTGACCCGATCCGGTCCGAAGATGCGGGTCTCATAGGCTGGGTTCGCGGCCTCCAGGGCGATGGAAGCACCCTTGCGGCGGAAACGCTTCAAAGTGGCTTCTTCATCATCCACCAGTGCAACGATGATATCGCCGGGGTTGGCGGTGCTGCCGTTGCGAATGATGACAGTATCGCCGTCGAAGATGCCAGCCTCGATCATCGAGTCACCCTTGACCTCAAGCGCGTAATGCTCGCCCGTGCCCAGCATATCGACGGGGACGGCAACATCATGGGTGTTGTTCTGGATAGCGGAGATCGGTACACCGGCGGCGATGCGTCCCATCACAGGAACGGTGACAGCGGAGGAGATCTGATCGTTTGCTGGCTTCGGCGCGGGAGCCGGCTCAGGCGGTTTGGCTTTTCCGAGGCTGCCCTCGATCACGCTTGGCGAGAAACCGCGCGGCGGCTTCTGTGCTGGTGCCGAATAGGCCTCCGGAAGCTTGATGACTTCCAGGGCTCTTGCCCTGTTCGGCAAGCGGCGGATGAAGCCGCGTTCTTCCAAAGCGGTAATCAGCCGATGGATGCCGGATTTCGAGGCAAGGTCGAGGGCATCTTTCATCTCATCGAAAGATGGCGGCACGCCGGACTCTTTCATTCGCTCATGAATGAAAAGAAGCAGTTCCTGCTGTTTGCGCGTGAGCATGAAGAAAACCCTTGGAATACGTGGCGAAGATTCGCGAAACAAATACAGAACGAACACTATATGTTCCATATGTGTTCTGCAATCCCTTAAAATTCCGCAACCGTCTCCGCCTCATCAATTTGCAGTCCTGTTATCCGCGCAATGGTAGAAGTTTATAGCTTCTTTACGGTGTTGCGCGTCTTTTTCCTCTCCAGGTTGATGATTTCATTTTTGCGGGTATCTACAAGCTGCTCCGAGGATCACACGATCCGGTCATCCTGTGGGATGAAGGCCAAGCCATTCGAAGCATTATCAACAAAGTTATCATAGCTCTACGGCGCCGCTTCTTAGCGCCTGTATGGGGCAGGGACATTTTTATGAAGCTCGTTAGATTTACCCTTATCGGAATGCTGATTGCGTTGGCCGGTTGCCAGACCCTCGATCCCAATTCACCGGAAGCTTTGAAGCGCAAGGAGTATGACCGGCTGCTCCTGAACACGACGATGGCCAATTGCAAGCTCATCGTTCAGCTCAATCAGAAGCGCGTTTCGCAGAACAAGGAGCCGACGCGCGACAACAACTGCGCACGGATCCTGAAGAACCACGCGCTTGGCGGCGTTCATCCGGCGAGTTTCATCCCCGATCTTGCGGTGAACGGCATTCCCATTCCGATCGGCGGACTGATCAAGCTTGCCATCGTTGCCGACCGAAACCAGCGCGAGAAGAAGGCCTGGGAGGCATCGCTACCGGCTTGGGTGTCCTCCGGTGGTGAGAACAGCGAGAACGTCTATCGCATGTTGCTGGCTCAAGGTTTCAAACCTGAGGAGTTGGAGGGGCTGAAGGGAAGTGCTGGATTTTCCGACGCCGTGCGCGCAGTCGGGCCGTTCGTGCAATTTTCCGAGGCCAATCCCGATGTCGTGCGGAAGGCGAATGCCGGCTAAATGGCAAGCGGTCGGTGCTCTGGCCGCAGCCTGCCTCATCTCGTGACACATGGCGCGCTTGCTGCTAATGCCTGTGCAACATCGCAAGTTAAGCGGTTGCCGGCGATGTCCGGCGCATGTGTCGTGAGGAATAAGATGACTGTGAAGAACAATTTGAAAGTGGTCGCTGGCGAAGGCAAAGGCGCTGTCGCCTTCTCCAACACGGAGCGGTTTTCGCTGATCGCCGGCCCGTGCCAGATGGAAAGCCGCGACCACGCTTTCATGATTGCCGGCACGCTGCATGAGCTTTGCGGCAGGCTCGGCATCGGGCTTGTCTATAAGTCATCCTTCGACAAGGCCAACCGCACATCGCTCTCCGGACAGCGTGGCATCGGTCTCGACAAGGCCATGGAGATATTTGCCGATCTTAAGAAGGAATATGGCTTTCCGGTCCTGACTGACATCCATACGGAAGAGCAGTGCGCCATTGTCGCCGAAACCGTCGATGTCCTGCAAATCCCGGCCTTCCTCAGTCGCCAGACCGATCTTCTGATCGCCGCCGCGAAGACCGGTCGCGTGATCAACGTGAAGAAGGGGCAGTTCCTGGCGCCCTGGGACATGAAGAATGTGCTGGCGAAGTTGAATGAGAGCGGCAATCCGAATGTTCTCCTCTGCGAACGCGGCGCATCGTTCGGCTATAACACGCTTGTCTCCGACATGCGCTCGCTGCCGATCATGGCCTCGCTCGGTGCGCCGGTGGTTTTCGATGCGACGCATTCCGTGCAGCAGCCAGGCGGGCAGGGTGGGTCGACCGGTGGTCAGCGCGAATTCGTCGAGACATTGTCGCGCGCAGCCGTGGCCGTCGGCATTGCAGGCCTGTTTGTCGAGACCCATGAAGACCCGGACAATGCCCCTTCCGACGGACCCAACATGGTTCATCTGAAGGATATGCCGAAGCTTCTGGAGAAGCTTCTGGCTTTTGATGCCATCGCCAAGGCTGCCTGATTTTGGCCTAATCGATTTTTATAGGTTGGGCGACGCCTGATGCTGGGCGTCGTCATTGTAATTTCTCACGCTTCGTCTACAGCGAAGTGGCAATGACCTTTCACACTTTTCAGAATCGCTTATCCGCCGTCCGGCTCGAAAACGGCTTCACAGTTTTGCCGATGCGCTCTAAGACAAGCGACTGAAATTCATCTGTTCCAGTCCCAAGGGAGAGACCATGACAGCCATTACCGACATCATCGCACGCGAAATCCTCGATAGCCGTGGCAACCCCACGGTCGAGGTCGACGTGTACCTCGAAGACGGCTCCTTCGGTCGCGCTGCCGTTCCATCGGGCGCATCCACCGGCGCTCACGAGGCAGTCGAGCTGCGCGATGGCGGACAGCGCTATGGCGGCAAGGGTGTTGAAAAGGCCGTCGAGGCCGTCAACACTGAGATCTTTGATGCGCTTGGCGGCTTCGATGCCGAAAGCCAGATCCACATCGACCAGACGCTGATTGCGCTCGATGGTACGCCGAACAAGTCTCGCCTCGGCGCAAACGCCATCCTCGGCGTATCGCTCGCCGTTGCCAAGGCCGCTGCCGAAACAACCGGCCTGCCGCTCTATCGCTACGTTGGCGGCCCGAACGCCCACCTGCTGCCCGTTCCGATGATGAACATCATCAATGGCGGTGCACATGCCGACAACCCGATCGACTTCCAGGAATTCATGATCATGCCGGTCGGCGCGGAAAGCATCCGTGACGCGGTGCGCATCGGCGCGGAAATCTTCCATGTTCTGAAAAAGGAACTGGCAGCGCAGGGCCATAACACCAATGTCGGCGACGAAGGCGGTTTTGCCCCTGGCCTGAAGAGCGCGCCGGAAGCGCTGGACTTCATCATGAAGTCGGTTGAAAAGGCCGGTTACAAGCCGGGCGACGACGTCGCTCTTGCTCTCGACTGCGCCTCGACCGAGTTCTTCAAGAACGGCAAATACGAGATGGAAGGCGAAGGCCGCACGCTCGAGCCGGAAGCCATGGCCGATTACCTCGCAGAACTCGCAGGCAAGTATCCGATCATTTCCATCGAAGACGGCATGGCCGAAGACGATTGGGAAGGCTGGAAGTACCTGACCGACAAGATCGGCTCCAAGGTACAGCTCGTCGGTGACGACCTCTTCGTTACCAACTCCGCGCGCCTTCGTGACGGCATCAAGATGGGCGTTGCCAACTCCATCCTCGTCAAAGTCAACCAGATCGGTTCTCTGACCGAGACGCTCGACGCTGTCGAAACAGCCCACAAGGCACGTTACACAGCGGTCATGTCTCACCGTTCGGGTGAAACGGAAGACTCCACGATTGCCGATCTCGCGGTTGCCACCAACTGCGGTCAGATCAAGACCGGCTCGCTGTCGCGCTCCGACCGTCTGGCGAAGTACAACCAGCTGATCCGTATCGAAGAGATGCTGGGTCCGCAGGCTGCTTACGCTGGCCGCTCCATTCTTCGCAGCTGATTTGAACTGTGATATTTTTGGGGCTTTCCATAGGCCCTAATAATAGAAAACCCGCCGATGGCCTCGGCGGGTTTTTTGTGTCAGCGATGCGGTATTTGTTCTCGACGGTCGACGGTCGACGGGTCGGGAGCGGGTTTTACAGCGCCTGTTTGATCTTCTCTGCGTGAGCCTTCAGCATCTCCACATCCGCCATCGCGCCGCTATGCGGCTTCAATGGCTCTCCGTCCTTGCGCGGTACGATGTGGAAATGCAGGTGGAACACCGTCTGGCCAGCGGCTGGCTCGTTGAACTGCGCTACGTAGATGCCATCAGCATCGAAGGCTTCCTTGGCGGCGACGGCGAGCTTCTGGACGACGGGGATTGTCTTTGTCAGCACGTCTGGATCGGCATCGAGAATGTTGCGCGAGCCGGTTTTCGGGATCACCAGTAGGTGACCCGGGGCCTGGGGCATCACGTCCATGAAGGCCAGTGTATGGTCGTCTTCGTAGACCTTTACGCAGGGGATTTCACCCCGGAGGATTTTTGCGAAGATGTTGTTGTCATCGTAGGCTGTCACGGGCTGCTCCCTCAAAACTTTAGTCGTCGTCTTCCTGCCGTTCGCCTTTGCGAAACGGGCTATGGTCTTCAAGATAGTCGTTAATCTGTTCGACTTCGCTGCGTTCCCGCTCCAGATAATCGGCGATGGCGTGGCGAAGGCCGGGATGGGCAATGTAGTGGGCGGAATGGGTGGTCACCGGCGTATAGCCGCGTGCCAGCTTATGCTCGCCCTGAGCGCCGGCTTCCACACGCTTCAAACCCTTGGAAAGCGCAAAATCGATCGCCTGATGGTAGCAGACTTCGAAATGCAGAAAGGGATGGTCCTCGATGCAGCCCCAGTGGCGGCCGTACAATGCGTCGCCGCCGATGAAGTTGATGGCGCCGGCAACATATTTACCCTCACGCTTGGCCATTACCAGCAGGATGTCATCTGCCATGCGCTCGCCGATCAGGGAATAGAAGGCGCGGGTGAGGTAAGGCTTGCCCCATTTGCGGCTGCCGGTATCCATGTAGAAGGTGAAGAACTGATCCCAGATATCTTCGGTCAGATCGCTGCCGGTCAGCCAGTCGATCTCGATGCCGTTTTCCAGCGCCGAGCGCCGCTCTTTCTTCAGGGTCTTGCGCTTGCGCGATGACAGCGCGTCGAGGAAATCGCTGTGATCACGATAGCCTTCATTGATGAAATGAAACTGCTGATCGGTGCGATGCAGAAAACCCTCATCCTCCAGGGCTTCGATCTCATCTTCATTTGCAAAGGTCACATGTGCCGAAGAGATGCCGAGCTTCTCTGTCACCTGCTGGAGACCTGAGGCGAGGACCTGCTGGAAGGCTGCAACGTCCAGCCCCGTCGTCAACAGGCGTGGACCGGTTGCAGGCGTGAATGGGACCGAGCATTGGAGCTTGGGATAATAGCGGCCGCCTGCGCGTTCGAACGCGTCTGCCCATCCCTGGTCGAAGACATATTCGCCGCGGCTGTGGTTCTTGAGGTAGCCGGGAACCGCCCCCATCAATCTCCCGTCGCTGCGCTCCAGCAAGAGATGCTGGCCGAGCCAGCCGGTCTTTGCCGTGGCCGATCCGGATTCTTCCAGCGCGGACAGAAAGGCGTGCGAAATGAAGGGATTGTACGGCGTGGCCGACGGTAGCCTGGATGCTCCGGAAAGGCTGTTCCAGCTTTCCGGAGCGATGTCCTTGAAGGACTGTGCAACGCGAATGGTGTATTCGTCGCTCATGCGGTGGCTGACTGGTCCTTGCTGTTGGGGACAAACCCCTCGAACGTTATCTGGTCAGCATATGTATAGGACTTCTCCAAGGCATTTTCATCCCGCACGGTCCAGGTAATCACCGGGAAGCCAAGTTTTCTCTGCGCTTCGATGAAGCTGTTGGGCAGGTGACCCCAGAAGTAGGAGATGAAATCGAGCCCGATCTGCATCGCTTCATCATGCTTGAAGAAATCTTCCGGATTGGCGCCTTCTGCGGTCAGACCCAACGGCCAGGGAGAGCGTGCCGCCTTCAAATCCTTTAGGAGATGATGATCGAAGCTCATCAGTGCCACATGACCCTGATAGCCCTCTAGCTCTTCCAGAACCGCTTCGGCAAAGCCGTCATCGACGCCTTCGCCCTCACGACCCTTGAGCTCGATAACGAGCGGCACCTTACCGGCGCAAAGCTTCAACAGTTGCTTCAGTGTGGGAACGCGATCCCTGGTCTGCCCGATCGACAGCATCCCAAGTTCGGCAGATGTGCGCTCACGCACATCGCCTTTGATGCCGGTGAGGCGGGTCATCTCGTCGTCGTGAAAGACCACGGGAACGCTATCGGCCGCCAGCTGCACATCGCATTCGATGGCGTAGCCGGCTTCGATGGCGCGGGTAAAAGCCGAGAGCGTGTTTTCCCAAACCACCTTGTTGAGATCGTGATAGCCACGATGGGCGACGGGTTGGGCCGTCAGCCAGGATAGTTTCAATGTCATGCGTCGATTTCCACGATGGCATCGATTTCGACGGCGGCGTTGAACGGAAGCGACGCCATGCCGACGGCGGCACGTGCATGCTTTCCGGCATCACCCAGGACATTGGCAATGAGGTTCGATGCACCGTTGATGACGAGGTGCTGCTCGGTGAATTCCGGGACGGAGGCGACGAAGCCGTTGAGCTTTAGCACGCGGCGCACCTTGGAGAGATCGCCGTTCAAGGCTGCCTTGACCTGCGCCAGAATGTTGACGGCGCAAAGCTCGGCCGCCTTTTGCGCGGTTGCGACATCGACATCGCGACCGACATGGCCCGTCACCGCAATCTTGCCGGATTCCATCGGCAGTTGTCCGGAAATATAAAGCAGATTGCCGCTGATCGTGAAGGGAACATAGTTGGCAGCAGGGGCTGCTGCGGCGGGAAGAGTGTATCCGAGTTCCTTGAGGCGAGCTTCGATGGCGTCTGACATTTTTCCGTTTCCGCTTTGGTTGTAAATCTTTCAAAAATCCGGCATTCAGGTCATGATGTCGAAAAGCCGGACGGTTGCTTGTACAGTATGAGCGATGAGTCCAACAGGAGTTATTGAATGATCGTCAGGAACCTCGCTCTCGTTCTTGCCGCTGGCGTGGGCCTCATGCCGTGCATCGCAAGTGCCGTGCCTGCCAGCGTTCCCAATCTGATCTCCCACCGCGCCGTCTACGATCTCGAACTCAAGGATGCGTCGGATCGCTCCGGCATCGAAGGCATGACCGGACGCATGGTCTATGAATTCACCGGCTCGTCCTGCAAGGGTTACAAGACCGATTTCCGCTTCGTCACCCAGATCAATACCGGCGATGCGGTGCGGATGACCGACCAGCAGACCACGACATTCGAAGATGCCGTCTCGAAGAAATTCACCTTCGAGACCAAATCCTTTACCGACGACAAGCTCGACAAGGAAGTCATCGGCTCGGCCGCAGACGTCGATGGCAAGATGAAGGTGGATCTGACCAAGCCGGACTCGCGCGAAATCGATCTCGTTCCTGGCGAATTTCCGACCGAGCATATGTATCAGGTCATCGAGAACGCCAAGCTCGGCAAGCGTATCTTTGAGTCGCGCGTCTTCGACGGCTCGGATGACGGCGATGAGAGCCTGATCACATCGACGCTGGTCGGCAAGCAGCAGGCACCGAAGGATGGCGACGCCGAAGCGAGTGTTGCCGGCGATTTCGCCAAGGCGCCATTCTGGCCGGTGACCATCGCCTATTACAACGACAAGACCGGGACGGATTCGCTGCCGATCTATCGCATGTCGTTCAAGCTTTACGAGAACGGAATCACCCGAGATCTGACGATGGATTACGGTGACTTCGTTCTGACAGGCAAGCTGGCCAAGCTCGATGTTCTCACGCCTGAGACGTGTGAAGCGCCGCCTGTACGCTGAAATGTGACGATACTGGCGTTTTTTGACGCCGCATGCTTGCAATTTGGCGAAGGCCGCTGTATGCGGCACACCATTCCACACGCGAAGCTTGGGGTGTTCCGGGAGAAATCCGGTTCATTCCGCCCGGTGGTACCGGTCAAACGGTGCTGTTCGCTTCGCGGGGGTTCAACCGGAAAAGGAGTAACAAGGCATGGCATTGCCCGATTTTTCTATGCGCCAGCTTCTGGAAGCTGGTGTTCACTTCGGCCACCAGACACATCGCTGGAACCCGAAGATGAAGCCGTACATTTTCGGCGATCGTAACAATATCCACATCATCGACCTGGCTCAGACCGTTCCGATGCTGTCGCGCGCGCTTCAGGTCGTTTCCGACACCGTTGCTCGTGGTGGCCGCGTTCTGTTCGTTGGCACGAAGCGTCAGGCTTCCGAAATCATCGCAGACAGCGCAAAGCGCTCCGCTCAGTACTACGTCAACTCGCGTTGGCTCGGCGGCATGATGACCAACTGGAAGACGATTTCGAACTCGATCCAGCGTCTTCGCAAGGTTGACGAAATCCTGAACTCGGATGCTTCCGGCTACTCCAAGAAGGAGCGTCTGAACCTTGAGCGCGAACGCGAGAAGCTTGAAAAGGCTCTCGGCGGTATCCGCGATATGGGTGGCGTTCCGGACCTGATGTTCATCATCGACACCAACAAGGAAAAGATCGCGATCGAAGAAGCCAAGCGTCTTGGCATTCCGGTTGTCGCCATCATCGACTCCAACTGCGATCCGGACCACATCGATTTCCCGATCCCGGGTAACGACGACGCTTCGCGCGCCATTTCGCTTTACTGCGATCTGATTGCCCGCGCTGCCATCGACGGTATCGCACGTCAGCAGGGCGCTTCCGGCCGTGACCTCGGCGCTTCCGAAGAAGCTCCGGTAGAGCCTGCTCTCGAAGACGAAGCCAACGCCTGATATTGGCCTTTTGGCGGCGCGATCGCGCCGCCTTTTCCATCAGGATAAGACAAGGCCGTTCTGGACTACACGTTCGACGGCCTTGTTCGTTTCAAGCCGCAGCACCCCGTCGATCCAGCGATCGGCGCCAAAGGGAACAGCGGCTGGTTTCTCAAGTTTCGTGGCGGCTGTTTCATCAGCCTGTCACAGTTCCGGGTACATTCGTTCCCACAATCCGATTTCGGCCTGGCAAGACTGCCGTGACCGACCGAACCGACAAGAGGCACACAATGAGCGAAATCACCGCCGCAATGGTAAAGGAACTGCGCGAAAAGTCTGGCGCAGGCATGATGGATTGCAAAAAGGCGCTGGCTGAAACCAACGGCGACATGGAAGCGGCAATCGACTGGCTGCGCGCCAAGGGTATCGCCAAGGCTGACAAGAAGTCGGGCCGTACCGCTGCTGAAGGTCTCATCGGTATCGCGTCTGCCGGCCACAAGGCTGTCGTCGTCGAAATCAACTCGGAGACCGACTTCGTTGCCCGTAACGACGCCTTCCAGGACATCGTCCGTGGCGTTGCTTCCGTTGCGCTGACGACTAATGGTTCTGTCGACGCGATCGCTGCTGCCACCTATCCGGCAACAGGCAAGTCGGTTGCCGACACCATCAAGGACGCGATCGCTACGATCGGTGAAAACATGGCTCTGCGTCGCGCAGCTCTCCTCGAAGTCGAGCACGGCGTTGTTGCGACCTACGTCCACAACGCAGCTGGCGACGGCATCGGCAAGCTCGGCGTTCTGGTTGCCCTGAAGTCCGTAGGCGACAAGGCCGTTCTGACCTCGATCGGCCGCCAGGTTGCCATGCACGTTGCTGCGACCAACCCGCTTGCTATCCGTGCCGAAGAAGTCGACGCTGCTGTTGCAGAACGCGAACGCAACGTCTTCATCGAACAGGCTCGCGAATCCGGCAAGCCGGAAGCCATCATCGAAAAGATGGTTGATGGCCGCATGCGCAAGTTCTTTGAAGAAGTTGCTCTTCTGTCCCAGGCTTTCGTTATCAACCCCGACCTGACGGTTGAGGCTGCTATCAAGGAAGCTGAAAAGGAAGCCGGCGCCAAGATCGAAGTTGTCGGCATGGCTCGCCTGCTTCTCGGCGAAGGCATCGAGAAGGAAGAAAGCGATTTCGCTGCGGAAGTTGCAGCTGTCGCAAAGGGCTGATCCCTTTACCCAAATATTGGAAAACTCCGGGGCATCGCGTGACAACGCGGTGCCCTTCGTGTATCCGCGTTCCGGTTACAATTCGCATTGCCCGGAAAAAGTTTGCAGATGTTCTTGCAGCTCCGGACTTTTTATGTTTCGCCTGCCATTGCTGCAAAGCCGATCCCGGATCTTTGCGCGACCTGCTTAAAGGAGTCATGATGTCTTCCAAGCCGCTCTATAAACGTGTTCTGCTCAAGGCGTCCGGCGAAGCCCTTATGGGCGATCAGGGGTTCGGCATCGATGTGGCCGTCGCTGACCGTATCGCCTCCGATATTGCCGAAGCGCGGGCCATGGGCGTCGAAGTTGGTGTCGTTGTCGGCGGCGGGAATATCTTCCGCGGCGTGGCCGTTGCTTCCAAGGGTGGCGACCGCGTGACCGGCGACCACATGGGCATGCTGGCGACCGTCATCAATGCGCTGGCGCTTGCAACCTCTCTGCGCAAGCTGGAGATCGATACGGTTGTTCTCTCTGCCATCGCCATGCCGGAAATCTGTGAGAGCTTCTCGCAGCGCGCTGCCATCCATCATTTGTCGCAGGGCAGGGTGGTGATCTTCGCTGGTGGTACCGGCAACCCGTTCTTCACCACCGATTCCGCCGCAGCCCTTCGCGCCGCCGAAATGGGTGCGGAAGCCATCTTCAAGGGAACGCAGGTCGATGGCATCTATTCGGCCGATCCGAAGAAGGATCCGACCGCAACCCGCTTCGACGAATTGACGCATTCCGAAGTGCTAGCCAAGGGGCTTGCCGTGATGGATGTGGCAGCGGTTGCGCTTGCGCGCGAAAACCACATTCCGATCATTGTGTTCTCGATCCATGAGAAGGGCGGATTCGCCCAAATATTGACGGGTGGCGGTCTCAAGACCATCGTGCACGACGCATAATCACCGGCGGCTCTAAAGGCGTCGGTCAAGATAATGGGCCGCCAAGGCCAGAACGAAATGGAGTATCAAGATGAGTGGTGTTGACCTCAATGACATCAAGCGCCGCATGGACGGTGCCATCAACGCGTTCAAGAGCGACATTGCATCGCTGCGGACCGGACGCGCCTCTGCCAACATTCTCGATCCCGTCACGGTCGACGCCTACGGTTCTCGCGTGCCGCTTTCGCAGGTTGCCAACATCACCGTTCCCGAGCCGCGCATGCTTGGTGTGAACATCTGGGACAAATCCATGGTGGGCGCTGTGGACCGCGCTATTCGCGAGTCCAATCTCGGTCTCAACCCGATCGTGGATGGCCAGAACCTGCGTATTCCACTGCCTGAGCTCAACGAAGAGCGCCGAAAGTCGCTCGTCAAGGTTGCTCACGATTATGCCGAAAAGTCCAAGGTTGCCATTCGCCATGTTCGTCGTGACGGCATGGAAGGTCTAAAAAAGGCCGAAAAGGACGGTGACATCGGCCAGGACGAAAGCCGTGGCAAGTCTGATAAAGTTCAGAAGATGACGGATGACACGATTTCTGAAATTGATCGCTTGCTCGCTGAGAAAGAAAAGGAAATCATGCAGGTATAATTGGCGTATCGCCAAGCCTCGCATTGATTTAGCTTGTTGAACTCCGCACTGCCTGAATGGATTGAGATGTCGGAAACCGCACCTTCCCTGTTGCCTGAACATGTCGCCATCATCATGGATGGTAACGGTCGCTGGGCCAAGCAGCGCGGCTTGCCGCGCATCATGGGCCATCGGCGGGGCGTGGAGGCCGTGCGTGAGACCGTTCGAACTGCGGGCGAATGCGGCTTGAAATATCTGACACTCTTTGCGTTTTCTTCGGAAAACTGGCGCCGGCCTCAATCGGAGGTTTCAGATCTTCTCGGTCTCCTCAAGGCATTCATTCGCCGCGACCTAGCAGAGCTTCACAAGGAGAATGTGCGCGTTCGCGTGATTGGCGACAGGGTCGGGCTCAAGGATGATATCCGCGCTCTGCTGGAAGAGGCAGAGCAGACCACACGCGACAACACCGCGCTCACACTCATCATAGCGTTCAACTACGGTGCGCGGGATGAAATTGCGCGCGCAGCGGCGTCGCTGGCCCGCGATGTCGCCGAAGGTCGGATCGATGCCTCTGCGATCACGCCAGACGCGATTTCCGCGCGTCTGGACACGGCGGGCATTCCTGATCCTGACCTCATTATCCGCACAAGCGGTGAGGAGCGTTTGTCGAACTTCCTGTTGTGGCAAGCGGCCTATTCCGAATTCCTGTTCATTCCCGACTACTGGCCTGATTTCAATCGTCAGACGCTCGTGGCTGCGATCGATCAGTATATGACGAGAGATCGTCGCTTTGGTGGCCTGTCCACTCAAGTTGCGATGGCAGGCGCCTGATGAGCCGCGAATTAAAGCTGCGGATCATTTCGGGCATCGTGATGGCCGCAGTCATTCTGACCGCGACCTGGTATGGCGGGATCATGTTCCGCGCCATCGCCGGCCTTCTGTCGCTCCTCATTTATTATGAGTGGAGCACGATCACAAAGCTCTCTGACACCAATCCGACGGGTTATGCCTGGGGCTGGTTCTCAGTTGCCGTCATGAGCGGCAACACGATCTTTGGTGAGAGCTCTCTCGATCTCCCGCTGCTTTCCGGTTTTGCCATCACCGCAGCGCTGTTTCCGATTCTTCGCGGTCCAAACCGGTGGCTCGTTGGCGGGATCGTCTATTCGGCGCTGAGCGGCATTTCGCTTGCGGCCATTCGCGGCGAAGAATCAACCGGCCTTGTGGCCATGCTCTTTGTCTTCGCGATCGTCTGGGCGACGGACATTCTGGCTTATTTCGTCGGCCGCGCGATCGGCGGTCCAAAGCTTGCGCCTTCGATCTCGCCAGGCAAGACGTGGTCCGGCGCTGCCGGGGGTACGTTTTTCGGCCTGGTAGCGGGTGGCGCCGTTACTCTTGCCTATCATGGAAGCATCTCGCTGACGGTATTGTTGCTGGCGCTGGCGCTCTCCATTTTCAGCCAGATCGGCGACCTGTTCGAATCCTTCATCAAGCGCAGGTTCGGAGTGAAGGATTCCAGTAATCTTATCCCAGGCCATGGCGGGTTCATGGACCGGGTTGACGGTCTTGTTTTCGCCTGCTTTACCGTATTCCTGATTGCAGTGGTTCACGCGGCAGTAACCGGCGATGTGCCAGGATCAGGCGATGGTATCTTGCTCGGCTTCTGATCTGAGCAGATAGATGACGAGAGACGCGACATAGGGAATCGGGAATAATATGGACACTGTGATGGCTGCGGTTAATTTTCTGACCGGTTATATGGTGCCATTTATCCTCGTGATTTCGCTGCTCGTCTTCGTCCATGAGATGGGGCACTACCTCGTCGGGCGCTGGTGTGGCATTCGCTCCACTGCATTTTCCGTCGGCTTCGGCCCGGAACTAATCGGTTTTACCGACAAACGTGGGACGCGCTGGAAGATCTCGGCCGTGCCACTTGGCGGCTACGTCAAATTCTTCGGCGATGAGGATGTCTCCAGCAAGCCCGACAGCGATGGCCTTTCCGGGCTGACGCTGGAAGAGAGGTCGCACACGCTCGCTGGTGCCAAGCTCTGGAAACGGGCGGCGACCGTCGCTGCAGGCCCCATTGCCAACTTCATTCTCGCGATCCTGATCTTCACGGTGCTCTTCACGATCTATGGCCGGATGATTTCCGATCCTGTCGTGTCTGAGGTGCGTCCTGACAGCGCTGCCCAGACTGCTGGTATTCTGCCGGGTGACCGGCTGATCGCGATCGACGGGGAAAAGGTGCAGACGTTTGAGGACGTCCGTCGCTATGTCTCCATCCGTCCGGGCACACAAATCAATGTTACCGTGGAGAGAGATGGCCGCGATCTGTCGCTGCCCATGGTGCCGACACGCACGGAAACGACGGACCAGTTCGGCAACAAGATCGAGCTTGGAATCATCGGCATCACCACCGACCAGACGCGCGGCAATTTCCGCCATGTGAGCTACACGCCGGTGGAGGCGCTGGTTGAGGGTGTGCGAGAAACCGGCCATGTCATTACGGGCACCTTCAACTATATCGGCAACCTCGTCACGGGACGGATGAATGCCGATCAGCTGGGCGGACCGGTGCGTGTGGCGCAGGCATCTGGACAGGTGGCGACACTTGGCGTCGGTGCGCTGATCCAGCTTGCCGCTGTTCTTTCAATTTCCATTGGACTACTGAACCTCATGCCCGTTCCCATTCTGGACGGCGGCCATCTGGTGTTTTATGCGATAGAGGCGGTGCGCGGCAGACCGGTCGGGTCGGGCGCGCAAGAGGTTGCATTCCGCATCGGTCTGGCCATGATTTTCAGTCTGATGGTTTTTGCGACTTGGAACGATATCAGCAGCTTGATCGGCTAAAGGGGCGTTTCGAGCTGTTTTTTTAAGAGGGTGTTTACCTTGTTTTGAAGCCAAAGTGGCGATTGGGCCACGGTGGCTTGCGAAGTAAACAGAAATTAACGGTCGGGCTTGCTTGTAGAGGAAAAGCAGGTAAAACGACGCAGATGGCCGGAGTCGGGTTCCGCCCGCTGAGGGACAACGGGAAAAGGTAAGATTTGAAATGAAGGCTGGTTCAAAGTTTTTGAACGCGGTATCGGCGGTTGCGCTGTCTGCTGGTGTTTCTTCGATTGCAGCTTTGGGGGTGCTTGCTTCTGCCGGTGTTGCCAATGCAGCTGTCGTCAGCAGAATCGATGTTCGCGGTGCTGAACGCTCCGGTGCGGATGCTGTTCGTTCCAACATTACGATCGCTCCCGGTCGCAATTTTTCCAATTCCGATATCGATGAATCGGTAAAGCGTCTTTACGCAACGGGCTATTTCTCCAACGTCAGCATGCGCGTGGCAGGCAATGCCCTCGTGGTGACGGTGAGCGAGAACAACCTCGTCAACCAGGTGGTCTTCAACGGCAACCGCAAGATCAAGGACGACAAGCTTCAGGCTGTCGTCCAGACGCAGTCTCTTGGTCCATATGATCAGACGATCGTGACGGCGGATATCGCTCGCATCAAGGAAGCCTACGCGAATATCGGCCGCAGCGACGTGCAGGTTACGACCCAGGTCGTGCCGGTTGGTCAGGGTCGCGTCAACCTTGCTTTCCAGATCAATGAAGGTGAGCGTACCAAGATCGCGCGCATCGACTTCGTCGGCAACAATGCCTATAGCGATGGGCGTCTGGCTGCCGTCATCAACACCAAGAAGTCCAACATGCTGTCGTTCCTGACACGCAAGGACGTCTACAATGAAGACAAGCTGCGCGCCGACGAAGAATCGCTGCGCCAGTTCTACTACAACCGTGGCTACGCCGATTTCCGCGTCGTGTCCTCGAATGCCGTCCTCGACGAGGCGACCAACGAGTACACTGTCACCATTACGGTGGACGAAGGCCAGCGTTACGACTTCGGCAATGTGGCCGTTGAATCCACGGTGCCTGGCATTGATGGTTCGCAGCTCCAGGGCCTTGTCTACACGAAGTCCGGCTCTTACTACAGCGCCAAGGAAGTGCAGCAGAGCATGGAAGCGATTTCCAAGCGCGTTGCGGCGGAAGGCTATCCTTTTGCCCGTGTGACGCCGCGCGGTGACCGCGACCTGGCTGGCAACACGATTGGCTTGACCTACATCGTCGATCAGGGCGAGCGCGCTTACGTCGAACGCATCGAAATCCGTGGCAACACGCGCACACGTGACTACGTCATTCGTCGCGAGTTCGACATCAGCGAAGGCGACGCGTTCAACCAAACGGTGATCAGCGCTGCTAAGCGTCGTCTCGAAGCGCTTGGATACTTCTCCAAGGTCAATATCAGCACCTCGCAGGGCAGCGCTCCTGACCGCGTCGTGATCGTTGTGGATGTCGAAGATCAGCCGACAGGCTCCTTCGGTATCGGTGCGGGTTACTCGCAGAACGACGGCGCGCTGCTGGAAGCCTCGATCGAAGAAAAGAACTTCCTCGGTCGCGGTCAGTACATCCGCGTTGCTGCTGGTGCGGGTCAGGATGATGCGCGCAGCTACACGCTGTCCTTCACCGAGCCATACTTCCTCGGCTATCGTCTTGCGGCTGGTTTTGACATCTTCAAGAGCCAGAGCAGCAAGGAAGAGTTCTACAATTACGACGAACAGGGTTTCTCGCTCCGCGTGACCGCGCCGATTACGGAAAACCTCGGTACGACGTTCAAGTACACCTATAAGCAGTTCAGCTACGACGGTAAGGGCGACTGGAACAATCCAGCAAATCTTGCCGCTCCTTATCGTGACCTGATTGCAGGTGGTGATTGGAGTCAGTCGATTATTTCGAACACGCTGAACTACAACACGCTGGACGACCGCAACATGCCACGCGAAGGCTGGCAGGCTGCATTGACCAACGAGTTTGCAGGTCTCGGCGGCGATTCCGAATACTACAAGATTTACGGTAAGGTTCGTTACTACCATTCGCTGTCGGATGAATATGACATCATCGGCTCGCTGACAGGCCAGGCCGGTTACGTCGTTCCAACCGGTGACAATCTCTACGTCTTCGATCAGTTCAAGATCGGTGGCCGTGTGATCCGTGGCTTCAAGAACGATGGTATCGGTCCGCGCATCGGCTCCGACGCGATCGGCGGCACGACTTACTTTGCGGCTTCGGCTGAAGTCACCGCACCTATGCCGCTCGTTCCGGAAGACGTCGGCCTGCGTCTTGCTGGCTTCGTCGATGCCGGCACGCTCTATGGCAACAAGGTTGCGAATTCGGCTGGCGTTCAGGACGATAGCTCGATCCGTGCATCTGCCGGTATCGGCATCATGTGGGCGTCTCCGTTCGGTCCGCTGCGCGTCGACTACGCTGTTCCGATTGCCAAGGAAAGCTACGACGAGGAACAGCGTTTCCGGTTTGGCATGTCCAACACTTTCTGATATCGGCAGTCCAGAACTGCGAGTTTGAATGTTCTGGAGTATCCGTTTGATGGACTACAATGCTTTTTTTCCGCCCCACGAAGGCCTGCGATTGAAAGAAATCGCGGTCCGTCTTGGGGCGGAACTGTCTGATGAGGCCTTTGGCGATCGACTCGTGAGGTCGATTGCGCCCGTGTCGCGCGCCAAGCAGGACCAGCTCTGCTATATCCTGTCTCGCAAGAACCGGGATGAGTTGCTGACATGCGATGCGGCCGCCGTTATCTGTGACGAGTCGCTGAAAAGCATCGTGCCTGATCATATTCCTGCTCTCATCTGCAAGAACCCGCACACGATCTTTGCGCAGGCCGGTGAGCTTCTGCACCCTTCAGCCATGCGGCCTTCCGCCGTCACGCCTGAAGAGACGGGGGTATCGACTTCGGCGCATGTCGATCCCACCGCAAAGCTCGAATCCGGCGTCATCGTTGAGCCATTCGCCGTTATCGGAGCGAATGTTCACATCGGTTCCGGCACGCGGATCGGCCCCGGCGCTATCATTGGCGCTGAGGTTCAGATCGGGCGTGACTGTACGATTGCCGGCGGCGCGAGCGTTCTCTCGGCTCTTATCGGAAATGGCGTCATTATCCACAACGGCGTGCGTATCGGCCAGGATGGTTTCGGCTATGCTCCTGGACCGCGCGGCATGATCAAGATCGTGCAGATCGGTCGTGTGATCATTCAAGACCACGTCGAGATCGGCGCGAATACCACGGTCGATCGCGGTACGATGGATGATACGGTGATCGGTGAAGGCACGAAGATCGATAACCAGGTCCAGATCGGCCATAATGTTCGCATCGGTCGTCATTGCGGTATCGTCAGCAAGGTCGGCATCGCCGGAAGCACGCGCATTGGCGACGGCGTGATGATTGGCGGCGCGGCTGGGATCAACGGCCATATCACCATTGGTGACGGTGCACAGATCGCGGCCATGAGCGGCGTGGTGTCAGACGTGCCGGCAGGCGCAAAGGTCGGTGGAACGCCGGCGCGCCCGATAAAACATTTCCTGCGTGATATGGCCGATATTCTCGCCCGCGCAGAAGAACGCGATAGGAAAACAGGAGACAAGAATGTCTGAAGAGACGAAAACGACGCTTGGCGCGGCTGACATCCTTGAGGTGATGAAGCTGCTGCCGCATCGTTATCCCTTTTTGCTGATCGACAAGATCATCGACATTGACGGCGATAATTCTGCGATCGGCATCAAGAATGTGACGGTCAACGAGCCGCATTTCACCGGTCATTTTCCTGACCGTCCGATCATGCCTGGCGTTTTGATCGTAGAGGCGATGGCGCAGACGGCAGGTGCGATCTGCGCTCGCAACAAGGATGGCGGTGGATATCTCGTCTATTTCATGACGATCGACAATGCGCGCTTCCGCAAGCCTGTCGTGCCTGGTGACCGACTGGAAATCCACGTCGTCAAGCAGCGTCAGCGCGGCAATGTCTGGAAGTTCCACTGCGAGGCCAAGGTCGATGGCTCTCTCGTTGCCGAGGCGGATGTCGGCGCGATGATGATCCCAGAGGATCAGCAATGAGCGCGGTTGCGGCCTCAGCCAAGATCCATCCCATGGCCGTCGTGGAGGATGGCGCGATTATCGGCGAGAATGTCGAGATCGGCGCGTTCGCTCATGTCGGCGCGAAGGTGAGTTTGCGCGATGGCGTCAAGCTGTTGAACCATGCAGTGGTGACCGGTCGCACTGTGGTGGGTGAGGGAACCGTCATCCACCCCATGGCCGTCATCGGTGGTCAGCCGCAGGCGATCCGTCACGACGGTTCCGAAACGACACTCGATATCGGCGCGCGCTGCACGATCCGTGAAGGCGTGACGATCAATACGGGCAGCTCGGATGGCGGCGGCAGAACGGTTGTTGGCGATGACAACCTCTTTCTCGCCAATTCGCATGTGGCGCATGATTGCATTCTTGGCAGCGAGATCATCCTGTCGAACAATGTGATGCTTGCCGGCCATGTGCGTATCGAGGACAAGGCTATTCTCGGCGGCGGCTGCGCGGTGCACCAGTTCACCCGCATCGGTCGCCAGGCCTTCATCGGCGGCCTTTCGGCTGTCAGCTACGATGTCATTCCCTATGGAATGCTGAATGGCAATCCCGGCATCTTGAGTGGGCTTAACGTAGTCGGCATGACGCGTGCGGGCATCGAGCGGGCCGATATCCACACCGTTCGCCGGGCCTACAAGCAGATCTTCGAGAGCGAAGGCAATGTGCGCGCCAATGCGGCTGCCATTCGTGAGGAGTATCTGGATTGCCCACAAGCGCTTGAGATCATCGATTTCATCGCGGCCGCCAATGACCGGGCGATCTCTTCGCCGAACCGCGGCAAGTAACGCGGTGGCGATGGGCGACCAGCGTCTGGCGATCATCGCCGGCAGTGGTTCTCTTCCCCTTTATGTGGCGCTTGCCGCACGATCGGCGGGAGAGGACCCGCTGATCATCCGCCTGAAGAACGAAGCCGATCTCGACTGGTCAGAGTTCGAAAATGCCTCGATCAGTGTTGGCGATGTCAAAGGCCTGGGCCTGCTTCTAAGCACGCATGGCATCGACCGCGTGGTTCTTTCCGGCGGCGTGGCACGCCGTCCCGAATGGCGGGAAATCCGCCCGAACCTGAAGATGATCGCCAAAATGCCGTCGATCATCCGCACGCTTTTGTCGGGCGGTGACGACACCGTACTGCAAATGGTGATTGGCCTGATCGAAGCGCAGGGCGCTCGCGTCATCGGCGCGCATGAGATTGCGCCTGGACTTCTTGCAACCACCGGCCCGCTCGGCAAGATCAAGCCCAGTGACGAGGATCGTAGAGACATCGCAAAAGCGGCTCAAGCGGCGTTGGCGCTCGGCGTGCTGGATGTCGGGCAGGGTGCAGTTTCCGTTGGTGGACGCATCGTTGCCCTGGAAGGCGTTGAGGGGACTGATGGCATGCTGGAGCGGGTCGCCGCACTTCGTGCTGCCGGACGCATCTCGCAGCGCCGCAGGGGCGTTCTCGTCAAGCTCTGCAAACCGCAACAGGATATTCGCGCCGATCTTCCCACCATAGGCCCTTCCACCGTCGAGAACGCGGCGAAGGCCGGTCTTGCCGGAATAGCCATTGAGGCGGGCAGGGCGTTTGTTCTCGATCGTGACGCGATGTTGAGAGCTGCCGATGCGGCAGGCCTGTTCGTTTGCGGCATCGACACCGCGCTTGAGGGAGACATGATGTGACGGAAGGCGTGCTGAAACTTGCGGTGGTGGCAGGCGAAGTCTCCGGCGATCTCTTGGGCGCCGACCTTGTTCGCGCGCTGAAGACACAATATCCGGGGCAGGTGGAGCTCTTTGGTATTGGCGGTGAACAACTGACGGCTGAGGGCCTGAACTCTCTGTTCGACTACTCCGAATTGTCGATCATGGGCTTCACCCAGGTTCTGAAGAAACTGCCGCAACTGATTTCCCGCATCAAGGAAACGGCGAATGCCATTATCGCCTACAAGCCGGATGCACTTCTGATCATCGACAGTCCCGATTTCACCCACCGTGTTGCAAAGCGCGTGCGAAAGGCGCTGCCAGACCTGCCGGTGGTGAACTACGTTTGCCCCAGCGTCTGGGCCTGGAAAGAGTACCGTGCGACGGCGATGCTTTCCTATGTCGATCATGTGCTGGCACTGTTGCCTTTCGAACCGGAGGCCATGCAGCGCCTTGGCGGTCCAGCAACAACATTTGTCGGACACCGCCTCAGTGTCGATCCGGACGTTCTGGCGGTGCGCGCACAACGTGCTTTGCGTCCCGTGCCAGCTGCCGGTGACACACGGACAATCCTTCTTCTGCCGGGCTCGCGCTCGACAGAAACCACGCGTTTGATGGAGCCGTTCCAGCAGGCTGCAAGTGCATTCGTGGAGAGGAACGGGCCGACGCGGTTCGTGCTGCCGACTGTTCCGCGACAGGAGCAGCGAATAAGGGAACTTGCCGCCTCCTGGCTTGAGGCGATCCGACCGGAGATTGGCACCGACACGGCGTTCAAGTGGCGTTGTTTTGCCGAGGCGGATGCGGCGATCGCGGCTTCCGGCACAGTCATCCTGGAACTCGCGCTTTGCCATGTTCCGGTGGTTTCTGTTTATAAGACCGACTGGATTTTCACGATGCTCAGCAAGCGGGTGAAGACGTGGACCGGCGCGCTCCCCAATCTGATCGCAGACTACGCCTTGGTACCGGAATACTTCAATGAAGTGGTCCGTTCAGGCTCGATGTTGCGCTGGGCGGAGAGATTGTCGTCCGATACCATTCAGCGTTGCGCCATGCTGGAGGGGTTTGAGCTGGTGCAGAAAAGGCTACAGACGGACATCCCGCCAGGGGAGCAGGGTGCTGCGATCTTGCTGCAGACGATCAGGATGAAGACGGGCAAACGATAGGCCGGGTGCTTTGCCACAGCTTCGCGCGGTTTTCATCATCCAGCTTGTTGGTGATTATCGAACTTTTCCATGTTCGGACAGAAAATCCAAGACGACCCTGATGCGCGCAGGGAGCGGGCCCCCTTCTCCAATATAGACGGCGTAAAAGACCTCTGTGTCTCCCGTGTTGCAGTGAGACAGGACCGGCGCAAGTCGTCCGGCAGTGACGTCGTCGCGGACGGTGAAGTCAGCCAGCATAGCCAGGCCTGCACCTGCGACAGCGAGCCTTCGAACGCCTTCTCCATCGCTGATCTGGACACGTCCGGCGACGGGCACCACGACGGAGTGATTATCTTCGCTGAGCGTCCAGCCCGGCTCTGATCGTACATAGCTGAAACCCAGCAGGTTGTGGCTTTTCAGGTCCGCGACATGACGTGGTTGGCCATATTGTTCGAGATAGGATGGCGCGGCCACAATTGTCCGAGCCGTTTCTCCGAGCTTGCGAGCAATCAAGCTGGATGTTTTCAAAGGCCCGGTTCGAATGGCTATGTCGGTGCGCTCGGCCAATAGATCAACCAATGCATCGGTGAGTGAGATGTCCAGAGTAACAGCAGGATAGAGCACCATGAATTGTGGCACGATGGGTGCCAGCACGTGGTTCAAGTATGAGGCGCTGGTGCTGATGCGAACACGCCCTGCCGGTCTCTCACCCTGGCTTGCTCTCTGCTCCGCTTCGCTGAGGTCCGCGAGTATACGCTTTGCCGCCTCGTAGAACGTGCATCCTTCAGGCGTCAGCTGAAATTGTCGGGTAGAGCGATTGAATAGCCTGGTTCCCAGCCTCGCCTCAAGGCGTGCGATCAATTTGCTAATGGCGGAGGGCGTTAGACGTACCTGCCTCGCTGCAGCAGAAAAACCGCCCGTCTCAATGACGGTTACGAAAACTTCCATCTCCGTAAAGCGATTGATCTCGTGTCTGGCCATGATGAATTCACGTCACAAGTGAGGTTCCTTTTGGTGCTCTATTTCATTTTATGAGGACTGTCTATGAATTGCGGTAGTTCTCAAAAAGGAAGACAAATATGGACTATCGATCACTTGGAAGGTCCGGGCTCAAAGTGCCTGCTTTTAGCTTTGGCGCAGGCACGTTTGGTGGGTCTGGGTCGCTGTTTAGCAACTGGGGCAACTCGGACGCAATCGAGGCTCGACGTCTTGTCGATATTTGTCTTGATGCAGGTGTCAATCTTTTCTATACGGCTGATGTTTACTCCAACGGCGCATCGGAGGAGATCCTCGGTGAGGCGATCAAAGGACGCAGGGACGAGGTGCTTATCTCGACCAAAACCAGCCTTCCAATGGGAGATGGCCCGAATGAGGCCGGATCGTCCCGCTTCAGATTGTTGCGCTCGGTCGATGATGCGCTGAAACGGCTTCAAACGGACTACATCGACTTGCTCCAACTTCATGCCTTCGATGCTGCGACACCGATAGAGGAGGTCCTGTCAACGCTGGACATGCTGGTTCGCTCGGGAAAGGTTCGATACGTCGGTGTCTCGAATTTTTCTGGCTGGCAAATCATGAAGTCGCTTGCAGTGGCCGACCGTTATGGATGGCCGAGATACGTCGCCAATCAGGTCTATTACTCGCTTATCGGTCGGGATTACGAGTGGGATCTCATGCCGCTGGGACAAGATCAGGGCCTGGGCGCAATTGTCTGGAGCCCACTCGGATGGGGTCGTTTGACCGGGAAAATAAGGCGGGGCGTGCCGTTGCCTGAAACAAGTCGTTTGCATGCCACGGCAAGTTTCGGTCCACCGGTTGAGGACAATTATATGTATCGTGTTATTGATGCGCTTGAAACCATCTCGAACGAGACGGCGAAGACCGTGCCGCAAGTCGCGCTCAATTGGCTGCTCAGTCGCCCCACCGTATCGTCTGTGATCATTGGTGCTAGAAACGAAGCTCAACTCAAGGACAATCTCAGCGCTCTCGATTGGAGCCTGACACGTGAGCAGATTGCAGCTCTCGATCAAGCCAGTGCCGTGTCCGCTCCCTATCCCCATTTTCCCTATCGGCAGCAGGCAGGCTTTGCGCGGCTTGATCCACCTCTTGTCGGCTGAAGGATCAAGGTGTGCCGGCCTTGAGTCTTTTTGAAAAACAGAGGACTGAGTTTTCAAGCGTTCGGTAGAATTCCAAAGGCCCGGGATTTTACCGCTACGATGATAGTGCCTCAGATCTGGCGGATCACCGCTCCGATCGCGTTGACGAGAACGCGGGACGCTGTGAGGGCCGATAGGCCGTCAATGTCGGCGGGCGGATAAAACTCGACGAGGTTAAACCCGGCGATTTTCGCTTTGCCGGCAACACCAGAAATCAGATCGATAATCTGGGTGTAGGTGAGACCGCCCGGCGTTCTTGCGGCGACGCCCGGCATGATACTCGGATCGAGGCTGTCGCAGTCAAGCGTGATGACGACTTGAGCATCCTTTGGAATAGCACGAAGAGCCGCAGCCACTCCGCCTGCGTGAATTTCTCTCGCCGTCACAAAGTGGCTTCCGTAGCCTTGTGCCGCTTCGACATCGGCTTTCCTCGCGCTACCGACACTTCGAAGTCCGACCTGCACCATGCCGACCACATGCGCCATCTCGCTCGCTCGGTGCATGGAGCTTGAATATCCGTAGCGTTCTCCCTGAACCTCGTCACGCCAGTCGATATGCGCGTCGATCTGCAAGATCCAGACAGGTCCGGATGTCTCGAACGCAGCAAGAAACGGAAAGGTGACGGAGCAGTCGCCGCCGATGAGGATGGGAACAGCACTGGAGGCTAGGACTTCTCGCGTCTTCGCTTCTATGCGCTGTCGATTGCCTTCATTGTCACGCATCACAGTTTTAATGTTGCCAACATCGATGCAGTTTATCGGACCGCCTTTGAAGAGTGGGCCACCGAGATCGAAATCCCAGTGGGCGATCAACGGCGCATCTTCCTGGCTTGCCGCTCTGATCTGATCGGCCGCTGTTTCATGGCCACCGCTGTCTTGATCCGGATAGGCACTGCCATGTTCCACGCCGAAGATCACCATGCGTGCGGGATTGCCGTCAGCGAGCTCTGAAGGGAGCCCAAGAAACGAATTTGCAGCGCTCATTCTGTGACCAATCCTGCTCAAGCTGTCGCCAATGCGGCGATGATGTCTCGCGACGAATACGGTGTCAAAGCGTGGGAGCCAATCTGGATGATCGCGACACGCGCCCACCATCTCTTCAAACAGAAAACGAAAACCCCGAGACTGGAAATCCAATCTCGGGGTCTTGATTCTCATAGCTGTAGTTCAGGGCTTAGAAGAAACCCTTGCGCTGCCACCAGCCGCCCTTGCGGGGCTTTGGCTCTTCGCCATCGGGGCTGTCGTTCTTGCCGGAGGAGGTAACGACCGGTTCGGACGATGAAACGTTATCGCCGCGGTTGGCGCGGGTCGGCTTTGCAGCATCGTCCCCTTCCTCTTGCGTCGCCTCAACGGCAGCTTCAGCAGCCTGCGGAGCAGGGGTTGGCGCAGCAGGCGCTACGTCAGCGGGCGCTTCTTCCTGCGGAGCAGGGGCGGCGTCCGCCACTGGTGCCGCAACGACCGGTGCTTCCGCTTCAACCGTTGCCTCGACAACCGTTTCAGCCTTCTCCTTGGCCTTGCGGGTGCGACGGGGCTTCTTCGGCTTTTCGGCCTCTTCAACCTGCGGCGTTTCAGCCTCGACAGCGGCCGCCGGCTCTACGCCTTCGGCTGCATCCGCTACGTCGCCATCGTCAACGCCGTCATCGGCATCGCCCTGATCACCGTCGCCATTTTCGGCGTCCAGCAGGTTGCCATTTTCGTCACGGTTGCGACGGCCGCCACGCTTGCCACGACGACGGCGCTTGCGCTTGCCTTCGTCCTGACCGGCATTGTCGCCTTCAGCGCGTGGCTCTGTGGCGTCAGCCTGATCTTCGGTGGCGTCGTCGCCATCTTCCTCATCGCCTTCGCCGGATGCGTCGTCATTGGCATCTGCCTGAACGTCGCCGTTCTGGCCGTTGCCCTTGCCACGACGGCGACGACGACGCTTGCGCTTGCGCTTGCCGTCTTCACCATTTTCAGCCTGGGGCTGGCGTGGCTCGCTAGTCTGCGCCTTCGCTACGACTTCTTCTTCGTCTTCTTCGTCCTCCTCGGCTTCGATGACGATATCGTCTTCGTCTTCCTCGAAGGTCGGGAGAGCCTGCAGAAGGTTTTCGATTTTCACCGGATTTTCGACGGCTTCACCACGGTCGATGGCGAAGTGCTGAGCACCGACGCTGGCGTCCGCCGCGATGATGATCGAAACGCCGAAGCGTTCTTCATAATCAACAATGGTGCCACGCTTGTGGTTGAGCAGGTAGAGCGCCGTTTCAGGCGTCGTGCGCACCGTGATGTTGTGCGTCGTGTTGCGCAGCAGGTATTCTTCGACACCACGCAGCACGTGCAGCGCGATGGAGGATTCCGAGCGCACATGGCCCGTGCCACCGCAATGCGAGCAGATCTGAGTGGTGGATTCGAGAACCGAAGCGCGGATGCGCTGGCGCGACATTTCCAGAAGGCCGAAATGCGAAATACGGCCAACCTGAATGCGAGCGCGGTCGTTCTTGAGGCAATCCTTCAGCTTCTTTTCGACAGAGCGGTTGTTCCGCTTTTCTTCCATGTCGATGAAGTCGATGACGACCAGACCAGCAAGGTCACGCAGGCGAAGCTGACGGGCGACTTCTTCCGCAGCCTCGAGATTGGTTGCGAGTGCCGTCTCTTCGATCGAATGTTCGCGGGTCGAGCGACCGGAGTTCACGTCGATCGAAACCAGGGCTTCGGTCTGATTGATGATCAGATAGCCACCGGATTTCAGCGTAACCTGCGGCTGAAGCATGCGGTCGAGCTGCGCTTCGATGCCGGAGCGCGAGAAGATCGGATGAATGTCGCGGTAGGGCTGAACCACCTTGGCGTGGCTCGGCATCAGCATCTTCATGAAGTCTTTCGCTTCACGATAACCTTCTTCACCGGACACGATGATCTCGCTGATGTCCTTGTTGTAGAGATCGCGGATCGAACGCTTGATCAGCGAGCCTTCCTCGTACACGAGGCAAGGTGCTGTGGAGTTCAGCGTCAGCGTGCGAACGTTCTCCCACAGACGCATCAGATATTCGAAGTCGCGCTTGATTTCGACGCGGGTGCGGTTGGCACCGGCGGTGCGCAGAATAACGCCCATGCCGTTCGGCACTTCGAGATCGCGGGCAATCTCCTTCAGGCGCTTGCGGTCGGCTGGCTGGGTGATCTTGCGGGAAATACCGCCGCCACGTGCCGTGTTCGGCATCAGAACGGAGTAACGTCCGGCGAGTGACAGATAGGTCGTCAGTGCTGCGCCCTTGTTACCACGCTCTTCCTTGGCAACCTGAACGAGCAGGATCTGGCGACGCTTGATGACTTCCTGAATGCGGTACTGCTTGCGCGGCTTGCGCATGGCGCGGTCTGGAACTTCTTCCATCGCGTCTTCGGCGCCGACCGACTCGATGACTTCCTTCTCGTGATGATCGTCGTCGTCATCATCATCGTCATCGCCGACACGCTCAACGTCTTCGGAAATCGAGTCGGTGTCGACCATGGCTGCCATTTCGCCGCCCTTGGAGCCATCCTCGTCGGCGGCTTCATCGGCAGACGCTTCGGCCGTAGCCTCTTCAGCCTCGGTTTTCTTCTTTGCGCGGGGACGGCGCGTGCGCTTCTTCGGCTTTTCTTCTTCCGCAGGCTGCTCTTCGGCAACCGCTTCTTCCGTAATAGCGACGGTTTCCTCGGAGGCTACGACCTGTTCGGAAGCAGCTGTGTCTTCAGCCTTCTCCTCAGATGTCGGCACAATGCCGATATCCGGCTGGTCGGCCTTGGAAAGATCGACTGCGGGTTCGTTAGGGGCGTCAGCCGGTTCGAAGTCATCGCCACGGCGATGCTCTTCGGCTTCCGCCTTTAGAAGCGCCTGCCGATCGGCCAGCGGAATCTGGTAATAGTCGGGGTGAATTTCGGCAAAGGCCAAAAATCCATGGCGGTTGCCGCCGTAATCCACGAAGGCTGCCTGAAGCGACGGTTCGACGCGTGTCACCTTCGCCAGATAGATATTGCCGCGTATCTGTTTTTTATGTTCGGACTCGAAATCGAATTCTTCAATGCGATTTCCACGAACAACGACTACGCGCGTCTCCTCTTCGTGGGAGGCGTCGATAAGCATTTTGTCTGCCATGTAAGCTGTGCTCCTCGGCGCAGCCTTGTCATATACGAGAATAGGCCCGCCGCAGGGACAGGCCTTTCATCTTTTTCCAAGGGTGTGCCGGAAATGAAGTGTTCCGCCCGACGCATGTAAACTGGCAGCATCCGGACAACGTGCAAGGCAACTTGCCTGCTCCCTGTATCCGGTTCGTATGAAAGCTGCTGCAACGACATCATTGGCCAAGCGAGAACGACTATAATAAATAGACTCCTGAGAGTCCGATGAAAATGCTCTCCTCAGAGCGAGCGGTGGCATGCCACCGGGTATGTCTCCGGCCACAGCCGGATTGATCCAGTTTCAGGATAAAAATGAAGCGACGGCAGATGATTGCCCGAAATTCAGCGCCAGAGTCATTCTCGATTGGCAGCCGGCGGGAATCTATCCCGTCAACATTTTTAACCCTCAATCGTGTTGTATGGTTTCTCCGTCATAATAGCAATAGGCAGGCTAAATATGTCATATCATTGATGGAATTTCGCGGTTAAGAAATGCTTCATCAAGGCTTGCGAATGTTGCAGCCAAGCGCGAATAAGGCCATCTTCATCAGGGGAAGACGGCAATTTCGGCTGAGAAGCCGATGATTTTCGCATAAACGACATAAAACTTAAAAGATATTGGCGACCATGAAAACTCAGGCGCGGGCGGCAGGGACATCAACTAGGCGAGCTTTGTTTTCGCGAATCACTCGTTATGCGCGAGCAGCTTTCCCCGTCCTGTTCCTTGCTTTTGTCGCAGGCGAACAGGCTCATGCGGCGCCTCAGCTCGTTGCGAACGCCGCTCGCATCATCGGCGACGAGGCGCGTACACGCGTCGTGCTCGATTTCAACGCTGAGCCTGAATTCGAGGTGCACTATCTCGATTCGCCAGCGCGGATCGTGGTGGACTTGCCCGCTGTCAGCTTTGCCTTTCCCACAAACGATCTGAAGGCGACCGGGCTTTTCAGCGACATCCGCTTCGGTAGCATGGGCGAGGGGAGCGCGCGTCTGGTGTTGACCGCAAAGAAACCTGTTCAGGTGGCCATCGCCAAGGTTCAGCCCGAAGAAGGCGGCAAAATCTTCCGCTTCGTTCTCGACACCGAAATCGCGTCCAAACAGAAATTCGCCGATCTTTTGAAGAACCAGGATTGGCAGGCGCTCGCACCGGCGACCACCGCATCGGTTACACCCGATATCATCCAGACCTCGCCGCGCCAGTCCGATTTCGTCATTGCCGTGGATGCCGGCCATGGCGGTATCGATGCGGGCGCGAAGGGCGGCGTCAGCGGCACGGATGAAAAGGTCATCACGCTTTCTTTCGCCAAGCAACTGACAGATCGTCTCAACCGTCTGCCTGGAATCAAGGCCTTTCTGACGCGCGATGACGACACGTTCCTGGCGCTTTCCGAACGCGTAACGATTGCGCGCCAGCACAGCGCCAATCTTTTCATTTCCGTTCATGCGGACACGCTGAGCCAGAAAGGCATCCGGGGCGCGACGGTTTATACGATCTCAGACCGCGCATCGGACCGCATGGCGCAGAATCTTGCGGAGCGTGAAAACCTCTCCGACCAGATCGCAGGTGTGACGGTCTCCAATGCGCAGCCGGAAGTGGCCGATATCCTGCTCGATTTGACGCGACGGGAGACGCAGGCCTTCTCCGTGACGCTTGCGGAAAACATCGTTTCCTCCTTCGAGGGGCAGGTGGGGCTGATCAACAATCCGCATCGTTATGCCGGTTTCCAGGTGCTGCGCGCCCATGATGTGCCGTCGGTGCTCTTGGAACTCGGTTTTCTCTCTAATCCGGAGGATGAAAAGCTGCTTCTCGATGAAAGTTGGCGCGACAAGGTGGCTGAACGTCTGGCCGAGGCGGTGACCAAGTATCGCGCCCAGGCTCTAGCCAATGGCGGCTGAGCTATAAGTGCAGTGATGCTTTTGCGACGGTCGTCAAAAAGCGGAGCAACTTGATCGCTCCGCATTCGCATTTGATGGGCAAAGCCCTATTTTACTCACATTCAACGCGTTACTCGGCATCAGGATTCGGCAGCAGAGCGGGACTCGCTTGCGATTGCGCGGACACTATCTCTCGATAACATGAGCGGGAATGCTTAATCCCCGACTTGTCATCGGTTAAGCGGTGTGCAAAACGGCACGCTACATGTAAAATTGCGCGCCTACGGGCAGGCGCAAAGTGCGATTCGAAGTATCGGTAGCCTCATATGATCAGACTGATTGGATATTTCTTCGGCTTGGCGAGCACGCTTTTTCTCGTGGTCGCGGCTGGCGTTGCCCTTTACCTGGTAACGATCACGAAGGATCTGCCTGACTATGCGGTTCTGAACAGCTACGAGCCGCCAGTGACGACCCGCGTTCACGCGGGCAATGGCGCGCTGATGACGGAATATGCCGAACAGCGACGCCTGTTCCTGCCGATCCAGGCTATCCCGGATCGCGTCAAGGCCGCATTCCTTTCGGCGGAAGACAAGAATTTCTATCAGCATCCCGGCATCGACGTGACCGGCTTTGCGCGTGCGGCCCTTGCCTATGTGACGGGCGGCCCGACGCAGGGCGGCTCGACCATCACCCAGCAGGTGGCGAAGAACTTCCTGCTGACGAACGAGCAGACGATGGAGCGCAAGGCGAAGGAAGCCATTCTTTCATTCCGCATCGAGCAGGCATACAGCAAGGACAAGATTCTAGAGCTTTACCTCAACGAAATCTTCTTCGGGCTGAATTCCTACGGTATTGCCAGCGCCTCGCTGACCTATTTCAACAAGTCCGTTACCGAACTGACTATTGCCGAGACGGCCTATCTCGCAGCGCTGCCGAAGGGTCCGGCGAACTACCATCCGTTCCGTCGCGAGAAGGCCGCTGTCGAACGCCGCAACTGGGTGATCGATCGCATGGCCGAGAACGGCTATATCACCAAGGCGGATGCTGAAGAGGCCAAGCAGCAGCCGCTGGGTGTGAACGTTCGTCGTGGTGGCCCGCAGCTTGCCGGTTCGGATTATTTCGCCGAAGAAGTGCGCCGCCAGATCGTCGATCAGTTCGGTGCAGACAAGCTGCTCAAGGGCGGTCTTTCGGTGCGCACGTCGTTCGATCCGGAAATCCAGATGGAAGCGCGCAAGGCGCTACAGGATGGTCTCATCGATTATGATGAGCGCCGCGGTTTCCATGGCCCAATCGATCAGATCGACATCAATGGCGACTGGGCAGCGGCGCTTTCCAAGTTGAAGCCTTTGCGCGATGTGCCCGAGTGGCGCATGGCCGTGGTGCTGGCCGCAACGGCAGATGGCGTCGATGTCGGTCTCCGTCCGGACGCGGATAGCGATGCTGCCGATAAGAATGCGCGCGGCCGGATCAAGCCGGACGATATGAAATGGGCTTATCGCGACTCCAAGGGGCAGCGCAGCACGGCCAAGTCTCCGGCTGGCGTGCTGAAGGCCGGCGATGTCGTCTATGTCGAGCAAATCTCTGGCCAGGGCAATTCCTATCGCCTTCGCCAGCCGCCGAAAGTGCAGGGCGGCATGGTGGTGATGGATCCGCATACCGGTCGTGTTCTTGCGATTGTCGGCGGCTTCTCCTACGCGCAGTCGGAATTCAACCGCGCGACACAGGCCATGCGTCAGCCCGGTTCGTCCTTCAAGCCGTTCATCTACGCAGCAGCACTCGACAATGGCTATACGCCGGCTTCGGTCGTCATGGATGCACCGCTTGAGGTTGTTTCCGGTGGTGAAGTCTGGCGGCCGCAGAACTACGGTGGCGAGGTCGCAGGTCCGTCCACGCTTCGTCTTGGCATCGAAAAGTCTCGCAACCTGATGACGGTGCGTCTGGCACAGGACATGGGCATGAACCTGGTGGCGGAATATGCCGACAGCTTTGGCATCTACGACAAGATGCCGCCGCTGCTTGCCATGTCGCTCGGTTCGGGCGAAACCACTGTCATGCGCATGGTCTCGGCCTATTCCGTGATCGCCAATGGCGGCAAGCAGATCAAGCCGACCGTGATCGACCGTATTCAGGACCGCTACGGCAAGACCATCTTCCGTCATGAGGACCGCGCCTGCGAAGGCTGTAATGCGACGGTGTGGCAGAATCAGAACGAGCCGACCATCGTCGACAAGCGCGAGCAGGTTCTCGACCCGATGACGGCTTATCAGGTCACGTCCATGATGGAAGGCGTCGTCCAGCGTGGTACGGCTGCCGGCAAGATCAAGGTTGATCTGCCTGTTGCGGGCAAGACCGGCACCACCAATGATGAAAAGGATGCCTGGTTCGTCGGTTACACACCGGATCTCGTGGCAGGGCTTTACATCGGTTTCGATAGCCCGGCACCTCTCGGCCGTGGCGGCACCGGCGGTTCGCTCGCAGCACCGATCTTCGGCGAGTTCATTTCCCAGGCAGCAAAGCATCTGCCGCACAGCAAGTTCATCGTACCGAACGGCATGAATTTCGTCGCTGTCAACCGCAAGACGGGCATGGCGGCGATGGAGGGCGAGCCTGACACGATCATGGAAGCCTTCAAGCCTGGTACCGGTCCTGCATCTAGCTTCAATGTCATCGGTATGGATGGCAACATGTCTCAGGAAGACATTTTGCGGGAGTCCCCGCAGGCGCAGCAGGCCATCACTGGCGGCGGCGGCGGCCTCTACTAAATCAAATCAACACAAGGCGAGGGGCGCGGGTCTTTACATCCGCGCCCCTCGCATTTATTCACCCAAGCAGTTTTTCAAGAAGGCGAAGAATCTGCGAAATGCGCAATGAAATCGTAAACGTAGTCGACGAAATCAAGCAGGCCATAAGCCTGCTGAGGAGGCATCTTTGACTGGGACCAGGCGATAAGACGACTGGACTGGTTGAACAACAAGGCAGAGGATCCGAACCTCTGGAACGATGCCGGCGAAGCGCAGAAGCTGATGCGCGAACGCCAGCAGCTGGATGAATCCATCAATGGTGTCCGATCGCTCGAGCAGCAGGTCAACGACAATATCGAATTGATCGAGATGGGTGAGGCCGAGGGCGACGAGGACATCGTGCGCGAGGCCGAAGAGGCGCTGAAGGCGCTGCGCAGCGAAGCAAACCGCCGTCAGGTGGAAGCGATGCTTTCGGGCGAAGCCGATTCCAACGACACCTATGTCGAAGTGCATTCAGGCGCCGGCGGTACGGAAAGCCAGGACTGGGCGAGCATGCTTTTGCGCATGTATACCCGCTGGGCCGAGCGTCAGGGCTTCAAGGTGGAAGTTCTTGAAGTGCATGACGGCGAAGAGGCCGGCATCAAATCTGCGACCATTCTGGTGAAGGGCCACAATGCCTTCGGCTGGATGAAGACCGAATCCGGTGTTCACCGCCTGGTGCGCATCTCGCCCTATGACAGCAATGCGCGTCGTCATACGTCGTTCTCGTCCATCTGGGTTTATCCCGTCGTGGACGACTCGATCCAGATCGACATCAACGAAAGCGATTGCCGCATCGATACCTATCGCTCGTCCGGTGCCGGCGGTCAGCACGTCAACACCACCGACTCCGCTGTGCGTATCACGCATATTCCGACCGGTATTGCGGTTGCCTGCCAGCAGGAGCGCTCGCAGCACAAGAACCGCGCCAAGGCGTGGGAAATGCTACGCTCGCGCCTCTATGAGGTAGAGTTGCAGAAGCGCGAAGAGGCTGCCAATGCGCAGGCTGCATCGAAGACGGATATCGGCTGGGGTCATCAGATCCGCTCTTACGTTTTGCAGCCCTATCAGCTGGTCAAGGACCTGCGCACGGGCGTGGAAAGCACGTCGCCAAGCAGCGTCCTGGATGGCGATCTGAACGAATTCATGGAGGCAGCCCTTGCTCACCGCATCAGTGGCGGGGCCGGTGTGGAAGTCTCCGACATCGATTGATGGCGGCAGCATCAATTTCGATACCAGAACCTCCCGTGGCGCTTGCTGCGGGAGGTTTTTCATTTACAGCATCGGCCCGAAAATCAGACTCGATTTTCGGAAAGCACGATGTGTCGATTCAAAAAGCTTTAGTGCTATTCGAGGCTTGAGGAGATTGCAGTGAAACAGGCTCTCTATATTGTTGATGTGCAACCAAGCTTCAATCCGCCGTCACGCCTTGTCGAGGAGATCGCAACACTCGCTATCAGGATGCCGAGCATAGCGAGCGTCGAGCGGCACGATGAGAGCATCACGCCTTTTCAGCGGCAACTGGGCTGGACGCCCGGCCAAAACGACGAGTCGCTTGTGGTCGCGGACCGCGTCTTCATCAAATATGGCTATGCACCGCCAAGGGAAGCTGTCGATTATCTTCTGTCGCTGCAGCTTGATCGGGTTCTCGTTTGTGGGATACAGGCGGATACCTGTGTGCTGGCGGCCGGCTTTGCCTTCTTCGATGCGGGGCTCTCTCCCACGCTGCTGCCCTGGCTGACGGTGGGATCCAGTCTCGACCGAACGGGCGCGCTCGGTGCTCGTCTCTGGAAGCATCACTTTGGCGCGGTGCTGAGTGGGCCAGACGAGATTTGAGGCACTCCGGAGAGGGTAGGTGCGAGATAGAGAGACGGCGTTGTGCTGATGCTCTTGCCAGCCCGTTTGAGGAAGATACGCCGAGCCACGGCGCCTTAGGTCTAGTTCGACGCTTTCTCGATTTTCATGTCGCCCAACTCATCGATGATAATGGTCCATGCGTCCGGCTCCTTTTGAGCCGGGTCGGTCTTCAGATGGACGGTGACGAACAGACCGGGAAGACTGGACGCGCCGGCCGAGCTTTCAGGGCGGATATCCGTCACATAGGCCTTCATCTGCGTGAATTCTTCAAGCTCGAGGGTCTCGACGAGGGAAGGGCCATTCGCGGTGTAGGCGATCTGCTGGAGATAGATCTTCGCGGTACCATCTGGCTGGCGCATGGCGACGACCTTGTAGTAGCCGCGCGTGGGCTCTGGACGCGTCGACGCGCTCTTATCTGTCGTCTGTGAGGACTTTGCTGTGTCCTCCACGGCCTCGCGTTCCCACATGCCGTTGCTGGTAACAAATATGGTCGACACGGGCAGCGCATCTATGCCCGGCATCTGCGAGAAGGCCTGACTGACGCTACCAAGCAATAGGGCTGCGGCAAGGAGGGCTTTCATGGTCATGTCCTTCATCAGTTGGTGAACTGTTCGGCGAGAATTCGGTCCGACCAGGAGCGATCCGGATCAGAGAGAATTCTGGCCGTCCGATCCTGAGAAAGCGCGATCTTGACGCTGCGCACCGATTTCACCTCGCGGTGATCGGCAACGGCGTTTACCGGACGCTTTTCGCCTTCTTGAACGTGGATGTCGACGGTCACCTTATTGGGCAGGAGTGCGCCGCGCCAGCGCCGCGGGCGGAACGGGCTGACAGGTGTCAGCGCAAGAAGCGGGGATTCCAGCGGCAGGATCGGGCCATGGGCTGAAAAGTTGTAAGCCGTGGAGCCAGCGGGCGTCGCGACCATCACGCCGTCGCAGATCAGCTCCTCCAGACGCGTCTTGCCGTCGATGTCGACGCGAAGCTTTGCTGCCTGGTGAGACTGGCGGAAGAGGCTGACCTCGTTCATCGCCAGGGCGGACACCTCGTTGCCGTCCTCGTCTACCGTCGTCATTCTGAGCGGATGGAAATCATTGCCGGTCGCCACGGCAATGCGTTCATGCAGCCGCCCCAGCCTGTAATCGTTCATCAGGAAACCGACGGAGCCGCGGTTCATGCCGTAGACACGCTTTCCGAGATTCATCGTCTCATTCAAGACCTGGAGCATGAAACCATCGCCGCCGAGCGCGACGATCACATCCGCTTCGTCGAACGAGGCATTGCCATATTCGCGGATCAGTTCTTCTCTCGCGGCCTGCGCGTGGTCTGCGGACGAAGCGACGAAGGAAATTTTATGCACTGAACGCGACATGCGGCCATCCCGATTGATGATCTCTGGTACATGAAGAGACACCTGATGGACAAGCTCTTTCGAGGCGCAAGCGGTTACCTGCCGCTTTCCACGGTGCCCTTCGCGCCACTGCCCAGGCCGCCAGAGGCAGCCCGATTCGCATTCGCGCCATAATTATTAACAACCGACCCGCGAAGGCCGGAACAAAAGCAAACTCTCCCCGTTCTTTCAGCACAATGGAGATTGTAACATGACCTCGCAAGGTACTTCTGGTCGCCGAAGAATTCTTGAGGCCGCGAACAAGGCCTCCATTACCACATACAAACCCATTATCGTCCCTCTTACAGGTACCTATGTGGCAATGATCTTCCGCAGGGGTCTTAAGAGTGCGTCTAAACTGGCAAAGACTTAGTCGAAACCTGGCGTGACTTAACGCTGCCGATGACCGGTAGCCGGAACGCCATAGAGATAGCGAAGGGGAATGACATGAAGAAAGTTCTCATCATCGCCGCTGCCATGGTCCTTTCCGCAGGCGCAGCGTTCGCAGAATGTGTAAAGGGCATCGAAACAACGGCCGCCGCCCCAGGCGTCGATCGGGAGTTCAAGACGGCAAGCATCGCGCCGCCAACCGAGCCCGCTCAGAAACCGGTTCTGGTTTTGAGAAAAATGGAAAGGCTGCCAGGCAATGTGGAAACCGCGGTTGTTGCCTCTCCTGAGAGCGCATTGGCGCGGATGCAGTGATACACCTGATGAGAGCGCAATGCGTCCTGTAGGACGCCACAATGACGCTGTGTCTTCTTTGATCTACGCATCGTGCTTGATACATCCCGCGTCCAAAGACATTTGGCGCGGGATTTTTATGTGTGGGGCTATTAATTGGCTCCAGCTCTCCGCGGACACCACATCAAACTGCGATCGCTTGCGTCTCTCTCAAGACAAGATATCGCTGCCTATCCCACGCACAACCTTTCACGACCCACGCGTCTCTGAGCGTCTCCTAGGAGTCGAGCTTGAGAGAAAGCTGCCGACCGCCATTCTTTTTCAGAATGTAAAGTGGCTTTGCGATCATCTCCGTCTTGCGGCGCAAATCGCGGCGACGCGCTTCAGCGCGTTCTCTCAAATCTCGGGATTGAGCAACAAGAGCGAGTGCCTGCTCAATGGATCTCTCTGACGTCGTCATCGTGAACTCCTGTTTGTTCTCTCTATGTTCTCATTTTGAGCCAGGATTGTCAAGGGATTGCGATTCGTGGACGCGTAGGCCTATGTTGAGGTCGGGATCAATGTGAGAATTAGGATATCGTTTGCGAAGCGGCGACCACAAGTAAAGGTCGCGACTTCGAAACGGACCGTTCAAGGTGAAAAAGAAAAAGGCCCGGCGTGGCCGGACCTTTCATCTTTCACACTGCAACTTTCCATTTTCAGGAGAGGGCGCGGTCTTCCAAGAAACTGTCTTCGGACAGGCGACCGCTTGCCAGCGCAACAATAGCAAGAGCTGCGTGTTGACGATCCCAGCCCGCACTTTCGGCAACCTCAAGCAGTCCATTGATGGAAGGCTCGAGAGCGAACTGGCATTCAGCCTGGTAATCCATAGTGTCGATCTTGAGCGACGGTGGATTGATCAAAGCGCGCATTCAGCACTCCATTCTGGCGCATATCCCACTCCCCGATGTAGGGACATACGTGAAATTCACAAGCTTTTGAAGCCCAACGTCGTAACGACGTCAAGCGATATCAAGCCACGAATCCCCCAGCGCGACGGAGAGTCTTTTATATTAGAGATTCTGTCAACCTCGAGCAGCAGGTTATGCGTCGCCCCTGCTTTGTCGAAAGGGGCGCTTTCGCCAAATGAGAAGGGCCATCACATAGAGCGCGAAGGTGACGAACCAGACGAGCGGAAAAGCAAGAAATACAGCGGCATATCCACATCCGCCATCAAAGCAGGTGCCGAAGGTGGCAGTCTGCACGACGGTCCTTGCCACAAAGAAGGAGACGAAGCCGGTTCCCGCAACGCCCGCAAGCAACAACACGATATTGGTAAACAGTCTCATGTTGGCGGAGTATGGATAAGAATAAGACGTCTTTGCGGACATCAGACAAGAAGCTGGTGTGGCTCGGATATTTTCTTGCTGAGTGCGTCTTATTTCTCGGCGCAGTGGCAGACGCCAGCCTTAAATAACGCGCTGACGGTGAAAGTGGCAGCCTTCACTGGCTGAAGAATAGCTACTAGTTATCGGTCGGTCGGCGACTGCAGTCTTTTGACCTTTACGGACAGCAATTTTTGGAGCGGCGGGACACGTGCCCAGCCGTGGTAACCTTAAATCCTGTTATTCGAATATTCGTTGTCAGCTTAGGCTATAGGTGGGTCGTTAAGTCAATTTCCAGAAGAAGTTTAAGGAGCAATTGTCTTGTTCAGGTCAGCAAGCGGTTTCTCAGGGGGCAATTTTGAAGAGATATATTCGATTTCTGATCTATGTTGTCAGAAACTTTGTTATAGCGAATAGAAGATTTGTTCGCCTATCACCTTTTGAACGGGGAAAGATCCCGTTCTACGATAAGCAAACCAAGCGGTTTTTGTACGTGTCGGTTCGAGATCACATCGATTCGATCACCGCGGATCAGGTTTTTACCGACAGTGATTACGAATTGCGCTTTCTGAGCCGCTACGACGAGTTGGTGGCGTTTTATGAGCGAACCCTCTCCCAAAATAAAACTCCTTTGATCATCGACTGCGGCGCCAATATTGGCTGTTCCGCCTTATTTTTTGCTCGAGAGTTTCCAGCCGCAAAGCTCGTGGCTGTTGAGCCCGAGCGTAATAATGTCGAGATGATTAGAAAAAACTGCGCCTCGCTGAACAACGTCATCGCGGTCAACAAGGCGGTTGGCTCGGTAGATGGCCTCGTGACGATTGCTGATCCGCATTGCGATAACAACGCCTTCAGGATGACTCGCGAGCCGGATGGCACGGGTGACATCCCCGTTACATCAATAGGGAGCCTCCTATCCGATTACGATCAGTATGTGCCCTTCATCATCAAAATCGACATTGAAGGTTTCGAAGATGACCTGTTTTCGGCAAATACCGGTTGGCTCCAAAAATTTCCCCTGATGATCATAGAAACGCATGACTGGTTGCTCCCGCGCCAGGCAAATTCCAGCAACTTTCTCAAAGTCATCAGCGCAACGGGACGGGATTTCGTGCATAGAAGTGCCAATGTCTTTTCCATCTCCAACACGATCGAGATGTGAAGCCTGTCGCGATCTTTCAGATTCGCTCCTTGCGCTTAGGTCCATGTTCGCGAGCGCGACTTGCGTTGAGTCACGGCGGTTCTTCGCCGATGTTTAAGGCGCAGCGCCTTGAACGGCTCTCATTTCATCACGGACATCGAAAGCCGCTGGCAGTTAGACATTGGGTCGTTGGGTCATCATATCGAACCGAACGCTGCCTGCCTTCGAGCAAGTTCTGACTTCCTCTATCGTACGGTGACGATGTTGGCGGCGTGCGGATGATCCGCCGTGTGACGTTGCATTGGGCCGACAGTTGTCGTTCTCACGATGCGTGGGGGAGGAAGAGTGCAAGAACGAACAGCGCGAACAGAAACTGTCTGCAACGCGCCTGAAACTTCGTCTTATTTATCGAAAGGTTTTGCAAAATTGTCTGAAACGTCAGACACTTGCGAAGAGAAAATGGTGGGTGATGTAGGGCTCGAACCTACGACCCGCTGATTAAGAGTTACTATTGCTCGTAACCTAATCAAAGGGTTGCTGATGGGCATTTGTGGGACTTTTGCCGCTTCGCGTCGAAATCCCACGCCTGTAAAAGATATCCACCCTGAGGGGTGGATATGAACTTGCGACACCTAATTAGCTGGCCTGTTATCGTTGCGCCAGCGCACGATAGCTTCAAGAGCAAGATCTGAAATCCACATTGCACTTGTGCCGGTCAGAAACGCGGCGGCGTGCATGGTGGTGACTGGATCGTCAGGCAGAGGCCAACCAATCTTGTAGAAGTAATGCAGGACCGGCGCTGTGAGATAGCTCGCAGCGAGGAGCCCACAGAGAGGTGAGAGCACCATTTCGCGCCAAGTGAAGCTTCGCCGCGAAAGGGCACGCAAAAGACCGCCAGCGAAACCGGCGGTCGCTACACCGAACTTGATGCCGGTGGCTTCGAGGAATTCCATTATCGTCATTTCAGCCCCAGATCTCCGAAACCAGTTTCGTGGCTCGACCGATCGGAGACGATGAGCCTGAACATTCTGGCACTAGCTTGCTGGCGTCAAACGGCCTGTTGCTCTGCCTTAAAGGAGTTAATGCGGTCGTCGCGTTCCACTGGGGGGGTGCCGGCAGGGATAAAGAGAGTGTTTCCATTATCCGGCACGACGGACACCGTTAGATTGCCCTCGGCGTCATACTGCAAATATAGGTCAATTTCATTTTCCATGATCAAGCCACCCTGAAGAAAATCGCTGCGTATACGGAAGATCCACTTCCTCGGTTGAAGGTCTGACCGGTCAAATCGGGCCATGTGCCGAAAGCCTGGGCGACGCTCAGATATGGGACCGAGGACGTGGTTCCAGATGAAACCTGCGACGCTGTCCCACCCAACAGGGTGGCTACGATGGTGGAGTTTGCACCATAAGCCTGAAACACGGCCGTCGTTGTGTCGGTATTCAGCGCCACCCAATACATGCCGGGATTAAGCGTGATGTTTCCCCCGGATATGGCCGCAGTCACGACGCCGGTTGTGCCGGCCGACAAGCTGCCAGTTGCACCCAGGGCGTTGCCTGTGGGAAGCTTGGTGATGGGATCGGAGGCATAGATAGCGAGTTGAAAGCTCTTCCCTCTTTCGGCCGTGGTTACGCGCGTGCCGAGCTCTGACAGTGTCATGCGCTCTTTTATGATGATTGGGTGAAGCCTGACGTTACCCCCAGTGATGGCGGCGCCCGTTGAGACAACACCGTTCACCCCGTGATAGTAAGAATTTGAGACGTAGCCGAAGAAATCGGCATTGTCCTGTCGAACCCATGACGCTGCGCCGGCGGTCGCATCGCGGCAAATGTATTCAATCCCGGTGGACTTGTTGAGCCATTTCGAGCCGACTTCGAAACCCGCCGCGCTATCGTCAGTGATGCCTGGGGCGGTATCAAGCGTGTACCTGTTTTCCGTGAACATCGACAATAGCCGGTTGAGCTTTTGCCGGATGCTGGCGCCCTTGTCCTCGTTGGAAATCGCTGTAATACCCATTTAGTCATCCTTCCAAGTAGCCGCATCATCCCAGGTACCGGCGTCGTTCCACTTGCCGGTCAGCAAAAGCCAGACCCCCACCACCGCACCTCGTGCGACTGCGCGCCATGGCGCCAATGCCAGCAATCCTTTGCCAGGTTTCCCACCCCTGACGGACGTGCTGCGCAGTTTTCCCAGTGAAGTCGTCATTCGACAGTCACCGTACAGTTGGGATTGGTGGCTCCGGAAAGGGTCACCAGGACATTGCCAGCGCTGACGAAAACCACCTGTTGGATAGGATCGTTGTTGCCATCCAAGTTCGCGGCCGACAGCTTGCCATCAGGGACAGGTGTCGGATCCGCATTTATGTTTGGCTGCGTGAAGAGGCGGAGCGTGCCGCCGCCAAGATTGCCCGAGTACGACATGACGCGGTAACCGCCATCACATCGCGCCTCAATGCCGAAGCTTTCAGCTGTAGCCGTGTTTTGTGTAAAGGTTCTATTCGGCATATCTTACCCCCAACATTCCCGCCGCTGTCCATTGCGGTCGTTTCCGATGACACGTTCGTAACCCGGCCGATCGGCGGCGATCAGCGCCACCGTTCCGGCTGGACTAAGGTTGTTTTTCTGGAAGCCCGCGCAGCTGCTCGCAGGCATCGATCTGCATCCCGTTGCCATGCAGGCCAAGGACACACAGATCGTAGTCACTACGGTTTTGAAGACTTGCATCGTCGCCTTTCCTTTCGAGCTCTGCCTTTGCATCCTCGATCGCGCGCGCAGCGATCGCCGTTTCTCGTCCCTCGCGCTTGGCGGCCGGCACCATGAGGAACTGCGCGTAAAGCAAAGTGACCGCGACGGCTGAGACGATCCCGCCCAGGGCGAATGCCGCATATTTGAGGCGATCAAGCACCGATCTCCTCCTTCAGGACGCGGTAGACCTTCGCGATATCCGCGCGCCGTTTGATCGCATAGAAGGCAAAGCCAGCGACGACGACGATCAGAAGGGCCTGGACGTATGGATTGGTGATGAGTGCGATCGCCGGCGCGATCAGAGTGGTAATGATCCACTGCCAGACCGTCTTGGATTTCGCGAGTGGTTTGTCGAGGTTTTCCGGATCGACGTTTTCCGGTGCGATCGGCGCCGGCATGGGAGCGGCCGTTATGCCGCCCCCGTCGTCAGCTGCCTTGGGAGGCAAATCCATGTCAGAGCCGATCTTATGAATGTCGCGGACATGGCGCAACCGCGCCTCGACAGCTTCGGGGCTAACCAGAGCCTTGTTCAAGCCGTCGCCGGCGTAATAGCTCTGGCCGCGCTTGACGTCGCGATGCTGGCCGTGGGTAGCAGAAAGGACGGGGAAGCTAGCCCATTCCTTCGCCAGGTTGAGGCCGAAGGCGACGATCGACAGGCGACCATCAACATAGTCCTGATAGCCGCGTCGCAATAGGAGGTAGTAGCCCAAGCGCTTCTGCAGGCTCTCAGAAAACAGGACGTCGCCGCGAAGCGTCGGCACTTCCTTGCAGATCCCGATCAGGGTGTCGCGCATGAACTGGTAGGCGCCCGACGCACTGGATGAGGTGGAGTAACCCCAGTTCTGCTTTACCCAGGTTTTGTTGCCCCAGTTTTTCTGCGCGTCGATCAGATCGCCAAGCGTCATTTTCGTGATCGGCGTTCGCAACTTGCCCTGGCGGTTGCCAAAGATGGTGTCGAAGCCTTCGGGCGCTTCTTTTCCCTGGATGAAGTCAAGAAGGTTTTGCGCCGCTAGAGGCACGGTCTCGGGTAGCTTCGACATAAAAAAGGCTCCAGTTTCACAACTGAAGCCGATGTTAAGTGCGTTGAGGTAGTGTCAAATGCTAAGGCCAGTAGGCAGGATTACTGGCATAATCGGCCGGGATCTCAGGAAGCGCCTTCAGAGCAAAGTAAGACGCATAAATCGGCTGACGCCAATCGGCTGCAGCGTCTAGGACACGCCACCACTCCGAAGCGGTAATGATGGTCGGCCCCGTATCTGTCTTGATGCCGATCTGGCGATTGGGTTCGCCCATATTCATTGCCGCTTGGGCAAGAGGCGTCACCTCCTGCATCCAACGCTTCATGTCGGCGTCAGTTGTGCCGAAGTGGTGGACACCGCGATCGCCGCCCAGGTCGTAGTTGAAGCCCAGAGAGAGGCGGCGGTTCACTTCTTCGGTCAGCATGTCGGGTGTCGGCACGGCGGCAAGCCATTTCTGCCCGTCCCAGACCTGACGCGCATCCTGCGGACCGGTAGGAACCTCGATACCGGTCGCCATGTCCGCCGGAATTTCCTCGTCAAGTCCGTCGAAGGAGCCGAGAAACTTGCCGGTCGCATCCACATAGAAGCGCTGGACAGTTGGAGGCCTCACCCTCGGAAGCTCGATGTCGTCAGCCGGGACTGTGTTTTCTTCGTCGACCTTTGCCATTTCACACGCTCCCCATGACGACAACATCCAGTTGAGACTGGCCGTAATATCCAACGCCCCCGCCGCCCTTAGTGACCAGGGGTATGCCGTCACCGCCAAAGTTCACGCGGATGTTAGTTGCATCAACATTAACGGAAGTGCCCCAACCGCCTCTGTAATTCACGTCAGCGCCCGCCGTATTCGGCCCGACAATGACCCTGTCACCGACAGCATAGCCCCCGGCGGCCACCTTGAAGACAAATGCGAGAAAGACCCTTTTAGGAACTCTGCCGAGGCCGTGCGCTACCACGAGAGAACCGCCGAGGGCAAATGTTTGCTGGGCGCTGGTGTAGCCTCGAAGAACATCAGAGAGCTTATTGCCGAACTCACCCGCCACACCTCCCGAGAATACGATATCTCCAGTCTCATAGAACTGCGCAATGAGACCGTTTTTCTCGACCTGCAGTATGCCTTTGCCAATGACCAGATCGCCAGCTGGGCCTAGGCCATATCGGTTGCCATCGTATCCAAAGTAGGCGTTAGCGACGTTCCAAGTGAGGTAGCCGGTGTTGTCGCCACGGTTTAGCTGAACGTCGCCGTTCGCTTGCAGCTTGGAATATTTGCCGCCAGTTCCTGGACCAAACAACACATCACCCGTGAGAGTGCCGCCCGCTTTTGCGAGCATTCCAGTCACCGCAGCCATTGCCTTCTTTGCCCAATGAAACGCCGAATAAAGCCCGCCGGCGACCGGCGCATCTTCGGCCTCATTCGCCCACCGACCTGCCATTGTGGCAGATCCGGCCGCGCTCGAGGCGCTACCAGCTGCGGCCTGTTTGCTCTGCAGAGCATCATAGGCATACTCTTGCGCATTGGCGATGTCTGGCGCGTTCGGTCCGGGAACAAGGCGGTTGCCTTGCTTCATCAGCACGTCGCCGTCAGCAAGGTTGCTGGCGAGTGTCACACCTTCGCCGCCATAATCTACTTTGATTGCGCGATCGGCGTCTCGGCTGAACTCTTGTTGAATGATGCGGATCCGGTCGAGCTCGCCGTCGGTCAAGGCGCTCGAGAACTTTCCGTCGCGCACGATCGAAGACATGCGATCGAGAACAGCCGCGCCCAGGATAAGGATAATATCGCCCGCGCTCCTGGGCGCGAGGAAGGTCGCGGATCCGCCGGCCGGATTATTCGCGCCTGTCAGGGTGTAGGCGCTCGGACTGAAAAGGGTGTACTGGCTTGGGGCCGTCTGCAGGTAGATGCCGATGTCTTCATTCTGCAGGAAGGGAAAGCCGATCGAAAAAACCGTCTGGCCGGCGCTGGCCGTAATGCGGCGATATCGCGGATCGTCGGTGATGGGAAAGACGCTGCTCATGAAAATGGCCCTGATTATCGACAGGGCCATCATTCCATGCAGGGTGTTAGGTCAACTTGCGCCGATCGCGGCCGGCAGGTTCGGCCCTCGATCGGGAAGGGCTTCGCCAGGCCGCCACCAGAAGCCCTGTCCGAACTCCTTGTCGAAGAAGCGTTGACGCTGCTTGAATGCCTTGTTCGCTTCCGGATCTGCGAGATACTGAAGCTGATCCCAGACGAGCCGTTCCCAGGCAAGTTTCGTATACCAGATGGTAGATCCTGGCGTGTTGCCCTTGGCAAACTTCACGAGCTCGCGGCCGAAATGGGTTTTCTCGCCGCTCGCCAGCTGGGCGATATTGCCGGCCGTAAGGTTCCAAGCATCATTGGCACGCTGCATCAACGGGCCGCCGAAGGTGGTCGAAAACCCGCCGCCATAGCGGTTGATGTTGGAAAACAGGAAGTCGCCGTAGATGCCAAGGCCGCCACCCTGCAGGAGCGCAGCACCCCAGAATGCGCCGGTTCCCATGTCCTGCGGATCTCGGCCGGATGCCATGGATTTCAGCTGCAGGGCCATGCCGCCAAAGAGTGTTGTCGAGATCAGCAAGGATCCTGCATAGGCCGCGCCTTTGCCCGTTTGCCCTCCGGTCAGCATTCCGTGGATGCGCCGGCCGTGCAGAAGAAGGAACACGGCGCCGAAGGATTTGAACTGGGCGAAGCTGCGGACCACTTCACCGATGAAGGTGCCCGGCCGGTTTTGATCAACCAGCATGATCTTTGACCGGTTGGATCCTGAAGGAATTGCATATTCCGTCTCTGACTGGATCATGGAGAGGTAACGCTCCGCTAACCGCTCGTCCAGGCGCTCGCCGATCTCATTCGGCCGCATGATCATGGTTCCGTTTCCCATGTCGTGCATCGGCAAGCCTCGCATGCGGTCCCAGTCCATCGGCCGGATCCCGTATCTCGTCATCACATCGCGAAGTGCAGGCGGCAAGGCGTCGAACTTCTTGCCGGCGTTCTCGGCCGTCGTTCGCATGAAGGCCAGGCCGAAGGCATGCCGGCCGGCCTGGCTCCATGGTGTCAGTCCCGATAGGGTCAGAACGCGATCGGCTAGGAAACCGGACCATCCGCGTCCGTCGATCGTGCCGACATATCGCGCCTGGGCATGAAAGACGTGCATGGCCTCGTCCAGGATGAGGCCAGAAGCCACGGCCTCCTTTCTGGTTTGCTTGCCCAGCGCCTTGACCAGATCCGAAAACGCTCCCTGGGCGCCGATCCCGACGAACTGGCGAGCCATCATCGTCGTGCCGATATCGGAAACTGAAGACAGCGCAGCGGATCCGAGAACAGAGGCAGTGATGAGGCTACGCGTTGCTGCCAGGCCTGAAGCCCATCGACCATTGACCGGTGTTTCCAACGTGCCCCGCATGGATCCCCACAGCGCATCGATCTTCTTATTGATCGACTGGGCGCCGTCGATAGCGCGCTCTGCCTTGCCTGCGAAACGGCTCGGCCGGCCGGCAACCTTCTCCATGCCCTGCTTTTGAACGACCTGCTTCAGCCATTCGATCGTGCCGTTTGGGTTTGGCCCCAGGACCTCCATAGCGGCGATGTCCTTCGCCATCATGTTGATGTGCCCCATCATCGCCGCAAATGCATCACCACCGCCGCCATAATCCCGCTGGTAGCGAAGCCAGCTATCGGCATCACGGAAGACGAGGAAGCGATGTTCGGCGCGTTGGTTCGCCAGGGCGCCACGGCCTAGACCTTGACGCAGCGGCTCGCGCTTCGCCCATCCCTCTGTGGCAATGTTCGTCCAGATCCCGTCAAGGATATCGTCGATCTCGCCGGCGTCGATCGGCTGGCCCGTGAGCGGATGTTTCATGCGGGACGTATCGAGAAGCGGCCGAATGTCTGTCTTCCATTGCTCCAGGCCGACTTTTCGAAGTGCTCGCGCATCATGATGTTGCGGCAAGCCCCAACGCTCGAGCTTGCCGATCGCGCCGCCGGCGGCGTTGAAACGCTGGCGCAACCATTCGTGCGTGTCTTCCCAAACCTTGGCAAATTGCTTGGACGCGGGGTTGCCGCTGGTCTCGCCGAAAGCCTCCCGCACAACCTCATCCAGTTGCGCCTTGTTGTGCCGGCCGACGTCACCCAGAAGGGCGGAGCGCTTGAAGTGAGACAGAAGGTCATCCATGCGTGCATGGGCCATACCGACGATCGCCTTGCGTCGGCCATCGACGCTATCGAACGGAGCCGTGCCGAAATGCTCGAGGAGATCCAGGGCGGCGGCGCCCACGTCGTGCTCGCCTCGTGGGTTCTTGTAGCTGTTGATGTCGGCCGCAACGCGCTTGATCGACGATAGAGACAGTTTCGCCTTGCGCTTCTGGTGAGCCGTCTCGGCCTTCAACAATTCCGCAAGCGCTCTTTTTGCCTCCGCGTCGGCCGTCACCTCACTGTTGCCGGCAAACTTCTGCCGTAGCCGGTCGAAGTCGCGCGTCAGTCGCGCGGCGTCTTCCTTCGATATCTCTCCGCCTTCGGCGGCCGTGTTCATGCAATCTTTGAAACTCATGCGCGGCAAGCCTCCACCACTGTTGACAGCCATTCCAGGCGCTCAAGCTCTTCTTTGATCCCTTGCGGTGTGGCGGTCCTGCCATCGTCGAAGAAGGGAATTTCGAAATCGTCCGGAATGTCCGCGAGATCTTCGTCCGTAAAAAACGTGTCTTCGATCGGGCGGCCTGGATTGTCGAGGCCGCCACGCATGTCCGTGCCGTCGATCCTTTCCGGCGCAACGGGGAGCTTGGTCACTTCCTCGGCCGCGCGATCGGCATCGATCAGAACACGATCAAGCGCCTCCGCCGGCGCTAGGCTCTCCGCGTTCGAAAGCTCGGCTGCTTTCAGGATCAGCTTGTCATCGACGGCCGGCCCTGCGCGCGCGACGAGCTCGTGAACCAGGCCATCCGCATAAGCGCGGCCACCGTCATCGACGGCCCGCACGCTTTCACGAGATCCCGTGTCGAGTTCATCCAGGAGATCGCGGATTGTGCTTTGCTCCATGGCCTGATCGGGCGTGCCGTATCGATGATCGAAATAGCCGGCTTCTGCAGCTGCTCGCCGCGCCTCATCTAGCGGCATACCGCTATCGCGGACCAGGCGCCCGACGAATCGCTCGGAAACGTTCTCGAGGCCAAGCGCCTGAAGCTCGCCCCTGAAATCCTGGACGCCTCCGGAGCGCATGAGAAATTGAGAAAGGGTGTCTGCCTTCGCGGCTTTCGTCGCCGGCGCGTCCGGTACCAGTTGATCGACGATGCGCCGCACCTGGTCAGGATCTGGCTCGAAGAAAAAATGGCTGTTGTCCTGGGCGGCTTTCATCGCCTGGCTGATTGCGCGATCGTGCGTGTCGATCGACGCGGCGGCCGGCCGCAACTCATCTGCAGCCCGGGCAGCTGCAAGAGCATCGATCGCGCCTCGAGCTTCAGCCGGAAGCGCCTGGCGAATGGGAGTTGCAATCTCGGCCGCGCGCGCCGCGTCGCCCGAAAATGCCTCGCGGATCTCCGGGCGTGTCGAAGGCGAGCCCGCAACAGCATCGGCGATCTGCTCGACCTCGCGCGGACGAAAGACACGGCCGATCGCCTCGGCGCCGGCCTGCATGCCGCCGCCCAAGACGCCGGCCGTCCCTGCAGCAAATGCCACGTTCTTCAGCGCTTCGTTGAGCCCGTTCTCGACGCCGATCTCTTTTCGCCATGCCTGCACATGTGGCTGAAGCGCGGCTTCGATCGCGCCGTTTACAGCGGCTTCCTTCAGCGCGGCTCCCAGAATGCGCCCGCCGATCGTGCGAGCTCCGCCGGCGCCACCGCCTGCGAAAAGAGTGGTGACCTGGATCGGGTCATAAGCGGCGCCGGTAAATCCGCCACCGATAGCAGCCACCCAGCGGCCTAAGCCGTTTCGCGAGGCCATGGCTTTCGCCAACCGCTCATCTGCATTCTTGGCAAGTGCTTCGGCGTCTTTCTCGACAGGCACGCCGGCGCGAATGACGGACGCCCGATCGGGATATCTCTTTTCGAGATCTGCCAGCCACCCATTGAAGCGGTCAACGGCCTCTTGCATCTTCGTCGCCGTGCGCTCGGTGTCGCTGATGATCCCCCGCTGCGGATCGAACTGGCGTTCCGGCTGTTCACCCGCGACACTGACGTTCATGGGGTTTTCGAACGTTTCGCCGGTCGCTTTGGTTATGGCGCGGATACGCTCGTCATAGGCGCGCGTATAGGCCTCGGCGCGGGCCGTCGTGTTATCGACCAGGCGCATTTGCTCACGCGCTGCGCTCCAGATCTCGCCCAAGGATGATTGACCGGCGGCCCACGATGCCGGCGTGTCGTCGCGCGCCTGGTTGAACCAAAAGCTCATAGGGGGCTCCATACCGAAAGATCAAGTTCTTCGTCAGCCGATCGGGTCGTGCGGGCGACTTCCTCCAGGTTCCGAATGTTGAGCGTCCAGAACGTCCCGCCTTGAGCTTTGATATACTGAGGATCCTCGCCAAGCGGATCGTTAAGGGCAACGCGATAAAGTCCGTCTCCAACCGACACCAGCCTTGCCTGGCGGATTTTGTTGATCGGGATATTGAAGCCCGTGCGGTTGTCGATCGGCGGCAACTTCTTCAGCTGGTCTTCGGTAAGGCTCGATAGAAGCTTGCCGGGCTTATCCTTTTCCATGTCGGACGGAACGATGATCTTCGATCCATTGACGTCAGCCAGGCCGCCATAGGTCTTGTCGCCGATCACCCGCGCGCCGGCGGCTCGATCCAATGCGCGGGAATATGCAGCGCGGGCAACAGATCCTTCCGTTTTGAGCTCTGTCGCGTCGAAGCCGTTCTGGTTTGCCATTTGCTCGAAGAGGATGGATGCGGTCTGGATCATCGCTGATTGTGTGCGGGGATCTGCAGAAAGCGCGCCGGCAAGCTCGCCATTGGCATAGGTGCCCATTTCCGCCGCGCTCGGCATCTTCGAAGTCAGAAGCTTTTCCCGCCTCATCGCCAGAGTGTCGGCGACGTCGTTGGCGACGGAGGTATCGCCTGAAGCCAGCGAAATGCCGGCGGCATGTGCGATGACCGGTCCATCTTCGCTGAGCTCGGACAGAACGCGTGGCGCATCTTTGCCGAATGCTTCCTGCACCGAAATTGCGAATGCCGGCAACATTTCCGGCTTGCGAAGAATGGCGGCCGACAGGGCTTCTTTCTCTCCAGGACGGAAAACCGGCACCTGTTGCTGATATAGGCCTGCAACCTGGTCGCGCTGCGTCTTCCGAAGGCCTAGCGTCCTGGTGAGCTCTTCGGCCGAATTGGCGTCGATCGGCTGAAGCTCGATCGCTCCGCCGCGTGCGGCTTGACCGAGTGGATCGGTTTCGCGCTCCTTCAGCACCTCCTGGGCGCGTTTGCGTGCGGCCTCGTAGATCTCCAGGTCGTCAGCATAGCCCGGCTTGCCCGCCTCGGGTTTCATCAGCGTGAGGCGCTGCGAAAGATCCGCCGTGCTCTGAACCTCCATCCCGTTCGTCGCGGCATAGATCCGGTTGGCTCTGTCCTGACCAAGTCGCCACCTTTCGACGCCTTCAGGCCCGACAACCTCCAAGACTTTTGCCGGATCAAGGCCTGAGTTCGCGGGATCCAAGCCCTTGCCGCTGGCCGCAATACTGGCGACATCGTCATTGATCAAAGCCTCGAGGCGAACCTTTTCGGCTTTGTTCGAGGCGGTACGCTGGTTGATTTGCTGGCGGGCGTCACTGTAGAGCGTGTTCGAAATCGCCTTGACGGTATCGAACGACAGAGAGGCAAGCGGGCCTTGCTGCTTTTTCCAGTCGTCCAGGATGCCGGTTGCGAATGCCTCTTTCTGCTCGGGCGTTGGCAAAGCATTATAGACGCCCTGGATACGGCCGCGCGCTGCAGTCTCGGCGATATCCAGCTTGAATTTTGCCGCCTGGGGAGCTGTGAGGATGCCTTGCGCCACCGCTCCATCCACCGATCGCTGAAACGCTTGCGTCTGCTCGGTGATGATGGCGTCGCCGTCGGCGTTGGCTCCAAGAACCTGCGCCTGGCGCTCTAGGTCGACCAGGCGGGAATTGTACCCGTCGCCGAAAGCCGTCAGTTGATCGGCGCGAAGCTTCTTCTCATAATTGGCATTGATGTTGCGAACGTAAGCCTGGTTGTTGTTGGCAAAGCTTTTGTCGAACATCTCCCGCATTTTCGGGTCAGCCGGAAGCTCGGCAATGTATTTCTTCCGGATCTCGTCGGCCGCTGCAGCGTAGCCGGCGGGATTGTCCTCATTCTGCTGCTGTGCTGCATAGAGCTCGTTCGAAACGCCCTCTTGCATCCGCCAACCCCAGGCAGACATTGCAGCATCGTTAAACGCGTCGTTTCGGATCGTGCCGGCGGGACGCAGGGCGAGCGGCGTGGATGACAAGGGAGCCGCAACGCTGGCGGTCTTGATAGCGCTATCAGTGCCAGGACCGGGACCAGGCGCAACTGCAGTAGCCGGGGTAGGCGAAGAGGAGGGAGAAGCCGTCGAAGCTGCTGCAGGGGCCGTAGATGCAGGAACCGGCTGGCCGCCTGCCAAGATCATCGCCGCTTCGCGCTGTCGCCGCTTTTTGTTGGAGCTCAAGCCAGCAACGGCCGAAGACAGCATTTGCAGATTGCCCGTCTTAGCAGCTGCTACAACCTCTTTAGGAAGTGAGCCATAGTTGTAGCCGACGGAGGCCAACGCGGCCTGCGCGTTTGGCGGCAACTTGCCCCAGGTGTCGCCAAGCTGCTTTTGAACCTGAAGGCCTTCGCGTTTGGTGAGGCGATAATCGAGATCTCGCTCGGCGTCTTCGCGCGAGATCTTCATCCCCTCAGTGACCTTCACCACCTTTCCGTCGGCCGTAACGGTGGTATCGGAGCCGTAGCCCACGCGGTGCGCGTTCACGTCCCAATAGGGAACGTCGCGAAAACCCTCCTCCTTTCGCAGAAGCGCTTTAGCCTGTTCGTGCCATGGCCCAGTGCCGGCAACACCTCCGGCCATAGCAACGGCCTGCGTCTGCTGCAGGTAGGATGCGCCGGCCTCCTGGCCGGCGGTCAGTCCAGCTGCTTTACCCTCACGCTCTGCGGCATATGCCGCCATTTTCCCAAGGGTGTCTGCTAGGCCGCCGGCGACATTCGCCAGAGCCTCGGCAGCCTGGCCGGTGTTGACGGCGTAGGCCGGCGCGTCGCCGATCGCCGCCGACATGTTGAAGCTGGCCAGCTGGCCGGGGCTGCGCGTTTGACGGTTTGCCATTCTGATTTACCCCATCTGTGCCAGGCTGATGCCGTAGCCGGCGACGTCGCCCAAGGCTGAAAGCAGAGCTCCGCCCTTCTGCGATTTTGCTTTGTCACGAAGGCCCTGGGCTCGCATTCGATACAGCGAACGACGAAACTCAGTGTCTTGTTGGTCGATGGAGATCTCGTTAGCCGCGCGTGTCTTGGCGTTGGCGGCGTTTTCGGCTGCGACACCTTGCGTCAGATCGATGCCTGCAGCGGCATAGGCGACCTCGTTGTTTCCAAGTACCCTGGAGAGCTCGCGGGACATGCTGGTTTTCCGCTGCTCGCCGGCAAGCTGTTCCTGCTTTTCCTGCAACATGGTCTGATCCGCCATGTCGTTGCTCTCGCGCGCGGCGGCCGCGCCGGCGCCGATCGTGCCCAAAACCTTCAAGACGGTGGAAAATCCTTGCATCGCCGCAAGTGCGCCGGATCCCATTGCCGCGCCACCTGCGGCGGTTGCAGCACCGGCGGCGCCGGCGCCTGCCGCCCCGGCCGCTGAAAGGCCTAAACCTGCAAAAACTTTCCCGATCGCCGCAACGGCAAGTTCCATGGCTGCATCTCCATTATAGTGCAGCCTCGACGGTAATCGCTCGGACGTTCAGTCTACCGGGTCGCAGCTGAGAGATCGTGACGAACGGCGCGTCGGCGTATCCTCTCAGGCCTGAGATCTTGATGCTTGTGGTCACGCCCTGGTCAAGCTCCGGAACATCGGCCGCGACGCCCCATCGATGGAGATCGACCTCTCGCAGCGGGCCGCCATTCGTCGAAATCGCTAGGCTCGTCGTGTCGAGCACGGACACATGAACGGTGTGGATCCGGGCTTTCCGCTTCAGAACCGTGTTCGGTCCGATCTCGCGGGGAGGCGGCAAGGTGGACACCACCGGCGGGCGCCACGTGCCGACGGTCACGCGGCTGACTTTCACCGGAAGCGAGATCTGGCCGGCTATGACAGTGAATGGACCGAATACATTGCGATCGCCGATCGCCCATATCTGCCGCCCGTTGAACCGGGACAGTCCGGGAATGGTCGCCTGGGGAACGCCGAAGGTGACGTCGCTCGCCTCATCCAGGAGAAGGCCGTTCTCCATCCGCTCGAGCGTTCTTTTGCCGGCGTGATCAAGGATGAATGACAGTTCGTTCCGGCCATTGCGGGCGACGGCCTTGAACAGACCATCTGACGACATGCGTGCAAAGGCAGTCACTTCCTGTTCTCGCAGGAGAGTAACAAGACGGGCCTGGCCGTCTTTGCGTACCACGCAACCCACGTTACCATCCATCGAAGCGGTTGCGCGACGAACCGCCATGTCGCGCACGTCCTCGAGGAGATGAGGAGCAAGCAACGATATGTTGGTCGCCAGATAGTTTCCGTCCTGGTCGGTGTAGCGGAGTTCGCCCAGAGTGGAGCCGTTGGCATGGCACCAAAGCGAAGCACCCTCATTTTCAGCGACGGGCACGCCACGCCGAATGCCATTGCGTGAAGACTGGACGTGGTTTGGCGCCTCTGTCTTTGAGATTGCGCGCTCCGCGATCCAGTATTCGGCCTGCGTAGTGAAAAGCAGAAGGTTGAGAGACGGAACGATCGCCTCCACCTTTTCACCGCCAGCGATGTCCATGGGTACCAGAAACGGGCCGTTCGCCTCAGTGAAGCGCTCATCATAGTTGAAATAGTCCGCCTGGCGCGATGGCATCCAGGCGTTAGGCAGCGAACGGAAGCCGCCAATGATCAGGCGTTGATTGTAGAAACACCCGCATTGAGGCCAGCCGCGAGTTTCCGAAATCACGGCTTCGCCTGGTGATACACCTGGCGTCTGCTTGACCGACAGGATCGCGGCGTCCGCCTTGTTGACGATACGGCCGGAGACTGCCCACCCATCACCTTCATTGCCAGCGCCGGAGAATTTTAGCTGGATCTTGTTGGCTGCGGGGTTTGTGACGGTGTAACCCGGCCTGACATTTGGCAGGTTGTCGAGTGCGGCCGTGATGTTCGCAATAAGCGCGCTCGGGGTGCTACTATACGCGATAGACTGCGTTTCTTGGCCGGAAACATTGAGGACAAAGATCGTCGTGCCACTCTCGAGGCCGACGAACTCGAGCCGCCACTCCGCCGGCACGCCGTTGGTATAGTTGGCGCCGTAGTCATAGTTTGGGAGCTTTTCATAGGGCAGGTCATCGACCACCCATCCGGAGGGCATCAGGCGAACACGCTTGGTCTTTAAATTCTCGTGGAAGAGAACCAGAGTGTCGAGGCGCTGCGCGAACGTCAGTTCCGGCACGAAGCTCGCCAGGCCCGCGACGGTCATCGTGGCCGTCATCGATGTGGCATTCCACACCTGGCAAGTATCGCTCGCAAAGACCAGGTCGAAGTAGGATCCGTTCGACGCGTCAAATGGCAGAATGCGAGCGGCATCCGCCGGCAGATCGCCGATCAGACGCAACCCGTCTCTGAGCCGAAAGCCGCCCTGGGGAGCAATGACGATGTTCTCCGCGCGCTTCAGGCCAGTGGCAAAGTATTTGAGCGTCGTACGCTCCTCGAGGATCTCCGCGAGCTCGCCGGCAGTGAAGGCCGATTGCATACGTCCAGGGCTCGAAACCATTTAGGATCTCCATGCCATATCGAGGGGATTGCGTTGCATCTGGATCTGACGCGGCGGGTTCGAAAAGCCGTCTTCTGAAAGCGCCGCTCTCATCTGTCCGCCACGAAATTGCTCGCTTGGCGTTCCGTAAGCCTCGGCCATGAAGTCCGAATAGGCGTTGCGGTTAGACGCGATCGCATAGGCCAGCTTGGCGCCGATCGCCGTGATCGTCGCCGTTTTGAATGTGCCTGTCCACAAATGCGGATCCGGACGAAATTTCACCATGGCGAAGAGAGGATCGGCGTCAGCGTGCACTTTGCCGTTCGTCAACAGAAACTCGGTAAAGCGCCGGCGTGGATCTTTCGCGTCGTCTGTGAGGTAAACGGGCAGGCCGATATAGGGCTGTGGTGTCTCGAAGACATTGGCGAAACCGCTAAGCGGTACGGCGTCAGTCAGCCGCGACAGCTGACGCATTTCGCGGGCGAAGGCAAAGCCGGACGGCTGAAGACCCAAATTGAAATCGACAGTCTCATCGTAGATCAGCGACGCGCTTTGTCCGCCGCCCAGATCCTCGGTAAAACTTTGAACGGGCTCTTCACCGATGCGAGCGCACGCGGTGTTGACGATATCGAGGGGCGTCAGCAATGCCATGAAACGAGCTCCTGAAAATGCCAAACCCTCGCCGGGGCGTGAACCGGCGAGGGCAGGGCTACATCAAAACATCAAGCGACGTTCTGGGCGGCGATGGTGATAGCGGTCCCGGAATTTGCCGTGACGATGTAATTGCGGCGTACTGGCGCCGTCGCCAGGGCGAGCGTCATGTCGATGTGGTCACCGACCTTCAGGCGCTGCACCAGTGCGTTAAAGTAACCGGCCGTCTCGACTGCAGCGCGGTCGTCATTGGTGACATACTTGTGAACGCCAAGGTTGGCGCCGGCCGCGCCGGAAGGATTGGTCATGTGGTCCACGGTGCGGAAGCCTTTGACTTCGAAAGCCATTGCATTTCTCCAGAAGCTGGTGAGAGAGGGTGCGCGCCGGCGCGAACGCCGGCGGCATTGTTAGACGATGGAGATCGCGGAGTTGGTGGAAGTCCTGAAGCGCTTGATCCCCTTGCCTTCCTGCAGGGGCGTTGCGCAGCCCTTGGCCTGCATGTTGATGGTCCAAACGTCTTCGCGGTTGTCCCACTGGGTAATCACACGCAGATCCGTGTTGTTGCCCCAGCCCAATGCAGTCTTGTGCCAGATGAAAAGATCCTGCTTGTTGGCGGCCGGAACGGGGTAGAGATCCAGCGGGTCTTCTTCGACGAACAGGAACCAGTTAACGCCGTTCCAAAACCGGCTGTCCGTTGCCTTCACAAACGGAATGTCGGTGCCCACGTGGTCACTGCTGTTCACGACCTTGTTCGCGATAAGCTGGTTCCACTGCTTCGACGGCAGGCCGCAATACACGTTGCCATCCCAGGGAACTTTGTCATCCTGCAGTGCTGCGCAAAGCTGCATTGCATTTGCTGCGTTGAATGCGCCGGCGGAGAAATCAAGATCAGTTGGTACGGTCGGCACTGCGGCCTGCATCTTCTGATAGACTTCGATATCGGTCGCGCGACCAAGGGCGTTCGCGCCGCTTTCGTAGACGACTTCTTTTTCGTCCACGGTCATGCGGTCCACGTCGTACTCTTCGACCTCGTCGAATGCGACCCACGTTTCGAGCGCTACGTCGAACCGCTTGCGATCGGCGTTGCCCGGCGTGTTGCGTTCTCGGCGGGTCTTCTTCTTTGCCTTGGACTTGCCGGCAAGCCAGAAGACTGCCTTTTCATTGTTCTCGATACGAACGGCCTGGGTGATTGTCGGGCGAAGGCGATTGCCTTTTTGCTGATAGATCGCCATGGCCCGATTGGCGAACTGGGTCGTGTTCCATGCATTAGCGTTGATCGTCATGGACGAAGTTCCTCGATGATGTTGGGAGAACACCGGGGAAGGAGAGGCCACAAGGCCTGCGGGTCCGGTCAGTGCCGGAGAGGCCGCAGGCGTTGCAGGTCCGCCCTGTGCTGATCTTGACGATAAGCGGGGGCGTGTCTGGTCAACTTACTGGCCGCGCTGCAGCTTGTTGTAAGCGTCGTCGTAGCGTTTGCGGAGTTCCGGATCGAAGCGCGTGTTAGGATCCTTATGGTCCCTATTGCGCGGGTCGATACGAGGATCGGAATCGAGCTTCTTCAAGTCGTCCGCTGTCAGGGCGCCGTTGTCGCCGGCGTTTCCAGCGATGCGAATGCCATTTTCGGAGAGGCGGCCGGACAGGGCACGGAGCAGCACATTGCCTGCGGCCGTGTCCGTCATGCCGACCAGGAGCGCGTTGACATCGTTCTTCAGACTGTCCGGAACGTCCTTCAGCTGCGCAACGAGACCGTTTGCAAAGGCCTCGTTGGCGGAAAGCGTTTCGTGCGTGCCTTTAGTGTCGAGGCCTGTGGCCGTGGAGAAAGTTTTAAGTTCCCCCGCAGGGTCGAACGGCGCCGCAATGAGGCCTTGCTCGACAAGCGGGGAGTAGATGTCGGACACAAAACCGGCAAACTGCTCCTGGCTAAGGCCATGCTTATGGGCGGCTGTCTTTGCGGCGTCGAAATACTTGTCCTGCGACAGATCGCCGAAGTAGGGCTTCAAATTGTCGGCTGGTTCGAAACTATACATGTCCGGCTTTTCCGGCGCCGCCGGCATTTTTGACAGCTTCTCGCGCATGCCGTCAAAGCGGGGTTTGAGGTCGGAATAGCCGCCAAGCAACTTGCCGAGCGTTTCATCGGCATTGGCGCCGGCGAATTCGGGAGGCAGACCGTCGGGAGCTTTCCAGCCGCCGTTGTCGCCTCCGCTCTCAGTGCTGCCGCCGCCACCACCACCGCCGCCGCCTTCAGCATTATAAAGGCGCTGCCAGCGCCGCGCATAAATCTCATACATGTCACGCCTTCCTTATATGTCACGAGGCTTGGTTGCCTCGGAATTGCCCAAGCCGATCTGGCGGGCAATCTCGTGTGCCAGGGCGTTCTGTCCCTCGCGAAATGCACCGAAAACGGCCATGGACATTGGGTCCAGGCCAAGAGAGGTGAAGAACACTGTCCGCCTCAAAGTCGTATCGAAAAGCTGCTCAAGGGCCTTCTTGCCGTCTGAGCTCCTGGCGAAACGTGCCCATGCTCGCGCGATCGACTTTTGATCTTCGGCATCTTTTGCCTGCTGGATCGTGAGTGCCTTCTTTGCTTCAGGGTTCACCCCCTCGACAAAGTCCCAGCCGCCCGTAGAGGCGGCGTTGATGATGTCCTGCAGCGAATTGACGTTCACTATGTTGCTCCGGCTGTTGCAGCTGCAGCCTGAAGGGCGGCGGCCGCCTGCATTTGTTGCTCTTCCTTATCGTCCATCTGTTTTCTTTGATCTTTCGTGACGATGTATTCGGCCGGAACACCCAGTTGCCGCCCGATATCTGACAATGCGTCGTCGAGGTGCGCGACACGGCCGGCGCGGTCCTGCAGGATCATCAGCACCATCTGAAGCCACTGGACGATTTTCTCGATGCGCTGCGCCTCACGGGCAATCGACAGAGGCGACTTGATCCGGACTTTTGTGATCAGCTGGTCGATCGGGATTTCCACCTTGATCAGACCGCGATTGTAGGCGAGCTCGAGCACGCGTTTCACGGCCGGGATAGTGACCTCTTTGATCAGTCGGCCATAGGCGCCCAGGTGATCGGATGCCAAGCGCTTCACGCGCTCTAGGATCTCGGTTGCCGATTTCACGGCAGCGCCATCCGGAGGCAGCGACTGATCCATCATCGTCGCCTTCACGCTCATGCGCATGTCGTTGATCACGAGATTGCCGAGATCCAGGCGCGGATCCGGAAAGCGGTTTAGAGAAGGACCGCTAGGCCCGCCGTTTCGCGCCACCTTCCAGATTGCACCGGGTGAGAGAGTGGCGAGGTCCGGATTAAACACACCATCATCGACCGCCGTGTAAATACCAAGCATCGCGATCGCAGCGGCCTGCAGCTGCAGGCGGGCCGTGGTGTTGAGCGTCTTGATCGTCGGCATGGCGAGCATGACAGGACCGCGACCGTAGGTCTCGCCTGGAACGCGGAAATAGCGGGGAATGAGCCATGGGCAGGTGCGCGATTGGCTGGAAAACAGAATGGTATCCTGCTTGTTGCACCAGACCAGCATATGCCAACGCCGGGTTTTCCGCTCGTACACCGTATCGACGTGAACCTCGATCTCTGCCTCCGGCTTCTCGCGGTGGAGCTCAGAAAGGTCTTTGCCAAACTTGCCTTCCGGCCAAGTGTCGAAAAGCACACGCACCGTCATCTTACGGTCCCAGAAGATGGCGGCAATTTTGTTGTTCGGGCCTTGCTCGATCTTGACCTCGTCGATCGATACCGAAATCGGCTCCCAAAGAAGTTCCGGATCGTCCGTAGGGTTCATGAGGATCGCGCCGGTACCGGCGGAGAGATCCAGCGCCATCTCATGGAAAGCCATGTCCCAATCGCCGTCCTCGAAGAAGGCGCCGGCGACCTTGCTGACCGGGGCAAGTTCCTTGGCAAATTTTTCTCGTTCTGAGATATCCATTACGAGCGGACCGGGCTCGATCTCGAAATTGTCCTGACCGGCCGGCCAGAAATCCTGCTGAACCTTCCCCGCGAAACGAAAAGCCGCGTCGATCGCCGTGTGGTCGAACACCTGGTCAACACGCTTTTCGCCTTGGCCTGTGTTGCGCGACGACTTTCGGAAAGGAATTGCGTATTGATACGCCTCGTCCAGGAGCGGCTGAATTGCGTCGCGCTCCTTCTGCGCCTGGTTGCGGCGTGCCTTCAGCTTCGAGACTTCGAACATCAGGCGCTACCGAACTTGTCGTTTCCGGATCCTGATAGATAGGTTTCGTTCATGAAGGTCAGCATTCGGCTGCCGGTCTTGCGGCCGGTACGCCCTGCTGACGCCTGGTCAACTTCAGCCTGTTGACGCGCGAGATCCGCCAGCATCCGGCGCTGCTGCGCGGCCGCTTCCTGCTTCTGCAGTTCCTGCGCCTGTTTGCTGGCCTTGCTGCCCCCGCCTAACATACCGCCCATAAGTCAGATCCCCTTCGCTGAAAAGCTGGAAGCCGGATGCCACCGCAATGCGGCGCCCGGCCTCTGTGTGGCAGATCACCACGATTTCAGGGTAAGAGCGGGAAGCTAAGGTCAACCGTATGTCCCGGATCAGCCGAAGCATGAAGGGAGCGCCTTCAGGGCGAATATCGAACCAGGCCTCGGCACCCTCCTCGATCGGATAGAGACCGAAAACACCCAACAGTTTGTCGTCATCGCGCATGGCGAAGGTTTCGCCAGTGCGCCACATCTCGCGCGCAACTGCCCAGTGAATGCGGGTGGTGGCGCCACAGAGCTCCGCCACGTCGAAGAGTGTTGCGGGGCTGTCTAGCCGGTAGCTCATTGCAAGCCCGCCTTATGCGGATCAAAGCCCCCCCGACCCCACGGAGAGCGAGAAGATCCCGGCGCACGTGATCGGCTGGCGTCCCGCTCTTTGTCAGAAGCTGCACGGATGATGCCGGCGCGGCCTCTGAAACCTATGATGAGGTATTGCAGCCCGTCCTGGACGTCGGCATGTGGGTGAGTTTTTTCCGGTTGCTCTTCAAATTCGGTCGAAGCATGTTCCTTGCGGCGCTTGTAACGGTACTTTCCGTCGAAGCCCTCGAGGAGGAGAGGGCACTTTTCGGGGCATATCAGGAGCTCGCTTTGCGGTTCGTGATATCCGCGGAGTTCCGTTTTTACCGCATCCAGGCGCATGCCCAATTCGTTCGAACCATTGCCCGGAATGAGGATCGGCAGGCCCAGGATCATGGCGATCGTTTCCATCGATGTCAGCTGGCCGCCTTCCTTGTCGGCGCCATACTCGGCCGCCGGGTCACACCAGATCCGGATTTTGGTGGCGCCGGCGTAATCCTCCCGGATCTTTCGATCGAGGCCTTCGCCGAAGCGTGCGGCGCCGACGCCATGACCGAGATAGAGCTCGTCGATCGCGCAGATCCGGGAGCCTTTGACCTGGCCGAAAACTGCAGCCGGGTTAAGGGTGTTCATAGAAATATCGATACCTATGCCCAGGGTAAGCTTTGGCTCGAAGTAGATCCGCGATCGCGCGACGTGAATATCTCGGTTGAACTTTTCGAATACCGGCTTGCCGTGGCGCGAATATCCAAACTCGTTGTCCACCATGCGCTTGATGAAATGGTCTTCCTGGTTACGCACGATGCGATCGTAATAATCCGGATCCAGGTTGAAGCGGTTTTCCGCCTGCGCGGACCGGCCGGACGGCTGGCGAAATAGGTGGCGATCCTCAGTCGGTTCCTTGATGAACTTCTTATAGACCCAGTTATCGACCGTCGGCGCGTTTAGGTCGCCGATGACCTGGCGTTGACGCTGGCCCGAGTAGATCGTGCGGCCAAGCTCGCGACCAAGCTTCTCGAGCTCCGCCACCGTGAGCAAGATGTTAGCCGATGGATAACGGCCGACGCGCTGCTCGAGGTCGTCAAGGGCGCCGTCCGCGTGGGTGTCCGCCTCGTTCAACCAGGCGCCCGAATATTCGCGGCCCTTCATCAGCGTTTCGATGGAGTTTTCGCCAAGGCCGGCAAATTCGGTGACGATCTCGATCCTGATACCGTCGGTGCCCATGAACCGCAGCGTGTGGGTTACAGGCCTGTCATTGCCGCCGGCCCACTTAGAGCCGGGAAAGCCCTTCGGAAACCATTGCTTCCAGCTTTCAAGAACGGTTTTTTCCGCCGATCGGAAGGTGTCGCGAAGCACGACCCACCGACACATGCGTGTCGGTTTTTTGTCTTCCGGATGCCAGGCGACGGGCGCCAGGGTGGCCGCCATGATGCGTCTGAACGCGCATAGGGTGGTCTTGCCGCCACCAAGTGGGCCCATGACGAAGGTCGTCAGATAGGAGGAGTTGAGGAAGCCCTCACCGACAGGACCAGGCGGCGTGTAATTGAAGGGATCGAAATCGCCGACATAGTCGAGATCCGCGATCTTCTTGCGCATTTCGGCGTCAGAGAAGGTCCGGACGTCGTCACGCGTGATGATATCGGAAATATGCTGGCTCATTGGTTGGCTCCGACGGTTGCCCCAGCTGCCGGCGCGCGCATAGCGCATGCGCGCCGGCCCCTAAGCAAGTCGGCTGAAAGCTGCAAACCGGCAGGTTTGCAGGTTGAGGCCGTCCGCTTTCCAATCCATCCCCCGAGCCGAGATAGAAAATTACCCCCGACCCCCAGGAGGGCAGGGAGAGGCGCGGTGACGACGCCGACCCGGACCCCGACCCCAAGGCGGAGGAGATTAGACGCGGCGCAAGCGCTCCAAATCACCCCCTGAAACCGGCTTGAGGCCCATTGCGAAAAATGGGATCGGTGCGCGGGCGCTCCCCCCCAGGGGGTGGGGTGCCCCCCGCTTCGGGGGAAGGCCCCCCGGCCGGGCGCCGCTGCCAGCCATGCAGGGGGGGCATACCGGACGCGGCCTGGCGAGCGGCGCCCAGGCCGACCGTCCAAATGGTGCCGGTCCCCCGCGATATGCGGCCAAGGCAACTGATATCCTATCAGTGAATGAAACGCGTAACGCATTGATATCACTTCGCTTTCTTCGCTGTGGGACTTTCAGTCGTGGGACTTTCGCCCGCGCCACCCGCTAAGTCATTGATATTGTTAGGGGTGACATCGACCAGCGGACGGCCGACGGACAGGCCGCGTTGCGCCGCCACGCTCTGCGCCTGGGCGATCTGGTTGGTACCGGAGTTGATGACCAGGATCGGCAACCGCTCGTCCTCGACGACGACGCGCACCGGCGCCTTGCCGTGCAGGTATGGTGCCAGGTCGCGCGCACAGGCCAGCTGCTCTTTCACGATCTCGCCCAGGGAAGGCACTGCCAGGCCGTAGCCCTTGCCGATCGCCTTCTGCGTCCGCTCGTGCTCGATGAAGAAGGCCTGAATGCCCACAGCGTCGGCGCTCATGAACTCCGCCTGCATCTGCAGCGGATCCTTATAGCCCTGGGCCTCGTACCAGGCGGCGAAATCCTGCGTCTTGCGGTTCCGCGCGCCGGCCGGGCGGCCTCGACCACGCTTTGCGGCCTTCTCCGGGTCGTGAGCGGCCAGCGCGCCGGCGGCCTCGGCACGCCAATCCTGTCCCTCTGAACCATTATCATCGAATTTATTATTCGAGCTCATGAGCTTCCGCTGTCTTGCGAGTGCCTATTCTCTGTCTAATAAATTTATCCATATAAAACATATGGTTAGATATATATTTAGACAGTTAGACAGATAGACAGCGTTATGTCTCGTATGCATACGCTCACCAGCGCACATTGTGAGAGGTTTTGCTGTCTAACTGTCTAACTGTCTAATGATCCTGATTAACGTAATGAAATCAGATGGTTGTGTTTCGCTTAGCGTTAGACACTCATTAGACAGTTAGACAGTTTGCGGCGACACGACACACGCCTAGGGATACGCTACAGCAAGGCAAAAACCGTCAACCACGCCGTTTCGAGCATGCCGGAGGGTCGGGGTGCGGGTTTGGCCCTGAAAATGGACGCAAAATGGCGGGCCTCTGCCGCCAATGGTTGCAGGGGTCATTTACTTAACCACCTCGTATACTCGTAAAGGGAGATGAAGCTGCAGCGCGCCTGGCGGCCGGCGACGGTCACGCGATTGTCGAAGTGGCCCGGCTTTAGCTCGAGCTTTTGCCGCACCACACGCGGGTCGCCACGCTTGAACGCGAAGCTCCAGGATCCTTGCTGCCCGTTAGAGAAGGGCGTGCCGGCGAGCGCCTTGGCGAGCACGCGGCTCTGGTTGGGTATCGCCAGGCAGTAATGCTTAGGCTGATCCGGATCCTCTACGAGGCCGATATCGATCAGAGACAGCCGATCGCGCACTTCATTGATGCTCTCGCCGTTCTTGATCCGCTCGACTTCCTGGGCGACGGTGCGACGAGCTCCGCCGGAATAGTTTTCGATGACAGAGGTTTGGATGCTGATAAGCACCTGCTCCCAGGTCGGGGCACGTCCCTCGAGCTCCGGCACGAGATCCGCAGCAAGCCACTTGCCCCAGGGCGATAGATCCTCATGCGGTAGACCAAGCGCTTTCAAGCCTTCGTCGCCAAGCATTGTGTGTGCCACTGCCAGGAACGTGCCGAAGGTTTTCTGCCCTCGGCTGTCGTGGCCGTGCTCTCGCAATATGTTGGCGTAATCGTCCAGCTTGTACTGCAGATCGCCCCAACTGTCCGCCAGTCGGCGCAATAGCCGGGGGCCAACGGTGTCAGCATCAGGCAAGACCGGCGCTTTGTTGCTGCCTGGATCCAGCGGCATAAGCTGGATGATTGCGAGCCTGGTCATAGAAGCTGGGGGCAGGGGCGGCGGGTTAATGCCTGAAAAGAAGAACGTGGACTGCGCCTGGAACTCGACGCCTTTATGGTTCTGGCCGCCGCGAATACGCACGGATCCGGACGCCGCGTCGCGCGCCATCTTGATCACCTTCTGCGCCTGGTCGATCCCGTCGTCGCCCTCGAGCTCGTCGATCGCGATCGGCACGCTGTCATGGCCGACCAGCTGATAAAGACCCGCCTCGGTCGCGTTAGTCGTGGACACCATCATGCGGCCGAGAATGGTCTTCAGCACGCCGTTCTTTCCGTTGAGCTCTGATTTGCCCACGCCGGCGTCGCCGACAATCATCATTGACGGCCGCCATTCAAGGGCGCCGCCCAACATCGCGACGCCGATCGCGCCCAGGACGATGATCGGATCTACCTCTTTACGGTCCATGTTCCAGGTCCGCAGGATCTCGACGACCTTCACGGCCGGATTGTTCTCTTTCGTGACCGGCTCATGCCACGGCACCATTGAACGCGGCCGGCGGACATACAGATGGTCGTCATACTCGCCGGTTTCGAATGTCTCGCCGTTGATCCAAAGGCTCTCGCCGCAATGGAGGATCAAGCCGCCCTTGCTGTCACGCCAGGCGCCACGGCCGCGCACCATGTCGGCCGACGACCAGGCGCCGCGTTCTCTGCAGGCTGCGTAAAGCGCCCGGCGGACCATTTCACCTTTCCAGCCAGTCACGCGCCCTTTCGTGTCATAGGCAGGGAAAGCCCAGTCGAGCCATGCCTCATGTCCTGCAAAAAGCTTCTGCAGGCGTTCGACACCCATGGAGCTATCGCCGGTGTTGAAAACCTGCCCCATCGTGTCGACGAAATAGTAATGCTCCCCGTCATAGCCAAGCGGCCTGATCGGGCAGTTATAGGGCAGGTGCCCCGTGTCATCGAACAGACCATCTTCAATCCACTTGCCGGGCAAGACGCCATCAAGAGACTTGCCACGCTCCGGATAGGCCGCGTCCTTTGCCTTCAGCTGGTGCTTGACCTTGCTGATCGCCCCGCCGATCAATCCGCCCACTTTTCGTGTGCCGTCGTTTTTTTCGTCAGCCATCAAAAATATTTTCCCCAGTCACCGAAAAGCAGGTGAAAACCTGCCTCCCGGTTGACAAATGAGCGCCCAATTTCAGTTTGTTGATTTGCTCTTCCTGGAACTTTTGGGCTTCACGGGAGTTTTCGCGGCCTCGCTTTGTACCCCCACACCCTCGCCAGCTGCTCCGCCAGTTCCTTCAGCGCTTTTCTCGTCCGTGGATTGTTCGGCGCCGCCTGTCCCAGAGTGATCTCCGCCCACGGCGATATTCTCCGCACCGTTCCCGGTATCGGCTGGCGTGGCGCCCGCTGCGGCTTCTCCATCGCTCACACCTTCATCGCTTTTGCCACTTGCTTCGCCTTCTGGCTGTGATGGCGCCTGCTCCAGTTCTGAAGAACGTGCCGGCGCTGCTGCAGCGGCGTCTCGAATGTCCGCCTGGCCGTCGTCATCAGCCATGTCAGAAACATCGCCCTGTGCCGACGGATCCGGTTCAGCCTGGCCGCGCGTTTCCTGTCCCTGGTCTGCAGTGCTTTTTTCATCGGCATTCTTCTCCTGTTGCCCGACGGAAAGCGCCGGCGGCTTGTTGCTGGTGTCTGTGTCGTCGATCGGCGTGCCAGCCGAGACCGCGGCCTGGTCGGCTTCAGCGTCTTTCGCCTCGGCCTCCTCGAGCGCGCGCTTGTCGGCCGCCTGCTGATCCTCAAGCCATTGCGCCTGGAAGTCCTCCTGGTCGGCCAAGCTTCCGTGCGGTTCGAAAATGCTGTCGGCAAGCTTCAGGCCGGGCTGCTCGGGCGCCTCGGCAGGCTCGAGCTCCTGCATCTGCGCAGCCTGGATCTGCTGAAAGGCGAGCAGGGCGGTGGATGCGAAGAGGTTGAAAGCCAAGCGGCGGGACGATTTAACGTCCTCAAAATTGCTCGGCGGAAAAGGCAGGCTTTGTTCCGCAAGACCTTCAATGCACGCGAAACGCCACAGCCGTTCGCCGTTTGCCTCTGTGGTGCGCACATAGTCCGCCAGGCAATAAACATCGCTTTCGGTCTTTTCGAGCATGCCATCAAACCAGTTTTCGTCCTCGGGCGGGTTGCCCTCCAGGATGGCGAAAAGCTGGTTCGCCGATGTGTGGCCGATCGCGCCGGCGAAGTCGATCGGGTCGATCAACAGTAGATCTGTCATTTCCATCCGCTCCTTATTGCGTCGTTGACGTCTTTCCCCCACTCGGCCGGCATGGAGATCACCTCAACCGGCTTCCTGAAGCTCTTGAGCCTGGCGATCGCCAGGTCGAATTGTTCCTGGGCCTGGGGCTTGCCCCAGTCGTTGTCCTTGAACACCACCCACCCACTGACCGACGGATGGTCGGGCACGGTGCGCAGGCCTGGCAGACTGCCGGCGGCCCACACACGCAGTTCCGGATTGGTGAGCGCGACGGAAAGCCCGTCCTCGATGCCTTCGGTCAGCGCGCAAATGCCGATTACGCCATTGGCGGCGGCTTCCTCGGCGGAAAGCCCGCTCTCGCCATTGGTCAGGCGGATGACGAGCTCTGATGTCTCGGGAAACATCAGCTTGGCTTTATCGACGGACGCCTTGCCGGATCCGTCCGCCTGCAGGAACGTGTAATGGCAAGCGCCGATCCGGCCGGTCACATCGACGAGGGCGGCAATCATCGCCGGGATCCTCGGCCGCCCTTCCTCCATCCAATATTCGCAGTCCTGGCGGAACCGCAGGGAGCGCCCCAGTCCGGAGATCTGCGACAGAGGAATGCCGCGCGACGCAAGATAGGCCTCGCCGGCCGTGTTCTCGATCGGGCCACAGCTGAAGAAGAATTTACGAGCTCGAGCGATCGACTTTTCACGCCGATCGCGATCGCGAGCCTCTGCAGCTGCGCGCCTGGTCTTTGCCTCGGCCTCGATCTGCTTGCGCCGATCTGGGCTCATATCTTTCAGGCCATAGCGATCCTCGATCCATTCGACGGCCGCCATTCGGCTATCTGCGTTCACATCACCCGTCAGGGCATAGGCGACGAGGTCGATCGCGTCGCCGGCGTCGCCGGAAACAAAGTCACGCCAGGCGCCGCGCCGCGCGCCCTGCAGCCAAACCGCCATCTGGTCGGGCTTCGCCTTGGCGCGATACGGATTGATCACGTTCCAAAGGCTCTGACGCTTGTGCTTGCGACTAGCGCGCAACAGCTGCTCGACGATGTTTTCCAGATCGTCGAGCACCTTTTCCTTGGCGACGGAAAAGCGGCTCATAGCGCCGCCTTTTTCACGGTGACTATGAGGCTGCACTCGCGGGCCTGAATGTCGTACTGCTGAAGGACTGACAGGGCGATTTTATCGAGCTCGCCTTTCACCCGATCGGCAACGCGCTTGTTAGCGGCCTCGATTTCTTCCTGGGAAATCTCGCGCAATCTCCGCTGGAATTGCTCTTTCAGCATTCTTTCGAAGTCGATCGCCGTACCTGTTGTGCTCACTGGCATTTTACTCTCCCACGATAACGGCCTCGAGGGCGGACAGCGCGCGGTCGAACTCCGCCTGGTCGCGCCGGTCCTCGACCGATTTCAAAAGTTTGCTGACATTCTGCTTGGTGCAGCCGCACACGTCGGCCGCGATTGCCTGGTTGACGCCGCATGTCGTCACCAGAAGGTAGATCTCGACGGATCGCCGATCGGCGGGCTTGATCGCTGCATGAAACAGCGCAAACCGGATGGCCTTCAAAGCGATGCGGGCGGCCCTGTTCTCCTTCATGCCTCGCCACCAAACATTGATTTGGTTTCTCGGCGCCGGCGCTCGATCGTCCTGACGGCAAAACGCAACGCGGTGATCTGCGCGTCTGACGCGCGGCCGCACTTGCGCAATCGACGAAGGGTCGAAAGCGGGATGTCTGCCGCGAGCGCAAGCTCCTGGAAGGAAATGCGCAACGCGACGCGCCTCTCCTCGATACGGGAAAGCGCCGCGTCCTGATTGGGCCGGTATGGTGTCCGTTGCATTCACGGGATCTCATAATTTCATGTGGCACTCGGCCGCGCCGGAACAACGGACAAATCCGGCGAGGTAGTTCTTCGATTAGGTTTGCTGGTGGTCAGGCGCGGCCTCGGGCGGCGTCGCTTCCTCATCGACGGCCGAGGCCAGACTGTGGGCCACGTTGGACGCCACTTCGATGCCGTAATGGGTCGCGAGAAGGTCGATCATTGCCCCGATGACGACGGCGGCCGCTACAATCGGCTGTTCGCTTTCGAGCACGGCCTTGCGGATGGGGGCGGTGTTAAAACTCGTCATGCGGAGATCCTTTCCGTGCCGTCGGCGATCGGGTGGATCACCCCAACGCTGCGCAGGTAATCGAGAGTGAGCGCGGAAACGCCAGGCTCCACCTGCAGGCAAATGCTGTCCTGGTAGGGGTAGAAATAGGCCACCCGCACGCCGCGCCAGCCGTCGGCCGCCACCTCGGCATTGATCCTGTCGATCATGCCTTGGAGATTGACCGCGTTCTGTTCCTGGTTCATCGACCGGTAGCAGTTGTAGGCAATGGCGGTGTATTGGCTCATCGCTGCATCCTCGCCAGGTCGCGCGCCGCCTGGATAAGACGGCACACAGCATGTTCCGGAACGCGCAAAATGCGGTGAATGTCGTGTGTGTCGAACTTGCGGGACGCCCAGAGTTCGAGACAGGCCTCCGCCTGGTTGGCGTCCAGGTAGGCTCCTTTGGATACACGCCTGGTCATGCATGTACCCTCGCTCTGAAATGCAGGGTGCAGCGATCGGTACGGCGCCGGAGCCCGTGGCTGATGCTTACGGTAAGGAGCTTCTCCCCCGCCGGGTCGCCTAGGTAATCCACCACGCGACCGTCACGAATGAAAACCAAAGCATCAGCGGACAACCTCAAACGCAGGCCCGTCAGCTCTCGGCTATCTCTGCTTGGTTCAAAGAGCACACCGTCGAAAAGGTACGGTCGATTTTCATAGAATGCCTTCAACGCAGCGCTGTCATCGTCGTGATCGTTGGCGAATAGGACTGGACAAAAATGCGTCTTAGAAAAACGTCCCTCGCGAAACCGCACCTCATCTTGGAAGTGCAAGTTGTCCCTGGCGCCGGCCACAGTAGGAACTGCCCGAAATTTACTAAAAAGACGATCTATCAAAGCTTGCCTCCCGATCCAGACTCACGGCAAAATTGCGCTTGCGCGCTGACGATGGACGTCACATTCCGTCCAAGTTTTTTCGACGGGGAAATGAAATAGGAATGTCTGAAAACAAGCCGTTTTGGGTCGGCGTTGCCACGATATCGACGTTGTGCTTGGTTGCGCTCGCAGCCAGATTTCTGCCGGAAGCGTGGCCTGGAAAAGCTCTCTCTATGAGCTATTTGCTGCCGGATCTTCCAGCTTGCAAAGGTGACAACTGCAGTTGGCAGGGCTGGCTGTCGGCGCTCAACGGGTACTTTGCTCTTGTCGCTGCGCTGATTGGTCTCGCGATAACTTGGAGAGGCCTCAAACATCAAGCACGACAAACTGACTTTGTGCTCGGAAACGGAGAGCCAGAGTTCAGGGTGCTTTCTGCGGGACACGTTGCACACGGTACCCGGTACCAGATCGTAAACTGGAACAAAAAGCAGATCTACATAAAGAAATTCGAAGTAAAGATTGCCAGTTGGTGGGGTGTTGATCAAAAAATCTGCCCCATTCACTTGGTATATCGTTCTTCTGAAAAAGGTGCAAAAAACATGCCGCGCCAAGATCTTGAAGATGGAGAGTTGGATCTTGGCATAGGAATTGCCGGTTGGCTCGATCGCCAGCAGGCTCCAAGTGGGTGGATATTCACATTGAAGTTTGCCGGAATTGATGTCGAAGATAAATTTGACGAGGATAACTATATAATTCGAGTTTACTATCTCATTCATACCGATAAAGGTAGAATAGTGCGGCGGTGCATGACGACCCAAGGCAAGCTTAGGCATCTCCTTGAGAGACCTAGGAAAAAGAAATAGTAGTCGCTTGAGTATCTTTATAACAATATGGGTGGGTATTTGAAGGACCACAGCCAGTTTTACATTCCAGTTCTGTCTTTTCTGGTTCTGGCGAGCGTGGTGCTGCTTGCTGCGTTCATCGATGGTCCGAGTGACAGCCTTCAGAGTTACATTTGCGAGAAAAACCGGTGCACTTTGCAGGACTGGCTTTCGGCCACCGCCGGCTGGATTGGATTTGTGGCGGCTGCAGTAGCGGCTTATCTTGTTTTCGGTCAGTTGAGAGAGCAGAGGAAACAAACCGCTTTCATGCTTGGAGATGCGCCACCCACTCTCGAAGTGGTTTGTACCGCTATGGCCGGACGACGCGCGGAGTTCGAATTCCTGAACTGGAACAGACGCAGAGCGATCGTTGTTGACGTCGAACTCGAATGTGCTGCCATTTCCCTCGCACGCCCAAAGAACCTTATCGTTCGCTTCTCTGAGATCGATGGAGATGAAAAAATATTGTTCGATGACGAGCGTGGTCTTCAGTACGCCCTCTACTGCGGTGGATGGGTAAACCGGCAAGTAGGGCCGCACTACATACGGTTCGAAATCTGCTTTGAGGACGAGATCGAAGACTACGCGAGCCTGCTCATCGACGATATGGGATGGGAGCCAACTAGAGTTTGCATCACTTATGAGATCGACGGGATTAGATCCCGAACGTCGTGCTTTCCAATAGTCGGGCACCTGTTGCCAGGGCTCTAGTAAGATAATTTTGAGGTTTTTACTTTGCATCGACTTCTCCCTCATCGAGGTTGCGCAAAGCTGCTTCAGGGTGACGCTGTACAAGTGAGGCCAGAACTTTGCGTTCACGTTCGGTCAGGACGCGTTCGATCCGATCAAGCGCGGCCCGCATATCTCGCATGCGCGGGTTCGCTTCCGGTTGTTGCCATCGCCAAAATGTCGAAAGGCTGACTTCCGCTTCACCGCACAGATCACGGACCGGAAAGCCGATCGCCTCCGCCCGCCTAACAATTTCATTTATGGTATGGTTGTGTTCCATAAATGAGATCGCTATTCTGATTTGGGTACTAGGGTCAAGATCATTAATAGTTTGTGCGGGCGTTTTTCCGATGTTGCATTCTGCCAACGTTATTCCGTTAACAAGAGCGTTGGCCGTGAACTGGAACACTGGAACCCGTGAGCAGATAAGGGATTGGCTTCAGTCGATTATGACTGAGCGCAATATGTCTCCTATTGAACTGGCGAAGTTCGCCGGCGTTTCACCCACCACCGTCTATCGCGCGATCGACGTGAATTCGGAATTCACTACCACGACGAAGACGCTCGAAAAGATCGCCACTGCTGTAGGCCGTCAGCCTCCAGGGCCGACCTACCTGGATGCAGATCACATCAAGCCGTGGAATTCTGTATCCGGACTGGAAGCCGTTGATGTTCCTAACGGTCTCATACTCCCGGCCGCGCTAGATCATCATTTCCAGGCCTATAGGATTCTAGACAGGTCGCTCGAGCTCGAGGGATATCTCCCAGGAGATATCGTCGTCATCGACGAGGACGTCGCGCCTTCAGCCGGCGACATTGTGTGTGTCGATCTCTCTGGTCAGCGCCCAGGCGGCTCCAGCCGCGTTCTGCGCTTGTTCGAGCCGCCCTATCTCATGTCGCGATCGATCGATCGTCGCATTGAACCCGCGCCTATTCTCCTTGATCGATCCGTCGAAATCAGAGGGACAGCAACAGCGATGCTCCGCGAAATGCGCCGGGCTTCCTAAGCGCTCAAATTCCGCTAGTTCTACCGAATAACTATTGAGATTGCCGCCCGAGATGCGCGTTGAACGTGCTGATTGACGGGCTGCGGTCGTTTATCCACCAGAAAATGGCGGTGTGGATGCACCGACCGACTTCGGTTTATCCATTGAATGGGATGATTTCAGTCTCTTAATGCAATTAATGTATTGCATTTATGGAAAGGCATGCCATGTTTGCGTCAGGTTGATTTGCAACGGAGACGCAACACATGAGTTTGTCGGATAGACTGGTGATGCTGCCGGAAATGGCGGGGGCGCTGCAGCGCTCGGAAGATTGGGTGCGCCGGCATTGGCTGCGCCTGCATCAGGAACATGGCATGCCGCGCAAATGCTCGGTTGGCTGGCAGTGGCCGCGCAAGGCCATGGAAGCTTGGTTAGACGCCGGCGGCATCACAACCACCCAGGAAGACGAGACGGAAGACCAGCCGCCCCCCACAAGCGGCGGTAGCTCGCATCTGCGCCTAGTCGCCAACCAGAACCGCGATCTCGCGGCGCGCTATTCGGGCAGGGTGCACGCATGACGATGATTATGTCTGCAGACGGGTTGAGCCTGGAAGAGGGGCTTTCCCATTCCAACCCAACAACTGCTTGCCTCGCGCGGATGAGTGCCAGCACCTTTGCAACCCACATGGTTGATTTCTTCAATGCCGAATTGGCGCGGGGCACCAACCGGGTCGCGTTGCTCGATGCTCTCGCGCGCTTCCAGGTGCAGACACATGCTTGCCTCGCGGCGCAATTCTTGGCGCCCACCGGCGTTTCTCTCGCGCTCGATCTCTACAGGCTATCTTTGAGCACCGAATACATTGTGCATTCGGAGCGAGCTCGAGCGACGGAACGGAAGATGCGGGGGCAGGGATGAACGCCCTTCTGGAGGAGAAAGAGACCTGCCTGCAGGCGCTCGCCTCCTGCCCGGTCTGCAGGAGCCGGCGCCTCGAATATTGGCGCCACGAGAAGTTCGGCCCCCAGGTCGACGAGGAAGATGATTTCCTCTGGCGCCTGCCGAAAGTCGATGACCAGGCCACCGCACGATTTTGGTGCGGCATGATCCTTTGGCTGGATGAGAAGGCAAAGATCAACATTCGCTATGGATGCCCGCTGGCGACACTTGCGGCCGTCCAGGAACTGAACCGGAAACCTGAAACCGTTTTGGAGGAGAAGGCCGCATGATTACGCCACTCACCGAAAATCCCGCCATCATGGATCCGCGCAAGAACCTGACGTCGGCGGAAAGCGACGCCTTGGCCGCGCTCGATTTCTTCAAGAACCAGCGTCTCATCGATGGCCGCATTCACATCGGCAACAAACGGTTCTCGCTGCGCACGATCAAGCGCCTCGAGGAGAAGGAACTCGTCAAGGGCAGGGTGCCGAAAGTCGCTCTCACCACAGGCGGCGGCCTTGCGCTGTATCGTCTGAAGGGTGGCGACACCTCGAACTGATCAATCCCCTTACGGCGTGGCCTGACCTCCGGCGTCGTACCATCCGGCATTTGCCTTTGTTCAGCCCCCTGGGGGCAAGTGCCGGCGCTCGCCCGGCGGTCTGTGTGTTGCGTGGCCGCCGGGTCTTTTTTGGAGTTCCAGAGTGACAGTAAAAATCAAACACATCGAATGGCGTGACGGCCGCCCGCGCTTCAAGCCGGGTCCAGGCCTCCGCGAGAAGGGTCACAGGCCCCAGGACCTGAAGCACCCCAATGGCCGGTGGTTCACCCAAGGCGAGGCCGTTGATTGGTCCAATGACTTTGTGAAGCGTCTGACTGCGGCCAAAGAGAAAAGCGCGCCTGTGGTCATGCCAGCCGTCCCGATGATGGCGCGCAAGAAGGCGCCGGCCGTCTATCCGATATCCCGTCTTATGGAAGATTGGCTTGGTAGCCCTCGCGTCCTCACCAAGTCGAAGGACACCATCAGGGACTACAAGCAGAAGGCGCGCGTGATCGAAACGCACGATCCGGATTTATGGGCCTCCGAAGTTCTGGCGCTCGACCAGACGATCTGTTTCGGTCTCTATGAGGATCTATGGTCCAACCGCGGCCTGGCGACGGCGCGGAGTACGCTCGTCGTCCTGGGCATGGCGATCAAGTGGGGCATGCGCTCCGGCCGGCTGAAGGGTATGAACATCAATCCGGCTCGAGATCTCGACATGCAGCAGCCGGATCCGCGCGCTCGCTTCCTCACCAAGGAAGAGTTTGATTGCATGATTGAGACCGCCGAAGGCAAGGACTTCCGGCGCATCGATCTTGCCGACATGTTGTTTTGCGGGGTTTGGACAAGCCAGCGCCAAGGCGACAGGCTGAACCTGAAGCTCTCCGCGTTTCGTGGAAGCCGTTTCGTCATCCAGCAGCGCAAGACAGGCGCGATCGTCAATCCGCCGGTCGCAGAGCCATACAAGCAGCGCCTCGATGCCGCTGCAGAGCGCCGGAAGGCCAAGGGTGTCATCAGTCCCTACGCGCACCTCAACGAAGGCACCTGGGAACAATGGAATGCCTACACCTACCGGAACCTGTTTGGCGAAGTGCGAGCAGCTGCAGCGAAGAAATTGCCGTCGCTCAAGACTGTGATGGAAAAAGATCTGCGCGCCACCGGCGTGACCTGGATGGCACTAGCCGGCAACACGCTCCCGCAGATCTGCGCAGTCTCCGGCCACTCCCTGCAGGGTGCCCACACCATCCTGAAACATTATCTCGCCCTCCATCCGGAAATGGCGACGACGGCGATCGGCAACCTCGTCACCTGGTACGAGGGCGGCGGCAACACTGACTTGGCAATCTAAGAGGAGCCACGATGAAAAGCAGAGCAAATTTACGTCCCCATGGTCGGGGCTTTGAGGCGGCCATGTCTGTCAACGATCTCTCGCATGCACTGTCTGCATATCAAGGCCAGCCACCCGTCGGTGTCTACCAGCACAGGTTCAGATACCATGTGAGCAACGCACGCGGTTGGTCGGACTGGTCAAAGTGGCAAGACGGCCCGGCCGCGCATCCTGGCACCGAGTTTGTCAAGGTTGAGGAGCGCGTGCTCTTCCCCATACCCGTCGCCCCACCTGAAACAACGCTTCCGACGTGGGTTCGCGAAAAGCTGGCGGCGTGCAAGGCCGCGATCGACGCTTACGCCGAAGCGCTCGAGCGTCGCGAACATGGCGGCGTCGCGGCGAGCCGGTGCGTCAATGCCATCGAAGAAGTTTTCTATCCCGAACGATATCAACCTGTCGGCGCGGTGCGCTCGACCAACCAGGAGAATTGAAATGCTAAACACAGAAACCAGCCGCCGCCTGAAGCAAGCCAGCCGCCCGATCGACGAGAAGATCGGCGCGGCCCTGCGTGATTTCCGGAAAGCTCGAGGCATGACCCAGGAGCAATTGGGCGATGGCATCAAGGTCACATTCCAGCAGATCCAGAAATACGAAAAGGGCACCAACCGGATCTCGGTTAGCGCCCTGTTCGAAATTTGCCGCGTTTTGAAGATGTCGCCGATCGAATTTCTGTCTGGCCTGGTGGACGATGCAGAGCCCTCCGATCTCAGCGAGCTCCTGAAGGAAAATCGGGATCTCAAAGAGCAACTGGCGAGCGTCCGTCGTCTGGTCTCGTAAGGGTAGCCGCCAACGCAAAAAATGCCGCCCAAGGTCGCCCGGGCGGCATCGAATTTTAGAACTGAGCTTTTTGTCAGCGACCGCCAGGGCGTTCCGAAGCAGCGCGCCCACCACAGCGCGAACCATCGCTCGCTCTGTCATCTGGAAAATTGCAAGATGCGTTAGCGAAGCTTCCAGCAGAAAGCAGCACGACTATAGCGACCGTAATAATTTTCATGATTTCCCTCTCCTAGCGCCAAAATGGCGACAGACAGAAATCTCTACTTTAGAGGGAATAGCAAATGCTAATTTAAGTTCGGCGGACTTTTTTTGGTTGCCGCGCTAGTTCGTGTGAATAGACGAAATGAGGAAATCCCACGTGGGACTAAAGCAGCGTCCCATAAGTCCCACTGAGGGGAGGAAACTCACGATATCAGATTGAAGTTGTTGAGGTTTTTGGTGGGTGATGTAGGGCTCGAACCTACGACCCGCTGATTAAGAGTCAGCTGCTCTACCAACTGAGCTAATCACCCGACCGGCACCGTGTGGCGGTGTGAGGGGGCGTATAAAGGGGTTCATTTCCCTTGTCTAGCGCCAATGATGAAATATTCCGATTTTTCTTTTGAGTGGCATATCATTTTCAGAAAAAAGCCCGGAAATCCGGGCTTCTTTCATCAGAGATTTTTTTGGCGACCTAGCGTCTTATTGCTCGCGCCACGGCGATCAGGATGCAGGCGCCGATGAAGCCAGCGATCAAGTATCCAATCCAGCCGCCCAAAACGATTCCGAACACCGACAGGATGGCGTTGGCGATCACTGCGCCGACGATCCCGAGAATGATGTTCATCAAAACACCCATATTGCTCTTCATGAACTGCTCTGCGAGCCAACCGGCGATGCCACCGATAATGATTGCTGCGAGCCAACCGATACCTGCTGATTCCATGATTACCCTCCATCTATGGACACTATTTGCTTGTGCGCACTTTAATGGTTGAGACGAAAAGAAGTTCCACGGCTTGAGTATGATGCTGCTGTTGAATTGCCTTATACGGCGATTATGAAGGCCAGAAGATTCGGCAGAAGCAAAAGGGTAGGTTTGATGACGTTTTCTATGAGTGAGAACAAATGGCTGCGTTCTCTGCTTCTGCTTCCGCTGATCTGCATGCTGCTGTCCTCCTTCGCTTTTGCGCAGCAAGACCCTGCCCAGGCACCGGCTGCTGCAACCATGCCGGTCGTGGAGCGGTCGACGAAGGAACTCGATAAGTACAAGGCCACACTTTCCGATATCACCCGTCAATTGGAGGATGGAGGCAGAGACGATACCCGGCTCGTCGATCTCAAGGGTAAGGCGGATGATCTGTCGACCTCCGTCAACAGCGTCGTCTCCACTCTGCGTGCGCGGCTGGATGAGATCAACGGTCGCATCACCTCCCTCGGCGAGCCGCCCAAGGAGGGCGCGCCGCCGGAAGCCAGCGTTGTGACCGACGAGCGCAACAGGCTGAACTCGGAGAAGTCGCAGATTAACGCTGTGCTGGGCGATGCCGAGGCTGTTGCCGGGCGCGCCACATCCCTGTCGAACAACATCACCTCCATTCGCCGCGCGCTGTTTGCCGCCACGCTGTTCAAGCGCACGGAGATTTCTCTGCCCGTGCTGGCCGAAGCGGGCCGGGAGTTCATCGACGAGGTCTCGACGCTCAGCAGCTCGCTGACTGGCTGGTCGGTCTTCGTCTGGAATTACAAACGGCTTTCCATGTTCGGTGCCGTCTCGCTTTCGGTTCTGGCAGCTCTTCTGTTCCTGGTCGGCGGGTACCGCCTTCTCGGACACCGCATGGAGCGGCGGGCCTTTTCAGGTGAGCCATCCTATCTGCGTCGCTTGTCCGTCGCCTTCTGGTCAACGACCGTGCAATCCATGTCGGTCTTCCTGTTCATGGTCACCTCGGGCTTCTTTCTGGATAATTTCGGCGTCTTGCGGCCGGATATTGCGCCGATCGTCTATGTCGCGATGTCGGTCATCGCGTTTGTGTATTTCGTCTCGCGCCTGACCTATGCGATCTTTGCGCCGACGCAGCCGGAATGGCGCCTCCTGCATGTCTCCAATAGCGGCGCGCATACCATCTCGTCCGCCATGTTGATCATGGCGATCGTCAATGGTCTGGATTACCTGTTCAGCACCATCAGCGAGACGCTGAATTCCCCTCTGATCTTGACCGTGGCAAAGAGCTTCGTGGCCTCGATCATCATCGGGGTCATCTTACTTGCCCTTTCGTTCCTCAAGCCGGTCATAGGCGAGGGCGAGGACGCCGAGAGCGGCCACAAGCGCATGCCGCGCTGGCTTGCCATTCTGCTGCGTGTGGGTGGCCTGTTGCTCATCGGTGCTTGCCTGACAGGCTATGTGGGGCTTGCGCGCTTCCTCGCGACACAGGTCATTGCAACAGGCGCTGTGGTGGCCACCGTCTATATCGGTATTCTGTCCGGCAAAGCGATCTCGCGTCAGGGCGCTTTCGGCGAAACGCTGGCCGGTCGTTATCTCGGACGGCGCTTTGGGCTTGGACCGGTGGCGCTCGACCAGGCCGGCCTCGCCGCTGGTCTCGGCATCTACGCCATCGCGCTTGCCTTCGGCATACCGCTGGTTCTCTTCTCCTGGGGCTTTCAGCCCGGCGACATCGAGAATTGGGCATATAGCCTGCTGACGGGTTTCAAGGTCGGCAATACGTCGATTTCGCTCATCAGCATCTTTAGCGGCATTCTGGTCTTCATCGTCGGTTACGCGGTGACGCGCTGGTTTCAGAAATGGCTCGATCGCAACGTCATGGCGCGCGGTCAGGTGGATGCCGGCGTTCGAAACTCGGTCGGCACTGGTATCGGCTATCTCGGCATCGTCGTTGCGGCGATCTTCGGCATCTCCTCGGCCGGTCTTGATCTTTCCAGCCTGGCACTCGTGGCTTCAGCCCTCTCGGTTGGTATCGGTTTTGGCCTGCAGAACATCGTCTCGAACTTTGTGTCCGGTCTGATCCTGCTGGTCGAGCGCCCGTTCAAGGTGGGTGACTGGGTGGTGACTGGCGCAGTCGAGGGCACCGTCAAGCGGCTGTCGGTGCGCGCGACCGAGATCGAGACCTTCCGGGGGCAATCAATCATCGTGCCGAATTCGGAATTCATCAACTCGTCCGTCGGTAACTGGACGCACCGAAACCGCATCCAGCGTGCCGAAATTCCGGTGTCGGTTGCCTATGAAACCGATCCGCAGAAGGTCATGGATATCCTGCTGGAACTGGTGAAGAAGCAGACGCCGGTGTTGAGAAACCCCGAGCCGCACGTGGAATTCCTGCGCTTCGGTGATTTCTCGCTCGACTTCGAACTCCGCTTCCACCTTGCCGATCTCTCCCATGGGCTGACCGTCAAGAACAATCTGCGGATGGAGATTCTGAAGCGTTTCCGTGAAGAAGGCATCAGCATCCCGATGCCGCAGCGCAATCTGAACATTCACATGGAAGGCGAGACAAACCCGCAAATCCTCGCGGCACTTCTTTCGGAGGAGGGCGACAAGGCCGTCGTCTCCCATACCGGCGCCGCGGCTGCGCCAAAGCAAGAGGCGGCGAAGTCCGAGGTTTCCAAGCCGCAAGGCGAGGAAGAAAAACTCTCAGAGGTAAAGGCGGAGGAGCCGAAAGCACCAGCCGCGAAGCAGCGAAAATGAGCATTCGCGTTACATGAAAATCGTCAAAAGGCTTGCCGTCGCGGCGAGCCTTTTGCATGTCGTAATCAGGCGTTTGGGCGACGATGCGACATTGCATAGTCTGCGCCATAGGTTCGGAAAAAGCCGCGTTCATGCGGATGACATGCCTCAAGGGGAACTATGACTATGAAGACAAATGCGCGGGCAGTGGTTATCGGTGGTGGCGTTGTCGGCGTTTCGACGCTCTACCATCTCGCCAAGAAGGGCTGGACCGATTCTGTTCTGATCGAGCGCAAGGAGCTGACATCCGGCTCCACGTGGCATGCCGCTGGCCTGCTTCCGCTGTTCAACATGAGCTATTCGGTTGGTCAGATCCACAAATACTCGGTCAAGTTCTACGAAGAGCTGCAGCAGGAGACCGGCATGAATGTCGGCTTCTCCAAGGTTTCCAATATTCGTCTCGCCCGCACGAAGGATCGCTGGGACGAATACATGTATTATACCGGCATTGCTGAAACCATCGGTGTCAACGTCAAGCTTCTGACGCCGGAAGAGGTAAAGGAAGTCTGGCCGCTCTGCGAGACCGACGGTCTGCTCGGCGCAATCCAGCATCCGGACGATGGCTATATCCAGCCGGCGGACCTGACCCAGGCACTGGCAAAGGGTGCGCGCGACAAGGGTGCGACAATCTACAGAAACACCACCGTCACCGCGATCGAGCAGACGGAAGACGGTCACTGGAAGGTGATGACCGACAAGGGCGAAATCATCGCCGAACACGTCATCTCCTGTACGGGCTCGTTTGCGCGCAAGACGGGCGAAATGGTCGGCATTAATATTCCGGTCATTCCTGTCGAGCACCAGTATATCGTGACCGAGCCGCATCCGGACATTCTGGAGCGCCGCAAGCAGGGCCTGCCTGAAATGGGCGTTCTGCGTGAGTCGGACAGCGCATGGTATATGCGCGAGGAGGCCGGTGGTCTGATCCTCGGGCCCTATGAGGTCGGTGCGCCTGTCTGTTATGTCGACGGTCCTTCGGCCGACAGCGAATATGAACTCTTCCAGGAAGAGCTCGACCGTCTGATGCCGCATATCGAAAGCGCCATCGCGCGCGTTCCGGCCTTCGGCGAAGTCGGCATCAAGAAGGTCTATAATGGCGCGATCGCCTACACGCCGGATGGCAACCCGATCGTTGGACCGGCTCCAGGCCTCAAGAATTTCTGGCTGAACGAAGGTCACTCCTTCGGCATCACCGCGGCCGGCGGTGCCGGCTGGCAGCTGGCGGAATGGATCGTCGACGGCGAGCCCACGCTCGACCTCACCGGCGTCGATCCGCGCCGCTTCGGCCCTTACGCGACCGAAGGCTATCTGATTGCCAAGAACGAAGAAGCCTATGCCAACGTCTTCACTATGCACTACCCGGATGAGGAGCGCTCCGCTGCTCGTCCGCTGAAGACGACGCCGATTTACGACCGCCTGAAGAAGCTCGGCGGTGTCTTCGGCTCCGTCTATGGCTGGGAGCGTGCCAACTGGTATGCGCCGGAAGGCTATGCGCTGAAGGAAGAAGAACTCGGCGTTGGTGCCGACGTCATCACCAACCACAATCATGCGCCGGCGCTGGAAGACGGCCGTATTGTCGAGAAGTGGTCGTTCCGCCGCTCCAACTATTTCGAGCATGTCGGCAACGAGGTGAAGAACGTCAACCAGAATGTCGGCGTTCTCGATATGTCGGCTTTCGCCAAGATGGAAGTCTCCGGTCCTGGTGCGCGCGCCTGGCTCGAATCCATCCTCGCCAATGCCATTCCAAAGAAGCGTGGCCGTATTGCGCTGACGCATCTTCTGACGCCGAATGGCGGTGTGAAGGCCGAGTTCACCGTCTATGAATGGGCACCGGGCCGGTTCTACCTGGTGTCTGCCGGTGGCCTGGAATCTGTCGATCACGACACGCTTCGCCGCCTTGCGCCAACGGATGGCTCCGTCACTCTCCAGCCGATCACGCAGAAATACGGCGTTCTGGCTCTGGCCGGTCCGAAGTCGCGTGACGTGCTGAAAAAGCTGACGCGCACCAGCCTCGAAAACAAGGACTTCCCATGGCTGACCGCCAAGGAAATCTCGGTCGGCGTGGCGACCGCGCACGCACTTCGCGTCAACTTCGTCGGCGAACTCGGATGGGAACTGCATCATCCGATCGAAATGCAGAACTACATCTTCGATCGTCTGATGGAAGCCGGTGCCGAATTCGGGATCAAGCCATTCGGCATTCGCGCCATGGTGTCCATGTCTCTTGAGAAATCCTACCGCAACATGGGCCGTGAACTCTCCGTCGAGTACAACGCCTATTCGTCGGGTCTCGATCGCTTCATCAAACCAGAGAAGCAGTTCATCGGCCGCGATGCGGTTGTAGCTGGCAAGGAGAAGGGTCTGCCCTGGATCTTCTCTACGCTGATCGTCAGCGGTAACACCACCGTCGACGCACGTGGTTCGGAAGCTATTCTGAACGACGCAGGTGAAGTCGCTGGCCGCGCAACGAGCGGCGGCTTCGGCTGGCGTATCGGCAAGTCCGTAGCACTTGCGATGCTTGCGCCTGACTATGCGACGATCGGCACCAAGCTGAAAATCAAGATCCTTGGCGATCTCTATGATGCGGAAGTCGTCGGCGAAAGCCCGTTTGATGCGGACAATGCGGTGCTGCGCGCCTAAGGCGTGGTGCCGATGTAAAATAAAACGAGGGGCTCTGTTCGTGCGGAGCCCCTTGACGTTTAGGCTACTTCTGGACTTCTCGATTGGTGACTACTCATCGAGAACGACGCGGAGCGCTCACGCTTCTGGTCAAGCCGGTGGTCAGTCTCTCAATCGGATGGCCTTGCACTCTGCGCCAGCGGGCAGTTCAGGCGCATGGGGAGGGCGGATGATGAGGCAGTCGGATTTTGCCATGATCTTCATCATCGACGAGTCCTGCTTCGTGAAGGCCTCCGCAATCGGCTTGCCATCTTCCTCACCGACAAAGCGGGCGCGGAGATAATCCTGGCGCACATCATTGGCTTTGAGGGCTGTGGCCGTCCTGACGGTGATCTCGCGGGCACGCGGCGCTTGGTGGCCAAGCTTGTGGATCAGGGGTTCCAGGAACAGCAGGCTGCAGACAAGGCTCGCGACCGGGTTTCCAGGCAGGCCCAGCACCTGCATCGGACCGATATTCCCAACCATCAACGGCTTGCCGGGTCGCATGGCAATGCGCCAGAAGTCCAGCGCCATGCCCTCTGCCTTCAGTGCCGCCTGGACGAGGTCGTGATCGCCGACCGACGCCCCGCCAAGTGTCACGAGAACATCGGCTTTGGCAGCGATGGCCTTGCCGATTGCCGCACGGATCAGTCTATCGTTATCCTGAACGATACCGAGATCCAGAATATCCGCGCCAGCCTGGCGCGCGAGGGCGGCGACACCGAACGTGTTCGACGCGATGATTTGCGCGACCTGCGGTTCTCCGCCGGGTGGGACGAGTTCATCGCCGGTGGCCAGGATCGCGACCAGCGGCTTGCGATAGACCGCAAGCTCGGCATGATTCATCGCGGCCGCGACGGTCAGATCGGCGAAACTCAAGCGTGTACCGGCATCGAGCACGGTTTCATCGCGCATGAAATCTTGCCCGAGGTGTCGAATGTGTCGCCACTGAGTGACATTGAAGGCGGTGCGGATGCGGTTGTCGTCCAGAACCTCTGCGTCTTCCTGGATAAGCACGCTATCTGCGCCTTCCGGCACGGGCGCCCCGGTGAAGATGCGGACTGTCTCACGCGCTCCGATCTTGCCCTCGAAGGCATGTCCGGCAGAGGCTGTGCCGATCACCGTCAATTCGGAGCCGATTGCTGTGGCGTCAGCGGCGCGTAGCGCGTAGCCGTCCATGGCCGAGGCGTTGAACGGTGGCTGTGTGATCTGCGCCTTAAGGTCGGAGGCGAGCACCCTGTCAGCAGCGGCGGCAAGACCAATGCGTTCGACCGTAGAAACGGGCTGTGCGGCATCCAGCAAGCGTTGAAGGGCTTCTGCGACGGGGAGAAGGGGTTTCATGCGTGTCCTCTTCGGTGGCTCGGATAAAGACCGTGCTGCTTATCCATGACAATTATGGAGAAAGCCGCCTGCGGCCTCACGCCCTGTAGTCGCCAGATTTGCCGCCGCTTTTTTCCAAGAGCCTTATCGAGCCGATTTCCATGCCCTTGTCGGCGGCCTTCGCCATGTCGTAGATCGTCAGGCAAGCAATCGAGACGGCGGTCAGCGCTTCCATCTCAACGCCGGTCTTGCCGGAAAGCTTTACGGTTGCCTGAACTCTCAAGCCGGGCAGGGCGACATCCTCGGAGATATCGACCGACACTTTGGTCAGCATCAGCGGGTGGCAAAGCGGGATGAGGTTGGACGTCTGCTTCGCCGCCATGATGCCGGCGAGACGTGCGGTGCCGATCACGTCACCCTTTTTGGCGTTGCCCTCGCGGATCAACGTCAGCGTTTCCGGCTTCATTCTCACGAAGCCTTCGGCAATCGCGGTCCTGACCGTGTCGAGCTTGTCGCCGACATCGACCATGTGGGCTTCCCCGGAGGCACCGATATGGGTGAGTTTCTGCGTGCTCATTCCGCGGCTAGAACGCCGCTCTGGCCTGTGAGAAGTGCGCGCGTCGCAGCCGTGACATCGTCTTTGCGCATCAGGCTTTCGCCCACCAGGAAGGTGCTGATGTTGCATGTCTTCAGCCGCAGGCAATCCTCATGGGTGAAGATGCCGCTTTCGCCGACCAGTAGCCTGTCGGATGGGACGAGCTTTGCCAAGCGCTCACTGTTTTCGAGACTGACCTCGAAGGTGCGCAGGTTGCGGTTGTTTACGCCGAGCATGGGTGAGGCGAGCTTCAGCGCGCGCTCTGTTTCCTCTTCGTCATGCACTTCGACCAGCACGTCCATACCGAGAGCAAAGGCTTCGTCCTCAAGACGTTTTGCCTCGTCGTCGGAAAGGGATGCCATGATCAGCAGGATGCAGTCTGCGCCCCAGGCGCGCGCTTCATGCACCTGATAGGTTTCAAACATGAAATCCTTGCGCAGAGCGGGCAGGGCGCAGGCATTGCGGGCGGCGGTCAGGAATTCAGGCGCGCCCTGGAAACTCGGCGTATCTGTCAGGACTGACAGGCAGGCCGCACCGCCGGCTTCATAGGCTTTCGCCAGCGCCGGTGGATCGAAATCAGGACGGATGAGACCCTTGGAGGGGCTTGCCTTCTTGATCTCGGCGATCAGGCCAAAGACTCCTTCGGATTGCTTGCGCTTCAGCGCGTTATAGAAGCCGCGAGGGGCGGTCTGATCTGCCGCCATGGCCTTCAGATCGGCAAGTGAAACCTTTGCCTTTGCGGCTGCGATTTCCTCACGCTTATAGGCTTCGATCTTTCTGAGAATATCGCTCATCTTCGCCTTACTCTTCGTTGGAGACTGCAACCAGCCTGTCGAGCGCTGCCGCAGCCTTGCCTTCATCCAGCGAGGCGCTGGCAATCTTCATGCCCTCGCTCAGCGTTTCAGCTTTGCCGGCAACGACGAGTGCTGCTGCCGCATTGCAAAGAGAAACATCGCGATAGGCATTTTTATGACCGGAGAGAACACCGCGAAGCGCCTTGGCATTGAAGATGCCGTCTCCGCCCTTCAAGTCGTCAATGGTCGCGGAAGAAACTCCAAAATCCTTTGGCGTCAGGTCGAATGTGCGGATCTTGCCATTTTCGAGCGCCGCGACATGGGTGACACCCGTCGTGGTGATCTCATCCATGCCGTCGCCGTGGACGACCCAGATCGATTCCGAGCCGAGATCGCGCAGTACTTCGGCAATCGGCTGGAGCCAGCGCGGTGAGAAGACGCCGAGCAACTGACGTTTCGCGCCTGCGGGGTTCGAGAGAGGGCCAAGCAGGTTGAAAATCGTCCGAGTACCGAGTTCTACCCGTGTCGGACCGACATGGCGCATAGCGGAGTGGTGCAGTTGCGCGAACATGAAGCCAAGCCCGGCTTCATTGATGCAGCGGCTGATCAGCTCAGGACCGATGTCGAGTTTCACACCGAGGGCTGAAAGGGCGTCTGCGGTACCGGATTTCGAGCTGAGCGCCTTGTTGCCATGCTTTGCCACCGGAAGGCCTGTGCCTGCAACGATGATCGCGGCGAGAGTCGAGATGTTATAGGTGCCAAGACCATCGCCGCCTGTTCCGACGATATCCACGGCATGCTCAGGAGCGGATACGGGCAGCATGCGCGCGCGCATCGAAGAGACGGCGCCGACGATTTCATCGACCGTTTCGCCACGCACGCGCAACGCCATGAGAAAACCGCCGATCTGGGACGGCGTGGCCTCGCCGGACATCAGAATGTCGAAGGCCTGGCGGGCCTCCTCCCGGTTCAGACTTTCGCCATTCGCCACCTTGGCAATCAGCGGCTTCAGTTCGGCCATGTTCCCCGTCCCCCGGCTTATCAGTATGCGGTCATCGCCTGGTCTGCGAGGGCCTGGTTGATGCTGACACCATAGTCATTCTGAAGACGTGTGAGCATCTGGTTGACCATGTCTTCGCTTGCCGACTGCGCAATGGCGGCAATCTCGCGATCGGCGTTGTTCAACGCATCGGCAGGAGCGTTGGTGTTGACTTCCGTGACCTTGAACAAGATGCGGCCGGAGCCATCTTCGTTGATCGCGGTTCCGGCCAGTCCGTTGGCGCCGGCAAAGATTGCCGAAACCGCCTGCCGACCGAATAGAGCGTCATTGCTGTTGCGGCGCAGGCCCAATTTCGTTTCGACAGCGAGTCCCATTTCGCCAGCAATCGTCTGCAAGGTTTCGCCCTTCTCAAGACGGTTCTTCAGCTCCTCTGCCTTGGCGGTCAAAGCATTGCTCTGCTGCTCCGCTGTCCAGTCGGCTACCACGCGGTCGCGAACTTCGTCCAAGGTGCGGTCGCGTGGCGGAATGATCTGGTCGACGTCGAACCAGACATAGCCTTCACGACCGATATTGACGGCCGGTGCTTCGGTGCCGGGCTCCGTCCTGAAAACTTCCGTCAACAGAGCAGGGGTCGGCAGGCCTTCGACTGGGTTGCCCTTCTCGTCTTCACCATTGGCATCGACGGCGTTGATCGTCACTGGTTTCAGGTTCAGCTGGGTTGCTGCATCGGCAAGCGATGAGCCACCGCCACGCAGATCTTCATAGCGGTCGTGCACGCTGTTCAATTGTTCCGCAGCATTGGCGGTGGCGAGTTCCGTGCGAATCTCCTCCTTGGCCTCGTCCAGGGTCTTCATGCTGTCGCCCTTGATGCCGGTGACGCGCAGGATGACAGGGCCGAAGGCGCCATCGATCACTGGTGAAATGCCACCGTCTTTCTGAACGGCAAACACGGCATCAGCGATGGATGGATCGGGCATGGTTTCCTTGGTGAACTCACCGAGAAGCACGTCGGCTGGCTGCTTGCCCTGGTCCTTGACGACCTGATCGTAGGTAGTCGTGCCGGCGCGGATCTGCGTTGCGGCGGCTTCGGCCATTTCCTTGTTCGGGAAGACCAGTTGCTCGACGGTGCGACGGCCGGCAGTGCGGAACTTGTCCTTGTTCTTCTCGTAATACTCGGCAACCTGGGCATCGGTGATGGCGCTCTGGTTGGCGATATCGGAAGGCTCAAGCTTGACATAGGTAAACTTGCGGTACTCCGGAGCGCGATATTGCGCCTTGTGGCTTTCGAACCAGGCGGCCAGCACATCTTCGGCCGGTGCCTTGATCGGATCGATATTGGCGTTTGAGAGCAATATATAATCGATGGAGCGCTGCTCGTTTTCATGTTGCTTCAAGGCATCGACCAGAACCTGCGGCGGCGCGAAACCATCCTGGATGGCCTCCAGGATCTGGTTGCGAACCGCAAGATTGCTGCGATCCTTGATGTAATCGTCCTCTGTATAGCCAGCACTGCGAAGGCGCTCTCTGAACACCTGGCGGTCGAACTGACCTCCTGGCGATTTGAAAGCGGGATCTTCGGCAATGAGATTGACCAGGCGATCCTCTGAGAGGCCGAGTTTCATATCGTCAGCCAATTGGTTCAGTGATGCCTGGGCTGCAAGCTCGCCCAAGACCTGGCGGTCAATGCCGAATGCCTTGGCCTGTTCCGTTGTCAGGCGCGTGCCGAATTGCTGGCTGAGTAGCGCCATCTGACGCTGATAGGCGAAGCGAAACTGGTTGGGCGTCACCGTCTGATCGCCCACGGTCATCACGGCGTGAGAATTGCTCGAGACGAGTGATGCCGACACACCCCAGATGCCGAACGAAACGACAAGAAGAAGAAGGAGCAGCTTTGCCGCCAGGGTTCTGGAAGCGTTTCTCAGGGAATCGAGCATCGTTATGCAAACCTCACACTATGCGCCCGTTATGCCGGGTCTATCGGGGTTCCTTAGAGCGTTTTATTGGTAAATGGAAGCAATTCTGTTGGTGCGGACGAGTCAACTGATTGTGCGAATTGAACGATGCCACCCAAAGGCTTCAGCCTGACTGCCTCTTGACTAGGACGGGGCGCTTTCGCCGTTAAAGCTTGGTCCAAGCAAAAGTGTGCAGTGGTTTTGTGATAGCGACATGCGATAAAACAAGGACCCAAAGCGTATGAGCGAATCTGAGATCGCCACGTGGTTTGGGCTGCAGACAGGCGCCGATAGTCACGCTGTCACTACCGATTCGATCACGGTGCGCTTGCGTGCAGACATTAAAAAAAGCCGCCTCGTATGAGACGGCTTTCCATGACAGTTGGAAGTGATTGGTCGCCGATCAGAACGCCTTGCTGCGTTCCATCACTTCCTTGAACTCCTCGTCCTCTTTCCGAAGTTCGGAAACAACCGAGACCACCGATGCGACGAACATGACGCTTATCAAAGCGGATAGGACTGTCAAAACGGTGATCATCATTTCTTACTCCGGTCTGTTCGAGTTTCCCCGATGGATCAATAGTAGTTCGTGTACTGGTAGCGAGATGTCAGCTGAGGGAAGCTTGCTTCCTGCTGCTGTGGCTTCTGCGCATAGAGGCTGAACGTTGTTGCAACCATCGCGATGAGAAGCATTGTCCAGGCAGTGCTGATGACGCCGATCTTCGCTGAGGTAGACCGATTTTCTTTTGCAAACATGTGATTGTTCCTTTGCCTGCGAACTGAACGCCTGACATCGAGTCGGGTTCCGAAATACTGTTAAAAATCGATTAGCATTGCGCCTCTGAAGCTTCCTTGAATGTCGCGTTCATCTGGCGTTCAGAAAATTGGCAGTCCACGTCAATCCATAAAGACCTGCTCGACCACAAAGGACGTGGCGACTGTGAGGATCACCATGAATGCCAGCATTTCCATCTCCACTTGGGCGTCGGGCCCGGTGCGCTATCGATGCTTGACGTTATAGAGCATCGCTTTGAAGCTGCGCTGAATGCTGTATTCATCCGCTATTCACCTGACGTTTGACTGCATCAGTCTTGCAGATGCGATGCTGACGTGACAAAAGGCCCACAAAGACGGAAGTATCGAGAGCGGTATGACGATTGCCTTTTATCCCGGATCTTTCGATCCGATGACCAACGGACATCTGGATGTTCTCATCCAGTCATTGAATGTTGCGTCTGACGTGATCGTCGCCATCGGCGTTCATCCGGGCAAGGTGCCGATGTTCAGCTTTGATGAACGGGCCGATCTGATCCGCCAATCCCTGAACAATGTGCTGCCTGCAGCGAAAGACCGGCTGAAGGTCGTTTCCTTCAGCAATCTCGTTGTCGATGCGGCCAGAGAGCACGGCGCGACACTTCTCGTTCGAGGCCTGAGAGACGGAACCGATCTCGATTATGAAATGCAGATGGCAGGCATGAACCGGCAAATGGCGTCGGATATCCAGACGGTGTTCTTACCCGCGGGAACCGCGTCCCGGCCCATTACCGCCACATTGGTCCGTCAGATCGCAGCCATGGGCGGCAATGTCGAGGCCTTCGTGCCCAAAGCCGTGCTTGAAGCCCTTAACACAAAGCTGAAACGCTAGTTTCGGCACATAGGTGGAGCCAGTCCGAATGAAATTGCTGAAGTTTGCCTTTGCAGGCGCCATGTTCGTCAGCGCGATTGCCGCAAGCACGATCGCATCTGCTGCCGATCTTCTGACCATCCAGCTGAAAGACGGCCCGGTCGTCATCCAGCTTATGCCGGACGTCGCGCCGAAGCATGTGGCGCAGATCGAGGCTCTTGCCAAGAAGGGCGCCTATGATGGCGTTGCTTTCCACCGCGTTATCGATGGCTTCATGGCGCAGACCGGTGACGTGCAGTATGGCAACATGAACAGGGGCTTCGATGCGCGCCGCGCAGGCACCGGCGGTTCCGACCTGCCGGATATCCCAGCCGAATTTTCGAAGGTTCCCTTCGAGCGTGGCACGGTCGGCATGGCCCGTTCGCAAAATCCCAACTCCGCAAATTCGCAGTTCTTCATCATGTTCGATCAGGGACCCTTCCTCAACGGCCAGTACACTGTGGTCGGCAAGGTCGTCTCGGGCATGGAATTCGTCGACAAGATCAAGCGTGGCGCCGGCGGAAACGGTGAAGTCTCCGAGCCTGACCGTATGGTCAAGGTGACGGTGACGAAGAAGTAACGTCAGGAAGATCACGTCAAACGGGCGTTCTGCCCCCTCAAACCTACCCTAGCAAGGAGAGATAACATGGCCGAGATCAAGGATCCGGAAAACACCCTCATCATGGAAACGACGACCGGTAAGGTTGTCATCCAGCTTCTGCCGGACGTCGCTCCTGGCCACGTGGCTCGCATCAAGGAACTGGTGTCCGAGCAGGCTTATGACGGCGTTGTTTTTCACCGCGTGATCGCCGACTTCATGGCGCAGACCGGTGACGTGAAGTTCGGCAAGAAGAGTTCTGCCGATTTCAACCCGGCGCGTGCCGGCATGGGCGGCTCCGAGAAGCCAGACCTGAAGGCTGAATTCTCTGCCATTCCGCATGTCCGCGGCACCTGCTCCATGGCGCGCTCGCAGAGCCCGAATTCCGCCAACTCGCAGTTCTTCATCTGCTTTACGGATTCTCCTTGGCTCAACAAGCAGTACACCGTCTGGGGCCAGGTTATCGAGGGTATGGACGCCATCGACAAGATCAAGAAGGGCGAGCCCGTCAAGGACCCCGATTCGATCGTGTCGATCCGTCTGGCATCTGCCGCCTGATCAAAGTGAAGTCTCCCGCCTTGCTGACTGGCAGGGCGGGATGACGTTTGCCGAGTGCAGCACGGCTACCTTTTTGCCAACCATAACCCGCCGGCAGTCTCTGCGAGGCGGGTTTTGATATTCTGCTCGTTTCGCTGCCGATCTGGCAGGGCAATGCGAGCCGATCGAGACACTTGATAAGAGCCCTTCATGCGCGTTGACCTGTTCGATTTTGATCTCCCCGAGGAGAATATTGCGCTGCGCCCAGCCAATCCGCGCGATAGCGCGCGCCTGCTTGTCGTGGATCCCAATACGGATCGTATGACCGATCATCAGGTTTTCGATCTTCCGAGCTTCCTGAAGCCCGGCGATGCCTTGGTCTTCAACGATACGCGGGTCATTCCTGCCCAACTCGAAGGTGTGCGGTTGCGCGATGGCGCGCAGGAGACACCGGTTTCGGCAACGCTTCACATGCGTGCCGGTGCCAGCCGATGGAAGGCCTTTGCGCGGCCGGGCAAGCGCATCAAGGCAGGCGATCGCATCCGCTTCGGTTATGAGCGCGACAATGCCTGCGGTCTCGCTTTCCTGGAAGCGACGGTCGAGGAAAAGGGCGACGAGGGCGAAATCACGCTGCTCTTCGACGTCTCCGGACCGGTGCTGGATGAGGCCATTGCTTCTGTCGGCCATATCCCGCTGCCGCCCTACATCGCCGCGAAACGCGCCGAAGATGCGCAGGACCAGACGGATTACCAGACCATCTATGCCCGCGAAAAAGGCGCCGTTGCCGCACCGACCGCGGGTCTGCATTTCACCCCGGCACTCTTCGACGCGCTGGATAAGGCTGGGGTCGAGCGCCATTTCGTCACACTGCATGTCGGAGCGGGGACGTTCTTGCCGGTCAAGGCAGATGATACCAATGATCACAAGATGCATCTGGAGATCGGTTGTGTCTCGGATGAGACCGCGCAGAAGCTGAACGCGGTGAAGGCAAGGGGCGGGCGCATCGTCTGTGTCGGCACCACATCGCTGCGGCTGATCGAGAGTGCGGCTGGTGATGACGGGCAGATACGTCCATGGTCCGGCGCCACCGGTATCTTCATCACGCCCGGCTACCGCTTCAAAGCGGTCGATATTCTGATGACCAATTTTCACCTGCCGAAATCCACGCTCTTCATGCTGGTTTCGGCTTTCTGCGGGCTGGAGACGATGAGGGCTGCCTATGCTCACGCCATCGAAACCGGCTACCGCTTCTATTCCTATGGCGATTCCAGCCTGCTGTTCCGGAAAGTCTGATGCACGAGAATTTCACCTTCACCCTTAAAGCAACCAGCGGCGGCGCGCGTCTTGGCGAAGTTGCGATGCCGCGCGGCGTCATCCGCACGCCCGCCTTCATGCCGGTTGGCACCGTCGGCACCGTCAAGGCCATGTATCTCGATCAGGTCCGCGAGCTTGGCGCCGATATCATTCTCGGCAACACCTATCACCTGATGCTGCGGCCCGGCGCGGAGCGCGTGGCACGTCTCGGCGGCCTGCATGAGCTGATCCGCTGGCCGCATCCGATCCTGACAGACAGTGGCGGCTTCCAGGTGATGTCGCTGTCTGGCCTGCGCAAGCTGGATGAGAAGGGCGTGACCTTCAAGAGCCATGTCGATGGCTCACTTCATCACATGTCGCCGGAGCGCTCCATCGAGATTCAGGGGTTGCTCGATTCGGATATCCAAATGCAGCTCGATGAATGCGTGGCGCTTCCTGCCGAGCGCAAGGAAATCGAACGCGCGATGGAAATGTCTTTGCGCTGGGCGGAACGCTGCCGGGTCGCCTTTGGCGAGCAGCCGGGTAAGGCGATGTTTGGCATCGTTCAAGGTGGCGACCAGCCGGACCTGCGTATTCGTTCCGCCGAAGGGCTGAAGCAGCTTGATCTCAAGGGCTATGCCGTGGGTGGTCTTGCGGTGGGCGAGCCACAGGATGTGATGCTTGCCATGCTCGATACGACGCTGCCGGTTCTGCCGACCGAAAAGCCGCGCTACCTGATGGGCGTCGGCACGCCGGACGATATCTTGAAATCCGTGGCACGCGGCATCGACATGTTCGATTGCGTGATGCCGACCCGCTCCGGTCGTCATGGCCTTGCCTTTACCCGCCGAGGCAGGGTGAATATCCGCAACGCCCGTCACGCGGAAGACATGCGTCCGTTGGACGAGCAGTCCAACTGCCCGGCATCGCGCGATTATTCGCGCGCCTATCTGCACCACCTGGTTCGGTCCAACGAAGCGCTGGGCGGCATGCTTCTATCCTGGCACAATCTCGCCTATTATCAGGAGTTGATGCAGGGGATTCGCAAATCGATCGAAGAAGGTCGCTTTCCGGATTTCTATGCGGAGACCATTGAAATGTGGGCGAAAGGCGATATCGATCCGGTGTGACAACCATCATCGGATAGCTGAATGCTAGATGCGCCTTACGTTCTTTTTCGTGACGATACGACCGGCACCGTGACGCTGTTTACGGAGCCGGAGGAGATTATCGTTGCGCATGAGGCCAGCGACGTCTTTCCCGCGCTTGAAAGAATGCAGGCCGCCAGAACAAGCGGAAAATATTTAGCCGGCTATATGTCCTATGAGGCAGGATACCTTTTCGAGCCCAAGCTGAGGCCTCTCGCAGAGCAAGATCGGGCTTGCCCGCTATTGTGCTTTGGTGTGTTTTCGTCACCATCCGGTGATACAAGTGCGGCATCCAAGCCATTGAAACTTATGGCGCCTGACGATTTTTTGAGCGATCTCACGGCGTCATGGACCTTTGCTGACTACGAGAAACAGTTCAATCGACTGCATCAGCATCTCCGCCAAGGAGATTGTTACCAGGCTAACCTTACCATGCCTGTCACTGGTCGGTGGCATGGAGATCCGCTTCTCGCCTTCTGGTCTCTGATCGAGCGACAGCCAGTCAAATACGGTGCGCTGGTTCACCTGGACGGACCCGTCATCCTTTCACGTTCGCCGGAACTCTTCTTCTCCGTCAATGCGGACAGCTGGATCGAGACCCATCCGATGAAGGGTACGGTCAAGCGCGGAGCGTCGGCTGATGAGGATGCAGCAATCATTTCCGCTATGGGCAAGGACGAGAAGACGCTCGCAGAAAACCGCATGATCGTCGATCTGCTGCGCAACGACATTTCGCGGATCACAGAAGTCGGTACTCTGGATGTGCCAAAGCTCTTCGAAATCGAGACCTATCCGACCGTGCACCAGATGGTCAGCCATGTGCGCGCAAAGCTCCTGCCGGACATGACGATCGCCGACATTTTTGCAGCACTCTTTCCCTGCGGCTCGGTAACAGGAGCACCGAAGATGCGGGCGATGGAGATATTGCATGACCTGGAGGTCGGGCCTCGCGACGTCTATTGCGGCGCGATCGGCATGATTTCACCAAAGGGTGACATGCGGTTTTCGGTCGCGATCCGCACCATCACCCTTTTCGACGATGGGCGCGCGACCTTCAATGTCGGTGGCGGGATTGTCTTCGATTCCACCGCGCAGTCCGAATATGACGAATGCCTTCTCAAGGCAAAGTTTGCGGCCGGCGACCGAAAGCTCGTCTAAGCTCGCTAACGCCATAAACCTCAGCCGTCATGCAAGTGTCATGGATCGATCTTAGAGACAGGTACCAGGGAGCAGGCTTCTTCACGAACCGGAACACGGTGCGCCCGCGCTACATGCTGTGTCGAAGACTTCGTCTTTCTTTGTTTTCTCAAGGATACCGTTCCATGACATCATTCCGTTCTTCTGCCTCTCGCCGGCTTGCTGCCGCCTTGGCGGCATCGATTTTCATGTTTCCTGCTGCCGTGATGGCTGAAACCACCGCTGCTGCAAACGGCGTCAGCTACGCGAGCAAGGGCTTGGTCGCCGTTGGTCGTATCCCCGCCAGCCAGCGCGACAAGTTCGGCGAAACCTTTGGCTCCGGCTCGGGCATGGCGATCGATGTCACCAGCTGGAAGAAGGAAGGCGATGGCTATCGCGGTTCCCTCTGGCTGCTGCCGGACCGTGGCTACAATGTCGAAGGAACGACGGACTACAATGCCCGTATCAACAAGATCGATGTGACGCTGATGCCCGCAACGGGCGGTGATGTGGCTGCGGACAAGCAGCAGACGGGTGTTCAGGCAACGCTTGCCGATACGCTGCTTTTGACCGATGAGCAGGGCAAGAACATGACGGGCCTCGATCCTGAGGCCGGTACCCGTCCGGCGAGCGGCGCCACACCTGTGCTGCCTTTCGCGTCTACAGGCAAAGTCTCTCTCGATGCCGAGGCGGTGGTGCGTCTGGCCGACGGCTCGTTCCTCATCAGCGACGAGTACGGCCCGTATATCTATCACTTCTCTGCCGACGGTAAGATGATCTCGGCCACGCAACCGCCCAAGGCGCTGCTGCCGATGCGCAAGGGTGAGATCAACTTCTCTTCCAACAACGTTGGCGAAGGCGGTAAGAAGCCCGATCCGAAGGACCCCGAAACTGGGCGCCAGAACAATCAGGGTCTGGAAGGCATGTCGCTGACCCCGGATGGCAAATACCTCATCGCCGTTTTGCAATCGGCAACCCGTCAGGATGGCGGCGATTCCTCATCGACCCGCGATCACACCCGCGCACTTGTCTATGATGCGAGCGATGTCGATCACCTGAAGCTCGTGCATGAATATGTCGTGCCGCTGCCGAAGTTCGAGGGCAAGGATAAGAAGCTTGTCGCAGCACAGAGCGAAATCCTGGCTTTGTCGGACAAGGCATTCCTGATGCTGGCGCGTGACAGCAACAATGGTCAGGGCATGAAGGGCGATACATCGGTCTACCGCAGAATAGAACTCGTGGATCTCTCCGGCGCGACGGACATCGCCGGTGGCGAATTCGACGATGTGAAGCCGGTTGCGCCCAAGGGTGTACTGGATAGCGCCATCAAGCCAGCCGCTCTGCATGACTTCATCGATCTCAACGACGCCAAGGACCTTGCCCGCTTCGGCCTGCACAATGGCGCCGCGAACGACAAGAACAACCTGTCGGAGAAGTGGGAGGCCATGTCGATTGCAAGCGTCCTCGATGCTTCCGCACCGGATGATTATTTCCTCTTCGTCGCCAATGACAACGACTTCCTGACGCAAGACGGTTTCCAGGTTGGGAAGTCTTACAAGGCGGAAGGTGATGCGGATGTGGACACCATGTTCCAGGTGTTCCGCGTGACGCTGCCGGGCGTTGCCAAGCGCTAAAGCGCCGTGCGTCCTAATTGGACGCACAAAGAACGCTTTACCTTTTTGAATCTACGCATAAAAAGAGCCGCGCCGAAAACATTCGGCGCGGCTCTTTTACGCATATCAATCGTCGTCGATCTCTTCGAATTCCTGCGCGCCGGACGTGGTGGAATGAAACACGGGCACGAAGAGGCGCATATAGACGAGCCTGACGCTCCAGCCCTGTTCCAGAGCGTCTGCCCAGGCTTGCTTGCGGCCGGGCTTCTTAAAGCCTTTTGCGATCGCCTTCTTCTCGCTCTTGGCGAAGGTCTTCGGTTGAAGAATGTTTTCAGGCGAACACAGGGCAAAGCCCTTCTGGAAGGCCGGTGGCGGGTTGGGTGTGATTGTCATGAGTGTATCAGCCTGCGTGGAGGAAGCGGATGGCTTCGTCCCTGCGATGGAGATAAAGCAGGGTTCTGAGGTTCTTGCCGCGCTCGCTCACAAGCTCGGCGTCTTTTTCTATCATATAGGCTGCATCCTTGCGGGCGATCTCCAGCAAATCGGCATGCGCCTCGAGGCTCGCTATGCGAAAGCCCGGCGTGCCGGATTGGCGGGTGCCGAGGAGTTCTCCTTCGCCGCGCAGCTTCAGATCCTCTTCGGCAATCAGGAAGCCGTCCTCGCTATCGCGCAGGATAGAGAGCCGCGCCTTGCCGTTCTCGCTGAGCGGACCCTTGTACAGCAATATGCAGGTGGAGGCCTCGTCGCCACGTCCGACACGACCGCGCAGCTGGTGAAGTTGGGCAAGGCCGAAACGCTCGGCGTGCTCGATGACCATGATCGTGGCATCCGGCACATCCACGCCCACTTCGACGACAGTGGTTGCCACAAGCAGGCGCGTTTCGCCGCTTTTGAAGGCAAGCATCGCAGCATCTTTCTCAGGCCCGCTCATCCGCCCATGGATGAGGCCGATATTGGCGCGCAAGGACTGCGAGAGCACCGCATGTCGTTCCTCTGCCGACATGAGATCCGATTCCTCCGATTCCTCGACCAGAGGGCAAATCCAGTAGGCCTTCTTGCCCTCTGCCAAAGCGCTGCGCAGCCGGTCGACGATGTCCCCGATCCGCTCATTGGGAATGGTCACCGTCTGGATCGGCTTTCGGCCTGCGGGCTTTTCAGTCAGCTTGGAGACATCCATATCGCCGAAGGCGGCGAGAACCAGCGTGCGGGGAATGGGTGTTGCCGTCATGACCAGCATATGCGGCGTGATGCCCTTGGCGGTGAGACGAAGGCGTTGATGCACGCCGAAGCGATGCTGCTCATCCACCACCGCAAGAACGAGGTTCTTGTAGGACACGCTGTCCTGAAACAGGGCGTGCGTGCCAATCACGATCTGTGCTTCGCCGAATGCGATGCGCTCCTCGATTTCGCGGCGCTCCTTGCCCTTGGTTCTGCCCGTCAGAACCTCGCAGGAGATGCCGGCGGCGGCGGCGTACTTCGTCATCGTTGCAAAATGCTGGCGCGCCAGAATTTCCGTCGGCGCCATCAGTACGGCCTGGCCACCGGCCTCCACAGCCGTTGCCATCGCCATCAGGGCCACCAGCGTCTTGCCCGCGCCGACATCGCCCTGAAGCAGGCGGAGCATGCGGTCTTCGCCTGCCATGTCGGTCAGAATATCCTTCACCGCAGCGTTCTGGCTTGCGGTCAGCGAAAAGGGCAGGCCTGCCAGAATGCGCGCTGCATAATCTCCCTTGGCGCGGATCGGCTGACCCGCGACCTTGCGCAGTCTCTGTCGGACCAGTGCCAACGAAAGCTGTCCGGCCAGGAACTCGTCATAGGCAAGCCTGCGGCGGGCAGGGGCCTGCGGATCGATATCGACAGTGTCGCGTGGATCGTGCAAATCGCGGAAGGCATCGGCCACATGCGGGAAGCTTTGGCGTGTGGCAAGCGTCTCGTCGATCCATTCGGGGAAGACCGGCAGGCGCTGCAACGCGCTATCGATGGAACGCTTCAATATCTTGGGCGAAAGACCGGCCGTCATCGGATAGACGGCTTCGACCAGCGGCAGATTGTCGGCCTCCGAGACCTTCACCATGAAATCCGGATGAACCATGGAGGCGCGGCCATTGAACCAGTCGATCTTGCCGCTGACCATCACCTCTTCATCGACAGGAAGCGCCTTTGATAGCCAGTCGCCGCGCGCGCGGAAGAAGGTCAGCGCCAGTTCGCCTGTCTCGTCATGCAGGAAGACACGATAGGGTGCCGAGCGATTGCCGGGCGGCGCAGGCTGGTGCCGGTCGATGCGTCCCTGAATGGTGACAATGGCGCCCTGCGGTGCAAGCGCGATGCCCGGGCGGTTACGCCGGTCGATGATATTGGACGGCGCATGAAACAGCAGATCGATAACGCGGGTGTCTTCGGCGTTCTCGCGGCCCAAAAGTTTTGCCAACAGATCGGCAAGCTTCGGCCCGACGCCGGCAAGCGAAGAGACTGTGGCAAACAGGGGATCGAGTATGGCGGGGCGCATGGGCTGCAAAATCGGGGAAGGCTGTCCCCATTGCAATAGCGCGACACCGATAAAGCGCGTTTATCACCGGCAGTTTTTATGCCCTGTGCCGCATATTTGCACAAATAGCGGTTCCCAAGCGTTCCTGTCCTGTTCTATAGGAGAACGAAAATCAACAATTTGTTGAATTTCCAACAAACAGGTGACTGCGATGACTGGACTGGTGCGCACGAGTGCCGACCTCGAACCGAGACGCCGGCGGATTCTCTATCGCTGTTGGCACCGCGGCATTCGCGAAATGGATCTGGTTTTGGGCCAGTTCGCCGAAGACAATATCGGCGATCTTTCAGATGCAGAACTCGACGAGCTGGAAGTGATCATGGCTGAGGAGGACAACGACCTCGTCAAGATGGTGACGGGCGCTCTGCCGATCCCTGAAAAATTCCAGACGCCTCTCTTCATGAAAATCGCCTCTTATCGCCCGGACTTCGATCCGGTCACATCCGAGACAACGAAAGCCTGATTTATGATCGCCGGGATTGATGTGAAGCTGGTGGCATCGGCCGATACGCCGCTGACCATTGGAAATGTGCCGTCCGGAGTGGAGGCGCTTCTCCTGGCAGATATGGCGCGCGGTCGAACATCCGTTGCCTATGTCGTATCGGACGGACACCGCGTTGCAGATCTCGAGCAGATCCTTGGGTTCGTGGCCCCGGACATTCCGGTTCTGACGTTGCCCGCGTGGGACTGCCTTCCCTACGACCGCGTGTCCCCGAGTGCGGATACTTCCGCGCGCCGGCTGGCAGCGCTTTCCGGCCTCATCCAGCATCAAAAGAAGCCGCATCCGGCCATCGTGCTCGTCACGGTCAATGCGATGCTGCAAAAGATGGCGCCGCGCGATGTCATCGAGAGTCTGGCTTTCTCCGCCAAGCCGGGTAATCAGATCCGCATGGAAGAGATCGCCGCGCGTCTGGAGCGTAACGGTTTCGACCGTGTTGCGACGGTTCGCGAGGTCGGCGAATTTGCCGTGCGCGGCGGTATTCTCGATGTCTTCGTTCCCGGCACGGAAGAGCCGGTGCGTCTTGATTTCTTCGGCGATACGCTGGAGAGCATACGCACCTTCGATCCCGCCAGCCAGCGCACCATTGGCCAGGCCCGCTCGCTCGATCTCAGCCCGATGAGTGAAGTGACGCTGACGCCGGATACGATCAGCCGCTTCCGCAAGAATTATCTGTCGCTCTTCGGCGCCGCCACCCGTGACGATTCACTCTATCAGGCTGTCTCGGAAGGCCGACGTTATGCCGGCATGGAGCACTGGCTGCCGCTCTTCTACGAGAAGCTGGAAACCGCATTCGACTATCTGCAAGGCTTCCGCATCGTCACCGATCACAACGCGCGCGAGGCGGCTGTCGAGCGCTCCAAGCTCGTGCATGATTACTTCGAGGCGCGGCGCAATTCCGGCCAGACCAAGGGTGCCACGCAGGGCGCGCCTTACAAGCCGGTGTCACCCAGCCAACTCTACCTCGGCGGCAAGAGCTTCGATGAGGCGCTGAACGCCGTCAATGCCGTGCGCCTGACGCCCTTCAATGAGCAGGACTCCAACGACAGGCCAGTGGCCACTCTCGATGCACATGTGGGTCCTCGCTGGGCAAAGCCTCCGGCCGAAGGCGGCAGCGAAGACCGCGTCAATGTCTTTGATCTGGCAGTCAAACACATTGCCGAGCGCCGGTCCAAGGGCTGGAAGGTTCTGATTACCGGTTGGTCGGAAGGGTCGCTGGACCGCCTCTTGCAGGTTTTGAACGAGCACGGGCTTGAAAAAATCAAGCCGATCTCATCACTCAAAGAGATCGAGAAACTCGCAAAGGGCGAGGCGGCATCGGCGGTTCTCAGCCTCGAAGCCGGTTTTGAGACGACCCTCGGTACGAGCAATCTCGCCATTATCGGCGAACAGGACATCCTTGGCGACCGCATGGTGCGCCGCTCCAAACGCCGCAAGCGCGGTGCCGACTTCATTTCGGAAGTAGCGGGACTGGACGAAGGATCGCTCGTCGTGCATGCCGAACATGGTATCGGTCGCTTCGTCGGGCTCCGCACCATCGAGGCCGCCGGTGCTCCGCGTGACTGCCTTGAACTGCATTACGCCGACGATGCCAAGCTGTTCCTGCCGGTCGAGAATATCGATCTTCTGTCCCGATACGGTTCGGATGCGGCGGAAGCCCAGCTTGACAAGCTTGGCGGCGGCGCATGGCAGATGCGCAAGGCGAAGCTCAAGAAACGCCTCCTCGATATGGCAGGCGATCTCATTCGGATTGCTGCCGCTCGTCTCGTGCGCCAGGCGCCGGTTTTGACGGCACCCGATGGCCTCTACGACGAGTTTGCCGCGCGTTTCCCCTATGAGGAAACTGAAGATCAGATGAATGCCATCGACTCGATCCGGGACGATCTTGGTGCCGGCCGGCCCATGGACCGCCTGATCTGCGGCGATGTGGGCTTCGGCAAGACGGAAGTGGCGCTGCGCGCGGCCTTCCTTGCGGCCATGAATGGCGTTCAAGTGGCCGTCGTCGTGCCGACCACGCTTCTGGCACGTCAGCATTTCCGCACCTTCTCAGAGCGTTTCCGTGGACTTCCGATCCGCGTACAGCAGGCGTCGCGCCTGGTCGGCGCGAAGGAGCTCAATCTCGTCAAGAAGGAAGTAGCGGAAGGCAAGACCGATATCGTTGTCGGCACGCATGCGCTTCTGGGGCAGGGGATCACCTTCGCCAATCTCGGCCTTCTGATCATCGACGAAGAGCAGCATTTTGGCGTCAAGCACAAGGAGCGGCTGAAGGAGTTGAAGAGCGATGTTCACGTTCTGACACTATCCGCAACGCCAATCCCCCGCACCTTGCAATTGGCAATGACGGGTGTGCGCGAACTGTCGTTGATCACCACGCCGCCGGTCGACCGCATGGCGGTTCGCACCTTCATTTCGCCTTTCGATCCACTTGTCATCCGCGAAACTTTGATGCGCGAGCATTATCGCGGCGGGCAGAGCTTCTATGTCTGCCCGCGTCTGGCCGATCTGGCGGACATTCAAGCCTTCCTGCAATCGGATGTGCCCGAGCTGAAGGTCGCAGTTGCCCATGGGCAGATGCCGGCGGGGGAATTGGAAGACATCATGAATGCTTTCTATGACGGCAAATATGATGTGCTTCTGTCCACCACCATCGTTGAATCCGGTCTCGACGTGCCGACCGCCAATACGCTGATCGTCCACCGCGCGGACATGTTCGGTCTGGCACAGCTCTATCAGCTACGTGGTCGTGTCGGGCGTTCCAAGGTTCGCGCCTTTGCGCTCTTCACGCTGCCGGTCAACAAGGTGCTGACGACGATGGCCGAGCGCCGGTTGAAGGTGCTTCAGTCGCTCGACACGCTCGGTGCGGGCTTCCAGCTTGCCAGCCACGATCTCGATATTCGCGGTGCCGGCAATCTGCTTGGCGAAGAGCAATCCGGCCATATCAAGGAAGTCGGTTTCGAGCTTTACCAGCAGATGCTGGAAGAAGCGGTTGCCGAGGTGAAGGGCGAGGACGACGTTATCGACACCGGCTGGTCGCCACAAATCTCCGTCGGTACCTCCGTGATGATTCCGGAAAGCTATGTGCCTGACCTGCACCTGCGCATGGGGCTTTACCGTCGCCTGGGCGAATTGACGGACCTCAACGAGATCGACGGCTTCGGCGCGGAAATGATCGACCGCTTCGGGCCGCTGCCGAAGGAAGTGCAGCATCTCTTGAAGATCGTTTACGTCAAGTCGCTCTGCCGTACCGCCAATGTCGAGAAGCTGGATGCCGGTCCGAAGGGCGTCGTCGTGCAGTTCCGCAACAAGGAGTTCCCGAACCCGGCGGCACTCGTTGGCTACATCGCCAAGCAGGGCTCCATGGCAAAGATCAGGCCTGACCACAGCGTGTTCCTCACCCGCGATCTGCCGACGCCTGAAAAGCGCCTGGCCGGCGCGGCGATGATCATGACACAGCTTGCGGAACTGGCGAAATCCTGACGCAAGTAAGAAAAATCGCGTCCTTGAGATTCCTTACAGGGAATTAATCAAACGGACATGTATCGGTAGTCTTCCGGGGCGTAGTCTCATCCTCATCAGCACAGGACGATGTGCTGACAGATTTTAAGGAGCAGGACTATGTGGACATTGAAGAACAGATTTGTCACCGCTGGTCTGGTTGCTTTGACAATTGCGGGCACCACAATTGCCACCACCAGCCAAGCTGAAGCACGCAACAATTTCGGCCGCGGCCTTGCCGCCGGTATTGCTGGTACACTCGTAGGCGGCGCATTGCTGTCTGCTGCGCATGACAGGCCGGTTTATGGCACGCCTGTTTACGCCGAACCCACCTATTACGGCCCGCCCCCTGTCGTTTACGAGCCCGTCTATCCCCGTTGCCATGTTGCATGGCGTCAGGACGGATTTGGCGACATGTATCGCGTCCGTGTCTGCGATTGATGTGAATGATATTGCTGTTGATGTGAGCTGATATTGTAAGACGAAAATAAATAAAATTTTTCAATCAAGTGGTTATAAACGGGGCGGGCCGACTATCGGCCCGCCTCCGTTTTTTCATCCGGCAACATAACGGCCGTTACATTCTGGTCCGATGCAGCAACAGAGTTTGGCAGTGGCACGTTCCGCTGTTTTTCGCGCATCAGCGTCAGCAGGCCAGAGCCCACGATCAGTGCGATGCCGACGAGCATCCAGCCGTCTATCCTGTCGCCGAAGATCAGGTATCCGAAAAGAATGGCCCAGAGCATTTGGCTGTACTGCGTCGGGCCGATCACCGCTGCGGGCGCATATTGCGCGGCATACATGATGAGGACATTGGCAAGCGCCGCCAGCAGGCCGTAGCCAGCCAGCATCAGCCATTGTTCGGCGTTCGGAAGCGTGAAGGTGGGAATCATCAACACGCCGCAGACAGCAAGGCAGCCAAGCAGGCCCGCTCCATAAAGCGAGATGTTCTTTTCCCGTGGCCCGATCGCGCGGAAGATGACGATGGAGATCGCCCCGCCCATGCCGCCAATGATCGCCCCGAGATGACCGATGGAGAGTTCGCGGAAGCCCGGTCTCAAGATGATGAGAACGCCGGCGAAGCCGATGATGACCGCCGACCACCGCTTGATGCCGACCTGCTCCTTTAGAAAGATGACCGACATGATGGTGACGAAGGAGGGCAGGAGGAAAATCAGGGCAAAGGCTTCCGCCATGGCAAGATGGGTAAATGCGACGACGCTGCCGATGGTGCTGGCACCGGTGGCAAAGAACCGCAAAAGCCAGAGAGACCGGTTCGTCGTGCGGACGATATCTGTCCAGGCATCGTGACGCTTGCGGATGAAGGGGAGTGCGAGCAGCCCGAAGAACGCTCCGAAGAAGCCCGATTCGACGGGTGGGAGTTGCCCGTCGATAAGTTTTACGCTTGCATCGCTGAAAGCATAGGCCGCGAAGGCGGCAAAGGCGAGCAATATGCCCTTCAACCTGCTGTCTGGCACGAAATCACCGCTGGATTACTGGGTCGAAAATCGCAGCGGCGACGAGGCGCTACTCACGCCATTTCGGGCGCTGCGATCAGTTCATTGCCCTATGCTCTTCCGCTTTCATTTTGGCAATATCCCGCAGTGCATTAATAAGCACGTCCGGCGTTTGTGCGCCGCTGACGGCGTATTTCTGATCCAGGATAAAGAACGGGACCCCGGAAACGCCCATTTGCTGCGCCGCATCAATCTCGGCCTTGATCGTATCCTTATCAGCATCTGACGCCAGTAGGCGGGATACGAGTTCGCGGTCCATACCGCATTTACCTGCGACGTCGATCAGCACGGCATGATCGCCGATATTGCGGCCTTCTTCGAAGTTTGCCTTGAACAGTGCCGTGACGATTCTGTCCTGAAGCGCGCGGTCCTCGGCATGCGCCCAGAGCGAAAGCCGGTGCGCGTCAAGCGTGTTCGGACCGATTTTGATCGCCTCGAAATCATAGGCAATACCCACTTCACGACCGAGTTCGGTGAGCATCTTATGGGCCTGTTCGACGCGATCCTTGCCGCCGAGTTTCTTTTCCAACTCGACTTTCTGATCGACTCCTTCCGGCGGATAATCCGGGTTCAACTGATATGGACGCCAGTTGATGTCGACGCTGACTTCGTCCTGAACTTCAGCCAGGGCCAGATCGAGACGCGCTTTTCCGAGATAGCACCAGGGACACACCATGTCCGAGACGATGTCGATGACAATGCGTTGCATGGTGCTGTTCCTTCCTGTGTTTGAATAACGCCTCATCTAGATAGTCTGTGCTTACGGCACAAGGCGTTACCAAAAGGGAACCGTCACTGGTGGAGCGGCGCAAGCCTTCTACTGCGCGCGCGCGTCCCACCATGTCTGCTTCTGGTTTCCGGTGAGCGGGGTCTTCTCCGGCCGGTCGATATATTTCCAGCGGGCTACCCATTGTGCACCGATATAGTAGAGCGGAATCACATAGTGGCCAGCCGTCAGAAGCCGATCATAGGCGCGCACGGCAACCTCGAAATCTTCCGTCTCACGGGCCTGCAGCAAGGCCTCGATCATCCGGTCGACATCCGGGTCCGCAACGCCGGCATAATTGAAACTGCCGTTGGCATTTTTCGAGACCGAGCCCCAGCGATTGATCTGTTCTGCACCCGGCGACAAGGACGACGGGAAGGAACGGATGATCATGTCATAATCGAAGCTATTCGAGCGGGATTGATACTGCCCGTCATCCACGGAGCGGATCGCCATATCGACGCCGATCAGCTTCAGAGAACGCTGGTAGGCAAGCGCAATACGCTCCTGAGCAGGGTTTTGCGTCATGAGCTCGAAGCTCAGCGGCCTGCCATCCTTATCGACCATCTTGCCGTTCTTGATGGTCAAGCCAGCCTCACCGAGCTTGGAGACGGCTTTCTTCAGGACGGTGCGATCTGCGCCCGTTCCGTCGGTCGTCGGCATTTCGTAGGTGCCTGCCAGGATCTCCGGCGGCAGACGCTTTGCGGCGTCGCCGAGCAGCGCCAATTCCTTTTCGTTGGCCGGGTTGCCATAGGCACCGAGCTTGGAGTTCTGCCAGTAGCTTTGGGTTCGCTTGAAGGCGCCACCGAGAATGTTTCGGTTCATCCACTCGAAATCGAGCACGTAGGACAGTCCCTCACGCACCTTCTCGTCGGCAAACATAGGGCGACGGGTGTTGAAGACCAGACCGAACATGCCAGACGGTAGGCCCGGTTCGAAAACATCTTTCGAGATGTCGCCCCGCTGAACCGCCGGGAAATTATAAGCCTGGCCCCAGTGGGAGGTATCAGAGGTACCGTTGATTGCATCGCCTTCCGGATAGATGTCGATATCGCCCTTCTTGAAGGCTTCGAACATCGTCGTCACCTGCAGGAAGTAGGTGACGCTGATCTCGTCGTAATTATCGAAACCGATCTTCGAGGGAATATCCTTGCCCCAATAATTCTTGTCCCGTTCCCAGACGATCTGTTCGCCAGGTCGCAGGGTCTTGATTCGATAGGGACCGGAGCCGATCACCGGCCCGAGGCCTGCCTGCTCGAAGGTTTTGGCATCGATGGCGTGGGCGGGCAGGATCGGCGTGGAGGATGCCAGGATGAGAGGTGTCTCGCGATTGGCTTTTTCATTGAAGGTGAAGCGAACGCTGCGCTCGCCCACCTTTTCCATCTTGGCAACGCCATTCAGGCGGCTGTCGAAAGGCGGACGACCCTTTTCCTTCAAAAGATTGAAGCTGAAGATCACATCTTCCGGCGTGACGGGCTTGCCATCCTGCCAGTGGGCTTTCGGATTGAGGTTGAATTGGATGTAGGTTCGCTCATCGTCCCATTCGGCGCTTTCCGCCAGCAGGCCGTATAGGGTGAAGGGCTCGTCATGGGAGCGCTGCATCAGCGGTTCATAAAGAAGATTGCCGAATTCCGGGTCCCAAACGCCACGCGCGGTGGTGCGCATACCCTTCAAAACGAAGGGATTGAGCGCATCGAATGTGCCGACGACGCCGTAGGAGACGCGTCCGCCTTTCTTGACGTCCGGATTGACATAAGGAAGGTTCTTGAAGTCCGCCGGCAGGGCGGGTTTGCCATGCATCGAAATGCCGTGAAGCGGTTCAGCCATCGCCATGCCGGAGATAAGAAGGGCGGGAATGAGCGCCAAAAGGCTTCGCATGTCACTATCCTGTCGCATTCGGGCTGTTGATTCCAAGGTCGTGGGACCTGAACTCAAATCGCCTGTCTTGTTTGATTCCCGCGCAAATCTATCACAGCGGACAGGGGCATCCGATCATGGAAATCTTGTCGGATACAAGGAAAAAGTAAAAGAAATGCTGGATATCAGGTCGATCGGGATGTAACAGGAGTCCCGAAACACTCGGGTCACGCATTTGCCTCATTTAAACGACAGTGGAACGGGCAGACGGATACCGGCGATGTTGAGCGGTGCTCACATGAAGCGCTGCTTCGCATAAATTCAGGAGACGGAACTCTTATGATGCAAACTGCAAACACATTCACCCGGGCGGCCCTGTCTGCTCTCGTTCTTTCTCTGGGCGCCGTGTCTGCACCGGCTGTTTCTCAGGCTCAGCAGGCTGCCGCTCCGGCAGGCGCTCCGCCGCTGGGCTGGTTCAAGACCTGCAGCAAGCAGGAAGACAATGATGTTTGCGTCGTGCAGAATATCGTTCTTGCCCAGAACGGCCAGATGATCACCGCCGTTGGCCTGATCAGCGTCGAAGGCAAGGTCAACCGCAAGATCCTTCAGGTGTCCGTCCCGACTGCACGTCTTCTGCCTCCGGGCGTCGTCATGCAGATCGATGGCGGCAAGGGCCAGAAGCTCGATTACGCCGTCTGCCTTCCAGACAAGTGCACCGCTGAAGTGCAGCTGACGGATGCGATGATTGCAAGCCTGAAGAAGGGCAACGAAGTCGTCTTCACCTCGATCAACTTCCGTCGCGCTCCGAACCCGATCAAGATTGCGCTGAACGGCTTCACCGGTGCTTATGACGGCCAGCCGATCAGCCAGTCTCAGCTTGCCGAAAGCCAGCGTTCGCTGCAGGAAGGCATGCAGAAGAAGGCTGAGGAAGCCCGCAAGAAGCTGGAAGCAGCACAGGACGCTGCCAAGGCCAAGCCTGCAAACTAATCTGATCTGCAGAGATCAAAAAAAAGAACCGGCTTCGTTTGAGGCCGGTTTTTTCGTGTCTGGGTTTTGGGGCTTGCTGGCTCAATGCGTCATGGCCGACTTTGGCCTGAGTTCACCATTGGGAGTGGTGTCGAATATCCGGGTGATATTCGGATTGCGCAATGGCTGCTCGCTCTCGTCATGCACAAGGTTCTGCTCAGAGACGTATGCGACGTATTCCGTCTCATCGTTTTCCGCCAGCAGGTGGTAGAAGGGCTGGTCGCGGTCGGGGCGGATCTCAGCCGGGATCGCGTTCCACCATTCCTCGGTATTTGCGTATTCGGGATCAACGTCGAATATCACACCGCGGAACGGAAACACCTTGTGGCGAACGACTTCACCGATCGTAAATTTTGCGTTTCGTTGTTTCATGGCATGTCATCCTTTCCCCGTATAATTTGGGGTATGATGCGGAAATATCAAGATGTAGCGGTCTCAAGCGCCTATCAGCGGATTTTTCCCAAAGGTGCCGTTGCGAGAACCACGCCTCCTGTCACAAGTATAATGCCCACCGCATGATATGGTTCGAATGTCTCGCCAAGAAACAACACGGCCATGACGATGGATACTGGCGGCATCATGTAAAGCGTAATGCCGGCTGTAACCGGTCCGAACACGCGGACCGTATGCGTGAAGCAGTAGAAGGCCGCAATCGACGCAAAGAGAATGATACCACCAATCTTTGCCCAGGCCGTCGGCGTCGAGGGTAAAAGGCCGCCGTTGAAAAGTTCTATGCCAGCGAGTGGTGCCAGAACAAGAGCGCCGGAAAAGGCGATCGTGCCAAAGAGGCTCAGCGATGCGAGATCGCGCGCGGCGGGATCACGCAGCAGCAGGGAGTAGATTGCGAAGGCGATGGCGCCGCTCAAGATTGCGAGATCGCCAATGTTGAAATTCAATGCCCATAGTTGCGAGATATCTCCCTTCAGAACGATCTCCGCCACGCCGGCAAAGGCAATGAGCATACCAATGAGTTCAAGCCGTCTGATCGGTCGAGCCTGGAAGATGCGCTGAAAGATGATGATGAAGAGCGAGGATGTGGTGTAAATCAGCGTGCCGTTGGCGGCCGAGGTTTTTGTCAGGCCCCAATAGACCACGCCACCACACACCGCCATGCCAAGCGCGCCGAGCACAAACCAGAGCATTGTCTTCTTGCGGATGAAGGTGACGCAGGCGCGCCAGTCGCCCAGGATGAAGGGTAGCACGAAAAGGGTGGATAGCGACCAACGCAGAAATGCCGTGGTAAAGGGTGAGACTTCGCCGCTGATGCCGCGCCCGAATATCACATTGCTGGAGAAGAAGAAGGGAACGGCCAGAAAGATCAGCCAGTCACGCAGGCGAGGGGACGGGGCGGGGCTCATGGGCATTTCCAGTTTTCGCATGTGAGCAGACTACTCATCGGCGACCTGCTCGTTGGAAAGAGAAAGGCGCCCCGCAGGGCGCCTCAAGTCGTTCGATGGGCATATATCCTGCCAGGATGGCGTAAGGTTTGAGAGAGGCGCTCCGAAGAGCGCCTCACGCGAACCTTTAAGCCGAGTAGTACATGTCGAATTCGACAGGGTGCGGGGTCATTTCGAAACGCATGACTTCCTGCATCTTCAGTTCGATGAAGGCATCGATCTGGTCGTCGTCGAACACGCCACCAGCGGTCAGGAACTTGCGGTCCCTGTCGAGGCTTTCGAGCGCTTCGCGCAGGCTGCCGCAGACCGTTGGGATCTTCTTCAGTTCCTTTGGCGGCAGGTCGTAAAGATCCTTGTCCATCGGCTTGCCGGGATGGATCTTGTTCTTGATGCCGTCGAGGCCTGCCATCAGCATGGCGGCGAAGCCGAGATATGGGTTCTGGGTCGGGTCCGGGAAGCGGACTTCGACGCGCTTTGCTTTCGGGTTGGAGCCGAACGGAATGCGGCACGATGCCGAGCGGTTGCGTGCCGAGTAGGCGAGCAGAACCGGCGCCTCATAGCCCGGGACCAGACGCTTGTAGGAGTTGGTCGTCGGGTTGGTGAAGGCGTTGATCGCCTTGGCGTGCTTGATAATGCCGCCGATGTAATAGAGGCAGGTCTCGGAGAGGCCGGCATATTCATCGCCTGCGAAGGTTGGCTTGCCGCCCTTCCAGATAGACTGGTGAACGTGCATGCCCGAGCCGTTGTCGCCATAGATGGGCTTCGGCATGAAGGTTGCGGTTTTGCCGTAGGCGTTTGCGACCTGGTGGACCACATACTTGTAGATCTGCATCTTGTCGGCGCTGGAGACCAGGGTGTCGAACTTGACGCCGAGTTCGTGCTGCGCAGAGGCGACCTCGTGGTGGTGCTTTTCAACGACCACGCCCATTTCGCCAAGAACCGTCAGCATCTCGGAACGCATGTCCTGGAGGCTATCGACAGGTGGTACTGGGAAGTAGCCACCCTTGACGCGCGGACGGTGACCAAGGTTGCCGGTCTCGTAATCCGTATCGTCGTTGGATGGCAGTTCGGACGAGTCGAGCTTGAAGCCGGTATTGTAGGGATCGGCCTTGTACTTCACGTCGTCGAAGACGAAGAATTCAGGCTCGGGACCAACGAAAACCGTGTCACCGATACCCGACGCCTTGAGGTAGGCTTCAGCCTTCTTGGCCGTGCCGCGCGGGTCGCGGTTGTAGGATTCGCCGGAGATCGGATCGAGAATATCGCAGATGATGACCATGGTGGACTGCGCGAAGAACGGGTCCATATGAACGGTGGCTGGATCCGGCATCAGCACCATGTCGGACTCGTTGATGGCTTTCCATCCTCCGATGGAGGAGCCGTCGAACATGACGCCGTCGGCAAACATGTCCTCGTCCACGCAGGCCACGTCCATGGTGACGTGCTGCAGCTTGCCCTTTGGGTCTGTAAAGCGCAGGTCGACGAATTTTACATCGTTGTCCTTAATCTGCTTCAAGATATCATTGGCGGTGGTCATAGCAATTTTCCTTGAGTGGTAATGTTCAACCCGGTGAAGCATGAGCCTTTTTCGGCTCGTCTTTTTTTAAATGGCGTCAACACCCGTTTCACCCGTACGAATACGGATAACTTCTTCCACATTCGAGACGAAAATCTTTCCGTCGCCGATGCGCCCTGTCTGAGCGGCATTGCGAATCGCTTCGATCACAGCGTCCGCATTTTCATCTGCAAGCACCACCTCGACCTTCACCTTCGGCAGAAAGTCGACGACATATTCTGCGCCGCGATAAAGTTCAGTATGGCCTTTTTGACGACCAAAGCCCTTGGCTTCCGTAACCGTTATTCCCTGGAGGCCGACTTCCTGAAGGGCTTCCTTCACTTCATCGAGCTTGAAAGGCTTAATGATCGCTTCGATCTTTTTCATGAGAAAATATCTCTCCGCTTCTCCCGTTAAAGCGGTCTGTCCGCTCCGCCACAAGAATGCACGTATCGTGCCAGATCGGAAGCCGCTTTGGATAAAAAATCTGCGAAATCTGACGTCGAAGGGAACAATTCCGCGCGGTCTGAGCATGTTGAGTCCACAACATGCTCACCAACCGCGCCAAATATGGCAGAATTCATCTGAAGCGGCCACAATTACAATTCGTTAGCCTACACGCCCCGATGTCGTGTGGTTGCTAAAAAAATGATCATTTGACTTATTTTTAGTCTTTCTTTCTTGCCTTAAAAAGCGCCGGTTGCGTTTCGCCGCATTTTCCGATGAGGTGCGAATTATGACTCATTCCGTTCAATATCGTTTGGTCGATCCGGTTGCTATGAGCCGCATTGATGCCGCCGCTGAAGCCAGCGGGATTTCCATCATCTCGCTGATGGAGCGCGCAGGACAAGCGGTCGCTGCTTGCGCATTGCGGCACTATCCTGAAGCGCGCCGATACGCTGTGCTTTGTGGAGCAGGCAACAATGGCGGCGACGGTTTTGTTGCCGCTCGCGCTCTTCGTGAAGCGGGGGCGGATGTCGCGGTGTTCGTGTTCGGCGATGTGGTCAAGCTCAAAGGTGCCGCCCAGCAGGCTTATGAGGCGTGGATCGATGTTTCGGGCGATATCGGCAATCAATCGCTCGCCGCATTCACCCCGCGTGATGGCGACGTGGTCATCGACGGGATTTTCGGGGCAGGGCTTTCGCGCGAAGTTCCGCCGGAAGTTGCTGCGGTTATTCGCGCTGTGGGGCACGCAGGAACACCAGTCATTGCGATTGATCTTCCCTCGGGGCTCTGCGGCCGCCGGGGTGTTGCCCTCGGCTCTGCATTCAAGGCTGCCCGGACAGTAACCTTCGTGGCAAAGAAGCCGGGTCATATGCTGATGCCGGGACGCGAGTTTTGCGGTGCGCTGGAGGTGTTCGATATCGGCATTCCTCGACGCATCGTCGAAGCGAATGTTGGAGCTCTATGGGAAAACTCCCCCGATCTTTGGAAGAGTTATCTTGTCCATGATGATGTGGAGACGCACAAGTTCAAACGCGGTCATCTGACGGTCTTCGCAGGTCCGTCCCATTCGACAGGGGCCGCGCGGATGACGGCGATGTCCGGCTTGCGGGCAGGCGCCGGGATCGTGACGATCGCGGCTCCACAAGAGGCGATCTCCGTTCTTTCGGCGACACTCACGGCGGTGATGGTGACACCGATCGACGATGGAGACGCTCTCGGGGAATGGGCTGAAGACGCACGCCATGGGACTTATGTTCTCGGGCCTGGTTTTGGCGATCTGGAAAAAGCCAGAGCGTTCGTAGCGCTCCTCAAGGATCGCGCGCTCGTGCTCGATGCCGATGGGATTACGGCCTTCAAGGATGATACTCTCAAGCTCATTTCGCTCTTTTCCGAAGACGCGCCCAGGATCATGACGCCGCACGAGGGCGAGTTTGCACGACTGTTCCCGGATATTCATGCGGATGCCACACTAAGCAAAATCGAAAAGGCGCAAGCCGCTGCCAAATGCAGCAATGCCGTCATCATCTACAAGGGAGCCGATACGGTGATTGCAGCTCCCGACGGTCGGGCAAGCGTCAACACCAACGCACCCTCGTCGCTGGCGACTGCGGGATCTGGCGATGTGCTGGCCGGTATCTGCGGCGCGCTTTTGGCGCAGCAGGTGCCGGCATTCGAAGCTGCCGCTGCGGCCGTTTGGTTGCATGGGGAGATGGGGCAGAGGCTTGGGCCGGGCTTGATCGCCGAAGATCTGGCATCGGCGGTACGGCCATTCGAGGCTTTCGAGGCGAGGGTCAGGACAGGCTGACGAGTGTGTTACAGCTTCGGCGTATGGCTGGACCAGACGGGCTTGCTGATCGTCTGAAGTTCTGACGTCGGTCTGCCCTCTATGCGTGCCAGCACGGCACGGGCAAGCTCGCGACCCGCCAGCTTGATATCCTCGTTCATTGTATGGATTTCCGGTCGGAGCCAGTTGAGAAAGTCGGCTGACTGTTTCGACACGATATCCACATCCGTTCCGACCTTCTTGCCACTCGCTTCGATCCCGGCCACGATCGCAATCGTCGAACTGCCACTGATCGACACGATGCCATCCGGCACATCGCTGCCGCTCATCAACCGTGCCGTTTCCTGCTTCAGCTCCTCCAAAGGCGTGTCGTTGTTGATATTGGGCAGGGCGAACTCAGTGATCCCAAAGTCTTTCAATCCACGCTCAAATCCGCGACGGGCAAAGTCGTGATAGGAGAACTGGCTTTGCGGCAGCAGCACGGCCACGCGTTTCCTGCCGCACTGGGCTAAGCGCTTCATCGCCTCGTAGACATAGGCTTCGTTATCGAAGTCATGAAAGGGGTGATCGATGCCCATGCTGCTTCTGCCATGGGTGGCGAAGGGCATGTTGCGCTCGGTCATCAGGCGCACGCGTGGATCTTCGGGGCGGACCTTGGAAATGATGACGCCATCTGCCGATCCCGTCTCCAGAATGTAGCGGATTGGGGTCATCGTGTCCTTGGCATGCGTGTGGGGTGTGACGACAAGATGGTAGGGTGTGTTGGTCAAAACCTCGGTGATGCCGAAGACCATCTGCGAGGTAAAACCCATCAACTCTTCATCGACGCTGAGAACCAGCGCAATGACATTGGTCTTTCCGGTGCGAAGGCGAACGCCGGCACGGTTCGGCTGATAGCCGATCTGGCGGGCGACACGCCGCACGCGCTCCTTGGTATCCGCCCCGATATCGGGTGCGTCTTTCAAGGCGCGGGAGACTGTAGTGATGCCGAGACCCGTCATATAGGCAATGGTCTTCAGCGTCGGGCGTTCATTGGACGAAAGCGCTTGGCCGCCTGCTTCTATGTCCGTGCTATCGTTCATTTGCCGCCGCCTCCCATAACCGGACGGGCATCGTAGTGCGGTTTTATTCCATTGCAAAGCTCAAGGTGTCGTAACCGGTACGGCTTGTGACTTGGAGCGTCTGAAACGATGCAGGTTGGATGGCGTGAGAGAGGTTGAAAGGTTGGTGTGAGAAGGGGAGATAGTAGGACATATTGACGACAACAAGGGGATGATTTGTTTCCAAATGATCTTAAAAAACTCTTCTAGTTAGCTGATATTCAAAATATATGTTGATTTCTTACGCTTGATCTTGGCTGACGTAAATCCCGATGTGTGTTGATCGAACTTTTCGGGCGTGACGGTCATAGTTTTTTACGATAACGTTTCTGCCCGGAGGAATTCTCGATCTGATTTTTCATGGCTGCGGAAAGAGCGACGACTCGTTTTGACCGCATTGCTGACAGTGGATGGAGTCGCAACGCCATGGCCGTTGCGTAATAAGCAAGGCAGTGAAAATGGCATCAACTTACGCAAGCGATCTCGTTATCGATCTTTCAGGCCAGTGGCGTCTGGCATCGGCCGAGGGTGATCATGCAACCACCATAACGATCCCGGGTGACGTCCATACGGCGCTCCATGAGGCATCGATCATTCCCGATCCCTACTTTGGCCGTAACGAGAACGACGTGCAGTGGGTGGCGCATCGCGACTGGATCATCGAGCGCCGTTTTACGGTCGATGATGTCGATGCCGACTGGTATCTCGATATCGACAATCTCGACACGGTGGCCGTCGTCTTCGTCAATGATGTGCCGGTGCTTGCAGCCGACAATTGTTTCCGTCGCTACCGACCGGACGTGTCCTCGGCTCTCCAGCCGGGTGAAAACGTCATCCGCATCCATTTCCATTCCAGCATAAAGGCAGGCGCGGACCGCCAGGCGGCTCAGCCTTTTTATGTGCCGTATCACCCGGGCAACTCACCCATCCCCAACGGCAATCTTCTGCGAAAACCGCAGTGCCATTTCGGCTGGGATTGGAACATCGCGATAGCGCCACTCGGTATTTATGGAAACATCATGCTGCGCCGGCTTGAGACAGCGCGCATTGAGCATGTCACGACCACGCAGCATCATAAGGATGGCGGTGTTGAACTGCATGTCGAGGTGACACTCCATGCCGCCCAGCCTGCCAGTCTGCCCGTGCATCTGTCGCTCGGCGATGAACGGCTACGCCTCGATTGTGGCGTCTCTGCCGGCGAAACTGTCATCCGCCAGGTGTTCTTCGTCGAGAATCCCAAGCTCTGGTGGCCGGCAGGCAGCGGCGAGCAGGCGCTCTATACGCTGAGCGTCGAATTGCCAGACGAGACGATGACCCGTCAGATCGGCTTGCGCACAGTCGAGCTTTTGACCGACAAGGATGAGGCCGGCAGCCGTTTTACGCTTTGCGTTAATGGCCGTGAGATCTTCTGCCGCGGCGCGAACTGGATCCCTTCGGACGCGCTGTTTTCGCTCTCAAGTGCAGAAAAGACGGAAGACCTGCTTCTGTCCGCGGTCGAAGCCAATATGAACATGATCCGCGTCTGGGGCGGTGGCTTCTACGAGCCGGACTGGTTCTATGATCTCTGCGACCGGTTGGGCCTGATGGTATGGCAGGATTTCATGTTTGCCTGCAATCTTTACCCTTGCACCGAAGACTTCCTCGACAATGTCGAGCTCGAGGTCGATTACCAGGTAAAGCGGCTGGCCTCGCATCCCTCGATCGCGCTCTGGTGCGGCGACAATGAACTCGTTGGAGCGCTTAACTGGTTCGAAGAGTCCCGCAACAATCGCGACCGCTATCTTGTCGCCTATGATCGCCTCAACCGCACCATCGAGCGCGCGCTGAGGAAGGCGGCCCCGTCGGCCATCTGGTGGCCGTCAAGCCCGGCCTCCGGTTATCTGGACTATGGCGATGCATGGCACGCGGATGGTTCGGGCGACATGCATTACTGGTCCGTCTGGCACGAGAACAAATCCTTCGATGATTACCGGACGGTGCGTCCGCGGTTCTGCTCGGAGTTCGGTTTTCAGTCCTATACGTCCATGCCGATTATCCGCACCTATGCGGACAACAAGGACATGAACATCGCGTCGCCTGTGATCGAGCTCCACCAGAAGAATGCGGGCGGCAATGAGCGCATTGCCGCAACGATGTTCCGCTATTTCCGCTTCCCGAAGGACTTCGAGAACTTCGTCTATGTCAGCCAGGTGCAACAGGCGCTCGCCATCAAGACGGCCGTCGAATATTGGCGTTCGCTCAAACCCCATTGCATGGGCACGCTCTATTGGCAGCTGAACGACACCTGGCCGGTCGCCTCGTGGTCGAGCCTCGACTATGGCGGTAGCTGGAAAGCCCTTCATTATGCGGCACGGCGCTTCTTCCAGCCGGTCGCCGTGTCAGCCGTTCCGTCTGAAGACGGTAAGTCGGTTCGCTTCTCCATGGTCAACGATACGTTGGATGACGTCGAAATCGACATGAACATCTTCGCGCTGGCGCTCGACGGCGTTCGGATTCCGCTGAAATCTGCCAGCGGCACCTGCGGACCGGATGCCGCCTCGCTCTTGACCGAGATCGACCTGGATCAAATTCCAACCGGCGCGCTGCTCTCCTGGAATTTCATCGCCTCCAACGGCATGCTGGGCGAGGGGCATCACGTGCGAGATACCTACAAGGCGCTCGATCTGCAACCATCGGGTCTCAGCCATCGGGTAACGGCGCTGGACAATGGTGACTTCGAGGTGGAGGTTCAGGCGCAAGGTCTTGCGCTTTTTGTCATGGTGGAAGCCGATATCGCCGGGCGCTATTTTGACAACCTCTTCGATCTGGCTGCGGGAGAAAGCCGTCGCATCGTCTTCTCGCCAAGCGACAAGTCGCAGACGGCCAAGCCGTCGTTTAAGCTGTTCGATCTGTACACATCGCAGTCACAGGCTTGAAAGCCGACTTTGATCTTCTAATCTAAACTGCACCACGATCCGCCGCCTCCGCGGCGGATAAGCAATTCCATACAAGGGAGGAAAACCATGGCCTGGCAACCGGCTGAAAACCGCTACGCATCCATGAAGTACAATCATTGCGGCCGCACCGGCCTGAAGCTTCCGGCCATATCGCTCGGCCTCTGGCACAATTTCGGCAACGATTTCTCCCACAAGACGAAGCAGGAGATTTGCCGCAAAGCCTTCGATCTCGGCATCACCCATTTCGATCTTGCGAACAATTACGGTCCGCCTCCAGGCAGCGCCGAGAGCGCCTTCGGCGAAATCCTCAAAACCGATTTTGCCGGTTATCGTGATGAGCTGATCATCTCCTCCAAGGCGGGCTACAATATGTGGCCCGGTCCTTATGGCGAATGGGGTAGCCGCAAATATCTGATCTCGTCCTGCGACCAGAGCCTGAAGCGCATGGGTCTCGACTATGTCGATATCTTCTATTCCCACCGCTTCGATCCGGACACGCCACTGGAAGAGACCTGCGGCGCGCTCGATCACATCGTGCGGTCGGGCAGGGCGCTCTATGTCGGCATCTCGTCGTATAATTCGCAGCGCACCCGTGAGGCTGCGGCGATCCTGAAAGATCTCGGTACGCCCTGCATCATCCATCAGCCGAGCTATTCGATGATCAACCGCTGGATCGAGGAGGACGGCCTAGTCGATACGCTGGAGGAACTCGGCATCGGCTCCATCGTCTTTTCTCCGCTGGCACAGGGCATGCTGACGACGAAGTATCTTAACGGCGTGCCGGATGCGAGCCGCGCCAGCCAGAACAAGTCGCTCAACCCCGCCTTCCTCAATGATCGCAACATCGAGAACATACGTGGGCTGAATGCCATCGCCGAAAGGCGTAGACAGACGCTGGCGCAGATGGCGATTGCCTGGGTGCTGCGCGGCGGTCACATCACCTCTGCACTGATCGGCGCAAGCCGGCCTGAACAGGTGGAAGATTGCGTGAAGGCTCTTGAGAAGCCGGACTTCACCGCGGACGAACTGGCCGAAATCGATCGCTATGCACGAGATGCGGATATCAACCTCTGGGCCAAATCTGCCGAACTGAAAAAGTAAGGCAAGAGCACCGCTCGGGCATTCTAGTCCGAGCGGCCACCGTCGACTTGCTCGTCACATTAGAGATTGTGAACTTTAATTTCTTCCTCTAAGTTCTAGTCAACATTACGATATTGTAATTTCATGCTTCAGTTTCCATTCATCCTCGGCGCGGTAGGGTCATCCCATCATAACAGGAAAGGAAACACCCATGAAAAAGCTCGTCACCGTTTTTCTGGCTGCGACAATTCTCGCAGCGCCGATGGCCCAGGCGCAGGGTCGCCATGACTACGGGCATGACCGCCGTGGGGTTCACGAACGGACTGTCACGACCAAGAAGGTGATCATCAAGAAGCACCGCTGGGACCGCGGTCAGCGTTTGACGCCGGCCGAGCGACGTCACTTCGTCGACCGTCGTGAATATCGCCGCTATCACCTCAGAGAACCGCGCCGCAATGAGCGCTGGGTGCGCGTCGACAACCAATTCCTGTTGATCAATGCCGTCAGCGGCCTGATCATCGGCCTCGCCGCAGCGCGGTAACCAATGAACAGGAAAGCGGGCGCATCGAGCGCCCGCTTTCTTTTGCAGGGTCAGGCTGCCTGTCTGTTCCAATCGGGGAATGGATCGTTCAGGGTCTGCCAGGCATCCGGCGTAAAGCTTTTGGCATTGACGAGGCAGGCATCGAGTTCATGGCGAAGTGCTGCCTCGCTCATGGGGTCTGCGCCGATGAAGACGATCTCTTGTCGCCTGTCTCCCCAGATAGTGTCCATGTAAGGTGCCAGCATCTTCTCGAAGCTCGGATCATCCGGCCAACGTGTTTTTGGCACGGAGGACCACCAGAGCCCCATCTTGCCGGTTTTCACCAAGGCGCCCGCCTGGCTGATTTCGCCAACATGGTTGGGCCGCGTAGCCAGCCAGAAGAAGCCCTTGGCGCGGATGACGCCCGGCCAGTCGCGGTTGATGAAGGCATGGAAGCGGGCGGGGTCGAAGGGCCTCTTTGCCCGATAAACGAAGGAGCGGATGCCGTATTCTTCCGTTTCCGGTATGTGGTCCTTGAAGCCATGCAACTCCTTGAACCAGAGCGGATGCGTTTCCGCCTTGGCAAAATCGAAAAGGCCGGTGCCGAGTATCTCCGCTGAATCGACTTGTCCGAAATCGGCCTCGACAAGACGTGCGTCGGGATTGAGGCCGACGACGATCTTGCGGGCAGCATCAAGCTCTGCGGGGCTCGCGGCCGAGACCTTGTTCAGCACCACGACATTGGCAAATTCGATTTGTTCGACCAGGAGATCGACGAGCGTCCGATCGTCACCTTGGCCCGCCGTTTCGCCGCGATCCGCCAGAAAGTCAGCCGAGCCGTAGTCCTTCAGCAGATTGGCGCAATCGACCACGGTGACCATGGTATCAAGCTGCGCGACATCCGACAGGCTGTCACCCTTGTCGTCCCGGAAGTCGAATGTGGCCGCAACGGGCAGCGGTTCGGCAATGCCGGTGGACTCGATCAGCAGGTAATCGAAACGATCCTGCTCTGCCAATTGCCTGACCTCGTTCAGGAGGTCGTCTCTCAGCGTGCAACAGATGCAGCCATTGGTCATGTCGACCAGCTGCTCCTGCGTTCGGGACAGGTTCGCTCCGCCATCGCGAATAAGAGCCGCATCGATGTTGACCTCGCTCATATCGTTGACGATCACCGCGACCCGCAGTCCCTCGCGATTACCGAGAATATGATTGAGAAGGGTGGTTTTGCCGGCTCCGAGAAAGCCGGACAGAACTGTAACAGGCAGCTTCTTTTTCATATCACAACCTCATTTGTTATAACATTACATAGATGGTCCGAAAGAAGGGCGGTCCGTGCCGCCCTTTGTCTCCCGTCAGATCAGGACAGGCAGTTCTTCAGCGAATTGGCGATGCCGCGCATCAGCTTGAAATAGAGATCGGGTCCCGCTTCCAGCGTGCCGGCCTCCGGATCAAGCGTACCGGATTTGGCGTTTGTGCCTTCGATTACGACGTTGACCAGCTTCGGCTCGAATTGCGGTTCAGCAAATACGCAGGTCGCGTTGAGTTCCTTGACCTTGGCCTGGATCTGCTTGATGCGGTCGGCACCCGGCATGTTTTCAGGGCTGACGGTGATGGAGCCTGCCGTCTTCACACCGTAACGGTGTTCGAAATACTGGTAGGCATCATGGAAAACGATGAAGGGCTTGTCCTTGATCGGCGCGACGGTTGCCTCAAGCTCCTTGTCGAGCGCGTCGAGATTGTCGACCAGCTTCTTGGTGTTTTCCTGATAGGTCTTGGCATTGGCCGGATCGGCGGTCATCAGCGTCTTTTCGATTTCCGTCGCCATGGCCCTTGCATTGGCAGGATCCAGCCAAAGATGCATGTCGTATTCGCCGTGGTCGTGTCCGTCCTCATGGGCATGCGCGTGCTCACCCTCATGTGCGTGGTCGTGACCTTTTTCGCCTTCATGCGCATGATCATGACCCTCGTGATCGTGCTTATCGTCGCCCTCGTGAGCATGGTTATGGCCCTCGGCCTCCGCATGGTCATGACCTTCATGGTCGCCATGGTCATGGGCTTCGAAGGGGCCGCCTTCGCGGAAACTCAGCTTTTCGATGCCAGGCGCGTCGTCCAGTTCGACGACTGTTGCCTTTCCGGCCAGCGATTCCAGCGGCTTTTCCAGAAACTTTTCCAGTCCGTCACCGACCCAAAACACAACATCTGCATTTTCGAGCGCTTTGGCATTGGACGGCTTGAGGCTGTAGGTGTGGGGTGATGCACCGCCATCGACGATGACCTGCGGCACTGCGACGCCCTCCATGATGGCTGCCACTAGCGAGTGGATCGGCTTGATAGACACAACGACATTCGGCGCGGCCATGGCATTGGAGGCGCCGATCATGGCGGCAGAGGCGAGGAGGAGGGCGGCGAGTGACTTCATAGGGTATGCTCCACTTGTATCGAAGTGTAATGTTATTACATAAGTTGCGTAACGCTATAACGTATGCCATAGCCATGTGCAACAGCCGCAATCGGAAAATCCCATGCTTCATTCTCCGGCCAAAAACAACGGAAATCTCGTCTCCCTGTCCAGTGCAGGCGTGAGACGGAGCGGGCGTTGGCTGGTACGCGGCGTCGACTTTTCCGTCCGTCGCGGTGAGATCGTGACGCTGATTGGACCGAATGGCTCTGGCAAGTCCACGAGTGCCAAGATGGCGATCGGCGTGATGAAGCCGGATGAAGGAAAGGTCGAGCGTTTGGCTGGCCTGAAGGTTGGCTATGTGCCGCAAAAGCTTTCCGTCGACTGGACGATGCCTTTGACCGTCTGGCGGCTGATGACGCTGACCGGAGCCCTGCCGCCACGTGAAATTGACGCGGCGTTGAATGCCACCGGCATCGCGCATCTCGCCAAGGCCGAGGTCCAGCATCTTTCCGGTGGAGAGTTCCAGCGTGCGCTTCTGGCGCGTGCGATTGCCCGCAAGCCCGATCTGCTTGTTCTGGATGAGCCGGTTCAGGGTGTGGATTTTTCCGGAGAGATTGCGCTTTATGATCTTATCAAGACCATCCGCAATTCCACCGGCTGCGGCATTCTCCTGATCTCCCACGATCTGCACGTTGTGATGGCGGAGACCGATACGGTCATTTGCCTGAATGGCCATGTCTGCTGCCGTGGGACGCCGCAGGCCGTGAGCCAGAGCCCGGAATATATGCGCCTCTTTGGCGGTGCGGCTGCCAAGGGGCTGGCAGTCTATAGCCACCACCATGATCACACGCATCTGCCGGATGGACGCTTCATGCATTCCGACGGCTCGGTGACGGACCATTGCCATCCCGATGACGGGCATCATCATGAGCATGATCACACCCATGATCACGTCCACGCTCATAATCATTCCCATGATGAACAAGAAGATGCCTGCGGCTGCGGCCATCACCACGATCATCGCTCTGATGACACGACCCATGCGCCCGGAGTGAAGCATGTTTGACGACTTCTTCATCCGCGCCATCTTTGCAGGCGTCGGCGTCGCGCTGACCGCCGGGCCGCTTGGCTGCTTCGTGGTCTGGCGGCGCATGGCCTATTTCGGCGATACGATGGCCCATTCCGCGCTCTTGGGTGTGGCGCTCTCGCTGCTGTTTCAATTGAACCTGATCGTCAGCGTCTTTCTCGTTGCCGCGGCGGTGTCTCTGCTGTTGCTCTTGCTGCAACGGCGTCAAGCTCTGTCGGCGGATGCGCTGCTGGGTATCCTGTCGCATTCCGCACTTGCCTTTGGTCTCGTCATCGTTGCCTTCATGACATGGGTGCGGATCGATCTTGTCGCCTTTCTCTTCGGCGATATTCTTGCCGTCTCGGTCACCGATATTCAGATGGTCTGGGGTGGCGGAATCCTTGTGCTCCTGGCGATCGTCTATCTTTGGAAGCCGCTTCTGGCCTCCACGGTCAATGCCGAGCTGGCTGAGGCGGAAGGACTGCGGCCGGAACGTTCGAAGCTTCTCTTCATGCTGCTGATGGCGCTCGTCATTGCCATCGCCATGAAGATCGTCGGCATCATGCTGATCACATCGCTGCTGATCATTCCAGCAGCAACGGCCAGACGCTTTTCGTCGACACCGGAAATCATGGCGGTGCTGGCGTCGCTCATCGGTGCTGTCGCCGTCATCGGCGGACTGATGGGATCGCTGCAATACGACACGCCGTCCGGCCCGTCGATTGTCGTCGCCGCCGTCTTGCTTTTCGTCTTGAATCTTTTGCCTGTGCCGGGACGGTCGCGCAGTGCCGAGCAGGGAGTGAACTGATGAACATGAATACGAATGCGAAGAACCTCACGCGCAACCAGTCGCTGGTCTACGACGCGCTGTCCCGCTCGCAGGCGCCACTCAGTGCCTATGTGATCCTCGACAAGCTGAGGGACAGCGGCTTTCGCGCGCCCTTGCAGGTTTATCGCGCGTTGGAAAAGCTGATCGAGTTCGGTCTGGTCCACCGGTTGGAGAGCCTGAACGCTTTCGTAGCCTGCTCCCACACAAGCGCGGATTGCTGCACCCATCACCACGGAACGGTGGCCTTCGCCATCTGCAACGCCTGCGGCCAGGTGACGGAGTTTCACGATCACGAGATCGATCATCGCCTTGGCGATTGGGTCAAGGGACAGAAGTTCAAGGCCGAAAAGACGACGATCGAGATCCGTGGTCTTTGTGAGGCCTGTGCAGTCTAGTCTCAAAAGCACGAGGCTGGAAGGTAGGCGGGCAGCCTAGACGGGCTCCAGTTCTTCGGCAAAGCGCTTCCAGTTGGCCACATATTTTTCTGCTGACTTTCTGATGCCCTCGGCGGCCTTTTCATCCAGCGTGCGGACGACGCGGGCAGGGGAACCGACGATCAGGGAATTGTCGGGGAACTCCTTCCCCTCGGTGACGAGCGCATTGGCGCCGACGAGGCAGTTTTTGCCGATCTTCGCACCGTTCAGGATTGTCGCTCCCATGCCGATCAGGGTGTTGTCGCCGATCGTGCAGCCGTGGATGATGGCGTGGTGGCCGATGGTGCAGTCGTTGCCGATCGTTGCGGGAAAACCCGGATCGCTGTGCACCATCACGCCTTCCTGAATGTTCGTGCCGCGGCCAACCGTCATTGGCTCGTTATCGCCGCGCAACGTCGCGCCGAACCAGATGCCGACATCGTCACCCAGGGTAACGGAGCCGATGACATTGGCATCCGGCGCGATCCAGTATCGATCCGCTGCTGGCAGGTTGGGCACTCTCGTTCCGAGGCGATAGACTGGCATAGGCGGATCTCCGATTTCTGTTCGGGTGTCAGACGACCTTGACCGTCAAAGTGCCGACGCCATCCACGCCGCACTCCATGATGTCGCCCTTGACAACTGGGCCGACGCCAGCCGGCGTGCCGGTCATGATCACATCGCCAGCGGCCAGCGTGAAGACCTTCGACAGTTCGGCGATGATTTCCGCAGTCTTCCAGATCATCTGGTCGAGATCGCCGGATTGCTTGCGCGCGCCGTTCACATCCAGCCACACCGCACCCTTGTCCGGGTGTCCGATCTTCGAGGCCGGAACGAGTGGCGAAATCGGTGCGGAGAATTCAAAGGCCTTTGCGCCTTCCCAGGAGCGGCCCATCTTCTTCAATCCGTCCTGCATGTCGCGCCGGGTCATGTCGATGCCGACACCATAGCCCCAGACGTGATCGAGCGCGCCGTCTACCGAGATATTCGAGCCGCCGCTTTTCAGTGCGACAACACATTCGACTTCGTAATGAACGTTGGAAGAGAGGGGCGGGTAGGGAAAGTCTTGGCCGGCGGGCAGCAGGTTGTCCGGGTTCTTCTGGAAGAAGAAGGGAGGCTCGCGGGATGGATCATGGCCCATCTCGATGGCGTGGTCCGCGTAGTTGCGCCCAACGCAATAGACCCGCCGCACGGGGAAGGTTTCGTTCGTGCCTTCGACGGGCAGGAGAACGGGTTGGGGGGCGGGGATCACTGTTGCGGACATAATGGCACTCCTTCTTGGGAGTGGTGTTGTCCCGCAATTTCAAGGCGATTTCCAGTCCAATCTTTCTGCAATATTCGCCGTCAGGATAAGAGCCACACGACACAACCCCCTACGACAATGAGGGCGACGATGACCGCGAGCAACCTGCCAACACCCGCATTGGTGTTGCTGTCGGCGCCGACGATGCTCCAGTAGAGAGACTTCTCGTCGCTCTTCTCACTCATCATGATCTCCCCAAAATTTTCTGACACCGTGCTTCATAAACCCCTTCGATCATTGAGGGTTCCGGTTCGTGCATCGCGGATTTGAAAAGACGCGGGTAGATCGCTCAGCCATTCCGCCCTATATGGACCCGAAACGCCGATCGTCTAAGCCTTCGATACGTCTATGTCACGCGAAGGAGACGAGGCGGCAATCAAGGATTGGCCAACGATTATGACGATGACTTCTCAACGCAAGGATGGCGCGTCGCATTACGCGCGTGGAAAGGTCTTCGCCGTCGCGCCGATGATCGACTGGACCGATACGCGTTGCCGCTTCCTGCATCGCCAGCTTTCGCAGCATGCGCTTCTCTATACGGAGATGATCGTGGCCGATGCCATCATCCACGGCAAGCGCGACAAGTTGCTGGACTATCACCCTCAAGAACATCCCGTGGCATTGCAACTTGGCGGCTCCGATCCCGGGAAGCTCGCCGAGGCCATCAAAATTGCCTCGGACTATGGATATGACGAGATCAATCTCAATGTCGGCTGTCCCTCCGACCGCGTTCAGTCCGGCACTTTCGGCGCGTGCCTGATGCGCGAGCCTGAGACAGTTGCGGCATGCGTCGAAGCGATGAAGGCGGTGGCGACTGTGCCTGTGACGGTAAAGTGTCGCATCGGCGTGGATGACCAGGAGCCGGACGCTGTTCTTCCAGACTTCATCGCACGTATGGTTGCCGCAGGGGCGGATGCCGTCTGGATCCACGCCCGCAAGGCATGGCTTCAGGGACTGTCACCCAAGGAGAACCGCGAAGTGCCGCCGCTGGATTATCAGCTGGCTTATCGCATGAAGCAGGAATTTCCCGATCTCTTCATCGGCATCAATGGTGGGATCACCGATCTCGATCAGGCGGACGAGCATTTGAAGCATATGGATGGGGTCATGCTGGGGCGTGCTGCCTATCATAACAGCTCGATCCTTGCGGAGGTGGATCACCGCATCTATGGCGCGCAGTCCCGCGATCTCGATCCAGACGCCTTGCGCGATGCGATGATGGCCTATGCAGAAGATTATATTGCCAAGGGCGGCCGCCTGAACCACGTCACCCGCCATATGGTCGGCCTGTTTCAGGGGTTGCCCGGCGCACGACGCTTCCGGCAAATCCTCTCCAGCGACGCGACGAAACCCGGCGCCGGCTGCGAAGTCATTGCCGCCGCCTTCGACGCCATCGACTTCGAGCGAGCGCCGGCGGCAATCGACGCATAATCAGGGCAGGTTCAGACGAGGGTCTGCAGCAGCTGCGCGCCGTTCGGCGCGTTGATCTTGCCGCCGGTGATGAAGAAGGCGAAAACATCGCGCGGCGTCTTCTCGGCTTTTCGGTCGGGCGCGATCATTGTAAGATCGTCTGGCGCGCCGCCAGCTGCATAGGTCTTCAGGCGCTCGCTCCACGCCTTCACATCCTTCTCAGGATAGCAGGTCTCGATATCGTCCTCGCCCTTTTGTAGACGGCAATAGACGAAATCCGCCGTCACATCCGGCAGCATTGGATAGTCGTGATGATCGGCGCAGACCACAGCGACATTGTGCTTGGCCAATAGCTCGATGAATTCCGGTACCTGGAAGCTGTCGTTGCGCACTTCGACGACATGCTGCAACTTCAACCCGTCCTGCTTTTCCGGCAACAAGGCCAGGAAGGCGGCAAAGTCCTCCGGCTCGAATTTCTTCGTCGGCGCGAACTGCCAGAGGATTGGGCCGAGATGCTCGCCAAGTTCGGTCAGCCCCTGCGTCAGGAACTTCGTCATCGATTCCTTTGCCTCGGCCAAAACCTTGCGGTTGGTGACGAAACGACTGGCCTTCAGCGAGAAAATGAAACCATCCGGCACTTCGGAGGCCCACTTGGCGAAGGTCGCGGGTTTCTGGCTGCCATAATAGGTGCCGTTCACCTCGATCGCCTTCAACTTGGAGCTCGCATATTCCAGCTGGCGTTTCTTGGTGAGCTTCTCAGGATAGAACGTGCCTTCCCAAGGCTCGAAGGTCCAGCCGCCGATACCGGCGCGGATCGTTCCCGACTTGCTCATCCGTCTCTCCCATCAACGCGAATTGCCATATGAAGGGGGCGGATCACTCCGCCGCCTGAATATTCTTTTCCGGATGGCGCTCCAGCAGTTCCTTCAGGAACTGACCGGTATAGGAGCGCTTTTCCTTGACGATCTGCTCGGGCGTGCCCGCTGCCACGACCTCACCGCCGCCTGTGCCGCCTTCCGGACCGATATCGATGATGTAGTCGGCCGTCTTGATGACCTCGAGATTGTGCTCGATGACCACGACAGAGTTGCCCTGATTGACCAGCTCATGCAGCATTTCCAGCAGCTTCTTCACATCGTGGAAATGCAGGCCAGTCGTCGGTTCATCCAGGATGTAAAGTGTCCGGCCGGTCGAGCGTTTGGACAGCTCCTTGGCAAGCTTGACGCGCTGCGCTTCGCCGCCCGACAGCGTATTGGCCTGCTGGCCGACCTTGATGTAGCCGAGACCGACATCGAAAAGCGATTGCAGCTTGTCGCGCACCGCAGGCACGGCGGCAAAGAACTCAACGCCTTCTTCCACTGTCATGTCCAACACGTCAGCAATCGACTTGCTCTTGAAGGTTACGTCCAGCGTCTCGCGATTGTAGCGCTTGCCGTGGCAGACATCGCAGGTGACATAGACATCCGGCAGGAAGTGCATCTCGATCTTGATCACGCCATCGCCCTGGCAGGCTTCGCAGCGCCCGCCCTTGACGTTGAAGGAGAAACGGCCAGGTGCGTATCCACGGGCCTTCGCCTCCGGCAGACCGGCGAACCAGTCACGAATAGGCGTGAAGGCGCCGGTATAGGTGGCCGGGTTGGAACGTGGTGTACGACCGATCGGCGACTGGTCGATGTCGATGACCTTGTCGATAAATTCGAAGCCATCGATACGATCGTGTTCCGCCGGAATCTCGCGCGCGCCCATGACGCGGCGTGCGGCAGACTTGTAGAGCGTTTCGATCAGGAAGGTGGACTTGCCGCCACCCGATACGCCGGTAACCGCTGTGAAGACGCCGAGCGGCACCGAAGCCGTGACGTTCTTCAGATTGTTTCCACGCGCGCCAACGACCTTGATCTCCTTTCCCTTCTTCGGCTTGCGCCGCTCTGCAGGAACAGGCACGCCCATTTCGCCCGACAGATACTTGCCCGTCAGCGAGTTCGGGTTGGCCATCACTTCCTGCGGCGTGCCCTCGGCAATGACCTGGCCACCATGGATGCCGGCAGCGGGGCCAATATCGACCACATAGTCCGCCGTCAGGATGGCGTCCTCGTCATGCTCGACAACGATGACGGTATTGCCGATATCGCGAAGATGCTTCAGCGTTTCCAGCAGGCGAGCATTATCGCGCTGGTGCAGGCCGATGGACGGTTCGTCCAATACGTAGAGAACCCCGGTCAGGCCGGAGCCGATTTGCGACGCAAGCCTGATGCGTTGGCTTTCACCGCCCGACAGCGTACCGGAATTGCGCGACAGGCTGAGGTAATCGAGACCGACGTCATTGAGGAAGCGCAGACGTTCGCGGATTTCTTTCAGAATGCGAACGGCGATTTCATTCTGCTTGGCGTTCAGCTTTTCCGGCAGGCCTTCGAACCAGTCGCGAGCGACCTTGATCGACATCTGCGTGACTTCGCCGATATGCAGTGTGTTGATTTTGACGGCGAGCGCCTCGGGCTTCAGGCGATAACCGGCGCAGGCCGGGCAGGGGGCTGCCGACATGTAGCGCTCGATCTCTTCACGCGCCCAGGCGCTGTCCGTTTCCTTCCAGCGGCGTTCGAGGTTGGGCACGATGCCTTCAAAATTCTTCACCGTCTTGTAGGAGCGGGCACCGTCCTGATACTGGAACTCGATCTTCTCGTCGGTGCCTTTCAGGATCGCTTTCTTGGCGGCATCCGTCAGGTCACTCCATCGGCTGGAGAGCTTGAAGCCGAAGGCTTTGCCGAGCGCTTCCAGCGTCTGGTTGTAATAGGGCGAGGAGGACTTGGCCCACGGCGCAATAGCGCCATCCTTCAGCGTGCGTGCAGGCTCCGGCACGATCAGTGCCTCATCCACTTTCTGCTGCGAGCCCAGACCATCGCAGGTCGGGCAGGCACCGAAAGGATTGTTGAAGGAGAAAAGGCGCGGCTCGATCTCCGGAATGGTGAAGCCGGAAACGGGGCAGGCGAATTTTTCCGAAAACAGCACGCGTTCGTGCGTTTCGTTGAGCGACTTGTTGGCGGAACCGCCGGCGGACGTTTCTTCCGCAGGCAGCGGCTTGTCGGCAAATTCGGCAACGGCCAGACCGTCCGCGAGCTTCAGGCAGGTCTCAAGGCTGTCGGCCAGGCGCGCAGCCATGTCCGGACGCACTACGGCGCGATCCACCACCACATCGATATCGTGCTTGTACTTCTTGTCGAGGGCAGGAACGTCGGCAATCTCGTAGAACTGGCCATCCACCTTGACGCGCTGGAAGCCCTTCTTCATCAGCTCGGCGAGTTCCTTCTTGTACTCGCCCTTACGACCACGCACGATGGGTGCGAGAATGTAGAGACGCGTGCCTTCCTCGAAAGCAAGAATGCGGTCGACCATCTGGCTCACCGTCTGGCTCTCGATCGGCAGACCGGTCACGGGCGAATAGGGAACGCCGACACGCGCGAAGAGAAGTCGCATATAGTCGTAGATTTCCGTCACCGTGCCGACGGTCGAACGCGGGTTGCGCGAGGTCGTTTTCTGCTCGATGGAGATCGCCGGTGACAGACCCTCGATCTGGTCTACATCCGGCTTCTGCATCATCTCCAGAAACTGGCGCGCATAGGCCGAAAGGCTCTCCACATAACGGCGCTGTCCCTCGGCATAGATGGTATCGAAAGCCAGCGACGACTTGCCGGAACCGGACAGGCCCGTCATGACGATCAGCTTGTTGCGCGGCAAATCAAGGTCGATCCCCTTGAGATTGTGCTCGCGCGCGCCGCGGATGGAAATCGTCTTCAATTCACTCATGACAAGGCTCTGGATTTCAGCTGTTTGGACGGATCGGTTCTTATGTCATCATCTGGAACGGCGTGTCGAGACGATTGACGTTCCGGTATGGTATTGCCCGGCGCGCTCTCGCCTGGGAATGCTTCTGGATCTGCTTGACTCACTCACCACGCCTTAATAGAACAAAAAAGGAACATATTGCAACTATGCCCGTTGGCAAGAACATTCCTTGTGGATTGTCGTTCCACTCGCTGCCCATCGCGGCGGGGGATGGTCTATGGTGCGCGGGACTTTTGAACAGGAAAAATGCCGTTCATGACGTTCGGCAGACAGGAAGATAAATATGGCTGGCAGCGTAAACAAGGTTATTCTGGTCGGAAATGTCGGCGCTGATCCGGAAATTCGCCGCACGCAGGATGGCCGACCAATCGCCAACCTGCGCATTGCGACGTCGGAAAGCTGGCGCGACCGCAATTCGGGCGAGCGCAAGGAAAAGACCGAATGGCACACGGTCGTCGTTTTCAATGAAGGCCTGTGCAAGGTCGTTGAGCAATACGTCAAGAAGGGCGCCAAGCTCTATATCGAAGGCGCGCTGCAGACCCGCAAATGGCAAGACCAGAACGGCAATGATCGTTACTCGACGGAAATCGTTCTCCAGGGCTTCAACTCGACGCTGACCATGCTTGACGGTCGCGGCGAAGGCGGCGGCGGTGGCCGTGGCGGAGACTTTGGTGGCGGTGGCGATTATGCCGGCGGCGGCTCCTATGGTGGGGGCAGCGGTGGCGGTTACGACCAGCAGCCCGCGCGTGGCGGCGGTGCGTCGCGCGGTGGCCAGCCCTCCGGCGGCAACTTCTCCAACGATCTGGACGACGATATCCCGTTTTGATGACGGCGGTTGAGGCACGCGTTGTTTTGCGCGCTCATGCCAGTTGATAAGACAATATGAAGGGGTGGCGGTTACGCTGCCCCTTATTTCTTTAGTCATTGAAGGATACGCATATGCCAGACCAGACATCACCTTCCCCGCAACCCGCCACCTGGCGGATCGTCCTGGCCTTCATTCTCGATTTTTTTACGGCGTTCTGGGTGCTGGGCTTCCTCGTCGCGTCGATCCTTGGCGGCCGCACGGAAAACGGCTTCGAGCTGAGTGGCCTATCGGCCATCGTCTTCTTCGCCTCCATCGTCGCCTATTTTGTTGTGTTTAACAAATATCTCGGTGGAACGATCTGGAAGCGTTTGCTGAAGGCGAAGCGGTGAGCGAGGGGTCCGTTTGAGGAATTATGAATGGAGCAGCTAGGTTTTCCGCCTTCAATTTCGGCACTCGTCAAAGAATGTGAAAGATTTTGCGAGAAGGAGTGTTGCGGCCCAAATGCCTTCAGTTTTTCTCCTTTTAATATGATTTATCATCTCACGAAGTATGGAGAAGATATTTCATGGACCGATATCGAGTCACTCCAAGAACAACTAAGTGATTTTGCGGAAATGGTCCGAAGCTCTTACATGCCATCCGAGAAACTCGAGGTGCTGGAGATCAATGCGATACTGACAGTAGATCAACTGGTATGCCTAGTTGAAGAGATAGGCGTCGGGTTGATTCAGGCCCACGCGATCTATGCTCCGTATCGTGACGAGATCGAGGACAGGGAGTGGGAGTTCTCAAGGATGCTGAGGGCAACAGCCTGAAGGACATACGCCAGTCGGCGCGGTGCGCCGGTTGCTGCTGGCACGCTGCTCCTTGCGATAAGGATCGTCATTTATAAGTGACGTGCTTTAGAGACATCAGGGATGCATCTTTGCACCCTTGCAAATCTTGTCGACGATCTTCTTATCGGACCGCAACGCGAGACCAACGAGCTTGACATTGTCCGGAGTGAACCTAGCAAAGACCTCTCGATTGGCGTCGTCGTGACCCGTTGCGAACATCTCTTCGATGTAGGCTGATGCCGTGACATTTCGCTCCAGCGTCCGCCGGTGAATGGTTCTCAGTGTCTCTTGGTCAGCGGTCAGAACCACGATTGGCTGGATGGACATCGGATTGTAGACATTATCCGCGGCATCCCGATATGCTTCGCCGATGATCGCGGGCGATTGAGCGATGATACCGCTTGTCAGAAAAGCGGTGACGTTTAGCTTTTGCCACGTGGCAAGGTCATCGCGAATGATGATCGCGATTTTGGTGTCGAACATGTCTTACTCCTTTGAAGGTATCGAGGACATCGAGCAACTAGCGGTGCAGCGGGCGCTGGGTCTTGAACGTTCGTGCGCGGAATTTCAGCCCGGGGTGCGCGTGATTGCGGAAAGTAGAGGGATTGAGCGCACCGAGGTGCGGTTCCATGGCAACGGGTTTACACCGCATCGGCACGACACCTACGCATTGGGGCTGACCTTGCACGGCGTGCAAACCTTTCGTTATCGCGGCGTCGAGCGGTTCAGCATGCCCGGAAACGTCATCGTGCTGCATCCAGATGAGGTTCACGATGGGGCTGCTGGAACGGATGCAGGGCTGATCTATCGCATGGTCTACATGCCGCCCGAGTTGATCGGTGCCATCGATGGTTACTCTCGTTCCTTGCCATTCGTGCCGGATCCGGTTGTCGCCAATGTCGAGTTCTCCCGTACGCTTGCCTATATTCTTTCGGACCTTGATCACGAACCCGATGATCTCGCCAAGGATGATGCAATCCAGCGGATCGGGACGATTCTCTCTCGTGAAGCAGGAGCGCCGCGCAAACCGGTGACAAAGGTTGCGCAATCGGCGGTCTTGCAAGCGCGGGACTTTCTTCTCAGTCATAGTGATGAGCCGGTGCGATCCGCGACGCTCGAGAACATCACAGGGCTGGACCGGTATGCCCTTGCAAGGCATTTCAGGCAGTTGCTTGGCACAAGTCCGCACCGCTATCTCGTGATGCGCCGACTAGGCCGAGCAAAACAATTGCTGTTGGCGGGAAGCAATCTGGCAGGCGCGGCAGTCGAATCAGGCTTTGCGGATCAAGCTCACCTCACGCGACACTTTCGCGATACCTTCGGCATCACGCCGGGCCGGTGGCTGGCATTGCAGGATCGCAAAGACTGAAAAGCGTTAACTTGCTTGCCCTGATGCGAGTGTCGAAAACACGGTCAACGGATGGTTAAGCAAATGCGGCTATTGTGATTCCAGTAGCGCGTTTGAAGGCTGTTTTCAGAGTATGTGGACAAAGCATCATAAGAAAAGACGGTTCGGCCGTCTCGTTGTTCCAGCGATCACGGTCGCCTTTCTTTCCTATTTCGGCTATCATTCCATTCATGGCGATTTTGGACTGGAAGCCATGGAGCGCCTGGAGCGCCAGCGTATTGCCAGAACCGCTGAGCGGGACAAGATCGTCAAGACCCGCGTGGCGCTGGAGCGTCAGGTGGAGTTGATGAGCGATGGGTCGCTTGAGCGGGATATGATCGACGAGATTTCGCGTTATCAGTTGAACATGTCGAAACCGGACGAAATCGTCATCATGAACGGATATATGTGATTAACCTAATTTCGGTTAATCATGGAATTTATTTTTAAATACAGTCGTTTACTTAGAATATGTGCCATGCGTTTATGGCATTGCTGTGGCGACCGTTCTTGCATATGTTACGCGCCGATCCAACCATTCTAATTCAACTAGGGAGGGATGAATGGCGCCGCGCAAAAACGCGTCTGTATCCGGCCGCAAGACAACGGCAAAGACGCCTGCCAAGGAATTCACCGGCAAGAACGCCCCGGATTTCGGCAAGGACGAAGAACTCCACGCGTATCGCGAGATGCTGCTCATCCGCCGCTTCGAGGAAAAGGCCGGCCAGCTTTATGGCATGGGCTTCATCGGCGGTTTCTGTCACCTCTACATCGGCCAGGAAGCCGTTGTCGTTGGTATGCAGATGTCGCAGAAGGAAGGCGATCAGGTCATCACCGCCTATCGTGACCACGGCCATATGCTGGCCGCCGGCATGAGCCCGCGCGGTGTCATGGCGGAACTGACCGGACGTCGCGGCGGCCTTTCCAAGGGTAAGGGCGGCTCGATGCATATGTTCTCCAAGGAGAAGCATTTTTACGGCGGCCACGGCATCGTCGGTGCGCAGGTTTCGCTCGGTACGGGTCTCGCCTTCGCAAACAAGTATCGCGGCAACGACAATGTGTCGGTGACCTATTTCGGTGACGGTGCGGCCAATCAGGGTCAGGTCTATGAGAGCTTCAACATGGCTGCTCTCTGGAAACTGCCCATCATCTACATCGTCGAAAACAACCGTTACGCCATGGGCACCTCGACCAGCCGTGCCACGGCGCAGTCGAACTATTCGCTTCGCGGTTCCGGCTTCGGCATCCCCGGCGTTCAGGTGGACGGCATGGACGTTCGCGCCGTCAAGGCTGCTGCGGACGAAGCTCTCGAGCATTGCCGCTCCGGCAAGGGTCCGATCATTCTGGAAATGCTGACCTACCGCTATCGCGGTCACTCCATGTCAGACCCGGCCAAGTATCGTTCCAAGGAAGAAGTGCAGAAGATGCGCTCCGAGCAGGACCCGATCGAGCAGGTCAAGGCGCGGTTGATGGAGCAGGGCTGGGCAAGCGAAGAAGAGTTGAAGGCGATCGACAAGGATGTTCGTGACATCGTGGCCGACAGCGCCGACTTTGCCCAGAACGATCCAGAGCCGGATGTATCCGAGCTTTACACCGACATTCTGCTCTGATCGGGAAAGGGAAAACAATGCCAGTAGAAATTCTTATGCCCGCCCTTTCCCCGACCATGGAGGAAGGCACGCTTTCCAAGTGGTTGAAAAAGGAAGGTGACAAGGTCACCTCCGGCGACGTGATCGCGGAAATCGAAACCGACAAGGCGACGATGGAAGTCGAAGCCGTGGACGAAGGTGTCATCGGTAAGATCCTGATCGACGCCGGTACCGAAAACGTCAAGGTGAATACGGCAATTGCCGTTCTCCTTCAGGAAGGCGAAAGCGCGGACGATCTGTCGTCTTCCGCGGCACCGAAGAAGGATGAGCCGAAGGCCGAAGCCGCAGGCTCGGGTTCTGACGCCGCCGGCGGCAAGGCCCGCGAAGCCAGCGAAGAACCTTCCGCTTCCAAGGAAACGGCGAAGGCACCGGCTGCACCGAAGATCGAAGTTGCTGCTGATCCGGATATTCCGGAAGGCACCGAGTTCGTCAGCCAGACCGTGCGCGAAGCGCTTCGCGATGCCATGGCTGAGGAAATGCGCTCCGACGAAAAAGTCTTCGTCATGGGCGAAGAGGTTGCCGAGTACCAGGGTGCCTACAAGATCACCCAGGGTCTCCTGCAGGAATTCGGCGCCAAGCGCGTTATCGATACGCCGATCACCGAGCACGGCTTTGCCGGTATCGGTGTTGGCGCTGCCATGACCGGCCTGAAGCCGATCGTCGAATTCATGACCTTCAACTTCGCCATGCAGGCGATCGACCAGATCGTAAACTCTGCTGCCAAGACGCTCTACATGTCTGGTGGTCAGATGGGCGCACCGATGGTGTTCCGTGGTCCGTCGGGCGCTGCTGCCCGCGTGGCTGCTCAGCACTCGCAGTGCTATGCAGCATGGTACAGCCACATCCCAGGACTCAAGGTCGTCATGCCTTACACGGCAGCCGACGCCAAGGGCCTTTTGAAGGCGGCGATCCGTGATCCGAACCCGGTCATCTTCCTCGAAAACGAAATCCTGTACGGTCAGAGCTTCGACGTGCCGAAGCTGGATGATTTCGTCCTGCCGATCGGCAAGGCGCGCATTCATCGCAAGGGCAAGGATGCGACCATCGTTTCCTTCGGTATCGGCATGACCTATGCGGTCAAGGCTGTCGCCGAACTGGAAAAGGAAGGCATCGATGTCGAGCTGATCGACCTTCGTACCATCCGCCCGATGGATCTTCCTACGGTCATCGAATCCGTCAAGAAGACCGGCCGCCTGGTCACGGTCGAAGAAGGTTTCCCGCAGTCATCGGTCGGTGACTTCATTTCCAACCAGGTTCAGCGCGCTGCTTTCGATTATCTCGACGCTCCGATCCTGACCATTGCCGGTAAGGACGTTCCAATGCCTTACGCCGCAAACCTGGAGAAGCTGGCTCTGCCAAACGTTGACGAAGTCATCCAGGCTGTCAAAGCCGTCTGCTATAAGTAAGGGGAGGGCGTTTCGATGCCTATCAACATCACCATGCCTGCACTTTCTCCGACGATGGAAGAGGGCAATCTGGCCAAGTGGCTGGTCAAGGAAGGCGACAAGGTTGCTCCCGGCGACGTGATTGCCGAAATCGAGACCGACAAGGCGACCATGGAAGTGGAAGCTGTGGACGAGGGCACGGTCGCCAAGATCGTGGTCCCGGCTGGCACGGAAGCGGTCAAGGTGAATGCCTTGATCGCCATCCTCGCAGGCGAAGGCGAAGACGTGGCTGAAGCGGCAAAGGGTGGCGATGCTGCTCCTGCCAAATCAGAGGCGAAAGCTGAAGCTCCCAAGCAGGAAGCCAAGGCCGAGGCCCCGAAGGACGAGAAGTCTGAAGCTGCGCCCAAGGCTGACAAGCCGGTTGCAGATCAGGCTGCTGCGCCTTCCACGCCAGCACCTGTGTCCAAGTCCGGCGAGCGCCTTTTTGCCTCTCCATTGGCACGCCGCATGGCAAAGGATGCCGGTCTTGATCTTTCCGCTGTGTCCGGCTCCGGCCCGCATGGCCGCATCGTCAAGTCTGACGTCGAAAAGGCAGTTGCTTCCGGTGGCGCGAAGGCTGCGCCTGCCGCGGCACAGGCACCTTCATCGTCGGCTGCTCCGGCTCCCGCCGCTGCCAAGGGTCCGTCGGATGACAGCGTTCTCAAGCTGTTTGCCGAAGGCTCCTACGAGCTTCTGCCACACGACGGCATGCGCAAGACCATTGCTTCGCGCCTGACCGAGTCGACCCAGACGGTTCCGTCCTACACGGTCTCGATGGAATGCGAGCTCGATGCGATGTTGAAGCTTCGCGCCGAAATCAATGCTTCCGCGCCGGTGAAGAAGACCGAGAAGGGCGAGGTTCCGGCCTTCAAGCTCTCCGTCAACGACTTCATCATCAAGGCTATGGCGCTTGCACTGCGCGATGTTCCGATGGCGAATGCTTCCTGGACATCGACAGCCCGTGTTCTTCACAAGCACGCCGACGTCGGCGTTGCCGTGTCGATCCCGGATGGCCTGATCACGCCGATCGTCCGCAAGGCTGAGGAGAAGTCGCTTTCGGCTATCTCCAACGAGGTCAAGGATCTTGCCAAGCGTGCTCGCGACAAGAAGCTCAAGCCTGAAGAATACCAGGGCGGCACGACATCCGTGTCGAACCTCGGCATGTTCGGCGTTTCGTCCTTCACGTCGATCGTCAACCTGCCGCAGGCTTCGATCGTCTCCATCGGTGCTGGCGTCGAGAAGCCGGTCGTCCGCGGCGGCAAGATCGAAGTCGGTACGGTGATGACGGCGACCTTTGCCTTCGACCACCGCGTTATCGATGGCGCGCTCGGTGCGGAGCTTGCTTCCGCCTTCAAGCGCTACATCGAAAGCCCGATGTCGATGCTGGTCTGATAAAATGGTCGAGCCGGATGCTGGTGTCAGCCTTCGGCTCTTCTCCTTCTGGAGGCGGATGTGACGAAGACCGTTCTTTGCTATGGCGACAGCCTGACATGGGGATATGACGCCGAGAATCTCGGGCGTCACGCCTTTGACGATCGCTGGCCGAGCGTGCTGCAGAAGGCCCTGGGCAGTGAGGTCAATGTCATTGACGAGGGATTGAACGGACGCACCACCGCTTATGATGATCATCTGGCGGATTGCGACCGCAATGGTGCGACGCTGCTTCCGACGATCCTTCACAGCCATGCCCCGCTTGATCTCGTCATCATCATGCTCGGCACCAACGACCTGAAGCGCGGTATCGGTGCAGGCTCTGCGGTCGGTGCGGTCAAGGGCGTGGAGCGGCTGGTCAGTCTCATCCGGCATCATGCGTGGTCTTTCGAGGATCATGACGAGCCGGAGATCCTGATCGTTTCGCCGCCGCATATTTGCGAAACGGCAAACGATATGTTTGCGGCCATGTATGCGGGTGCCATCGAGCAGTCGAAGATGATGGGTTCGCTCTATCGCGATCTGGCAGACGACAAGGGCTGCGCCTTCTTCGATGCGGCCTCCGTTGCGGTGACGACACCGCTCGATGGCGTTCACCTGGACGCTGAAAACACGCGTGCGCTGGGACGTGGGCTTGAGCCCGTGGTGCGCATGCTGCTTGGAATTTGATGTGAATTCGATTGACGCAGCGGCGCAGAAGTCGCCGTCAAAAAGATAAAGGCAGGATATAGAATGGCTCAATCCTACGACGTTATCGTCATTGGCTCCGGTCCAGGTGGTTATATTGCCGCCATTCGCGCAGCTCAGCTGGGCATGAAGGTTGCCGTCGTCGAGCGTGAACATCTCGCGGGCATCTGCTCAAACTGGGGCTGCATTCCGACCAAGGCATTGTTGCGTACGGCCGATGTGATGCATACGGCCACCCATGCGAAGGATTACGGCCTGACGCTGGAAGGCTCGATCAAGCCGGACGTCAAGGCGATCGTCGCGCGCTCTCGCGGCATCGCTGCCCGCATGAATAATGGCGTCGGCTTCCTGTTCAAGAAGAACAAGGTCGATATTATCTGGGGCGAAGCCAAGATCACCAAGCCGGGTGAGATCGTCGTCGGCAAGTCGACCAAGCCTGTGGTTCAGCCGCAGGGGCCTGTGCCAAAGAACACGCTGGGCGAGGGAACTTACACCGCCAAGCATATCATCGTGGCCACCGGTGCCCGTCCGCGCGCGCTGCCCGGCATCGAGCCGGATGGCAAGCTGATCTGGACCTATTTCGAAGCAATGAAGCCGGAAGAGCTGCCGAAGTCGCTGCTGGTCATGGGTTCGGGCGCGATCGGTATTGAGTTCGCCAGCTTCTATCGCACCATGGGCGTCGAGGTTACCGTTGTGGAAATCATGAGCCAGGTGATGCCGGTCGAGGACGCGGAAATTTCCGCCTTCGCGAAAAAGCAGCTGGAAAAGCAGGGCATCAAGATCCACCTCGAGGCAAAGGTGGCGAAGGTCGAAAAGGGTGCAAACTCGATTACGGCGACCGTCGAGATGAAGGACGGCTCTTCGCAGAAGATCACAGCGGATCGGATGATTTCCGCCGTTGGCGTCCAGGCCAATATCGAAAATATCGGCCTTGAGGCTGCTGGCGTTAAGACCGAGCGCGGCTTCATCGTCATCGATGGCTATGGCAAGACCAATGTTCCTGGCATCTACGCCATTGGTGATGTTGCCGGAGGTCCGCTTCTCGCACACAAGGCCGAGCACGAAGCCGTCATCTGCGTTGAGAAGATTGCCGGGGTTCCGAATGTTCACCCGATGGACAAGAGCAAGATCCCGGGCTGCACCTATTGCAATCCGCAGGTCGCGTCGGTCGGTCTGACGGAAGCCAAGGCGAAAGAGCAGGGCCGCGAGATCCGCGTGGGTCGCTTCTCCTTTGCTGCCAATGGCAAGGCCGTGGCGCTCGGTGAAGATCAGGGCATGGTCAAGACCATCTTCGACAAGAAGACGGGTGAACTGATCGGTGCGCATATGGTAGGCGCGGAAGTGACCGAGCTCATTCAGGGCTTCGTTGTCGCCATGAACCTTGAAACGACCGAAGAAGAACTGATGCACACCATCTTCCCGCATCCGACCCTGTCGGAGTCGATGAAGGAGAGCGTGCTGGACGCTTATGGACGTGTCCTGAACGCTTGATAATTGGCTTGATCGCTCCCACTCTTGAAGGGAGCGACGCCAAAGGAGAGCCGTCATGTCTATTGCAACAGAAGCCTGGATTGTTTTTCTGCTGATCGGTCTGGTGGCTGGTTTTCTCGCCAGCCTCATCGTTGGTGGCGGCGGGTTGATCGGATGCCTTCTGACCGGTGTGATCGGCGCATTTGTCGGTGGCTATCTGTTCAATGCTCTCGGCATTTCGCTTGGTATTGAAAATGCGCTGGTGGTGCAGATCATCCATGCGACGGTGGGTGCGATCATCGTGACGCTGATTGCCCGGTTGATCGCTTAGCCAACATCAGCCGAAGCAGCGGGTTAAAGAAAGGGATCACGGATGGAAAGTGTAGGCTGGATTGCGGCCATCATCATCGGCGGCCTTGCGGGCTGGCTCGCGGGCAAGCTCATGGATATGCGCTTTGGCATCTTCATGAACATCGTTCTCGGCATTGTCGGCTCGGTGGTGGCAGTGGCTCTGTTGCGTACATTTGATGTCTTTGTGCAAGACAGCCGCCTCGGCTACTTCGTCACGTCTTTCCTGGGCGCAAGCCTTCTGTTATTCCTCGCCAAGCTCGTCAGGCGTTAGAGCCGCTTATAAGCGGTAGAAGCAGGTTTGTTATGGTCACTATTCTCGACAGGATGTCCCAGCCGGAAGAGAAGCGCATCCGCCATCCGGAGAAGGCACACAAGCCGGATACGGAAGTGGCGCGCAAGCCGGAATGGATCCGCGTCAAGGCGCCCACGTCCAAGGGTTACCACGAGACGCGCGAACTGGTACGCAGCCACAAGCTGGTCACGGTGTGCGAAGAGGCTGGCTGTCCAAATATCGGCGAATGCTGGGAAAAGAAGCACGCCACCTTCATGATCATGGGCGAGATCTGCACGCGCGCCTGCGCATTCTGCAACGTCTCGACCGGCAAGCCCAATCCACTCGATCTCAATGAGCCGGAAAATGTTGCCAAGGCCGTCAAGCAGATGGGCCTCAGCCACGTCGTCATTACCTCGGTGGACCGCGACGATCTCGCCGACGGTGGTGCCGAGCATTTTGAAAAGGTGATCTGGGCAATCCGCGCTGCGTCTCCCAACACGACCATCGAAATCCTGACGCCAGACTTCCTCAAGAAGCCGGGTGCTCTGGAGCGTGTCGTTGCGGCCAAGCCGGATGTGTTCAACCACAATATGGAAACGGTTCCAGGCAACTATCTGACCGTTCGTCCCGGTGCACGCTACTTCCACTCCGTCCGCCTGCTGCAGCGGGTGAAGGAACTGGACCCCACCATGTTCACCAAGTCCGGCATCATGGTCGGTCTTGGCGAAGAGCGTAACGAAGTGCTGCAGTTGATGGACGATCTTCGCAGCGCCGATGTCGACTTCCTGACGATCGGCCAGTATCTGCAGCCGACCCGCAAGCACCATAAGGTGGAACGCTTCGTGACGCCGGAAGAATTCAAGTCCTACGAAACGGTTGCCTATACAAAGGGCTTCCTCATGGTCTCGTCCAGCCCGCTGACGCGCTCGTCGCACCATGCCGGTGACGATTTCGAACGTCTTCGCGCCAATCGTGAGAAGAAGCTTCTGGCTGCTGCTGAGTGATGGGTTGGCGCCCAAAGCGCTTGACCATGAGCTTCGTGAGGTGGATCCGAAGTTTCAAGTCGATTTTGACAGCTAAAGCGCCGTGCGTCTTATTGGACGCATGGCGCTTCACCTTTTGAAGCTACGCATCGTGCTTTCTGAAAATCGATTCCGATTTTCGGGCCTAAGCTGTAAGGTTCGGCCACGCTCTTATCCGTTCTGCGTCATCCTCGGGCTTGACCCAAGGATCCAGGTTTTCAATGGCTTATGAATGACCCGGTCTCCTCGACTTGATCAGAGGGGTGACCATGACGACGCAGCGGTTTGGCCCTTTGCCGTGATCACCTTTGATCATAAAAGCACTTCAGGCCTTTCGGAAGTCTAGTTTCGGCACCAATCAGATATCGAGGTTTTCCGCAAAGGCGGCTCTGTCCTGGATGAAGCGGAAGCGGGCGTCTGCCTTTGTTCCCATCAGATTGTCGACCGCCTCGCGCGTGCCTTCGAAATCCACGTCGTCGATTTCCACGCGCAGCAATGTGCGTTTGGAGGGATCCATCGTGGTTTCCTTCAACTGGGCCGGCAACATTTCGCCAAGACCTTTGAAGCGGCTGATTTCGATCTTGCCGCGGCCCTTGAACTCGGTCTCCATCAGCTCAGCGCGATGGATGTCGTCGCGCGCATAGGCTGACTTCGATCCTTGCGTGATCTTGTAGAGTGGCGGAACGGCAAGATAGAGGTGGCTGCCGCGGATCAGTTCAGGCATTTCCTGATAGAAGAAGGTGATCAGCAGCGAGGCGATATGGGCGCCGTCGACGTCGGCATCGGTCATGATGATGATGCGTTCGTAACGGAGGTCCTCGTCGCGGTACTTCGTGCGTGTGCCGCAGCCAAGCGCCTGAATGAGATCGGCGATCTGCTGGTTGGCAGAGAGCTTTTCGCGGCTGGCGCTACCGACGTTCAGAATCTTACCGCGTAGTGGCAGGATGGCCTGGTTGGCGCGGTTGCGTGCCTGCTTGGCTGAACCGCCAGCCGAGTCACCCTCGACAATGAAAAGCTCTGCGCCTTCGGCGGTGTTCTGAGAACAATCGGCGAGCTTGCCCGGCAGGCGAAGCTTGCGCACCGCAGTCTTGCGGTTGACCTCTTTTTCCTTGCGACGGCGCAGACGCTCCTCGCAGCGCTCGATCACCCATTCCAGAAGCTTTGCCGCTTCTGCGGGATTGCCGGTGAGATAATGATCGAACGGATCGCGCAGCGCGTTTTCGACGATGCGTTGGGCTTCGACGGTCGCGAGTTTGTCCTTGGTCTGGCCGACAAATTCCGGCTCGCGAATGAAGACGGAGAGCATGCCGACAGCCGAGATCATCACGTCATCGGTGGTGATCTCGCGTGCGCGCTTGTTCTGCGTCAGCTCGGCGTAGTTCTTCAAGCCTTTGGTCAAGGCGATGCGAAGACCAGCTTCGTGTGTGCCGCCTTCGGGCGTCGGGATGGTGTTACAATAGGAATGGACCTGGCTGTCGCCGCCATACCACGTGACCGCCCATTCTAGCGCACCGTGGCCGCCGGTCTTTTCCGTTCTGCCCGAGAAGATTTCGCGGGTGACGGTGAAGTCCTTGCCAAGCGTGGCCGAGAGGTAATCCTTCAAGCCGCCAGGGAAATGGAAGACAGCCTTTTCAGGGATTTCGCCGCCTGCGGGCACGAGACCCGGATCGCAGCTCCAGCGGATTTCAACACCGCCAAAGAGATAGGCCTTGGAGCGCGCCATGCGGAAGATGCGGGCGGCGTCGAATTTGGCATGGTCGCCAAAAATCTGCGCATCCGGATGGAAGCGTACGCGGGTTCCGCGGCGGTTATGAACATCGCCCAACTCTTCCAGCGAACCTTGCGGAATGCCGCGCGAGAAGCGCTGGCGGTAGAGCTTGCGATTACGTGCGACTTCCACTTCCAGCACGTCGGAAAGCGCGTTGACGACGGACACGCCCACACCATGCAGACCGCCTGAGGTCTCGTAAGCCTTGCCGTCGAACTTGCCGCCCGCATGCAGCTTGGTCATGATGACTTCAAGCGTGGACTTGCCCGGTACCTGCGGATGGTTTTCGACAGGGATACCGCGACCGTTATCGCTCACCGTCAGGAAACCCTCGGTATCGAGATGCACCTCGATGAAGTTGGCATGGCCTGCGACGGCTTCGTCCATCGAGTTATCGATGACTTCGGCAAAGAGGTGGTGCAGCGCCTTCTCGTCGGTACCGCCAATATACATGCCGGGACGCATGCGCACCGGCTCCAGACCTTCCAGAACACGGATAGACGAGGCGCCGTAATCATCGCCCGACGACGTGACGGGTGCGGAAGGGGCTTTCGGCTGCACGGCCGCCTTGGCAACTGGTTCTACAACAGGTGCGGTTTCTCGCGGTTCTGCTTCAGCGCGAGTGGCTGCGGGAAGGCCGGAAAAAAGATCGTTGCTATCGTCCATAGGTCCAGTTCAATCAGATTTTGCCCGGATTTTGTCCATGCGAGCAGACAGGATTCAGACATCGATACCGGTGTCAGGCTACTCTAGCAGGGTACAAAGGGCTTGATGCTTTACCGCTAAGGATTGCGTTGCAGCAGCCCGGATGGCAAGACTTGTGGCGCAAATCAAACGGTTCCTCAAGGCATGTCCACAGCTCTTTTCACCTTTTGTACTCTTTTCTGCCTGTCTGTTGCAGCGATGCCCGCTCACGCTCAGACCAGCGGCGGACCACTGAAGCCCTTCAAGGATGATCTCTTCTCAAGTCAGACAGTGCTTTCCACGGGGGATGGCGGTGCCTCGCAGGTGATCGACTACCAGGAATTGCGTGACATCAACGGGCGCGATGAGATTCCTGAGCAGCGGGTAAAACGGCAATATGTCGATCTCGCACCGAAACGTGTGCAGGAGATGGAGACCATGTCCATCGGCGGACGGTCCATCGATGTGGGGCGCGTCGGTCCAGCGAACGGGCAGGCCTTTACTGTGATCTTCATCCATGGACGAGGTGGGGACCGCCGGCTTGCAATGAAAGATTATACATTCGGCGGCAACTTCAACCGGCTGAAAAACCTCGCTGTCGAAAACGGCGGGACGTATTACGCGCCGAGCGTGAAAAGTTTCGATCAAAACGGCGTTGCGGATATTGCCGCGCTGATCGCGGACGCCAAGGCGAAATCCGGTGGCAAGCCTGTCATTCTAACCTGTGCGTCCATGGGCAGCTTCATCTGTTACGGCATAAGCCGCGATGCCGCTGCGGTCGCCAATCTCAAGGGGATGGCCATTCTCGGTGGTGCGGTCGATCCCGATTTTCCAAAGAGTGCATTTATCAAGGCGAAGAAGCCCGTCTATTTTACCCATGGAAGTGTGGATAAGGTCTACTCGGCCGATCAGCAGGCCGCGACATTCCGAGGGCTTTTGAAGGCCGGTGTTACCACCCGCTTCACGCTCTTTGAAACCGGCACGCACGGGACGCCGGTTCGCATGACCGACTGGCGCGCGGTTCTTAATTGGATTTTGACCCGCTAGCTCGGAAAACCATGTCATTCACGAGAGGTTTTGTACGAAATTCACCAAATTTCGAACCAAAACCTTGCTTTTTCGTCCGAATTCCTGTCGCTGTCTCTTTGAGAAGACACTGCCAACAATAAAGAGGAATGATCGCTCAATGACCCCTGATATTCGCCCGCTCGTCGCTGGAAACTGGAAGATGAACGGAACGCGCGCCTCGCTCGATCAGATCAAGGCGATGGCTGAGGGCGTCAAGGGACCGCTTGCAGAAAAGGTCGAGTCGCTGATCTGCCCGCCTTCGACGCTTCTCTATGTTGCGACCGCGCTTTGTGACGACAGCCCGCTCAAGATCGGCGCGCAGGATTGCCACCAGAATGCATCGGGCGCGCATACGGGCGATATTTCCGCCGAGATGATTGCCAACTGCTTCGGCACGCATGTGATTGTCGGACACTCCGAGCGCCGCACCGATCATGCGGAAACGGATCACCTCGTGCGCGCGAAGGCGAGTGCTGCCTATGCGGCCGATCTCATCGCCATTATCTGCATCGGTGAGACGGCGGAGCAGCGCGAGTCCGGCCAGACGCTTGACGTGCTCAAGCGCCAGCTCGATGGATCCTTGCCCGATGAGGCGACCGCCGCCAACACGGTTATCGCTTATGAGCCCGTATGGGCGATCGGCACAGGCCTGACACCGACCGTTGAGGACGTGCGGGAAGCCCATGCCTTCATGCGCGAAGAGCTGGTCAAGCGATTTGGCGGCGAGGGCAGGGGGATGCGCATTCTCTATGGTGGCTCGGTCAAGCCGTCCAACGCCACAGAGCTCATGGCGATCGAGAATGTCGACGGTGCCCTCATCGGCGGCGCGAGCTTGAAAGCCTCCGACTTCCTGTCCATCTATGCAGCTTACGAGAAATTGACGGCCTGATTTTTTAGGAAAAGCAGCCGGGCTTTCGATCCTTGGGGGCTTGGAATACGCTTTCGCCTCATGTAAAGAGCCGCAAACTTCTTCATTGTGCTCCTGATGGGGCATGGAATGGATTGTCATGCAGAACGTACTGATTGTTATTCACCTCATGATCGTGCTGGCGCTTGTCGGCGTGGTCCTGATCCAGCGTTCCGAAGGCGGCGGCCTCGGTATTGGCGGCGGCTCTGGCTTCATGTCCGCACGCGGCACCGCAAATGCCCTGACCCGCACGACAGCGATCCTCGCGGCTCTGTTCTTTGCGACGTCCCTTGGCCTTGGTCTCCTGACCCGCTACGAATCGCGTCCAACGGACATCCTGGACCGCATTCCGGCACAGCAGGGGCAGGGTAACGGCATCCTCGATACGCTCGGCCCGTCCTCGACGACGCCTTCGCAGGCTCCAGCGACCAATGGCGTTCCGTCCACCACGAATGGTGCGACCAACCAGGCGCCTGCGACGACGACGCCAGCGGCACCGGCTGAAGGTGGCGCTGCCGCTCCGGCCGCACCTGCTCCGCAGCAGGCTCCCGCCAACACCAATGGTGTTCCCACCGGCCAATAAGGCGCAGGTGACGACTAACACTCCGGCAGGCCAAAAGCCTGCCGGTTTTCTTTTGTTTACATTCCGGCTGAGCTTCCACGCGTCATCAACAGATGATTTCGCGATCAATGAATTTGGGGCTGGCGGAATCATCTATTAAAAGGTAAGCGGTGACTCCCATGGCGCGATATGTATTCATCACAGGCGGCGTGGTATCCTCCCTTGGGAAGGGCATTGCGGCCGCGGCACTCGGAGCGTTGTTGCAGTCCCGTGGATATCGGGTGCGGCTTCGCAAACTCGACCCCTACCTCAATGTCGACCCCGGCACCATGAGCCCCACCCAGCACGGTGAGGTTTTCGTGACCGATGACGGCGCGGAGACGGATCTCGATCTTGGTCACTATGAACGCTTTACCGGGCGTTCCGCAACCAAGACCGACAACATCACCACGGGTCGTATCTACAAGAACATCATCGATAAGGAACGCCGCGGCGATTATCTCGGCGCGACGGTTCAGGTCATTCCGCATGTGACCAACGAGATCAAGGATTTCGTTACCGAAGGCAATGACGACTATGATTTCGTCATCTGCGAAATTGGCGGCACGGTCGGCGACATCGAGGCAATGCCTTTCATGGAAGCCATCCGTCAGCTCGGCAACGACCTCCCACGCGGGACGGCGATCTATCTTCACCTGACGCTGATGCCTTACATTCCAGCGGCTGGCGAGTTGAAGACGAAGCCCACACAGCACTCCGTCAAGGAGCTTCAGGCGTTGGGTATCCACCCGGATATCCTGCTGGTTCGCGCGGATCGCGAAATTCCGGAAGCGGAACGCCGCAAGCTTTCGCTGTTCTGCAACGTGCGCCAGTCTGCCGTTATCCAGGCGCTGGATGTCGCGAACATCTATGACGTGCCGACAGCCTACCACAAGGAAGGCCTCGACAATGAAGTGCTGGCCGCCTTTGGCATCGAGCCTGCTCCCAAGCCCCGTCTTGAGCAGTGGGAAGAAGTCTGCAACCGCATTCATACGCCGGAAGGCGAAGTCACGATCGCCATCGTTGGCAAATATACCGGCCTCAAGGACGCCTACAAGTCGCTCATCGAAGCGCTGCATCACGGCGGTATTGCCAACCGGGTGAAGGTGAAGCTCGAGTGGATCGAGTCCGAAGTCTTCGAAAAGGAAGATCCGGCTCCCTATCTCGAGAAGGTCAATGCGATCCTCGTTCCTGGCGGTTTTGGTGAGCGCGGTTCTGAAGGCAAGATCCGTGCAGCTCAGTTTGCCCGCGAACGTCAGGTTCCGTATTTCGGTATCTGCTTTGGCATGCAAATGGCTGTCGTGGAAGCGGCGCGTCATCTGGCTGGTATCGAAAAGGCATCCTCCACCGAATTCGGTCCCACACAGGAGCCCGTCGTTGGTCTCATGACCGAGTGGGTCAAGGGCAACGAGCTTGAGAAGCGCAATTCGAAGGGTGATCTCGGCGGTACCATGCGTCTTGGCGCCTACAAGGCGGCGCTGAAGAAGGATACCAAGGTCGCCGACATCTATGGCTCAACGGACATTTCTGAGCGCCACCGTCACCGCTACGAGGTGAATGTGGAGTACAAGGATCGTCTGGAGAGCTGCGGTCTGGTGTTCTCCGGCATGTCGCCGGATGGTCTTCTGCCGGAAACGGTGGAGTATCCGGATCATCCTTGGTTCATCGGCGTGCAGTATCACCCCGAACTCAAGAGCCGCCCGCTCGATCCGCATCCGCTCTTTGCAAGCTTCATCGAGGCAGCATTGGTTCGGAGCCGTCTGGTTTGATCGGCTGGCTACCACAGGACTAGAGATTGAAAGGCCGCAGCAATGCGGCCTTTTGCTTTTCAAGCGATGGAGTGCGTGATGTTGAAACTGGATCACCTGGCGATTATTGCGCCGTCGCTTGAGGTTGGCGCCGACTATGTGCGCGACGCGCTCGGCATCGACATGCCGAAAGGCGGCAAGCATCCACAGATGGGCACCCACAATCTGCTGCTACGGCTCGGCGCGGATGTCTTTCTGGAAGTTATTGCCGTCGATCCAGAGGCAGAGCCGCCTAAGAGACGACGCTGGTTCGGGCTCGATGATCTTGAGGTCGTTCAGGCGGCGTGGGACGAGGGGCGACGGCTGCGCGCCTGGGTGGCGCGGACCAGCGACTTTGCCAGCGTGCTCGCGCGGCATGGCGATCTGCTGGGACGTCAAGAGACGGTGTCACGTGGAGATCGTGAGTGGCTGTTCGCGGTCGCCGACGATGGATCTCTGCCGTGCGGCGGCGTTGCACCTTCCGTGATGGACTGGGGAGCGCGGGGAACCCCCCGCGCCATCCATGCCGGATTTTGGCTTTCGGCTAAAGAGCTTCCAGATCGAACATCCCGAGGCGGATCGGGTTCGAGAACTCTATGCTGATCTTGAGATTATCGACCCGCCGACGGTGATCAAAGCCAAGAGTTTCCGTTACATCGCGGAGATAGAAACGCCCCGTGGCGTCGCGCTCATCAGTTAGGGTGAGACTTCTCTGTGATCTTGGCGCTCAACAATGCGCAACGTCGGAAAAGTAGTTCCTAATATTAGTATCACATCAGAACAAAAATTCGTGATCCGAGTTTACTGCTGAATTTGAACTCCAGCGCGCGAGATCAGCAGCATGTTCGTCAAAGCCTTCCGTTTTTATGTGCTCCCTGCGATTTGTCTGGGGGGAGTAGCGCTGGCGTTGCAGCCTGACATCGTCCGCGCGCAAGACGCGCCTGCCGTTCCTGTCACGGTCTATAAGGCAAAGGTCGAGGAGATCGACAAGGTGATCAACGGTATCGGTACCGTGGACCCGTTACAGAGCGTCACGGTCAGACCGCGGATTGACGGGCAGGTGACCGGTATCCGCTTCACTGAAGGCCAGATGATAGAAAAAGGAAGCGTCTTGCTGACGCTGGATAACCGTGAGCTTTCGTCCGCGCTCACCTCCGCCAAGGCGAAGAGGGCTCAGGATGAAGCCCAATGGAACAGTGCCAAAACTGAAGCGCAGCGCTATGCCTCGCTCGCCGAAAAGGGAGTGGCGTCCGCCTCCACGCTTGAACAGAAGAACGCGCTGAGCGAGCAATATGCTGCAGCCGTCCAGTATGATGATGCCATGATCAAGAGTGCGGAAACGCAACTCGGCTTCGCAACCGTGATTGCCCCGATCTCCGGACGCACGGGTTTCAAGCAGGTCGATGTGGGTAGCGTGGTCAGCGCAAGCTCGACCGATGGCATCGTGACAATCACCCAGATGGATCCAATTGCCGTGTCCTTTGTCGCGCCTGGCGACAGGTTCGGCGAGATCCGCCAAGCGCTGAGCGAGAAGATCGCGGCAGTGACCCTGATCACGACCGATGGAAGCCGCGTCCTGGCGAAGGGCCAGTTGACGACAATGGACAACTCGGTCGATGCCTCCAACGGCTCCATTCATCTCAAGGCGATCTTCGACAATGGCAACGGCGCTCTTTGGCCTGGCCTGCCGGTCGCAACCACACTGACAGTCGAGCACAAGAGCGGGGTGGTCGTTCCCGACAAGGCGTTGGCGAGAGGGCGTAACGGGCTTTACGCCTATGTGGTCTCTAAAAACAACAAGGTGGAACAGCGAAACGTCAAGACCGCCTTCGTGACCGGCGCAAGAGCGCTGGTGACGGAGGGAATAAAGGAGGGCGAGGAGGTCGTCATGGACGGCCAGTCGCGGATCGGCAATGGCGCGACTGTCACCGCTACCCCCTGGACAGGGTCGCCAACAGGCGAACTTGCCGAGAAGGCGAACTGACCATGAAAAACGATCAGGACCAAAACCGTACGTCCAGCTTCTTCGATTTCTTTATTCTGCATCCGGTGGCGACCGGGCTGCTGATGACCGGCATCTTTCTGGTCGGCGCCATCTGCTATCCATTCATGCCGGTTTCGGCACTTCCGCAAATTGATTTTCCGACGATCCAGATCGCGGCCAATCTCCCCGGTGCTTCGCCGGAGACGATGGCCTCCAGTGTCGCGCAACCCATTGAACAGGCGCTCTCACGCGTCAGCGGCATTACCGAAATGACGTCAAACAGTTCGCTTGGCACCACCTCGATCACGGTGCAGTTCGATCTGGACAAGAACATCGAGACTGCTGCAAGCGATGTACAGACGGCAATCAGCGAAGCGGCGGGTGAACTTCCGAAGGATATGACCTCGCTTCCCACAGTGCATAAGGCAAACCCTGCCGATGCGCCGATCATGCAGCTTTCGGCGACCTCCGATACGCTGACACTGCCGCAACTCGATGAATACATCGAACGCAACGTCGCTTCGAAAATCGGTCAGGTCTCAGGCGTGGCCTTCGTTAACATTGGCGGGAAGCAGAAACCGGCCATCCGCATCGCCGTCGATCCAGGTCGCCTGGCCCAGGCCGACGTGACGATGGAGGACGTGCGCACCGCCATCGGCAATCTCAGTCTCAGTGCGCCGAAGGGGAACATCGACGACCCGACACGCACCTTTCCGATCTATACGAACGACCAGATTTCCAGCAGCGCGGAATGGAACGACGCCGTCATCGCCTATCGAAACGGCGGGCCGGTGCGCATTCGCGATATCGGGCAGGCGACGGATGGTGCGGAAGACAGAAAGATGGCGCACTGGACAAATGGAGAGCGAGGCATCGCGCTCGACGTTTTTCGTCAGCCCGGTGCCAATGTGATTGCGGTCGTCAATGCGGTGAAAGAGCAATTGCCCGCACTCCAGGCCTCGCTGCCGCGTTCGGTCAAGCTGGAACTCGTCACCGACCGGACGACGACGATCAGAGCGTCCGTGACGGATATTCAGTTTACCCTGATGCTGACCATCGGCCTCGTCGTTGTCGTGATCTTCCTTTTCCTGCGAAACCTGCGCGCAACACTCATCCCCGTGGTGACGCTTCCGATTGCTCTGGCCGGATCGCTGGCACCCATGTGGCTTCTGGGCTTCAGTCTGGACAATCTGTCGCTCATGGCGCTGGTCGTCGCCGTCGGCTTCGTCGTCGACGACGCCATCGTCATGCTGGAGAACATCACCCGCCATATCGAAGACGGGGTCGAGCCGAGACAGGCGGCGCTCCAAGGCACGCGGGAGATCGGTTTCACGATCGTTTCCATCAGTCTCTCGCTTATTGCAGTCCTCATTCCGATCCTGTTGATGGGTGGCATCATCGGGCGCCTGTTTCGGGAATTTGCCGTGACGCTGACTGTCGCGATCGTCATTTCCGCCATCGTGTCGCTGACGTTGACGCCGATGCTGGCATCGAAATTCATCCGCCCCATCGAGAAGGATCAGCGCAGCCGTTTCTATCTGGCGGGAGAGGCATTCTTCGACGGATTGACAGCACTCTATATCCGCAGCCTCAAGCCCGTCATTCGGCATCGCTTTTTGACGCTCTTCGTTTTTCTCGCGACCATTGCGGCAACCGGCTATCTGTTCGTCGTCGCGCCCAAGGGCTTTTTTCCGGAGCAGGATACCGGGTTCATTGCTGGCCTTTCGCAGGCTTCTCCCGACATTTCCTTTACCGAGATGGCGAAGCTTCAGGAACGCGTCAGCGAGATCATCATGAAAGATCCCGCTGTCTATAGCGTCTTCATGGATATCGGCGGCGGTAACGGCGGCAATGCGCTCAATCAGGGCCATGTCAACATCACGCTGAAGCCTCTGGAGGAACGCGATGTCAGTGCCAAGCAGGTGATCGACCGGTTGGGCACGGCGCTGAATGCGCAGCAGGGCATCAAGCTCTTCATGCAGTCGGCACAGGATATCAATATCGGTGCGCGGCCGGCGAAAACGCAATATCAGTTCACACTTCAGGATGCCGATATCGCGGAACTCAGCGACTGGTCGGATAAGATCACCAGCAAGCTTTCCGGGCTGCCGGAACTGCGCGATGTCGGGAGCGATCAGCAAGCTGAAGCGCCCAATCTGACGATCAAGATCGACCGCGCCGCAGCGACGCTCTATGGCGTCCTTCCTTCCACCATCGACGAGACGCTTTACGACGCCTTTGGTCAGCGCCAGGTAGCCTCCTTCTCCAGTCAGACCGACACCTTCCGTGTCATTCTTGAGGTCTTGCCGGATCTGCAGCGAGATATCGCCACGCTTGACCGTCTCTCGGTCAGAGCAAGCAATGGAACGCTTGTGCCGCTTTCGGTCGTGGCGAAGTGGACGACGGATGGCACCTCGCCGGTATCGATTGCGCATCAGGGCCAATCGCCGGCTGTGACCATCTCGTTCAACCTGGCGCCCAATGTCGCTCTGGGGAACGCCACTGCCGTCATCGAAAATGCCGCGTCCAACATGCATCCTCCGGGGTCGCTGCAGACATCGTTTTCCGGCAGCGCGAAGGCTTTCAAGGACTCGCTTGGGACCATCCCTCTGCTCATCCTGGCATCGCTTGTCGTCGTGTACATCATTCTCGGCGTGCTCTACGAAAGCCTTATCCATCCGCTAACGATCCTGTCGACGTTGCCTTCGGCGGGCCTTGGCGCGCTTCTGGCTCTGCAGGTGGCCGGCTTCGACTTCGGGCTTGTGGCAATGATCGGGGTCATTCTGTTGATCGGTATCGTCAAGAAGAATGGCATCATGCTCGTCGATTTCGCCATCCAGGCAGAGCGGGAGGAGGGATTGTCGAGCGAGGAGGCGATCGTCAAAGCCGCTCAGATGCGTTTCAGACCGATCCTGATGACGACGATGGCCGCTCTTTTGGGTGGAATACCACTGGCGCTTGGTCACGGGTCCGGTGCTGAACTGCGTCAACCTTTGGGCTATGCGATCGTCGGCGGACTCATGGTCAGCCAAGTCCTCACACTTTATACGACCCCCGTCATCTACCTTTTGCTCGACAAGCTTCGGCGCGGAAAGGATATGCCCGCTCGGGGTGAGGTGGCGGCCGTATGATGACCAAGATTAGGCGCGGGGAAAACCGCAATAGAATCCTGTGCCGGTCGAAGAATGAGGCGCAATCAGGAGCCACAAGGACGTCAGGAAGGGCGATGAAGATGGATACGCCCGCCGCGACACGATAGCTCTGAGGCTTCCTGTGTCGCGCGGGCGTTGCTTTAAATCGTCACTATCGGTCGCGGGTGACCGACATCTCACCGAAGATGCGAGCCATTTCCTTTTGGACGTCTCGTTCGGCATCCGCAGGCGCTTCCGAAAACTTTGGATCGGGTTGCGGGTCAGGTGTCGTTGTGTCCAAGTTCACCGGCGGCGCCACGGCAAGCGGGCGCGGCAGATCGATATTGGCATTGGCGCTCTTAGCGATCTCGGCTTCAAGGAAGCTTTCGAAATCACTGGTCAACTGGTCGCCGAAGACGGGACCATTGTCACTTGGGGCAAGCGGTTCCGGTTTTGCGACAAGCGGCGCCACAGGCGTTGCGGATGCGGTGGTAACGGACGGTGTAGCGCTGTAGGCGGGAAGCACGCGGTCGCGGGCAGCGTCGAGAAAATCGACTGCATTTCGCTCCGCTATCGCTGGCTCGCTATGCCCAACCGGCTCTGACTTTTCTTCCAATGTAGGCTCTGCCGTGAGCTTAGGCTCTGCGAATCTTCGGTCGTAGGTCGTGGATACGGCCGGTGCGACAACCGGAGGAACGCTAGGGACCTGTGAAGGAAGAGGCGATTGTGGAGCGACAGGGGCTTCGGAGGCCACGGGAGCTTGAGAAGCCGGTGCAGCAGACCGGTTCATGTCCTCCTCCTGCTGCATAATGGCGGCGGCAACCAACGGCGGTACGACTGGAATGGACGGAGCGACGGGCTCGCGGGCCAACGTTCTGGGTGCTGGTGGTACGACCGCTTCAGGCGCCTCCCGGCTTGGAGTCGACGCCGAGGGTGCGACCGTCGAAACGGGAGGTGTCGCCGGCGTAGGCTGTGGCTTTCGGACTGCGGGCTGCGGCGGAACTGGTGGCGCAGCAGGAATGGGCCTGGACGCAACGGCGGGTGCTGGCAAAGGCGAGGCGGCTGGCTGAGGCTTCACGGGCGCGGTGCTCGCGGTTTGCTTCCTGGGTTCTTCGGGAGCCTCGCTCTTCAGTTCGGGAGCGGTAAATGCGCCTGCAGGGCGAACATCCTCTTGTGGTGCCTGGGCGAGCGTACGCTGTCGGTCGGCGGATACGCTGCGGTCGGCATCACGTGCGATCAGGGCGTCTTCCTGCGGATCGCGCACATCCTTCATGAACGGGATGGCGCCAATACCGCTTTCGATGACGATGTCCGTTGGCCCGCCAATCATCACCAGATGCTCGACATTGTCACGGCGCACGAGAACGAGACGCCGCCTTGCATCGACGGCTGTCGCGTCCAGCACCTGCAGGCGCGGCTGGCGGTTTCGGCCGCCACGGATGAACGGGGCAGAGCCACTGCGTCTGCGGATGAACCACAGGACGATGGCAAGCAGCAGGAGTGCCGCACCCACGCCAACCACTGCAATGATCAGGCGATTGCCATATGTGCCAATGAAATCTTCCATAACGGAGCCGGTCCCTTCAGCCATTTCGTGCAGCGGAAATGTACCCGCATTACATTTGTTCACAGAACGTGACGGGAAAAGACGATTTTTTTTCGCCTCGCACAAGAATTTATCCCGTTCGTCCACGAATTTGCTGCAAGTTTGACGAAAGCACCCGACTATAGAGCTTGTCTCAAAGCGCGTAGATGGCCGAAATCGTTATTGGTTGTGCATGGGTGGTGCTTATAGATGGACGGAGCTTTTTGATATTTATGCAAATTGCTACAAGGAAATAGAAGCGATTCCGTTCGACGCGGCTGTTTTTCGGCATGCCGCAACAGTTAGTGGTCTGATTTTGACATTTGCTACCGCTGGCAGAGGACTCGAGAGCAAATGTCAAAATCTTCAAGACCACTAGTAAGTTTTTGTTTCTAGTGGAATTTACGAATTTGACATTTGATTCTCGAGATTTCCGCATGTGGGCATCAAATGTCAAAGTCATTCCACTAGCAGAACTGCAAGGGTAAAACCTCGATGACCAAGGTGCGTCAATCCACTGATAACGACTTCCCCTTGGTGGACAGGCGTGGGCGCTCCGCCACCGTGCTTCGTATTCTATTGCTGGCACTTGTGCTCGTCGCCGCTGCCATTGCTTTCGTTTACTTCAAGGACTCGCTCGAAAACGAGATCGTGCTCGGGATACTCGGCGTTCTTGCCATGCTCGGGATTTTCTTCCTCGTCTCGTCCGTGATCGGTTTCATCGAGGTCATGCCGCAGTCTCAATCCGACGGGATGGCGCGGCGGTTTCTCTCGTCCCATCCTGAAGGCACGTTGATCACCGACACCAAGGGGCGGCTGGTTTATGCCAACGCTACCTATTGCCAGATGACCGGCGCGACCCGTGCGACGGAAATTCAAAGCCTCGAACAGCTTCTGTCGCGAGACCGGGAATCGACCGAGGCACTCTACCGCCTGATCAACGGACTGCGAGAGGGACGGGATGGTTACGAGGAATTTCGTCTTCTCAAACCTCTCAGCCAGTCGGCCGTCAGTCAGCCCGGTCCCCGCTGGTTCCGGCTTAAGGCGCGTTTGCTGAAGGAGGTGAACGGGCAGGATCTGCACGTTTTCCAGATCGCCGACATTACCGCCGAGCGCGAGGACCAGGAGCGTTTCTTCCGCGAATTGCAGAATGCCATCGATTATCTCGACCACGCCCCTGCTGGCTTCTTCGCCGCAGGACGCAAGGGCGATATCGTTTATCTCAACGCGACGCTGTCCGAATGGCTTGGCATCGATCTCGCGCAGTTTTCGCCGGGCTCTCTGAATGTTTCCGATATCGTCGCAGGCGAGGGGATGGCGCTGATCGAATCGGTTCAGCCGCACGCGGGCAGCAACCGCACGGAAATGCTCGATCTCGACATGCGCCGGGTCAACGGCCAGAGCATGCCGGCTCGCCTCGTTCATCAGGTAACCGCGGCGCGTGACGGTGCGCCGGGTGAAACCCGGACACTCGTTCTCATGCGTCCCAAGGGGCAGGAAAACGCGGAATCCTCGTCCGCGATGCGGTTCACCCGCTTCTTCAACAATACGCCGATGGCGATCGCCTCGCTGGATGGCGAGGGACGCATCCTGCGCACCAATGCGCCGTTCCTGAAGCTGTTTTCTGGTGTCGTCAGCCGCGATGACATCGACAGCGCCGTCGCGTTCGAAACCGTGCTGCACGACAATGAGAAAGCCAAACTCGCGCAGGCCATGAGTGCCGCGAAAGATCGCCAGGGCGATATTCCGCCTTTCGATTCCCGCCATCCGAAGGACGAGACGCGCCACTTCCGTTTTTACGTCAATGCCGTCATCGACCAGAATGACGAGGCGCCTGAAGAGGTGGCGATCGTCTATGCCATCGAGGTGACCGAGCAGAAGGCGCTTGAAACCCAGATGGCGCAAACGCAGAAGATGAATGCCGTCGGCACGCTTGCAGGCGGCATCGCGCATGACTTCAACAATGTGCTCACCGCTATTCTGCTGTCGTCAGACCATCTGCTGCTGCAGGCGCGGCCGGCGGATGCAAGCTTTGCAGACCTGATGGAAATCAAGCGCAATGCGAACCGTGCCGCTGTTCTGGTGCGGCAATTGCTGGCGTTTTCGCGCAAGCAGACGATGCGTCCTGCTGTTCTCAATCTGACCGACGTGATCGGCGATCTGCGCATGCTGGTCGACCGGCTGATTTCCGGCACCAACGTCAAGTTGGAAGTGGACTATGGCCGCGATCTCTGGCCGGTGAAAACCGACCTGTCCCAGTTCGAGCAGGTGATGATCAATCTCTGCGTCAACGCACGCGATGCCATGCCGCAGGGCGGCAAGATCAAGGTGACGACCCGCAACTTGCCAGCTGCCGAGGTCGCCGCATTCGGCAAGTCGGAGCTTCCGGCTGAAGACATGGTGATGGTCGAAGTCGCCGATAACGGTACAGGCATTCCGCCGGAGATCATGGACAAGATCTTCGAACCCTTCTTCACCACCAAGGAGGTGGGCAAGGGTACGGGACTTGGACTTTCCATGGTCTATGGCATCGTCAAACAGTCCGGCGGCTTCATCTACCCGGAATCGGAAGTGGGCAAGGGAACGGCGTTTCGCATTCTGTTGCCGCGCCATATCGTCGAGCCGGTACAGCCTGTACCCGTCGTTCCTGGCGAAGAGGGTCAGGCTACGGCTGCAGCAGCCGTCACTGCCAAACCGGAAGCCAAGGATGAGCCGCTTGATCTGACCGGGAAGTCTGCCGTGGTGCTGCTGGTAGAAGATGAAGAGGCGGTGCGGCGCGGCGGCAAGCGTATGCTGGAAACGCGCGGGTATACTGTTCACGAGGCCGGCTCCGGCACGGAAGCCCTGGAGGTGATGGAAGAGCTGGAAGGAAAGGTTGATATCGTCGTCTCCGACGTCGTCATGCCTGAAATGGACGGCCCGTCCTTGCTGCGTGAATTGCGCAAGTCCTACCCCGATCTCAAGTTCATCTTCGTGTCCGGTTATGCCGAAGATGCTTTCGCCAAGAACCTGCCGGCGGAGGCCAAATTCGGCTTCCTGCCCAAGCCATTTTCGCTGAAGCAACTGGCTGTTGCCGTGCGCGAAATGCTCGATAGTGAGGATTGAAGCGCCGCTTTTGCGGCCTTCAATCTGTGGCTTAACCATCTTCTTGTGACCGCGCGGCGACAGAATGCCGCGTAACTTTCGCACAACTTCCCCGCTGTAGCGTGAAACATGGGAGAAAGGCTCAGCTTTGAGCCTTACGCTTTCTGTCGTCCTTCTACTTTTCGCCGGACGCCAACAGATTATTGATTGCAGTGCCGCGCGAGGGGCTTAAAATCGACTGAGACAGACCTAAATAAGAAGAGGCGAAATTCTTGCTCGCACCCTTCATTGCTTGCGAGTTTGATTTTGGAGAATGATGAAAAATGATCGTTAAGTCGATCTACATGCAAGGCGACAGCGAAGGGGAGGACGGCGGAACGAACCGCGGAACGTCTGTTATCACCCGCACCAAGCCTAAGACAAAACGACCGAATTTGTACCGTGTTCTTCTCCTGAACGACGATTACACTCCCATGGAGTTCGTCATTCATATTCTGGAGCGTTTTTTCCAGAAGGACAGGGATGCCGCCACTCGCATCATGCTGCATGTCCATCAGCATGGTGTCGGTGAATGTGGGGTCTTTACTTATGAGGTCGCAGAGACAAAAGTAAGCCAGGTCATGGATTTCGCCCGACAGCACCAGCATCCGCTACAGTGCGTCATGGAAAAGAAATGAGGATCGCAACGTGCCAACTTTTTCCCCAAGTCTCGAGAAGGCGCTGCACCAGGCACTGACCTTTGCCAATGAGCGTCACCACGAATATGCGACGCTCGAACATCTGCTTCTCGCTCTGCTCGACGACGTTGATGCAGCGGCCGTCATGGGCGCGTGCAATGTCGATCTCGACACGTTGCGCAAGACGGTGATCGACTATGTCGACAACGAACTTTCCAATCTCGTGACAGGATATGACGAGGATTCCAAGCCGACTTCCGGCTTTCAGCGCGTCATTCAGCGCGCCGTCATTCATGTCCAGTCTTCCGGCCGCGAAGAGGTGACCGGTGCCAACGTGCTGGTCGCGATCTTCGCCGAGCGCGAGAGCCACGCCGCCTACTTCCTGCAGGAGCAGGAGATGACGCGTTACGACGCGGTGAACTACATTTCTCATGGTATCGGCAAACGTCCTGGCTCCTCCCAGACCCGCACGCCGCGCGGTGCTGACGAAGGCGACAACGAACCCAAGGCTGCCCGCAATGGTGGCGCGGAAGAGGATGCGGCTGGCGCGAAGAAGCAGCCGGACGCGCTCAAAGCCTATTGCGTCAACCTCAATGACAAGGCCAGAACCGGTCGTATCGATCCGTTGATCGGTCGTCATGAAGAGGTCAATCGTACCATTCAGGTTCTTTGCCGCCGCTCGAAGAACAACCCGCTTTACGTGGGCGATCCCGGCGTCGGCAAGACGGCGATTGCCGAAGGTTTGGCAAAGCGCATCGTCGAGGGCAAGGTGCCCGAAGCGCTGATCAACGACACGATCTTCTCGCTCGACATGGGTACGCTGCTGGCCGGTACGCGCTATCGCGGTGACTTTGAAGAACGTCTGAAGCAGGTCGTTAAGGAGCTGGAAGAATATCCGGGTGCCGTGCTGTTCATCGACGAAATCCATACGGTGATCGGCGCAGGCGCAACGTCCGGCGGCGCAATGGATGCGTCCAACCTTCTGAAGCCTGCTTTGTCTTCCGGCGCCATCCGTTGCATCGGATCGACAACCTATAAGGAATATCGGCAGTTCTTCGAGAAGGACCGCGCGCTTGTTCGTCGCTTCCAGAAGATCGACGTCAACGAGCCATCCATCGATGACGCTATCGAGATCATGAAGGGCCTCAAGCCCTATTTCGAAGAGTATCATCACCTTCGCTACACCAACGACGCCATCAAGGCTGCCGTGGAACTGTCGGCACGCTACATTTCCGACCGCAAGCTTCCCGATAAGGCGATCGACGTGATCGACGAGACCGGTGCTGCTCAAATGCTTCTTCCGGCATCGAAGCGCCGCAAGCTGATCACTGAGAAGGAAATCGAAGTCACGATCGCGACCATGGCACGCATTCCGCCGAAAACGGTGTCGAAGGACGACGAGATGGTTCTTGCCAATCTCGAGCAGGAACTCCGCTCGGTCGTCTACGGTCAGGATACAGCGATCGAGGCACTCTCCACGGCCATCAAACTGGCGCGTGCGGGTCTTCGCGAACCCAACAAGCCCATCGGTTCTTACGTCTTCTCCGGTCCAACCGGCGTCGGCAAGACCGAGGTGGCCAAGCAGCTTGCGTCGTCTCTCGGCGTGGAAATGCTGCGCTTCGATATGTCTGAGTATATGGAGCGTCATACGGTCTCGCGCCTGCTCGGTGCACCTCCCGGCTATGTCGGTTTCGACCAGGGCGGGCTTCTGACAGACGGAGTCGATCAGCATCCGCATTCCGTGGTTCTGCTGGACGAAATCGAGAAGGCCCATCCGGACATCTACAACATTCTGTTGCAGGTCATGGATCATGGCTCGCTGACCGACCATAACGGCAAGAAGATCGATTTCCGCAACGTCATTTTGATCATGACGACCAATGCGGGCGCTTCTGAAATGGCGAAGTCTGCGATCGGCTTTGGTTCGTCCAAGCGGTCTGGTGAAGACGAAGAGGCATTGAACCGCCTGTTCACCCCGGAATTCCGCAACCGTCTGGATGCGATCATTCCGTTCTCGCCACTGCCGACTGCGGTCATCCACAAGGTGGTCCAGAAGTTCGTCATGCAGCTTGAAACACAGCTATCCGAGCGTAACGTTACCTTCGATCTGCACGACGATGCGGTCGCTTGGCTGGCTGAGAAGGGCTATGATGAAAAGATGGGTGCTCGTCCGCTTGGTCGTGTTATCCAGGAGCACATCAAGAAGCCACTGGCCAACGAAATCCTCTTCGGCAAGCTGAAGAAGGGTGGCGTCGTCAGTGTCAGCCTCGACAAGAAGGAAGACGGCACGGATGGCCTCAAGCTCGATGTGTTGCCTGAGACGGCGCCCGTCAAGCCAAAGCCGGAAGCCGAATTGAAGGCTGCGAAGTCTCCTGGCAAATCGAAAGCCAAGACTTCAAAGGCTGAAGAACAGGCTGAGGTTTTGGTGGCAGAGACCGATAAAAAGGACGAGGATGCCAAGCCACGTCGCAAGGGCAACACCGTTCCGAAGGTCCCGAAGAAAAAGTAAAAGGTGTTCGCTTGGACACCCGAATACATGGCGGCGGAGATCACTCTTCGCCGCCTTTTCTTTTGTCCACCTCTGCGTGTCCAAGCGCTTAATTGCGAGGATGTATCGATTTGACTTTTGGGCCGGTGCTCTAAGCGTGTCGTGATCATAAAGCGGCTGCACGCTTTTGCGCGGTATCCCTTTGCGTCATTTTAGACGCGCAGATTTCGAAAAGCGTGCTAGACAAGCCTCGGCTTGTGCCGAAGCGTCTGGTACTTCGGTCAGGCCCCAGCGATTTGTCTATTCTTCCGGAACGACCGATGTCTGCACATGGTGACACCCATTCTCTTCCTCTCTGGTTTGCCAGGGGAATGATGGGAATATTCTCGCTTCCTTCTCTCATTCTGATGACGTCTTTCGTCGGGTTCAGCGCCTTTGCTTTGGAATCCGGCGTCACGCGCGGCGAGGCCGTGTTCATGACGCTGACCATCTGGGCCTTGCCGGCCAAGATGATATTGATCGGCTCCATGGTGAGCGGGGCAGGGATGGCCGCCTGTTTTCTGGCGGTGACATTGTCATCGATCCGAATGATGCCGATGGTGGCATCTATCGTGCCGGATATGCGGACAGCGAAGACCCCCACATGGCTGCTGCTGTTTCTCTCCCACTTCGTTGCGATAACGGCGTGGGTCTACGCAACCCAGAACCTAACGAAGGTGCCTCGCGAAGCGCGTGTCGCATGGTTTGCGGGTTTCGGCATCACTCTCACGCTCATCAATACAGCAATCGTCGCAATCTGCTACGGCGTGGTTGCTGCCTTTCCGCCGCTTGTCGCTGGCGTCCTGTTCTTCCTGACGCCGGTTTACTTCATCTCTTCCATATGGGCCTCTGCGCGACACTCGGTCGTCAAGGTGGCCTTCATCATTGGGGTGATCGGCGGACCCTTGTTCGCCTTGATCGAGCCCGAGTTCGATATTCTCTATGCCGGGATCGGTGGAGGAACACTCGCCTATCTGATCGACCGCTTCTGGTTTCGTCGCAAAATCGTCCCATCGTCGACGGAGGGCGAGCCATGATCGATGCCTGGTGGGCACCTTACCTTTTCATCGCGCTTGCTGGCTGGATCGCTACCGATATCTGGCGATGGCTTGGTGTTGTGGCAGGAAACAAGCTGAAGGAAGAATCGGAGGCATTGCATTGGGTGAGGGCAGTCGCCACAGCGCTGGTGATGGCAGTGACAGCGAAACTCATCGTCTTCCCAACGGGGGCGCTGTCGCACTCGCCAATGGAGCTTAGAATCGGTGCTGCCGTCATCGGCTTCATTGCGTTTCTGGCAAGCGGTCAGCGCGTCATTGTCGGGGTGGTCGTGCCAATTGTACTGCTGGGCTTGGGATTGGTGATTTTCGGATAATAGAGCTTGTTAATGCCTGTTGGATATCATGTCGCAAGACAATCTGTGACATGGTGACTTCTGTTGCATTTCCTCCCCGTTGAACGCTTCGTGGCTTCGATCATAGCTGCGTTATTCGTCATCGATATCGCGTTGGTCGGATTCAAGGACATACAAATTGATGTCGTGGGCTACTGCCTTTCCATTGGTATCGGCAGTGGGCTTGTTTTCTTAGGGCAGATCTATCGCGCAAGAAAACGGGAAGAAAAAATGGCGGCAGCTCTTATAGCGGCAGGCCTTTTTATTTTGTTTTCTATCTGCGGCTCGATCTTTAACTACATGTTCCTGCCAGTGCGTTTTCCGCTGATCGACGAGATGCTGATGCGGATCGATGGCTGGATCGGCTATGACTGGGCACGCAGCGTGACATGGGTCGCGAGCTATCCGTTTGTCGGGACGTTGCTATTCTTCGTATACGCCACGTCGCTGCCTCAACTTCTCTTCATCATTATAGTTCTCGGTTTCACAGGTAAGATTCGGCAGCTTCACCAGTTTCTTCTTACGGGAGTTTTAGGCGCGCTCATAAGTATAATCTTTTGGGTATTCTTCCCAACCTATAGTCCCAGCGCATTTCAAGAGCTGCCCGCGTGGGTCCCTCAAGCAATGCCGCTGGCTCTGGGACCTGAATATGGACGTGAACTCGTTCGTCTGGGTCAAGAAGGCGTGCGATACCTAACGCCACGAAACGTAGAGGGGCTGATTGGTTTTCCTTCTTTTCATATCTTCATGGCGGCAATGTCAGTCTATTTTGTTCCACGTTATCGCGCGGTTATCTTGGTCATCGTGACGTTGAACCTCGTGATGTTGCCGGCTGTGCTAATTCAAGGGGCTCACCATCTATCAGACGTTTTTGGAGGCGTACTGCTCTTTGCTATCGTCTGTCCATTATCGATTCGTCTGGCGAACATGCTAACGTTTCGCGCGGGTGAGAGCCCGTCTGGCCGCTCCAACGTGTTGGTACGGAGCTTCTGGTCGTTCCCGGAGAAATAAAAAAGGCCGCTTATCGCGGCCAATGTCAGGGTGGTTTTTGAACGTTAGTGGACGGTCAGGATGTGCGCGCGGCTGCTCGCGAGCATGAAGGCTTCCCGGGCCGCCTCGAGATCGCAACGTCCTGCGACCGCGTCCAGGCATTGCTTTTTGGCTGCTTCGTATTCCGGACCGTGTTCCTTGGGCCAGCGATATGTGAGCATCTCCAGCGCTACGAGCGGGCTGTATATTTCCACGGCCGGGCACATGGGCAGATGGACTGCGACAGGCTTGCACCACTGTGCGTGATGGCAAGGTTCTGAGTTGTGAATAAGCATCGCATTCTCCTTTCTCACCGCGCACGAATAACCCCAGCCTCACGCTTCGGTTCCTGATCACGAAAAAAGTGAACACATTAGGGGTATCTTTTTTGCAAGATGAATGGAAAATGAACAAACACATGAACCGGAGATGAACAAACAATCTGTTCGCGCGTTAACACTGCTCTAAATGAAGGAGGCCCGATTATGTTCAATCTGTCTGGAATTCAGGAAAGCTTTTTCGGCGACCGCATGGCTGGCGTTTGCCAGGCCATTACATCTGCTCTGGCCTTCGAATCGGGCCTCGAGAAATCAAACATCTCAGCAACGGCTGAAAACGACGTGATCTACTTGCAGGGGACTGCTGATTCCGTCGAGGCGATCGAAACCGCAATCAGTCTGGCATCGTCTATTTCGAACTGCCGCATCCTTAGCCATGTAGAGCCAGTCTACTGAGAATCAAGAGCCGGGCCACAAGCGCCCGGCTTGATCTTGCCGATGTCTGCTCATGCGGGCTGACTGCATGTTCTCGGCTAATCTAGCTTGTCTACTGTGAGTGACAACGCTCAGCGCGATGATCCGAAGGATCTATTTTATCTGCGCTGCCTTCACCGAGTCGCCGACGGCCAACCCCAGCTTTTTCGCAGCGCCGCCATTCAGTTCCAGGACATAGCGTACCTGTCCGTTTGAACTGATGATGTCTTCAGAATGAGGCACCGCATTCGGGTGAATGTGCGTGATTTTTCCAGCCTTGGAAATAAAGAGCATATCGAGAGGGATGAAGGTGTTCTTCATCCACATCATCACATCTCTGTCCTCTTTGAAATCGAACAGCATCCCCTGGTCTTCGCCCATGGATTTGCGAAACATCAACCCCTGCTGACGTTGACTGTCGCTACTTGCCACTTCCACAGTGAATGCGTGTGTTTTGCCTGAGGTGCTAACGATCTCGAGCTTCTCGCTGGGAAACGTTTCCTGGGCCACAGCGCCTGCGTAAGACGCCACAAAAAAGAGAAGCGCCACGAAGGCGCTTGCGACGGTACTAATGTCAAAGCGGTTCATCAGTGCGCCATTCCAATTCTGGCTGGATTGTCGGGATGCACCTCAGCGGCCATCAGGCCCTTGTCGCCATCACCATAGCGAACCAGAACGACCTGACCCGGGCGGAGTTCCGCAAGGCCGAAGCGGCGCAGCGTTTCCATGTGAATGAAGATGTCTTCCGTGCCTTCGCCGCGCGTCAGGAAGCCGAAGCCCTTGGTGCGGTTGAACCACTTGACGATGGCGCGCTCCAGGCCACTGTGAGGCGTTACTTGAACATGGGTACGCACCGGCGGCATCTGCGATGGGTGAACGGCTGTCGACTGATCCATCGACAGAATGCGGAAGGCCTGATAGCCCCGGTCGCGACGCTGAATGAGTGCAACGATCCGCGTGCCTTCCAGAATGGTCTGGTAGCCGTCGCGGCGCAGGCAGGAGACGTGCAGAAGAACGTCCTGCATGCCGTTATCCGGTACGATGAACCCGAAACCTTTTGCCACGTCGAACCATTTAACGACGCCGGTGATCTCGATCAGGTCAACGGCATCGCCAGAAAAATCTTCGAATTCGGCGATGCTCTTCGACGACATTCTATCAGCCATTTTGCCCAGCCCCTCAATACGCACCACTACCGGTCAACTGATTCCCTACTAAGAGATTAACATTGCAGTAACGGTTGTACGCAAGTCTTAGTTTTCAGTTTCCAGACCGGTTTTTAATGATCAGGGCTTGCTCAAGGCTGACGGGCATCGTCTAAAACGTTTCCGTCTTCGGGCCAAAGGCTTTAGAGTCTGCGCTCAAGCCGAATGCTACACATGAGAGGAATACATAATGCGTTATCTGCACACCATGGTTCGGGTCAAAGACCTGAAGGCGTCGCTCGAATTCTACTCTGATATTTTCGGCTTGCAGGAGATTCGCCGTATCGAAAACGAGAAGGGGCGGTTTACGCTCGTGTTCCTCGCTGCGCGCGACGACGTCAAGGCGGCGACGGAAAACAAGGCGCCTGCTCTTGAGCTGACCTATAACTGGGATACCGAAGATTACACGGGCGGACGCAACTTCGGCCATCTGGCTTATGAGGTGGACGATATCTACGAGATCTGCGCTAAGCTCCAGGCCGCTGGCGTGACCATCAATCGTCCGCCGCGTGACGGGCATATGGCGTTCGTTCGCTCGCCCGATGGCATCTCCATCGAGATATTGCAGAAGGGCGCAAGCCTGGCACCAGCCGAGCCGTGGATATCTATGGAAAATACCGGCTCCTGGTAAGGCCTTAGGCTTAAGCGCATTCTCCGCGCTTCGTCTTGATCGCCCCAAGAGCCGCGCATGTTTCGGGCTCGGCGCTATGCTTTGCTCGAACTCACGGTTCCTGGTGCAGTCGAAGCGCAAGACGCGGAGGTTTTTCCTTTTGAAGATGGAGATGGGTCAGCAGCGACGACGATCGCGCGACGCAGCAGCGGCCGCGTCATCAATCGTTTTGGCGCTCCTGATGCTTTCTGGCTGCGTTTCAGCAAAGCCTGAGGGCAAGGATGTGGCAGCCGTTCTTGATCCCGCAGCGCTTTCGGATGGAGAGGGCGCCGATAGGGAAACCCAGGCCTCGGCGCCTAATGGCGTGAAACCCACTCAGCCGGGCTACGTCGACCCGAGAATGGTGTCGGCGGCCAACGGCAAGTCGGCAGCCAACACCATGCCAAGCGGGGCGCCACAGGCCCCGCAAGTGCCGGCAGCCGGGAATGGTGCGGACCAGCCGAATGGCGGCTATGCCATGCAGGCGACCGGAGTTGCCGCCGGATCTCACAGCATTTTCTCCAGCGGCACGACGTCGACTGGCCAAGCGGATATGGACAGCGTTCCGGCCTATGCTCCAACGCGACGGATCGTGCCCGCGTTGAAGAGTGTCTATTCTACCCAAGGCCACGCGCCTGCGGAACCCACGCCCCAGCCCTCCCAAGATCAATCGTCCAACGCGGTGCCAGGCGCTTCCAGTCCTGCGCCCACGACCGCGCTTGCGAGTGGCAAGGCATCAACCAACGAAGAGCCGTCGCAGGGTCCGCAGAACATCCCGATGGCCGCAGCCTTGTTTGCCGGCGTTCCCAAAAAGCGCGGGGCGACCGGACAGGATGCTGCAACGGCTCTGGGTGGCATGGCGCAACCCGGTGTGGCCTCCCTCGGCAAGGCGGCCCAGTCTTTTGATGAAAGTCATCTGGACGACGAGGACGATAAACCGACGGGCTTGATGAAACTCGTGTCCATGCCAGGATTGACGCGCATCGCGCCTAATGGGCTCGTCTTGCAGACGAACCAGGTGAATGTGGGCTGCCTGAAGCCTGAGTTGGTGCATCGCATCAAGGAGCTCGAATCCCATTATCGCAAGCCAGCAATCATCACCTCCGGCTACCGCCCGCCAAAGGGCGTGACGCATGGCTCCAAGCACTTCACCTGTGAGGCCGTGGACATACAGATCAAGGGTGTGTCCAAGTGGGATCTTGCAGACTATCTGCGATCTCTGCCCGGAAGAGGCGGCGTCGGCACCTACTGCCACACGGAATCGGTTCATATGGACATTGGTGAGAGCCGCGACTGGAACTGGCCGTGCCGCAAGACGGGTACCAGCAGCTGACCCTGTCAACGAATTGTGTCAGAGGCACCGGTATCACTGTTCCGACGCTACCTTGTCGGCCAGCATTCCCACCAGCACATCCGATTGCGAAATAATCCCCGTCAGCTTCTGATTGGCATCTACGACCGGTAAGTAGTGCAGACCCTGCTCGGCGAAGATAATGATGGCATCCTCGATTGCCGTCGTCGGCGAGATCGTCTGTACCGGAGACGTCATGATATCCTTGACCGTATCGTTGGGTGCCTGTTTGCCTGTTGCAATCAGACGCAGCCTTTGGAGGAAGCCGATGCGCGGACGGCCATGGGTCCACGTGGCCTTGTCGAGAAAGTCCGTCTGCGTGACGATGCCCACGACTTCCGCCACATCATTCGTCACCGGCAACGCTTTGATATGGTGGTTGCGCATCAGGCTATAGGCGTTCTTCAGCGAATCGTCCGGCGCTACACCGATGACGTCGCGCGACATGATATTGGCGCAGTCGAGATGGGTGGCGCGCCGACGATAGGAGCGGAGTTCAGTGCGGCGCAGAATCGTTTCGAGATCGTCACGGTCGATGTCGAGAACCTGGTCAAATTCCTTCAGCACGTCATCCAGGTCGGCAGAGGAAAAGCCAATTCGCTCGACGGGCGCTGGATCCTTCGTTCCATGACCTGCTGCTTGCGGACGGATGGCGTGGGGGTAGGGCCGCCCAGTGAAATTGTTATAGACCACCGCAAGCGCCAGGAGCGCCACCGAGTTGCCCAGCACTGGCCAGACAACGAACCCATAGCCGAGGTCGTGGATCGCTGGACCACCCAGAACGGCGGTAAGCGCGACGGCCCCGCTCGGCGGGTGGAGGCATCGCAGGGTGATCATCGCAGCGATCGAAACGGCAATTGCCAAAGCGCCAGCAAGGAAAGGCTGTGGCACGAGAAGGCCGATGGTGACGCCGATCACTGCGGCAACGGTGTTTCCGCCAAGGATCGACCAAGGCTGCGCAAGTGGGCTGGAGGGAACGGCGAAGAGCAAGACGGCTGAGGCGCCCATGGGTGCGATCAGGGCGGGCAGTGCCAGACCCGCGCCGATGGCGATGTATCCGACCAGGCCTGTGACCAGAATGCCGATCCATGCGCCTGCGGCTGCGCGTAAGCGCTCCTTGTAGCTGACGGGCGTTGCCTCTGGCACGACGAACCGCAACAGGTTTTTCATAGTCTTTCCAAATACAGATGTCCTTTAGAGGCGGCTTCTATGCGGGACTGAAAAATCCTGTCATGGGTCGATGTGTTCAGGACTCACATGTTCATGACAGACTTTATTCCGTCGACCACGAACTGCACGGAGAGCGCTGCGAGCAGCACGCCAAGCAGGCGTGTGAGAATGGCGCGGCCGGTATTGCCGAGGAAGCGGTCCAGCCGATCGGCTGCAAGCAGTGCTGCGAAGACGATCAGCATGCTGAAGGCGAGCAGCAATATGAAGAGGGCTTTATCGAAGCCCGTCTCCATCGTGCCGGAGATCAGCACAGTCGCAGAAATCGCGCCTGGCCCGGCGACGAGAGGCAATGCCAATGGAAACACGGCGATGTTCTGGATGTGATCCTGGGTGACCGCGACTTCGGACGTCTTCTCCTTGCGCTCCTGACGCTTCTCGAAAATCATCTCGAAGGAAATCCAGAAAAGCAGAAGGCCACCGGATATCCGGAACGCGCCAAGCGATATGCCGAGCAGTTCGAGGATCGACGCGCCGAAAAGCGCAAACATCGCGAGAATGCCAAAACCGATCAGCGAGCCGCGCAAGGCGACCTGGCCGCGCTGAGCGCGGGTCATGCCGATGGTCAGCGCCAGAAAGACCGGCGCCAGTCCAGGAGGGTCGAGCGTGACGAGCATCGTCGTCAGGGCATTGATAAAGATTTCTGCGCTTGCCATGCCGTCCCCCGCTCTTATGCCGCCCCCGTTGGTGGCGTTCACAGGTATCTGGCGACCTGTTTAGCGATGATGTTAGGCAAGAGGCAGCGCTATTGGAACCCCGTGCTCCGGCTTTTGCCCTGACGCCTGCAGAAAACTGTGTATCGTCTTGTAAATGACGTAAAAGACTGTTCAAAACCGGCGCAGAAATTGGCGTGCGGACGCCGTTTCCGCTATAAAAATCCATCCGATTCTTAACAGAGAATGTGATCCGTTTTGACTGACCAGAGCCCCCCAGGCGGCGGAAAGCTTCCGCCAGGCATTGAACCAATTTCCATCATGGAGGAAATGCAGCGGTCGTATCTCGATTACGCCATGAGCGTTATCGTTTCGCGCGCGCTGCCGGATGTCCGTGACGGGTTGAAGCCAGTTCATCGCCGTATTCTTTATGGCATGTCCGAACTCGGCATCGACTGGAATAAAAAATACGTCAAATGCGCCCGTGTCACCGGTGACGTGATGGGTAAATACCATCCGCACGGTAACGCTGCGATTTATGATGCCTTGGCCCGTATGGCGCAGGATTGGTCCTTGCGCCTGCCGCTGATCGACGGTCAGGGTAACTTCGGCTCGATCGATGGCGATCCGCCGGCAGCCGAACGCTACACCGAATGCCGCCTGCAGAAGGCCGCGCATTCCCTGCTCGACGATCTGGACAAGGAAACCGTCGATTTCCGCGAGAACTATGACGGCACCTTGCATGAGCCGGTCGTGGTGCCTGCGAAGTTCCCGAACCTTCTGGTCAACGGGGCAGGCGGCATTGCTGTCGGCATGGCGACGAACATTCCGCCACATAACCTTTCCGAGGTGATCGAGGGCTGCATCGCGCTGATCGACAGGCCGGAAATCGAGCTGCCGGAACTGATGCAGATCATTCCAGGTCCGGACTTCCCGACCGGCGCATTCATCATGGGCCGCTCCGGCATTCGCTCGGCTTACGAGACCGGTCGTGGCTCCGTCATCATGCGCGGGCGCGCCACTATCGAGCCGATGCGTGGCGACCGCGAGCAGATCATCATCACCGAAGTTCCCTTCCAGGTGAACAAGGCCTCGATGATCGAGAAGATGGCCGAGCTCGTCAAGGAAAAGCGCATCGAAGGCATTTCCGACCTGCGTGACGAATCCGACCGTCAGGGCTACCGCGTCGTCGTTGAGCTGAAGCGGGATGCCAATGCGGAAGTGATCCTCAACCAGCTTTATCGCTATACGCCGCTGCAGACCTCGTTTGGCTGCAACATGGTGGCGCTGAACGGCGGTAAGCCGGAGCAGATGACGCTGCTCGACATGCTGCGCGCCTTCGTCTCCTTCCGTGAAGATGTCGTCAGCCGCCGCACCAAGTACCTGCTTCGCAAGGCACGCGATCGTGCCCATGTGTTGGTGGGTCTTGCCATCGCCGTCGCCAACATCGATGAAGTCATTCGCGTTATCCGTCAGGCGCCGGACCCGGCCTCTGCCCGTGAAGAGCTGATGACGCGTCGTTGGCCTGCGACCGAAGTGGAAAGCCTGATCCTGCTGATCGACGATCCGCGTCACCGCATCAACGAGGATGGCACCTATAATCTGTCGGAAGAGCAGGCCCGCGCCATCCTTGAACTGCGTCTGGCACGCCTGACTGCTCTCGGACGCGATGAAATCGGTGACGAGCTGAACAAGATCGGTGCCGAAATCAGCGAATATCTCGATATCCTGTCCTCGCGCATCCGCATCCAGCAGATCGTCAAGGACGAGCTTGCGGCCATCCGTGAGGAATTCGGCACGCCGCGCCGCTCGGAGATCATTGAGGGCGGCCCGGACATGGATGATGAGGACCTCATCGCCCGCGAAGACATGGTCGTGACCGTGTCGCATCTGGGCTACATCAAGCGCGTGCCGTTGACGACCTACAAGGCGCAGCGTCGCGGTGGCAAGGGTCGCTCCGGCATGGCAACGCGTGACGAGGACTTCGTCAATCGTCTCTTCGTTGCCAATACCCACACGCCGGTTCTGTTCTTCTCCTCGCGTGGCATCGTCTACAAGGAGAAGGTCTGGCGTCTGCCGATCGGAACGCCGCAGTCCAAGGGCAAGGCGCTGATCAACATGCTGCCGCTGGAAGCCGGTGAGCGTATCACCACGATCATGCCGCTGCCCGAAGACGAGACGACGTGGGAAAAGCTCGACGTGATGTTCTCCACCACACGTGGAACGGTTCGTCGCAACAAGCTTTCCGACTTCGTTCAGGTCAACCGCAACGGCAAGATCGCGATGAAGCTGGACGAGGAGGGCGATGAAATCCTCTCCGTCGAGACCTGTACCGATCGTGACGACGTGCTGCTGACAACAGCGCTTGGCCAGTGCATCCGCTTCCCGGTCGACGACGTGCGCGTCTTTGCAGGCCGCAACTCCGTCGGCGTGCGTGGCATCAATATGGGTGAGGGCGACCGGATCATTTCGATGACGATTGTCGGAAGCAGCGACGCCGAGCCTTGGGAGCGCGCAGCCTATCTGAAGCGCTCCGCAGCAGAGCGCCGTGCCGCCGGTGTCGATGAAGAAGACATCGCCCTTGTGGGTGAAGAGGTAACGGAAGAGGGCGAACTGAGCGAAGCCCGCTATCAGGAACTCAAGAGCCGCGAGCAGTTCGTTCTGACTGTCTCCGAGAAGGGTTACGGCAAGCGTTCGTCGTCCTACGATTTCCGCACTTCGGGACGTGGGGGCAAGGGTATCCGCGCCACCGACACGTCGAAGACCACGGAAATCGGTGCACTTGTTGCGGCCTTCCCGGTCGAAGATACCGACCAGATCATGCTGGTATCCGATGGTGGTCAGCTGATCCGCGTGCCCGTCAACGGTATCCGTATCGCCAGCCGCGCGACCAAGGGCGTCACCATCTTCTCCACCGCCAAGGATGAGAAGGTTGTCTCCGTCGAGCGCATCAACGAGCCGGAAGGCGAAGAAGAGGTCGAGGCGTTGATCGAAGGCGCTGAGGATCTGACCAGTGGCGACGCGGCTCCCGCGCCCGACACGGACGGTTCTGCCGAGTAAGCTGTGGGGTGTGGCGCCAGCCGCCACATCCTTTTTCAAACGGTCGCTCTAGGATCGAACCCGGAAATGAAAAAACCCTGCGAAACGAAGGTTTCGCAGGGTTTCTTTTTGAGCCGCCGTTTCTCAACGAAGACGGAGATGCACAGGCGCCCGGCCGGATGGTCCATCGATATGGAGATGGATCTTCGCCTCAGGCTGGTTGCTGCGCCAGGCACGTGCGCCATGGCAAAGCAGGAGATTGACCAGGTCGCGGGTCTTATGCCGAGATCTGTTGAGCCCAATATCGGCAATTTTCATTGCTGCTTCGTGGATTGGATGAAGCACCGACGCCGACTGGCTTCTGCCTTTGGGGGCGATGTCCAAGTAGTTTTCATTGATTGCCATCTGTAAAGCCTCGTTACTCAATACAATTCGAGGAGTGGGCAGGCCGTGTTTTACAAAACACCACGGCCTGTCCTGGAACAGTCTGTTGGCCTACTGGAGCGAAGCCCAGCAGCTGACACCTTTCTTCTTCAGAGCATTGCATGCATTGACTGCATCATTCTGACCGTTGAAGCCGCCGAAACGGGCGCGGTACATCTGGGCGCCGTCTTTGGTGAAGGCGACCGTAAATGGCTTGGCGGTACGCAGTGCATTGCCGCCCTTATCCTGCGCAGCCTGAAGCAGGTTGCGCGCGGAATTCTCGTCTGGAGATGCGCCGATCTGGATCACCCAACCTGCGCCGGCAGACGGTGCGGCTGCGCTGGACGGCGATGTGGAGGCTGTCACGATGTTGTCGACCTTCGTGGAGTTGGTCACCACGGAACGATCCGGCTTCATGCTGACGGGAGGAATAGGCTTTACCGGAGCGCGAGGACGTGTTGCGACATCCATGGCAGCAACAGCTGCATTGGCCTGCGCCGGCGCGAATGCGGAGACCGGGGCCTCGTCGCCGTAACGCTGCTGCGGAACAGGACCAGCATTCGGAAGACCGGAGGTGGGTGTGGTAGCGGCCACGACAGCGACGGGTTCTTCGATCGGAGCCGAAGGCGTTGCAGCAATCAGGTTGCTGTTTCCGCCACGCGAGGCTTTCGGCAGATATTCCGCAACCAGCTTGCGCATGGTGGCGTCACGGGCGGCGCTTGAACGACCACCGAGGACAACAGCAACGATAGAGCGGCCATCGAGCTGCGCTGATGTTGCAAGGTTGCTACCGGCCGCACGGGTGTAACCGGTCTTGATGCCGTCAACGCCGCGAACCGTACCGACGAGACGATTGTGGTTGCCGATCACCTGCTTACCGAAGGTGAAGGTGCGGGTATTGAAGTACCCATAATATTGCGGGAAGTGCTGGCGTAGCGCGACACCAAGACGAGCCTGATCGCGCGCCGTCGTCATCTGCGCGGTATTGGGAAGGCCGTTGGCATTGCGATAGGTGGTGCGTGTCATGCCAAGCGCACGAGCCTTTGCCGTCATCATCCGTGCGAAACGCTCTTCCGAGCCGCCAAGATGCTCACCGAGCGCCGTTGCCATATCGTTGGCGGAACGGGTGACGAGGGCGAGAATGGCCTGTTCGACGGTGACCGAACCACCGGCGCGCACGCCAAGCTTGGACGGAGGTTCCTTGGCGGCGTTTGCCGAAACTGGAACCTTGGAGTCAAGGGTGATGCGCCCAGCGCTCAACGCTTCGAAAGTGAGGTAAAGCGTCATCATCTTCGTCAACGAAGCGGGATAGCGCAGACCATCAGGATCTTCACCGTAGAGCACCTTACCCGTTTTGGCATCGATGACGATGCCAGCATATTTCGGGTCCGCCTTCGCCACTTGCGTAGCGGAAACGGTGGTTGTCGCCACGGCTGCTGCGAACAGCAGAGCCTTCACAAAAGAGGTCGCGCCTACTGCGCGACCAAGCGCCTCAGATAGTTTTTTCAACACTGTTGAACTCTTCAATCGCATGCCACAGATCCGTCCGACACGCCCCGCCAGACAATTTCACGTTTCGAAATTTAGGTGAATGACGTTACCAAGTGGTTTATGAATCGTATTCGCGAACCATAAAATGCGGCATTTCCGGCATTCGCCTTTTTCGAACAGAGTGAATCTTTTCAGAATCTTAGCGCCACGTGCGATCGCTCTCGAGCGCCAAGGAAAATGTCAGGTGTGTGAGTCACTATTGAATCGCCCGCGTGCCGCTGCTACCTGATGCTGAAATCAAAGGACGAAGAATGGCCTCTCGCGATCGATACTCCCGGAAACTCGAATGCTCGCGCTGCGGGCATAGCGGATTTGCCGAAGCGTCTGAGATAGATGAAAAAGATTCTGCTCACGTGGATTTTCGTATTGATGAAATGCCACGTGGTTTCAGAGCGGAGCGTCCTTCGACGAACCCGGCGGATTACATGATCCGTTGTGCTCAGTGCGGCAATATTTTTCGCTTTCAGCAGAAGACAGCTTACGCGCCCGGAGGCGAGCCTCGCAACAGGAGGGCCTGAGTTGATCTTCATCTTTCTAGAGGACGTTGCCCAAGGAGTTCGATGTGAGTCTCGACGCGCAGACTGAGAAAAGGGAGCCGCCGCGCAAGCCGCTCTGGCCATGGCTTCTACTGCTCGTCCTGACGCTGCTTGCCATCTATTGGTATCATTGGTTCACCCAGATGGTTGATGAGTTGATCGTCAACATGCCGACGGCCATTGTCGAACTGCTGGACCAGCTCCTTGGCGAGGAGTCCCGTCGCGAGCGTTCCTCGCCGGACCAAAACTGGCGAGTTGTCTCACCGTCACCCTAATAAGGGCACAAAAAAGCCCCGCAAATTGGCGGGGCAGGTTGTTCGCTCGGGGAAAGTTGGGCAATGCCCGGGAGCGATGGTGGAAAGCTAACGCTGAAAGAGGGCGCCTGCGAGGTCATATCGCGGCTCATCGGTACGCTTGCCCAAAAAATGTCAGTAAGCGCGACCTATTTCCCAAAAAGAAACCCGCGCGAGGCGGGTTGTCAGTCGAGAGGGGAACTAGAGACTGGGAGTCTCAGCCAAATAACGGAGGGCCGCCAGAAAAGTTGCGATGGAAAACAGATTTTCATTCAAACGATCACGTCGCATAGAATATGGCGCGCTTCCATCCGGGCAGGCGCCTCGCTTGAAGCAGCGAAGAAAAAAGCCCCACCTTCTAGGCGGGGCGAGGTGTTACCTGATTGGCTCTCAGGACTTGGGAGCTCCTCTGAAATAAGAGGAACGATGACTGGATTAGCGCGGCGGCAGTCGCTGCGAAAGGTCAATGCGCTGGAGATCGGTACGCTGCCTCAAAAGAATTGACGGGGCATGTTTTGTCGGCGTCGGTCGAGGTCTTGCGATGGGCTTCAGCATTCATCGCGTGTTCAGAGCTTCTATGGCAGATTGATCCTGCGTTGACTGGCAAGCTTCTGTGCCAGTTCACCTGGAGATTTCTGCCATGAAGAAAGTTATGCTTTCGATCCTTGCCGCCGTGCTGACGACTGGCACTCTGTTCGCCAGCGTTCAGACGGCTTCCGCGCAATATTACGACGGGCCTTATCGCTACGAACGCCGCGGCCCTCCGCCTCCGCCATATCGCGACCCTCCACGCAGGCATCGCCATAACGACACGGGCGCCGTCATTGCCGGCGGCATTGCAGCCGGTCTTCTCGGTGGCATCATCAGCGGCGCTATCGCCAATGACAGCGGTCCGCGCTACGTCGAGCCTCCGCCACCACCGCCACCCCGCTGCTGGTTGGAAGATCGCCGGGTGCCGAACTCTTATGATGGTGGTTGGCATATGGAGAGTTTCCGGGTCTGCCAGTGACCTGAAGCATGGTCCACGCAAAACTGTGCTGCGGTTTTTGATAATGACCTGCGATAAAGCGAAGAGCTAAGCGCAGGAAGCAAATCTGAAAGATCGCGACAATCCTTGAGTTTATCAACGAAAAAGCCGGCTGAAACGCCGGCTTTTTTGCGTCGATCTGACAGGAGGGGAACGGTTTACGCGCTCGCTCGAACTTCCTCAGAACTCTTTGAATCAGCGCGGTCCGACAGTTTTTCCAACTCGTTCAACAGTTTTCCAGGCAGGCATGGTTTCTGGCAAAAAGCAGAAGCCTCGTAACGTTGCGCCAATTGCCGGCCATCAGCATGGCCGGAATGGAAAACGAAAGGAATGTTGCGTTCGGACAAGACGTCTGCGACTGGGAACACTTCGCCATCGATCAGGCGCACATCGAGGACTGCGCAGGTTGGCGTGTGATCCTTGAGATAGAGCGATGATTGCTCGATGCTTGCAAAAGGCCCTGCGACGTCCCATCCAGCCTCTTCAAAGGTCATTTGGAGGTCAAGAGCAACGAAGATTTCGTCTTCAACGATGAGTACCGATTTGCGTGTCATTTAATACCGAGCGTGGCAGAGTCAGAATATGGTGGAGTTCGGAGCCTTCGAGCTTGGTGTCAATAGCGCCACCCAATTGCCGTGCGGCGCTTGACAGCAGAAGAGTCCCAAATCCTTTTTCCCCGAATGCTACAACGGGCTTTCCTATTGTTTCGTTCCATAGCAGATAAATATTTTCGTTATCTTCGTTCCAGCTCACATTCAGCTTGCCCTGGCTCTGGCCAAGGGCTCCGTATTTCAGCGCGTTCGTCGACCATTCATGCAGGATGAGGGTCAGCGGTGTGATGCATTTTGCAGGAATGGGTAGGGACCCTTGCGAGATTTTTATGCCGCCCTTCTGCTCGTAGGGTGCAAGGATTGTCTTGACCAGTTCGGCAATCTCGACCGGACCAGTGCGCTTCTGGTTCGATGCAAGCGAATGGGCGTTGCCCAGCGCCAGAATGCGGCCTTCGACATCTGCAACCAGGCTCTGCACCGTGTCATGCTTGCGTGCTGCCATGCGCAGGATGCCGCCGATCATGGCGAAGAGGTTCTTCACCCGGTGGTTCATCTCGTTCAGCATCAACTCGCGCGTTTCGGCAAGCCGATACTCGGCCGTCACATCGACGGTGACACCGATGATCCGCGGGGAATCCGTATCGCCAACGTAACGTCCGAACACCTTGATCCAGCGAGACCCTTGCGCGGAGGCAAGTTCGGTCGTCAGGTCGAAACCGCCATGGTCCTTCTCGGCCTGCTGGAGGGCTTCGAGCACCTGGATCCGATCATCTTGGCGGATTTTCGCAAGGAAATCTTGCTTGCTGAGGTGGTCGCTCTGTGCTTGCAGCAACTCCCTTGTGGACCCACCGAGAAGAAACTCCTGCCGTTCCGGCAGATACTCCCACACGCCGATTCCTGCCGCTTCGACGGCAAGCTCATGCCGGTTCTGCTCTCGCTGCAACTGGGTTTCGACGCTCACCGCATGCGAGATGTCGGTCATGACAATGGTTGCGCCGGTGATAGTGCCATCCGTGGTTTTGTAGGGCAGGATTCTGAGCGTAAATGTCTTTCGCGTTTCTTCGTGCCAGACGGTATCCTGGTAATCCACGCCTTCGTCCATGACATGACGGACATGATCGAGATAGTCCCGGGTCAAGAGGCGCGTGGTGACATCCGAAATCGGCCGACCGCGATCAGATGCCTGCAGCGGGAAGATCTCCGTTGCCGCGCGGGTGAAGGACCGCACACGCAGGTTTCGGTCCAAAACGATGATGGCGAGGTTGGTGGAATCGAAGAAGTTGCGAAGATCGGTATTGGCGATCGTCAGCTGCTCGATCTTGTTTTTCAGCTCGTCATTGACCGTGGTGAGCTCTTCGTTCGTCGACTGAAGCTCTTCGTTCATCGACATCATTTCTTCGTTGGAGCTCTTCAGCTCCTCATTCGCTGTCTCAAGCTCTTCGGTCGCGGAGCGAAGGCGGTGCTTGGCCGAGCGCAATTCGCGCTCGAGGGCTTCGACATGCCCGTTGCTTGGTTCAAGGCTGATAAGGTCGCTTTCCTCCAGCGGCGTGAACTGCCCGGCATCCTGAAACACCAGGAGGAACCTGTCGTCGTCCACCGGATCGCAGATGATGTCTGTCGTCAGCGAGCCAAATTCTGTGATGACCTCGACCTTGCTGGATATGACACGCTTCTTCGCTGAATGGGCTTGACGCAGCAGAGGTCCGATCTGCTCCTTGACTCCGGGACGGGCAAGCGAGGCAGCGCTGGTCTCGTTGGAGCGGGACACCGGAAAATCGAAAAAGCGGCTCAGCTTGCCGAAGGCTGCCATGATCTGACCTTCCTGGTCCAGAAGCATGCTGGCAGGCACGTATCTTTCAAGCAGACGCGACACGACGGTTTCGTCGTCGCTTCTGGCTGCGTCATGCTGAACATCGGAGCCGCCCGGTCGGCGACCCTGATCCTGGCGTCCTCCGGGAAGCGGAATGGGATAAGTCGGAAGACCCGGCAGTCTTTCGAAAAGCCGCGCCTTCTGGTCGATGCTGGCGAAAACCGTCTCGAACCGACCAACGCTTTCGGAGGGACCAAGGAAGAGAAACCCGCCCGGTCGCAACGCATAGTGGAAGAGCGGCATGATCGTCTTCTGCAGCTTGTCATCAAAATAAATGAGCAGGTTGCGGCAGGAGATCAGGTCGATCTTCGAAAAGGGCGGATCCTTCACAAGGCTGTGGCCGGAGAAACGGATCATGTCCCGGATCTGGCCGACGAAGTTGAAGCGGTCCTTGTGCGGAATAATGTAGCGTTCGTGCAGCGCGGCTGGAATGTCGGCCAGTGCGGCATTCGGGTAGGAGCCCGACCGGGCGATCTGCAGCATGCTCTCATCGATATCGGTCGCGAAGATTTGGACATCGCATAGAATCTGTAACTCGCGGGCTGCTTCGGCAAACAGCATGGCGATGGAATAGGCCTCTTCGCCACTCGAACAGCCGGGCACCCAGACGCGCACGCCTCCGTCGCGCGCTTCCTGGCTTTGGAGGAGGGGCCGGATCGCCCGATCGCGCAGAACGTCGAAAAACTCCCGGTCTCGGAAAAATCGCGTGACGTTGATCAGCAGATCGCGAAACAGCGCTTCGCATTCATCCTGATCGCGCTGCAGCCGGTGCAGATATTCCCTCGCGCGTTCGATGCCGAGAACGTGCATTCTGCGTTCGATGCGGCGAACGAAGGTGGTCTTCTTGTAGCCGGAAAAATCGTGCCCGACTGAGCTTCTCAGCGTCTTGCACAGCTCGTCTATATGATCCTCGACCAGCGAAGGCTGCTCATCGGCAAGCACCTTGGTGCGCCGGAAGAAGAAGCCGGCGATGCAGGCAAGAATCTTGTCGGGCGGCTGGATGAAATCCACGAGGCCGGTGCCAGCGGCAGCGAGCGGCATGCCGTCATATTTTGCCGTTTCCGGCTCCTGGGCGACGCACAGGCCGCCATTTTCCTTGACGGCGCGAAGACCTGTGGAACCGTCCGCGCCAGTCCCGGACAGAATGACGCAGGCAGCATTGCCATTCTGGTCATTGGCAAGCGAGACGAAAAAATCGTCGATCGGACGACGCAATCCGCGTGGCTGGGCGAAATTCGTCAGCTCGAGTGTTCCGTTGGAAATGGACAGACCGTGTCCCGGCGGAATGATAAAAACGGTGTCCGGCTGGATACGCTCTCCGCCCTGACATTGTTTCACGGAAAGTGCCGTATGCCTGCCGATCAGTTCTGCCAGCATGCTTTCATGGTGCGGATCGAGATGCTGCACGACGACGAAGGCGAGGCCGGTCGGGACTTCAGCAGAGCTGAACATCTCGCGAAGAGCCTCCAGTCCTCCTGCAGATGATCCGATGCCGACGACGGGCACATCCTGGGCTTCTGCACGTTGGTCCAAACTCAATCCCTCAGGGTCCGACCAGACTGGCTCTGGTCGCTCTTATCAAGCTCGGCCAAGGTCACTTTTGCCTGCGCAATCGTGGTGGCGGAGCTTGCAATCGTTGCCAGGCTGCCTTCGATAATGACATTATGGCCCTCAAGCATGGGCTGAATACGCGTGAGGGTCGTGCCTAGATCAGTGTTGTATTTGTCGAGCAGGTCGGGTCTCGTCCGGCTGATATCGAACTGCGATGCGAATATGTATTGGACGTCGCCGGATGAGGAACTCAGCTTCGACATGAACAGCAAGTTGACGAACGGGCGGCCATCCTTACGGAAATTGACGATTGGTGTGCGTATCACCGACGAGGTTGGCCGCGACAAAAAGGAGTGAATCTTCGCTCGCGCCTCTTCGTTCGAAGCGCGCTCACCGCTTGCGCCTTGCTGGAGCATGCGGCAATTCTTGCCCAAAACATCGGCGTCGTCATAGCCGGTCAGGGTTTTGAAGTGCTGATTGACGAGAACAAGGGCGTTGTCTCCTTTCGCTTCGGCAAGCGCCAGGGCAACTGTTGCGTTATCAAAAAACTCCCGGAGGGGAGGCAGAACAAGTGACTTCGGCATTATCTCATCAACTCAATGTATTGCTTATCTAATTAAGGTAGATTTCTTGTTTTGATAAGGGCAAGGCGCGAGAAAGATCACTCGCATAACGAAAACTTGGCCTCAATCATGCCTTGATGTCGATCACGACCGACGCAATTCTAATGGCTTAGACCAGACGTTCCGCGTGCCACTTCAGGTGATCGTCCATGAAGGTGGAGATGAAATAGTAAGAGTGATCGTAACGGTCGTGAAGGCGTAGCGTGAGGCCGATATCTGTTCCTTTGATGGCCTCTTCGAACAGCCATGGGCGCAGGCCGTTTTCCAGGAAGCTGTCTGCTTTCCCCTGGTCGATCAGAAACTCTGGAAAGCGCGCACCATCTTCTACCAGGGTGCAGGCATCGTAGGCACGCCAAGCGGCTTGATCTTCGCCGAGATATTTCTCGAGAGCCGGGCGCGACCAGTCCGCGGACGAGGGCGCGACGATCGGGGCAAAGGCCGAGCAGCTCTTGAAGCGGTCCGGGTTTTTCAGCGCAATCGTCATGGCGCCATGACCGCCCATCGAGTGGCCGAAAATGCCCTGTCGGCTCATATCGGCGCGGAAATGCTCACCGATCAGCGCCGGGAGTTCTTCCGTGATGTAGCTATACATCTGATAATGCTCGGCCCAGGGCGCCTCTGTGGCATCGAGGTAGAAGCCGGCGCCTTTGCCCATCTGCCAGTTGGTCAATTCGTCGGCGACGTCATTGCCGCGCGGGCTGGTATCCGGGCAGACGATGATGAGGCCGAGCTCTGCGGCGAGCCTTCGATACTCACCCTTTTCCATGACGTTGGCATGGGTGCAGGTCAGTCCGGAAAGGTACCAAAGAACGGGGCAGGGCTCGTTGATCGCCTTTGGCGGCACGAAAACGGCGAAGGTCATTTCGCATTTGCATGTTTCGGACTCATGCGCATAGACACCCTGCATGCCGCCAAAAGCCGTGTTCTGAGAAATTACCTTCATGGTCTGCATCCTTTATAAAAGCGGTATCAACCTGCCAGCGACACCGCGGCGTTGACCGCCGCTGCCACCAGCACAGTGTTGAAGAAGAACGACACGATCGAGTGGACGAGCGTGACCTTGCGCATGGCCGTTGTGGTGACGGCAACGTCGGAGGTCTGCGCCGTCATACCGATGACGACGGAGAAATAGAGGAATTCGTAAATACCGGGCGAGGCGGTATCGGGAAAGTCCATGCCGCCCTTCGGCTCCCGCTTTCCGCCATCAGCAGATGGGCGCCAGAACAGGTGGGCATAATGGACCGCGGCCATGGTGTGGATCGTGAGCCACCCCAGAATGACCGATAGAAAGGAAAGTGTCAGAGACAGCGCGGTTTCGCCGGAATGATTGAGCGCCATGAACAGCGACACCACAGCGACGACGACGGCAAACAGCGTGATGAAGATGATGGCGATCGCTGGAAGATCGTCGCGATCGGCATGAGCCTTGAGATGGGCTGCTGTCAGATAGGGAAGCCGGAGGGCGAGCAGGAAGAGGTAGGTCAGAAAAAACGCAACGGCGGCAGATTCGATGGCGAGCTTCGGTATGAGCATGAGCATTGCTGCCAACACCGCGCCCCCTAAGACGGCAGCAATTAGAAATGGCCGATGACGTGCGTAGAGACTGATCTTTGTCTGTTCTTTTGTCTTGGGTGCGATCGCCATGCTCGATTACTTCTTTATCCGGCGGCAAAGCCGGTCAAGGGTTTCCAGGAATTGCGAACGGTCACGTGGGGAGAAGGCGGCATTGTAGCCCTTGCTTTCACCCGTTTCACGCAAATGCGCGCCAAGGTCACGCATGGCGGTGGCCATGCCGATATTGGCTTGATCGAAAACGCGGCCAGTCGGACCCGTGACCATGGCGCCATTCGCCACGCAGCGACCGGCCAGGGGAATATCCGCGGTAATGACGATATCGCCTTCGCCGGCACGCTCCGCAATCCAGTCGTCAGCCGCGTCGAAACCGTTTGAGACGATGACGTTTTTCACCTTGGGATCGCGGGAGGGTCGCAGCCCTGAATTGGCGACGAAGGTAACGTCGAGATCATGCCGTTCTGCGACTTTGAGTATTTCCGGCTTTACCGGGCACGCATCGGCATCGACATAAATCTGCGGCATTGAAAAGGCTCGTCCTTTTGGATCGTTCGTCGTGCAATCGCTTGGGTGCCCATTTGAGCTTTTTTCCGCCCCTGCGCAACATGTTTGCGCTCGCCCGCGTTTCACCGGACTATCGTCTTCGATCCATTTCACATCATTCATAAACGAAAGAGATTGCCCCTCATGAGCGACATCGAGCAGTCCCCGAAGATCAACCGTCTCGTTCTGCAGCACGTCATTGCGGGCTTGAGTGACGGTCTCATTCTGGTGGAGCCGGATGGCACAATCTCGTGGGCGAACAAATCCGCGCTTGAGATGCACCGGGTCGAGACGCTCGAGCAGCTCGGCACGGACATCGCGGCTTACCGGAAGAACTTCACGCTTCGCTATCGCAACAATCATCTGCTCGACGAGGGGCAGTATCCCCTGGAGCGGCTGGTGGCCGGAGAAGAGGTTGACGATGTGACCGTTGAAATCTCGCCGGCCTCTGACCTCGACTTGACGTGGGTTCACACCATCCGGGGTCTGACGATCGAGGATTCTGGTGCGAAGCCGGATGTCACGGTTTTGATCATCCGTGACGAGACGCCGCTTTACGAGGCGGAAGAACGCTTTGAAAGAGCCTTCAACGCCAACCCGGCGCCGGGCCTGATATGCCGCATGGAGGACAAGCGCTTCATTCGCGTCAATCAGGGTTTTATGGAGATGACGGGGTTTACCCGAGAAGAGATCATCGGCCGCAGTGTTGAAGAACTTGGTCTCTTCTCCAATTGCGAAACAGGACAGGACGCGCTTGATCGGCTTGAGGACGGACGCATCATTCGCCACCGGGAAGCGTTGATTCCCATCCCGGAGGGTGACCGACTGGTGATCGTTGCTGGCGAGGTGATCGCTGTTGGCGAAGAGCCCTGCATGCTTTTCACCTTTGCCGATCTCGACGGACGCAGAAAAGCGCAGAATGCTTTGCGCCAAAGCGAGGAGCGCTTCTTCAAGTCCTTCCGCCTTTCTCCGGCGCCGACAGCGATTTCCCGGCTCGAAGACTTTGTCTTTACCGAAGTCAACGACGCGTTTCTGGAGTTGTGCGGACGCAAGGAACAGGAAGTTATCGGCAAGACAGCGAGCGAGTTGAAACTGTGGGATGACGTGAATGCACGCAGAGACGTGGAACGCCGCCTGAAGGGCAATGTGCCGATCCGCGAAGAGCCACTCAGGATGAACCTGAAGGATGGTGGCAGCGCTGAATGCGTTGTCTCTGCTGAACGCGTCGAGATCAACGACCAGCAATGTGTCATCTGGGCGCTTCAGGATGTAACGGAACGTCGCCGCTCCGAGGACGAGTTGATCGAGGCGATCGAAACCGTAATGGCGGATACGTCGTGGTTCAGCCGCACCGTTGTCGAAAGGCTGGCGGGCCTGCGACAGACATCGAGGGGAACGGCATCAACGGCGTCGCTCAGCGATCTGACCGAGCGCGAGGAAGATATTCTGACGCTGATCTGCGAAGGTTGCAGCGACAAGGAGATGAGCGACAGGCTCAACCTCTCCAAACACACCATCCGCAATCACATTGCCTCTCTCTATGGCAAGATCGGCGTCAACCGCCGTGCAGCCGCCGTCATCTGGGCCCGCGAGCGAGGCTTCAGCGGGCGCAAACTGCGCAAGGTTTGAATTTTCCTGCTGATTTTATTGAAAAAAGGCCAGTTTGTACCAGTAGGACTAGTAGTTTTCTCTCTGATGCGGACGCTTTCCTCGCTCTATCTTTTCACCATGGCGCCAATGACGGCGACATCATGATGAGAAGGAAGGAGTTCTAAAATGGATAACAACCGCATCGAAGGCGCAGTTCGCCAAGTCAAGGGCTCGATCAAGGAAGCCGTCGGCAAGATCGCCGGCAACACGCACATGCAGGCTGAAGGCCGCGCCGAAAAGGTCGCAGGCGAAGTGCAAAGCAAATACGGCGAGTCCAAGGACACCGTTCGCAAGACCTTCAAGTAAAGCCTTCGGCCAGGAGTTGATCGAGATGATAATTTCTTCCGACGAGGCACTTGCGCCCGCCGCCAACCCCCAGGACTGCAGCCTCTGCGCCGCACTTCAGGCAATCATCGCCTATGCGGATGGGCAGGAAGGCAGCCGTATCACGGTGTCCATGGAGAATGGCAGGGTCATGCTGACGGGTGAGGTGGAAACGCTTGCCTCACTCGAATGCGCGGTCTTCATCGCGGAGTGCTTTGCCTCGCGCCCGATCATCGCCGATCTCTCGATCAAACCGACCATTCAATACCTGGCGCCTCCGCGCCTGACCAAACCAAACCTCTATATCAACGACAACAGGAGTCCACTATGAAGAAGATCGTTCTTGCCACCGCAATTGCCGCTCTTGCCGTTGCACCCGTCGCCCATGCCGAAGCAAAGCGCTCGCACAAGCAGATGGAAACCGCACAAAAGGAGCGCGTCGGTACGCTGTCTTGTGAAATCGAAGGCGGTATCGGTCTGGTGATCGGTTCCAGCAAGGCGGTATCCTGCGAATTCCGTCAGCGCTCGGGCAACGTCGAACGCTACACTGGCACGATCGGCAAGATCGGCCTCGACGTTGGCGTGACCGGCAAGCAATATTTGAGCTGGATTGTCTTCAATACGGCTGAATCCCGCGTCGGCGATGGCGCGCTGAGCGGTAATTATGTCGGTGCTTCCGCCTCTGCCGCTGTTGGAGTTGGTCTCGGCGCCAATGCCCTGATTGGCGGTAACGCCAAGAACTTCGCGCTGCAGCCCTTGAGCGCCCAGGCTGGCACGGGCGTCAACCTGGCCGCCGGTATCGCTAATCTGCGGTTGAAGTCTGCCGGTTAATCCGGTTTGCCAGAAAGCCGAAAAGCGCGTTAGCGCATCACAGAATTGCGGGACGGTGGGATTTCCACCGCCCCGTTTCTGGTTGACGGAATGGCTTCACGTCACATGGTCCTTTACAAGCCGCCTGTGCCAGGCAGCCGCTGCCTCTCCTGCAAGGGTGCGCATCTCACGCAGAGCCGACTGGTCGGCTTCGTTCAGTCGGTGGCGGCGATATCGCAAGCCGCTGAGGTCGTGCAGCGCAACTTCGACATCGATGCTCGCCAATCCTGCGGCACGCTGTGCGGTGCGCACATCCAGCACAGGTCTTGCGGCCGTGACGCTTTCCAGATAGGCGCGATTTGCTTCACGACCTTTCAGGATTAACGTGTGGAGCGGCGGTCCGAAATCCGGCCAGAGAACGAGCACGGCCAGCAGTGCGGCGATGCTGCCAAGCAGGTTGTCCACCACACGCGCTGCAGCAACACCGCTTCCCGGATGCATCATATCGGTGACGATGATGAAGAGCATGGTCAGGACCACGACGAAAAGGGAATAATTGACCGCCCGCAGCGAAATCGTGACGCTGGCGAGCAGGATTGCCAGCACGCACAAGATGACGGGGTGCTGCGTGACGGAGAGCAGCGCCAGAGCCAGAAAGCCACCAAGCAGTGAACCGAAAATGCGTTCGAGCGATCGCGCCCATGTCACGCGAGCGCCGCCCTGAAGGCAGACGATCAGCGCCATTGTTGCCCAGTAGGGATAACCCAACTGAAAGATGATGGCGATGTAGTAGACGCCAATGACACCCGCAGCCTGGCGTAAGCCCAGCCGCAGCGCACCCCTTATGCGGTCCTTCCAGTTTGAAGCGATCTGGTGCGGCGGTGCTGCCAAGGCCTCGTTGGATTGCCCCGGATTCTCAAGCACGCGCAACGCGTTCTTAAGCGCCAGCACGCAGCCGATCATCAGATCGTCTGTCAGATCTTTGGCTGTCCTGTCCAGCCGCTCGATGCCACGGCGAAGGAGGTCCTTCTTACGGACATCGTCTCTCAGAGAAATGCGGACTCCGAGCAGGGCGGTGGCGAACGCGCGCGCTGTTGCCGCGCGCTCTATTGTTGGCCCCAATCTCTGGATATAGGAATGGTCCAAGGCAACGAGGGCGCCGAAGATGATCTCGGTTGCCTGGAGCGCATTGTGGTATTGACGCGCGTCTGCCGGGTGCCGAGCCAGCACCGTTCTCAATCGCTCCATCGACATGCGCACGGCGCGTCTGTGCTCGGCATGTTCACTGTGCCACTGCGCGTCTCGATGGCCGCGATCGCCGATCGAGGCCAGATCTGCGGCCATATCGAACAGCCGTGCAATGACCGCGCCCGCGTTGCGGTCGAGCGAGGCCCTTGGATCGATGCGCCAGACCAGATTGATGAGCAGAAAGGCCCAGCTTCCCCCAGCCAGGAATGTCAGCGACTGCGCTGCAGCGGCGGGAGCCGGGTGCGGAAAGCCAACGGCAACAACGGCGACCACAGCGAGCAGTGTACCCAGCAAACCGTCGAGCGAAAAGGCAGCACCAGCCAATATGGCGACGAAGACGAGGGCAGGGCCGACGGCGAGAGCAGCTTCCATCCCCGCTGCAGCGCCCCAGGATCCGGCAAAGGCGAGGACGGTGCCGATAAGGACGAAAAGTCCAAGGGTGCGGCGGCGCATGGCATGAGGACCTGGTCCGTCGCAAAGGCATGTCCAGAACGCAGCGAAAACCGCCCAGCCGAGTGCGGGCTGACCGGTTGTCAGCGCGATGATCAACGGCGCTCCGACGGCGAGTGCTGCGCGCGCACCTTCTTCGCCGCTGAATTGCTCGGGGAGCAGGCCGACGGCACGCAATTCCAGCCGGCGGGCGGCCCGTCGAAGATGAGGTAGCGCCCATCTGCCTTTCAACCGGATATTACCGCGGCGTCTCTGCTGTTCAGCGTCGGCCATAACGCATCCAGATAATCTGTTCCGCGATGGCATGCAGCGCTGCACCGACAGCGCTCCCCAGCAAAACCTCCGCGCCTCGATACATGCCGACTTCCCAAAGAGGCGTCTGCGCCGTGGTTGTCAGAAAAACGATGGGACAGGTCCACATGCAAACCTTCAAGGATGGATAGCGTCGGACGATGACGGCTGAGAGCGCGACGGCAATGGCAATTTCCGCTACAGGACCGATGCCAAAGCCTTGCGCCGCCGTTCCGATGACAACGGCAATGATCACGCCGAGCAGCGTGCCGGCAAACCGCCCGATGGTAGCCTGGCGCGTATCGCCAAGCTTTTCCTGACCAACGATGATACCGGACATCGCAGCCCAGACGGGATGAGGAAGCCCGGCCGCCTCCGCCAGAATATAGGACAGCGTCGCGGCCCCCGAGCAGCGCAGGACAAAAGCCAGGTCGCGGACGCGTGTCTCGTTCACCGTCGTCTCCCTTACCTCAGCAGATTGGTACGTGCGAGTTCGACCACCTCATCGCCGCGGCCGCTGATGATGGCCTTCAGCATGTAGAGGCTGAAGCCCTTGGCCTGTTCGGCCTTGATCTTCGGCGGCATGACGAGTTCCTGTTTCGCGGTCACGACATCCACCAGCACGGGGCCTGGATGGGCAAAGGCGGAACTCAAAGCCCAGTCGACATCAACGGATTCTTCGACCCGGATGCCCTTGATGCCCATGGCGTTGGCCATGGCGGCAAAATTCGGGTTTTCGAGGTCCGTGCCGGTATCGATATAGCCGGCCGCTTTCATTTCCATTGCCACGAAGCCGAGCGAGCCATTGTTGAAGACGACGATTTTGACCGGTAGATTGAGTTGCGCCAGCGTGATGAAGTCGCCCATCATCATGGTGAAGCCGCCGTCACCTGAGAGTGACACGACCTGCCGGTCGGGGGCTGCAGCCTGGGCGCCGATGGCCTGAAGCATGGCATTTGCCATCGAGCCGTGGTTGAAGGAGCCCAGCAGACGCCGCTTGCCATTCATCGCCAGATAGCGTGCCGCCCAGACGGTGGGGGTACCGACATCGGCGGTAAAGATCGCGTCTTCTGCCGCAAGTTCGCTGATTCGTTGTGCCAGATATTGCGGATGGATCGGTTGGCCGGCCCCAGAGGGTTTCGCCAGATCATCCAGTCCTTCGCGCGCCTTGAGATAATTGGCGCGGGCAGCGTCGAGAAAATGCGCGTCGCTGCGAGGCTTCAAGTGCGGCATAAGAGCTGAGATTGTCTCGCCAACGTCGCCGACCAGGCCTTGCGTCAGCGTGGCGCGCTTTCCCAGCGCGCCCGCATCGCGGTCGATCTGAATGATCCGCGCCTTCGTCGGATAGAAGGCGCGATAGGGGAAATCGGTGCCGAGCATCACCAGCGTGTCGGCATTTTCCATGGCGTGATAACCGGACGAGAAGCCGATCAGACCTGTCATGCCAACATCGAAGGGGTTGTCCCATTCGACATGTTCCTTGCCACGCAGCGCATGAACCACCGGGGCTTTCAGTGCCTCTGCCAAAGCCACAACGGCATCGTGATGGCCAGCGCAGCCACTGCCCGCGAGAATGGTGATGGCCTTGCCCTCATTCAGCAGATTGGCAAGGCGGCTGATTTCCTCCTCGCGTGGGAGGATGCGAGGCAGGGCCGGAACGGCCTGAGGCGGGACTGTCGAAACGGGCGCATTGGCGAGAGCGACATCGCCCGGAATGACAAGCACGGCAACGCCGTTCTGGCCGATTGCCGTATTCAGCGCGCGGTTGAGGACGCCCGGCATCTGTGCGGGATTGGAGACGAGCTCGACAAAATCCGCGCATTCGCGAAACAGTTCCTGCGGATGGGTTTCCTGAAAATAGCCGAGACCAATTTCGGAGGAGGGGATGTGAGCCGCGATCGCCAGTACCGGAACGTGATTGCGCTTGCAGTCGAACAGGCCATTGATCAAATGCAGGTTGCCCGGGCCGCAACTGCCGGCGCAGACGGCCAACTTGCCGGTGACTGCCGCTTCGGCGCCCGCTGCAAAGGCAGCGGTCTCTTCATGACGCACATGCATCCATTCTATTTTTCCAAGCCGCCTCAGGCTGTCGTTCAGCCCGTTGAGGCTATCGCCAGTGACGCCCCAGATGCGTTCGACACCGATATCGGCGAGGGTTTCTGCCAGTAGATCAGCGACGGTCATGGTCATGGATATCTCCTTCTCTGCTTTGCATCGGTGTCTGCCTTGAAAGCTGGGAGCATTTCGATCTAATTTCCAATATATAAACAGAGGCTTTTTCATATATGATATTGGATGACATCGATATTCGGCGGCTTCGCTATTTCCTTGTCGTGGCGGAGCAAAAGCATTTCACCCGAGCCGCAGAGAAGATTGGCATTCGCCAGCCGCCACTCAGCATGCAGATCCGTCAGCTTGAGGAAACGGTGGGTGCACAGCTTTTCACTCGACATGCCAAGGGCGTGGAGTTGACGGCGGCGGGGAGGGTATTTCAGGAGACTGCGCTGGATATTGTCGCGCGCTTCGAGGACGCACTCACTCAGGTGCGGCGCCACGCGGCCGGCCAAACGGGACGCCTCCGTCTAGGCTTTGCCGGCGCCACCTATTTTCATCCGGCAATTCCGCTCATCATTCGCGCCTATCGTTCAGCCTATCCAGATGTTGTGCTGTCGCCGGAGCAGAGCAATACGCCCGCTCTTCTTGCGGGCCTGCGGGAAGGGAGGCTGGATGTGGCCTTCATCCGCCCGCCGGTTCTTGAAGATGGGTTGCTCTCCGTTCGCGCCTGTCTGGATGAAGACATGGTGATCGCGCTGCCCGCCGATCATGCTTTGCGTGACCATGACGCGGTGCCGCTCGACGCCATTGCCGGTGAGAATCTGATTCTCTTTCCCCGAGACATCGGACCTGGCCTCTATGACAGCATCGTCTCCGCCTGCAACGAGGCAGGCGTCAGCCCCAAGCTCGGCCAGGAGGCGTCGCAGATCGTTTCCATCATCCCTCTGGTTGCCGCAGGCTTTGGCGTTTCGATCGTGCCGCGCTCGGTTGGTTCGATCCGGAATGAAGGCGCCGTCTACCGCCCGATCGCCGGGCAATCACCGCGCGCACCGATCGCCATCGCGACGAGAACCGATGACCATGCGAGACTTGTGACATCTTTTATGATGAGCGCAATTCAGACCGCGCGGCGTACTGCCCCGGCCGATTCCGCCAGCGCAACCGGATAAGGTGAAACCGGTCAAGTGGCTTGTCGCGGTTGTTTAGTTATCTCTGATAAACTATTGATGCCGCGCTTGTGATCAGAAACTGCGCAAAGGCCATCATGACAATCCCCGACATCAAGCTTCCTCCGCGCCCTTTGAAACTAAAGCGTGGCGTGTTGTCCGTACCATTCGCCTACTACTTCTCTCCGCTGATTCTGCTGGCACTCGCCGTCTTCATGCTGTGGGCTGAAGGACCTGGAATCATCCGGGACTATAAGATTAGCCAGAACCCGGTGGAGATCGAGGACGGCGATCTCAACGGCAGCTGCAAAACTCGGAAGGCTGTCTTCACCACCTGCAACGCCAAGCTCGCCTACGATTATCAGGGCAAGCACTATAACAGCGACGTTGAGGTGATGTTCATCGATATGCACTCCGGAGACTATGAGGCAGGTCTTTTCATCTCGGGCTCTGATCCGCAGCTTGCGACCATCTCGCTCGGTCTCGACATGCTGTGGAACCGGATTATCACCCTGGCAATCCTTTTTGTTCTTCTCGGCTTCGGCGGGATCGCCCTGCTTTTTGCACTCGTTCGATTTTTCCGGGCAAAGGCCAAGCTCAGCGAAGCTCAGCCACTGACCCTGTTGCCTGTCGCTCTCACGAATGTCACGAAAAAACGCGGTGGCGTTTTCCTCACCTATTCGGACACGATCCGCGACAACAAGACGAAGCGGCAGTCCTTCTCGCTGATGGGCAGGGATGAGGTTCCATTCATCATCGGACAATCCGAAAAACACGATATCGCGCTTGCAGCCTGGCAGAAGAACAGCCCACTGCCCGTCCTTCTGGACGATCGTCTGGAGCGGATCGAATTGACCGACGCGGAGAGGGCACAGGCGCTGTCAGCTGTCGCTGCCAATACAGCGGTGTCGGAAGTCACGCGGACGACAGGAACCCAGCCTCAAAAATCCGCTGGCGCTTCCGCCCTGCAAGGCCTTAAGGCATTCGGTATCATCATCCTGCTGATGATCGTCGGACTCGGAGGCTACTGGCTCTGGTATGTTACCGCCGCGCCGTCACAATTCACGTCACCGGCCATGGACATTAACAACCTCATGCCGGGTCCAATTAACAAGTGGGGATGCGCCCAATTGCAAAAACGCTTCGGCGATCAAAACGCACCATTTGGCTGCACGGCTGGAGATTATCGAAGCTGGAAGTAAGCCACCTCGATGAGCCGGAACTGTCATCGGTTTTCGGCTCATTTTGCCGCTCATCTTTAGCGGCGGACGTCGAGGTGTGCGACGGATGAAACACCTAAATCTGGGGGCGAATTGCGGGTAGGCTCCAAGCTTGTGGGGCACGACCGGAGATGTGGTCCTTGCCATCACTTGAGGAGGCTCCGGATGCCGCCGACTGCTTAGTCTGGTCGCCTCACGAAGGGACTACTCTACTCCAATAGTTGAATAGCGATCGTGTCCCTGGCCGTCTGGTGTTTGCAACTTAGCGAAACGCTTTACCGGCGCCGATGTCCAAAGGCTTTTATTCTGCTGAGACGTTTGAAACCGCAACAGTTTCTACAGTTTACCTGACGATGACGCGATACTCTTGAGTGCCGCCATAGACCGGTGGGCGGTAGCGGTAGTCACGGCGCGGGCCGCGGCGATCACGCCAATCGCGGCGGTCGTAGTTGCGGTAGTATCGATCCCTTTCATAGGATCGGTCGTAAACGCCCGCCGAATAGTAGCCGCCACTGCGGTAACCGCGGTCATCCACGCATCCACTCAGAATTCCGACGGAAACGAGGCAGATCGCTGCGCTTAAAAGCTTCATGATTTCTCTCCCAATGCCGGACATTAACATATGCCGATGCACAAGGTTCCACCGCGCTTGAAGGCGGGCATTCGAGACCACGACGAAGAACGGTTCGGATCACCAACTTTCAACACAAGCCAAGGCGTCGCTACGCCAGGATGTGGAGCCTAGCCGCTGCGAAAGCACCGATCAGAAGACAGCGGACGCCAAACCCGTTGCGTGGGTGATACAGCAAGTATTTGATTTTTCTGAAAATGGCGGATGGGGTGGGATTCGAACCCACGGTACGGTCTCCCGCACGCCGGTTTTCAAGACCGGTTCCTTAAACCACTCGGACACCCATCCTCGCCTGCCGCGGGTTTATAAACATTTGGGCCAGCGCGTCAATTGCCTCAAAAGCCTTATTTACCAGTCGCTCTCATCAGTTCAGATTTAACCATTGCTTAACCACGTTGATTACAATTTTAGCTTTCCGGATCATATCGTTCGCATTTTCGCCATGTTGCGGGCAAGATTAGGCATCCGTTAAGTGCTTCGATGTGATGGGCGTGATCATCGAGGTGTGAGAGGGGCCGTGCACAGGCGCGGTCTAAAGCAGCACGGGGCAAGAATTTGAAGTCTACCGTTACGAAGCTTGGCGTCAGCGTCAAATGGGTCGGCATTGCCGTTCTCTGCGCCGCGACCGCATCATGTTCGACGACGTCGGAAACAAAAACGAAGCCGAAGCGCAGCAAGGAATATTTCGCCGAGTCGGAATATGGCGTGAAGGCAAGTCCGCGTATCGCAGAAGGTGCCAACGTCCCCAAGGGCGGTGGCCGGTTCCTCGTCGGTAACGCCTACACGGTCAAGGGCCGTCGGTACTTCCCGAAGGAAGATCCGGGCTACGACAAGTCAGGCCTGGCATCCTGGTATGGTTCCGCCTTTCATGGCCGCATGACGGCCAATGGCGAAGCCTACGACAAAGAACATCTTTCTGCCGCCCATCCGACGTTCCCGCTTCCAAGCTACGCCCGCGTGACCAACCTCGAAAACGGCTCCTCTGTCGTCGTGCGCGTCAACGATCGCGGCCCGTTCCATGAGGGTCGCCTGATCGACGTCTCCAGCAAGACAGCCGATCTGCTCGACATGAAGGGTACGGGCACTGCCAAGGTTCGCGTGCAGTATGTCGGTCGCGCACCGCTTGACGGTCACGACATGCCATTCCTCATGGCGTCCTACATTCCCAAAGGATCGCGTTCTCCGGGCGTCAATCCTGAAGGTCAGATTGCAAGCGGTGTGATGGTTGCCTCTGCATCGAAAAGCAATATTCCGATTCCATCCAACCCTGCTTACGGTGGCTCGGCGCAGACCGCGCTGGTTGGCACGAAGAAGAACAATGCGCTCCAGGCCATGCCGCTGGTTGAGGGTCCCGCTCCGGCTTCCTTTGGAGGGCAGGGCAACGTTCAGTTCATCGCGCTTCCAGAGATCGGTCCGTTTATCAACGAGCGTCCTGAAGGCAACTTCCTGCGCGTTCCAGGCCCATCGCCGCGCTACGCTTCCGCCTATTCCGAAGCAGCGCCAGCATCCAAGGCTGCTCACGTTTTCGACGCCGTTCTTGTCGAGCGTGGCGAGCTGACGGAACAGTCCATTCTGAACTACGTAAAGAACAAGCAGAACAAGGCCCGTTGAGCTTTGCCTCGGCGGCCTTGTGGCCCATAATCGCTGTGTCTGAGGACGATTCCATTTTATGGATCGTCCGGCGGGCGTGAAGCAGCAAAACAGACGGCGGGCCGGCGTTTCATGGTGACTTTGATACCGAAAATCTTCCGGCGTCTCAGCCTCGTTGCGCTGGCGCTTGCCTGCAGCATAGGCACTGCGTTTTCCCAATCCGGTGGTCTCGCGGTCAAAGCGCAGCAGGCCTATATGATCGATGCCGAGACGGGCACAGTCCTGCTATCGCTGAATGAGAACACCCAATTTCCACCTGCCTCTCTTGCCAAGCTGATGACGGTTGAAACCGTTCTGGATGCGCTGAAGAATGAGCGCGTCACGCCGGAGACGGCTTATCCTGTCTCGGAATATGCCTGGCGAACGGGTGGTGCTCCGTCCCGAACGTCAACCATGTTTGCAGCACTGAAATCCTCCGTCAGCATCAATGATCTTCTGACAGGCATCGTGGTTCAAAATGCCAATGATGGCTGCATCATTCTGGCGGAAGGCATGACTGGCTCCGACGCGGCCTTCGCCAAGACGATGACGGAGCGGGCGAAAGCGCTTGGTCTGACGGGAAGCGTCTTTGCCAATTCCACTGGTCTTCCCGACCCGGCCAACAAGACGACCGCCAAGGACATGGTGACGCTGGCCAAGCATATGCGCGATACCTATCCGGATCGCTACAGCCTGTTCACCAAGCCGGATTTCGAGTGGAACCGCATCTTTCAACGCAACAAGAATACGCTTCTTGCCCCTGATCTCGGCATCGATGGTCTTGGGCTCGGCTTTGCCGAGGGCCATGGCTATTCCGCTGTCATCTCCGCCGAACGAGACGGTCGCCGTATCTACCTGACGCTTGCCGGGATGGAAGACGACAAGACGCGGCAGGAAGAAGCCCGTCGCGTCGTCGAGTGGGGACTGACGGCGTTTCAAAAGCGCGAGCTGTTTCAAAAGAACGAGACCGTTGGCAGCGTCAGCGTCTATGGCGGCGCGGCTTCGGCCATCGATCTTGCGGTGCATGAGACGGTAAGCGTGCTCGTGCCGCTCAACAACCCTGATCGGTTATCGGGGCGGATCGTCTACAACTGGCCGCTCAACGCGCCGCTTGAGCCGGGTTTCAACGCTGCTACGCTTCGCATCTTCTCCGGTGAGCGATTGTTGCGGGAAGTGCCGCTTTATACGACGGCGGCCGTTGCACCCGGCACGCTGACCCAGAATGCGGCAGGCGCCCTGAAAGAACTGCTGTTTTTCTGGCTCTGAAAAAGCCCGCGGTACGCCTGAAAAGGATGCGCAGCGTCGCCGAAGCCGTTTCGCGCCGCGGCGATATCGTCTAATAAGAAGCAAAGCTGAGACTATCAGGAAAAGACATTGCCCCAAAAAGGACTGTTCATAAGCTTTGAAGGCGGCGAGGGCGCTGGCAAGTCCACGCAGATCCGTATTCTGGCGGAAACCCTGCGCAGCCGCGGGTTGGAAGTTGTCGTGACACGGGAGCCCGGCGGTTCGCCAGGGGCAGAAGCCATTCGTCACGTGCTGCTCTCCGGGGCTGCGGAAGCATTTGGCGTGCGCATGGAAGCGATGCTGTTTGCCGCAGCACGAAACGACCATGTCGAAGAGGTGATCCGTCCGGCACTCGAGAGCGGCGCGGTGGTTCTGTGCGATCGCTTTCTCGATTCGTCACGCGTTTATCAGGGAACGACTGGAAACCTGGAGCCGGATTTTATCGAGACGCTGCAACGTATTGCGGTGGACGGCACCATGCCTGATCTCACGCTGATCTTCGATATTCCGGCTGTGGATGGTTTGGCGCGGGCACGCAAGCGCGCCGATGATGGCGCAACGCCTGATCGTTTCGAGAAGGAAGAGCTGGAAACGCATGAAAAGCGGCGCGAAGCTTATCTTGACATTGCGCTGAACGAGCCACGGCGTTGCCGGATCGTGGATGCCAAGCAGCCGCAAGAGAGGGTGACGGAAGACGTTCTGTCCATGGTCGAGCCGTTGCTGGAGCGTTTTGATCATCTTCCGGATGTGGCGCAATGAGTGAGACGCCAGGCGTTCTCGATGGTGCCATTGCCCCTCAGGACAATACGCGCCTTTTCGGTCATGAAGAGGCGGAGCAATTTCTAGCGCAGTCCTATCGCTCCGGCAAAGGGCACCATGCCGTTCTGATCGAAGGGCCGGAAGGGATCGGCAAGGCGACGCTCGCCTTTCGCTTCGCCAATCATGTTCTCACCCATCCCGATCCGACGGAGGCGCCCGACCAGATTGCCGATCCTGAGCCATCGTCTTTCGTCAGCCGCCAGATTTCATCGGGCGCATCGCACAATCTCCTGCACCTGACTCGGCCAGTCGATGAAAAAACCGGAAAGACGAAGTCTGCCATCACCGTGGATGAGGTGAGGCGGGCAGGGCACTTCTTCTCGCAAACGTCGGGCACTGGCAACTGGCGGATCGTGATCATCGACCCGGCGGATGACCTCAACCGCAACGCTGCCAATGCGATCCTGAAAATCCTGGAGGAGCCGCCGAAACGGGCAATGTTCCTGGTGCTGTCCCATGCGCCCGGCAAGCTTCTGCCAACCATACGATCGCGCTGCATGCCCCTGCGTCTCCAGCCTTTGGCTGACAGCGCCATGGAGCGTGCACTTGATAATCTGGGGCTGAGTGTCGCAGGCGAGAAGCGCGAGGCGTTGCTACAAGCCTCCAAAGGCAGCGTCGCGCAAGCGCTGAAGCTCGTCAATTATGGCGGCTCCGATATCGTCGACGTCTTCAACGCCGTGATGAGTGCGGAAGGGCCTTCGGCACGCAAGCAGATGCACAAGCTGGCCGATGCTTTGGCGCAGAAGGATGGCGATATCATTCTCGGATTTTTCATGGAGCACGCGACCGAAGAGCTGATGCACCGCGCCAAAGCCGCGGCCGTCGCCGGTGATCTGAGGGGCGCCGAGCGCCAGGCGCGCCTGTCATCGTCGCTCTCCGAGCGTATTACGATTGCGCAGGCCTATAATCTCGACAAGAAGCAGATGGTGCTTTCCATTCTGGAAGACATGCGCTCGGTTTGATCGTACGAAATGTACGGCTTTTGCTTTCGCTTGTGCGAACAATAGGCTAAAGCGGTCTAACTCAAAAATCAGACCGTAAAGCCGATCGAGCGTCATGACAGACAAGACCCCTTTTTACATCACCACCGCGATTTCCTACCCAAACGGCAAGCCGCATATCGGCCATGCCTATGAGCTGATCGCGACGGATGCCATGGCGCGGTTTCAGCGTCTGGATGGGCGGGATGTGTTCTTTCTGACGGGCACCGACGAGCACGGGCAGAAGATGCAGCAGACGGCGCGTGCGGAAGGCATTTCGCCGGAAGAACTGGCGCAGCGCAATTCCGATCAGTTTCGCGAGATGGGCAAGCTGCTGAATGCCTCCAACGACGATTTCATCCGTACCACGGAAGAGCGTCACCACGAGACGTCGCGCAACATCTGGAACCTGATGTCAAATGCCGGTGACATCTACAAGGATAGCTACGCCGGATGGTACTCGGTCCGCGATGAGGCCTATTACGCCGAGGACGAAACCGAGGTGCGCGCCGATGGCGTTCGCTATGGGCCGCAAGGCACGCCGGTGGAGTGGGTGGAGGAGGAAAGCTACTTCTTCAAGCTCTCAGAATATCAAGACAAGCTTTTGAAGCACTATGAGGAGAATCCCGATTTCATTGGTCCGGCCGAGCGCCGCAATGAAATCATCTCCTTCGTCAAATCGGGTCTGAAGGATCTTTCCGTTTCGCGCACGACCTTCGACTGGGGCATCAAGGTGCCGAACGATCCGAAGCATGTGATGTATGTGTGGGTAGATGCGCTGACCAACTACATTACTGCGACAGGCTATATTGAAGACAAAAATGGCCCGCGGGCAAAATACTGGCCGGCTGATGTGCATATCATCGGCAAGGACATTATCCGTTTCCACGCCGTCTACTGGCCAGCTTTCCTGATGAGCGCGGGGCTGCCGCTGCCAAAGCGCGTCTATGCTCATGGCTTCCTGCTCAACAAGGGCGAGAAGATGTCGAAGTCTCTCGGCAATGTGGTCGATCCGGTCAATCTGGTGAACCATTTCGGGCTTGATCAGGTACGCTATTTCTTCCTGCGCGAAGTCTCATTCGGCCAGGATGGCAGCTACAGCGAGGAGGGTATTGCGACCCGTATCAACGCCGATCTCGCCAACGGTATTGGCAACCTCGCCAGCCGTTCGCTCTCCATGATCGTCAAGAACTGCGATGGGCAAATCCCTACACCCGGTCCCTACACCGATGAAGACAAGGCCATGCTTGCTGCGGCCGATGCGCTTTTGGCGAGCTGCCGCGACGAGATGAACAAGCAGATGATCCACAAGGCGCTGGCCTCGATCATCGCTGTCGTTTCCGAAACGGACCGCTATTTCGCCAGCCAGGAACCATGGGCGCTAAAGAAGACCGATCCGGAGCGGATGGGCACCGTGCTTTATGTGACGGCGGAAGTCGTGCGCCAGATCGGCATTTTGCTGCAGCCCTTCATGCCGGCCTCCTGCGAGAAGCTTCTCGATCTCGTGGCTTCACCTGCCGACAAGCGGGATTTTGCGGCGCTTGGAGAAGCTGGTCGTCTGGTGCCCGGTACGCCGCTTGAGGCGCCAAAGCCGGTCTTCCCGCGTTATGTGGCGCCGGAGGCGTGAAGCACAGCATGCTGATCGATACCCATTGCCATCTGGACTTTGCCGATTTTGATGCGGAGCGCGACGACATCATCGCGCGCGCCCATGCGTCGGGCGTTGCCCAGATGGTGACGATCTCGACCCGTGTTCGGCGTCTGCCGGAACTGCTTAAGATCGTAGACGCATATCCGTCCGTTTTCTGTTCGGTCGGTACGCATCCGAACAATGCCGACGAAGAGTTGGATATTTCAACGGACGACCTCGTGCGGCTTGCCAACAGCCATGACAAGATCGTGGCGATCGGTGAGGCGGGTCTGGATCACTTCTATGATACGCAGAAGCCGGAAGACCAGAAAACCGGCCTGCGGCGCCATATCGAAGCGGCACGCATCACCAAGCTCCCGCTCGTCATTCACAGCCGCAGCGCCGATGATGACATGATCGCAATCTTGCGCGAGGAAAGCGGGAAGGGGGCCTTCCCCTTCATTCTCCATTGCTTCTCAGCAGGTCCCGATCTTGCAAAGGCTGGTGTCGAGCTTGGCGGCTACGTGTCCTTTTCCGGCATTCTGACCTTTCCGAAGTCGCAGGACATCCGCGATATCGCCGCGACAGTTCCCCTGGACCGGCTACTGGTGGAAACGGATGCGCCGTATCTTGCGCCGAAGCGCTGGCGTGGGAAGCGCAACGAGCCATCCTACGTCGTCAACACGGCTGAGGTACTGGCCGAGGTTCACGGCCTCTCCTACGAGAAAATGGCCGAGATCACCACGGACAATGCTTTTCGCTGTTTTTCGAAAATGACAAAGGTCTGATCCTTGGCATTATACCGGCGTCGCTTCACCATTCTTGGCTGTTCGTCTTCTCCTGGCGTTCCGCGCATCAATGGAGACTGGGGTGCCTGCGACCCGACCAACCCGAAAAACAGACGCACCCGTGCCGCGTTCCTGATCGAGCAGATCGCGCCAGACGGCGGTGTAACGACGGTCGTTGTCGATACCGGTCCGGATTTTCGCGAGCAAATGATTGCTGCCGGGGTCAAGACGATCGATGCCGTGATTTACACCCATCATCATGCGGATCATCTGCACGGAATCGACGATCTGCGCGGCTACTTCATCACCTCTGGAAGCCGGATACCGATCTATGCCGAGCCGGACACGATGCAACGCATTCGCGACGGTTTTCCTTACTGTCTTGAGACGCCCGTCGGCAGCAACTATCCGCCGATCATCGAACCCCATCTGATCGAGGATCTGGATCAGGACATCGTCATCGACGGCGAGGGTGGTCGTCTGCGGATCACGCCGCACCTGCAGCAACATGGCGATATCATCTCGCTTGGATTTCGCATCGGGGATGTGGCCTACTGCACAGATGTCAGTGATTTTCCACCAGAATCCGTAGCGAAACTTCAAAATCTCGACACGATTGTCATCGACACGTTGCAGTATCGCTATCACCCCAGCCATCTTTCGCTTGAGCAGTCGCTCGCCTGGATCGAGAAGCTTGGCGCCAAGCACGCGATACTGACGCATATGCACACGCCACTGGATTATGAAACCGTCTTGCGGGAAACGCCGGACCATGTCGAACCCGGCTATGATCAGATGCGTTTCGAGGTGGAATTGGCGGACGAGCGCCTGTAGCTGCAACAGAGGAATGCAATGTCGACCAAGCCCTTCCGCGCCCCCAGCATGGCGAGCTTTTTCGACAATATCCGCAGCGGTCGACTGCGTGCTCTGTTCCGTCGCGGCGAACTTGCGCTCGTCATTCTCGCGATCCTCGTTGGTGCCGCCGCAGGGCTTCTCGTTGCTTTGATTGGCGCGCTGAGCACGGCGCTTCACGTTTTCGTCTTCGGGGTCGAGAGGCTGAGCAGCAGCAATCTCACTGGTTGGACCGTGCTGGCCGGGCCAGTCGTCGGTGGTGCGGTTCTTGGCTTGATTCTCTTCATTCTCTCCCGAACCCGCAAAAAGCCGATGGTCGACCCGATCGAGGCCAATGCGCTGCATGGCGGGCGTCTGTCTTTGACCGACAGTATCATTGTCTGCGTGCAGAACATCGTCTCCAACGGCTTTGGCGCCTCTGTCGGCCTTGAGGCTGGCTATACGCAGGTCGCCAGTGGCGTCGCGTCGAAACTCGGTCTTAATTTGAAGCTGAGGCGAGGGGACATGCGCATCCTTGTTGGATGCGGCGCCGCCGGCGCCATTGCTGCCGCCTTCAACGCGCCGTTGACGGGTACGTTCTACGCCATCGAGTTGATTATCGGCACCTATACCATCGTCACGCTTGCACCGCTGATCGTCTCAGCGCTGGTGGCGAATATCGTGGCAGGTCTCGTTTCACACCATGGCATCAATATCGATGTTGTCGGCTCCAGTACGGTGACGCCGACGGATTATGTGCCAGCCATCTTCCTCGGCGTCGTGTGCGCAGGCATCGGCATCGTTCTGATGCAGGCAGTATCCTTCATCGAGGAGACCGCGCGCAAAAGCGCCATTCCACTTTGGCTTCGTCCAACACTCGGTGGTCTCGTCGTTGGCGCATTGGCACTGATTTCACCGCAGGTGCTGTCCAGCGGCCATGGCGCGCTGCATCTCAATCTCGATGCGAATATTACACTGTTTGGCCTTGTGGGGCTGTTTCTGCTCAAGGCGACGGCCAGTGCGGTCTCCATCGGATCGAGCTTCCGTGGCGGCCTGTTTTTCGCGTCGCTGTTCATGGGCTCGCTACTGGGCAAGATTTTTGCGATCTGCGCACCATATATCGGCTATGGCGCCACGCAACCGGTCGTCTACGCCGTTATCGGCATGAGCGCCTTTGCTGCCGCTATCATCGGTGGCCCTTTGACCATGACGTTTCTTGCCCTGGAGCTGACCGGTGACTTCCAGATCACCGCGCTTGTGCTGGCCGCCGTGATCACCACATCGCTCGTGGTGCGAACCACCTTCGGCTACTCCTTCGCCACATGGCGTTTTCACCTGCGCGGAGAAAGCATCCGTAGCGCGCATGACATCGGCTGGATCCGCGACCTGACCGTTGGCAAGATGATGCGTGCCGATATCCGCAAAGCCAACCTCAGCATGGGCCTTGAAGCCTTCAAGGAAAAGTTTCCGCTCGGCTCGACCCAGCGCGTCATCATGACCCACGACGACGGTCGCTATGCAGGCATGATTCTGGTGCCGGAAATCTACGCCGACCCGATGGAGCGCGACGCTTCGAAGATCGGACTTGAAACATATCTGCATTACAAGAACGACGTGCTGCTTCCGACCATGAACGCGCGCCAAGCCGCTGCCGCTTTCGACAACACCGAAAGCGAAGCGCTGGCCGTCGTCAATGACAAGGTGGAAAACCGGCCGGTGGGACTGTTGACTGAAAGCCACACGTTACGCCGCTACAGCGAAGAACTGGAGATGCGACGCCGCGAGGCTTCGGGTGAGATTTGAGGAGTAGTCGGATGACAGATGTTGAAGACCGTTTCTAGGTGACATCCAAACGCATCAAAATCTCATCGTGATACGTATCTCCAACCTTGAGTGCTTCGGCCTCAAGAGCCCAACGTCTGAAACCGACAGACTCATAGAGGTTTATCGCCGCTCCGTTGTTGGCTTCCACGCAGAGCCTTATCGATTTAACGGAGTGCTCCAGTTCGGATATCGCCGCCATGAGTAAAAGCCGCCCCAACCCACGACTACGCGCTGAAGGGCTGACATACATGCCCCAAATAGAAGCTATGTGTCGCGTCTTCTCAGCTTGAGAGGACTTGATACCAATTGTGCCAACAATAGTCTGTTGATCAGAGAACCCGCCGATAACATAGCCGCTTTCCAGTCTTTTGGCGAAGTGCGGTTCATCAAATTCATTTTCATCCGCCCACGAAGCGCCAAACGCTTCGGGATGCTTGTACAGTGCCTGTAAACGGATATGCCGAAACGCTGGTGCATCCGCCGCACGCAATCGCCGTAATTCGAAGCGTTCCAATACAAACCCCATAGCCTTGACGCCAATTCCGATAAGTATGATCAGATGATCCACGCTCGATTTCAAGGCGGTTCAAGGGGCTATCTGCCTCAGCAGCCACTAAAGAATTGTTTTAGTTCCATAATCTATATTATGCGATCTTCGTGTGTAGCGCCCATCTTGGTAATGCGACAGTTGGGCCGGACAGAAATGCAATAGTCCCCTCTCACTCACGTCGACCAACTCTTCTCTTTATGCGATCGGGACTCAATTTCGGTGATTGGTGACAGAGTGGGATTTTGCGTCAGATATTCGCCAAGTTCTGGGTCTTCCACGTACCTGATTTGCTCGTCACGTATCTCGTATTGATTGTCGAGTTCGACGCGCAGGATCGCTAGTAAGCGGTCCACGTCATCATTAAATCGGTCACAAAGCGCTTGGCTCCACAAGCTTGGATAAGGCGGATATATAGGGTTGAGGTAGCGGGAGTGCTGGAAGTCCAACCGATCCCGAAGAGTTTGAGCGACGTCCGAAAGCTCTAGCGGCGGACGTACACTAACTCTTCCTTCGAGGTCGAAAGTTGAGGCATCAACTGGCCCTACATCTAGACGAGCAAGTGTCGCTTCATCACCAGCCCACAGACAGCCACCAGCACCATAATCGAAGAAGAACCGTAGCACGCCTTTAGACATAGATTTCCTATCGTGAGCTTTATCGATGCCCAGGAAAAAGGTGACTCCGTTTAGCTCGTATCGGACCATCACCGGGTCTGTTGTAGTTTAGAACTGGGATTCAGCGGCAATCACGGGATCTAACGTAGCCTCGGGCTTCGGTCTCGAGATCAATTCCTAGTCTTACAATTTGCTCTTCAGTTACCCTGCTCCAAACCTTTCGCCCCTCGCCTCGCCCTGGCACTCGATGGCGTCTCGCCGAACGCGAGTTTGAAAGACTTGGTGAAATGCGACGGGTTGACGTATCCGACGTCGAAGGCGACCTCGGTGATTTCGCGGTCGGTATTCGTCAGAAGCTCAAAGGCTCGCTCGAGGCGCAGTTGGCGGTAAGCCGCTGCTGGTGGCATTCCTATCGTTATTTCAAAGAGACGTTCCAACTGTCTGCGGGAGAGACCGACGGACTTGGCGAGCCGTTCGGTGTTTATATCGCCGGAAAGGTGTTGCTCCATCGTAATCAGCGAGGCGAGGACACGCGGCTCCTTGACCTGCATCTTCAGGGGCTGACGAGATTGCGGCGCGTTTGAGCTTCGCACCCTATCCATCTGGAGAACTTCCAGCGCATTGCGGGCGGCGTCGCGACCGATGTGACGCTCGACGATGACGTTTGCAAGATCCGCGGAACTGCTACCGCCAGCACAAGACCCTCTTCGACCTTCAAGATGAAACAAGCGATCGGGTCGTACGACGAGATGCGGGAAACGCTCCTGAAAGGCCTGATAATGGAGCCAGCTTACGCAGACTTCGTGGCCGTCAAGCAGCCCTGCTTCGGCCAGAATGAAAGAGCCGGTGCAAACACCGATCATTCTCACGCCCTTGGCTGCTGCAGATTTCAGGAAGGTCATGGTGGCGTGATCGACGGGTTCGGGCACGCGTAGCAAGCCGCCCACCACGACGATGTAATCAAAGTTGGACGGGTCGATGAAGTCACTTGTCGGTGCGATCTGGACACCGCAGCTTGAGGTGATGAGATGCCTGGTACTCCCGAGCACGTGCCAGTCGGCAAACACGCGGCCCGAATGGTCCGTTTCGTCACTTGCCAGCCGCAACGTGTCGATGAACAAGGCAAATGGTGAAAGCGTGAAGGATTTGGCCAGGACAAAGCCCACCTTCAACCGCTTCGCTGGCAAACTATCTTGACGATTTGGGAGGTGCTTCATCTTTGATCCTCCGAAATCTTGTCACATGATCTGAAAGGCCCGTGCAAGCAAATAGTGATGCGGCGCAAAGCGCAGGGCTGCCATGGGACTAAGGTGTTCTGGCACCGTGCGCCTCGGCACGCGGTGCCAGAACGGGCTGTCATTCGGCAATCTTGACCAGCAGCTTGCCAAAATTGCCTCCGGAAAGCATGGCGATAAAGGCTTCGGGCGCCTTCTCCAGGCCCTCCACAATGTCTTCACGGTAATGGATTTCGCCAGCGGCCACACGAGGACCGATCTCCGCCAGAAACTCGTCGAAATGGTCCTTTGCGAATTCGATCTGAATGAAGCCACGCACGAGGATGCTCTGGCGAAGGATGGTCGACATTGTCGCCGGGAGGCGATCCTTATCGCCAGCGCCGGCGCCATTATAGTGTGCGACGAGCCCGCAGACGGGAACGCGCGCAAACTGGTTGAGAAGCGGAAGCACGCCATCCCAGACACGACCGCCGACATTTTCGAAATAGACATCGATGCCATCGGGGCAAGCGGCTTTCAGGTCCGATTCGAAGTTCTCCGAGCGGTGATCGACGACAGCGTCAAACCCAAGCTCGTTTTTCACGAATGCGCACTTCTCCTTGCCGCCAGCGATACCGATGGCGCGGGCGCCGGCGAGCTTTGCCAATTGTCCTACCATCGAGCCCACCGGTCCCGACGCTGCAGCAACTGCGACCGTTTCACCTGCCTTGGGCTGGCCAATGAACTTCAGTCCGGCCCATGCGGTGAAGCCTGGCATACCGAGTGCGCCAAGCGATGTGGTGATCGGCGCGCCGTGGGTTTCGACGCGACGGAGTTGGTCGCCATTGATGACCGCGTGACTGCTCCAGCCTGTCCTGCCGCGGACGATGTCTCCCGGTGAAAAGTCGTTGTGTCTGGATTTGACCACCTCGGAGATCGCCTCTCCCTCCATGACGCCGCCGACGGGAACCGGTGCTGCATAGGATTTCGCGTCGCTCATGCGACCACGCATATAGGGATCGAGGGAGAGATAGAGAGCCTTGACGGTGACGTCGCCCTCGCCTGCCTCGGGAAGTTCGAACGCCTCGGTGCGGAAATTATCAGATCCTGGTTGCCGAGCGGGTCTGCTTGCGAGAACGATACGGCGTGCAGAAGTCATCTGATGCTCCTCTTGTTCAGCATCAGACTTATCTAGGAAGCCCTGCAGCGTTTCCAAGGCGGGGCATAGCAAGCGAGCGCCGCGATTGCTCAAGATTGGCGCAGCGCACGCCAGATGGTTCTGCAGAGCGGGATCGCCAAGAGGAGTCCGATCGTCGCCATAACTCCTGCGACGACCATCGCAAACTTTGCGTCGTAACAGTCGTTTCCATCGGGGCACTGAGATTGCGCCGCAGAGTATGCGGCAAGGCCAACAACGCCAAACAAGCACAGCAATGACACGCCCGCCAATGCAGCAATAATGACAATTAAACTTGGCATGGGTCCCGCGGCACAAAAATCTTCAGACTATATCGACGACCATATCGTGTGCCGCCCAGTTCGCCCATGGTAAAATGGGCGGAATCGGATCGAACTCAAGCGCCAACACACGAGACGAAAGCGGTTACTCCGGGACTGTAAGAACGATCTTGCCGCGGGTGCGACCGGCCTCCGATATTGCAAATGCGTCTCGAACGTCCGCAAAAGGCAAGACCGCATCAATATATGGCGTGACTTTCCCTGCCTCGACCAAGCGGGCAATTTCTTTCAGACTTAGAGCGTTTGGAACGGTGAAGGATCGTTTAGCACTGACGCCGTATTGCTCGGCCTCGTCCTGAGGAAATGCCACGACCGTGATCATCTTGCCGCCCTTCCTCAGGGTTTGTAATGCCCGATGGTAAACCTTACCGCCCATCGTGTCGAGAACGACATCCATGTCGGTGGCAATGTCTTCGAAAGCCTGGCGTGTATAGTCGATGAAGTGATCGGCGCCCAAGTCACGCACGAATTTTTCGTTGCGGCCAGAGGCGACTGCGGTGACGTGAGCGCCGCGAGCCTTGGCAAATTGAATGGCGAGAGAGCCGACGCCACCGGAGCTGTTGGTGATCAGCAGCCGTTGGCCTGCCGAGAGTTTCGCCTCGTCGAACAGTGCTTGCCAGGCGGTTGTCCCGGCCAGCGGGATCGCTGCGGCTTCGACGACGCTCAAGTTTTTCGGTTTGAGCACCAGATGATCTGCGTTGATGACAGCGTATTGCGAAAATGCGCCAGATGGTACCATGCCGAATACTGCATCACCTTTTTGAAATTGACTGACGCCGGCACCGCAGGTTTCTATCGTGCCAACGACTTCGCTGCCTAGCCGTATGGGTAGCGTCATTCCCATCCGTTCACCGGCGCCACCGCGGATTTTCCAGTCGATCGGATTGACGCCCGCAGCGTGTACTTTGACCAACACTTCGCGCACCCCCGGTTCTGGCCGGAGAACGTCTATGACCTCTACGACATCGTTGGAGCCGTATTCCCGGATCAGGACAGTTTTCATTTCCATCTATCAAACCTTGCCTTGATTGCCTTGTATTCCTCATGTTAGCCAACTTCTTCTTCGATGTGGCGCCAAATGGCATCGCGCAAAGGCCAAACAGACGTGCAGCAGCTCTTCACGATTCACCGTGCTTCAAAGCCAAGAGGCGCTGGCTTGCCGCTTCATACGCATGACGAAGCGCAACTGATCTTTGCTGCCTCCGGCATGGTGCAGGTGCATACGGAACGGGGTGTTTGGTTGGTGCCGCCGCAGCTTGTCGGGTGGATCCCTGGGGGTGTCTCTCATCGGCTCGACATCCTGAGCGATGCAGAGCTTTGGTTGGTGCTATTGCATAAGCAGGCATTGCAGGATTGGGCGCCCTCGTCTTTCCCCGATCGCGCCTTCGTTTCGCGGATCGCACCTTTGCTTCGCGCCTTGCTTGATGAGGCCGTCGCTATCGATCCGGCGTCGGACAAGGCCGAGCTCGTCGTCAGGCTGATATTGTATGAACTGACCGCGATGCAGGATGCCCCGACCTTCTTGCCTCTTCCACAAAGTACTCTGGGTCGGCGGCTGGCTGAGATTGCGATCGCTGACCATCGCAACGCTCTTGATCTGAGCGACCTGGCATCGCGCGCTGCGACCTCTGTGCGCTCTGCAAGCAGGCTCTTTCCAACGGAAACAGGGATGACGCTCAAGGCGTGGCGACAACGGGTCCGGATCGTCTGGGCGATGGAGCAGCTTTCTCGTGGTGAGTCGATTGCGCGCGTAGCAACACAGGCCGGCTTTGCCAGCACTGCGGCATTTTCGGCCGCCTTCCGGCAGGTCACATCGATGACGCCGACGGCCTTTATCGGAGATCCGACGTCCGCCTCGTGACGGGCCCTTGCCAAACCTGGCCACAGGTCAAAAGCGGCCGTTGCTGCTTCTACCGTCGCTTATGTCCGCCGAACAATTCTCCGGGATAGTGGCGTTGCTCCACTGGCCAAGCACGCTATGGTGGCCTCCCATTACCTTATAGAACGCTACTCGATCCGATGACATTCCGCAGCCGCCTGATTTTCTACGCCTTGCTGACCTCCCTCACCTCGCTCAGCATCGATGCTTTGCTGCCGGGTCTGAGGCAGATCGGACTGGAGCTCGGCGTGGCGCCGCCACTCTCCACCCATCACGTGATCTCGCTGTTCATCTTCGGCATGGCCTTTGGCGAACTTGTCATCGGCCCTCTTTCGGATGCATTCGGGCGCAAGCAAGCACTCCTCGGCGGGCTTTGCGTCTATCTCCTCGGAACAGTCGTCGCGCTTTTTGCCCAGTCTCTGGAAATGGTGCTCATTGGCCGGTTCCTGCAAGGTGTGGGCGTCTCCGGTCCGAAGATTGCGACCCGCGCCATGATCCGTGACCAGTTCGAGGGCGATGCCATGGCGCGTGTCATGTCCTTCATGTTCACGCTGTTTATCCTGGTCCCAATGCTGGCTCCCGCTCTGGCGCAGGGACTTATCGCTATAGCTGGATGGCGCAGTGTGTTTGTCGCCTATTTCGTCATCGCCGTGGTGCTCGGAGCGTGGGTTGCTGCTCGGCATCCCGAAACGCTGCCTTTGGTACGGCGTATTCCATTTCGGCCGCGCCTGCTGTTCCTGAACGCGCGGCGCATTGTCTCCAGCCCTAGAGTAACGTTGCTGATCATCGCCACCGGACTGGTTTTCGGGGCGCAGCTCCTCTATCTCAGCACGGCTGCGGATCTCTTCTTTGAAGCTTACGGCGTGACTGAGAGCTTCCCGCTGTACTTCGCAGCGCTCGCTCTCGCGGTGGGCCTTGCCTCTTTCATCAATGCGAGGCTGGTCCAGCGCCTTGGCGTGGTCACGATGGCGCGTGCCGGTTTTATTGGTTTAACGGCGGTGTCTCTGTTGATGATGATTGCGACTTTGGGCGCAGAGGGTGTGTTGCCCTTCGCGGTATTCTTGACGCTGCTATCCCTCGCCTTCTTTGCGATCGGTATCCTGTTCGGCAATCTCAATGCATTGGCAATGCAGACGCTTGGAAACGTGGCGGGGTTTGGGGCATCCCTGATCGCGTCGGGGTCAAGCCTCGTTGCCACACTGTTTGCAGTTGGTTTCGGCAGCTTTTACAGCGGCGACACCACTTACCTCGCAGCCGGATTCTTTGCAGCGGGACTGTCTTCACTCGTTCTTGCCGAGATCGCCATCAGAAGACACGAGTTGCCGGTCGTTGGCGTCACCGTGTGACGCGCGCCGTGGTGGGCTTACCGGCTCCCGGGAAACAAAGCGGTGGCAAGTGTCGATGGTGCGGTTCGGTTCAGCTTGAACTCGGATATCACTCGCTCCGCCACGCCGAAGGCCAGATCCCGCTCTATCGACGAGGCATCGATACCAATTGCCGTGACGGTAAATTTCGCCTCGGCGATGACTTCGCCCGTCTGCACCGCCGCTGCGCGCACTACGGCCTTCACCGAGGCACGTTGGCCTAGAAGCAAGGAGCCTTTGGTATAGGATTCGAGCCGGATGGTCAGCACGACGCGGGGTCGCGCACGCACCCTCACCGTGTCGTTGATAGCATTGGCGACCTGATAATGGATCGACTGCATAAGCTCCGGCGAGACATCCGGCCGGGCGGCAACGAAAGCGCCCCGCACGTCATAGATCAGCCGGTCTCGCTCGCCCGTTTCAGGTCCAAGCCTGAAAGACATGAGTGCGAGCGACGCCAGCAAAACCATGCCGAAACGCTTCAGTTGCCGATACAAGAAAGACGCCTCCCCTAAGGTAACCCTCAGGGTGCATCTTCATCCATCGTGGTTAAAAATGCTCTAAGTCGTGACGACGACCTTTACCGCGCTGCAGCGAGGACACGCGCCGCTGCGCGCATGTCGGTGAAGCGCACGGCGCGGCGTTGCTGTGCCTCTTCGTCCTCGCCCCACTGTTCGGCAGTCCAGTCCTCATCCAGATGAGCGAGTGCCCAGACCTCTTCGAGGGATTTCTCCCCTTCGGCCACGGCGAGCGCAAGGAGCGCCGATCCGGTGAGCGTGGTCATGGTGTGGAGAGCCGCAAGCTCGATCGGCGTATCGTATTTGCGCAGAGTGACGGCAAAGGCCGCCACGGCCTCACGCGGTTGCTCCTGGTGCATCACGCCTTCGATCAGGATGAAGCGTGCTCCGAGCGTGTTCGCAGCCCAGTCGATGACTTGGTCCCACTGCTCGCTCTGTCGTTCGACAAGGGCTTCCGGCTCGCCCGCGCGGTAGCACAGGAGGTCGGTGGAAGAGAAGCGAAGGATATCTTCGAAGACTGCCTGTGGATCATTGGCAATGCCATCAATCGCCGTATTGATGTGACGGGAGACCGGCATGGTCGCCGGGTCTACGACGTCGGCCTGCAAATCCCACTCATCGCGCATCAAGACGGCAAGCGCTTTCGTCGGTACGGAAAGTGCATGTTTCGCTGGCGTGCGTAGCGTCTTGCCGTCGAGACGGATTGTAAATGTTCCGTCGTCCAGCTCCTCAACGGTGACATCCTTGTAGAAACGCTTGGGTAGCGGCTTCTGCATCTGGATCTGCGCCCGGCGGATCGGGTCTGGATGGCTCAAGCCCTCCGAAAGATCGTTCAGCAAATCACGCATCTTCTGTCCTTATCAGCCCGGTATGTGGCCGGGAATTTCGCTTGGATGGCTGACGATCGCATCTGCACCTGCAGCCCAGAGCGCGTCGACGGAGGCATAGCCCCAGGCAACTCCGATTGCCTTGGCACCGGCGGCTTTTGCCATCTGCATATCGTAGATCGCATCGCCGATGACGATCGTATCGGCCGGAACCATCCCGGTCTCGTTGCAGCATTCGCTGACCATGGCCGGATGGGGCTTCGAGGGGCAGTCATCGGCCGTGCGCGACACGATGAAATGTTTGCGAAAGCCGTGCGTGTCCATGATGAGGTTGAGGCCGCGCCGGGATTTGCCGGTCACAGCTCCCATCAAGAGTTCTTCCCGCTCGGAGAGCTTCGCGATCATCGCCATGATGCCGTCGAAGACCGGTTCCTGAAAGCCAGCTTCAGCGCGCGTCTCCGCAAAGATCGCCTTATAATGCGCCGTCATGGCCGTCGCCTCGTCATCCACATGCGTCTTGCCCTGCATCCGGGCAATCGCGATGTCGAGCGTCAGGCCGATGATGGACTTCGTCAGCGACACCTCAGGGCGTGGATATCCAAAATGCACAAAGGTGCGCGCCATGACTTCATGGATGAGACCAACACTATCGACCAGCGTGCCATCGCAATCGAAAAGAACAAGCTTCATTGATCGTCCCTGTCACCATCGGCAACGTCGAGGCCGAGAAGATTCCACGTCTGCACCATATGCGGCGGCAAAGGCGCGCTGACGCGGAGGCGTCCGCCTGACGGATGGGGAATGTCGATGTGTCGCGCGTGCAGATGCAGGCGTTTCTGGATGCCGCCGGGAAAATCCCAGTTCGGATCTTCGATATAGTATTTGGGATCGCCGATAATCGGATGGCCCATATGCAGCGCGTGGACGCGCAACTGGTGGGTACGGCCGGTATAGGGCTCCATCTCCAGCCAGGCGAGGTTCTGCGCTGCGGTATCGATCACCCGGTAATAGGAGATGGCGTGGTCGGCACCCTCCTCGCCGTGTTTGGCAATGCGCATGCGGTCGCCATCCGGCGTTTGCTCTTTCACCAGCCAGCTTGAGATCTTGTCCTGGTGTTTGCGCGGCACGCCTTTGACCAACGACCAATAGGTCTTCTTGGTATCGCGCTCACGAAAGGCCGCAGTCAGTTTCTGTGCTGCGCCGCGTGTACGTGCGACGACGAGAACGCCCGACGTATCGCGGTCGAGGCGATGCACGAGACGGGGCTTTTCGCCCTTCTGGCTCGTCCAGGCTTCCAGAAGACCGTCGATGTGGCGGTTTACGCCCGAGCCGCCCTGCACTGCGATGCCGGCTGGCTTGTTGAAGACAAAGACCTTGTCGTCTTCATGCAGCAACATGCGCTTGAGAAGATCGCCGTCTTCCGAATGCTTCAAATCCTTGGAGCCGATGGGACCGCTCTTGACCTTGGCATCGACATCAAGCGGCGGCACGCGGACCATCTGCCCCGGTTGAACCCGAGCATCGGTCTTGACCCGTCCACCATCCACACGAACCTGGCCGGATCGCATCAGCTTCTGCAGCTGGCCGAACCCCAGTCCCGGATAGTGGATCTTGAACCAGCGGTCGAGACGCATTCCGGCCTCGTCGGCCTCTACCTTGATGTGCTCGATACCTGCCATGGCAATTCCAGTCTTTCTTTTCTGATCTGCCGCCTCGTTCCTGTGCGGCCTTTGCCTTGCCTTTAAAACAAAGCGCGGCCCAAGGCCAGCCCGGCGAAGATCGCAGCAAAAGAAACCAGTAGGCTGGCCAGCAGATAGAGCGCTGATAGGCCGACTTCGCCACGCTCGAACAGCACCATCGTGTCCAGCGTGAAGGACGACCATGTGGTGAAGCCTCCAAGAATACCGGTGACGATGAAGGCTCGCATCTCATTGGAAGCGTCGAAGCGGCGCGCGACCATTTCGACCAGAAGGCCGATCGCAAATGCGCCAACGACGTTCACAGTCAGCGTGCCCCAAGGGAAATTCGGCCCGGCAAGACGCGTCGCCCAAAGCCCGACCAGATAGCGGCCGACTGAGCCGATGGCCCCGCCGATTGCGACGAGAAGAATGTTCGACATGCAAAGACGCTCCGGTCCTAATGCTAAACGCTGATGACCCGTCAGCTTTAAGTCATGGCGATGGATTTAGAAATATGCTGGCGACAATCGTCCGGCTCCGTTGATGATTAAAATGCACATCAAATTCAACCTGAAGGTTTAGCCGAAGATAAATCTCGCCCTGTTACATTGCTGTCCATTATTACTATCGAGGTCTGGCAATGTGGCAGGTTTGGTCGGTTTCCGCGAATATCGCGGCGTATGCGTCTGAGGGCGCAAAATCTCCGCAGCGCGCTTCGCGCAAAGCGGAGGTCGAAAAGGCTGCCAAGGAATTGAAGCAGATCACGCGCAACGATGGGTCGGAACATACATTGATGAATTTGACAGCCGCGGCGCCCTCGCTTTCCCTCTTCACATCCGGGCGGCAAAACCCTCAGGCGACATTGGAGCAGGCTCGCCATGCCTATGAGGAAGATTGGGACACCTCCGACTAAAGGCTGTCGCGATCTTTCAGATTCAGTCCTATGCTTCAGGGCAATGCTTTAAGCTTCGGCCTTCGTAACGACGTTCAGATTCCTGTCAGGCAAATCACCCAACCTCTTTTCGTAATCACTGAAACAGAGGTTGATCATGAAGACCCTAGCAAAATTGACGATGGCAGCGGTCGCTGCCTTTACCCTCGCAGCTCCGGCATTTGCCGCAACCGCCATCATGGTTCATGAAGGCGGCGAAGGCGGGCAGCCGATGACGCTGACACTCGATAAGCCCAGCGTCAAAGCTGGAGAAGCCGTCTTCATGGTTCACAACGACGCCGTCTCGGAAGATCACGAGATGGTTCTCGTCAAGCTGAAGTCGCCCGACGAGGCGATCCCGCTCAACACAGCAAAACATCGCATCGATGAAAAGAAGCTGAAGAGCCTTGGCGAAGTGGCGGATCTGAAACCCGGCAAGGACGGCCAGTTGAAAGCCAAGCTGACGCCCGGCACCTACCTGCTCTTTTGCAATATCAAAGGTCACTACGAGGCCGGAATGCAGGCGAAGCTCACGGTTACGAAGTAAGAACGATTTGCGCGTCGATGGCCGTCGAGATGCCGATGCATCCCGGCGGCCATCGTTTGAGAGCCGTCAATTATGATTGTGCTTCGCCTCACCCGGATTGGCGGGTCCGACCGGAAGCTCGATCGAGACCTCTCCGGCCTTCTCGAAAGTCAGTGTCACGGGAACCTTGTCGCCTTCGGCAAACGGCTTCTTGACGTTGAAGAACATGAAATGGAGACCGCCCGGCGAAAGCTCCACCGTCTGACCGGCCGGCACGACGATACCGTCATTCAGCTTGCGCATCTTCATGACGTCATTGGCCATGGCCATTTCGTGAATTTCGGCGCGACCTGCCAGGGGTGACGAGACCGAAACAAGCCGATCGTCAGAGGTGCCCGTGTTGCGGATGGTGACAAAGCCGCCGCCGACTGGCTGTCCGGGCAACATGGCTTTGGTGGATGCTTGAGACAGTTCCAGTTCCCCGACCTTGACCACGCCAGCGGACGCGCTCGTATCTGCCATGGCGCCGTGATCATGGTGCGCATGCCCCTCGCCTTCACCATTCTGCTTGGCCGTGATGCGGATGACCGGTGCGGGATTGTCCAGTGAATGAGGATCCTGGCCCTCTGCCGCTATCTGATCCCAGCTTGCGGTGCCCTTGTCGCCGCAAAGCTGCTTTACCTTGAAGGGAAGCGTCTTGCCTGGCGCAACACCTGCGATCTTCCCCTGGATGTTGAAGGTGTCATAATAATCATCCGGCAGGTTGCCGCTCTTCCAGCGAATTTCGACTGGCCCGCTCGTCACCTCTTTTCCGTGGTTCTTGTAGGTCTTCTGGTAGTCGCCCTTGATGATCTCCAGCTCCCAGCCGGCTTTCGGCTGCGGTTTGGCGGAGATGAAGCCCTCGGGCAAAACGACCTGAACCTCTGTCGTCGCAAGACCGCCTTCACAGCCGTGCGGCACCTGAAGGGCCGCGACGATGGTGCTGTCTTCCTCCGCCGTGCCGTTGACGAAGCTCGTATGGGCGAAGGCAGAGGTGGTCGAGAGGGCGGCTGCGAATGCTGTGAATGCTGCGTGCTTGATGGTTGTCATCTTTCGATCCTTGCGGCTGCTTTATCTGGCAGTCCGTTTTTTAGAAGTGCCGCGCTGCGGCGTTGTTTGCGAAGGGATCAGAAAGCTGAGGATGGCGGTCCGCGGGCACGGTTGGTGCGCAGTTCTGAAAGAGTGAGCGCTTCTTGCTGTTGCGGAAGCGTATTTTCGAGCGACGCCGGATTGGGATTGAGGCCATCATCTGCAAGTGGCGTTGGCAGAAGAATGGAGGATGCCAGCAGGCAAGCCTCGCAAAAGAGGATCGCACCACCTTCGTGCTTGCCATGCTGCGATTGATTTTGCGGCAGATGCTCGGAGCAGATCTCGGCAAAGGTGCCATCCGGCAACCGGTAGGCTTCATCAAGTGCGGCGACAGGCGCAGCCTGAACCGGCTTATGCGCGAAGCCGAGAGACAGCATCAGTACGGCGCAGACCATGCGCAGCACAGACTCGATTGTCTTTACCCTGTTTCTTGCGAACACCCTCATGGTCATTCCGATACCGCGCTTTGATCCAAAATCAAAGAGCCACTCGGCGTGTCGCGGAACAGCTCCCCAAGGCTGGCGTTTTATCTGCAGAACGCAACGCATCACCGAGGAGTTGAAACATGCCAGCAAAATCCAAAGCCCAGCAGAAAGCCGCAGGCGCGGCCCTTGCAGCAAAGCGCGGCGACATGCCGAAATCCCGTTTACAAGGTTCTTCAAAAAGCATGGCTAAGTCCATGACAGAAAAAGAACTTGAAGATATGGCCTCGACGAATCGCAAGAAGCTCCCGGAGAAAAAGGACGCTTAAGTTTCGGCCCGCTTCGAGAAACGGCGTGGTCGACCGGATGACAAGCAAATGACGCAGGTTGAACAAAAAACTGTTCACCTGCGTCATTTCGTCCTTGCCAATCTGAGAGCTTCACAGATAATGAGCTTCCATACCGTTGGGAGAAACCGCTTCGATGCGGTGCCGAAGGAGCAACCGCCCCGGAAACTCTCAGGCAAAAGGACCAACGGTCGAACGGAACTCTGGAGAGAAGCCTCCTTGCACTTATAAGGGCAGGCTCGCCGAAGGGATAACAATCTCAGGCGACAAGGACAGAGGGGGCTCTTGAACCCGACGCTCGCAGAGTGTCACGAACATGAGCCCGCGCGAACGCGCTACCCCGGAGGCGTCCTTGGCCGATACAGCCGAGCTGAAAGTCACCCCACTCCATTCCCTGCATCTGTCCCTTGGTGCCCGCATGGTGCCCTTTGCGGGCTATGACATGCCTGTGCAATATCCGGCGGGCGTTCTGAAGGAACATCTTCATACCCGTGCGTCGGCCGGTCTCTTCGATGTCTCCCACATGGGCCAGGTCATCGTGAAGGCTAAGTCCGGCAAGGTGGACGATGCCGCCCTTGCTTTGGAGAGGCTGGTGCCGGTCGATATCCTCAACCTCAAGGCTGGTCGCCAGCGCTATGGCTTCTTCACCGATGAGAATGGCTGCATCCTCGACGACCTGATGATCACCAATCTCGGCGAGCATGTGTTCGTTGTCGTCAATGCCTCCTGCAAGGATGCCGATCTTGCCCATATGAAGACGCATCTTTCCGACAGCTGCGAGATCACGTTGCTGGACGATCGTGCATTGATCGCGCTTCAAGGTCCGCGCGCGGAAGCTGTTCTCGCGGAACTCTGGGCGGGCGTCTCCGACATGAAGTTCATGGATGTGCGCGAAATTCCGCTGCATGACGTTCCCTGCATCGTGTCACGCTCGGGTTACTCGGGTGAGGACGGTTTCGAAATCTCCGTTCCTGCTGACAAGGCCGAGGAGATTGCCAAAGCCATGCTCGAACATCCCGACTGTGAGGCCATCGGCCTCGGTGCGCGCGACAGTCTTCGGCTCGAAGCCGGTCTTTGCCTCTATGGCAACGACATCGACACCACAACGTCACCGATCGAAGCATCGTTGGAATGGGCCATCCAGAAGGCGCGTCGTGCCGGCGGTGACCGCGAAGGCGGCTTTCCAGGTGCCGATCGCATTCTTGGCGAACTTGGCAACGGCACGAGCCGTCGCCGCGTCGGTCTGAAGCCCGAAGGCAAGGCGCCGGTGCGCGGTCATTCCAAGCTGTTTGCCGATGCTGAAGGCAAGACTGAGATCGGTGAGGTTACCTCTGGCGGCTTCGGCCCCACTGTGGAAGGCCCCGTTGCCATGGGCTACGTGCCCACCGACTACACGACACCTGGAACGGCGATCTTCGCCGAGGTGCGCGGCAAGTACCTGCCGGTCACCGTCGCCGCCCTGCCCTTCATCACACCCACCTATAAGCGCTAATTTGCGGAGAAACCCATGCTGAAATTTACCCAGGAACACGAGTGGCTGAAGATCGAAGGCGATGTCGCCACCGTCGGGATTACCACGCACGCCGCAGAACAACTCGGCGATCTGGTTTTCGTTGAACTGCCCGAAGTCGGCGCGACATTCTCCAAGAACGGCGAAGCCGCAACCGTCGAGAGCGTCAAGGCCGCGTCGGATGTCTATTGTCCGCTGGACGGCGAGATCGTCGAGATCAACCAGGCGATTGTCGATGATCCGTCGCTCGTCAACTCCGACCCGCAGGGTGCCGGCTGGTTCTTCAAGCTGAAGCTTTCCAACACCGCCGATGCCGATGCGCTGCTCGATGAAGCCGCCTACAAGGAGCTGGTCGCGTAATGAACACGCCCACTGAATTTCATTTCACCGACTACCAGCCCTATGACTTCGCCAATCGTCGTCATATCGGTCCGTCGCCGGCGGAAATGGAGGAGATGCTCAACGTCGTCGGTTACAAGAGCCTCGATGCGCTCATCGACGCGACCGTGCCCTCCTCCATCCGTCAGAAGGAACCGCTTGCCTGGGGTGCCGCGCTGACCGAACGCGAAGCACTCGACCGCATGCGCGAGACGGCGAACAAGAACAAGGTTCTGACCTCGCTGATCGGCCAGGGCTACTACGGCACGATCACGCCGCCCGTCATCCAGCGCAACATTCTGGAGAACCCCGCCTGGTACACGGCCTACACGCCCTACCAGCCGGAAATCTCGCAGGGCCGTCTCGAAGCGCTTCTCAACTTCCAGACGATGATCTCCGACCTGACCGGCCTCGATGTTGCCAACGCCTCGCTTCTCGATGAAGCAACGGCTGCTGCCGAAGCCATGTCCATGTGCCAGCGCGTGGCGAAGTCCAAGGCGAACGCATTCTTCGTCGATGCCAATTGCCACCCGCAGACCATCGCGCTGATCGAAACGCGCGCCGCGCCGCTTGGCTGGAAAGTCGTCATCGGCAATCCGTTCACAGATCTCGATCCGGTCGATGTCTTCGGCGCGATCTTCCAGTATCCCGGCACGCATGGCCATGTGAGCGATTTCTCAGGCCTGATCTCCCGCCTGCACCAGACAGGTGCGATCGCCGCCGTTGCCTGCGACCTGCTGGCGTTGACGCTTGTAAAGTCTCCGGGTGAGATGGGCGCCGATATCGCGATCGGCTCTTCGCAGCGCTTCGGCGTTCCGGTCGGTTACGGCGGGCCGCATGCGGCCTTCATGGCGGTCAAGGATGCCCACAAGCGCTCGATGCCTGGTCGCCTTGTCGGCGTGTCTGTCGACGCCCGAGGCAACCGTGCCTATCGCCTGTCGCTGCAAACCCGTGAGCAGCACATCCGCCGCGAGAAGGCGACCTCCAACATCTGCACTGCCCAGGTGCTGCTTGCCGTCATGGCATCGATGTATGGCGTCTTCCACGGTCCGCAGGGCATCAAGGCAATCGCCCAGCAGACGCACCAGAAGGCGGTGCTGATGGCCAAGGGTCTGGAGAAGCTTGGCTACAAGATAGAGCCGGATACCTTCTTCGACACGATCACGGTCGAGGTCGGCCACATGCAGGCGCTGATCCTGCGGGCCGCGGTTGCCGAAGGTGTGAACCTTCGCAAGGTGAGCTCCACCAAGATCGGCATGAGCCTTGATGAGCGTACCCGCCCGGCAACGCTGGAAGCGGTCTGGCGCGCCTTTGGCGGCAACTTCTCGATTTCCGACTTCGAGCCGGATTATCGGTTGCCGAAAGATCTATTGCGTACAAGTGCTTACATGACGCATCCGATCTTCCACATGAACCGCGCCGAAAGCGAAATGACGCGTTACATCCGTCGTCTTTCGGACCGTGATCTGGCGCTCGACCGGGCGATGATCCCGCTCGGTTCCTGCACCATGAAACTCAATGCCACAGCGGAAATGTTGCCGATCACCTGGCCGGAATTCTCCGACATCCATCCTTTCGTCCCGGCCGATCAGGCTTTGGGCTACAAGGAAATGATCGACGATCTCTCCGCGAAGCTCTGCGCTGTGACCGGATACGACGCTTTCTCCATGCAGCCGAATTCCGGCGCGCAGGGTGAGTATGCCGGCCTGCTGACGATCCGCAATTACCATCTGGCTCGTGGCGACGCGCATCGCGATGTCTGCCTTATCCCAACGTCGGCACATGGCACCAACCCTGCCTCCGCACAGATGGTCGGCATGAAAGTCGTTCCGGTCAAGGCGAAGGAAAACGGTGACGTCGATATCGACGATTTCCGTGCAAAAGCAGAGCAGTATGCAGAAAACCTCTCGTGCTGCATGATCACCTATCCGTCCACCCACGGCGTGTTTGAAGAAACGGTTCGCGAAATCTGCGACATCGTGCACAAGCATGGCGGACAGGTCTATCTGGACGGCGCCAACATGAACGCAATGGTCGGGCTTTCCCGTCCTGGTGACATCGGTTCCGACGTCAGCCACCTCAACCTGCACAAGACCTTCTGCATTCCGCATGGTGGTGGTGGCCCCGGCATGGGACCGATCGGCGTCAAGGCGCACCTTGCGCCTTACCTTCCCGGTCACCCGGCAAGCGACGGTCGTGCTGGTGCAGTCTCCGCCGCGCCGTTTGGCTCCCCGTCGATCCTGCCGATCTCCTGGAGCTACTGCCTGATGATGGGTGGCGAAGGGCTGACGCAGGCGACCAAGGTGGCGATCCTCAACGCCAACTATATCGCTGCGCGTCTGAAGGGCGCCTATGACGTACTCTACAAGTCAGAGGCTGGCCGCGTCGCTCATGAGTGCATCATCGACACGCGCCCGCTCAATGACAGCTGCGGCGTCACCGTGGATGATGTGGCAAAGCGCCTCATCGACTGCGGCTTCCACGCGCCGACCATGAGCTGGCCGGTCGCTGGTACGCTGATGATTGAGCCGACGGAATCCGAGACCAAGGCTGAAATCGACCGCTTCTGCGACGCCATGCTGACGATCCGTCAGGAAGCCCGCGACATCGAGGAAGGCCGTGCTGACAAGCTCAACAACCCGTTGAAGAACGCCCCGCATACGGTCGAAGACCTTGTCGGCGAATGGGATCGTCCCTACGGCCGCGAACAGGGTTGCTTCCCGCCTGGCTCCTTCCGCGTGGACAAGTACTGGTCGCCGGTCAACCGTATCGACAATGTCTATGGAGACCGCAACCTCGTCTGCACATGCCCACCAATGAGCGAGTATCAGGAAGCAGCGGAGTAAAATCGACTGACGAAGCCCGGAGCGATCCGGGCTTCTTTCGTTAGAGCCCGCCATGATTCACGATTTGATAGCCGTCGTTTCAACATGTCGGGCATAGCCGTTGTGCGGATCACGCCATAGGACGTATAGAAGCAGTCGACATCTGTTTCTTTAAAAATTTAGCTATGCTCTCTCCTATCGCCACATCGCTCAGCATTGTCTTCGTCAGCCTGTTTTTCGGCACTGCCCTGCTCGTGGCATGGCGGCGTTTTGGAGTGCAATTCCACGCTGCGTTCTGGGCGTTGTCCTTCATGTTTTCGGCGGCCGGACATGGCGTCCGGGTGTTTGGCGTGGTCTGGCCGGATTATCAGAGCGTCATGGCGATGCTCGCCTGTCAGGCTTCGATCGGCAGTTTCGCGCTTCTGGCGATCGGGTTCCGTTCCCGTGCCAATCTCGATCATCGTTTGATCTCACTGCTATGGGCATTGTCTGCTGTCGCCATTGTGGTGTTCTGGAGCGAGCAGCCATTCGAGTGGCGCATGGCGTCGCGGATGATGACGTCAGCGGCCGATGCGCTCTTCGTTGGATTGATCGTCTTCCTGCCCAGGCATGCAAAAGGCCTGTCTTCACCGGTTCGCTTGGCGCTGGCATTCTTTGGGCTCTACATCCTGTCGGTCGGCATTGCGGCTTGGATGGCCAGACCGAATGGTGAAATAGCCGAGGCGTCTTTCATCATTGTCCTATCGCTCGGCACGCCGACGGGCATGATGGCGACGGGAATCTTGACGCTTTTTATACTGGCGGCGGATCTCGCGGGAGAGCTGCAGAAGCAAGCACAGTACGACTACATGTCCGATCTGCTCAACCGACGGGGCTTTGAGGAGCGGCTCGCTTCCCAGCGCTTGGCATCGAATGAAACCGGCTTTATCGTGGCAACCGATCTCGATCGTTTCAAATCCATCAACGACAGACTCGGTCACGCAGCCGGCGACGAGGTCATCCGTCGCTTTGCCCGCCATCTGCAGGACGCGGCAGGCAATCACGATCTTACCGGCAGAATGGGCGGTGAAGAGTTCGCGCTTTTCATTGCTTCCGGCGACGGGAGAGAGGCGCTCGAGCGCGTTGAGCGCCTGCGCATGGGTGTGTCTTCTCTTTACCCAGATATTGATCTAGAGTCTCCGGTGACGGCGAGCTTTGGTGTCGTGCGGCTAAAGCCAGATGAAAGCTTTCATCAGGCTTATGCGCGCGCGGACGCTGCCCTCTATGCATCGAAGGATGCCGGCAGAAACACCACGGTCGCGGATCTCGACGAAGCCGCCTGAGGCTCTCGCTACCCTGTAGCATGTCCCGCCGTACTTTATCGCGTCAGCCTGATATCCGCAGTGGTGACGGTCGGCCCATTAGCGCCGTCCTTATCCGTCGTGCGCAGCCTCAAGCCGTCGCGCCCAAGCTTGCTGATGGTCATGCCGGCCACGCGATCGCCGTTGATGTCACGGTTCCAGCGGACAGTCAGGTTGATGTTGTCGCCTCGCCGGCTGCCGCTGAGGGCAGATGGGCGCCCCGACGGGCCGACATAGTTTCCGCTGTATCGCGTGCCACGAGCCGTCAAGTCGGCGGAGATTGCACGGCGCACGACGACGAAACCACGGCAGGTGCCGTTCATCTGTAGCGATGGTCCGGATGCTGTCGTCTGGAAGGTGCAGTTGACATTGACCGGGCGAGAGCCGATGCGCGTCGTGACAGTGCCGCTGCCTTTCCAGCTTCCGCCAAGCGAGGATAGAAACGAGGTTTCGTCCGCTGCGGCGGGTGTGGAGATCATGGCCGCCAAGGCAAAAAGGCCGGCTGTCTTTAGTTTCATGGTGATCGCTCCCTATCAAGGAATGCGAACGGCGAAGACGTCCATAGAGTTCCTAATTTAGATCGTTATGGGCCATAGCAACCAATAACGTTTTCGTGCGTTCTGGGCTCGCTTCATCTCCATCCGGAAACGCGCCGATGACATCCCTCACCTCTTCTGCCCCGGACCGAGCCTCTCTTGGCCGGTCCAGCGGTATCAGCGACCGCACATTATTCGCCCTCGCCATTTTGAATTTCTTCCTGGCAGATGCGCGCGACGGGTTAGGCCCGTTCCTCGACGCGTTTCTGGCAACCAATGGCTGGTCGCCGATGCAGTTGGGGATCATTGCAACCGTTGGCGGCCTTGTTGGCCTTGCCGCAACACCACTTTGCGGTGCGCTGGTCGATGGAACCACCTGGAAGCGGGCGCTCATTGCCGGGCCGGTCATTCTTGTGACCGCGGGCGCACTTTTGACATTGCTCTTTCCGACTGAGACCATCGTTTGGGGTGGTCAGATCATGACGGCGGTTGTCGGCGCGACTGTCGGTCCAGCGCTTGCTGGTTTGACGCTCGGCCTCGTTGGAGAGAAGCTGTTCTCCAAGCAAATCTCACGCAATGAATTCTGGAACCATGGCGGCAATTTTGCCTCGTTGTTTGCCACCTATGTCGCTGTCTCCTATTTCGGCATTTCCGGCGTTATTGGCCTGATGGTCATTACCGCCATCGGAACGCTGATTGCGATCACGGCAATCGACCCCAACCAGATCGACCACAAGGTGGCGCGTGGTCTAGGTCACGATGAGGGTGAGCCCGGGCCTTCCGGATTTGGCGTGTTGTGGCACGAGCGCGGGCTTATCCTGCTTGCCATCATTTTGCTGATCTTCCATTTCGGCAATGCCCCGATGGGCCGATTGATTGCTCAGGATTTTGCCGTCGAACTCAACTCGCCCTTCAAGACAACGGCGATCATCACGGGCGTGGCCCAGTTCGCCATGATCTTTGTAGCAGCGCTCGCCCCATGGCTGATCCGCCGCTTCGGGCTTTCTGCCGTGTTCCTGATCGCACTCGCGGCCCTACCCATACGCGGACTGCTGGCAGCGTCCTTCGAACAGTTCTGGGTCGTCTATCCAGTCCAGCTCCTGGATGGCATCGGTGCTGGCCTTCTTGGCATTGCGACGCCGGTTGCTGTGGAGCGAATTCTGAAGGGCACCGGACGCTTCAATGTCGGCCTGGCAAGCGTGATGACAGTTCAGGGTATCGGTGCGTCGCTCAGCAACGGTGTGGCCGGATGGCTGACGACTGAGGGCGGGTTTGCGCTCTCGCATCTGGTCGGCGGTGGTGTCGCGGCAATTGCCATTCTGCTCTTTATTTTCTACCGGCGAGACATCGTTCCCGATAATGAGCCCGAGGACGCCTGAGTCCAGACAGCGCTGAAGCCAAAAAAGGAGGCACGTGGCCTCCTTTTTCTCTAGATATCAAAACGGTATCAGCCGACGAAGGCACGCTCGATGACGAATTCAGCGGGCTTGTTGTTGGCGCCTTCGGTCAGGCCAGCCTTCTCCAGAAGCTCCTTGGTGTCTTTCAGCATGGCCGACGAGCCGCAGATCATTCCGCGGTCAATCGCCGGATCGAGAGCTGGAACACCAAGGTCGGAGAAGATCTTTCCATTGGCAATCAGATCGGTGATACGGCCCTTGAAGGGATATTCCTCACGCGTCACTGTCGCATAATGCTTCAGCTTGTCGCCGGCAATCTCACTGAGGAATTCGTGGTTCTTGATCTCCTCCACAAGGTCGAAGCCGTATTTCAGTTCGGCGACGTCGCGGCAGGTGTGGGTGAGGATAACCTCCTCGAATTTTTCGTAGGTCTCGGGATCACGAATGAGGCTTGCGAAAGGCGCAATGCCCGTGCCGGTCGAGAACATATAGAGGCGCTTGCCAGGGGTCAGCGCGTCGAGTACCAGCGTCCCTGTCGGCTTCTTGCGCATCAGCACGGTATCGCCGGGCTTGATCGCCTGCAGGTGGGAGGTCAGCGGACCATCCGGAACCTTGATGGAGAAGAATTCAAGCTCTTCATCCCAGGCCGGGCTGGCGATCGAATAAGCGCGATAAATCGGCTTGTCGCCGACCATCAGCCCGATCATCGCGAACTCTCCGGAGCGGAAGCGGAAGCCAGCCGGGCGCGTCATACGGAAGCGGAACAGGTGGTCGGTGTAATGCTCAACCGAAAGAACCGTTTCGGCGTAGACGCCGTCCGGGATCTTGACCGCAAATTCTTCCGTTTTGGCAGGAGCGTTCATTCTTCTTCCGTCCATTTCACAAAAAGCCAGACATTCTTGAGGCGGGGAAATACACCATCCGCACTGCCTTTTGAAGGTACAGGAACGTCATTGGAGCTATGCAGGTAGAAATATGTATCAATAACTCATGTTTCGGCGCAAGACTTCAAACTGCAGCACGGCGCCGCCAGCTATAGGTCTCACCCTCCGCAGCAGGTTTGGCCGTCGGCTGGTAATAGACGTCGATGCCCGGCAAACGGTTTTCCGACAGGCGGCGGATCGCCGTCTCGTTCGTGACTGCGAAGCTGGTGAAACCGGTTCTCAGCATCAATGGCACCTGGTCGATCAAGACGTCACCGACAGCCCGCAACTCGCCCTGGTAGTTCAAGCGCGTGCGCAGGAGTGACGCATGGCTGAAGCCTCGCCCGTCGTTGAAGGCGGGGAAGCTGACAGCAACAAGCGCGATGCGATCGATAAAGGGGGCCAGTTTCGTCACATCGTCCGCCGGCGTGATGAGAACGCCGAGACCGACATCATTGCTCTCAGCTGCTCGCGTCAGAAAGGCATCGAGCGACAGGACCGCATTCTGCCCCTCGCCTGCCTTGACGTCGTCGCTCTCGATGACCCAGGGATCGTTCTCGACGAAGCCTTGTTCGCTCCAGATTTTCGTCATTTCCATAGTCCTCAGGCAGCTTCTGCGGCTGCAGGATAAAGGGCATCCTTGAAAGGCTGCGGTCCAACACGGCGGTAGGCTTCGAGGAAACTTTCTTCCTTCGTTAAGCGCAGGCCAAGATAGGTGTCGACAATCGTCTCCACCGCATCCGTCACCTTCTCCGGCTCGAAGCCGCGACCGATGATTTCGCCGATCGATGAATTCTCATCACCCGAACCACCCAGCGTGATCTGGTAAAGTTCGGCACCCTTCTTCTCTACGCCCAGCAGGCCGATATGGCCAACATGGTGGTGACCGCAGGCGTTGATGCAGCCGGAGATCTTGATCTTCAGCTCACCGATTTCAGCCTGACGCTCTGGAGAACCGAAACGTCTGGAGATCTCCTGCGAGACCGGTATGGAGCGCGCATTGGCGAGCGCGCAGTAGTCCAAGCCAGGACAGGCAATGATATCGGTGATGAGACCAGCATTGGCAGTTGCAAGGCCTGCGCCCTGGAGCGCCCGATAGACCGGCTCCATATCCGCAAGTGCGACATGCGGCAGGATAATATTTTGCTCATGGCTGATGCGGATTTCATCGAAGGCATATTCTGCGGCGATATCTGCGACAACATCCATCTGCCCGTCAGATGCATCGCCCGGAATGCCGCCGATCGGCTTCAGCGAGATTGTCACCATGCCGTAGTCGGGGTGCTTGTGTGGCTGGACGTTCTGATCCACCCAGCGCGCGAAATCCGCATCCGCCTTCTTCCAGCGCGCAAGGCTTTCCCAGCTTTCTGGACGGTCCTTCAACTGCGGCGGCGCGAAGTAAGTGGTGATCGCAGCGATATCCGCGTCGGGAAGTTTCAGTTCGCCGTTTTTCAGGTGAACGAACTCCGCCTCGACCTGCCGCGCCAGTTCTTCCGCACCCGTTTCATGCACGAGGATCTTGATGCGCGCCTTGTACTTGTTGTCGCGACGACCATGAAGGTTGTACACGCGCATGATGGCGGTGGTGTAGGACAGAAGGTCCTCTTCTGGCAGGAAGTCGCGGATCTTCTTGGCGATCATAGGCGTTCTGCCCTGCCCGCCTCCGACATAGACCGCAAAGCCGATGTCGCCCTTGTCGTTCTTTTTGAGATGCAGACCGATATCGTGAACCTGGATCGCAGCGCGATCGCGCTCTGCACCCGTTACGGCAATCTTGAACTTGCGTGGCAGGAAAGAGAATTCCGGATGCACCGACGACCATTGGCGCAGGATTTCCGCATAGGGGCGTGGATCGGCCACTTCGTCTGCCGCAGCACCTGCAAAGTGGTCGGCGGTGACGTTGCGAATGCAATTTCCGGAGGTCTGTAGCGCGTGCATCTCCACGCTTGCCAGTTCTTCCAGGATAGCAGGCGTATCGGCAAGGCGTGGCCAGTTGTACTGGATGTTCTGGCGCGTGGTGAAGTGGCCATAGCCACGATCGTACTTGCGGGCAATATGAGCCAGCATCCGCATCTGCTTCGAGTTCAGCGTTCCATAGGGGATTGCAACGCGCAGCATGTAGGCATGCAGCTGGAGATAAACGCCGTTCATTAGACGCAATGGCTTGAACGCATCTTCGGCCAGCTCACCGGACAGGCGGCGCTCCACCTGATCGCGAAACTGCTCCACGCGACCCTTTACGAAAGCGTGGTCGAACTCGTCATAACGGTACATGATCTTCCTCAGACTGCGATAAATGCTGCGTCAGCAGGCTTGTAGCCCGTGGCGTATTCGATGGTGGGGCCTGCCGCACGGATGCGCTCGCGAAGGCGCGTCGGCCACAGGCGGCCGTCTTCTTCAGCCACGTCGATGATGTTGACGTCCACGACCTTGTTGGCGGAGAAATCTCGCTTGCCGATTTCTTCCAGCGACGCGACGGCTTCCGCATGACGCGCGACAAGCGACGACTGCAGATCCTCGTTCCATTGTCCGTTCGCGTCGAGCCAGACAGCAATGCCATCGCTCAGACGATTGGCGGTCAGTACCTTATCAACCATTTGCATACTCCTGTCCGATCGGGGCGCTGAGCGGCGAAACCGCCAGCGCTTCGGACCTTTCGAAATTCGCACCGGCGACCGCATCGCCGATGATCACCATAACCGGACCGGTCAACTCATCGCGATGCTCGAGATCCGGCAAATCCTTCAATGTACCGTGCATCAGGCGGCGATAGCTACGGCTGGCGTTCTCAATGACGGCAACCGTCGTGTCGGCGTTCAGGCCAGCACTCATCAGTCTTGTTGCCACCGACGCCGCGACGCTACGGCCCATATAGACGGCAATGGTCGCACCTGAGACCGCAAGACGAGCCCAGTCCGGCAAGATATCGCCCGCAAGATCATGGCCGGTGGTGAAGATCAGCGACGATGCAACACCGCGTAGTGTCAACGGTAACTCGAAGTCGGCCGCCGCAGCAAAGGCCGAGGTGATGCCAGGCACGATCTCGTACCCGATTCCCGCTTCACGCAGTGCCGCCATTTCTTCGGCCGCGCGGCCATAGACCAGTGGATCGCCAGATTTCAGACGAACGACGCGCTTGCCTTCCTGGCCTAGAGACACCAACAGCTTGTTGATATCTTCCTGCGACTTGGAATGACAGCCCTTGCGCTTGCCGACCGAGAGACGCTCGGCGTCCCTACGGCCCATATTGACGATTTCCTGCGGCACAAGCGCGTCGTAGACGATCACATCTGCCTGCATCAGAACGCGTTGCGCCCGCAGCGTCAGCAGATCTTCCGCACCCGGCCCTGCACCCACCAACCAGACATAGCCTTCCGGGCTTTCAGGGGAGAGAAGAAGCTTTTCGGCTGCGGCGTGAGCGCCATCGACGTCGTTCAGTGCGACAGCATCTGCCACGCTGCCGGAGAAGAAGCGACGCCAGAAATTGCGGCGGAGCGCGCCTTTAGGAATGCTCGCCTCGGCAGCATCGCGATATTCAACAGCGAGCCGTGCTAGACGACCGAGCGACGGCGCCAGCATCTGATCGATGCGTGCACGAACGATCTGGCCGAGCACAGGTCCCGCGCCTTCCGTGCAAATCGCGACGGCAAGAGGTGCGCGCGATACGAGGCCCGGCGTGTAGAAATCGCAGTAACCCGGCTGGTCGACGGCATTGGCGGGAATGGACTTTGCGCGCGCCGCATCCACGATCTGACGGTCAAGCGCTTCATCGCCCGTGGCAGCAAAGACCAGCGTCATGCCCTCCACCTGATGCACTGCGAATGCTTCTGCGACCACCTTGATCTGCTCTTTAACGAGGAAGGCGGCGTAGTCGGACTGTGGATCGTCAGAGAAGGCAACGATCAGCGCATTGGTATTTGAAAGAAGCCGCGCCTTGGCGTAAGCCTCGTCGCCATTGCCGAAGACAGCAACGTGCTTGCCCTCAACCTTGAAGAAGGCGGGGAAGGTCGTCAGACGGTTTTCGGTGCGGGAAGCGGTTGTCTCAAACATGTTCGCAATATCGCCGATCGATTAAAAAGGTTGAAGGCACGAAAATTCCAACATCATAATGCCGTAGATTATTATTTCTCGGCAAGCGACGTTTTTGAGGAAAAGCAACCGTAGGGACCAAGCGGCCACACCGTCTCTAAAGGATGGTATTTTCTATCAAAATTCTATATTTCTCCGTGGTTTCTGGCTGTAATCAGCCATGAACCTGACTGCCACAGAATAAGGGTGCATATCTTGACAGAGCAATCTTTGGCCTCCCGCCTTCTCGACGTGATCGAACATGACATTTTGCCACTCACGAGCCGCGGTGTTGCGCTGGGAAACAAGGTGTTCGGAGCGGCCATTCTGCGCAAGTCCGATCTGTCGCTGGTGGTCGCCGAAACCAATAATGAGCTCGAGAATCCTTTGTGGCACGGCGAGGTTCACACCCTGAAACGTTTCTACGAACTGGGCGAAAAGCCGGACACGAAAGACCTGATCTTCCTTTCCACACATGAACCCTGCACCATGTGCATGTCGGCGATCACCTGGGCGGGCTTCGACAATTTCTACTCCTTCTTCAGCCATGAAGATTCCCGCGACGCTTTCGCCATTCCGCACGATCTGAAGATTCTGAAGGAAGTCTTCGGTCTGGAGCCTGGCGGCTATCGGCGCAGCAACGCCTTCTGGCACTCATACTTCATTGCCGATCTGGTAGCAGCGGAGGACGAACCGTTGAAAACGAAGCTGCAGGAGCAGACGGCGCGGATCAAAGCGGTCTATAACAACCTCTCCAACAGCTACCAGTCGGGCAAGTCCGACAACAATATCCCCTTGAACTGACAGTCCGGAAAGCATCGCCATGGAAGCCTCGACAGATATCTCCCGTCTCATCGAGATCATGGAGGCGTTGCGAGCGCCTGAGACAGGATGTCCTTGGGATATCGTCCAGACGTTCGAGACGATCAAACCCTATACGATCGAGGAAGCCTATGAGGTGGCGGATGCGATCGAGCGCAACGACATGGACGATCTTTGCGAAGAGCTTGGAGATCTCCTGCTGCAGGTCGTCTTCCATTCGCGTATCGCCGAGGAGATGGGAGCATTCTCCTTTGGCGATGTCGTCCAAGCCGTGACCTCGAAGATGATCCGCCGTCATCCGCATGTCTTTGCTGTTTCCGACGCCGACACGCCGGAATCGGTGAAGCTGCAATGGGATCAGATCAAGGCTGCCGAGAAGCGGGAGCGGCTAGAAAGACGGGCCTCGCGTGGCGTGAGCAACGATCCGAAGGCAGGTTTTCTGGGCTCGATTCAGCGCAGCCAGCCGGCGCTGACAGAGGCGCTCAAGCTTCAGGAACAGGCGGCGCGCGTGGGTTTCGACTGGTCAGCGGCAGAGCCGATCCTCGACAAGATCGAAGAAGAGATCCGGGAACTGAGACAGGCGCTTGCCGAAGGCAGGTCCGAGAGTATCAGCGATGAGTTGGGCGATCTGATCTTCGCTATGGTCAATATCGGTCGGCATGTCAAAGTCGACGCCGAAAACGCACTGCGCGGCACCAACACCAAATTTCGCCGCCGGTTTCGTCACATTGAAACCTCGCTTGCCGACTCCGGGGAAACGCTTGAGGCAGCAAGCCTAGAGCGAATGGAGGAGTTGTGGCAGGCGGCGAAAGCGATCGAGCGACAGCTCGGATGAACGTCACACTGATGCTTCAGGTGTCGTTGTTTCTCCGCATAAACTGCTCATTGACGAAGTCTTCGGCGCGATAGAGCGTCAAACGGTTACGGCCGGCGGCTTTTGATGCGTAGAGCGCCATGTCTGCCTTCTTGAGAAGCGACATTGCGGTGCTCGTCTTCTCATCGCCCACCGCGATGCCCATGCTTAAAGTCGCCGTCACGGTTTGATCGTCCATCACGTGCGTGATCGAGCTTACGACCTTCTGGAGCGAATCAGCAAAGGCCAGCGCCTCTTCCTTGCCAATATCCGGCTGATAAAGGATGAACTCTTCGCCGCCAAAGCGGGCAAAGCTGTCCACCGGACGGATGCGGGTGAAGAGTTCTCTTGCCACACGCGCGAGGATCTCATCGCCGGCGAGATGGCCGAACGTATCATTGATCCGCTTGAAATGGTCGATGTCGATCATCACGATCGCATCGCCATAGCGAACGGTCTCTGGAAGCCGCGAACGGAAGGAGTGCCGGTTCGGCACGCCCGTCAGAACATCGAGCCCGACCAAGCCTCTCAACCGCTCTTCGGTGCGTTCCTTGACGAGCGCCATGACGAAGAACGCAATGGCGAAATGGCAAATGATGGAGGCGAAAAATGCGTTTCTTGCGATGTTCATCGCTTTCAGAGGAAAGGCGATCCCGACCGCTACGAGCAGTGTAAGAACAGCGGCGATGAGGATCGATATCGCCAGGGGCTTTCTGACGGGGAGCGGCTCTGTAAGGTTGTCGGCGCGAACCGTAAGTGCAGAGGCGAAAAGCAAGGCTGCGGCCGTAGTCTGGAACGCGATCGTTCTGCTATGTGGCAAATCGTACAGGCCTGCGGCGATTATCAACAGGCAGATGACGACCGGCAGAGCCAGAACCAGCCATTCACGATTTCTCTTCCTCTGCCTGCTGATGCGGCACATGCCAATCCAGAAGACGGCGTATCCGACAAGGCCCGCAAGCATCCCCGCCATTGCGAAAACATAAGCGCGCGCCTGCACAAGCGATCCAGCTCCAACAAGGATCGACGCCAGCGCAACAAGAAAGAAGCCCACCGCCAAAAGGCCAAGACCGACGCTTTCGCGGGATTGAGAGCGAACGTAGATGAAGCAAAGGCCGGCAACGACAAAGGAAAGCTTGTGGAGAATGAGGACAGTTGGAAGATCTAATTCCGGCAACATCAATATCCGCTCACATCATATTCGCCACGCGATTATCAGCTAATGGACATTCCCAACCTTAAGGCCTCGCAAGAGGCGACCGTGACTGAGGACATAGTTGATATGCGATGCTGCTATCGATTCTAAAACGTGCCGCGATCCTTCATGTTCACGTCCACGCTTCAAGTTGTTGTTTCGCCCTGCTCCCCCATCGCATAGTGGCGTCACACTTTATGGGACCGGTTTCGGCGAGATATCGCCGTCACCGTTCCCAGTCTTCCGACTGCGTCTTGGCACCGAGACCGAGCTTCCGCTCAAGGGCTGCCCCCTGCTCTCCCGAAAGCCGAATGTCGAGCGCAACCGAACCGTCTTCGCGGTCTTCGCGGCCATCGACGATGGCATTGTCGTAAACCCATGAGAGCAGCTGCAGCTGATCGACGCTCAACACGATTGTGGTTTCCGTCAGGACGCCCGACAGACGAACAGAAACATCGTCCATCAGCGCATCGACACCCTCGCCTGTCAGTGCGGAGACAGCACGGACATTCGCCCTTCCCTCTGCCTTCTGCATGATGGCGTCATGTGCTTCCGGCTCGAGCCGGTCCACCTTGTTCCAGACCTCGATGATCCGTTCCTCGGCAACCTTTTCGTCAATGCCAAGATCGCCAAGAATGCGCATGACATCGCCCGCCTGTGCGGCATTGTCGGGATCCGACATATCGCGCACATGCAAAACGAGATCGGCTTCGAGGACCTCTTCCAGCGTTGCGCGGAAGGCGGCGACCAGGTGGGTCGGCAGATCGGAGATGAAACCGACCGTGTCCGAGAGGATAACGGTGCGCCCATGCGGCAGCTTCATACGGCGAAGCGTGGGATCGAGCGTGGCAAACAGCATGTCTTCTGCCAGAACGCCCGCGCCAGTGATGCGGTTGAACAGCGTCGATTTACCGGCGTTGGTGTAGCCAACCAGCGCTACGATCGGATGAGGCACCTTACGGCGTTTGGCGCGGTGCAGTTGGCGGGTCCGCACCACCTGCTCCAACTCGCGCTCGAGACGCACGATACGGTCTTGGAGAAGACGTCTATCCGCTTCGATCTGCGTTTCACCCGGACCACCCATGAAGCCCGCACCACCGCGCTGACGCTCAAGGTGGGTCCAGCTTCTGACGAGGCGGCCCTTCTGGTAATTGAGATGGGCAAGATCGACCTGCAGTGTGCCTTCCTTTGTGGAGGCGCGGCGTCCGAAGATCTCAAGGATAAGACCGGTCCGGTCGATGACCTTGGAGTTCCACTGCTTTTCGAGATTGCGTTGCTGAACCGGCGTCAAAGGGTGATCGACGATCACGAGACCCGCATCCGTTTCATCGAGCAGATGACCGATTTCTTCGATCTTACCGGTGCCGAACAGGGTCGCTGGACGCGGCTGGCTGACGGGGACGATCAGGCCTTGTGTGACGGTGAGGTCAATGGCGAGAGCCAGACCTTTGGCTTCTTCGAGCTTTGCCTCCATCGACCGCAGAGGTGCTGTCGCCGTCGCCTCGCGATGGTCACGCTGCTGCTTCAACTGCGGGACGAGGACGACGGCGCGCATGTCGTCGCGCCGCTTTTCGAGCTCGGGAATGATGGATTCGTTCGACGTATCGCGTGTAGAAATGTGCTGGCCCTTTCAATTGCTGGTGCCAGTTTAAAATATAGGCAGCTACACGACAAAAACAACGGAGCTCGATCGTGAGTTCCGTTGTCGATCGCTGCAGGACCGGGAGATTGGGTCCGTCTCAGAAGCGGTGAATCAGGCCGCGCCTTCTTCGGTCTCGAACATCTGCATGGGCTGGCCGGGCATGATGGTGGAGATCGCGTGCTTGTAGACGAGCTGCGAATGTCCATCGCGGCGCAGGAGCACGCAGAAGTTGTCGAAAGACGTGACGACACCGGTCAGCTTGACACCGTTGATGAGGAAAATCGTCAACGAAATCTTTTGCTTACGAACGGTGTTGAGAAAGAGATCCTGTAGGTTTTGAGAACGTTCCGCCATGGCGCCGCTTCTTTCTTTTTTGCCCGGATGGGAGACCGGGAAATCAAACTATCAATAATGCAATCCCGCTGGCCGTGCCCCCTGCCAATGGGTGAAACTCTGGTATCAAATCACGCTCTGTTCCGCAATGTCGAAAAACTCATGCTACTTTTTGCCGGCCTCCCGACATAGTGCGCTTGTCGATAAATTAGAAATATTGCAACGACACCCTGAAAAGTTGTTCTACATCGCGCACGGAGTCCGCCGAGGCGAAGAGAATGACCCGGTCCTTCGCCTTGATCTTCATGCTACCATCCGGGCGCAAAACGGTCTTGTCGCGATAGACTGCGCCGATGCGGATCCCCTCGGGAAGATCGATCTCGCGAAGCGCTTGCCCGACGAGCGGGGAGGTTTCCAGCGCTTCCGCCTCGATGATTTCGCCATTGCCGCGCTGTACCGCATAGACGGAGCGAATGCGGCCCTTGCGTACATGCTGCAACACGCGTGAAATCGTCACGGCCCGCGGGTTGATATAGGCGTCCAGTGCCAGTGACTTCGCCGCATCGTGGAAGGACGTAGCATTCAGCAAAGCGAGGTTCGACTTGCAGCCCATCTGCTTTGCCATCACCGCGCCCAGAATATTGGTCTGGTCGTTGTTGGTCAGCGTCACAATCAGGTCGGCGTCCTGGATGTCGGCCTGATGAAGGATTTTCTGGTCGAGAACCGACCCGTGCAGCACGATCGTTGAATTCAAATTCTCCGAGGCCGCGATCGCTTTGTCGCGATCGAATTCGATGATCTTGACCCGGGTCTTCGGCTGCAATTCCTCGATGGAACGCGCGACATACTGGCCGATATTGCCACCACCGGCGATCACGATCCGGCTCGCCTCTTTCTCCACGTGACCGAAGAGCCCAAGCGTGCGGCGAGCGTGCTGGCGTTGACATATGACATAGGCGAGGTCGCCGGTGCGCAATTGTTCTGAGGAATCGACCGACTTCAGGTGGCCGTTGCGGAAAACACCGACCACAGTCGCCACCAGATCGGGAAAGAGCTGGCTCAACTGCTGCAGCGGCGTATTGACGACCGGGCAGTCCTCCATGCATTCGATTGCCAGCATCGAGACATTGTCATCGGCAAAGCGCACCACATCGGTGGCGCCCGGGAAAGCAATGCGACGAAGCACCATCTTGCCGACTTCGATCTCTGGAGAGATCGTCACATCGATCGACATGTTCTCGCGGCTGAACAGGTCACCATATTCGGGCGCCAGGTAGCTTTGATCGCGGATCCGGGCGATCTTGGTCGGCACGCTGAACAAGGCATGCGCCACTTCACAGGCGACGATGTTGATCTCGTCATAGAGCGTGACGGCAATGATCATGTCGGCCTGATCGGCACCAGCCTTTGCCAGCACGTCCGGGTGCGAGCCGTGGCCGACATAGCCGCGCACGTCGAGCGTTTCGGTGATCGCCGAAATCAGGGCTGCTGAGGTATCGATCACCGAAACCTCGTTGTCTTCGCGCGACAGTTGTTCGGCGATGCCGTAACCCACCTGCCCCGCGCCACAAATGATAACCCTCATGCGCCCTCTCCGAGCCTATTTCTAAACCCTGCCGAGCGCATGCCCATCAGACGCCGAGAGATTTGAGCTTGCGGTGGAGCGCGGAGCGTTCCATGCCGACGAATTCAGCCGTGCGGGAGATATTGCCGCCAAAGCGGTTGATCTGTGCCACGAGGTAATCGCGCTCGAACATTTCGCGCGCCTCGCGAAGCGGAAGCGTCATGATGTGTTGATCGCCCTGTGCGGCAATCTTCGGCAGCATGTCGCCAATATCGGAGGGCAGCATGTCGGCGGTAATAGACGTGTCGCCGCCTTCCGGACGGGTCAGGATCATCAAGCGTTCGATATTGTTGCGAAGCTGGCGGATGTTGCCCGGCCAATCATGCGTCTGCAGGACGGCCATGGCGTCATCGCCGATCTTGCGCGGACGAATGCCAGCCTGTTCCGAAATCTGGCGGATGAACATGTCCACCAGGAAGGGGATATCCTCTCGGCGCTCGGAGAGTGCCGGAACCTTGACCGGGACAACGGCCAGACGGTGGTAGAGATCCTCGCGAAAAAGCCCCTCGGAAATCAGGTTCTCAAGATTGAGCGCCGTGGAGGAGATGATGCGGACATCGACCTTCACCCGCTTGCCGCCGCCCACACGCTCGAACTGCTGGTCGACGAGCACGCGCAGGATCTTGTTCTGCGTCTCGCGCGGCATTTCGCCGACCTCATCGAGATAGAGGACGCCGCGATGCGCCTCTTCCAGTGCACCAACCTTGCGTGGCTGCCCCGGTAGCCCCTCGGTGCCGAAAAGCGCGATCTCCATGCGTTCCGGTGTAATCGTGGCCGCATTCAGCGCAACAAAAGGCCCAGTAGCGCGCGACGACTTCTTGTGGATCATGCGCGCCACAAGCTCCTTGCCGGAGCCGGAGGGGCCAAGGATCATGATGCGGCTATTGGTTGGTGCTACGCGGTCGATCGTCTGACGAAGCTGTGAAACGGCGAGAGACGCGCCGATGAGTTCGACAGCGTCGCCAGTCCGCTTCTTCAACTCCTGAACCTCGCGCTTCAGCTTGGAGTTTTCCAGCGCACGTTCGGCAATCAGGATAAGACGGTCAGCCTTGAACGGCTTTTCGATGAAGTCGAAGGCGCCGCGTTTGATGGCGTTGACCGCTGTCTCGATGTTGCCGTGACCGGATATCATCACGACCGGCAAGTCAGGGTGACGGTTCTTGATTTCATCGAGAAGCGCCAGACCATCCAACTTGCTTCCCTGCATCCAGATATCGAGAAAGATCAGCCGCGGCACGCGCTCCGAGATGGCAGCCAACGCGCTGTCGCTGTCATGCGCCATGCGCGTCTCGTGACCCTCATCAGACAGAATGCCCGCAACGATCTCACGGATGTCGGCCTCGTCGTCGACGACCAGAATATCAGATGCCATATGCAACTTCCTTGTCAGTTTCGCTGCCAACCACTTCGACACGCGGGAGCAGCACCCTGATCATGGCACCGTGGCCATGATCGAAATCGGCGGGCGCATCATGCAATTCGAGATGACCGCCGTGTTCTTCAATGATCTTCTTGACGATGGCGAGACCAAGCCCAGTGCCCTTATCGCGCATCGTCATGTAGGGCTCGAGGATGCGGTGACGGTTTTCGACCGGCAGACCTCTGCCATTGTCGATGACATCCACCACGAACCGGTTGTTCGATTCGTCAAAATCCGCACGGACCAGGATACGGCCCTCGCGACCCTCTGCAGGATCGACCGATTCGATTGCCTCGGTGGCATTCTTGATAAGGTTGCCGAATGCCTGGCCGAGCATGCGGGCATCGAACATGCCTTCCAGCGGCTTATCGCCGAGCTCGGTTTTGAAGCTCACATGGCTTGCACCCATCTCCCTGAGGAAGGTGGCATCTTTGAGGACGGTGCGCAGATCGGAGCGTTCCTTGGTCGGCTTCGGCATGCGGGCGAAGGCGGAAAACTCATCCACCATACGGCCAATATCGCCGACCTGCCGAACGATCGTGTCGGTACACTGATCGAAAACCGCGCGATCGCTGTCATCGATCTGCTTGCCGAAGCGGCGCTTGAGGCGCTCTGCCGAGAGCTGGATCGGGGTCAACGGGTTCTTGATTTCATGTGCAATACGTCGTGCCACGTCCGACCAAGCGGTGGAGCGCTGGGCAATGACAAGATCGGTGATATCGTCGAGCGTGATGACATGGGACTCGCGGCCATCGCGGGCATCCTCGCGCGTGACCTGAACGCTCAAGGTGCGCTCCTTGCCGCGGCGCATAATGTTGATCTGCTGACGAAAATCTGCGCGACCGGATGCCGACGCTTCCGCCAGCACATGCTCGATCTCGGGTGCTGCGACAGAGAGCGGCGCACCGACAAGATCGGAAGACGGAAGAGCAAGAAACTCTTCTGCCGACGGATTTACGATGGTGATCACCCGGTTCTCATCGACGCCGATGACAGCGGCCGTGACACCTGAGAGCACCGCTTCGATAAAGCGACGGCGATCATCGATATCGTCCTTCGCCTCGATGATCTCTTCCTGCTGGCTGCGGATTTCGGAAATCATCTTGTTGAAGGTTCGCGACAGGCGACCGACGTCGCCGTCGATGGCGCGCACCGGTACCAGCACATGCAGGTTGCCGGTTGCCACACTGTCAGCGGCGCTGATCAGCAAACGGATCGGGCGAACGATACGGTCGGCGACCGCGATCGCCGTCCAGATTGCGGCGAGAAGCACAATCAGCGCGAAGCCGAGATAGAGAATGGCAAAGGCAATCTGAAGCGGCGCACGGCCGGATTCCATTGCCTTGTATTCTGCGCGGTTCTCCTCCATCAGCCGCATGGCCGACATGACCTTGGGATCGACGGCGCGCACCGTGTAGAGGAACGTTCCGCCAATCCCCTCAAGCTTGATGATGGCGCCCACAAGGTTGGTCACGCCCGGCGGAATGAGCGTTGGCTGGCCTGCCGCGGCCTTTTCAAGCGCATCTGCCGGGATTGCCGGTAGCGGGCGTTCCGTGGCGATATCGGCCTGCACGACCGCGTCACCATCCGCCTGGACGAGGAAGGCGCCAAGCATGCCACGACCTTTGGCCTGGCGCGTCATCAGATCGACGAAGCCGGTGCGGTCGAGATAGAAGAGCGCGCGGTTGCGGTCGAGGTCGGTCGCCATGGAGAGCGTCTGGCCCTGCAGATAACCGGCATTTTCCAGCATATAGGCCTGGGCGATATTGCTGGAGGAATCAACGATCGCCTGGGTACGCAGTGCGAACCAGCGGTCCAGTCCGACATTCAGCGTCAAACTGGCGAAAATCGCCACAAGCACAGCCGGGGTGATCGCGACGATCGAAAACAGCACGACAATGCGCACATGCAGCCGAGCCGCGGCCCTTCCCTTGCGGCGGGCCTTCAACAGACGGCTGATTTCCCGGCCGATGAGATACATCAGGCCAATGACGAAGATGGAGTTGATGACGACCGAAGCGATGACGACGTTGGAGGTCGGCGCGATCGGCGTCAGCCCGAGGAGCACAATCAGCGTCACGATGGCGCAGATCAACGCTACGCCAGCGAGAACGAGACCTGGCAGCGCAAACGACATGCGGCGGTCGGCAATCAACATGCCCGCCGCTTGCTCGTCGGCTTTTCCTTCGACGACAGGTTTACGCATCGATCATCATTCCCAAGCCGCCATGATAGGCAGAGACGCCACAGCCAAACGTCATTCGTCGCGGATTGCGAATCTATGACGTCACAGTGTTTTTCAAGCAACAGTTTGTGGCGAAAATGCAACGACGATCTTCGTATTGTCAATATCCTCAGGTGGTACGAGAGCTGCGATACACGGAAACGCCGAGTTCGCGGATCTTTTTCCTGAGCGTATTACGATTGAGGCCGAGCAGATCTGCCGCCTTGATCTGATTGCCGCGCGTGGCGGTCAATGCTGCAAGGATCAACGGATACTCCATTTCGTGAAGTACGCGATCATAGAGGCCGGGTGGCGGCAGGTTCTCGCCGAAGCTCGAGAAATACTCCCGCATGTTCTCCTCCACCGCCTGCGAGATCGTCAGGTTGCCGCTGCGAACGGTCGTCCGGTCGATTGGGCTGTCTGGAACATCCGACTGGAGTTCCTGCTCGATGATCTCGCGGGTAATGACTTCCTGTGGATAAAGCGCCATCAGGCGGCGGATCAGGTTCTCAAGTTCGCGGACGTTGCCAGGCCAAGCGTAAGCCTTCATCAACTCCAGCGCCTCACCCTCAAAGCGCTTGCCCTCAAGACCTTCCTTCTCACCCGTCTGGATGAAGTGACGGACAAGATCGGGAATGTCTTCTGCTCGGTCACGAAGCGGTGGCAGGCGCAGTGGAACAACGTTCAAACGATAATAGAGGTCTTCGCGGAAAAGACCCTGATTGATCGACTGCTTCAAATCCTTGTTCGTCGCAGCGACGATGCGGACATCGGTACGGATCGGCGTGCGGCCGCCCACAGTCGTGTATTCGCCCTGCTGCAGGACGCGCAGCAAACGGGTCTGTGCATCCATCGGCATGTCGCCGATTTCGTCAAGGAAAAGCGTGCCGCCTTCTGCCTGTTCGAAACGACCGGTCGAGCGGTTCTGTGCGCCTGTGAAGGCCCCCTTCTCGTGGCCGAAGAGTTCCGATTCGATCAGATCGCGTGGAATGGCGGCCATGTTGATGGCAACGAAGGGACCGTTGCGGCGCTTGCCATAATCATGCAGCGCGCGAGCCACCAGTTCCTTGCCGGTACCGGACTCGCCGGTGATCATCAGCGTCAGGTCGGTTTGCATGAGACGCGCCAACACGCGGTAAATTTCCTGCATTGCAGCGGAACGGCCGACGAGCGGCATGCCATCCTGCATGTCGTCATCGAGCTTGGCAGGCTTGCGCTTCGGCTCCGACAGAGCGCGCCCGATGATGGCAATCAATTCCGTCAGATCGAAGGGCTTGGGCAGGTAGTCGTAAGCGCCCTTTTCCGATGCCTTGATGGCGGTCATGAAGGTGTTTTGCGCGCTCATCACGAGAACTGGAAGCTCGGGACGAGCCTTCTTGATGCGCGGCAGAAGATCGAAGGCGTTCTCATCCGGCATGACTACATCGGTGATGACAAGGTCACCCTCCCCCGCCGAGACCCAGCGCCACAGCGTTGCGGCATTGGACGTGATGCGCACATCGTAACCGGCGCGGCTCAGCGCCTGGTTCAGAACGGTGCGGATAGCCGCATCATCATCGGCCACGAGAATCGTTGCTGTCATGGATTGGACCCTGTGTTCGGTATAATGCTGTCGTCCGGTGCAACTTCAGGCGAAACCGGCATCAGGACGCGAAATGTTGTGCGATGGTTCTGGCTGTCGCACTCAACGATGCCGCCATGCGCGCCGATCAGCTTCGCCACCAGCGCCAGCCCCAGGCCGGAACCATTGGTCTTGGTGGTAATGAAGGGATCGAAGAGATGCGGCAGAAGATCGGATGGCACACCCGGGCCATTATCGTGGACGCAGAATTCGAGCGGCAGAGAGATGCGCTCTCGGCTGCCCGCCACCGAAAGGCGAATGCCCGGACGATAGGCTGTGGTCAGAATAATCTCGCCGTCCGTCTGGTTACCGACTGCTTCGGCCGCGTTCTTCACCAGATTGAGAAAGACCTGCACCAGCTGATCGCGGTTGGCATAGACCGGCGGCAGGGACGGATCGTAATTTTCGGTGATCTTGATGTTGCGGGCAAAACCGGCCTTGGCAACGGCTTTGACATGGTCGAGAACCGAGTGGATATTGACCGGAAAGCGGTCCACTGGACGCTCGTCGGAAAAAATCTCCATGCGGTCGACCAGAGAAACGATGCGATCGGTTTCGTCGCAGATCAGGCGTGTCAGCGCTCTGTCCTCATCCGGAACCGATGATTCAAGCAGCTGTGCCGCACCTCTAATGCCGGACAGCGGATTTTTGATTTCGTGCGCCAGCATTGACGCAAGGCCCGTGACGGAGCGAGCCGCCGCGCGATGGGTCAGTTGACGGTCGATCTTGTCCGCCATCGACCGTTCCTGGAACACCACGACGACCGAGCCCGGCTCGCTGACAACGGGAGCGACATACAGATCGACGAGCTTGTCTTGGCCAAGGCGTGGGGAGGACAGATCGACACGATACTCATTAACGGGCGCGCGGCGTTCCCGAACCTGATCGATCAGTGCCAAAAGCGGGCTGCCAAAAGGGATGAAGGTGGAAATGCGATAGCGCGCCAGATGAGCGGCACTGGCACCGAAGAAGGCCTCAGCCTCCCAATTAGCGAAAGCAACAAAGCCCTCGGCATCCACCAGAATGACGGGGTTCTGGACGGCGTTCAGAACGGCCATTGCCAAGGCGTTGCCCCCCGACGCAGAGGAATTTCCAGCGCTCATGCGGCCTTCCTTGAAGCATCGTCCTGCGCGCCGCGTTCAAGTGCGCCGCGCAGCACAGCGATGACCTCGTTCGTGTTCTTTGATGTCATGATTTGCACCTTCTCCTCCACCGTGGTTGAGGGAGCGAAGCGATCGAGATACCAGCCGAGATGCTTGCGCGCATGACGCAGGCCTGCCTCCAGACCGTAAAAGTCGAGCATCATCTCGTAATGTTCAACAGCGATATTGGCGATCTCCTGCCGCGCAGGTGCTGCGTGACCGGCAAGAACAGCCGGCAACCAGGGCTGCCCCTGCGCCCCACGTCCCACCATCACCGCATCGGCACCCGAGCGGCGCAATATCTCGGCGACATCGCTTTGCGTTTCCACGTCACCATTAGCGATCAGCGGTATGGAAATGGCGTCGCGGACGGCGCGGATTGCGTTCCAATCTGCCTTGCCTTCGTAAAACTGCATGCGGGTGCGACCGTGGATGGTGATCAGCTTTACACCTGCGGCTTCGGCCCGCGCCGCGATGTCCGGAGCATTCAGGGACTTTTCGTCCCAACCCAGCCGCATCTTCACCGTAACCGGAACATCGACCGCCTTCACGGTGGCTTCGATGAGGGTCAAAGCATGATCGGGATCGCGCATCAGCGCGGAGCCGGAATAGCCGCCAGTCACCTTCTTTGCTGGACACCCCATATTGATGTCGATGATATCGGCGCCGTTATCGGCGGCGATTTTTGCAGCCTCAGCCATCCAGTGGGCTTCGCGTCCGGCAAGCTGAACCATATGCGGCGTCATGCCCGCATTCTTGAGACGAGCCCAGGACTCGCCCTTGTTTGCGACAAGCTCACGGCTTGCGACCATCTCGGTCACGACGAGGCCTGCACCAAAGCGCCAAGCCAGTTGACGGAAAGGAAGATCGGTTACCCCGGACATAGGGGCAAGCACTGCCCGGTTACGAACAGCCACACTACCGATCTGAAATGAGTCTGACAGCGCCGGGAGATGCAATTGGCGATCTTTCATGCAGATAGAAAAGTTGCATTATTTTTAGACAGCGTTTTCGCGCTTGCCAAGCACCCGCGCTGCTTTTTTGCGTGTTTTTTCATGAAACTTCGTTGCGTAAGAGCAAGCCATGTTCAAATGACGAAGCAATAGGCGAGTTTCAGCTCATAGCAGGCGCCAATCACGGCTGGTCATTCGGCTTTTGAAACGTTAGATCACGCATGTCAATCTGCAACAACAGCAGATACGGCGTAGGGGAAATGCGGAAATCCAATATGAAAATCGGTGTCGTCATTGTCGCAGCGGGTCGCGGGGAACGCGCAGGCTCACCGGAAGAGGGTCCGAAACAGTATCGGTTGATTGGCGGCAAACCCGTTATCGAGCACACGCTAAGGACGTTCCTCGGCTGGCAGAAAGCCGCAAAGATAGCCGTCGTCATTCACCGAGACGATGTTGCTCTCTATAAGCCGATCGAGGCTGGTCTGTCTGCGCCTGAGCGGATGCTCGTTGTCACCGGCGGTGCAACCCGCCAGCAATCGGTTCTTGCAGGGCTCGAAGCGCTTGGCGCAGATGACGTCACGCACGTGATGATCCATGACGCAGTCCGCCCCTTCATCGATGTCGATCTTCTGGAACGGGTAGCTGCACGTCTCGAAAGCGGAGCCGATGCGGTGCTGCCTGCCCTTGCGGTCACAGACACGTTGAAGCGCGGCGAGGCATCGCTGGTGCGGGAGACCGTATCCCGCAGCGGCCTGTTTGCCGCCCAGACCCCACAGGCCTTTCGATACAGCGCGATCCTTGCAGCGCACCGTGATGCGGCCTCATCGGGCCGAGACGATTTCACTGACGACGCCTCGATTGCGGAGTGGGCCGGACTGCCCGTCAGCCTCGTCGAAGGATCTGTCGATAATGTCAAACTTACTTTGAAGCGGGATATTGCCATGGCTGACGAAAAACTTTCTGCCGCACTTCCGGATGTACGAACCGGCAATGGGTATGATGTCCATCAGTTGGAAGACGGCGATGGTGTGACGCTTTGTGGCATCTTCATTGCCCATGATCAAAAGCTCAAGGGCCATTCCGATGCGGATGTGGCGCTTCATGCACTGACCGATGCCCTGCTCGCCACGTGTGGAGCCGGCGATATTGGCGATCATTTTCCACCATCGGACCCGCAATGGAAGGGTGCCGCCTCGCGGATTTTCCTCGAACACGCGGCAAAGGTCGTGCGCGGCAATGGCGGCACGATCATGAATGCGGATGTGTCGCTGATCGCGGAAGCGCCACGCATCGGACCGCATCGCCAGGCCATGCGCGAGAACCTGGCAGAGATTCTCGGGATCTCGCTCGACCGTTGCTCAGTCAAGGCAACCACCAACGAGATGATCGGCTTTGTCGGACGGCGTGAAGGCATTGCAGCGATCGCGACTGCGACGGTGGTTTATCAGCAGAGGCCGGTATGAGCATCTTCCCAGCGGATATCGAGGAACGGGCCCGTCACATCATCGCAAGCTTCTCTGAGGCAGGACATATGGTGTCGACGGCGGAAAGTTGCACAGGCGGTTTGATCGCAGGCGCCCTCACCGAGATCTCCGGCTCCTCGGCCGTCGTCGACCGCGGCTTCGTCACTTACACGAACGAGGCGAAGATGGACATGCTGGGCGTCTTGGAGCCGACCTTGAAAGCCTATGGCGCGGTCTCCAGAGAAACTGCGCTCCAGATGGCGCATGGCGCGCTATTTCGCTCCCGTGCACATGTCTCGGTCGCGGTCACGGGCATTGCCGGCCCCGGTGGCGGCTCTGCCGCAAAACCGGTTGGCCTGGTGCATCTGGCAGCAAAGAGCCGCGATGGCAGGCTCATTCATCGTGAAATGCGTTACGGCGATATTGGCCGCGATCAGGTCCGTCTTTCAACCGTCAGAACCGCTTTAGAGATGGTTTTGGAACTATCTCATTCCGCATAGATACGGTCGGCGCGGGCTTCGAAAGCTTCGGCGAACATGCGGAACGCACGATCGAACATCGACCCCATCAAAGCGCCGAGAAGGCGGTTCTTGAACTCGTAGTCGATGAAGAAATAGACCGAGCATCTGCCATCATCGGTCGGCTCGAAGCGCCAACGATTGTCCAGATAGCGGAACGGCCCGTCGAGGTATTTGACATCGATAGCACGCTCTTCCGGCTTCAAAAGCACCTGCGTGGTGAAGGTCTCGCGGATGGCCTTGTAACCAACCGTCATATCCGCCACCAGCAGCGTCTTGCCGTCACGCTCTTTCTTGGAGCGCACGGTGAGCCCGTCACAGAGAGGCAGAAATTCCGGATATTTCTCCACATCGGCGACGAGATCGTACATCCGGTCGGGAGAATGTTTGACAAGGCGGCGTGTTTCAAATTGCGGCATGAGCCGGAATTAATGTGCACTCCGCATAAGATCAAGGAGGCGGTCCGCCTCACGTCGAGATTTCACCTGAAATATCGGGACCTCTGGACCGTAAAGATCGAAATTGCGTTCGAAAAGCGGTGCGTGACGTTGCTCGAATGTCCAGATATAGGTTAGGAATTCGAGATTGGGCAACGGTTCAGCGCAACCGTCAGCCATATCTGGTCGAACGCGCCCATAGTTGCGCATGACACGACGCCCAATACCGGCCAAACAGGTGAGGCGGGAAAGGCGCATCCAGATCACAACATCGGTCCTGGGCAAGCGAATATCGAAAGTGGAGGGATTGCTTCCGTCCAACACCCAGCGATCATGAGCAACGATATCTCGGATGATGCGATGCTGCTCTCCTTGTTCGCGTTGCGTCCAATTTGGGAGCCAGCGCACATCTCGGTCGATCGAGAAGTATTCGGCTTGAAGGTGATGCGCGACCTGCCGCGAGAGCGTTGTCTTTCCGCCACCGGACGAGCCGACCACCAGCACGCGGGAAGCACGTCCCAATAATCTCGCGGCCTCCACGATATCAGAAATATAATTCGGCATCCCTGCCCCCCGCTCTACCGCTTCAGTTCACCGCCAATCGCCGAGTCGAGATCACTGAGCAGGCGATTCGTATCCTGGTAGCTTGTGAGAATGATGACCGGTAAATCCCTCCGGGCAGCCTCGATATGCTGAACGATCTCAGGCGACTCAGCCTTTTCGAAATTCCAGATATAGGAGAGAAATTTCGCGTCGATCTTTTCCGGGCACCCTTCGGCCATTTCCGGTCGCACTTTGCCACGGTAACGAAGCCAGCGCTTGACGACGCTGGTCAAAGACATCCAGCGGGGAAAGCGCAACCAGATGACAGCCTCCGTCCGCGGCAGGCGAAGAGGCAGCGTGCCGGGGCTGTTGCCATCGATAATCCAGCGGTCTTCGGCTGCAAAGGCGGTCATGCGCTCAACAATCTCCGGCCTCGGTCTCAGCTTCCAGCCCGGCAGCCAGAAAATGTCGCGGTCACATGATATGTGTGGCAGTCCGAGCCGTTCGGACAGCTGGTTGCTCAGCGTGCTTTTGCCGTTGCCGGAGCACCCCATGACAAGAAGACGGCGGGAGCCCTTGATGATTTCGGCGGCTTCTTTAGTGTCATTGACGATGATCATCCTCATCACCCCTGCATAGCAGTTCTTAGAAAATCGCTATTGCAACCCTGCTGGGTGGATTGCTATTAAATTAGAAGATTGTTTGCAGCCATGAGATGCAACCGAGCCAAGATGATCATTTTTGGCGCGGTTTCGTGTCTGGCGCGTTTTTCAACCATAAACCGGACCTAGGGTCCAGCCGAGAGATACGATGGACGACTTTGCCAACATCATCAACCTTCTCGAATCCGCCAAGCAACTCGCCTCGATGAACAGTATGCCGGTATTGGCTTACCTTATCGATGTAGCAAAGTGTGAAGCGCGTGAGAACAAGCCGGTTCTGCGCAAGCGCAAGCGCGGCGAATCGACGGTGAAGCAGGAGACCGAGGCCTGAACTACTGTTCAGTCCTTTATGCTTCATGTTAGAAAGTGGCCGCGAGGCCACTTTTTTGTTTGAGGGAAGGAGAACGCCATGCCAGCCGCATCTGTCGATCTTCGTTCCTATTCAAAGGAATGGCCGGAGGAACGCCATGCCTTCGTCCAGATCGTCGTGCCACTGCAAGGCAGCATGGACATCGAGGTTGGCGGGTTGCAGCAGCGCCTCTCGACCTCCAAGGCCGTTCTGATTACCGGCAATATCAAGCACAGCATTGTCACATCGGACAACAACCGCTCCCTGATCGTCGATCTCGACGAGCGATACGTCCCAGAGGCGACACTGGAGAGATTCTGCAACAGGCCGTTCATCGACCTCACCAATCGATCGTCTTCTATCGCGCGCCATATGCGACGATCCATTCACGATGGCGAAGACAACTCATCCTCAACGAGGTTGTGGGCAGAGCTTCTGGTCGGAAGCTTCACGGACGAAAGGGCCGACATCGCGTCTCGACTGCTGACGCTCAAGGCACTGATCGAGATCGATCCGTTCCAACCTTGGACGGTGGAGCGCATGGCATCCGAGGTGGAGATCAGCACCAGCCGTCTGCACGCTCTGTTTCTCGATTACTTTGATGCCACGCCGCACGCTCTGCTTGCCGATGTCCGGATGAAGAAAATCTGCGCGCTTCTTTCAGGCTCGCCCTTGCCGATTGCCGAGATTGCGACACGGGCGGGCTTCTCCGATCAGACAGCCTTGACGCGCGCAATGAAGAAGTCGCTCGGCACCACGCCTGCCGCCTATCGGCGCAACGCCATTTCCTGAACCGTAAGAGTTTATGTCAAGACAGGCATTTCTTGTGCATGGCACATAGAGCGCCGCGCGGCTTCTTGGCCGCGCAGAGGACGCTCAATCTTTTTGAATCTACGCATCGTGCTTTTCCGAANGATTTTCGGAAAAGCACGATGCGTAGCCCGCCATAGACGCAAGGACATGACATGAACAAGACCGGGTTGGGGCTATTTTACGGAATGCTGGCGGGGGCGCTGTGGGGCGGGATTTTTCTTGCACCGAAGCTCATCCCGGCAGGCTTCACACCGTTGCAACTCTCCACCGCCCGCTATCTGACCTTTGGCGTTATCGCGCTTGTGCTGATTGCGCCGAAGATCAAACGTGTCTCGGCGCAGTTCGGCCGTGCAGAGTGGATAGCCCTCCTGTGGCTTAGCCTTGTTGGCAACCTGCTCTACTATGTGTTCATCTCGACCGCCGTTCAATTGAGTGGGGTCGCCTTCACCTCCATCATCATCGGCTTTCTGCCGGTCGCCGTCACCATTATCGGCAGCATGGACCATGGCGCCGTCTCGTTGAAGCGGCTCTGGCCATCCCTGTTTTTTGGCGCCGTCGGTATCATCGGCATTTCATGGCAGTCGCTGATGCATGACGGAACACCAATGGATGCTCGCAAGCTCATAGGGCTTGCAGCCGCGATCGGCGCGCTGGCATCGTGGACGGCATTCGCGGTCGGCAACGCGCGCTGGCTCGTTCGCTTGCATGCTGTCAGTGCGGATGAATGGAACCTGATGACCGGTGTCGTCACCGGCGGCATCGCGCTTGTTCTTGCTGTCCCCGCTTTCGCCTTTGGCGGTGTTGCCCATCCCGCTTCGGACTGGATGCAGTTTACCATGGTTGCCGTCGGTCTTGGCATTTCGGCATCGATTTTCGGCAACGCGCTTTGGAACCGCATGAGCCGACTCCTGCCACTAACAATGGTAGGGCAGATGATCCTATTCGAAACGCTGTTCGCCCTGCTCTATGGCTTTCTATGGGAAGGCCGTGGACCGACGCTGATCGAAAGCGTCGCGATCGTCTCTGTTGTTCTCAGCGTTTTGCTGTGCATGCAGGCGCATCGGCCGCGTAAGGTGCATGGTTGAGGGCACAGCCCTCAGCCACATGTTCGATCTACTACGCGATAAGGCCTGCGCCAAACTGTGCTTCATAAAGCCGGCTGTATGGTCCTTTCGCGGCAAGAAGCTCCTGATGGTTTCCGCTTTCGACGATGCCGTTGGCATCGACTACGACAATGCGCGAAGCGTCACGGATCGTCGCCAGACGATGGGCGATGATGAGCGTCGTGCGGCCTTCGGCAAGTTCACCAAGCGATTGCTGAATGGCGCGTTCGGTTTCGGTGTCGAGTGCGGATGTCGCCTCATCGAGAATGAGGATTGGCGGGTTCTTCAGGAACATGCGGGCAATCGCGAGACGCTGCTTCTGGCCACCGGAGAGCTTGACGCCACGCTCGCCAATGACCGTCTCCATGCCGTCTGGCATGGCTTCGATGACCTGATCGAGCCGCGCGCGCCGCGCTGCAATCCAGATATCCTCATCGCTCGCGCCAAGACGGCCGTACTCGATGTTCTCGCGCACGGTACCACCGAACATGAAGACGTCCTGTTGCACGATGCCGATCTGACTGCGCAGCGATGCCAGCGTCATGTTGCGAATATCGATGCCGTCGATGGTAATGGCGCCGTCCGTGACCTCGTAGAAACGCGGCAACAGCGAGCAAAGGGTCGTCTTTCCGGCACCCGAAGGCCCGACGAAGGCGACGGTTTCGCCGGCATCAATCGTCAGATCAATGTTGGACAAGACGCTCTTGCCGTCGGCATAGCCAAAGCTGACGTTCTTGTAGGCGATGTCTCCACGAAGCGACGGAGCCGTGATCGCGTCCGGCGCGTCGGCGATATCCGGCTCGGTATCGATCAACTCGGTAAAACGACGGAACCCGGCGATGCCCTTGGGGTAGGTTTCGATCACGGAATTGATCTTCTCGATCGGGCGGAAGAAGACGTTGACCAGCAAGAGGAAGCTGACGAAGCCACCATTGGTCAGATCGCCGTGCAGGACGAGCCACGCGCCGCAGATCATGATCACCATCTGCGTCAGGCGCATGCTCATATAGCTGAGCGACGTACTGGCAGTCATGATCTTGTAGGCGTCGAGCTTGGTGCGGCGATAGCGCTGATTGTCCTTTTCGAACAAAGCGCGCTCGTGATCCTCATTGGCGAAAGCCTGAACCACGCGCATGCCGCCGACATTCTCCTCGATGCGGGCATTGAAGGCGCCGACGCGATTGTAGAGCGAGCGGAAATTGTTGGTCATGCGCGTGCCATACCGGCTGGTGACCCAGGCCGTCAGCGGCACGATCACAGCTGTGATCAGCGCGAGAGGCACATTGACCCAAAGCATCAGCAGGAAAGCGCCGATGAAGGTCATGATCGCGATGAAAAGATCTTCCGGTCCGTGATGCGCAACCTCACCGATCTCCTCCAGATCCTTCGTCAGGCGACCGACAAGATGGCCGGTCTTCTGATTATCGAAAAAGCGGAAGGGGAGTTTCTGCAAATGGTCGAAAGCGGCACGGCGCATATCGGTTTCGATGTTGATGCCGAGCATATGTCCCCAGTAGGTGACGGTCGCCATCAGGCCGGTATTGAAGACATAGATCACCAGCAGGCCGAAGGATGCGGCCATGATCACCGGCCAGTTCGATGATGGCAGCAGGACATCAACGAGAAGCTTCACCGCCATGGGAAAACCGAGTTCGAGAAGACCCGAGAGCACGGCGCAGGAGAAGTCGAGAATGAAGAGCCCCCGATATGGGCGGTAGTAAGCAAAGAATCGGCGCAGCATGATGAATAGCCCAGAACGGAGCAGGAAACCTCAGAGGTTGTAAAAGTGCCTGCTCATTCTCACATTCATGTCAGAAGTCCAAGCTTGTTGCTCAATTTTTACCAAATTCGTTCAATATGTTTTGCGACAACATAAAAGCGAAATAACGGGGGAATAGATTGCACCCCATATCTCACCTGTGACAGTGTGACCCGCTGCTCCGGGAATGCGAAAGAGACTAGAGTGAATAAAGCCGACAATCATCATCCGGATGGAGAACACCGGTGGCTGGGTGCTGCTACCCACGCCCGCATTGCCTTGGTCCCCTCTATTTCGGCGGCGCGCTGGCTTCTGCTTTTGATTGTCGCAGCCGGGATCTACTTCTTCTACGGCTTTCTCGTTCCGGTTCTTGCCGCTCTCGTCATCGGCTTTGCAAGCTGGCCGATCTATCGGCGCCTGCTGACCCGTGTGGGCGGCAACAATACGATCGGGGCGACGGTCGCAATCCTGCTGATTATCACCTTCCTCATCGTGCCGATCGTGATTGCTGCGTCCTATACGGCCGGTGAGATTCGCGAATGGTTCGGCTGGGCCGTCGAGGTCAACAAGACGGGCGCGCCCGTTCCACAGTGGATTGCAGCGCTTCCGGGTGTCGGCGTCTGGATGAGCGAACAGTGGACACGCTATGTCGGCACACCTGGCGCGATCGGCGAAGTGATCCAGCTCGTCAGCGGCGCCAATATCGGCAACATCTATCGCGCGATCGTGGCGGCAGGTAACGGAGCATTCCACCTTGTCCTGACGCTGCTCTTTATGCTGATCGCGCTGTTTTTCGTCTATCGCAACGGTGTGGGCTTTGCCCGCCAGGTCGACCTTGTCGGCGAACGCATTTTGCCAAACCGCTGGGAGCGCATCTCACGCGTCGTTCCTGCGACGATCAGCTCCACCGTGACAGGCATGACGCTGATCGCGATCGGCGAAGGCATCATTCTCGGTATCGCCTACTGGATCGCCGGCGTCCCCTCCCCGGTCACGCTTGGTGTGTTGACGGGCGTCATGGCACTCATTCCAGGTGGCGCGCCGCTTTCCTTCACGCTGGTCTCGCTCTACCTTCTCGCAAGCGGCTCGCCCGCGGCTGGTATCGGCCTCTTTATCTGGGGCTCGGTCGAGCTCTTCATCGTCGACAAGACGATCCGTCCGCGCCTTGTTGGCGGCCCTATCAAGCTTCCTTTCCTACCAACCTTCTTCGGCCTTGTCGGCGGCGTGAAGACCATGGGTTTCCTTGGTCTCTTCATCGGTCCCGTGCTGATGGCGCTGCTGGTTGCCGTCTGGCGCGAGTGGGTGCGCGAAGCCGAAATATCGGCGGGCGAACCCGTGATCGTCCATGACGTTCTTGAGGAGGAGATAGAGCTGGTGGAGGAACCTCCAAGGCCGCGGAAGGCCGCCAGCTCCGTTTAGGCGCCCCGCTTAAAGACGAAGTTCCATGAACATGCTGAGCGGATCCGGCTTGTAAGGCGGGAATGGCTCGATCTCGACAAATCCGGCCTTGCGATAAAGGCCGATCGCCTCCGGCTGACTGATGCCGGTTTCGAGGCGAATGGCTGAGAGCTTTAGCGCCTGTGCGCGTTCAATCAGCGCCGCCATCATGCGTTTGCCGATCTGAAGGCCTCTCGCTTCGGGATCGACGAACATGCGCTTGATCTCCGCCGTGCCGTCTCCAGCCTCCACCAGCGCACAACAACCGACAATGGCTCCGTCATTTCGCGCAACCAGGAATGAGACAGTGGGTTTTTCAAGCGCCTCGAGATCGACAAGGTGGTTGCTTTCAGCGGGATAGAGCGATGCCATGTAGGCATTCGACAAATCCATGAGGCGGGCGATTTCTGGCTGACGGGGTGATTCCGGATTGATTTCAACTGGCATGCTATTTCCATAATAATTGGGCGGCTTCAGCCGCAATAAGACTGCAATCATATTGAATGACACGCTGAGTAAACCAGCTCTTTCGTCCGGAGAAAAGTGAAATGCGAACCGCGCTCGTCTTGATGACAATCCTCGGCTGCGACGACACAGCATCCGATTGCCGCTACATCGCGACAATGCAACAGCGTTGGACGAGCGTTGAACTCTGCGACGCCGAGTCGGAAAAGCAGCTTGGCCAATTCACCAATGTCTCTTATCCGGTCGTCGTTGCCGTGTGTCAGATGCCGGACGCGCCCGTCGAGCAGGCAACCACCGGGCAGGATACTCCGAAGCAAACGCCGCAAACCGAGGAGCAAGAGGAGGAGAACCTTGCGCAGCGAGCGATTGGCCGCGTACGAAAAATCCTTCCCTCGACGGAAGGTGTAAGGGAGGTTCTGGGCAAACCAGTGCGCATGGTCGAAGACAGCTATTCCTGGATTGCCAGACGCCTATCCAAATAAGGCTTGCCACGCGGCCGTTGGACGACAGCATGTCATGCAAACGCGTGGAGCGGTTTTGCGATAACCACATGTGATAAACCAAGGGCATGAAGCGTATGAACGAATCTGAAAGATCGCAACACGCTTTATGCGTCATAGCTGTCTGTTCCGAAGATCAGGCGGCCTCGGCGATCAGTTCCTCGGCGAAGGAGCGTGCTCTCTGACGTTGATCGACGATCAGAAGCTTTTCAATCATCGACATCATTTCGTAGACGCTTGGATCGCTCTCACTATTCGAGAACGTATCGAGAAGCCTTTCGGCGACCCGCTGGACCGCTCCACCATAGGGCATCTCGGCCGCCTGGCGCCACAGACGAGTCGCCTCGATAAAAACCTCAAGGGCGCGGCCGGACAGACCGGTCGACTGATAGAGCGCCTTGACCGCATGGTTTCTGCCTGTTGCAAGGATCGAGCGGACACGTCGCTCCTCAAGCCCGGAGAGGTTGGACATGGCCTCGGAGAAGAAGTCGAGCTTTCCGGTGCAAAGAAGCTGCAGAAGAAAGGAAGGCGTCAACTGTCGGTGCTGGCGCAGATGCTCGACCAGATATGATCTTTCCTGACCGGATGCCTCGCCGGCAATCAGCGTAACAGCTGCGTCCGATGCATCCTGAACGATCTGACGGGCGCGTGCCACGGTGATGACCTGACCCACGATTCCAGCAGAGGCCAGCGCCTCTCCAACCAGAAGGACGAGGGTGTGGCGGACATCGGCTGGGAGATCGTTGCGATCCAGTAGGAGATTGCGGATTTCGGACTCTTCTCCGAAACGCTCCGAGACACGCCGCAGTGTGAAGGGTGTGATCTGGGCTGATAGGTTTTCCAGCATGATCATCACTTCACATTCGCTGCCGATTTCCGCCATGGCGGCGCAAACGCCGGCGCTCAGTTCAGCACGTGCCGCAATCAGCGCTCTGGTGGTCGACGATCCTCGACCGATCAGATCGACAAGATCCGATTCCCGAAGCACGGGGGAATTGATGATCACCGGACAGGCAATCTCGGCCTGGTCTTCAGCGAGTGCGATAATGATAGGACGAGGAGCATCGTCAGAGCAGGCAAGCGCGTCTGCAAGCGCCTGGCGGACTTTGGGCGATGGATCGTCCAGAAGGTAGGACATCGCCATATAGGCGCCTGCCTGTTTGTCTTTGGGCAAGGATGAGGTGACATAGGCTGCCCCCAAGGCCTTCGCAGCCTTGGCTCTATCGCCAGCACGCGCCTTATCCGTCCAGCTGAGAAACGCCTCTACGACCACCCTGCACCCCAAGAAATGTTCTTATGACCCCGCGGAGGTTATCGCGACTCGCTACCGAGCCGGCGATCACCTCCCATGGGTGAAACCTAGGGGGAAAAGGTTTACGATTGGTTCACCATGCTCCTTAACCATGGCGTAAATGGAGGCTATTAGGCCTTCGGGCGGGCCAGCTGGAAGACATCCGCGCCGCCGTCGGCGTAGTCCATATAGCCCATCCGGGCTACGGGCCGCGCAAGGCCCATATCGATCCGGCCATCGCGGATGATCGATTTATCGATATGAATGCCCATCACCTGCCCGAAGACCACCCAGGAGTCGGCCGCCTTGCCGTCGATATCATGCGGCTGCACGATCTGCGTGACGCGGCACTCCAGCGCGGCAAGAGCCTCCGCCACATAGGGCGCATCGACCACCTCGCCCGCACGTGCGGTCAGGCCAGCCAGAGCAAACTCGTTGACGGCGTAATCGACAGGTGCCGACGAGGCATTCATTCGGTCCACGAGATGGCGGCTGACGAGGCTTGCGGTGAAGACACCGCTTTCGCGAACATTGCGCAGGCTGTCCTTCTGTCCGCTCGATGAGAACATCACCAGTTTGGGCTTGTCCGCGATGGCGTTGAAGAAAGAATAAGGGGCGAGGTTCAGCGTTCCATCGCTTCCCTTGGAACCGATCCAACCGATGGGTCGCGGCGCGACGATCGCCTTGAAGGGATCGTGCGCCATGCCATGCTGGTTCGTGTCTGTGGTGTAGAACATCACGCTTCACCGACCCAGGTCACAACCTCGGCCAGTTCCGGGCGCGGACGCTCGACAGGCGGGAACGTCGTCGATCCGATATAGATAAGCCCAGCCACCTTCTCTCCATCCTTCACGCCCAACTCAGGTAGAAACTCAGGATCGTAGGACACCCATTCCGTCAGCCAGTTGGCGGCATAACCAAGCGCGTTCGATGCCATCAGCAGGTTGAGGCATACGGCGCCTGCCGACATCACCTGTTCCCATTCCGGGATTTTCACGTGAGGACCAGCCTTGCTGACCACGGCGATGACGACCGGTGCTCTGGTGAAGCGGGTTCTTTCCACCGATTGGAAGTCGGCGCTCAAGTCAGGGTTCTTTTTCAGAGCGAGTGCCAATGCGGCTTCGCCCAATCTCACCCTTTCTTCGCCTCGGATCACGATGAAGCGCCAGGGTGCAATCTTGCCATGGTCTGGAACGCGGACCGTCAGGCGAAGAATCTCCTCGAGTTCCTCACGGCTCGGGCCCGGCTCCGTCAATTGTGGGGCGGGGGTCGAGCGTCGTACATTCAGATAGTCGATGAGCTTGATGTCAGTTGTCATGGTCGCACCGTTCCATTCGCATGCAATGTAAAGACAGGCCTTGAAATAGCCTTGCGGTTCGGATTGAAGTGGTCCCACAAAAACAAGAAGTCAATCCGGTCGAGAGAAATGACGTTTACCAAAATCGGAGTAGGTCTGTGCATCGCGCTCGTCTCGGCTAGCGCGCTACCCGGTATTGCCATCTCGCAGGATGCCTTCAAGGAATTCAAGCAGCTTGGCGGCACGCCTAAAATGCCGAAGCTGAACGCGTTCGCCGTTCCCTCGCCCAGCGAGCCGGAGCCGGCCAAATCCCGTGATATTGTGCTGGAAGCAAAGCTGACCCAGCAAGGCGAGCCGATGATGGAGGGGCTTGCCTGGCGGGTCTTCAGCCCTATTCCGGGCGCCGATGGCAAGCTGCCGATGCTGGCGAGTTCCGAAGGCGGTTCAGCCGAGTTTCACCTTGAGCCGGGAGATTACTTCGTCAACGTCGCCTTCGGTCGCGCCGGTGTCACCAAGAAGCTCAGCGTTCCCGAAACCGGTAAGATCGACAAGCAGGTCCTCATTCTCGATGCTGGCGGCTTCGTCCTCAATGCCGTTGCCGGCAACGACAAGACCATTTCCGCCAATCAGTTGAAGTTTTCCATCTACGCCTCTGAAGCCTCCGAAAACGGAGAGCGGAAGCTGGTGATGACCGATGTGAAGCCGAACACTATCGTCCGTCTCAATGCCGGAACCTACCATGTCGTATCGGAATACGGGTCGGTCAATGCGGTGGTGCGCGCCGATATCCAGGTGGAAGCCGGCAAGCTGACCGAAGCAACGCTGCAGCACCATGCGGCACAAGTGACGCTGAAACTCGTCTCCGAGCATGGCGGCGAGGCGATCGCCGATACGGCCTGGTCTGTGCTGACGGGCGCCGGCGACGTGGTGAATGAGAGCGTCAGCGCCTTTTCCACCATGGTGCTGGCCGATGGCGAGTACACCGCGATCGCCCGTAACAAGGACAAGGTGTACCAGCGCAATTTCAGGGTGAAGGCCGGACAGGATTCCGATGTCGAAGTGCTGATGAAGGACCAGGCACCGGAAGACGCTACGGGCGATTTCGAATAGCCGTCTCCCCACAGATCCGCTCCGCTGCGGTAGTCCCCAACAAGCCCCACAGCAGCATCTTATGAAAACGGCGCCCGAAGGCGCCGTTTTCTTTGAGATCAAGCAAGCTTGGCTTTCGCCTTTGCAGCGCGCTTGCGCTTGACGTCAGGCGGCGTCGCCTCGTCAACCAGATTGGCAATCGCCTCATCCAGAGCAAACGAGGTCTGGGCCTGCGAACCGAGGCGGCGGATGTTGACCGTGCGCTCTTCGGCTTCCTTTTTGCCGCAGACGACGATCACCGGAACCTTGGTGACCGAATGCTCCCGGATCTTGTAGTTGATCTTCTCGTTGCGGAAATCGGTTTCCACCGAGAGACCGGCCTCCCGAAGCGCCTCGGCAACTTCACGACCATAATCGTCGGCATCTGAGGTGATCGTGGCAACGACAACCTGTAGCGGCGCGAACCACAGCGGCATGTGGCCAGCGAAGTTCTCGATCAGAATGCCGAGGAAGCGTTCCATCGAACCACAGATCGCGCGGTGGATCATCACCGGTTGGCGCTTTTCAGACGCCTGGTCGATATAGAAGGCACCGAAACGTTCCGGCAGATTGAAGTCCACCTGGGTGGTGCCGCACTGCCATTCGCGGCCGATCGCATCCTTCAGGGTGTATTCGAACTTCGGACCGTAGAAAGCGCCCTCGCCCGGCAGAATGCCGGTCTTGATACGTCCGCCAGATTGATCCTCGATGGTCTTCAAGACCTCGGTCATCACGCTCTCGGCGCGATCCCAAAGGTCGTCCGAACCGACGCGCTTTTCAGGGCGCGTGGACAGCTTGACCACAATCTCGTCGAAGCCGAAATCCTGATAGACCGACAGGATCAGATCGTTGATGCGCAGGCATTCCGCTGCCATCTGCTCTTCAGTGCAAAAGACGTGGGCGTCATCCTGGGTAAAGCCACGAACGCGCATCAGGCCGTGGAGAGCACCCGACGCTTCATAGCGGTGGACAGTACCGAACTCTGCAAGTCGAACAGGCAGTTCTCGGTAAGACTTCAACCCATGCTTGAAGATCTGAACGTGACCAGGGCAGTTCATCGGCTTCAGGGCGAAGACGCGATTGTCCGCTTCCTTGTCCTCCGGATGGGTGAAGGCATAGGCGGATTTTACCGCGAACATGTTTTCCTGGTACCAGCCCCAGTGACCGGAGGTCTCCCACAGCGAAGCATCCAGAACCTGCGGTGCGTTCACTTCCTGATAGGTGCCTTCCAGATGGCGGCGCATATAGGCGGTCAGCGTCTGGAACATGCGCCAGCCCTTGCCGTGCCAGAACACCACGCCCGGACCTTCTTCCTGGAAATGAAACAGGTCCATTTCGCGGCCAAGGCGGCGGTGGTCGCGCTTCTCGGCTTCCGCCAGGATGTGCAGATACTGATCCAGTTGTTCCTGCGTGGCCCAGGCGGTGCCGTAGATGCGGGTCAGCATGGGGTTGTTGCTATCACCACGCCAGTATGCACCGGCAACCTTCATAAGCTTGAAGGCCGTACCGATCTGCCCCGTATTGGCCATGTGCGGGCCGCGGCAAAGGTCGAACCAGTCGCCCTGATAATAGATCTTGAGGTCCTGACCTTCAGGAATCGCATCGACGAGCTCGACCTTGTAGTTCTCGCCCTTGGCGGCAAAGACTTGCTTGGCCTTCTCTCGCGACCAGATTTCGCGCGTAAAGGGCTTCGAGCGGCCGATGATCTCTTTCATCTTCTTTTCGATCTTTGGCAGATCGTCCGGGGTGAAAGGCTCGTTCTTGGCGAAGTCGTAATAGAAGCCGTTTTCGATCACAGGACCGATGGTCACCTGGGTGCCGGGCCACAGTTCCTGCACGGCTTCGGCCATGACGTGAGCGGCATCGTGGCGGATAAGCTCAAGCGCACGCTTGTCATCACGGGTGACGATCTCGATTGCGCCATTGGCAATCGTATCGGAAAGGTCGCGCAATTGGCCGTCCAGCGCGATGGCGACGGCTTTCTTTGCAAGCGACTTGGAAATGGATTCGGCAACATCACGTCCGGTCGTACCCGCGGGATACTGACGAACGGAGCCATCTGGAAATGTAAGGGAAACGGCGTCTGACACTTTGAATTCTCCTGTCCAGTCCCGCCAACGAATGCGGGTGGGGTAACGGTCAGCCGAAAGGACTGACAATGCAGCGCGTGGATACTGAAATTTGCCTGTTCAGTAAAGTCTATTCAATTTCGGTCGAAAAACCCCAGAAAGAGAGCGCATCCGGTGAAACGGATTTGAGAAAGCTCTTCAACTTCTCCTCGTCCATGTGGAGACGCAACGCTTCCGTCACATCGCGGATAGCCGTGTCTGGTGAAAGATTATGGTCTCGCCTGAACGACATGACCTCCTCTTGCATCTTGGGCCTGGCGGCGAAAGGAACGACGGGCTCGTCCATCGTCCAGTCAGCGACGAAAAGCGCTCGCACGCCCGTTTTCAGCAACCCGGCGAACGCCAGGCTTTGATCCGCCGTCAGACGCCGCCGGAAAACACGAAGCACCGCCTCAAGCGTCGTGAAGGCACGGTGCGTCGTGCTGACCAAGGCTTTGTCGCGAATATCGACAAGGACGGCTTCGAAATCTCGCGATGCCTGAATGTATTCCTGGGGTACCGTCATAAACCCGCATCACCCTTTGTGCTTTCCGACAGTCCAGAGTTTCCAGAGCTGCCAGGAACGGACTGATCGGAGACTTTCTGGCACGCCATCATACCCGCTCGTTCCACCCGGTCCGCAACGTGCGACGCGGAACAGGCTCAGCCAACCGCCAGACCACAGGCCATGACGGGCAATCGCTTCATATCCATATTCCGAACAGGTCGGAATGTGACGGCAAGAATTTCCGATAAAGCCGGAAAGCGTCAGTTGATAGAGCCGAACAAGGCCCATGCCGAGTAGTCTGCCCGGGGTCTTTCGAAACGGGCCAGCCCAATTGCGGGAGCGGCTTACAGGCTTGTCCGATTTATGATGACAACCGGGTTGTCCGCACATGAGATCAACTCGCTGCGGACAGAGGCTGCTTCGCCTCCAACTGATCCAGGCAATCACAGACCGCCTCGAAGGTGAGCAGAGTGGAGGCATGGCGGGCCTTGTAATCCTTGACCGGCTTTAGAACCCGCATATCCTCGAAGCGTCCCTCAGGCCCCTCGCCGTTCGCCGTCAGCATGTTGATCATGTCCTGGCGCGCCTTGCGGATTTCTGCCCGGCTGGCGCCCACCACATGATGCGCCATGATCGAGGAGGATGCCTGACCGAGCGCACATGCGCGCACTTCGTGCGAGAAGTCGCAGACCTGGTCGCCATCCATCTTGATGTAGACCTTGACCTTGGAACCGCAGAGCTTGGAGTGCTTTTCCGCTTGCGCATCGGCATCTGCCATGCCGCCAGCGAGCGGAATATTGCCGGCAAATTCCAGGATGCGGTTATTATAGATGTCGTCCATGGTCGATATTCCAGGTAAAGGCGCGGGCGTGAGGTTCCCAGCGCTGTCATCATTTTCTAAACGATGTGTCGCTCTGGGAAAAGCTTTCCTGCATTTGGCCACTGTAATATGTTAACTCATTAACCGTACATCAAGGTTTGATAAAATAATGGAGGCGAGACGCGCAAACTCTTGCCAAAATTCGGAAAAACAACCAGATAGCAGCAACGTGGCGCGCAAGCGTCGTTGCAGGGCGTGTTCAGGTGTGGCCTTGAACCATACCGGGAGATAGAAAATGGATGCAATCGTGAAGAATTTTCCTGGCGCAGGCGCGACGGACGATGTGACAAAGGCACGGCCAACGCAGGCTGAAGCCGAGGATGCCGTGCGCGTCCTTCTGAGTTGGGCTGGCGACGATCCAACCCGTGAAGGTCTGCTCGATACGCCGAAGCGCGTGGCCAAAGCCTATCGTGAACTCTTCTCCGGCTATGACCTTGATGCCAAGGACGTCCTCGGCACCTTCTTCGAAGAGGTCGGCGGCTATGACGACATCATTCTCGTGCGCGATATTCCGTTCTTCTCCCATTGCGAACACCATATGGTGCCGATCATCGGCAAGGCGCATGTTGCCTATCTGCCGAATGGACGCGTTCTCGGCCTGTCCAAGATCGCTCGCGTCGTCGAGATCTTCGGTCGTCGCCTGCAGACCCAGGAAACCATGACGGCGCAGATCGCCTCCGCTATCGAAACCACGTTGAAGCCACGCGGCGTTGCCGTGATGATCGACGCCGAACATATGTGCATGTCCATGCGCGGTGTGCAAAAGCAGGGCTCAACGACGTTGACGACGAGCTTCACCGGCGCGTTCAAGAAGGACCCTGCCGAGCAGGCCCGCTTCATGTCCATGGTGCGCAGCCGCTGAACCGGCTGCCTCCCTCTCACCCAGGGGATCTCATGTCCGCCATTTTCCCGGTCGCGCCATCCGATAAGACGGCGCTGGAAGCATCTGGACCGTTCACGCCTAAGTTCGACGCGAACGGTCTCGTGACTGCAGTCGTCACCGACATCAAGGACGGTGAATTGCTGATGGTGGCGCATATGAATGCGGAGGCGCTGAAGCTCACGCTTGAAACGGGCATTGCGCACTACTACAGCCGCTCGCGAGACAAGATCTGGAAGAAGGGGGAAACCTCCGGCAATCTCCAGACGGTTCGCGAGTTTCGCACCGATTGCGATCAGGATGCCGTGTGGCTCAAAGTCTCCGTCGCCGGACATGATGCCACCTGCCACACCGGCCGTCGTTCCTGCTTCTATCGCACCGTGACGATGGAAGACGGCAAAGCGGTTAATACCATCACCGACGACACGCGGCATTTCGACCCCGAAACCACCTATGGCTCATCCTCTTCGCCTTGATGAAGAGCTCAATCTTTTCGATTTCTTTGCCTTTTGCTACGATCATGCGACGAAGCCTTGAGGAGACTCACGGTTCTCGGGAGATGCAAGTGGGAGACGTCGAATGCTTGGATGGGGAATGAACCGCGATAATCCATCGTCCGCGACGACACTTGGCACCCTGGAGAAAATCGCGCCCTCGCCCAAACCGCAGCTCCCACCGAACCGCATCGCGCTTGCGCTTGGCGGAGGTGCGGCTCGTGGCTGGGCGCATATTGGGGTTTTACGAGCGCTCGACGAAGCCGGCGTCAAGATCGGCATGATTGCCGGGACGTCGATCGGCGCTCTTGTCGGCGGCTGCTATCTCGCAGGCAAGCTCAACGAGCTGGAAGAGTTTGCCCGCTCACTGACGATGCGCCGCATTGCCGGACTTTTGGACCTGACGATTGGCGGTAGCGGCCTGTTCGGCGGCATGCGTCTAACCAAGCGCATGCAGGAGCATCTTGAAGGTCTCAACATCGAAGATCTCGAGCATCCGTTCATCGCGGTTGCGACCGAACTGCGCACCGGCCACGAGGTCTGGGTTCACCAGGGCAATCTGATCACGGCGCTGCGCTCGTCCTATGCCCTGCCCGGCATTTTCGAGCCGGTGCGCTGCAACGGCAGGACGCTGATCGATGGGGCTCTTGTCAATCCGGTACCGGTGTCGGTTTGCCGCGCCTATGAGCAGGCTCTGGTCGTTGCGGTAAACCTCAACTACGATATTTTCGGTCGCTCGGCCGTGGTCAAGCACGGTGCGGGTGCCGGCAGCAAGAGCGAAGCCGAAACGCCGATCAAGGCCACATCGCGCATGGGGCTGCCAGGTGTGATGGTTCAGGCATTCAACATTATTCAGGACCGCATTTCGCGCGCAAGACTGGCGGGCGATCCGCCGGATCTGACCCTGCATCCGCGCATCAGCCATATCGGCCTCTCGGAATTTCACCGGGCGGCCGAGGCGATCGACCAGGGCTATGAGGAAACACGGTCTCGAATTCCGGAATTGAAGCGCATGCAGCAGGTGTTTCAACCCTGATACCATGAAAGGCAGGCTGGGTGCCTGCCCTCCTACCTGCTCAAGGCGGACCGCCGATCAGCCGGCAATATAGGCCTTGATGTGCTCGGCTTCCGTCTCGATCTCGCTGATGCGGGCCTTGACCACGTCACCGATGGAAATGATACCCGCAAGGCGCCCATTGGCCTCTACCGGCAAATGACGGAACCTGCCGCCGGTCATGATCTCCATAAGGTCGTCTGTCGTGGTTTCCTCGTTGCAGCGGGTCACACTCTTGGTCATCACGTCGGAGACCTTGGTCTCCAAGGCTGCGGAGCCTTTTGCGGCCACGGCACGCACGAGATCGCGCTCTGTAAAGATGCCCAGGACTGCGTCCATATGGTCGGTCACGACAACAGCACCAATCCGATGCTCGTAGAGCGTCACGGCAGCATCGGCAATCGACATGCCGGGATCGACCGTCACGACCTCTCTACCCTTGATATCGAGAATTTCCTTTACAAAAATCGGCATGCGTACCTCCCTTATCCGTTGCAGCCCGGCTATCGCACCCAAGTCTCCTCCCTGAGAACGAAGCACCGTCTTCAAATTTTTGCGCTCCCTCGACAGGGAAAGCAACAGGATTTGAGGTTCGATCAAACTTCAATCGATTGAGGCAGCCTTCTCTCCCGACGCGATTTTGGGATCGAACAGGCCGAAGAAAAGGAAGCCGAAGAAGAAGCCGAAGATGTGAGCGTCCCACGCCACCTCGCCTCCGACATCACCGAATAGCGGGAAGCCCACGGCAATCAGCGCATTACCCGCGAGCCACGCGATCGTGAAGATCAAAACCGTTTTATTGGTCAGCGCCTGGACAATTCCCTGGCGCGGAAGAAGGTGGCCGAAGGAAGGATGATAACGCTGCCCGCGGCGCGGAAAGGCGAAGCGGCAAGCTGCACCCATCAGGGCTGAGACGACGCCGGACGCACCAATCAGAACCGTGATGCTGCTCCAATCAAGCGCCGCATGGCCGAAAGCAGAAATCGCCGAAGAAATTATCCAGAAGAGAATAAATCGTGGTGTGCCGATGCGGCGCGCCACGGGCGCACCAAACGCCATCAGCCATAGCCCGTTGAACAGGATGTGCTCAATACCACCATGCAGGAAGGAATAGGTCACTGGCGTCCAGAGCCATTCAAGGCCTTGCTGCGCCAGGGGAATAGTATAGCGCGCAGGGATGAAGCCGAAGGTGAAGAGGAAGGCCTCATAAGTCATGTCCGACATCAGGTAGGCCAAACCTAACTGGATGGCGATCATGAAACCAAGGACAGCGACGATGATAAAGGGAAGGTTGAACACCGGTTGCTTCTGCGGCGGGGGGCGATCGTCTCGCGGCTCTTGCAATTCACCGCCGTCATGATGCGTCATTTCATTTCCATTTCATATCGTTCGACCCAGTTTCAGCCATATAGGAAGGGTCGACCAAATAAAAGCAGCCGCGAGGTGCCAACACGGTCGATAAGGCTCTTTTTCAAAATCGTCAGACCCGCCAAGGAGACGATGAAAACCGGCATATTTTCCGCCTACAACAGTTTTGCTTCACAATGAGACAGTGGAGCAGAAGCTTTCGCTGATATCGCGTAATTCTCCTCAAATATTGCTGTACGACAAAACAGTCTGTTAACCCGCGCGTAGTAAATAGGGCTTGTCCTTTTCTTCATGCAACATAGCGCAGGCCATGTTTTCATCACATCTCGCACACGCCCACGTTTCGAAGTCAGTCGACACCGCCGAACCGCCGGTTACCGTCGGTCTTTCCGGACGTCTTATGTTGCCGACTGAAGATGAGTTTGACTGTACTGCCACAGAAATGACGGCGGAAAGTGCGCGGCTGACGTGCTTTGCCAGACCGAACCGGAATGACCGGATCATCATCTATCTGCAGCATATCGGTCGCGTCGAAGGCAAGGTCACACATCTCACTGGCGACGGTTTTTCGATCGCTATTGCAGCGACAGAACGCAAGCGCGAGAAACTCGCCGCTCAACTGGCGTGGATTGCAAAGCGCCAGGCGCTCGGCCTGCCTGAGGACCGGCGGCATGATCGTCTGACTCCGCGCAACCCAAATGCCTCGCTTCTCCTGAATGACGGCAATACGGTCGGCTGCCGCATCATCGACCTTTCGCTCTCCGGTGCCGCTATCGAGATCGAACCTCGGCCAGCGCTCGGCACCACCGTCCGCCTCGGCAATATGGGGGGGCGCATCGTTCGCCATTTCATGGAAGGCGTTGCGATCGAGTTCGACAGTGTTCAGTCCAAGGACGCACTGATCGAGTTTCTCTGAGACTTTTTCACGATCGAATTTAAGGACCGGCGACGCCCAGCGTTTGCCGGTTTTTTCTTGCCTTTCGATCGTTAGTTTCCGCTGCAGATCTTGCGCATAAGGTGCGACAGGCCGTCACCATCTCGAGAGCGCTCGTGAGTCCCGAGCCTTGTTCCAACGATTTATCGGTCGAACTCCCTCCATGCTGCGTAAGTATGCTTGGCCAAAGGCCTTCCAAAGGTTGGGATCAACCTGCTCCAAAGTGGGACTCAAAAGAAATTTCTGAAAAAAGCGCAGAAAAAGACGGTTGAAGTACGATTTTTTCTGCAATCAGAACAGGAATTTTCGCCGCTTTCAGCCGTTTTGAGCGGGCTTTCACCTCCAAAACAAAGTGAATGAATGGTTGAGTGTTGCTCAACACTGGCTGAAATCACCGTGCTCGTTAACCCTACTCCATTCACAGGGTGCCGGAATGTGGGCGGTTTGCAGCCTTCGGTCGACTGACGAGCTAATCGGATCGATAAAATTCTATTCAAATTCCATTCAAACATGAATCAAATAAGCTGTTGTTTTTGCTTAATTTAAGCTCGAATTTGAGCGCGCTTTTTTGCGTGCGATCAAAGTGTCGCTGGCATTGTCCTCCTCACAACGGGGAGACAAGAAATGAAAAAACACAGCCGTTTGGGACTGATCATAGCAGCACTGGCAATTGGCGCATTCGCCCCGCAGGCAGAAGCATCGCCAGGAGCAGCAATGCGCATCATCGGAAAGGCCAATCCTCCGATCGGGCATTATGAGTTCTGCCAGACCTACCAGAGCGAATGCCAGCCAACCTCGGCCGATATGGGCCCGCTTCGGTTGACGGAAGAAACCTGGAAGACGATGCTGGACGTGAACTACACGGTCAACACCACCATCACGCCAGCGACCGATATGGAGATTTACGGCGTCGAAGAGCGCTGGGCCTATCCGACGACAGCAGGCGACTGTGAAGACTTCGTGCTCTTGAAGCGTAAGATGCTGATGAACAAAGGCATCTCCGCCTCCAACCTGTTGATCACCGTCGTGCTGCAGCCGAACGGCTCGGGCCATGCGGTGCTGACGGTGCGGACCGACCGCGGCGACTTTATTCTCGACAACCTCCGCAACAAGGTCATGGACTGGTCGGATACCGAATACACCTATCTCAAGCGCCAGGATTCGAACAATCCAGGCCGCTGGGTCAAGGTTCAGGACGGCCGCAACGTCAGCGCCGTCGCCGGCATCAAGAACTGATTGCAAGGGACAGAGCGACGGAACGCCTCCCCGCAGCCCGGTGCAGTTTAATAAGCGGAAGTCGTGACGGCAAAGACGTTCGTCGCAAGTGCTTCCAAGGTTTAGGCAGGTCGCTTTACCCCGTGTCGATCCTGCCGCAGAACCGGTTCCGTTGCCCCCGGAGCCGGTTTTTCTATTTTGACATGTGCCGGCGCTTAAGAACTGCGAGGGTCGTGCTAAAGAAGTCCGAGTTCCGCGAGTTCCCGTCGGAGATCGGAGGGCATGTCGTCCGCAAGGCCTGAGCCGCCCAGATCGCGTGGAGCTTCCTCGTCTTTAAGATAACGCCAGCCCTGGAAGGGACGCTTTGGTGCAGGCGAGGTCTCGATGACTTCCGGTCCCAGAACCAGATCACACCGCGTGATGCCATCGCCACCGGTGAAGGAACGGATATCGAGAAGCTTTTGGCGCGCCTGTACCTGTCCCTTGATCACCCAATAGAGAGAGCCACCGTCGAGCAGCTCTTCCATGCGCTTCGGGATCATGCGAGTGGTGTGGACGCTGTGCGGTTCCAGGCCAGCCGCCATAGCGGTTAGCGAACGTTGGGATACCCATTCGCGCAGATCCTCGATGGAATCCGCGCCGACGCAGAGCTTGATCAAATGTAGAGCCATGCCGCTATCAATGCCGTTTCGACGGACGCGTCAAGCGCCCGTCAAACAATCGCGTCATCAAATATCAACATTCCACGACATTGACGGCGAGGCCACCGGTGGAGGTTTCCTTGTATTTCTCGCTCATGTCATTGCCGGTCTGGCGCATGGTTTCGATACAGGCGTCGAGCGGCACGAAATGTTCTCCATCCCCCTTCAACGCGAGCGAGGCAGCCGTCACGGCTTTCACTGCGCCAAGCGCGTTGCGTTCGATGCAGGGCACCTGCACCAGACCTGCAACCGGATCGCACGTCATGCCAAGATGGTGCTCAAGCGCGATCTCCGCAGCGTTTTCCACCTGTGCCGGCGAGCCGCCCATCACCGCAGCAAGACCCGCCGCCGCCATAGCCGCCGCGGAGCCCACCTCCCCCTGACAGCCGACTTCGGCGCCGGAAATCGACGCATTGTGCTTGATGATCCCTCCGATCGCCGCTGCCGTCAGCAGGAAGTCACGAACGTCGTCGACCGAGGCATCCTCATGGAAGTGGCGGAAATAGCGAACAGTGGCGGGCACGACACCTGCCGCTCCATTGGTCGGAGCGGTCACGACACGACCGCCGACTGCGTTCTCTTCATTCACCGCCATGGCGTAAACGCTCAGCCAGTCGTTGGCGAGAACGGGATTTAACCGGTTGCTGCGCCACTCGGCATTCAGTTTGTCGTGGATAGAACGCGCGCGGCGACGAACCTTGAGCCCGCCCGGCATGATGCCTTCGCCCTTCAGGCCGCGTTCGATACAGCCGTTCATGGCATCCCAGATCTGGTCAAGCCGGCTATTCAGCACGTCGCGGCTCATAACCGTCTCTTCATTGGCGCGCTTCATCTGGGCGATGGTGCGGCCAGAGCGCGCTGCCATGTCCAGCATCTCCTTCGCGGTGGCAAAGGGATAAGGCACCTTGGGGCCGTTATCGACCGTCTTTCCGCGCTGGCGCATGGCGTCGAGTTCGGTGTCCGTGACAACGAAGCCGCCACCGACGGAGTAATAGATGCGCTTCAAAAGCATCCTGCCCTGATTGTCATAGGCAGAGAAGGTCATGCCATTGGCGTGGCCGGGAAGCGGGTTCTTCTTGTCGAATACGAGATCTTCGTTCGGACGAAAGGCATAGGACGGATGACCTGCCGGCTTCACAAGGCCCGTGCGCTCCACCTCAGCGATAATCCCGTCCATGGCATCCGGATCGACCTGATCCGGCTTCTCGCCCGTCAGGCCCAAGACAACAGCCTTGCCCGATCCATGGCCGATGCCCGTGAAGGCAAGCGAGCCGTGCAGGCTGACCTTTATGGCAGATACTGCTGCGCCTGAAGGCCTGGGCCAGTCATCCGACAGGATCAGTTCAAGAAAGCGGTTGGCAGCCGACATGGGTCCCATTGTGTGGGAGCTAGAAGGTCCGATGCCGATTTTGAACACGTCGAAGACGGAAAGAAACATTCTGGGATGCCCTATGTATAGACCTATTGGCGCGACTCTATCGGAAGCGCACGGCACGAGCCATATCAAAAAGCGGCCAAAACTGTGTCGGTAGCGCTGTGGCAACGACGGCATCGACCCGGAATCGGGACCGGTTTCGGGAAAGCGCGATGCGTGGAGTCTAAAACGATGAAGCGTCCTCTGTGCGTCCAAAGGGACGCACGGCGCTCAAGCGGTATCGCCAGACGAAAACAACGCGGCTCTTGGGAGAGGCCGCGCTGTTTTGCGAAAAAACTTTTTAAAAAGTGAGATGCTTACGGTGTACCAAAAAGATAGGTCAATGCGAGAAAAGCAGCGAAGCCTGCAAGTGCGCGTAACGTAACACCCCAGCAGGATTTCTGAGCGGTTTCTTCCATGATGACTCCAGCGTGTTCACTCTTCGGGCGGCTCTTGCAGCGCGTCCCATGGCGCAACCATTTATTAAAAATGTATGACGAACGCAAATGCAAAAAGAGGCTAAACCAAGGCGAATCCTGTGACCTGCCATACGTCCAGCGCATAGGTATATGAAAAAACAAGCGCTTAATAGGCGATGGCCATCGGGATGCAGTCAGCTTTGTGACCTCAATTCGGACACGAGTGTAAACACTGCAAGACACGCCTTACGTTGGAAACTGATCTTTCGTTAAAGAGGCGCTCGGCTTGGCGCACTGCACGAGGCCGCAAAGACTGCTTGAAAAGCATCTATCTCTGCACTACCGGAAGGACACTCAAGCAGAGCGGGGAATCATGCAGAGCGCTTCATCAGCCTTTCCAGACCGGGATACCGTGGCCTCGAAGATTTCGACGCTGAGCGCGGACGACGAGGCCTGGTTGAGACTTCTCTTAGAAAATCCAAAGCAGGACGAAGCGCTGCTGGAAGGCCTTCTCGTCTTTTTAGACAGGGAATCTCAGTCGCGCTTTCTCAATGCTCTGAAGCTGGAAAAATGCGGCAGATGGTTTGGTGACAATGCCCCTGCGCGCCTGCAGATCCGCCTTCACGAGGTCGCCAAGAGCAGCCAGCACCCCGCCTATAATGCGTTTAAAAGCGGGCTCGCCAAATCTGGCGGGCTTGAAAAAGCCTATCCCAAGTCACCTCTATAAGTCCGGTACCCGTTCCACGACAGCGATGATCGGGCCCATAGGGAAAAGACTATCGCGCCTGCCCGCTGCGGGAATATCGACGCTGGAGATCGTGCCATCCAGATAGAGAGCGTTGTCGGTCTTCAATCTGTCGCGGAACAGCGTGGCGAAATCATAGAAGCGCACCGGGTCTTCCGAGATGACGAAATGAACGATGCCGTCGGATGAGACGCCAACGCCGTTTCGGCGTTTGAAACTGTCGCTGTCGGCAAGGAAGCGCGGATGGAGTTTTCCATCGATGACGAGCATCGGGCCTGATTGCGTGGCAAGATCGGGTTTGAGATTGGCATTCAGGTAAGCGCTGGTTTCGCGCACGCCAGCTTTCCCGTCGGCAATGAAGAAAACGCCATTCGGCTGCATGTGGAAATTGCCCCAGCCCCCGGCAGAGCTGATCGGTGTCTTCTCGATCTTGTTGTCTATGTAGAGCCCGACTGGCGAGAGATCGCGGTGGTACATGCCGCCATTCATGGCGAAGACGATGAATTGATGCTGCCGCCACAGGGCCGACGACAATGCAGCAAAGCCGCCATAGGAGGCGCCCGTGACGTCGTCACGGCTAAAAAGCCGGATATCGGCTTTGCTCGGGTCAAAGCTGCAAACCGTATAAGCCGCGCCGGCGTGTTCCATTCTGAGACAGTAGGAAGGTAATTCACTACCGCGTGCTTGTGTTGCAAGAAGCAATGACAAAAAATATATTACAAAGCGGCGCATATTTTCCCTTGGCGGAAGTAAAGAATCATCGTTTCTATTGGGTGGGCGCCGGTGCGCCGCATAAGCAAGATTCAAAAGATCTGAGACGAGGCCACCTTCTTTCCAGACGGACTTTCCGCCTGAATTGAGGCCGCAGCACTACAATCAAACAAGAAAACACGTTCCGTTTTATGATGAAGCGGTTGTCGATTGCGGGCGATGATACGGCTCGAACACAGGATCAGGGGTTCAGACAGTGCCAGTCATTACATTTGCAAATACCAAAGGCGGAGCGGGAAAAACGACGGCTGCCGTCATCATTGCCAGCGAACTTGCCCGACTGGGACACCGCGTCACGTTGCTGGATGCGGATCCGCAACAGTGGACGTCCAGGTGGTACGGGCTGACGAAAGCCCAGAAAAACCTTTCCGTCATTTCGGACGTGAGCGATGATACCATCGAAGGCCATATCAAGGGCAGCAAGAAGCGCGGCGGTTATGTTATCGTCGATCTTCCCGGCGGGCGGTCACCACTCATGGCGAAGGCCATTGGCTTTGCCAACCACGTGCTTATTCCTGTCCAGGGCTGCGCCATGGATGCTGTGGGCGGCGCCGAAGTTCTCGGTCTTCTGAAGGACCTCGCCGAGCGTTGTAACATCCATATTCCGCATTCGGTCATTCTGACGCGCATCAGCCCAATCATCACCACCCGCTCCATGCAGGCTGTGAAGTCGTTGCTGGCGGAGAAGATGGTGCACGTGATGGGAACGCCTCTGGTAGAACGCGCTGCCTATCGCGATATGTTCGTGACCGGCGGTGCTCCGCATATGATGAATCCGGAGCGCGTCAGCAACCTGGACAAGGCGTGTGAGAATGCGCAGGCGCTTGCTCTCGAGGTCCTAAGTCTCGTGCCTGCAAAGACCGTTGCGGCCAAATCCGCCAAGGCTGCGGGTGCAAAGGCCGTCGCTTCGAAGCCGGCTAAGAAAGCGGCCTGAAGCAAGTCGCGCAAGAGTGCGAAGCGGTTTTGCGATAACGACATGCGACAATACAGGGATCGAAAGCGTGAGGAGCGAATCTGAAAGATCGCGACACGCTTGAAAAGCCAGTTTGGCACTTGTTGAAAACAGAAAAGCCGACGATTGCTCGTCGGCTTCATCATTTTCGTCAACCTATACGGCACGCGGCGGTGCCATGATCGTGTCAACGGCGCGCTGCGCGGTCCACGCTGCGTCCTGCATCCTGCGTTGCATCCACGGCATTCGCTGTGTCACGGCCGACGCCGCGAATTGTGTTGCCGCAAGAGCTAAGGCTAGCGACCGTAACGAGAATGGCAGCAACGGTTGCGAGTGCACGTGTCGTCATATTTCAAAACTCCCCTTGAGCCTGCACCTGCAGGCGTGATCCGTGACGCACGAAAAACGCTGCAAACTTGTTCAGGTTCCACGCGTTTTCAAAAAAACGTGAGGGCGCAACCTATTTCACCCACGATCTGCGCCGACCTGTGCGACATCGCGAAACGCATTGCGAATACTGTCTGCAACGGCCTGGATTGGACGGGACACTTTGTCGGTCATGATCAGGCGGATATCGAAACTGCCAAGCGGCGGCAGTCCCTCCTTCTCTCCAAGAATGACCATGTCGTTATGAACATAGGAGCGCGGAAGCGGCGCAATCGCCAGATCGGCTTCGATTGCCGCTCTTTGCGCCATCGTGTGACCGCTGAGATAGGCAACCCGATACGGACGATTGCGCTTGTCCAGCGCGTTGATCGCCTCTGAGCGCCAGATGCAGCCATCCTCCCAGATCGAGATCGGCAATGGATCGCGCAAATGCGCGGTGCCGCATTTCGCACCCGCCCAGACCAGCCGTTCCCGCATCAAGACTTCGCCGGTATCGCGTAGAGGATGGGAGGCGCAATTGACCAGCGCCAGATCAAGCCGCTGCTCATCGATGCGCTTGTAGAGTTGCGAACTGGAGTCGATCGTGACGTCCACCATGATTGCAGGAAAGGCTTCTGCGAAGCGCTTGAGGATTCCGGGCAGCAATCCGCGCTGACCGAGATCATCTGGCGCACCCAGCTTCACGACGCCGGACAGCTCCGGCATGACGAAGCGAGACACGGCCTCGTTCGACAGCGCGATCATTCGTCTGGCATAGGTCAGCAGGGTCTCGCCATGTGCGGTCAGCGTCACTGAACGTGCATCACGCAGGAAGAGCGTCGTCTTCAACTGCTCTTCGAGTTTCTTGATCTGCATGGACACTGCGGAGGGCGTTCGAAAAACCGCCTCGGCAGCCGTCGAAAAATTGCCCGTCTCGGCGATCGCGACGAAGGTGCGGAGGATATCGTTATCGAGCAAGGGAAGAGGCTGGCGAAATGAAACAGTCATGACCGTGTCCGTCAATTTTTCTGAATGATAGATCGATATCATTTCGTTTGATTGAATGTCAAGTGACGTCCATTCTTCCTCACATGCAGAAACGATCGCACCTGCAATCGGAATAAAGCAACACAAAATGTCATGGATGCCATCACTGTCATTCGATTGATTGATGATTTTGGCAAGCGCATAGGTGTCGTGTCGCATTCACGACAGACGCTGAAACAAAAAGGAAGGAGCGTTAAAAATGACTATGATAATCCCGCATGAGGAGACCGGTAGCTGGCTTCGGCTACGCCCGCCGTCCTGGATATCCCGCGTGGTCACCGCTGGATTCGAGCTTCGTGCTTCCTGGCAACGCAGACGCAACCTGCGCATTCTCGAGAGCCTGCCCGCAGACACATTGAAGGACATTGGATGGCCTGCCAACGACACCATCCGCAAGTGACCAAATGCTGCCGACGCTGCGTCGAGATAAATGAGTAAATGGCTCGCCAGGATATTCCGGCGGGCCATTTTTTTGCGCTGCGGAACAAACCACAGACAAGCCAGTTTCACTCGGTCACTTCATCAAGAGGAAACCCATGTCTAAGTTCGGCTCTAGCATTCAGCCCGGCGATTTCACGCGTCTGGGCGCCAATTTCGATGGCGACGGCGTAAATTTTGCAATCTTCAGCGCATGTGCACAACGGGTCGAACTTTGTCTTTTCGATGAGACGGGCAACACCGAAATCGAGCGCATCACTCTGCCTGAGTTTACCAACGAAATCTGGCACGGCTATGTTCCGGGATTGAAGCCCGGTGCCCTTTATGGATATCGCGTCCACGGCCCCTACGATCCGGAAAACGGCCACCGCTTCAACCCCAACAAGCTGCTGGTCGACCCTTACGCGCGCGAACTGGTGGGCGACATCCAATGGGGCCAGGAGCAGTTCGGCTACGACCTGAACAGCGAAGACAAGGATCTGTCCTATAACGAGGCCGACAGCGCCTCCAAGATGCCCAAGTGCCGCGTGATCGATCCCAAGGATTATGACTGGAGCGGCGACAAGCGTCCGAACATTCCGTGGTCAAAGACCATCTTCTACGAAACGCACGTCAAGGGATTCACCAAGCTTCACCCTGCCCTGCCCGAGGAGCTCAAGGGCACCTATGAAGGGCTCGGCCACAAGGATGTCGTTTCTTACATCAAAAGCCTCGGCATCACGTCGATCGAGCTTCTTCCGATCCACTACTTCCCCGACGATTCCCATCTGCTCGACAAGGGACTGAAGAACTTCTGGGGATACAACTCCCTTGCCTTCTTTGCACCGGCATCGCGTTACTACGGCCCGCGTGCCATGGCAGGCTTCCGTGATATGGTGCGGGCCTTCCACGATGGCGGCATCGAAGTCATTCTCGACGTGGTCTATAACCATACGGCAGAAGGCAATGAGCTTGGACCGACCCTCTCCTTCAAGGGGATCGACAACTTCTCCTATTACCGCACCCTGCCCGATCAGCCCCGTTATTACATTAACGACACGGGAACGGGAAACACCGTCAATACCTCTCACCCGCGCGTGCTGCAGATGGTGACGGACTCGCTGCGCTACTGGGCCGAAGATATGCATGTCGACGGCTTCCGCTTCGACCTTGGCACTATTCTGGGTCGCGAGCCGGAAGGGTTCGATCAGCGCAGCGGCTTCTTCGATGCTGTCGGCCAGGATCCGGTGCTGTCTCGCTTGAAGCTCGTGGGTGAGCCCTGGGACATCGGCCCTGGCGGTTATCAGGTCGGCGGCTTCCCGCCCGGCTGGGCGGAATGGAACGACAAGTACCGCGACACGGTGCGCGAATACTGGAAAGATGAGGATGGCACGGCCGGCGATTTTGCCGCGCGCGTTCTCGGTTCCGGCGACGTCTATGATCTTCGCGGCCGCAAGACCTGGGCAAGTGTAAACTTTATCACTGCGCATGACGGCTTCACACTGAACGACCTCGTTTCCTACAACGAGAAGCACAACGAGGCGAATGGCGAAGACAACAAGGACGGTCACAGCGACAATCGCAGCTTCAACTACGGCGTCGAAGGCCCGACGGATGACGAAGGCATCACCGCCGTTCGTGATCGCCAGAAGCGCAATTTTCTCGCAACCCTTCTGCTTTCTCACGGCACGCCAATGATTCTTGCCGGCGACGAGTTCGGCCGCAGCCAGATGGGCAACAATAACGGCTATTGCCAGGATAGCGATCTGAGCTGGGTGCACTGGGAAGGGCTGCCGGAAAGTGCCGAGACGTTGCGCGAGTTCACCCGCCGTCTGATCGAACTAAGGCAGACCCATTCCGTGCTTCGTCGCGACAGCTGGCATGACGGCACGCATGTTACCTGGCTGAACCCGGGCGGTGGAGAGCAGACGCCGGAACATTGGGCGGACGCGGGAAGCACATCGCTTGGCCTGAGGATGACCCGAGAAGGCGGCACGGAAGGCGACGAATGGAATGATGTCCTCATTCTCTTCAATCCGCATGAGGGCGATGTCGAGTTCAAGCTTCCCGAAGTCGAGCATGGCTGGACGACGGAGCTGACCACAGCCGACCCAACCGTGACCGGCAACCAGATTGCCAACGCGCAGAACTATACGATGGAAGCCCGCAGCCTGGTCTTGCTGCGCGCCGCGTAATCATCGATCACAGAGTCTGATTTCAGAATGAAAGCCGGAGTGACCCTCCGGCTTTTTCTATATGCGCGGAACCGGTCGTTCACCGACCGGCGCGGCACCTTCAAGGGTCAGCGTGCCGCGGCGCCGACGAGGCGCAAGCCGCGGCGCTTCTTCAACAGCTTCGCCTTGGCGGCGATAGCAGAGCGCACGGCGAAGAGAATGTCGTCGAAATGATAGGGCTTGCTGAAGAAGCGGGCATCTGCCGGAAGGTCCAAGCTTTCAGATGCATGTCCCCCGGAGGTGACGACGACTGCAATGTGATGTTGAGACTTGTCTAGTGTCTCGACGAGATCAAGGCCGGACAAACCGCCCGGCATGTCGATATCCGTCACCACGGCAGCGATCTGCTCGTTCTTGCCGATCACACCCACGGCTTCCAGCACATTGGATGCTTCCAAAACGCGGTAGCCCTTCTCTTCCAGGGCATCCACGAGGGCAAATCGAATGATTGGTTCGTCTTCGACAACCAATACCGTCACGCCAGCTTCCTGCATACGCAATACTCCGCTTTAAGCCTTGACCGCCAGACACAAGACTTGGCGGTTCACGTGCTGTGGCACCCGATGGGTGGCGGTGGCTTCGACGTCCGCCATTCCATCTTTTCAACAGAACGCGCAATTCGGCGACATTGATGAGAGCATGCGGGACAAAATTGAAAACAATATTAATAAAATGCAAAATATCTCGAAACGGCATGTCGCAAATTAGATATTGCCGTTTGTCAAGCCAGTCTCACGGATTGTTTTTTTGACGTGGACGAACCCGCGTCGTATTTCTCCTTCAGGCCGTCGCATTCAGAACATACAGATGATAGTTTCCAAGCAAGAAATTGCTTTTCCGCAAAATGGGGCATGGTCGTCATGAGCAAAACTCCCAAGAAACGTTCAATCGTATTTTTTATGGTTCCTCAGTTCACCATGCTTCCGTTTACGGCGGCGGTGGAAACGTTGCGTATCGCCAACCGTATGCTCGGTTACGACGCCTATGAATGGCGCCTTGCTTCCATTGACGGCCTCAAGGTGACCTCCTCCAGCGGTATTGCGCTCGAGGCAAACACCTCTCTTGCTGAAGAGCGCAAATGCATCGGCGGCGAGAACCGCCCAAGCATGGTGCTGGTCTGTTCCGGGATCGACATCGATCAATATGTGAACAAGTCGGTCAATGCCTGGCTGCGTGAAGTCAACAATCGCGGCATTGCTGTCGGTAGTCTCTGTACGGGCGCACATGTGCTTGCCCAGGCGGGACTGCTGAATGGCAAGCGCTGTGCGATCCACTGGGAAAATCTCCCAGGTTTTTCCGAGGCTTTTCCGCAAGTCGAAGTCTATGCCGATCTCTACGAAGTGGACGGCAATATTTATACCTGCGCCGGCGGAACGGCTTCGCTCGACATGATGCTGAACCTGATCGGTCAGGATTTCGGCGAAAACCTCGTGAACCGCGTGTGCGAGCAGCAGTTGACGGACCGCGTGCGCAATCCACACGATCGCCAACGCCTGCCGCTCCGCGCCCGTCTTGGCGTGCAGAACGACAAGGTTCTCTCGATCATCGAGCTGATGGAAAGCAACCTCTCTGAGCCTCTTTCGCTTCTCGATATTGCCGAAGGTGCCGATCTTTCCCGCAGGCAGGTGGAGCGATTGTTCCGCCAGGAAATGGGCCGATCACCCGCGCGCTACTATCTTGAGATCAGGCTGGACCGGGCGCGTCACCTTCTGGTACAATCGGCCATGCCGGTCGTGGAAGTCGCGGTCGCCTGTGGCTTCGTCTCGGCCTCGCACTTTTCCAAGTGTTATCGCGAAATCTATAACCGCACGCCGCAACAGGAGCGAGCAGAGCGCAAACTCGTGATCAGCGCATCGAGAATGCTGGCAGCCAGCCAGGGCAAGGCCGCACATTGAATTTGCCGTTAGCACGCGCCGCGCTACGTCAGTGCAGCGCGTTGTCGGTCGCTTCCAAAGAGTGAGACAGCCTAAATTCTCGGCCGCGTGTCGGGACTGGCAATCCGTTGAAAGACCAATGGTCGGGTCAACCTCGGCCATGATGCCTGAGTCCACGTAGATCTACATCGCCCCGAAAAAGAAAGGCCCGCCGAAGCGAGCCTTTGTTCGTTACTTCGAGAAGATATCGAGGCCGCTACCCCACGGGCCGTGTGGTTTGTCGACGCCATCGGTCCGCTCAAAACCATGCGCGCCGAAGAAGTCGCGCTGCGCCTGTATGAGGTTGGCTGTGCCACGACCACGGCGGTAGGCGTCGAAATAACCGAGTGCGGAGGCAAGAGCCGGAACAGGCAGGCCAGACAGGATGGCGTGCGAAACGACGTGGCGCAACGGTGCGTCGGTGTCCTGAACCATCTTGGAGAAGGCAGGCGTCACGATCAGGTTTGCCACATGCGGATCTTTGGTGAAGGCCGAGGTGATTTCATCCAGGAACTGCGAGCGGATGATGCAGCCAGCGCGCCAGATGCGGGCGATGGTGGGCATCGGCAGGTCCCAGTTGAACTCCTTGGAAGCCGCAGCCATCACGGCAAAGCCTTGCGCATAGGCGCCGATCTTTGCAGCAAGAAGTGCGTTTTCCAGATCGTCGATGAAGGCCTGCTTGTCGGCGGGTGCGGCAAGCGCCTTCGGAACGCCGAAGATCTTCTCAGCGGCTTCGCGCTCGTCCTTCTGCGACGAAAGAATACGGGCAGCGACGGCAGCTTCGATAGCCGTTGCCGCGACGCCCATGTTCTGGGCCTCGATGACGGACCACTTGCCAGTGCCCTTCTGACCTGCCTTGTCGAGGATCAGATCCACCATCGGCTTGCCGGTGACCGGATCGGCGGCGCGTAGCACCTTCTCGGTGATCTCGATCAGATAGGAATTCAGGCGGCCCTTGTTCCACGTGCCGAAGACATCGGCAATTTCGCCGGCGCTGAGCTTCAGACCATCGCGCAAGATGCCGTAGATTTCGGCGATCATCTGCATATCGGCATACTCGATGCCGTTATGGATGGTCTTGACGAAGTGTCCGGCGCCATCATTGCCTAGCCAGGCAACGCAAGGGTCGTTATCATATTTGGCCGAGATCGATGTCAGCACCTTTTCGACGCGCTTCCAGCTCTCTTCGGTGCCGCCGACCATGATGGACGGACCATGGCGAGCGCCCTCTTCACCACCGGAAACACCCATGCCAATGAAGGTCAGGCCGCTGTCTTTGAGAGTGTCGAAACGACGGATCGTGTCACGGAAATTGGCGTTGCCCGCATCGATCATGATGTCGCCGTTTTCCAGATAGGGCTTGAGAATTTCCATCTGCTGATCGACGGGATCGCCGGCCTTGATCATGATGATGATCGGGCGCGGCGGGCGGATGGCTGCAACGAAGTCTTCAATAGTTTCGCAAGGGATGATCTGTCCCTGCAATTCGCCGGCGTCGGCGTAAAATTTCTTCGTCGCTTCCGGGGTTCGGTTGAAAACGGCAATCTTGTTGCCTTTTTCCGCGATGTTGAGCGCCAGGTTCGAGCCCATGACGCCAAGACCGATCAAACCGATTTCTGCCTGTTCCACGGATGTGTCTCCATTTTGCATTTGATGGCGCCTGTTTTGGCACTCCAGCCTTCAAACGGCAAGGTGAGACCCAATTGAAACGGTTAAATTTTGATGACAGCGGTCACCTTTGGTGTCGCCGTCCCCAAAACCGTCACGCGGAAGGTTTGTCGTCACCATCCTCCAGCGCCCGCCAGGCGGAGCCGTCCATGTCCTCATACTGACCGCTTTTCAGCGACCAGAGGAACGCGGACAGACCGAGCCCGCCGAGAAGCAACGCGACGGGAATCAGGAACACCAACATGTTCATGCGATCTGCGCTCCAGTTGCCATCCCAATTTCGGCGGCCCGCTGCTCAAGCCTTCGTGTCGCTTTCCGTTCGAAGCCACTGAGGCGAAGCGCGTTGGTGACCACGATGATCGAGGACGTCGACATGGCAATGGCTGCAATCATGGGCGTGGCGAGACCTGCAAGCGCAATCGGAACAGCGATGACGTTATAGCCAATCGCCAGCGCAAAATTCTGCCGGATGAGCCGCCCTGCCCGTCGCGAAATATCGACAGCGAAGGCCACGGACCTTAGATCCTCTCGGACGAAGACGAAGTCTGCGGCCTGCCGGCCAATGTCAGCTGCCGATGCCGGAGCAATGGACACATGGGCTGCGGCCAGCGCCGGGGCGTCGTTGATCCCGTCGCCCACCATCAGCACCTTACGACCTTCGGCGGCAAGCTCCTCGCAGCGCCGCGCCTTGTCCGCCGGAGCGAAGCCGCCGTGCCAACGTTCGAGCCCGAGCTTGCCTGCCAACGCCTCTACGGCGGTTGGTCTGTCTCCGGAGACGATCTCTGCGCTGAACCCGAAACCCTGCAAGGTTTTGATCGTCTCGCACGTGCCGGGCCTCGTCTGATCCTCGAAGCGGAAGCACGCAACTTCTTCACCCTCCAGTGACAACACCACCTCCGACGCGGTTTCTGCATCACTTCGCGGCACCTCGGTCGGGCAGCAAAAGCGTCTGTTGCCGAGCCGGTAGATGCCTTTGTCTGTCTTCGCCTCCACGCCGCATCCGGGTGTCTCGCTGACAGCATCGAACACTGGGAGCGCGCCTCGAACCGAGCCGTAGAGCGCCTGGGAAAGAGGGTGACGAGAATTGGCGGCAAGGCCTGCGGCAAGCCGCAGGGCATCGTCCGGCACATCCGCCATACCGAGCAAGCGGGGCTCGCCGAGCGTCAATGTACCGGTCTTGTCGAAGAGCACGGTATCGGCCTCGGCAAGCCGCTCCATGGCCGAGCCATCCTTGATCATGACTCCATTCTTGAACAGTTCTCCCGCTGCAACAACCTGCACGACAGGAACAGCGAGGCCAAGGGCACACGGGCAGGTGATGATCAGAACGGCAATTGCAATCAGCATCGCCTGTTTCCAGTCGCCGCCAAATATGCCCCAGGCAACGAAGGATATGAGCGCCAGGAGGTGAACCACAGGCGAATAGTATTGCGCAGCGCGATCTGCCAGGCGCCGATAACGCGCCCTGCCCCCTTCGGCCGCTTCCATCAAGCCAATGATCTCCGCCAGGAAGGACTCACGCGCAAGCGCCGTTGCCCTGATGGTCAGTGGACCGGTGAGGTTCAGGGTACCCGCCTGAATACTCTCGCCTGGCTGGACAATGCGGGTGGCGCTCTCACCGTTGACGATGGACATGTCCAGGTCGCTGGTGCCCGCTATGGTCACGCCATCCACCGGCACCCTTTCGCCCGCTGCAATAAGGATGGTATCTTCCGGAACCAACTCGGCAATTGCCCGGTATTCGCGCTTTCCACCGTTGAGGAGAACCATAGCACCGCGCGGTGACAGTCTGGCAAGACCGGCAACGGCTGACCGGGCGCGGTCGCGCATGACGTGATCGAGCGTGCGGCCGATCAGCAGAAAGAACAGCAGCGAGACGGTCGCATCGAACCAGGCATGGCTGCCGCTATGCATCGTTTCCCAGACTGAGACGGCATAGGACAGCGTGATTGCAAGAGCGATCGGCACATCCATATTGGTCCGGCCGTGCTTCAGAGCGCGATAGGCAGACTGATAGAAGAACCGGCCACCATAGATCAGCGCAGGTGCCGCGATCAGGGCGGATATCCAGTGAAACATGTCGCGTGTGGAAGCATCCGCGCCGGACCAAACCGACACGGACAGCAGCATGATGTTTGCGGCTGCAAAACCCGTTAGACCGACGGCCCGGATCAACTGGTTCCTGAGTTCGTCGGAGGCTTCTTCGGCACTGGTAAAAAGATGGGTGTCGTATCCCGTCGAGGCGACTGCCCTGGCAAGGATGCCCGGATCGGTGCGGACGTCGGCGACTTCCTCCCGCCAAACGATGGAAACGCGTTTCGAGGACAGGTTGACGCGGGCGCGCTCCACCTCGGGCAGTCTTTTCAAACAGGTTTCGATCGTGGTGATGCAGGTGCCGCAATAGACGCCGGGCACCGAGAGATCGATCTGTCGTAACCCCTGCCCGAGATCGCGACTGGCGAGCATCATCTCCTCCGACGACGGCAAAGCCTTTCTCAATCCCGCATGGTCGAGAGCACTTTCGGTGCCTGGTGCGCAGCAGCTCATCTGACGCCCCCGGCAATATCGATGCGTTTGCCTTCATGAACGATGATCTTGCCATCCTTCACGGCGACAGCCTCGACGATCCAGTCTCCTGGCGCCAACTGGTGATGGGCCGCAAACCCATTCACCGATCGTTTGTCCAGAACCAGAGAGAAATCCTGTTTCTCTCCGACCGGGCGGCGGAAATTGAGCGTCACGGCGTCGGTCTCGACAGGCCCCTTGGTGGGGTGGGTCACCTCGTAAGCGATGGTATCGCCATCGAGTTTGAGCTTGCCGACGATGCCGCTTGCCGCACGCGCCTTGGCGGCTTCCGCCTTGCCGTTGAACTGTTGGCTGGCAACATAGGTGTTTTGCACCACAAGCCCGCTCCAACTCGAAACCGCGTTCCACGCCATGGTGACATTGACCGCAATCACCGTGCCGAAGAACAGCACCATGATGGTGAGCATGTGCCAGCCGGTGAAGATAAAGCCTGGCTTTTCCTGTCGCTCGATCGTCATTTCTTTACTCCCGGTCCATTGAAGACGGCCTTGTAGTGTGCGGTCTCTGAGTTTTCAGCGTCCGACGCGAGGAAGGTGAAATCGCTTGCTGTTTTGCTGGCACCGGCGGGCGTGGTGACGAAGAGCTTGAGGCTTGTGACTTCGTCCGGCTTGACCTTGATGTCGAAGCTTCGCGCAGGCTGATCGACCAGACCGTTGATCTTCATCACGGCGCCTGGCAACCCTTCCAGTGACAAGGTGATGGTGCGCGGCTGCGCGATCATGTTGAGAAGCCGGACGGTATATCCGTTGCGGATCGAGCCATCCGATTCCAGCACATATTGCGGATTGCGATCGTGAATGACGTTGACCGCAAGGCGCTCGCGGGTGGCCAGCGTCACCAGCATGACGACACCGACCAGACACCAGACTGTCATGTAAAAGATCGTACGTGGACGCAAAATGATCCGCCAATTGAAATGGCGTACGGCATTGACGAAGCTGCCATCTGGATTGCGGACCGCACTCGGCTGAATGTCATGCGCGCCATTGCCGGTCGCCAGGGCCATGTTTGCATCGTATTCCTGAAGCGTGGCATAGGCGATCAGGCCGCGCGACTTACCGACCTTGTCCATGACGCCATCGCAGGCATCGATGCAAAGGGCGCAGGTGATGCACTCCATCTGCTGCCCGTCGCGGATATCGATCCCCATCGGACAGACGGCAACACAGGCATTGCAGTCCACGCAGTCGCCCACCGGCTCACCTGCGGCAACCGCCTTTTTGGCGTGACGCGAGCGGGGTTCGCCGCGCCAGTCGTTATAGGTGACAACCAGCGAATGCTCGTCCAGCATCGCACCCTGGATGCGGGGCCAGGGGCACATATAGGTGCACACCTGCTCGCGCATCAGACCGCCAAAGACGTACGTCGTCGCCGTCAGGATCGCCACGGTGTAATAGGCGACCATCGGCGCCTCGCCCGTCATGAACTGCTTCAGCAGTGTCGGAGCATCGGCGAAGTAGAATATCCAGGCACCGCCCGTCATCACACCGATCGCCAGCCAGACGAGATGCTTGGAGACGCGCTTTCGCAGCTTGTCCAAGCTCCACGCAGCGGCCTCGAGCCTCATGCGCGCGTTTCGGTCGCCCTCGATGGCGCGCTCTACCACGAGGAAGAGATCGACCCACACCGTTTGAGGACAGGTATAGCCGCACCAGGCGCGGCCTATTGCTGACGTGATGAGGAAGAGGCCGAAACCTGCCATGACCAGAAGCCCGGCAACATAGTAGAATTCCTGCGGCCATATCTCGATGAAGAAGAAGTAGAAACGCCTGCTGGCAATATCGACGAGCACCGCCTGATCAGGCGCATAGGGACCACGGTCCCATCGGATCCAGGGCGTCAGATAATAGATGCCGAGCGTGATCAGCATCACGATCCATTTGAAACGACGAAACTGTCCCTCCGCCCGCTTCGGGAAGATCTTCTTGCGCGCCTCGTAAAGCGGCTTCCTGTTTTTCGCAGAATTGACCGGTTCGGCATTCAATCTCTCGACAGGCTCGGAGCCATTGCCGGGGTCGCGGGGGGTATAAAGGTTCATAATCGCAAGGTCCGTTTCTGTCCTTGCGTTTTGACATCTTGGGGGTCCATCATCCTTGACTTAGGTCAAGTCGGGACAATGTGGCGCAGGCGCTGTGAACGGAAGAAGAATGATGGCAACGATGATCTCACGGATCGTGCACATGACAATCGATCGGCCATGGCGGGAGGTCTATGCCCTCGCCTCAGATCCCAACAGGATGCCGCGCTGGGCGGCGGGTCTGGCAAGTGGATTGCGACAGGATGGTAAAGACTGGATCGCCTCGGGGCCGCTGGGAGACGTCTGCGTGCGCTTTGCTGACCCGAATGATTTTGGCGTCATCGACCACACGGTGACGCTGCCGGATGGGATGCAAGTCTACAATGCGCTTCGGGTGACACCGAATGGTGACGGGGCGGAAATCGCCTTTACCGTTTTACGACTGCCGGGCATGACGGAAGAGGATCACGACCGGGATGCCGCCGCCGTGTTGGCGGATCTGAAGACTTTGAAGGGCCTTCTGGAGCATCAATGAAAAGGGCCGCACGACGCGGCCCCTATTGCCTTTTAAGTCGCGCTATTCACCACCACCCAGCGAGTGGACGAAGAGCGCCAGTTGCTTGACCGTGGTATCTCCCAGACGCTCGCCCCAGGCGGGCATGACACCATGCTTGGGTGCCCGGATTTGAGCGACGATGCCCTCTTCGCCGTGTGCCTTCAGCCAGATTGCGTCAGCGAGGTTCGGGGCGCCCATATCGCGGTTGCCCCTGGCATCATCACCGTGACACGAGGCGCAGTTGTCGGCGAATATCTGCTTGCCCGCATCAATCATGGCCGGATCATGCGGCGTTCCTGTCAGGCTGACGACATAGGCCGCGACGGCACGGATTTCATCGCTCTTCAGCACGTCGGCAAAAGCCGGCATTTCCGACACGCGTGTTTCCGGATCCTCGGTGAAGCGTATGCCGTGGGTGATGGTCGTGTAGACATCCTCTGCCTTACCACCCCACAGCCAGTCATCATCGTTGAGGTTGGGATAGCCGTTGCCGCCCTCAGCACCAGAGCCGTGGCACTGGATGCAGTTGACCTTGAAGGCCGCTGCGCCACCGGCAACGGCAAACTGCATGAGTTCGCTGTCGGACTGGATATCTTCCAGTGACAAGGATGCGATCTTGTCGAGGTAGGCGTTCTGGCCTGCCTTGGCATTGGCCATCTCGGTTGCCACAGTGGCGCGGCTACTCCAGCCAAGAACGCCATGCGTCGCACCGCTGATCAGCGGCCAGGCGGGAAAGGCAATGGTGTAGCCGATGGCCCAGATGATGGTGGCGTAAAACGTCCACACCCACCAGCGGGGCATGGGGTTGTTCAGCTCGCGAATGCCGTCCCACTCGTGGCCGGTGGTTTCGACGCCGCTGATCTGGTCTATCTGTTTGTCCGACATGGTATCAATCCTCCTTGAGAGGAATCTTGGCGGCGTCGCTGGCGGCCTTTCCGCCACCGGGACGCAAGGTGAAAAGGACGACGCAGAGGAAGAAGAGCGTCATGACGAGCAGGCCCCAGCTATCGGCGAAGTGGCGCATGGCGGTGTAGGTTTCCATCTCGTGCTCCTCCTATCGGTAGCCGGCGGCGTCGTCGTAGGTCGAAAAATCGACCAACGTGCCGAGCATCTGCAAATAGGCGACCAGCGCGTCCATTTCGGTCAACTTCGTCGGATCACCGTCGAAATCTCCGATCTTTGCCTTGGGATAACGCGCCTCCAGGGCCGTCGTGTCGGCGTTCGGATCCGCCTGCGCCTTCATGTCGGCCTCGGCGTTCTGCAGCATGTCGTCGCTATAGGGCACGCCGACAGCTCGGTTGGCTTTCAGCTCCATCGCCACATTCGACACCTGCAGAGGTGTCGTCTTCAGGAAGGCGTAGCTTGGCATGACCGATTCCGGCACGACGGAGCGCGGCGCGCTCAAATGCTGGACATGCCATTCGTTCGAATAGCGATCCCCCACGCGCGCGAGATCCGGTCCGGTTCTTTTCGATCCCCACTGGAACGGATGGTCGTACATGCTTTCTGCAGCAAGGCTGTAATGGCCGTAGCGTTCCACCTCATCGCGGAAGGGGCGGATCATCTGGCTATGGCAGACATAGCAACCTTCGCGGATGTAGATGTTGCGCCCCATAAGCTCCAGCGGCGAATAAGGCCGCATGCCCTCTACCTTTTCGATCGTGTTTTCGAGATAGAAAAGCGGCGCGATCTCCACGATGCCGCCAATCGAGACGACCGCCAGAGATCCGACGAGAAGCAAGGTCGCGTTGCGCTCGATAATGCCGTGTTTGTCCAGAATAGACATGATCGATCTCCTTACTCGGCCGGTTGTAGCTTGGGCGCTGCAGCCGTGCCGGTATTCTCTTCGCGCATATGGCCGAGAATGGTTCTGGTGATGTTGTAGGCCATGACGATTGCGCCACTGAGGAACAGCAGGCCGCCCATTGCGCGCAGCAAATAGTATGGGAACATGGCAGCGACGGTTTCAGCGAAGGAATAGACGAGGAAACCCTGCGCATCATACTCACGCCACATCAGGCCCTGCTGGATGCCGGCAACCCACATGGAGGCGGCGTAGACGACGATACCGAGCGTGGCCAGCCAGAAGTGCCAGTTGACCAGCACCAGGCTGTAGAGCCGTTCGCGATGCCACAGTTTCGGGACGAGGAAATAGACCGCTCCGAAGGTGATCATGCCGTTCCATCCAAGCGCACCTGAATGCACGTGGCCGATGGTCCAGTCCGTATAGTGGCTGAGAGAATTGACGGCCTTGATCGACATCATCGGCCCTTCGAACGTCGCCATGCCGTAGAAGGCAACGGCCATGATCATCATGCGCAGGATCGGGTCGGTGCGCAGCTTGTCCCATGCGCCAGAGAGCGTCATCAGACCGTTGATCATGCCGCCCCATGAGGGCATCCAAAGCATGATCGAGAACACCATGCCGAGCGTCTGTGCCCAGTCGGGAAGCGCTGTGTAATGCAGGTGGTGCGGACCAGCCCAGATATACATGAAGATCAGCGCCCAGAAGTGGATGATCGACAGGCGATAGGAATAGACCGGGCGGTTCACCTGCTTGGGAATGAAGTAGTACATCATCCCTAAGAAGCCGGCGGTCAGGAAAAAGCCGACGGCATTGTGGCCGTACCACCACTGCGTCAACGCGTCCTGGACGCCCGAGAAGACCGAATAGCTCTTCACGCCAAGGAACGACACCGGCACCGCCAGATTGTTGACGATGTGGAGCATCGCGATGGTAACGATGAAGGAAAGGTAGAACCAGTTCGCTACATAGATATGCGGTTCCTTGCGCACGAAGATGGTGCCAAGGAAGGTAATCAGATAGGCCACCCAGACGATGGTTAGCCAGATATCGACATACCATTCAGGCTCGGCATATTCCCTGCCCTGCGTGATGCCGAGCAGGTAACCGGTCGCTGCCATGACGATGAAGAGATTGTAGCCCCAGAAGACGAACCAGCCGAGGTCGCCGCCGAACAGTCTGGCGCGACAGGTGCGCTGCACCACGTAAAAGGAGGTTGCGATCAGCGCATTGCCACCAAAGGCAAAGATGACGGCGGAGGTATGTAGCGGACGGACGCGGCCGAAATTGAACCATGGCTGGATGTTCAGGTCCGGATAGGCAAGCTGAAGCGCAACGATCACGCCCACCAGAAAACCGACGACGCCCCAGAAGACCGTGGCGATCACCCCATAGCGGATCACGTCATCGAAATATTCGGTCTTCCTGCGTGCCTGGACTGCCGGATCGACAGGCGCGAAGGAGACACGGCGCAGCATCACGACCGTGCCGACAAGGAGCACGAAGAACAGCACCCACATATGGGCGGCGAAAAGATTGTCGTGAGCGAAGGCCGCCCCGAGCAAAGCGAGGAAGGCCCCTACGGCCACCATCGCTATTCCTAAAGTAGAGTTCATTGTTGGCTTCCCCCAACGTCACATCAGATATGACGCGGAGCGAAGGAACCGGAATCACAGCGGCAAACATGCTTTCGCGTCGTTTGCAGCTTTGCCACCCGCAACGGCAAGCGACCTTGATCCAAATCAAGACCGCAGCCTCAAAGGACGGCCGCGAGGTCACCCGATCAACGAGCGATAGCGGGCGGCGGGAAGCTCAGGAGCGCGGCCTTATAGTTCTCGATGACGAAGCTGATCGGGGTCCCATCCGGCTTTGTGAGAACGGCTTCATTGGTGATCAGAGTTTGGGGGATATCCAGTGCGGTGCTGTGGCCGGCGGGAATTGCCTGTCCCATTTGCCAATGCTCTGGAAGAGGCTGCCAGATTAGCTGGGAGGACACGGTGTGGCGCTGGAAATGAAGTGGTAGCACGACCTTGCCGAAGGGCGTATCCGTGGTATCCAGCGTCTGGTTCATGTCCGTCGTCAACCGATCCGGCACATACCAGTTATCCGCTTCCGAAAGCACCAGATCGCCGCATTTCAGCAAAACGTGCCGGTAGCCGAGCGGGTCGGAGGCGGTAACGTTCAATTGGTGGCGCACCTCATCCGGCGCTGTCTTCGTGTCCTTGAGGCGGACCGCCGAGATTTTCGCGTGTTCGGCGAGCTTATGGTCGGCGCACCAATGCTCCAGTGTCAATGTCGCGCTGTCCTGACTGAGCAGCTGGACGCTCAGATCCTGAATGGTGGCCAGCGCCGCGAGACGGCCGACAGGCGTGTCCGGCCAACTTGCTTGCGCGGCAAGGGCTTGCCCGGAGATGGAGACGGCTAGGCCGCAGAGAAGGGCTTTGAAGGCGGAGGATGACATTTGCTGCTGGCTCCGGATCGATTTGATTGGATAAAATCGCATCAAGCAGTCGGCATCAAAACGATGCAGACGCAGCAAATCACGATGCCTCTGTGGCGGATTTGTGGGAGGCTGAGAGAGATACCACAGCATAGGGCCGAAAACAGAACTCGATGTTCGGATCAGCACGACGCGTAGATTTAAAGAGTTGGAGGGCCGCGCCGAGGCAAATCCGGGCGTGCGATAGGCGACCTAGCCTTTCATCTTCAAAGGCAAGCCAGCCGCGATGAAATAGACTTCCGAGGCCACAGCAGCGATCCTCTGATGCAGCCGACCAGCGTGATCGCGAAAGTCTCGCGCCATGCGATTCTCGGGCACGATGCCGAGGCCTACCTCGTTCGAAACGAAGACGATCTTCGCTTTGGCTTTTGCCACATGTTCAACGAGTGGAGGAAAAGCCGCCTCAACGTCCAGCCCCTCCTCCATCATCAGGTTCGTGACCCAAAGGGTCAAGCAATCAACGAGGATGGTGTTGGACGCGTCATCCAGTCGTTCCAGCGTGTCGACCAGATGCAACGGTTCCTCATGCGTGATCCATTGATCCCCGCGCTGAAGACGATGGCTGGCGATACGAGATTTCATTTCCTCATCCCAGGCGCGGCCCGTTGCCACATAATGAGCGACACCCTCAGACGAGAGCACCAGCCGTTCAGCAAAAGCGGACTTGCCCGAGCGTGCGCCGCCGAGCACCAGCATGGCACGAGATATGTCGCTCATTCAGAACCTGCAGGGAGAAAAATTGAGAGCGATCCGACCGCCAGTTCGGACTGTGCCGAAAGCCTTGAGGCGCCAGACATGAAAAGAGAACGATTCGTAGATATGGAGGCGTTCTCCCGGTCGATCATGCTGGATCGTCGCGGTAACCGTCATAAAAGACTGATGCCCGTCCGCGCTGCGCGGTCAAGTCGACATCGGCTCTCATGGGGAAAGCGTCGGATCGCTGAAATGAAGGTAGGATGCGATGCGGCTCTTGTCAAATTTGATGTCTCTTTGGACCGTGATGAACGATAAGTCCCGGCTGTGTCAAAGCCATCCGCAACGAAAGGTTTTTACTCCTTCCTTTTCTATGCCGTTGCATTTGGTAGGAACCCTTCGGTATTCTCAGCGGGAATGCACAAGGGATGCAGTTTGCTCTGTGGCCCCAGCTTGGATTTGGCAGGTGGAGAAGGCAGGGATATTTAGGTCCATAAAGAGGGTGCTGACAGGAGAGATAATACGGCGCTCTGACGTTCCTATCATGAACGGAACGTGCGTAATGTCCTTCCGTCTCAAGCGCGATGGCGGCGGTGAGTATGTGGTTCTGGCAGCCAACGCGCCTGGAAGCCATCAATACTTTCCCTTTGATATGAACGAGTTCGAGAAGTTCGTCCAAGCAGCAATAAACATTAGAGACGCACTACCCGCGGTCCTCAATCGAAATACAACAGATGGAATTGTAGAGTGAACTCGCCAGGCGCCTTCGCTAAGCAGTGCTTTAATCTCATCCCACATAGGACCAGCCAGACAAAGCGGATGAAGAATGCTCCGACCAAGGGTTTTCCGCTCATGGAATGAACGGAAATGAGAAGAAGAGGCCCGGTACTCAATACCTGCTCCGGAGCCCCGCCGATCTGTCTAATGGTATAAGCTTACCGGATGGTTAGCGCCCGCTAAAATGGATCGGATTTTTCTGCGAGCATGTCTCGATTGCCTTGCAATCATTTCTTGGTATGACAACCTTCGAAAACACTCCAGGTCATTGCCTGGCGGAAAAGGCGAGAAGCGGGTTACGGGCGGGACCGACATGACGACAATGGACTACATCGCGCTCGTCATATTCCTGGTTCTGTGGGTGTCCTACGCCTATATCACGACCGCACGATCGCCCTTTGGCAGAACCAGCCTTAATCGAGCCATGGCCGACCGGCGCAGACGGTGGATATACAACTCTCTTTCGCGCGATCTGAAGATGATCGATACGCAGATCATGGCAGGCCTTCAAAACGGCACGGCCTTCTTCGCGTCGACCTCGATTTTCGCGATCGGCGGGTGCTTCGCGCTCCTCGGCGCCACCGACCGAGTCGAATCGGTGTTTCGGGACATGCCATTCGTCTATTACGGCGGACGAACCGCTTTCGAACTGAAGGTTATCGGGCTGACCTGTCTTTTCGGCTATGCCTTCTTCAAGTTCGGTTGGTCGTATCGGCTGTTCAACTATTGCACCATCCTCTTCGGTGGAATGCCGATGATGCATGAGGCAAATGCGGATAGAAAAGCGGCCGAGCGCGCGGCGGAAAACGTCATCCGCATGAATGTCATTGCGGCAAAGAATTTCAATGACGGCCTCAGGACCTTCTTCTTGTCGATCGGTTATCTTGGCTGGTTTATCAACGCCTATGTCTTCATCGTCATGACCGTCATCATCATCGTCGCGCTGTTGAGACGCCAGTTCTACTCGGAAGCGCGTCTCGCTATCATGGACGATCATTAATCGCCTGTCATGAAATCGCCCCACTTTGCGGGCGAAGCGCAGGCAAAGCCCCCTCACCGTTGCGAAGGAAATCACAGAATGAATGAGGCAACCGCAACGGTTACCAAGTCCGGCCGTATCGGCTTTCTCGACACATGGCGCGGCATCGCGCTCATCGCCATGGCGAGTTACCACTTCACCTGGGATCTCGCGATGTTCGGCTATATCCCGCCGGAAACGCCGACCGAGGGTTTGTGGCGTCTTTATGCGCGGGCGATTGCCAGTTCGTTTCTGTTTCTCGCAGGTTTCAGCCTGTTTCTGGCGCATCGAAAGGGTATAAACTGGCCGGCCTTCGGCAAACGGTTTGCGATGGTCGCGGGTGCAGCGTTGCTGATCTCGGTTGCGACATTCTTTGCCGTTCCGGGTGGCTGGATCTTCTTCGGCATTCTGCACAATATCGCCGTCGCGAGCCTGATCGGTCTCATATTTCTGCGCTTGCCTGCGGTCGTGACGTTGGCCGTCGCTGTTCTGGCCTTCCTCGCGCCGATCTATTTCTCGTCGGATGCCTTCAACTCAATCTGGCTGTCCTGGATCGGATTTGCCACAGCACCTCCCCGCTCCAACGACTATGTGCCGGTGTTACCGTTCCTGGCGCCGTTTCTCGCCGGTCTTGGTGTCGCGCAAATCGCCGTGCCGCGCGGGTGGCTGGATCGGTATCGCAAGCCCAGCGGCAAGCGCAATCTGCTTGCCTTCTTCGGCCGCCACAGCCTGTCCTTCTACCTCATTCACCAGCCGGTGCTGATCGCGCTGGTCTATTTGGGATCGATCACTTTCCCGCCCCCGCCGGTGGATCAGGTGGAGGCTTACAAGAAGAGCTGCGAAGCGAGCTGCATGCAGACCCAAAACAACCTCGATCTCTGCCAAAGCTTTTGTGGCTGCACCCTGGAGAAACTGCACAGCGAGAATGTCTTCGACGCGATGATGGCGAATACAGCCAGTATCGAGCAGCAGAGCAAGATTAGGGATGTCGCAGCCCAGTGCTCGGCGGAGGTTCAATAATCCGGGGTGAGCTTGAGGTCGCAGTCAGGCGCTGATCGCTTCAAGACGGTAATGCTGGGCAGTGTGACACTCCGACATCCAACGGATGAGAGCGTCCGGAGCAATCGGCTTTGACAACCAGTAGCCCTGGAGCTCATCGCATCCCATGACGGTCAGCAGTTCGGCTTGCTCGCGCGTCTCCACACCTTCCGCCACGACCTCGTAACCGAGCGAGTGGCAGAGCGTGATCATGGACTGGACGAGGACGCGCTCTCGATTGCCTTCCTGCATATCGTTGATGAAGCTGCGATCAATCTTGACGGTTTTGACCGGCAGCTTTTGCAGATAGGATAGGCTGCTGTAACCAGTGCCGAAGTCGTCAATTGATAGCTGAATGCCCGATGCGGCAAGCGTTTCGAGCAGGTCCTGCGACCCTTTCGTCTCCATCATCATCGCCGTCTCGGTTATTTCGAATTCGATCTGGTCATGATCGACGCCGAAGCGAGCCAGATCGACGCTCAGCCGATCCCAGAAGTCAGCCTCCTGAAGATTGGTGGCTGACAGGTTGATGGAAAGCTTGATGGGAAAACCTGTGGAATTCCATTCGGAAAGTTGCTGGAGGGATGTCGCGATGACCCACATGGTCAATTCACGAGCATAGGCTGACGCTTCGATAACCGGGATGAATTCGGCAGGCGAAATTGGGCCAAGCTCTGGATGGGTCCAGCGCAACAGAACTTCCGCACTCTTGAAAAGGCCACTGGCGGCGTCCACCCGCGGCTGAAATACGAGCGACAGCTGCGCGTCGTCGATGATCGCCCGTGGAAACTCGCGCTGGATCATGAAGTTGCGCTGATGCTGTACATCGAGAGAGGGGCAAAAAAAGGCGATTTTCGATGGATGAATACGCGCGTCCTGCACTGCACTTTGCAACGACCGTAAAATTTCCTCGGCACTGGTCTCGCCAGGGCGGAAAACCATCGAGCCGATGGACGGCGTCATGGTGATCTGGAACTCGACCTCGTTATAAAGCGCACGCATGATCTGCTCCAGGAACGGTCGATAGTCTTCGACCTTCGTACCCCTGGAGACAATGAATGCGAATTGCGTCGGGCCGATATGATAGGCGAATGTTCCCCCATCCAGATGCTCCCTTAGAATGCGCGCCACCTTGGTCATCAGACCATCGAGATAGGAAATGCCGACGACGCGCATCATTCGGTCGAACTGCGTTGTCTGGGCAAGGTCAATCAGGCTGATGATCTGCTCTGAACCTTTTTCGTGAAGAGCAAGGTCAGAGAGATCACTCATCAACTGGTGACGGTTCGGCAATCCGCTCGACGGATCAATCCGTCCCATCGAATGGTGCAACTCAATCTGATCCATGACCATAGCAGCAAGATCGGAGAGGGTCGCCATCTGTTCATCGGTGACTTCGAAAGGCTCGATCCCCAAGACACAGAGTGCACCAAGGCCGTAGCCATCCGGTGTTACAAGTGGAACGCCGCAATAGAAACGAATTCCGGCCTGACCTAGCGTGCTGTCGGCATAGTAATCGTCTTTTTGCAAATCCTTCACGACCACAGGACGCTTGTGTTCCGCTACCTGCGAACAAGGCGCCTTGTGTCGAGGTATCTCGTTGTGGTCGACGCCCACTTTCGACTTGAACCATTGGCGGTCCGTGTCCGTCAACGAGATGGCTGCAATCGGCAAACCAAAGTAATTTGCCACCAGTCGCGTGATACGATCGAAGTGCTCGCTCGGCATAGTATCGAGTAAGCGCATATTCTTAAGCGCGGAAATACGCGCATGCTCGTCCAACATAAATCTATATACCCATGCCACGCACGATAATGGCGCGGCGTCGCCGTTGATCAGGGAAACATTTTTTATCAGCCCTGCGTCACGAGAACCGACATACACAGTCGGTTGCAGTCACCATTGCGAGCATCATGCCCGGGCTTGAAGATCCGATTTAAAACTAACGCTATAAAACAGTTACATGACTTAACCGTTCCAAAGGGTCTTCAAGCGTGGTTAGCAAAGGATTAAATTACGACGATGGGGAGCATGAAGCTAGAATGAAGTTGGGCGCCAGATTGGCGCTACTGACAGATTTCAGTGCCCAACTCTCAACAGCAAAAGGCGAAGCGGTCCGTCAGGTTCCGACGCCGATTTCTGCCAATCGTGTAAGGCAGGCTTCCTCAACATTGTCGAGCTCGGCAAGCGTCTCTTCAATGTCGCGGCGCTTCTGGCGAAGGTCGGCGCGCTTCTCATCGACCTTCTTCATCAGAAGCTCGAGCTGGCCGGATTCACCCGGCGGCTCCTTGTAAACCTGGATGATTTCGCGAATTTCGGCGATCGTAAAGCCGATGCGGCGGCCACGGAGGATTTCCTGAATGAGCCTGCGATCGGCGGCGCGGAACAAGCGCGTACGGCCACGGCGCTCCGGATGGATCAGGCCCTCATCCTCGTAAAAACGAAGAGTGCGGGTGGATACACCGAATTCGCGCGTCAGTTCCGTAATGCTATAATACTTATTCAAGGCTTTGTCCGATTCTGGCTGCCGGACATTATGTTTGACCTTCACGTAAAAGTCAATTTTCGATCATCATCCTGATATGCCGAACCACCAGGTTGCCAGGCCGAGAAATGAGAAAAAGCCGACAATATCGGTCACTGCCGTGACGAAAACGGCGGAAGAAACGGCCGGATCGGCGCCAAACTTATCGAGGAACAGCGGAATAAGGATACCGGCCAAAGCTGCTGCAAGCATGTTGATCAGCATGGCTGTTGCGATGATGCCGCCAATATTCACGTCATGGAACCAGATGCCGGCAATAATGCCGATCGCGCAGCCGAAGAGCGCGCCGTTCAACAGGCCCACACCTGCCTCACGTCGGATGATGCGCGCCGCATTATGGATATCGAGGTTTTTGGTGGCGAGAGCGCGCACCGAAACGGTCATCGTCTGCGAGCCGGCATTTCCGCCCATCCCTGCGACGATCGGCATCAGGATGGCAAGTGCCACGACCTGCTGGATGGTGGCGTCGAAGAGTTCGATCACCGAGGCTGCCAGGAAAGCCGTCATAAGATTGATGCCAAGCCAGGGCACACGCGATTTGGACGTGCTCGCGATACTGTCGGACAACTCTTCATCGCCGACACCGCCGAGGCGAAGCAAGTCTTCCTCCGCCTCTTCCTGGATCACGTCCACCACGTCATCGATGGTGAGCACGCCGACGAGGCGACCGTTGCTGTCCACGACCGCCGCAGACAGAAGGTCATATTGCTCGAAGAGCTGGGCTGCCTCTTCCTGGTCCATCTCCGCTGGAATGGGATGGTTTGTTTCGTGCATGATGGTTTCGATCTTCACCTGCCGCTTTGAGCGCAGCAGCCGATCGAGATCGAGCGCGCCGACGAGCTTGAAGGTGGGATCGACAACGAAAATCTGGGAGAAGGATTCGGGCAACTCCTCCTCTTCTCGCAGGTAATCGATCGTCTGGCCGACCGTCCAGAATGGCGGCACGGCGACGAACTCGGTCTGCATACGGCGACCGGCAGAGCTTTCCGGATAGTCCAGCGCCCGCATGAGCCTGACACGTTCGGTGAACGGCATCTGCGAGAGAATGTCTTCGCGGTCCTCGCGGTCGAGGTCTTCCAGAATGTAGACGGCGTCGTCCGAATCGAGTTCGCCGATACCGGCAGCAATCTGCTCGTTCGGCATCTGCTCGACGATATCGAGGCGGATTGCTTCATCCACCTCGGTCAGTGCCGTCATGTCGAAGTCGGTGCCCAGCAGGCGCACGAGGGCGTGGCGCTGCTCCGGCTGGATCGATTCCAGCAGGTCGCCCAGTTCGGATTCATGCAGGCGGGCGACGTTTTCGCGCAGGAAAAGCACGTCGCGATCGGCGATCGCAGCACCGACCATGGCGAGAAAGTCTGACCGGATCGAGCCGTCGTCGGCATAGATGTCGGCCATCACTTCTGGACGCTTGGCCTCTTCCGTTGCGGGATGATCGTGGTCGGCTTGTGTCAACTTGCGCCCCCTTCTCCGGTCATTGGCCTGCTTTGCAAACGGGCTGGAGATTGTCGTTTAGAACAACAATGTCAACAACCCGTTAGGCAAGAACTGGTTTCATCTTCTTCCTCCCCGTCATCGCGCCGCAGCGACGGTTGGCTCCATGTCGTCAACACACGGACAGGGTGTCGCTAATGGGAAAACGAAACGCGCATCCGTGCAACGCAGAGAATTGATATATGCTAGGTAAGCGCCTATCTGAACTGTTATGCTGCAGTGCAAACTAAGGATCGGGTGAGTCTGTCGTGGCACCGATCGAGACGAAGCCTTCAAGGAGAGACGTTATAATGGGCAAGATGGATTTCATCGGCAAGCCCTCATCCGCGGCCGGCGGCTGGGGTGCGCTGAAAAGCGTTGGCAAGCGCCTGCTGGAATCCGGAGCACCCTTGTCCAATGCGAAGGCGCTTCTTAAGACCAATCAGCCCGATGGCTTCGATTGCCCCGGCTGCGCCTGGGGCGACCCGGAGCATGGCTCATCCTTCGAATTTTGTGAAAACGGTGTGAAGGCCGTGTCCTGGGAAGCCACGGAGGCACGCGTTCCGCCGGAGTTTTTCGCCGTCCATACGGTCTCCGCTCTGAGCCAATGGTCGGATTACGAACTAGAGAAACAAGGCCGCCTGACGAACCCTCTGCGTTACGATCGTTCCTCAGACCGATACGTGCCCGTGTCCTGGGACGATGCATTTCGCGAGATCGGGACCATCTTGCGCGGCCTCGACAGCCCGGATCGCGCCGAGTTCTACACATCCGGTCGGGCCTCCAATGAAGCCGCCTTCCTTTATCAGTTGATGGTCCGACTTTACGGCACCAACAATTTTCCCGACTGCTCCAACATGTGTCATGAAGCGAGCGGCGTCGGTCTGAAGGCCTCGATCGGTGTCGGCAAGGGGACCGTGCTTCTGGAGGATTTCGAGAAGACCGATGCGATCTTCGTCATCGGCCAGAATCCCGGCACCAACCATCCCCGCATGCTGGGTGATCTGAGGCGAGCGGCACTTCGCGGTGCGCGCATTGCCGTTTTCAATCCGATCAAGGAAAAGGGTCTGCAGCGCTTCAGTGATCCGCAGGACAAGCTGGAGATGATCACCGGCAGTAACACCAAGATTGCCACCAATTACTATCAGCCACGCCAGGGCGGTGACATGGCCGCTATTCGCGGTATCAGCAAGGTGGTGTTCGCGGCCGATGAGGCGGCGCGTGCCGCGGGTCAACCAGCCATCATCGATTACGACTTCCTGACTGACCATGCCGTGGAGTTCGAGGCATACCGCGCTGCCGTGGATGCAACGCGTTGGGAGACCATTCTCGATCAGTCTGGTCTGACACGCGAGGCGATCGAGGAAGCGGCCTCCATCTACATGAGTGCCAGTTCCGTCATCGCCACCTGGGCGATGGGCGTCACTCAGCACAAGCACTCCGTCGCTATCGTTCGCGAGATCACCAATCTGATGCTGCTGCGGGGCAATGTCGGCCGCCCCGGTGCTGGCCTCTGCCCTGTTCGCGGCCATTCGAACGTGCAGGGCGATCGCACCGTTGGTATCGACGAGAAGGCACCGCCTGCCCTGCTTGATGCGCTTGAAAAGGAACTCGGCGTGACGATGCCGCGCAACCGTGGGCACAACACGGTCGAAGCGATCAGCGCCATGCTGGATGGCAAGGCGCAGGCCTTCATCGCGCTCGGTGGCAATTTCCTGCGTGCCACGCCCGACAGCCCGCTGATCATCGAGGCCTTCAAAAAGCAGAAGCTGACCGTCAACATCGCGACCAAGCTCAACCATTCGCATCTTGTGCCGGGAGAAACCTCGTTCATCCTGCCATGTCTTGGCCGCACCGAGATCGATCGCAATTCCGAAGGCCTGCCGCAGATCGTCACGGTCGAGGATTCCATGAGCATGGTCCATGGTTCTGGCGGCATAAATGAGCCGGCATCGCCTGAACTGCGTTCCGAAGTTGCCATCATTGCCGGTATCGCTGAAGCCACGCTTGGCAGTGATCGCGTCAACTGGAACGCCCTTGCCGATGATTACGATCTGATTCGAGACATGATCGAGCGGGTCATTCCAGGCTTCCACGAATTCAATGAGCGCGTGCGGGTGCCGCGCGGCTTCCATCTGCGCAACGCGGCAGCTGAGCGTGAATGGCAAACACCGGAAAAGAAAGCGGTCTTCTTTACCGGCGCCCTGCCGGAAATGACGGAGCATCAGGCGGCATTGTCGAAAGACGGTCTTTTCGTGCTCCAGACTTTCCGCAGCCACGATCAATATAACACCACCATCTACGGCCTTGATGACCGATACCGCGGTGTTTACGGCGAACGTCAGGTGATCTTTATGAACCCGAAGGATATGGAGACGCTTGGCGCCCACGCCAAACAGCGGGTCGATGTGATCGGCGAATATGGCGATGGCGTCGAACGGATCGCGAAGGATTTCCGTCTGGTGCCCTATGACATACCCCAGGGCAGCGTCGGCGGTTACTATCCCGAGCTCAACGTTCTCGTGCCGCTACATAGTTATGGCGAAGGCAGCTTCACCCCAACCTCCAAATCCGTGCTGGTGTCGGTGCGACTGCGGGGCGAGGCCGCGGCGGCATAATGGACGAGGAAGACACCGCAACGCGCTTCATGGCCGCGGTGGACGAACTGCTCCAGGTCGCGCCCGCTGGACTTCAACCGACAGGCGCTGCGCTCATTGTCGCGGTTCATATCGGTCTTGGCAGTGACAGTCGCAGCCTTTCAAACAAACTTGGTATTGCCCATGCTTTGGTGTTACGGGAGATCAGCGCGCTCTCCGGCACACTGCTCCATATCATTCGCCGCGAAGCCCGAACACAGCGGACCTTCGTAGAGCTGACGGAAATGGCGAAAGCGCTTGCGACCACCACTTCGAAGGCTTCATCTTTGAGTTCCGAGACGTCATGACCGTTCGTACCATCGTCCGATACCCAGCCCCTGCCCTTGCCACCCCATGCGAGCCGGTCGCGACGTTTGGCCCCGACCTCGTCATCCTACAGCAGGACCTTGTCGACACCATGCGCGCGGCGCCCGGTGTTGGGATCACGGCGGCACATATCGGCGTCTTTCAGAGGGTTTTCGTGCTGGAGCTTGAGCCCGGCAAGATCCTGACCTACGTCAATCCTGAGATCATCAAGAGTTCGACAGAGACGATGCGCCATGTCGAGGGCAGCGTTTCCATGCCGGGCATCACAGAGGAACTGGAACGTCCCCGGCAGGTGACGTTGCGGTTTCAGGATTTGACGGGCGCTGAACATGAAGAAATCGCGGATGGTTTTCACGCCGTCTGCATTCAGCACGAGATCGATCAGCTTGACGGCATCTTCTGGATCAAGCGCCTATCAAAGCTCAAGCGCGACCGGCTGATCCGCAAATGGGAAAAGACGCAGCGCTGATTGACGGCCAGCGCAGTTCGGAGCGGTATCAGGCGATAGACAGATGAAAGTACGCCTCGCCGCGCAGCGTATTGCTGACGGTGCAAATTCTCTCCGCTTCATGGGCAATTGCCTGCTTCGTCGGCTCGTCAAAATCACCGCTGATCGTCAGCCGCATGTCGAAGCGGAGAATGCGGGCGGGTTCACCCTCAGACTTTTCTCCCGTCACCTTCGCCTCGACCGCCTCGAACCTATCGAGAACGCCCATGCGGCTTGCTGCAATGCGCGCGCTCAAGGCCAAGCAAGCGGCGAGCGAGGAATAGAGAAGGTCGAGCGGATTGAAGCCAGGCTCCGACGCGGCCGTCACCACTGAGAGATTTCCGCCGGTCGGTGTTGCTATTTGCGGATGACCATTGCGTCCCAAAAGCGCTGTCGCACCGACGTCCCGCTTCTTAACCCGTAGCTCGCTCACATCATCCTCCTTATGCGGTGTTACGATCTTTCAGATTCGCTTCCACCGCTTCCGCCTGTGTTCTGTCGCATGTTGGTATCGAAAGACCGCGCGGAACTTTTGTGCGACGTGCTCTCAATCTTCATTTCCCGCAAATTCATTTTGCACAATGGAACCAAATTCTAAATTGCGGCTTTTACTCACGCAACGGTGATCGGGCCGTTCATCGAAACGGAAATAGGAGCTGGGACATATGGTTACCTCGACGCTAGTCAGCATTCTGATCACCTTTCTGGTCATCGTACTGGTGCTGTGGCTTATCGCACGCCTGCCGGTTGGCGGCAGTGCAAAGCAGATCGCTCAGGTCATCGTGATCATCATCGGTATTATCTCGCTGCTGAAGTATCTCGCAGTCTTCTGATAACGATTTTGTCCGATCCGCAGCATCCATATGCGCGGTAAAGACTTGAAAAAGCCCGTCGCTCCATCGGCGGGCTTTTGCTTTTCGGCATGAGCTTCGAGGAAGACGCCTCAATAAGAAAGGGCGCGCAAAACGGATTGCGCGCCCTTTCTCGTGTAAACACTTCGACTTACTGCGGCAGCTTGTCGTCTACGCCTTCAACGTAGAAGTTCAGACCGAGCAGAACGCCGTCTTCAGCCTTCTCGCCAGCCTTAAGCCACTCCGTTCCATCCTGCTTCTTCACAGGACCGGTGAAAGGGTGAAGCTCGCCGGACTTGATCTTCGCCTCGGTGTCCTCAGCCATCTTTTTCACATCATCCGGCATGTTGGTGTAAGGCGCCATCGTCAGGATGCCGTCTTTCAGACCGTCCCAAACCGACTCCGACTTCCAGGTGCCATCAAGAAGCGCCTGCGTGCGCTTGATGTAATAGGCGCCCCAGGTGTCGACGATCGCGGTCAGCTGTGTCTTGGGGCCAGCCTTGATCATGTCGGAGGCCTGGCCGAACGCCTTGATGCCGCGTTCTGCAGCAACCTGCATTGGTGCCGTCGTGTCGGTGTGCTGCGTCAGGATGTCGACGCCCTGGTCGATCAGAGCCTTGGCGGCATCGGCTTCCTTGCCGGGGTCGAACCAGGTGTTGGCCCAGACGACCTTGACCTTGAAGTCCGGATTGACGGAACGTGCGCCGAGCAGGAAGGCGTCGATGCCCATCACTACTTCCGGGATCGGGAAGGAGGCGATGTAGCCGGCCACACCCTTCTGCGACATCTTCGCAGCGATCTGGCCTTGAATGTAACGGCCTTCATAGAAACGAGAGTTATAGGTTGCGAGGTTTGCCGCCGTCTTGAAGCCGGTCGCATGTTCGAACTTCACCTTCGGGAACTTCTGAGCAACCTTGACCGTGGCATCCATGAAGCCAAACGACGTGGTGAAGATCAGGTCGCAGCCGGAACGGGCCATGCGCTCGATGGCGCGTTCGGCATCAGGGCCTTCCGGAACGCTTTCGAGGAACGGCGTCTCGATCTTGTCGCCGAAATGCTTCTGCAATTCCTGACGGCCGATATCATGCGCCTGTGTCCAGCCGCCATCCGTGCGCGTACCGACATAGACGAAGCAGACTTTCTTGGCGTCGGCAGCTTGCGCGGCCGGAACGACGCCGATGATGGCCGCAGCGGACGCGGCCAATGCGATGATGAGTCTTTTCATTTTTACCCCTGCTTGGTTAGGCATGACTTTTGGATTTTTAGCGATCCGGCACGAACGGTTTGCCGAGCGATGCCGGTGTATTGATCAGCGTCGTGCGCCGATTATGGGAGATGATAATCAACACTACAATAGTTGCTACATAAGGAAGCGCTGAAAGTAGCTGTGACGGCACTCCAATGCCGAAGGCCTGCGCATGCAACTGGCCGATCGTCACTGCGCCGAAGAGATAGCCGCCCGCCAGCACCCGCCATGGCCGCCAGGACGCGAAGACGACGAGCGCCAGCGCAATCCAGCCACGACCGGCAGACATGTTTTCCACCCATTGCGGCGTATAGACGAGCGAGAGCTGCGCGCCCGCGAGACCCGCACATGCGCCGCCAAACATCACGGCAAAATAGCGCGTGCGGATGACGTTTACGCCAAGCGCGTGGGCTGACGAATGGCTGTCACCGATCGCGCGAATCTTCAGGCCGGTGCGGCTTTTGAACAGGAACCAGCTGATACCGAAGACGAGCGCAATCGAGATGTAGAAGATCAAATCCTGGCGGAAGAGGATCGGGCCGATAAATGGAATATCCGAGAGCACAGGAAAGACGATGTTCGGCAGCTTGACGCCGGGCACGCCAACGAAGCTTTCTCCCAACATGCCGGAGACGCCGAGACCGAGAATGGTGAGCGCGAGGCCGGTCGCCACCTGGTTGGTGACAAGCGTGAGCGTCAGGAAACCAAAGAGCAGCGAGAACAGCGCACCTGCCGCGATCCCGGCGAGAATGCCGATATAGGGCGAACCACTCAGATGCGAGGCGGCGAAGGCGCAGACCGCACCGATGACGATCATGCCTTCGACACCGAGATTGAGGACGCCGGCGCGCTCAGTGACGAGTTCGCCAAGCGCTGCAATGACCAGAGGCGTTGCGGCGGTAATGACGGTGAGGAGGATCGCCTGAAACATATCCATCATGCGGCTCCTTCACGGGCAGCGCTGCGCGACCAGCGGATGCGGATTTTGTAGAGGATCAGCGTATCGCAGGACAGGACGAAGAAGAGCAGCAGCCCCTGGAAGACCCGCACGACCTTGTCTGAAATCTGCAGCGACATCTGCACCGCCTCACCGCCAAGATAAGTCAGCGAGAGAACCAGCCCTGAGGCAATGATGCCGAGTGGGTTCAATCTGCCGAGAAAGGCAACGATGATGGCGGTGAAGCCGTAGCCCGGCGAAATCGAGGGCTGCAGATGACCGATGGAGCCGGAGACTTCCGAAATCCCGGCAAGGCCTGCCAGTGCGCCGGACAGGAGCAGCGAAAACCACACCATGCCGCGAGAGGAAAATCCGGCAAACCGCCCTGCCCGCGCCGATTGGCCGAGCACGGTGACTTCGAAGCCCTTCAGCATGTAGCGCATCATGAACCAGAGCGCGACGGCGGCGACGAGCGCAAAGACGACGCCCCAATGGGCACGCCCCGAATCCAGTAGTTCAGGCAAGACGGCGCTTTCGTTGAAAGGCTTGGTCTGCGGGAAGTTGTAGCCCTGCGGATCGCGCCAGGCCCCGCGCACCAGCCAGTCGAGAAAGAGCTGTGCGACATAGACCAGCATGAGGCTGGTCAGGATCTCGTTGGTGTTGAACCGCGTCTTCAAGAGCGCTGGGATACCGGCGTAAAGCGCGCCGCCTGCGGCCCCCATGACAAGCATCAGCGGCAGGATCATTGGCGACTGCCAATCGGGGTTCAACACGGGCAGGATGGAGCCGGTGATTGCGCCGATGGTGAACTGACCTTCCGCGCCGATATTCCAGTTGTTCGACCGATAACAAATGGCAAGCCCGACCGCGATCAGGATCAGCGGCGCGGCCTTGACCGCAAGTTCATGCAGGGACCAGACTTCCAGCAAAGGCTCGATGAAGAAGCTGTAGAGTGCGCCGACGGGTTCTTTGCCGAGCGCTGCGAAGATGATGGCACCAACGATAAGCGTCAGCACCAGAGCCAGGAGCGGCGAGAGAATGGCAAAGAGCTTGGAGACCCCTGCGCGTTTTTCCAGTTCAATGCGCATGAACGACCTGCTCCGTATGCCCTGCCTGCCCTGTGCTGCCTGCGTGCACGCCACCCATCAACAGGCCGATCTTCTCACGCGTCATTTCCTTTGCCGGATAGGCGCTGGACAGTTGCCCGTCGGAAATAACGGCAATGCTTGACGCAACCTCGAAGATCTCGTCGAGATCCTGGCTGATCACGATGACAGCCGATCCGCCCTTCGCCATGTCCACGAGCGCCTGGCGAATACGGCTTGCCGCCCCTGCATCCACACCCCATGTCGGCTGATTGACGACGAGAACCGATGGCTGTCGATCGAGCTCGCGACCGACGATGAATTTCTGCAGATTGCCGCCGGAGAGCGAACCGGCGAGTGGGTCTTCGCCGCTCTTGCGCACATCCATGTGTTCGGAGATGCGTTTGGCGGCGTTCTTGATCACCGAATGACGGACGACTTTCAGGAAACCGCCGCTAAGGAATGCCTTCTTGTCGGATCGACAGCGCGCCAGGAGAAGATTGTCGGAGAGGCTCATATTCGGCACGGCGGCATGGCCGTGGCGCTCTTCCGGGACGAAGCCTGCCCCCAGCAACCGGCGGCCATTGATGCCCATGCGACCGACGGGCTTGCCACGCAGGAAGATCGCGTCGTCCTTCGAGACGGGATATTCACCGGATAGCGCGTCGAACAACTCGCCCTGTCCATTGCCGGCAATACCCGCGATGGCAAGCACCTCGCCCGCGCGCACCTTCATGGCGATATTTTTGAGTGACACGGCAAAGGGCGTGCGTGCCGGAACAGAGAGACCGATGATTTCAACGGCCACGTCACCGATGGTGCATTCGTCGTCGCGCTGAATGCCTGCAACATCGGAACCGACCATCATGCGCGCCAGAGAGGCGGGCGTTTCCTGGCGTGGGTCGCAGGCCCCCGTGACCTTGCCGTGGCGCAATACAGTGGCGCGATCGCAGATGCGCTGTACCTCTTCCAGACGATGGCTGATGTAAAGCACCGAACGCCCTTCGGCTTTCAGCTTCTCCAGCGTCTCGAACAGGCGGTCCGCCTCCTGGGGTGTCAGCACAGAGGTCGGTTCATCCAGAATGATAAGCCTTGGGTTCTGCAAAAGAGCGCGAACGATCTCGATGCGCTGGCGCTCGCCCACCGAAAGATCAGCAACATGGGCGTAAGGGTCGAGCGGCAGACCGTATGCCTTGGAGAGTGTTTCAGCTTCCCGCGCAATTTCCTTCAGAGAAATCTTGGGATCGAGCGAGAGCGCGATGTTTTCAGCGACGGTCAGCGCTTCGAAGAGGGAGAAATGCTGGAATACCATGCCAATGCCCAGCTTGCGGGCTTCACCCGGTGAACCGATCCGAACAGAATTTCCGTTCCAGACGATCTCTCCGCTGGAGGGTTCCAGCACGCCAAAGAGCATTTTGACGAGGGTGGATTTTCCGGCACCGTTCTCACCGAGAAGAGCGTGAATCTCGCCAGGTGCAATATCGAGATCGATCGCATTGCATGCGGCGAATGTTCCAAACAGCTTGGTCAGCTGGCGCACGGACAAGAGGGGCGAAGCCCCAGACGCAACCGTTTCCGTCACCTGTTCCCCTTTTCACCGATCGCCGCACTTCTATGAGGCTTAACGAGCGGATCGACACCCTTGCACTAAAATTGAGCACTGCTCTTTATGCGTACTAAATCCTTTTTTGTGACGCTGTACAACTGAAAAACAACGATCCAGGGATGGTTTTAAACCACTGTTTTTCTCAGCGGGTTTTCGCCCCAAGAGACGGAGCGAACTGCATAATACCGCCAATGCAATAGAGATAGATGCCGGTGATGACGACCCCGGCAACAAGCCAATCAGGCGACTGAAAATGCAGGAGAAGCGAGTATCCGCTCAGCACGCACCAGAGCAGGAAAACCGCCATGTTCAGCCACCGGAGCCGCTTCACTCTGACTGGATGCAGGAAGTTGATCGGCAGGAAAGTCAGGATCACCGATACCGTCACGATGATCATGGCCGTGGTGGCGCTTGCATCGATGACGAAGAGCGTGAACACCACCATATTCCAGACAACCGGGAAGCCCGAGAAGAAGTACTCGTCGGTTTTCATGCCCATATCGGCATAATAGATCGCGCTGGAGACCACGATCATGCCGGCGGCGACGAAGGACCATGGCTCCCCGATCATGCCACTTTGATAGAGAGCAAAGGCAGGAAGCAACACATAGGTGACGTAGTCGATGATGTTATCCAGCGTGTCACCGGACCAGTTGGGAAGGACTTCCTTGACCTGCACCTTGCGGGCGATCGGCCCGTCGATGCCATCGACGAGAAGCGCGAGGCCGAGCCACCAGAACATGTCGACAAAACGATGTTCAGCGGCGGCGACGACACCAAGGAAGGCAAGAAAGGAACCGGAGGCTGTCAGGATGTGAACGGAGAACGCCCGGATTTCGGCATAGGGTACGCGTCTGTAGTTGAAGATCTTCATGACAGCGTAACGGCCCCGCTCTTATTCATTCTCTCTATCCGATATGCGACCATTCACCGCTCTTTGCAACCATGCGGGAATGCTTATCCTCGAACTTAATCAGTATCCGGCTGCGCCGATATGGCAATCTCTGACCAGATGGCTTCTGGATTCGACGGCGCAAAGCCACTATGTGTTGAGCCTCGACTGCAGGAATGGAACAGGACGATGAAGAACTTCGAAGTTGCCGTTGTCGGCGCTGGACTTGCAGGACAAATCGCAGCTCTTGCCATTGCACGCGCTGGCCGAAACGTCGCGCTCATTGCGCCTCAATCCGAGAGAACCGACCGCCGCACGACGGCTCTGATGGATCAGTCCATCCGCTTTCTTGACCGGCTTGGGGTTTGGTCCAAAATCGAACCATCCGCTGCGCGGCTCTCTACGATGCAGATCATCGATGGCACCGACCGTTTGCTGCGCGCGCCGACGGTCGCCTTCCGCTCGTCGGAGATCGGGCTTGCCGCCTTCGGCTGGAACATGCCGAATAGCGCATTGCTCAGCGTTCTTTCGCAAGCTGTTGCGCAGGAAAACAACATCACCCTCGTCGATGCCAGCGTCGATACGGTGGAAGTCGGATCTCATGACGTCTCACTCATGCTGACAAACGGAGAGACGGTTTCGAGCAGCTTTGTCATCGGCGCGGATGGCAGACATTCCAAGGTTCGCGAGGCGGCAGGGATCGGAGTTCGAAGCTGGTCCTATCCGCAAACTGCCGTCGTTCTCAATTTCTCGCACACCCGCCCGCACGGCAATATCTCAACAGAGTTTCATACCCCGACGGGACCCTTCACGCAGGTTCCGCTACCCGGCGATCGATCCAGCCTTGTATGGGTGGTCAAACCAGAGCAGGCAGCAGAACTTGAAGCGCTGCCGCTGGAAACGTTAAGCAAGCGCGTTGAAGAGCGCATGCAGTCCATGCTCGGCACGGTTTCCGTTGAAGAGGGCGTGCAGACATGGCCGCTTTCCAGCATGACGGCCCGCGCCTTCGGCAAGGGACGCGTGGCGCTCATTGGCGAGGCTGGGCACGGCTTTCCGCCGATCGGCGCGCAGGGGCTCAATCTCAGCCTTCGCGACATCATCGTCTTGACCGACATGCTCGGCACATTGACCGGTGGCGCGATCCCGGCAGACGCCGGCGCGACATTCGATCGCCGACGCCGCGCCGACGTTTTCAGCCGCACGCTCAGTGTCGATCTTCTCAACCGGTCACTTCTGTCCGGCATGCTGCCGATGCAGATGGCCCGTGCGGCGGGACTTCACGTTCTTGGCAATGTCGGGCCGCTCCGCGGTCTCGTGATGCGCGAGGGCATCGAGCCAGGCCGCGGTATCAAGGCCCTGCCCTCGCTGATTATGGGAAGCCTCAGACGCTCGTTGCGCGAATGACATAAAGCACGAGCGAGACCGTGAAGACGGAGAGCACGGTGGAGATCAGAATGGTCGCCGATGCGCGTTCCTGCCAGACCTGATAATGCTGGCCGATGACGAAGACATTCGTGGCCGTCGGCAGTGCTGCCAGAAGAACCGCCGTCGACACCCAGATGGGGTCGAAGTTGCCAAAAGATGACATCAGAACGTAAGCCAGCAGCGGATGCAGGATCAGCTTGGCCGGCACGATATAGCTGATCTCTATCGGTACCCGCTTGAGCGGCCGGAGCGCCAACGTCACGCCCATGGCGAAGAGTGCGCAGGGTGCTGCCGATTGTGCCAGATAATCCACCAGTTGCTGCACAGGCTGAGGTGGCCGCCAGGAAAGCACGGCAGCGACGAAACCGACGATTACCGAGATGATGAAAGGGTGCGTCAGCACCTTGCGGGCGACATCGCCTGCAAGTTTCAAGCGGGATCGCTTATCGCCGCCGGCAATGGCCATCAGAGCCGGTGCGGCGATGAAATGCGCGGCGTTTTCGAGGCAGACAATGAGGGCGACAGGAACAGCCGCGCGCTCTCCAAGTGCCAGCAAAGCAAGCCCCGGGCCCATGTATCCAATATTGCCATAGGCGCCTGCGAAGCTCTGTATGGTGCAATCGGCAAAACTGTTGCGCCGTACATAGTAGCCGATGAGAAAGAGGCAGAGAAAGATCGTGTAGGTGGCGGCGAGGCTGAGCACGACAAAATCCATCCGCGCCAGTTGATCGACCGGTGTGCGGGCAACAAGCTTGAAGAAGAGTGCCGGAAGCGCGGCATAAATGATGAAGGTGTTCAGCCAACCGAGTGCTTCGGCGGGCTGGCGCGTGACCCGCGCCGCCACATAGCCGATCAGGATCAGCCCGAAAAACGGAAACAGCAATCCGGCGATTTCAGCCATGGCCCCCTCGCCGTGCAGCTCGTCCTCCTAAGAGGGTCTAGCCGATTTTCATCAGGATTGGAAAGCTCTCCTGAAACCAGATCGCCACATTGGTGATGAAGCCGGACATGAAGGCGATACCAGTCAGGATCAGCAGGACGCCCATGACCTTTTCAACAAGCCCCAGATGGCGGCGAAAACGAGCGAGAAAGCGCATGAAACTGCCGGAAAAGGCAGCTGCTATCCAGAAGGGGATGGCAAGGCCCGCGGAATAGACCGCAAGCAGCATCGCGCCCTCGCCGACCGTGTTGCGCGAGGCCGCAACGCCCAAGATGGCACCAAGTACGGGACCGATGCATGGCGTCCAGCCAAAGGCGAAAGCCAATCCCATAACATAGGCGCCGGAAAGCGTGGCGGGCTTGCCGCCGCTTTGGAAACGCGCCTCGCGCGAGAAGACGCCAATCCGGAAAACGCCGAGGAAGTTCAGTCCCATCAGGATGATGATCAGACCGCCGATTTTGGCGAGAATGTCGAGATTTTGGCGCAGCACCATTCCAATGGTGGACGCACCGGCACCAAGCGCCACGAAGACCGTCGCAAAACCCAACGTGAAAAACAGCGCCGCCAGAAGCACCGCCTTGCGAACCTGCGGCTTTGCCTCGAAGCGCTCATCCCTGAACTGCTCCACCGAGATGCCCGCCATGTAGCAAAGATACGGCGGCACGAGCGGCAGCACGCAAGGAGACAGGAACGACAAAGCACCGGCGAAAAGCGCTGTGAGGAGGGAAATATCGGCGATGGACAATGCGGCACTCCGGACGGTTCACGATGCCTTGTAGCCCCACCAAACCCTTGCCACCAATCACCTTTTTGCGGTTGCGGCAAAAAAACGCGGAAAGATGATATAATCCTGTTTTTTTGGGTTGACCGCAAACGTGCCTCTACCTATGTTCCGCCCACTTCCGAGGGGCGCTTCGCCCCCATTTGGGAGAGCGTAGCTCAGCCGGTAGAGCAACTGACTTTTAATCAGTAGGTCCAGGGTTCGAATCCCTGCGCTCTCACCATTAATCTTCCATAAAAATCAGCTACTTCAGAGACAATGACTGTCCTCTTTGGGCTTCTTCGGTATCGAGGAGTCATAATGGAAGTCGTCCATAGGTGAGGCTTAACGTCGGCCTTTTTGACCAACCGGCCATCTATCAGGACACAGTGGAGCTTCGCTTTCAAGCCTGTCTGAAGCCGCATATTTGGTTGGCACTGAGACCATCCAGCAGATCTGACATCTGATCCTGGTCCCACTTTTCATCACCAGAACACTCCACAATACTCGCAAAACGTGTTTCAGGTTGCGTATTTACAATCCCAAATTCTTCACCTTACATCAACCTCCCGTCCGTCCGCTGGAGACTCAATGATGAAAGCACGCCTCCTTAGTTTCGCTCTTCTTTTCTTCCCGGCCTCCTTCGCGTTGGCTGACTGTCCGACGCCTGCCGACGCTAGTTTTGCGGCGGCCGCCAAAGCGAAGTTCGACTGTTCCAGCAGCCTGCCGCTGAAGGGGCACGAGACGGATCGCAAGTTTCAAATCCATTATGATTTTCCCAAGACCTTGCCCGACAACAGTAAGCTCCCCTGGTTGACGGTAGATCCGTTTAAGAATCCTGCGGACTATATGCAGTCGATCCTCAACTACGTCATCAAGGTCAATGCGCGGCCGGATGTGGATTGGCGGATCGAGGACAATAAGGAAGAGCAGTGGTGTGATGCGCCGTGGTTCTTCATGTTGCGCGAGCCGTTGCGTGGGATGACGACCGAGCGGTGGTCCCGGCCGAAGGAACTTCACGCGCTACAAATGGACTGGGAGCGCAATTTTGCGGTCGGCATTTATAATGACGTGGCGTGCTATGGCTTCGGTCAGATTTGGGGTGATCCCGCCTTCCCCAAGACCCGGGATTTTGCATTTGCGGAAGGTGCGGTGTCGGCGAAAATGCTGTTCACCACCGCCACACCTTCCAGCGTTCCTTATCTTGCGGGCTCAAAAGAATGGGATGTTGCCGGGCAGAAGGATGGCGGGGTGATGACCATGCGCCTTCTCCAGCTGGACCTTTCGGTCAAGGACAAGCGCTCGCCGAACGGCTGGTTCTTCGGGACCTTCATGTACAACGCCATGCAGCCGGGCAACACGCCTTATGAGCGATTGGTGCCTGTCGGTCTCATTTGGGGTAGCGACCCAGGGCTCAACGCCAAGGCTTATCTTGAGCAGGCAGCGACCCCAAAGGAAAGCTGGGTCAATCCGGATGTCGCCTCCATGTTCTATGCGCTTCCCCGCCAGAACCTCGGCCTCTTCGGTCGCGCAAATGGCCCTGTCGATAATCCCACCTCGGCATGCATCACCTGCCACCAGCGTGCCAATGACTGGGGCACGGCCGTGCTGCCGGATACGCCTGAAGCGACCCAAGCGGCAGCACTTTTGCCTGATGTGCCCGCCAACCCTTACGACGACGCGGCCATTGCCGCCTACTTCCGCAACATTGGAACGAACTCGCCGGTCGCGAACACCCAGTCGCTCGACTACGTGCTGCAGGTCTCAAAGGGAATTGCGGCATTTCGCAACTGGGTGAAGACCGATTTCCCCGATCACGCTGCGTCGACGACCGATGTCACGCCCTACCCGTTCAAGCCGGCTGAAGCGCGCCTGTTGGCACCAGCAGATGCCAACACCGCACGGCCGGACGAAAATGAGCAGGATCCAACGGGAAGGCTTTTCCTTCGCTAATATGACCTGATATGCATAGGTGTGATTTGCCTTCGGAGGGCGCGCCTATGCTGTCGTTAAACGTCTTTGGTCGATTCCGGATCGCTGATCCGGATGGGAATGACCGGGGTCCGCGATCGGCCAAGGCTCGCGGCCTCCTCATTCTCCTGGCGACGGCGCCGCATCACTCCAGAAGCCGTGTATCGCTGCAGGACAAGTTGTGGAGCGATCGCGACGCCAAAAAGGGTTCGGACAGCCTGCGTCAAACGCTTGTCGAAATTCGAAAGGCGTTCGGGCCCTATCAAGACATCTTGCAGGCCGACCGCGAAAAGGTCGCGCTCGACTCGTCACGGTTCAAAGTCAGTTACCGCCTTGTCGAGTCACCGGGCGATTGGAGTGACGAGCAGGACGCCTTCGCCGATATCGACGTCCCTGATCCGGAGTTCGAGGAATGGATTCGCGATACGCGATCGTCACTTGCTGAAAAGGCCAAAGTCAGCGCTTTTGAGGCGCCGCGTCAATCAGCACCGCCGAAGCCAGCCATCTTCTTTCAGTTTCACTCCGACAATCAGTCGGCGAGCGAGTTGATCAACGCCCGCATGATGACGCTGACGACGGCGTCGCTTCATGACTTGGACGACTTTCAAATTTTTCCCCATATCCCGCATGCATCGCCGGCTGTTGCGCGTCAGCCTGTCAGCGGTCTTGCCGTCTCCATCCGGACCGCGACGATGGGGCGGCATAGCCATATCACCTTCACGATCAGCCATGCGGAGACCGGCAGGCTCTATGCTTCCCGTACTGAAAAGCTCGTCAGTTCCTCGGAAGAGGCGTTGCACCATTGGTGCGGAACGTTGGTTCAGGCCATTCTCATCACCTTGCGTGAAAGGAAAGATGACCTCGCCATTTCGAACTGCGCAGCGCTCCTGGCAAGCAACGCTCGCAACCTCATCTTCCGCTTCGACCGTCAAAGCCTGTCTGAGGCGGACAGGCATCTGAGCTATGCCTATGAGCGCGACCCTCGTCCGCAATATGTCGCGTGGCGGGCTTTCCTGCGCAACATGGCGCAATTCCAGCATCGCAGCACGGCATTCCTGGGTGACGAAATCACTTCCACGGAACTGGTACAGGAGGCATTGCGCCAGGACGGCAATAGCCCAGGCATCCTCAGTATCGGTGCACACCTGGAGTATCTGGGTGGAGGATCCAGCCGCGGATCTCTGAGGCTCGCTGAGCGGGCCGCTGAGCTTGATCCGCTCAACCCGATCAACATGGCGATCCTGTCCAATGCCGAACTCGTTCTCGACAAGTTGAAGGCAAGCCGCAGGTCTGCAACAAAGGCGCTGGAATTGACCGGAGGTGGGGAACATCGCGCATTCGTCGAGTTCTTTTGCTGCATGTCAGCCGCTGCTGTCAGTGACTATGATGCAGCCATCGGCCATGCGGAGGCCGCGCTCATTCTGCGACCTGCCTTCCGCGCGCCTCTGCGCTACCTGATTGCCCTCTACATCCAAAAGGGGATGACGGCGCATGCGGCACGAGCGATCGAACAGTTGCGGTTGCTTGAGCCAGACTTTACGCCAGCTCGTTTTCTCGACGACGATTATCCTGTCACCACGATGCGGCGCATCCGATTGATCGACACTATTCCCGTGTAAGCCCAGATATCCCTGACACCCTTGGTTGATTCACGCTGCAATCACGATGATGCGCTAATTTTAGCGCGTTAAGACATATGAGGGCAGACTATGAGTGACACCAATATCGTGATGGACCATTTGCGCGCAGCCTTGCTTGCCACGCCGAAGGAGAGCACGTTTCTCACCTATCTCATTCAGATGGCTCTGATCGAGGGAGGAACCCTCTCCCAGGGTCGTGTCGCAAACCAGAGCATCGCTTTGGATGATGAGGCAGACCCCAGCCGCGGAACATACCCGATTGCGTCGGACCCAAGCTATCGCGCTCCAGCCTACGCGTCGTAAGCAGACGGCGACGCTGACCTGAATCGATCTTGGCGATCAAATTTCGCCAAGAGCTTTTTGATCGACATCTTCATAGCTGAGCGACAAGGCGCAGGCGTGTGCGCTTTTCTCATCCTCCGAAGCAACTTGTATGAAATAGAAAAAGCCCGGGGAGCACATGCACCCGGGCTTTTTATCAAAATGTCTGTATTACCGACACAACCTTAGCCAAGCCAAGGCGCTAAGCCTCACGTGCGCTCAATGCGGATCACCTGCGGTTCGCTGACCAGATACTTTTCGCTCTTGATCGCTTTGACCGCCTTGCGGATCGCATCTTCCATAGTCGCATGGGTGACGAGGATGATGGTCTGAGCGCCCTCCTCCGTCGGCACCTGAGAGCGCTGAACGATCGATTCGAGCGAGATATTGTTTTCTGCCATGCGGGTCGCGATGGAGGCAAACACGCCGGCCTTGTCCTTGACCGTCAGACGGATGAAGTAGCCGCCTTCGTGGCTCTTCATCTTGGCACGACGATAATCCGTCAGTGACTTGGCTGGTCGACCGAGAACCGGCACCTGCTGGGCACCTGGGCGGCTCTTGGCGATATCGGCAACATCGCCCAGCACCGCGGACGCCGTCGCATTACCGCCGGCCCCTGGACCAACCATCAGCAATTCACCGAGAATATCGGATTCCACAGCAACCGCATTGGTGACGCCATCAACCTGAGCGATGACGGAATCGAGCGGTACCATGGTCGGGTGGACGCGCTGCTCGATGCCGGACTCGGTCAGTTGCGCGACACCAAGAAGCTTGATGCGATAGCCGAGATCAGCGGCTGCCTGAATATCTTCGATCGAAATATTGGTGATGCCTTCGAGATAGATATCATCGGCCGCGATCTTGGAGCCGAAGGCGAGCGTCGTCAGGATCGCAAGCTTATGCGCCGTGTCGTTGCCTTCGATATCGAAAGCCGGGTCCGCCTCCGCGTAGCCAAGCCGCTGCGCTTCCTTCAGGCAGGCTTCGAAGGACAGGCCTTCCTTCTCCATCTTGGTCAGGATGTAGTTGCAGGTGCCGTTCATGATGCCGTAGATGCGCGACACGTGGTTGCCGGTCAGCGATTCACGCAGCGCCTTGATGATGGGGATACCGCCGGCGACAGCCGCTTCGAAGTTGAGCAGAGCGCCCTTTTCTTCCGCCATCTTTGCCAGTTCCACGCCGTGCTTTGCCAGCAACGCCTTGTTAGCTGTCACGACATGGAGACCGCGTGAGAGAGCCGCCCGAACGGCTTTTTCCGCAGCGCCTGAGGCGCCACCGACCAGTTCGACGAAGACATCGATGTCGGCCTTCTCCGCCATGTCTTCCGGCGTATCGAACCAGGTAATACCCGAGATATCAATGCCGCGGTCGCGCGAACGGTCGCGCGCGGAAACAGCAATAATCTCAATTGCGCGTCCGCAGGTAATCGCAAGTTCGTTGCTTCTCTGCTGGAGGATGCGCACGAGCGAAGAGCCGACAGTGCCGAGTCCCGCTATGCCGATTCTCAATGAATCTGCCATGGGTATATTCCTGATTTGCTTTAATGAAAGAGGTGGCCGGAACCGGCCACCTTGGCGGGTTGCCCTTATCTGTGGGCGTTGAGCGAGACGACGTTGTGCAACGTATCATCCGCAGTCGACAGGAAGCGCTTGAGATTGCGCGCGGCCTGGCGAATTCTGTGCTCGTTCTCGACGAGCGCGAGGCGAACATAATCGTCACCCATCTCGCCGAAGCCGACACCCGGAGCAACCGCAATGTCGGCCTTCTCGATCAACAGCTTGGAAAATTCAAGCGAACCGAGGTGACGGAATTTCTCCGGAATTTTCGCCCAAGCGAACATGGTAGCAGCCGGAGGTGGAACCTCGAAGCCGGCCTTGCCGAATGTATCGACCATGACGTCGCGACGGCGGCGATAGACATTGCGCACTTCTGCAATATCAGAGCCGTCGCCGTTCAGCGCGTGCGTGGCCGCAACCTGGATCGGCGTGAAGGCGCCGTAATCGAGATAGGACTTTACGCGTGTCAGTGCGGCGATCAAACGTTCGTTGCCGACCGCAAAGCCCATACGCCAGCCAGGCATCGAGAAGGTCTTCGACATGGAGGTGAATTCCACCGATACATCCATGGCACCGGGCACTTCCAGGACAGATGGCGGCGGGTTCTTCTCATCGAAATAGATTTCCGAATAGGCAAGGTCGGACAGCACGATCAGATCGTGCTTCTTCGCAAAAGCGATCACGTCCTTGTAGAAATCCAGAGACGCCACATGTGCCGTCGGGTTGGATGGGTAGTTGATAATCAGTGCCAAGGGCTTCGGGATCGAATGGCGCACGGCGCGCTCAAGCGGGCCGAAGAAGGTTTCATCCGGCTCGACATTCATCGAACGAATGACGCCGCCTGCCATCAGGAAGCCGAAGGCATGGATCGGATAGGTCGGGTTCGGACACAGGATCACGTCGCCGGGCGCGGTGATTGCCTGCGCCATATTGGCGAAGCCTTCCTTTGAACCGAGCGTGGCGACAACCTGTGTATCCGGGTTCAGCTTCACACCAAAACGGCGCGCATAATAAGCGGCCTGGGCGCGGCGAAGGCCTGGAATGCCCTTGGAAGAGGAGTAACGATGCGTACGTGGGTCCTGGACGACTTCGCAAAGCTTGTCGACGATTGCCTTGGGTGTCGGCAGATCTGGATTGCCCATGCCAAGGTCAATGATATCCGCGCCACCCGCTCGCGCGCTCGCTTTCAAACGGTTGACCTGTTCGAAGACGTATTGCGGCAGACGCTTGACCTTGTGAAACTCTTCCATCTCTTTCCTCATGGAAATGGACCGGATCGTCCGGCCCACAGTAGCGTTCGTTTTTTGGTTTGAAACATAAGCCGACACGAACAAATCGGACCTGTGCTGTCTATTGTAGCGCAAGCGCCGGAAAACACGAATTGGTTTTCCCGAAACGCCAAGCGATCACCGTGCTTCGCCGAAACATTTGTCGTGACGAGTCTGGCGCAGAACGCGGCTTGCGCCAGTCGTGCTTGCATAACGCCAGATTCTGATAAAATGCAAGGCAAAGCCGCCGCGCGAACGGCGGCTCAATTCAATCAGCCACGTTCACCCCGCACAATTGCAGAGCGAATGACCGACAGCACACGATCCGGCTCGATCCTGGTGCACACTTTCTGGCTTGGATAACCGTCCCAATTGCCCGGTGGGAAGGTGACGCCGTCGGGCTTCTGGATGGTCTGCCCGTCCGCAAGACCGCCACAAACAACACGGATTGCGCCGCTTCGTGTTTCGAACAGCTCAGGATTCGTCAGATAGACGCAGGCACAGGAATCGTGAACCACCATGCCGTCGCCGGTGCGCATGTTGTAGAAGTTGATATAGAACTGCGAGAGATCCGACAGAAGCTGCACGGCTGCGCCATTCTCCTTGACCATGTCCGCCAGGAAACCGGAGGTCATCACGGTTTTCGTCGTGACGTCCAGGCCGATGACGGTAACCGGCCAGGCTGCGGTGAAGACGAGATCAGCCGCCTCCGGATCACCGTGAATATTCGCCTCTGCCGCGGGGCTGACATTGCCATTGATGTCGAAGGCGCCCCCCATGATGATCACCTCTTTCACCAGAGCAGCGAAATCGGGATCGGTCTTCAGCGCAAGCGCCAGATTGGTCATGCGACCGACCGCGATCAGCGTCACTTCACCGGGATTGGCCTTGACCGTGTCGATGATGAAATGATGGGCCGCGCGCGGATCGAGCGGCACATCGACCGTTTCAGGCACGCCGATATTGCCAAGCCCATCATCGCCGTGGATGAAGGTGGGGAAGTGGCCGTCCGGACGCGACGGATCGAACGTCTTGCCGGCGCCCTGTGCTACGGGCGCATCAATCATCCATTGCTGTTTGAGGAACTGCGCATTGCGAGTGGTAATCTCGATCGGCGCGTTGCCGAAAACGGTCGTGACCCCAATGAGATCGATATCAGGGTGGCGGTGCAGAAAAAGCAACGCCATTGCATCGTCAATACCCGGATCCGTGTCGAAAATTACTTTATGCATATGTTCCTCATCAATGCGGCTGCATGCTTCGCGCTAGCGTTCGGCGCACAATAGCTTCCTGTGCAGCCTGCGCAATCTTTTCCATCCGACCAATAAAGCGCTGTGAGTCCTATTGGACGCACAGCGCTTTATATTTTTGAATCTACGCATCGTGCTTTCCGAAAATCGAGTCGGATTTTCGGGCCGATGCTGTAGCCTTGCCCGCAAAAGCGGTTGCGGGGCAAGGCATTCGGTGCCACAAGCGGCCAGCAAAACCCTCCGGATCCCTCCCCAGTGCAAGACGTCGCTCTCCAGCTTTTCATCATACTGTTTTTTGTTGCCGTCTTTGCCGGCTTCGTCGATTCTATTGCCGGCGGCGGCGGGTTGATCGTGCTGCCGGCTATGCTGATTATGGGCATACCGCCGCTGGAAGCGCTCGGGACCAATAAGCTACAGGCTCAGTTCGGCTCCGCCTCTGCGACGATTGCCTATGCGCGCAAGGGCCACGTCAATCTCAGAGAACAATTTCCGATGGCGTTGATGGCTCTGCTCGGAGGGATGGCTGGAGCATTTACCGCATCCTTTGTTCCGGCCGACGTTTTGAGGGCAATCATGCCCTTCCTGCTCGTCGCCATCGCCATCTACTTCGCCTTCAAGCCCAACCTCAGCGACATCGACAGCCAGCGCCGTATCACGCCGTTTGTCTTCGGTCCGACGGTGGTTCCATTGATTGGTTTTTACGATGGCATTTTCGGTCCAGGAGCCGGTTCCTTCTATATGCTGTCATTCGTCGCGCTTGCCGGCTTCGGCATGCTGAAGGCGACCGCGCATACGAAGCTCTTGAACCTCGGCTCGAATTTCGGTGGCTTCCTGGTGTTCACACTTAACGGTGCGATTCTTTGGAAGCTCGGGCTGGTGATGGGATTTGGGCAGTTCCTGGGAGCCCAGATCGGGTCCAGACTGGCGATGAGGAACGGTGCAAAGATCATTCGCCCGCTCCTGGTGATATCCTGCCTCGCCATGGCGGCCAGACTTATACTGGATACGAATGCGCCCTACTCGCTCGGTTGGATCATCGGTAAGCTCAGCGGCACGTGATAACGACGCAAAGCGAGGGCTCAGGGCCCTCTCTCAACCACATTCCAGTGTCGCCATCTCATCGATATTCCTTAACACCACAACGGCACCCATGACGTGATTTTTGGGTCCGCGCAGCGGCGTCATTCTGCATCGGGTGGCAAATCTCTGTCCGTCCCGGTACGCATGATGAATGTATCCGATCTCCTCACCTGCAAAGCAACGATCAAGGGCGGGCTTTGCCTGGAGGTAAAACCCATCTTCACCAATGAACTCGGTGACGTGGCAACCGATCAGCGATAAGCGGGTCCGGTTCTTCAATTTTGCGTAGGCATTATTGGTATAAAGATAGCGGTAGTCGTTTGTGACGACGATGATCTGATCATCCAGACTATCGAGAATTGCTTCGTTAAAAAGCGGCTGCTCATAATAGGCCGGTGCTGGAGCCCTGGCTGGTCGAGCGATTGCCGGAGACAAATCCACATCGGACCAATCCGAGTGATCACGGAAATATCGGTCGATCAGCCCGGACATCATCACGCTTCTGCGCACAACCGCCAGCCGGTCGTCGGCTTCGTCACGAACCAGCGTGCAGAGAAACTGGAATTGTCTGTAGAGCTCTTCGCGGCTGGACGCCTGGTAGGCCAGAATGTCGTTGACGATCGCCTGAAGCTCCCTGTCAAACAACTGAACCAGCTCATCCTCACTTTGGTTGATGGCGTATCGCAATTGACTGCTTTTGATCGCAAAAGCTTGAAAAAAATCCTGGAGCACAGTGTCCATCCACGCTTACTCCGAAAAACCGGAACTATCCCCGGCCAACCTCAGGCCGTACAACTACGGTACACCAGTACCGAGTGTTTCTCCGCCGTCAATATACGATTTATAGTAGTGCCGCGATAAAAAGCGCATTGTGGACTGCAATGCGGCATTCGCGGCACATCGCGTGCGTTACGCAACCACGCGTGTACGACGATCTTCCAACTCCTTGACCACCACGATAGCGCCAACGAGTTTGTAGGATGGCGAATAGCACGGCGACATCTCGAAAGACTTCACCACCGTATGCCCAAGGGCGTCCTCGGCATAGGTATACTTCTCAGCCTCTCCCTTGAAGCACGCGTCGAGCTTCTCGCGGAATGCCTGCTGGAAGTGATGGATGCCGACAAACTCGGCAATATGCTTGCCGATGATCTCACTGCGATCCGAGTGGAGCGAGGCAGCATTGGCGGAGTTAGTATAGTTGATGCGGTAACCGGGAGACACGACGACGACGCGATCGTCCAGGTCTTCCAACCTGTCTTCATCCAGAATGATATAGGGGCTCCACGGCGCATCCTCGCCATCCGGGGTGCTGCCGTCGCGTGGCAGCCCAGCTCCGATATAGCGATCGACAAGTTTGCGCAGGACGTCGGCATTTCGCTGGACACAGCCGATGTCCTCGGCTTCCTCGTTCAGGAGGTCGATGGCGAAACGAAACTGTTCGAGAATTTCCGACGACGAAGCGTTCTTTCTGCCGATAATGCTATCGAGCAGAGTTTCGAGCTCTTTATCAAGAGCGGCAACCTTGGGCGCTTCATTGCGAATGACTGCGCTTTTCAGTTCCGCATAGTTCTGCCAGAACAATTCGATTTTTCTTTTCAACCCAAACACTCCCGAGACGCAGGCATTCCAGTTGCCCAATCCTCCCCGGGCGCACGCGTGACTATCTGCACGATGTGCCCGTAAAGCATGATGTAAGGAGTTGCAAGATCACCACACCAGCGCATTCACCCATATCACAATCGGCTATGTTATTACAAATCCGAGAAATAGTAAGGAAGAATAAGCACGGTATTGTCTCGCGACACGCCGACTAAATCATCACATCACGTCAACCGGCCGGTATTTTGTGGTTTAATAATACCCCACCGATCGATCAAAGTTATTAAAATTGACCGTTTAGTCTTCAACCGTCCGTCTTGACCTGATCCTTGATATGCCAACGGTCGTGGTACCACAACCACTGGCCGGGATATTCGCGCACCCAGCTCTCGACCTTGTCATTCAAAAGCTGTGCGGTCTTTTGGATATCGACACTGCCTTTTTCATTGAGCGGTATCTCGACCTTGGGTTCGATTTCCAGACGGTAGCGATTGTCCGGCAGGCGGATGCATCTTGCCGGATAGACGTCGCAGCCAAACTGGCGCACCAGCTTGGCGAGCAGAGGATTGGTCTGGACATTATGTCCGAAAAACTTGGTGAGGAGACCCTTACGGAACTTCTGATCGACCAGCACACCGACGCCCGCACCACGTTCCAACTGCCGCGCAAGCGCGAAAGACGAGCCCGCATGCGACGGAACGAGCTTGCCCATGCGCTCCTTGCGGAAATTGTAGATCTTCTCTGCCACGTAAGGATTGTTCGGTGGACGGAAGAGCACCGTCACATCGAGGCCGAAGGCAGATCCTGCCACAGGCAGAAGCTCGAAGTTTCCGGTATGGGCCGTAAAGACGATGAATGGACGCGGATTGTCGCGCAGCTCCAGAAAGTTGTCGATGCCGACGACTTCGATACGACCGGGTTTCGTTTGCTCCGGATCATAATCGAACAGTCGGTCGAGGAAAACATATTCGGCGGCGAGACGCCCCATGTTTCCCCAGCTGTCGAGCGCGATTTCCAGACGCTCTTCTTCGGTCTTTTCCGGATAGGCGCGAGCCAGGTTGAAAAGCATCAACTTATGACGCGGCGTCTTGGGCCCGAGTTTACGCGCAAGGCGATCGGCAAAGTGAATTGCTGGATCGGCCGGTAACAATTTCAGCATGTTCAGAAAGCCGAACGCAATGGTCGCGTTCAGCCACTGGCGAAAGTTCTCAAGCGCCAGAACAATGCGCGTAATAAAAAGCTTCACTGATCAATCCATTCGCAGAACGATCTTACCGAAGACCTGACGGGTCTCCATGCGTTCCAGAGCCTTGTCGATATCGTCGAAGGTTACTTCGGTATCGATCACCGGATGTACAAGACCGCGCGCCATTTTCTGCATGGCATCGGCCATGTTCTGCATGCGGCAGCCAAAGGAGCCGAGCAACTTGAGCTGCTGCTGGAAAAGCATCATCAGGTTGATTTCGGTCGAGACACCCGAAGTCGAGCCGCAGGTGACGAGGCGACCGCCGCGCTTCAGCGAGAACATGGAACCTGCCCAGGTATCCTTGCCGACATGCTCGAAAACGACATCGACACCCTTCTTCTTGGTGATCTTGCGCACAACGCCCTCGAAGCGGTCCACGCGGTAGTTGATGACGTGATCTGCGCCCAACGCCTTGGCGCGTTCGATCTTGTCGTCCGAACCGACCGTGGTGATGACCGTGCAGCCCATCTTCTTCGCCAGCTGAATGGCGGCGGAGCCGATACCGGAACCGCCAGCATGGACGAGGATCGTTTCACCGGGTTGAAGTTTGGCATTGTCGAACAACATGTGTTCGACGGTGCCAAAGGTCACAGGTGCAAGTGCGGCCGCCACGGCATCGACGCCGGGCGGTGCCAGCACCAGCTGGCGGGCCGGAATGTTAATCTTTTCCTGAGCAAAGCCATCCAGGTGGAAACCATGAACGCCGCCGACATTCTCACAAAGGTTGTCTCGTCCGGCGACACAGTGGTGGCAACGACCACAGATGCGCGCGCCGTAAATGGAAACAAGCTGACCGGGAAGAACGTTGGAGACACCAGGACCGATGGCTTCCACCACGCCCGAGGCTTCGGCACCAATCGTCAAAGGCATCTTGCGCTTGGCAAAGGCCATGCCGCGCCAGCCCCACACGTCGATGTGGTTCAGCGCAACGGCTTTCACGCGCAAGGTGACCTCGCCCGGCGCCGGCGCTTCTGGCTCCGGCAGATCCACTTTCTCGAGCTTACGGTCGTCGACGAGTTGAAGAGCGCGCATAATAGAAGTCCTTCGCCCGGAGGCGTTAAAGCGTTTTCGATTGAGAGCGCCGCTCATCCAACTGGGACATGCGAAGACAGCTCTCCTTCACTCAAATAGACATCGCCCACTTGCGGACAGATGCGTTGGGGAACCGCTTAAGCCGGTTCCCGCGTCATGACAAGGCTTGCGTTCTGGCCACCAAAGCCGAAGGAGTTCGACAGAACGGCGCTGACCTGAGCCTCACGCTTCACATTCGGCACGACATCCAGCGCGATGGTCGGATCGGGATTGGTGTAGTTGATCGTTGGCGGAAGGGTGCCGGTCAGCATGGTCTGCAATGAGAACACGGCTTCGACCGCACCTGCTGCTGTCAGCGTATGGCCGATCATCGACTTGTTGGAGGAGACCGGGATCGCCTTCAGACCTTCGCCGAAGACCGCCAGCATGGAGCTATACTCCATCTTGTCGTTTTCCGGCGTGGATGTACCATGTGCGTTGACATAGCCGATATCGCTTTCGGAGAAGCCAGCATCGGCAAGCGCTGCGCGGATGGTTGCGATCGCTGGGCCGCCATCGGGCGACGAGCGCGTGCGGTGGAAGCTGTCTGCCTTTTCGCCCGCGCCCTTGATAATGCCGAGCACCTTTGCACCGCGGGCTACCGCTGCTTCCAGCGATTCCAGAACCAGGGTGGCCGCACCCTCTGCAATCACGAAGCCATCGCGGTCCTTGCTGAAGGGCTTGGACGCCTTTTCGGGCGGCTCGTTCTGTGTGGACAAGGCAGACAGAAGCGAAAAGCGGATCAGCGCTTCGGCGCTGACGGATCCGTCCGTCGCAACGGTCAGTGCGCGATCGGTGCGGCCCTGGCGGATGGCTTCAACACCAAGTTGGATGGCCGTCGCGCCCGAAGCACAGGCCGTCGAAAGCGTGACCGGGAGGCCGCGTGTACCGAACTGATCGGATAGACGCTCCGAGATCGCACCAAAGAGCGCGGCCTCCTGAAAGGCTGGATCGGGGCGCTGACGAAGAGCGGCCATGAAGCGATCATAGGCGTCGCCCGGCTTTGCAGCAGGTGGAGACCGATCGGCAAGCTCGAAGCGGGCGCTCCATTCCGGTTCGATCGGCGGCGCAGCCAGAAACAGCGGACCGTTGAAATCGCCGGATAGTCCTGCTTGAGCCAGAGCTTCGATCGTGGTTTCGCGCGCAAATGCGAAGGACCGCTCGACGGAATTGGGTGCCGGGATATCGATGAAATCGACCGTGCCACAGATCTTCGTCGAGAGATTGTCGGTCGGGAAGCGGGTAATCTTGTGGATGCCGGATTTGCCGGAGGTCAAAGCCGCCCAGTTATCCGAGAGCCCTTGCCCCAACGAGGTGATGATGCCCATACCGGTGACGGCAACGATGGGGCGTCCAAGGTGATCCTTGAAATTGCTGGATGCCATGGTCTGAACTCCTCAAGCGTCTCTGGAAAGAACGGCGACACCTTCGCCGCGCACATGGCCAACCGTGGTCACGACCGCTTCCGTTGCGGCAGCCGCCATCGGCTTTTCGACAGCGCTGTCAAAGGCCGGAACCATCGCACCGCTTTCAAGCGCAAGAGCTGCAAGCGCAAGGCCCAGCGGAAACTGCGCTTCAAGTCCATGGCCGGTAACACCGCCAAAGCCGCGAATTGTAGCATGTGGCAAGGTCTTTTCGAGAATGTCCTTTTCGCGGGACGTCAGGCCGTCATAACCGCTGGCACCAGAGAAGACGACGGTTTCAGCCGCGTCCTTGGCAGGCGCGAGGAGGCGTTCGAGACGCGCCTCAAGCTTGCCATCGTCGCGGTTGCCACGATCGCCTTCGATCGCGTCGATACGCGCGTAAATCTTCGCGCCACGCGCTTCGGCGCGCTTGCGCGATTCCAGCACGAGGAAGGCGCCGACGGATCCCGTGATCATGCCGCCGCCCTCGCCTTGCTCGCGCGACCAAAGCGGCTGCCAGCCACCTTGAGCATGCGCGCCGACGGCTTCGAAAAGCAGCGTCATGTCCGGGCGTTCGGCCGCAAATGCGCCGCCCACAAGGGCATGGCTCGATTCGCCTGAGCGAATACGATAAAATGCGGTCTCGACGGCGGAGATACCGGCACCTTCTTCACCCATGAAGGTGCGCGAAGAGCCGGTGACCTTATGCACGATCGAAATATTGCCAGCCATCAGGTTGGAAAGCTGGGCGAGAAACAGCGTCGGGCGAAGCTCCGTCGTCAGCTTTTCATTGAGCATCACTTCGCGGTCGTTGCGCTTGAGGCCTTCGTCGACAATCAGCGTATCGACATTGATGTCGCGTTCGCCGCCACCGGCAGCCACGATCATGTCCATCGTGCCACAGGCGTCCGCGTCTTCTTTCAAACCAGCATCGTCCAGCGCGAGACCGGCTGCAAACACGCCGAGGCGCTGCCAGTTTTCCATCTGGCGCTGATCCTTGCGACCGATTTGCGCAGACCAGTCAATCTCCGGCAGCGGATGAATGGGATAAGGCGCAAACTTTTCCGTCTCAACGATCGCCTCTGGCGTCGTGGTGCTGGAGAGCAGCGCAATATGGGCATCTTTACCAACACCATGACAGGTCACGATACCGACCCCGGTAATCACCACATCATTGTCAGACTTCATCATCCGTGATCCTTCGTCGCTTTTTCGGAACGCAGTCCCGGGCCAGCTCTCAAAAACGGCAGGTACGCCGCACTTGCCATGCGGAATAATGCGCGCGATGCGGCTTTGCAATGGCGAAAGCCTATCGGACCTTCCGCACCGCATGACTTTTCAGCATTTTAAACGCGAAGATAGCGCTTTTTCGATCAGGCGGAGGTATCGGCAGCGATCGCCGCCATAAGGCCTACTTCCTCGGCGCGCTTCTTGACGATCGGCGCAAGCGGAATTTCAGAGAAAGGCATGGTGCGAAGCTTCAGTTGCGCGTCGCAGACCTTCTTGCCGCCTGAAGTAATCTTTGCCTTGGTGACGGCAAAGCCCGATCCATCATGCTCGAGATAGGCCTCGATATCGAGCACGGCATTTGGCTCGACAAAGGTCCGCATCTTGGCACTGTCGACCGACATCAGGAATGGCATGGCGGCGAAATCCGTCATGGCAAGAACCAGCATTCCGGACGTCTGCGCCATGGTTTCGATCAACAGCACGCCTGGAACCAGCGGCATACCCGGGAAATGCCCCTCGAAAACCGGGCTCTTGTCCGGCACGACCGATCGCGCCTTCAGGATGCGGGCTGATCTGTCGATAGACTCGATTCGGTCCACCATCTGGAAATATTCGAGAAGCATATCTTGTCCGTGAAATAGGCCAGGCTGTTTCGCCCCAAGACAGCGTCAGATGGGCAAACGTCCTCAGGCAAGTCCTGAGGATCGAGCTCTGTCAAAAAGCAGCATGCAGGTCCCATTTTGCTGGAACCCGCAGAAGCGGAACGAAAAGATCAGCCCTTGGCTGCCTTCAACTCGTCAATCTTGGCGCAAAGGTTCTTCAGAACGAAGTATTCTTCGGTCGAAACCTTGCCTTCGTTGACTTCCTGCGTCCACTGCTCGAGCGGGATCTTGATGCCGAATTCCTTGTCGATGGCGAAAACGATATCGAGGAAGTCGAGGCTGTCGATGCCGAGGTCGTCAATCGTATGGCTTTCCGGCGTAATGGTTTCGCGATCGATTTCGCTGGTATCAGCGATGATGTCGGCAACCTTATCGAATGTAGCTGTCACGCCCGTAATCCTTTGTGTTCTTAATTATAAAGGTCTCTTCAGACGCACCACATAGGGAAGTTGCACCAAAAAGCCAATGCTTTCGTGATGCTTCGCTCTATTTTGGGCGATGTGTGTTGCCTACACCCTACACTCAAACCGCCAGAGAATGACGCCCTCGCCCGTTGGAGAGATAGGTATCGAAGGTTGCGGCAATGCTGCGAGCAAACGGCTTGCCCGTTTCCGTCAGGGCAAAACGACCGGCCTCGATATGGACAAGCCCGTCGCGATCACCTTCCGCAAATTGCTGAGCTTCCTCCACGGCTGGGAGAGACGCAGGACCGAAGAGCGCGGCAAGCGCCGACAGATCGAACGAGAAATCGCACATGATCCTTTCAATCACGAAGGCCCTCACCCGGTCTTCGACAGAAAGTGCAATGCCACGAGCGATGCAGAGACCATCGGTTTTAGCCATGCGTTCATACTCACCCGTCGCAACCATGTTCTGGACGTAGCCTTGCGGCAACTTGCCAATGGACGAGGCACCAAGCCCGATCAGGGCGTCGGCGCTGTCATCGGTATAGCCCTGGAAATTGCGGCGAAGCTCTCCCTCTTCCATCGCTTTCGCCAGTGTGTCACCTGGCTTGGCGAAGTGATCGATGCCGACCGCCTCATAACCCGCCTGCACCAGCATTTCGCCTGCGGTTTTCATCTGCCTGTATCGCGCAATAGCATCCGGCAGCGCCTCTTGCGGGATCATCGTCTGGTGCTTCTTCATCCACGGCACATGCGCGTATCCAAAGAGAGCCACGCGATCGGGGTCCAAAGAGATGATCTTGTCGACGGTATCGCGCAGTGTTTCGAGCGTTTGATACGGCAGGCCATAGAGCACGTCGCAATTGACAGAGTGCACGCCACGCGCCCTGACCGCATCCACCACCGATCTCGTCTGTTCAAAGGTCTGTATGCGGTTGATTGTCTTCTGCACTTTCCGGTCGAAGTCCTGCACGCCAAGACTTGCCCGCGTCATGCCGATTGCAGCCAGGGCATCGTAGCGCCCCTGATCGAGATCGTTCGGGTCCATCTCGACGCTGATTTCGGCGTTATCCGAAAATGAGAACGTCGAACGCAGAGCGTCCATCAGCGCAATCAAGTCCTGCGGCCTGACCATCGTTGGCGACCCCCCACCAAAATGTACGGCGGTAACGCGGACGTCTTTCGACACCAGCCGCCCGACCGCTTGAATTTCGCAGTGCAGCGCTTTCAGATAAGCGGCAATCGGCTCGTAGCGAAGCGTGTGTTTGGTGTGGCAGGCACAGAACCAACAGAGCCGGTCGCAATAGGGAATATGGATGTAAAGCGAGAGGCGATGCTGCGAATCAAGGGCTTGCAGCCAGGATGAATAGTCCCTGGCTCCTATACCCAGATGGAAGTGAGGCGCCGTTGGATAACTCGTGTAGCGGGGAACGGCCGCGGAATATTTCTTCAACAAATGCTCAGCCATCGCGCTCGCTTCCTGACATGTATCAATTCTGCGACTTAGGGATACATGCTGCGACAGTTTGCAACTTTGACTTCGATCAAATTAGCTAATAAACAAACGTATCAGAAGCGATGTGGGGACATGGGCTTCGGGGGCTTGATTTGACGGGGATTTTTGAGATCGCGCCTGCGATCGGACCCGTTCGACTTGGACGTGACGCGATGGACACGCTGCAGAGAACTATCCACAATTCAGACATGCCCGTCGTGTGCCGTTCCTGTGAGGCGCGCCATGGCGGCCTTTGTGGAGTTCTTACGCCAGCGCAGCTTCTGGAGCTCAACCGTCAGTCCAGCCGCAAGAGGTTCGAAACCGGCAACGAACTGCTTGGCCAGGGCGAACTCGTGCCCTACTACGCCAATATTCTCAGTGGCGTCATCAAGTTGTCGAAGATGATGTCGGACGGCCGTCAGCAGATCGTCGGCCTGCAGTTCGCACCTGATTTTCTCGGGCGCCCTTTCAATGCCGAAAGCAGCATGACCGCCGAAGCCGCCACCGATGTGGAGATCTGCCTGTTTCCACGGCGTGTGGTGGACCGGATGATTGGCGAAGTGCCGAACATGGAGCGCAAGCTTCACGGCCAGTCACTGAAGGAACTGGACGAAGCGCGGGACTGGATGCTGACGCTCGGTCGTAAATCCGCGCAGGAAAAGGTCGCAAGCTTTCTGCATCTCATCGCCACGCACATCGATCCTGAAAAGGGTGACGTGTCCTGCTTCGACCTGCCGCTGTCACGCGCCGATATTGCGGACTTCCTTGGTCTTACGATCGAGACCGTCAGCCGTCAGATGACCAAGCTGAAAAAAGAGGGCATTATTCAGATCGAGAACAACCGGCATATCACTGTGCCCGATCTCGATGCGCTTAACGACGCCGCCGGTAACGACTGACGGGCCTTACTTATCCCACTTCAAATGTGTCAGCGAGGCGCCAAACATGTAAGGCGCCTTGGCTTCTGCTGGTGTAAACACCGTTGCGGTCAGGATCAAAACTACAAATAAGCACTTCATCATCACGCTCCCCAGCGCCTGCCATCAAGTGGCCTCCCTGGAAACAAGTTTTAGACGATAAGATACTCTTTTCGTTTAAGAAAATGGGTTATCGCCAGATTGGCGGGATGGGTCAAAAACAGCAGATCCAAGTAGGATTTCGTTAACGGACAGCGACGGTGCTTCAGGCGTTTCAGCAAAACGATGCCGGTTGCAGCACGTCGACATCTCGATTATAGAGCAATTATCCACAAGGACCCGGTGAAAATCCGGGTGGCTCTTCTGGCCGCCGATCCGCCAGACAACACAGCAACGCAACCTGTTTCATCTTTTGAGGACCGAGTTCTGCTCGGCCCGTTGCATCAACTGTGGTAACTCATCTATGCAAACTTTCTCACACTACCGTCAGGAGTGGTTCTCCAATATTCGTGGAGACGTGCTCTCCGGCATCGTCGTCGCGCTTGCGCTGATTCCCGAAGCGATCGGTTTTTCCGTCATCGCCGGCGTCGATCCCAAAGTCGGGCTTTACGCCTCGTTTGCCATTGCCTGCGTCGCAGCTTTCGTCGGGGGACGTCCCGGCATGATCTCTGCTGCGACGGCTGCGACAGCCGTGGTCATGGTCTCGCTCGTCAAAGACCATGGGCTTCAATATCTTTTCGCCGCAACCATCCTGATGGGCCTGATCCAGATCGTTGCAGGCTGGCTGAAAGTCGGACGCATCATGCGCTTCGTCTCTCGCTCGGTCATTACCGGCTTCGTCAATGCACTCGCCATCCTGATCTTCATGGCGCAGTTGCCTGAACTGATCGGCGTTCCGGCATTGACCTACGTGATGATCGCGGCGGGCCTCGCCATCATCTATCTCTTTCCCTACGTCACGAAGGCGATCCCCTCGCCGCTCGTTGCCATTGCCGTGCTGACTGCGATCGCATGGTGGACGGGCATGGATCTTCGCACTGTCGGAGACCTTGGCGAATTACCATCGACCTTTCCAGTCCTGATGATTCCACAGGTTCCCCTGACATGGGAAACGCTGCAGATCATCTTTCCTTATTCCGTCACGCTCGCAGCCGTCGGTCTCCTTGAGTCCCTTCTTACGGCTCAAATCGTCGACGACATGACAGATACACCAAGCAACAAGAGCCAGGAATGCGTCGGCCAGGGTGCCGGCAACATCGCCTCCGCCCTGATCGGCGGCATGGGTGGCTGCGCCATGATCGGCCAGTCGGTGATCAACGTCACGTCCGGGGGACGTGGGCGGCTCTCGACCTTCGTCGCCGGTGCCTTTTTGCTGTTCCTTATCGTCGTGCTGGACGACCTCGTTCGGATCATTCCGATGGCCGCACTCGTCGCGGTAATGATCATGGTGTCGATCGGCACCTTTTCCTGGCGCTCTATCCTCGACCTGAGACGCAACCCGCTGCCCTCGTCTGTCGTCATGCTGGCAACGGTCGTCACCGTGGTGGCAACTCATGACCTTGCCAAGGGCGTTATCGTCGGCGTGCTGCTGTCGGGCATCTTCTTCGCAGGCAAGGTCTCGAAGCTCTTCCGTGTCACGCGAAGCGAGGATGTGGGCGCCAAGACGGTCACCTATGTCGTCGAGGGTCAGATCTTCTTTGCCTCAGCGGAAAACCTCATCGGTGCGTTCGATTTCGCCGAGCAGGCCGAGAAGATCGTCATCGACGTTTCGTCCGCGCATCTCTGGGATATCACCGCAGTGGGCGCACTGGACAAGGTCATCTTGAAGTATCGCAAGGCGGGCGTCGAGGTCGAGGTCATGGGCTTCAACAAGGCGAGCGCCGACATGATCGACAAGTTCGCGCTCCATGACAGACAGGAACGTCCGGCGGCGAGTGCATCGCTGCATTGATCGGTGATGGGGCCGTGGCAACGCTGCGGCCCATCCTCATCTCCAGTTAGAAGCGACGAAGAATGTTGATTTTGTTCGCTTACTGGGAGGCAGCGGGCGTTGCCGTCGGCTGCTGCTGCGCTGAAAGCGCACGAAGCTCTGCAACGCGGCGCTTGTATTCCGCCTCGGTGATCTGACCACGGCGACGGGCAGCGCCAAGTGCAGTCAGGTTCTGCTCCATGGTGGAAGCTTCGTTTTCTTCCATCTGCGGCATGGCAGCCGTCATCGGCTTGGCAAAGGTCGGGAAATTGCCGGTATCACGCTTCTGCAAAGGGCCGCTGCTGACAGGCTGTGGGCCGACAATCTGCGCCTTGGGGCGCTCCATATGGGCCGGATTGACGAGAGGCTTGGGCGTGGTGCAGGCAGCCAAAGGAAGGACCAAGCCGCAAACCAACAGCATAGATGCTGTTTTTACGCTTCCCGAATGCTTGCCCATTTTCCTGCCCCACCTGTAAGGTATCTATCGCGTGTCGAACGCACTGTCCCGGCGCCCGTGTTGCTGGAACTTGTATTCGTTTTCGTACAGAATGTGCAAATACAAAAATTGCCGCGGAGGAGAACGTATGGCCGGCAGTCGAGGCGGACCCGACGATGCTGAGGACAAAGGGTTCAGTTTCGATCCCAAATCTGCCGATGCCTATATTCTCCGCGATCCGCAGGCCTTTGCCATGAACATTGCAAGGGCTGTGGAAAATCTCGGCAAGGCTGCTTCCGAGTGGCTCGCTCCCAGAGAGCGCGGCGAGATTCCGCAGACGAGCCCAACTCCAATAAGCGATGTCTTCCAGACATTGTCGGACGTGGCCGAATATTGGATGGCGGAGCCGCAGCGATCCGTGGAGGCGCAGACCCACCTTCTATCGAACTATTTCGCGATATGGCAAGAATCGGTAATGCGGCTATCCGAGCAGCAGACCAAAGCTGGCGCGCAAAAACCACAGACCGAAACCCGAAGCGCCCACAAACGGTTTGCCGATAGTGACTGGCAGGCGAACCCCTTTTTCGATTTTCTGCAGAAGGTCTATTTCGCCACCGCCGACTGGGCGGAGAAGATGGTCACAGAGGCCGAGGGTCTGGATGAGCGGACCCGCGAAAAGGCGCGCTTTTATATGCGGCAGGTGACGGAGGCGATCTCACCAGCCAACTTCGCCTTCACCAATCCTCAAGTGTTTCGCGAGACGGTTGCTACCAGCGGGGCAAACCTCGTCAAAGGAATGGCACAGCTGGCGGAAGACATGGCGGCTGGCAACGGACACTTAAGGCTTCGCCACACCGACTACAGCCAGTTCGTCATCGGCCAGAACATCGCGATCTCTCCAGGCAAGGTGATTGCCCGCAGTGCGCTCTGCGAGGTTATCCAATACGCCCCCTCAACGGAAAGGGTGTTCAGGCGCCCTCTTCTCATCATCCCGCCATGGATTAACAAGTTCTACATTCTCGATCTCAACGCACGAAAATCCTTTGTCAAATGGTGCGTCGATCAAGGCCACAGCGTCTTCATGATCTCCTGGGTCAATCCTGACGCGCGCCATGCGGAAAAAGGTTGGGACGACTATATTCGTGAGGGCATCGATTTTGCGCTTGGCGCAATCGAAGAGGCCACCGGCGAACGGCATGTCAACGCGGTGGGTTACTGCATTGGCGGTACCCTTCTTGCTGCCACCCTCGCCCTTCACGTCAAGGAAAAAAACGATCGCATCCGCAGTGCCACGCTGCTTGCCGCACAAACCGACTTCACCCATACGGGCGATCTGAAGATCTTCATCGACGAGCCTCAGCTTGCTGCGCTCGATGTACATATGAAAGCGGTCGGATACCTCGATGGCGCGATCATGGCGAGTGTGTTCAACATGCTGCGCGCGTCTGATCTGATCTGGCCCTATATGGTGGACAACTATCTGCGTGGTACCCAGCCTCCACCCTTCGATCTGCTCTACTGGAACTCCGATTCCACCCGCGTCGCCGCGGCCGTTCATTCCTTCTATCTGCGCAACTGCTATCTGGAAAACAATTTGGCCGAAGGGCGGATGGTGGTGGATGGCAAGGTGCTGAACCTCGGGGACGTCACTATTCCGATCTATGATCTCGCCACGCGCGACGACCATATTGCTCCGGCAAAATCGGTATTCGAGGGCGCAAAGACGTTCGGCGCGCCGGTCGAATTCGTGCTGGGTGGTTCGGGCCACATCGCAGGTGTGGTGAACCCGCCTGACGCTGGCAAGTATCAATATCTGACCGGAGCCTCACCTGTCGGTGACTTTGACGACTGGCAGCGGGAAAGCAGCGTTCATCCCGGCTCCTGGTGGCCGCATTGGCAGGACTGGCTTGAACGACAGAGCAAAGACATGGTCGGAGCGCGCATTCCAGGAGATGGTGGGCTCACCCCGCTCTGCGATGCACCAGGCACCTATGTGCTTGAATGACCGACGCCATGGGAAGACACTTGCGCCATGCGCTTTGATTCTCCCCTCGTGCCCGCCACGCTCGTCTCCCGCTATAAACGCTTCCTCTTCGACGCCATTCTGGATGACGGAACGGCGATCACCGGATCATGCCCGAATACGGGCTCCATGCGTGGACTGACGACCCCCGGGTCCAGGATTTGGCTCTCCGAGCATGACAGCCCGACGCGCAAATATCGTCACATGCTGGAAATGGTGGAAGCGGATCAAACGGTGGTGGGCATTAACACAGGGATGCCGAACCGGCTTGCGGAAGAGGCAATCCTTGCAAATCGAATTCCGTCGCTACGCGGCTACGACGTGCTGAAACGCGAGCAGCGATACGGCATCAATTCTCGCATCGATTTCCTGCTTTCGGCGCCTGGAAGACCGGATGCCTATGTCGAGGTCAAGAACGTGCATTTCGTGCGGGAGGCCGGGCTCGCGGAGTTTCCGGACACAGCGACGAAGCGCGGCGCCAAACATCTTGAAGAACTGGGTGATGCGGCAGAAGCCGGTTACCGCGCCGTCATGCTCTATCTGATCCAGCGTCCAGATTGCCATCAGATGCGAATCTGCTCCGATCTCGACCCGGTTTATGCCGTCGCGTTTCAACGCGCGATGCGGCGCGGTGTGGAGGCCTATGCCATGGCTTGCGAGGTTTCGCCGCTGGAAATCGTCGCGAACCGGATGGTTGCAATAGACGACTGGCCCCCTGCTGCTTTATGAACGCAGGTGAAAGTAAGACAGAAAGCGATAGAATGGTCACCTATATCGAAGCGGCATCCGCCCCCATGAAGAACACGGGCGTCATCCGCCTCTATAATGCCGAAGACTTCGAGGGCATGCGCAAGGCAAGTCAGTTGACGGCACGTTGCCTCGATGCGCTTGCCGACATGGTCAAGCCAGGGATCACAACCAACGCAATCGACCGCTTCGTCTTCGAATTCGGGGCCGATCATGGCGCGCTTCCCGCGACGCTGAATTACCGCGGCTATACCAAATCCGTCTGCACCTCGATCAACCACGTGGTCTGCCACGGAATTCCAGACGACAAGCCGCTACGCGAAGGCGACATCGTCAATATCGACGTGACCTATTTGCTCGACGGCTGGTATGGCGATTCGAGCCGCATGTATCCCGTTGGACAGATCAAGCGGTCCGCCGAGCGCCTGCTCGAAGTCACTTACGAGTGCCTCATGCGCGGCATTGCTGCGGTGAGACCTGGCGTGCGGACCGGCGCCATCGGTGCTGCCATCCAGGCCTATGCTGAAGCGGAACGCTGCTCGGTGGTGACGGATTTCTGCGGCCACGGCGTCGGGCGCCTTTTCCACGATACGCCGAATATCCTGCACTACGGCAAGGAAAGCGATGGCCCGGAAATTCGTGAGGGCATGATCTTCACCATCGAGCCGATGATCAACCTTGGCAAGCCGCATGTGAAGGTTCTCTCGGACGGATGGACGGCGGTGACGCGTGACAGATCGCTGTCCGCCCAATATGAGCATGCCGTTGGCGTGACGGCGACAGGCTGCGAAGTCTTCACCTTGTCGCCGGGCGGCTTCGACCGGCCCGGCCTACCACCGCTCTAACGGGAGAGTTATCGCCAGATGGCAAAAGGTCCCTCGCCCGACACCGGAAAAGCATCAGCATTTGGCGAAACCTCTGGGGCGGGTGACCTGTTTGGCACTTCGGTAGACCTTGGCCTTCCCAGAGAGACCTCACCTGCCCCAAATTCCGCCAAGACGAAGGCCAGAGGCGGTGAGGAGATCGCGCATTATCACGGTCATCGAGAACGACTACGAGCCAAATATCGCGATATTGGCGATGTGGCGCTCGCCGACTACGAACTCCTTGAGCTTCTGCTCTTCAGGCTCATTCCGCGCCGCGATACAAAGCCGATCGCCAAGGCGCTGATCGCCCGGTTCGGCACGCTTGGCGGCGTTCTCGGCGCACCGCCAGCGCTTTTGCAGGAAGTCAGCGGCGTCGGAGAGGCTGTGGCACTGGATCTGAAACTCGTCGCGTCGGTCTCACAGAGAATGCTGAAAAGCGAAATCCGCAACAAGCAGGTGCTCGGTTCGTGGTCGTCTGTCATCGATTACTGCCATGCCGCCATGGCCTACGAAACGCGAGAGCAGTTTCGCATTCTCTTTCTCGACAAGCGCAACGTGCTCATCGCCGATGAAGTGCAAGGCTATGGCACCGTGGACCACACGCCCGTCTATCCACGCGAGCTCGTGCGGCGCGCACTGGAGCTTTCCTCAACGGCGATTATCCTCGTCCACAATCATCCCAGTGGAGACCCGACGCCGTCCAAGGCCGATATCGATATGACGAAGACCATCATCGATACAGCAAAGCCACTTGGAATTGTCGTGCATGATCATATCATTATCGGCAAGGACGGGCATGTGAGCTTCAGAGGCCTGCGGCTGATCTGAAGACGACGAATGATGTCCGCCTGTTATGCCGGATAACCGTTACCCATCATCTTCGCTACTTATGAAGGCATATTGGGACCATCCCAAAGTGGCACACAACCCAAAGCTTTGCCATTAAGAAAAAAACAACCCGCTTGAATTAGCATATCCGAAAATAACGCAACAAGCGTATCGGAGGGTGCCGTGGGACTTATGGCAAGAATGCTTCGTAATCGTGCTGGCTCATCCGCCGTCGAATTTGCGATTATTGCCCCTATCTTTCTGCTGGTCCTGCTGACCATGATTGCCTACGGCATCTATCTGATGACCGCCTATTCCGTGCAGCAGGTGGCGGCCGATGCCGCCAGAACCGCCATTGCCGGATTGAACAACAACGAACGCGAGGCGCTGGCAAAGGACTTCGTGTCCAGAAGCGCTCTCGGCTACGCCTTCATGGACAAGCGCTATTTCCATGTGACGGTCGGCAGCGATCTCAGCAATAGCAATCAGTTCACCGTGACCGTGGAGTACGATGCGACGGAGCTACCGATCTGGAGCCTCTACTCCTACGCCCTTCCGGAAAAAACCATCAAGCGTTTCTCGACAATCCGGATCGGAGGGGTCTGACATGGACAAAGCAGGATTTCGGCAATCGCGTTTCTGGCAAAACACATCCGGCAACATTGCCATCATGGCCGGGCTCACCGCACCGCTCTTTGCCGGCATTCTGGCACTCGGCGTCGATTACGGGGCGCTGACGCTGCAAAAGCGGGAGCTTCAACAGACGGCGGATCTTGCCGCTATTTCTGCTGCTGGCGCTCCCAATCCGGAACAGGCGGTGTTGCAGCACTTCAAGCTCAATGGCAAAAAGCTGGGCGTCAAAATTCCGGCCGGCGTGCTGACGGATACGGGAATCGTGCCTCTCGATATAAACGGTGAAGTGCCTGGTATGGACGGCTACGCCGAGCTTACCAAGGGGCGCTATGTGCCTGACCCGAATACTGAGGTCGGCCAGCGGTTTGTTGCAAATGCCACACCGCCCAATGCGGTGAAGGTTGAGATCGTTGAACGAGGGGCGCTCTTTTTCGCGTCGAGCTTCACCACGCCACCTAAGGTTTCGGCAGTCGGAACGGCGGCAGCACAGCGCGTAGCGGCCTTCTCCGTGGGGTCGCGTCTGCTGTCACTCAATGAAGGCATCCTCAATTCGCTTCTCAGTGGACTCCTGGGTTCGTCCGTCAGTCTCAAGCTGATGGATTATCAGGCGCTCGTCAGCGCCGACGTCAATTTGTTGAAGGTCATCGATGTCCTGGCGGTCGACCTCGGCCTGCAGGCTGGCACCTACCGCGAGGTGCTCGCCACGGATGTGACCGTCAGCAAGTTTCTCAGCGCCCTTGGGCGCACCAGCGGCCTGTCGCCCTCCGTCGCGGCTGCCATCAAGACCCTGGAGCGGACGGCAAACAAGAGCAGCATCAGCCTTCCTCTTGAGAAGATCGTCAATCTCGGTCCATTTATGGACTCGATGGTCGGAAACAGCGAAAACCTCAAGGTCACGGCAGGTGTCTTCGACTTGATCTCCGCTGCAGCCGTTGCCGGCAACGGAAGCAAGCAGATTGCGATCAATGCGGGCGCGTCCGTTCCGGGGCTTGCGGGAACCAAGATCACGCTTGCCGTGGGCGAGCCTCCGGTCAGCACCCCGCCCTTGGCTGTTGGCGCATCCGGCACCGTTGTGCGCACGGCACAGACACGCCTCGCCGTCGATACTTCCGTGATAGGATTGAAAGCACTTCTCGGCCTGCAGATTCAAATCCCTCTTTATGTCGAGGTGGCGAATGCGGAGGCACGGCTTGCCGACATCCGTTGCATGACGCCTGGTAATGGCGCGGTGGATATTGATGTGGTGCCGGGTCTTGCTGAGATATCGCTCGGCAATGTCGACACCGGTGCATTCAATAATTTCGGGCGCACGCCACGCGTTACCAAAGCGTCGATCGTCGATTCTGCCGTGGTCAGGATCAACGGCATGGCGCAGATCAACAGCGGCAACATGACGAAGAGCCGACTGACCTTCTATCAATCGGAAATCCAGCTCGGCAAAATCAAACAGGTCTCGACGAAGGATGTCTCCACATCGCTCGTTACATCGCTTCTGAAGAAGCTCGATCTCGATATCAACGTGCTGTTCCTGACGATTGGCTCACCAACGGTTCTCCAGGCAGCGCTTGCCGATACGCTGGGTGCTGCGACGAAACCGATCGATGAGCTACTTTACAACACCTTGCTCGTGCTGGGCGTGAAGATTGGTGAAGCGGATGTGCGGGTGACGGATCTGCGCTGCATGCAGCCCGTGTTGGTTCAATAACTCTGCTTAAAACAAGAAAGCCGCCGGATCGCTCCGGCGGCTTTTGTATGCCTGCATGTCAATGAGATCAGGCGTTGGCGACGGCCAGGCGCTTTTCGTCGCGACCGCTCTTCATCCGCTCGGACAGGAGGAACGCCAGTTCCAGAGCCTGATCGGCGTTGAGGCGCGGGTCGCAGTGCGTGTGGTAGCGATCGGACAGCGAGTCGGCGGTCACGGCGCGCGCACCGCCGGTGCATTCCGTCACGTCCTTGCCGGTCATCTCGATGTGGATGCCGCCTGGATGTGTCCCTTCCGCGCGGTGGATCTGGAAGAAGCTCTCCACTTCCGACAGAATGCGCTCGAATGGGCGCGTCTTGTAATGGTTGAGCGTGATGGTGTTGCCGTGCATCGGGTCGCAGGACCAGATGACCTTGCGACCTTCCTTCTCAACGGCGCGGATCAGCTTCGGCAGATGGTCGGCGACCTTGTCGTGACCAAAGCGGCAGATCAGCGTCAGGCGTCCTGCTTCGTTGGCAGGGTTCAGAGCGTCGATCAGCTGGATCAGATTGTCCGGCTGCAGCGACGGGCCGCACTTCAGACCGATCGGGTTCTTGATGCCGCGGAAATATTCCACATGCGCGTGATCGAGCTGGCGCGTACGGTCACCGATCCACAGCATGTGGCCGGAGGTCGCGTACCAATCGCCCGACGTGGAGTCGATACGGGTCAATGCTTCTTCATAGCCGAGAAGCAGCGCTTCGTGGCTGGTGAAGAAGTCCGTTTCGCGAAGGCTCGGATTGTTTTCGGCGCTGATGCCGATCGCCTTCATGAAGTCCATGGTTTCGGAGATGCGACCAGCAAGCTTGCGGTAACGATCCGCCTGCGGGGAATCCTTGACGAAGCCGAGCATCCACTGATGCACGTTTTCCAGATTGGCATAGCCGCCCATGGCGAAAGCGCGAAGCAGGTTCAGCGTGGCAGCCGACTGGCGGTAGGCATCCAGCTGGCGCTCGGGGTTCGGAATGCGCGAGGCTTCGTTGAACTCGATACCGTTGATGATGTCACCACGGTAGGACGGCAGCTCCACGCCATTTTGCGCTTCGATGTTGGACGAGCGCGGCTTGGCAAACTGACCGGCGATGCGGCCGACCTTCACGACGGGCAGTTGCGCGCCATAGGTCAGGACAACGGCCATCTGCAGGAAGGCACGGAAGAAGTCACGGATGTTGTCGGCACCATGCTCCAGGAAGCTTTCGGCGCAATCGCCACCCTGCAGAAGGAAGGCTTCGCCTTCTGCAACGCTGGCAAGCTGCTTCTTCAGACGGCGTGCTTCGCCGGCAAAAACCAGCGGGGGATAGCTTGCAAGCTGGGCTTCCGTTGCTGCAAGCGCAGCAGCGTCCGGATATTGCGGAACCTGCTGGATGGGCTTCTGTCTCCAGCTACCGGGCGTCCAATTCTGTGCCATTCTACTCACCTGTCTCCCCGCCCGAAAAATTGCGCGGGCGTGCGCACCTTTAAAAATTGAGCGGCTTATAAACCTTTGCAGGGAGCTTGCCTAGTCAATTACCGACGCTTTTGGACCTGCGGAAAGTGCTTGGAATTCTGGATTATCCTAGAATTGAAGCCCGTGTGCTTCACGTCGTTGTTTCTGCAGCTAATCGCGACTGCACAACCGCTGCACTACGCGCCAGAGAAACAAGCCGAAATGGTCGAGACGGGTCGATGGCCATGTCTCCCATCGGTGATCATCGCCACTGTTCCTCTCTGTGACCTGGTTACGCGTCATCCTCTCCATTGCAAACATCGTTTCCGGCAACATGATCTTTCTCCTGTGTTCCCGACAGGAGGTAAGGCAGAGGCTGCGACGGGCGTAGATGCAGGAATGAAAGGCGCGTTTCACCGGCAAACGATGCAAAGCCAGACGGATCCGGCTATAAATGCCCTATCAGCCGGAGAGCCTTCCATGACAGATGTAAACTGGGACGATCTGAAACTCTTCCATATCGTTGCGTCCGAGGGTGGTCTTGCAGGCGCGGCAAACCTGACCGGCATCAGCGCGCCGACGATCGGCCGCAAGATGCTCTTTCTCGAACGGATGATGGGACGCACGCTCTTCATCCGCAGCCAGCAGGGCTACAAGCTGGCGCCCGACGGCGTGATCCTGTTTGAACGCGTTCAACATATGAGGCGGACGGCAGCAGAGATCAGCCAGTGGCACGGCGATGCCTTCTCGCTACCCATCGTTTCGATTTCCTCCAACATATGGCTGATGGGTTTCATCGCAGAAAACACGAGCGCCATTCGCGGACCAGACGACGCTTTTCGACTTTGCTGCAAGCACTTCGGTCCCGACGATGATCTGACCTACCGACGCGGAATGATCGGGGTCTTTGACGCACCCCCACAGCATGGCAATTTCGCAGTGCGCAAATCCGTTACGGTCAATTACTGCGCCTACCGGTCGGAGGGACTGACAACGACCGCATCCGCCCCCTGGATTTCAATCGGCACAGAAGTCGCGGCGTCTGATGCGGAGAAGTGGGTGTTTCGCAATCGGGAGCAGATGATCCACACATGGACAAATGCGCCAGCGCTCTTGCCGCGCCTGATCCAGAGCGGGGCCGGCAAGGGCGTGTTGCCCGCCTATATCGGCGACACTCTGCCAGGCGTGGTGCGAGACGGTGAGATCATTGAGGAGCTCGCCCACAACCTGTGGATCACCGTCAACGACGATGATCGACACACAGCGGAAATGCGGGTTGCCATCGACCGGCTCGCTGCGCTGTTGAAGCACAACGAGCGACTATTCGAGGGCGTGCAAGCCGAGCCTGTCGACAGGCAGAGCCCGGTTATACTCTTTCCCCGTTCTTGATACGGTAGCTTGGCGAATACATCGTCACCAGCTCCTCCGCAGCCGTCGGGTGGACGGCCATGGTGGCGTCGAAGTCGTCCTTGGTGCAACCGGCCTTCAGCGTGATGCCGAGAAGCTGTGCCATCTCACCGGCCTCATGCCCCAAAATATGCGCGCCGACGACCTTTCGGTCGGCAGCGTTCACAAGAAGCTTCATGATCGTCTTTTCCTGACGACCGGAAAGCGTTGCCTTCATCGGGCGGAATTGCGCGCGGTACACCTCGACCTCTTCGAATTTCGAAGCCGCCTGCTCTTCCGAAAGCCCGACCGTGCCGATTTCAGGCTGGGAGAAGACGGCAGTCGCAATCAGGTGATGATCGGGCTTTGTCGGGTTGTTCTTGAATTCCGTCTCGATGAAGCACATCGCCTCATGAATGGCGACGGGCGTCAGCTGTACCCGGTCGGTGACGTCGCCGAGTGCGTAGATGTGCGGGACGTTGGTGCGCGAATAGTCATCGACAATGATCGCGCCCTTCTCATTGATCTCGACTCCTGCCTTTTCAAGCCCGAGCCCCTTGGTGTTGGGATCGCGACCAAGCGCCAGCATGACGAGACCAACATGAACCGACGCGCCCTGCTTGGTGCGGGCCACGAAGCCGCCTGCCCCATCCTTGCTCACCTCCTGGATCACGTCTTCCAGGATGATGCGGATGCCCTTGGCTTCCATCGCTTCATGCAGGCCCTTGCGCATGTCGGCATCGAAGCCGTTCAGGATTTCCTTGCCGCGATAGATCAGCGTCGTTTCGACCCCAAGGCCATGGAAGATGTTGGCGAATTCGACAGCGATATAACCGCCACCAGCAATCAGGATGGATTTCGGCAGTTCCTCCAGATGAAACGCTTCGTTGGAGGAAATTGTCAGTTCATGGCCTGGCAAGGATGTGTGAGCATTTGGCGTGCCGCCGACGGCAATGACGATGCGCTCTGCCGTCACCGTCTCTCCGGTGCTGAGAAGCTTTATAGTGTGTGCATCGACAAGCTCTGCACGGCTATCGAAGATCTCGGCCTTGGCGTTTTCCAGACCCTTGCGGTAAAGACCCTCAAGGCGCTCGATTTCCTTGTCCTTGGCAGCAATCAGCTTTTTCCAGTCGAAAGTGCTTTCGCCGACAGTCCAGCCAAAGCCTTTGGCATCGTCAAAATGCTCAGGATATTGCGACGCGTAGACGAAAAGCTTCTTAGGCACGCAGCCTCTGATCACGCAGGTGCCGCCATAGCGATATTCCTCGGCAATGCCGACACGCTTGCCAAGCGATGCTGCCACACGAGCGCTGCGCACACCGCCGGAGCCGCCGCCAATAACAAAAAGATCGTAATCATAGGACGTCATCATAAACCCCTGTCATCGGCCGAGCCGCTCGAACGACGTACACTATCGACTGTCGCAGCGTGGAAAATCAGCCTGTTAAGCGAAGCTAGCGCCTTATAAGCGCGCAATGCCGAGGCATCTTCCTGATGCTCATATAGGTGCCGGTAGCGGCAAAAGAAAAGCCCGGAATCTCTTCCGGGCTTTGAAAAATACTGATTGATCAGCCAGCGATCATGGCTTTGGCGCAGGGGCCGCAGGTGGAGCAGTCGTCGCCCCAGGAGCGCCGCCAATGTTGGATGCGTTTGCAGGAAGTGGCTGCAGATCAGCGCCGGCAACCTTCTGAAGCTCTGCCATGCTGGAGGCGTTGAGATCGCGGTTGATACCAGCTGCCCAGATGTCGGCGGCCTTCATCAGTTCACGCGTGGCGATCGGTCCATCCTTGAGGAGCTTCTTGCCAGCATCGCTGCTGTAGAAGGTGGAAATGGCCTTCAGCTCTTCGACCGAGAAGGCGCGCGCATAGGTGAGCGCCGCTTCGCGTTCCAGGTCGGCACGGCGTGGTGCGAGTTCCAGTGCCTTGGCATCGACCGTCGCAGTAATCTGGTCTTCGACGTTTGGCGACGACTGAATGAGTTCAGACTTCAGACGCTCAGCAAGACCCGGCAGAATGTTGTCAAAGCGATCGGTCACGCCCAGTGCCGTGATTGCCTGCTTTGCAGCAGCGATATGCTCTGCAGAAATTTCCTGCGCACGTGCGGCAGTGCCGAACACGAGGCCGGAAATAAGGATCGAAGCAGCGGCAGCTTTGCCCAGTCCCGCTATTTTACCCATGAACTCTCTCGCTCCTATTATATTTTCGCCTGCATAACGCGGGCGCCATCCGGCCCTGCTATGATGGCAAGCGATGCCAAATTAATGAAAAGTCCGTGCTCGACGATCCCGGGAATCGTATTCAGCTGACGTGCCAGCGCTTCTGCATCAGGAATACGGCCAAATGATGCGTCGAAAATGAGATGACCACCATCGGTTTTGAACGGTCCGTCCTCGGAAGAACGCAGCTTCAACTCGCCCGAAAGGCCCATTTTGGAAGCCAGTTTCTCGATTGCGATGCGGGTTGCGATCTGGCCGAAGGCATTGATTTCGATGGGAAGCGGAAAGGCTCCCAGCGTCTCGACCACCTTCGTCTGATCCGCAATCACGATCATGCGGGCCGAAGCGGCCGCGACGATCTTTTCGCGTAGCAGAGCACCACCGCCGCCCTTGATCAGACGAAGACCGTGATCGACCTCGTCGGCGCCATCGATCGTCAGATCGAGTTCGGGCAGCTCATCCAGAGATTTCAGCGGAACACCAAGCTCGACGCACAGACGCGCGGTGCGTTCCGATGTCGGGACACCCTGGACTCTCAAACCGTTCGATACTTTTTCAGCAAGCAGGCGGACAAACTCTTCCGCGGTGGACCCCGTACCGATGCCAAGACGCATGCCGTCTTCAACATGGGCAAGGGCAGCCTCTGCTGCCTTGATCTTCATTTCGCGGGCATCCATACGCCTGCAACTCCGATTGACTCATGGGCTGCGCGGTGACTATCCGCACCAAATCGCCCTGGTGGTTGTGCATCGGAGAGGACAGATGACTGGTCCCGACCTTTGCGACTGCGTGTGTTTACACGTCTAGAAACTCAAACGAAAGCCCCTTTTGCTGCTTCAAAATCGACCATTCAAGGGTTTCGTTCGAAACGAGATCACGTGCTGTACCAGATCGGTCGAGGGAAGGTCCCAAAGCTCTGTTCAGACCTTGAAAAGACGCATCGTGCTTTTCCGAAAATCGGTTACGATTTTCGGGCCGATGCTGTAGGTTCTCGCAATATTGACACAGACAGACGAGGTTTCCTCTTTGACTTCACCCCTTGTTATTTTCGATCTCGACGGCACACTGGTCGACACCGCCCCCGACCTGATCGACAGCCTGAACCACACGATCGCTGCCGCAGGCCTTATGCCCGTAACCTTCAACGACCTGACGCATCTCGTCGGTCAAGGCGTTCGTGTCATGGTCCAACGCGCCTTTGCGCTGAGGAACAAGGAGTTGCCGAAGGAAGACGTGGAGCCGCTGCACCAACGGTTCATTGCCCATTACAAAGAAGAGATGCCGGGTCAGAGCAAGCCTTATCCCGGCGTTCCCGAAGCTCTGGATCGGCTGACTGCGTCAGGTTTCCGGCTTGCCGTTTGCACCAACAAGACGTCTGATCTGGCCCTTCCCCTGCTTGAAAAACTCGGACTGAAGGACCGCTTCGCGACGATTACCTGTGGAGACACCTTCGAGTGGCGCAAGCCGGATGCCCGTCATATCCTCGGAACCATCGAGAAAGCTGGCGGCGATGTGGCCCGTAGCGTGATGGTGGGCGATAGCGTCAACGATATCCTTGCGGCCAAGAATGCCAAGATCCCCTCCATCGGCGTGACCTTCGGCTACACCGATGTTCCGATGGCAGAGCTTGGACCTGATGTGACGATCGATCGCTACGAAACGCTGGATGCAGCACTTGTCGAAAGACTTCTGGCGCAGCGCGTCGCCGCGGCCTGAAGGCGCGGCCGACCGTGAAAGTCCTTGGCCTCGCGCCAAGGACTGAAATTTTCTCATCAAAAAATGCGCACAAAAAAGCCGGCCACAGGGACCGGCTTTTTTGCTGAACTTGGACGCGGATTAACGCGAGTAGAATTCGACGACCAGATGCGGTTCCATGATGACGGCGTAAGGCACGTCAGCGAGAGCCGGTACGCGAGCAAACGTCGCGGTCATCTTGTTGTGATCGACTTCGATGTAGTCCGGAACGTCGCGCTCTGCGAGCTGAACAGCTTCAAGAACGATTGCGAGCTGCTTGGACTTCTGGCGAACTTCGATAACGTCGCCAACCTTGCAGCGGTAGGAACCGATGTTGACGCGAACGCCGTTAACTGTGACGTGGCCATGGTTGATGAACTGGCGAGCCGCGAAAACGGTCGGTACGAACTTGGCGCGGTAGACGATGGCGTCCAGACGCGACTCGAGCAGACCGATCAGGTTCTCGGAGGTGTCGCCCTTGCGGCGGTTGGCCTCGTCGTAGGTTGCACGGAACTGCTTTTCGCGGATTTCGCCGTAGTAACCCTTCAGCTTCTGCTTGGCGCGCAGCTGCGTGCCGAAGTCGGACATCTTGCCCTTGCGGCGCTGGCCGTGTTGGCCGGGGCCGTATTCGCGACGGTTGACCGGGGACTTCGGACGACCCCAGATGTTTTCGCCCATGCGGCGGTCAATTTTGTACTTGGACGATTCGCGCTTGCTCATCGTATTTCCTTCTCAACAGTTTATACCGATCTGTTGCCAGATCGGATTAAGGAAACACGCCCTCCTCTGAGGTTCTGTTGAAGAACCTCTGACAGGCTTCTCACATGCGATATGGAGAGACCACGGGACATGTCGGTGATGTTGACCGCCGAACGTCAGCTATTTACTGCAAGGCAGTCAACGAAACACACCGGGCATTGCTACCCGGCGTTGGAGCGGCTTCTAGGGGCGCTTCATAAAAATGTCAACGATAAAACGATAAAAGCCTCTTGAAACCTGCGCCGCGCCTCCCATTTCATCCTGGTGATCAGGACTCGGGCCCCTCTGGCGTATTACCGGACAATACGCGATGTCGAGTCTCCAAGGTTGGGGCGTCGTCTATTTCTCATCACGTTCCCGACCATTGAGCCAACCTCGTCCGGACAAAGGTTGACTGATGGACTTTCTGTTTACGGATTTTCTCGGTACCCCCACATGGATGTGGGGCATTTTCATCACTCTCGTTTTAGGCCTCCTGGCGCTCGATCTTGGCATTCTGCATAAGAACTCCAAGGAAATCGGCATCAAGGAAAGCCTGCTGATGTCGGGCTTCTACATCGCCATCGGCTTGGCCTTCGGCGGCTGGATCTGGTTCCAGTCCGGTCAGCAGCCGGCGATGGAATATGTCACGGGCTTCGTGGTGGAAAAAAGCCTGGCGATGGACAATATCTTCATCATCGCCATGATTTTTTCCTACTTCTCGATCCCGCGCCAGTATCAGCACCGCGTGCTGCTCTGGGGTATTCTCGGCGTGATCGTCCTGCGCGGTATCATGATTGCCGCAGGCGCTGCGATCGTCGAAAACTTCCACTGGGTTCTCTACCTCTTCGCCGCCTTCCTAGTGTTCACGGGCATCAAGATGCTGTTCTCGGCAGATCACGAGGAACAGGACATTGGCAAGAACCCGATCCTGAAGTTCCTGCGCTCGCGCCTGCCTGTCACAGAGAAGCTTCATGAGGAGCGTTTCTTCGTCAAGCAGCCCGACCCCAAGACCGGTCGGTTGAAGACCTTCGTCACGCCGCTTTTCCTGGCGCTTATCATGGTCGAAATCGCCGACCTGATCTTCGCGGTCGACTCGATCCCTGCGATCTTCGCGATCACCACCGATCCGTTCATCGTCTACACGTCGAACATCTTCGCGATCCTTGGACTGCGCGCCCTTTACTTTGCGCTTGCCGCCCTGATCCACCGCTTCGCATACCTCAAATACGCCTTGGCTGCGGTTCTGGTCTTCGTCGGCTCGAAGATCTTCCTGGCGGACATGCTGGGCATCGCAAAGATCCCGCCGTCCATCTCGCTCGGTATCACCGTTGCGATCCTTCTGACAGGCATCGTCGGCTCGCTGTTTGCCACGAGAAACGACAAGAAGGTCATCGACGAAGTCTAAAAGACTTCACCTTCACGACCTGGAAAGGCGGGGCGACCCGCCTTTTTCTTTGGGCCGGCGATTCTGGCTATTTGGAGATTTACAAGGTCGACGTCATTCCGCGGCCAGGCTCACATCACCGTCGGGCGCATCTGCGTCGCCGGGCGCGGTCTTGGCGTCAAGCTCAGGGAAAGCCACGATGCGCTTGCCGGAAAAGTCCGCATGCACCACGACCAGTTCCTTCTCCTCGAAGTATCCAAGCAGTCGTCTTGCGCGGCGCGCCGAATGGGTACCGTAGGCGCGTGCAATCCGCGCATCAGAGGGGCATGGCTCTTCCGCAAGAGCTGCCTTCACCAGAAGCAGGAAGACGCCCTGCAGGTCATCCGAGACGCTGCGGGACAGCTCCAGAGCCTTCTGCCAATTTTCGCTTGCCGCCATCTCCACATCCACACCAGAGCGCGTAATCGCGATCTGGCGACGGAACTCCGATAGCGCCATGGGCGTGCCCGGAATACGGCGCATGCGGGCGCGAACGAGAAAGTCCTGATAGAGGACAGCATCGGTGCGATAGGCCGATTGCGGGTCATCGAGGATTTCGGTCAGAACAGCCGTAATCTTTTCCTCACGCTCTTCCGGCGTCAATTCCGGCTGGCTCGAACGTGAAGGTTGTTCAGAGGCCGGTGCGATGGCCGCTGGTGTCGAGCGCGAAAGTTCGGCGAGAATGTCAGTCGTGGGCCGCGGTGCTGGCGGCGTGCGACGGACAACAGGACGATTGAACTCTTCCGGATCTGGCGTGAAGATCAAATCCTCCACATCCTGCGGCGCGTCCGGCAGCGGCATGAGTTTCGGCGACGAGGAGCGCGCCGAGGTCTCCACCGGGCCGATAACGATCGGCAGCGGACGCCGCGAGAGAGCGGGACCAAGGGCGACGAAATTGCCGCGCTGAAGATCGCGGAACATTTCCGCCTGACGACGGTCCATGCCGAGAAGATCGGCGGCGCGCGCCATGTCGATATCGAGGAAGGTGCGGCCCATCAGGAAGTTGGAGGCTTCTGCCGCCACGTTCTTGGCAAGTTTCGCCAATCGTTGCGTGGCAATCACACCGGCAAGACCGCGTTTACGCCCACGGCACATCAGGTTGGTCATCGCGCCGAGTGAAGCCTTGCGGGCATCTTCGGTGACTTCGCCACCGACGGAAGGCGCAAACATCTGCGCCTCATCCACAACGACCAGGACCGGGTACCAATATTCGCGATCGGCATCGAACATGCCATTGAGGAAGGCGGCGGCGGCGCGCATCTGCTGCTCGATATCGAGCCCCTCCAGCGTGAGCACGCAGGAGACACGGTGCTGGCGAATACGGTTGGCAATCCCTGCAAGTTCGGCTTCGGTGCGCTCCCCATCCACCACAACGTGACCGAACTTGTCGGCCAGCGTGACGAAATCACCTTCGGGATCAATGATGACCTGTTGCACCCAGGGGGCCGATTGCTCCAGCAGTCTGCGCAGCAGATGCGACTTTCCGGAACCGGAATTGCCCTGAACCAGCAAACGCGTGGCGAGCAGTTCCTCAATATCGAGCTTGGCACTCTGCCCGCCCGAAAGCGTTCCCATGTCGATACCGACCTGCACGTTGACCCGTCCCTGCACTGCAATGATCAAAAGCGCCGCTTCATCGCGCGGCGAACACTCTCTTTACCAAAGTTTTCCACAAATGCCCCGCCGCATCGCAACAATGCACAGGGAATTGCAGATCGCTCTCACGCGTTGCCGGACGGCGCACGACCGAAAGACAGCCGGCGGCCAAACACATTCAGTGCCAGCCCGGCAACGACAAGCGCACTACCGACAATTTCCAGCGTGGTGATGTGTTCGGCGAAGGCAAAGTAGGCGCCAAGGAAGCCGACGATCGGCACCAGCAGAGAAAACGGCGCGACGGTTCCTGCCGGATAACGCAGCAGAAGAAAGCTCCATATCCCTGCCCCGACAATCGTCGCGCCATAGGCCATATAGGCAACGACGGCCACCGTCATCATGTTGGCATTTGCCAAACCTTCGCCAATCGCCTGCGGGCCTTCGAGCAGCAGCGAAAGCGCGATCAGCGGCAGAACGGGTGCGAGACTCGTCCAGGCAACGAAGGAGATCGCGTTGACCCGTCCGACCTTGCGATTGACGATATTGCCGATGGCCCAGCTGAAAGCGGCACCGACGCACATGAGGAGAGGCACAAGAGCGGTTAGTTCCAGACGTTCAAGGCCGATCACTGCGAGACCGGAAAAGGCAACAGCGGCACCGGCGATATGAGATTTCAGCGGAATTTCACCGAGCATCGTCACGGCCAGCGCCATGGTGAAGAACGCCTGCGACTGCATGACGAGCGAGGCAAGTCCTGCAGGCAGGCCCCATTTGATCGCCGTATAGAGCAGGCCGAATTGCGCGCAGCCCATGACCATGCCGTAGACGACCATGTGCTTCCACGGAACCTTGGGACGCGGCAGAAAGAAGATCAGCGGCACGGCTGCGAAGAGATAGCGCAAGGCTGTGAGAAACAGCGGCGGCATATCCATGACGCCGACCTTGATCACCACGAAGTTGAAGCCCCAGAGGAAGACGGTGACCAAGGCAAGAAGGATGTGCGGCACTGACATTGATATATTCCAGAACTCGGCGCCGCACGGAATGGCGACGGTTTAGGCGACGGCTTTCTTCCAGCCCGCCGCGAGCAGTCCGGCACCGATCAAAAGCCCACCACCGGTGCGATTGACGACGCGCTGGACGGAGGGCTTGCGAATGGTGTTGCGGGCCGCACTTGCCAGCAACCCATAAAGAGCGGCGTTGCAAGTCGCAAGCACTAGAAAAGTAACTTCGAAAATAAGCACCTGCGGCCAGAACGGCAGGGTTGGCACCAGGAACTGCGGCAGGAAGGCGACGAAGAAGATGATGCTCTTCGGGTTCAGTGCCGTGACGATGTAGGTGTGGAGGAAGATCTTCAGCGGACGCTCGCGACCCGTCACGTCACCCTCACCTTCAGCCGACGTGCCGACAGGCGCGCGCCAGAGCTTGATGCCGAGATAGATCAGATAGGCAGCACCCACCCACTTCAAGACAGTGAAGAGAGCGGCGGAGGTCGCGAGCAGTGCACCAAGACCCAGCATGGACGCCGTCATGGCGGTAAAGTCTCCAAGCGCTACACCGGCAACGGTGGCGCTGCTTGCCTTGCGTCCGTGGCCAAGCGCGTAAGAAATGACCAGCAAGATCGTTGGTCCGGGAATGGCGAGCATGATGGCAGATGCGGCAACGAAGGCCAGCCAGTTTTCAATCGGTATAATATGATCCCCTCTCGAAATGAGAGTGAACTAAGCCACCGGCCATGAGGACTGGCAAGTGGATTTTTGGGTCGTAATACGCCTGCTAGCAAGTCGGCTCTTTGCTATTTCTCGCCCCACCGGTCTTTGAAAATCAGTTCGTCCAGCGGCAAACGCTGACGCCAGCCCTTCACCGCTAACTCAGGCTCAGCATAGAGTTCCGAGACATAGCCGACGCAGAGCCATGCGACGATTTCGATATGCTCAGGGATACCCAGGATCTTTCGAATATCGTCGTCATGGAAGATACTGACCCAACCGACGCCGACGCCTTCGGCGCGTGCCGCCAGCCAGAGGTTCTGCACGGCGCAGACGGTGGAGTAGACATCCATGCGCGGATTGTGCGTTCGCCCGAGCACGACATCGCCACCCCTTGTCGGATCGCAGGTGACGCAGATGGAGAGCGGCGCCTTCCGGATGCCCTCTAGCTTGAGGCTTCGGTAGAGCGACTGCTTATCGTCGGGAAACATCAAGGCCGCTTCCTCATTGGCGCGACTGAAAGCCTGCCACACGGCATTTTTGATGTCTGCATCGCTGACGAGAGTAAAATTCCATGGCTGCATGAAACCCACCGAGGGGGCGGAGTGGGCGGCGGAAAGCAGCTTGTGGATCAGTTCATCAGAAACCGGATCGGATAAAAACTCGTTGCGGACATCGCGGCGGGTCTCGATGGCGCGGTAGACCGCAGCCTTTTCGTCCTTGGCAAATTCATAGGCCGGCACCGGGCCATGTGCAGTATCATCAGGTCGCATCGTCAATCCCCAACAATGCAGAAAGACCACGTGCGCGCCTGTCAGATAGGCACAAACGCTCTTCCTCACAACCTGCCGCCGTCCGCGCGGACTGGTCTATCGTGTCAGGCCGGTCTTCTGACTTGGCTTCGTTTGCCGGTTGCCGCCTTCCCGATTGCTCAGTGGCTTATGGCAACAGGCATCCGCCTTACAGCGTTGGGCACGTTGCGGTCTTGCACCGCATTCCCGATTCTCCTGCCAAGAGCAGGCACCTGACGACGTTGCGTATCGGCAATTGCCGATCGGAAGGCAAGCGCCGTAGGTCTATCCAACCGGAAAATATAGCACATAGGCGAACTCATCACCGTCCGGTGACCAGTTGGGCGAGTTCATCGTTCCCTGCCCGCCAAAGAGATCGAAGAGCGTTTCGACGTTGCCACCATCCGGGTCCATCAGCCGCACGCGAACATTGAGGTCACGCGGGTGGTCGAAGACGTCGCCATCATAGGAAATGAAGACGACCTTGTCTCCCTTTGGAGAGGGGTGCGGGAACCAGTCGCCATATGGGCTATCGGTGATCCGCTCGACGCCCGATCCATCCGGTCGCACCCGCCAGATCTGCATCTGTCCTGTGCGGCTGGAGTTGAAGTAGATCCACTGACCGTCAGACGAATAATCCGGACCGTCGTTTCGCCCCTCGCCATGGGTCAGACGTGTTTCGGTGCCGGTTTCGATGTCCATGGCATAGATATCGAAAACCTGATCCCTGATCCCGCAATAGGCGAAGCTTTTGCCGTCCGGCGCCCAACCATGCCAGTAGGAGGGAAGGTTCCGCGTCATCAGTTTCGGCGTGCCGCCTATGGATGGAAGCACATAGATCGCGCTCTTGCCGAACTCGACCTTGTCGGAAATGGCATAGAGAGAACCGTCGGGCGAAATGCCGTGGTCGTTGTTGCACTGAACCGCGAACCCGGTATCTACCTTATCGACCGAGATGTCTCCAGCAAGGGACAGGCGGTAGAGCACGCCATCACTGTTAAGCAGCAGATATTGCCCATCTGGAGACCAGTTCGGCGCTTCGAAAAGCTTCTCGGTCTGCCAGACAATCCGATCTTCGCGGGTACGGATATTGAATATCTCGACTGAACTTCGCATCGTCCCTCCCGTTGCGATTGCCCACTGACCCGTCGGACCTACCTGTCGCGGAATCGATTGGTAATAGGATACCTGCGATCGCGACCGAAGTTCTTCTTGGTAATCTTCACGCCAGGTGCAGACTGCCGGCGCTTATATTCGGCCAGGTACAACAGATGCTCGATGCGATGAACCGTTGCGACGTCGTGACCGCGCGCCACGATTTCGTCGACGGACATTTCCTGCTCCACCAGGCACTCGAGAATATCGTCGAGAAGCGGATAGGGCGGAAGCGAGTCCTGGTCGGTCTGATTGGGACGCAACTCGGCGGACGGTGCCTTGGAAATGATGTTGGCCGGGATGACTTCGCCCGAAGGCCCAAGCGCGCCAGGCGGCACGTGGGCGTTGCGCCATCTGGAGATGGCATAGACCTGCATCTTGTAGAGGTCCTTGATGGGGTTGAAGCCACCATTCATATCGCCGTAGAGCGTGGCATAGCCGACGGACATTTCCGACTTGTTGCCGGTGGTTACCACCATCGAGCCAAACTTGTTGGAAACACCCATCAGGATCGTGCCGCGCGCACGGCTCTGCAGGTTTTCCTCGGTGATGCCCTCCTCCGTTCCTTCGAACAGATCCGACAGCGCCGTCATGAAGCCATCGACAGGTTCGGCAATCGGAACGATGTCATAACGGCAGCCGAGCGCCCTGGCGCAATCGGCGGCGTCCTTCAGCGATTCTTCCGAGGTATAGCGGTAGGGCAGCATGATGCAGCGCACCCGCTCCTCGCCCAGCGCATCAACCGCGATTGCTGCGCAGATGGCCGAGTCGATGCCGCCGGAAAGGCCGAGAACGACGCTCTTGAAGCCATTCTTGTTGACGTAGTCGCGGAAGCCCAGCATGCAGGCCCGGTAATCGGCCTCCTCGCCTTCGGGAATATGGGAAACCGGACCATGGCTGCAGTGCCAGCCATTCTCCGTGCGTTTCCAGTCCGTGACCGCCAACGTTGCTTCGAACTGGCTCATCTGGAAGGCCAGCGTCTTGTCGGCATTGAAACCGAAGCTCGCGCCGTCGAACACCAGTTCATCCTGGCCGCCGAGTTGGTTGACAAAGACCAGAGGCAGGCCACTTTCAATGACCTGGCGGAGGGCGACCTGATGACGGACATCGACCTTGCCGCGATAATAGGGCGAGCCATTGGGCACCAGCAAAATTTCGGCGCCGGCCTCGGCCAGCGTCTCGCACACGCCGAAATCGTTCCAGATTTCTTCGCAAATCGGAATGCCGATGCGAATGCCCCTAAAATTATAGGGGCCGGAGATAGAGCCTTCGCTAAAGACGCGCTTTTCGTCGAACTCGCCGTAATTCGGCAGGTCCACCTTGTCGCGCAACGCGACGATCTTACCGCCATCGAGCAGAGCTACCGAATTGTGCCTGCCCTTTTCGCCCTGGCGCGGGAAGCCGATAACGACGCCCGGCCCGCCATCCGCGGTCTCCGCGGCCAACTCCTCCACTGCCTTGAGGCAGGACTTCAAAAATGCCGGTTTCAACACCAGATCTTCTGGCGGGTAGCCGGAGATGAAAAGCTCCGTCAGCAGAAGAAGATCGGCGCCTTGCGCTGCCGCATCGGCTCTTGCCTCGCGCGCTTTGGCAAGGTTGCCTGCGACATCGCCGACGGTCGGGTTGAATTGTCCAACCGCAATCCGGAACGTGTGGGGAATGGTCTGTGCTGTGCTCATGCCTTCCTCAATATCGTGCCGGCTCTTACAGTGCAACGCGCCGCATAAACTGTTTCAAAACAATGGCCAGTCAAGAAGGGTCCGGCGGGTGCATGCGCGAAATAAACGGCTCACGCGATGGTTATCCTCGAGACCTGTGAATTTTGCATAGTTCATGTCGCGTTCATTGCGCGCATGTGACAGTTAGATGACGCTTATATGACAGGTGATTCACACCTGCTTTCGAGACTGCCGGAGTAGAAACGTGACGAAATCGGTACCTAGAACAACGGTTACCGAAAGGATGAAGCTCGTCCTTTCAAAGCCGTGGACACGGTCCCCTGCCCGCCTCGCAAACGATGCACAAATGCTGGCCAATCTGGTCCTCGCAGCGGTGCTGCTCGTCGTCTGCATGGAATGGATCGCGCGCGGCACCTTGCATGATGTCGGCTCCTTTTTGCTGTCACCTGCACGACCTGGGCTGACGACGGTCGTAGCAGTCTTCATCGGCCTCATGGCGCTTGATGCCGTCTTCGGGCGTCATTACCAGTCGCTTCTGGTTGCCGTCCCGCTAATGATCCTGCCGGCTTTCATCTCGAGCCAGAAGCAGCTTTACCTTTCCGATCCGCTCTATCCTTCCGACCTGCTGTTCGGCCGCCAGATCCTTCAGCTTTTGCCTGCCATGCTGAAGGCTCAGCCCGTGACCGCAATCGCCGTTGGGGTTGCACTTTCGCTCTCTGCGTTTGCCATTGTGATGCTGTGGCGCCTTTCGCGGCGTGCCATGCCTGTGATGTCGTTCAAAGCTAGAATTTGGAGACTGGCGCTTGCCGTTCCACTCTTCGTCAGCTTTGGCTCCATGATGGAATATTCTAGCTATTCCTGGATCAGAGACCGCCTCAACATCATTCCGATGATGTGGGATCAAAAGGAAAACTATCGCCATAACGGTTTCCTCATGGCCTTCGCCTTCAATATCCCGATGGCGAAAGTGACAGCACCTTATGGCTATGGCGAGGCGACGATCGCGGACATTGCGTCCGACAGTTCCGCCTTCGCGGTCAACCATTCCAAGCGTCCCGATGTCATCATGATCATGAGCGAATCGCTGTGGGATCCGACGCGTCTGGAGAATGTCACGCTCTCGAAAGATCCGATGCCGCGCATCCGCGCCATGCAGTCAGGCCATGTGTTTTCGCCCGAGTTTGGCGGCATGACGGCAAATGTCGAATTCGAAGCGCTGACCGGCTTCAGCAATGCGTTCCTGCCCTATGGCAGCATTCCCTATCAGCAATATGTGCGCCGCCCTGTTCCTTCGCTTGCGACCTTCTTTCGCTCGGAGGGATATTCCGCAGTCGCCGTCCACCCATTCCAGGAATGGTTCTGGAATCGTCGTGAGGTCTACAAGCATTTCGGATTTGAGGAGTTTCGCTCCGAAGAAACCTTGCCGCCGATGGAAAAGCGTGGGGCGTTCGCGTCGGATGCGGCACTGACGAACGAAATCATCCAAACGGTTGATGCAGCCGAAAAGCCGCAGTTTCTCTTTGCCGTCACGCTTCAGGGACACGGCCCCTATGAAACGAACCGCTATGCTGAGAAAGCCGTCTCCGTCAGAGGTGATCTATCCGACAATGCACGCGATGCGCTCGCCACCTACGCGCAGGGCGTTTCGGAAGCCGACGAAAGCTTTGCAAGGCTTATCGCCTGGGCCAAGGGTCGCGAGAGGGAGACCGTCATCGTGCTTTTTGGTGATCATCTGCCGCCGCTCGGGCAAGCCTTTGTCGAAAGCGGCTATATGCCGGGCATGGTCGCAACCCGCCGCGCGCCGCTTGCCACGATGAAGACGGAGCATGAGACGCCTCTGGTGGTCTGGTCTTCAAAGGCAGGATTGCAGAACCGGATCGGCACGATCAGCCCCTCGTTGCTGCCCTATCACATCTTAAAAACCGCGGGCTTTGACGATCCCTTCTACACCGGCGTGCTGGGCAAGGTGCATGCGTCCTACTCCGTCATCGATCGCCATATGCTGATGCAGCGAAACGGTTCGGGCGTGCCGGACTGGTCGATTGCGCCTGCGACTCTACCATCTTCACTCAGCGAATATCGGCAACTGCAGTTCGACATGATGTTTGGCGACCAATTCGGAAAAGAGCGATTCTTCCCCGGCTTCAACTGGATCCACGAGACCACGCCATCCGGTTAAGACGCCTTCGAACCCGCGATTTTGTTTGAACTTGCCGGCACCTTGGGCTTATCTCCAGCCAACGCATTGCCGGAGATGAATCATGTCTGCCATTCCAGATTACGTCCTGTCCCACTTCAAGCGATCCTCCCGACAGATCGGTGAGGTCGAAAAGCGGATTCTGGAGGTGGCGCATCAGAAGCAACTGATTTCCACCGACACCAATGCTGAGTTTTCGAAGGGATCCACAGTCGGCGAGAGGCTAGCGGACAGCATCGCCCGCGTCGGTGGCTCATGGGGCTTCATCATCAGCTTCCTGGTGTTTCTGGCCGTATGGGCCGTCATCAATACAATTGTTCTGACAACAAAGGCCTTTGACCCCTATCCCTTCGTGTTCCTCAATCTCATTCTGTCCATGCTGGCCGCGATCCAGGCACCCATCATCATGATGTCCCAGAACCGGCAGGCGGAACGCGATCGGTTTGAGGCAGCCAAGGACTACGAGGTCAACCTCAAGGCCGAGCTCGAAGTTCTCTCTCTCCACGAGAAGATCGATCTCAAGGTTCTGGCCGAACTCGCCGCATTGCGGGAAGACATCGCAAAGCTGCACCAGCATCAGGCCCAGCAAAGCGACCGCCCCTCGTCCTGATCGATCGATAGCCGATTTGCGGCTTTTTCTGTGCCGGTTACGAATCCGTCAGATTTCTGCGCTACAGATTGACGCAGGCATTTGTTGCATTGCACTCTGCGGTCTCACGACATCCGGATGTGCGAATGCGGAGATCATTTCCGCAGGCTGAGAGCATCACGCTTTTCGCGGCAAATCCTCACATCGGATATTCACACATCCCGGCATTCTACCGGGCTTACGTCCAGAGGCTTTTTCATGAACCAGTACGATCTCATTGTTGTTGGCAGCGGTCCCGCCGGCAGACGTGCTGCCATCCAGGCGGCAAAGCTCGACAAGAAGGTCCTGGTCATCGAGAAGGGCAGCCGCGTCGGCGGTGTCTCGGTTCATACCGGCACCATCCCCTCCAAGACGATGCGCGAGACGGCGCTCAATCTTTCCGGATGGCGCGAGCGCGGCTTTTATGGCCAGTCCTATCGCGTCAAGCAAGAGATCAGCGCCGAAGATCTGCGCCAGCGCCTACTGATCACTCTCAACCACGAAGTCGAAGTGCTGGAGCACCAGTTTGCCCGTAACCGCGTGCAGCACGTGCGCGGCAAGGCAAGCTTCCTCGCGCCCGATACACTCCAGATCACCAAAGACGATGGCGAAGTGATGCATGTGTTGGGCAAGAGCATTCTGCTCGCCGTCGGCACTCGCCCATTCAGACCGGACTACATGCCGTTTGATGGCAAGACCGTCATCGACAGCGATGAATTGCTGCAGATGGAGAGGCTACCGCGCTCCCTGGTAGTCATTGGTGCCGGCGTCATTGGCATCGAATATGCGACCATTTTCAGCGCGCTCGATACCGCCGTCACGCTGATCGATCCCAAATCCACAATGCTCGACTTCATCGACAAGGAAATCGTCGAAGATTTCACCTACCAGCTCCGCGACCGGAACATGAAGCTGCTTCTCGGCCAGAAGGCCGAGAAAGTGGAACACACGCCGGAAGGCAAGGTGTCGATCACACTGGATAATGGCCGCACGATCGTGACCGAAATGGTGCTTTTTGCCGCAGGCAGAATGGGCGCGACCGACACGCTGAACCTCGCGGCAGCCGGACTTGAGGCCGACAGCCGTGGCCGTCTTTCCGTCAATCCGGAAACCTTCGAAACCTCCGTACCAGGAATTTTCGCCGCAGGCGACGTTATCGGCTTCCCGAGCCTTGCCTCCACCTCCATGGAACAGGGCCGTATTGCGGCCCGCGTCGCGGTCGGCGCAATCGGCATGGAGCCGCAGAAGTATTTCCCATACGGCATCTATGCCGTCCCAGAAATCTCCACCTGCGGCCTGACGGAAGAAGAAATGAAGGAACGCGGCATTCCTTACGAATGCGGGATTGCCCGCTTCCGGGAAACCTCGCGCGGCCACATCATGGGTCTTGATACTGGTCTTCTGAAGCTGATCTTCTCATTGAAGACGCGCCGGCTTCTCGGCGTTCACATCGTCGGCGAAGGCGCGACCGAACTGGTTCACATCGGTCAGGCTGTGTTGAACCTCAAGGGCACGGTGGAGTATTTTGTCGAAAATACCTTCAACTACCCGACGCTTGCCGAGGCCTACAAGATCGCGGGTCTGGATGCGTGGAACCGCATGGGTGATATCAAGAATAGGAATGAAGCGGTCAAGTGAGCCGCTTCACCACCTGATCTTGTAGTTTGCATGCACCGCCGGGCGGAAACGATCTTCAAAGCCCCGGTCGAAACTGCCTGTTACCGTCAGATTGTCGGAGAGCTTCTGTTCGAGCGCGACGCTGGAACTGAACTCGTCGAATGTCTCGCGGCTCGCGCCCGTCAAGACGAAGGCAGTGCCGGTCGCCGAGCGCGTCAGCCGCAGGGACTGCGTCACATCGAGCCCGCTCCACTGCTGACTATGGCCATCATAGCGCAGCGTGACGTTTCGGTTCGATTCCACATCGAAATCGGCTGTGGCGACGCGCTTTTGCGTCATCGTCATCGTCACGGCGGCCGAGCCCGTCAGCGCGTTCATCAGAATGCCCACGTCTCTGGCGATCTTGACACCCGGCAGATTGGTGGACATCAACGTCATGTCACCCCAGAACTTCACCGGCGTGTCGACCACAGCACCACCCTCAGACGCGCTCATGCCCATCTCAAGGCCGGCGCGCAGCGGCGTTTCCGTCGGCAGCTTTGCACCCAGCCGCGCCGAATAGGAGCGGTCGGAATTCTTGGCGGGCGCCCAGATCAATCCCCGCTCCTGTGCCTTCACCTCTACCGGGGACAAAAGGATGAGCGAGGCAGCGGCGAGCGTGCCCAGTATCTTGACCAACATGTCATTTCCTCAAGCTTTAAAAAGACCAGCCGCTCTTGGGAGGAAAACAGCAGGTCTCGTTTCGGCTTGGGCGATCCAGAAAACGGAGATCACCCGGACTCAATTCTGCCGGCGCTGGGCGCCAGACTTAACCGCACTCGCTGACAGGCGACGCGAATCGACAAGCGCGACATCACACCCGCGCTCGAAAGAAAGATGAAACTGAAGGCTTAAAGCCAAGCCGCGTTTGGCGGCAGATCGCTCTCGACGCACAAGCGCGTCCGGCAAATCACTCCCAAAGGGTGCCAGATGAACGGGAGATGAACAAGAGCATGTGCAGCAAAAAGTCATTGTGCACTGCATTGTGACCGTCGGAACACAGTTGGTGGACGTGCTGCCCTGTCGGAAATGCCGGAATTGCTACGCGTTGGTGTGGGATAACAACTCCGCAACAACCGCTTCGACGGGCTGGGTGGAATCGATTGCGATGCCTTCCTTCGAAACGTCATCCTCACTCTCGTGGAGCGCCAGGATGAACGCCCGCTCCTCAGCTTTGCCACCGAACTCGTCTTCTGGCCTCGCGGACAGGCGCTTCTCCAAGGCGGCTCGATCAAGCTTGAGAATGAACACGGCGTCAAAGAGGCCGATGAAAGTGGAAATGTTGCGGGCGCCGCCGCAAAAGAAGGTGGCAGCATGGCTCTGATCGGCCGCCAAATCTTTTACTCTCTCGACACACCAGAGGTGATGACGGTGAGCAAAAGCGACATCCGTGGCCCACGCGCCACCCTGCCGCTCTTGCAAAGGTAAGCCGGTCTTAGGGTCACCTTTATAGGCGAGTTCCCTGTCGCCATGAATGACATGGTAACCTTGTCGCTGAAGCTCTGTTGCCACAGACGTTTTGCCCGAACAGGACACACCTTCAACAAGGTCGTTTTTGACGCCCATGACACCTCTACTTCAGCAAGATGCAGCAAAGGTCGCCCATACACTCTTCGGATGACGACAGGATGTCTTTTCGGCGTGAACGCAAACGCCTCTCGACACTCCTAAATGAAAAGGCCGCAGCTTTCGCCGCGGCCTCTTCGAAACAAATATGAGAAGAGCAGATTACTCTGCGTCGCCTTCGGCTGCCTTCTTCTTGGCAGGCGCCTTCTTCTTTGGAGCGGCTTCTTCGCCTTCAGCAGCGTCAGCCTTGGCTGCAGCCTTCTTCTTGGCCGGAGCCTTCTTCTTGGTTTCTTCGCCTTCTTCGGCGTCGTCAGCCAGAAGCTCTTCCTTCGAAACCGTCTTGTCGGTAACGGAGACTTCGGTCAGCAGCTTGTCGATGACCTTTTCTTCGAAGATCGGTGCACGCAGCGAAGCGGAAGCGCCAGGCGTGTTGCGGAAGTAATCGAGGATTTCCTTCTGCTGGCCCGGGAACTGCTGCAGCTGCTGGAACAGAGCGCGCTGCATTTCTTCTTCGGTGACTTCAACGCCAGCCTTCTCGCCGATTTCGGAGAGAACGAGGCCGAGGCGAACGCGGCGCTCAGCGAGCTTGCGATATTCTTCGCGCGCTTCTTCTTCGGTCGTGTCTTCGTCAGCAAACGTCTTGCCGGACTGTGCGAGATCCGTGTTGATCTGGCGCCAGATGTTGTCGAACTCAGCGTCGACGAGACCGGCAGGCGTGTCGAACTTGTAGAGTTCGTCCAGCTGGTCGAGGATCTGACGCTTGACCTTCTGACGGGTCACGTTGCCGTACTGGCTTTCGATCTGGCCGCGAACGATTTCCTTCAGCTTCTCAGCCGATTCGAGACCGAGCTTGGTTGCCAGTTCGTCGTTAATTTCAACGTCGGCGGCGGCAGCAACTTCCTTGACGGTGATGTCGAAGGTGGCTTCCTTGCCAGCCAGCTCAGCAGCCGGATATTCGCTCGGGAAGGTAACGGTAATGGTCTTCTCGTCGCCAGCCTTGACGCCAACGAGCTGGTCTTCGAAGCCTGGGATAAAGCGGCCGGAGCCGATAACCAGCTCGGCATCTTCAGCAGCGCCGCCATCGAAGGCTACGCCATCGACCTTGCCGAGGTAGTTCATGGTGACGCGGTCGCCTTCAGCGGCCTTGCCCTTCTTCGTCTCGTAGCTACGAGCGCTTTCGGCGATCTTGAGGATCTGCTCGTTGATTTCGTCTTCGGTCACTTCAACGACTTCGCGCGTGACCTTGATGCCGTCATTCGACTTCAGTTCGATCGGCGGGATGACTTCGTAAGCAATGTTAAATTCGAAATCGGTTTCGGCGGCCAGAATCTTGTCGGCTTCCTTCTCGTCTTCCGTCATGGAGATGGAAGGCTGAGTCGCAGACTTTTCGCCGCGGCTGGAAATGATCTCGGAAGGCTTTTCGCGAACCAGCTCGTTGACGAGATCAGCCATGATCGACTTGCCATACATCTTCTTCAGATGAGCGGCAGGGACCTTGCCGGGACGGAAGCCGTTGATACGAACCTTATCCTTGGCTTCGGCGAGGCGCTCGTCAAGGCGAGCCTTCATGTCAGCGGCCGGAATAACGACCTTGATTTCGCGCTTCAGCCCTTCAGCGAGCGTTTCGATAACCTGCATTTTCATACCTTCACATCATGGCGGCAGTGCTCAGACAGCCGTCGGTTTACTTTCGAGCACAGCGCCGGAATCTGAATTCACCGGCCGTGACTATAAAACTTGCATGCACAGGCGCGTTGCGGAGCAATTATGCCTGAGCCAGGGAAAGGGCAAAACGAAACGCTTTACCTGGCTTTCCCGGCGATTTGTGGTGCGGGTAGAGGGACTCGAACCCCCACAACTCTCGTCGCCAGAACCTAAATCTGGTGCGTCTACCAATTCCGCCATACCCGCGCTCTTTAAATCCTGCATAAACAACATCTGGCACATGAGGCCTTCCGGAGCGCGGCGTCTCTATATCATCCGTTTTCAGGAGCGCAAAGGAAAAATGACGCCGTACAAGCCCTATTTCCATGGGTTTTGAGGACTCTATGACAATCGCGAGCAGGCCATCTGCGGGAATCACGAGGCTCGCGGTCCACGCAGTTCGATTTCAGTGGACCGCCCATGAAAGCCCCTCCCGGATGGAATGCCATACCAACGTGCTCACCTCTCGCCGCGACCATTGACGAGAGTTTGTGAGGCCGGTTGAGATTTGGAGGGCCCGGGGACGGGCTTGAGAGCGTGACTGCTGCTGTCTGAGCCAGAAAATCAGCTTCGAATGCTGTCAAATTATGCATTTGTTAAGGAAGTAGGCGCCGATTCGGAGCTTGCCCTGCGTTACGCGCATAGGTGTCATCCTTCTTTGTCTGTTTTTGAAGCGCGGCGAAAGGCATATATTCAGTTTCAGAAAACGAAGCTGAGTTGATCCCAAGCAACCGGCGAACCGAAACGAGGAATAAGACCATGAACATTGCACGCTCGCTGAACAACTGGCGCAAGTATCGTCAGACCGTAACTGAACTGGACCGCATGAGCGATCGCGAACTGAGCGATCTCGGCATCGGCCGCACCGACATCCGTCGCGTTGCTCGCACTGCAGTCGGTATGTAATAGATCGATAACACCGGCTGACGATCCTTCGTCTGCCCGATGTGTTACCCTCAAAAGGCCCTGAGCACCCGCTCCGGGCCTTTTCTTTTTGCGCTCAACGCCCCTGCCCGCCCTGCAGCATCGGCCTGAAAACCGGAACCGATCTTCGAAAACACGATGCTTGAATGCAGCGTCCTCCCTGTGCCCAAAAAGACGGACGGGATCGTAACAGCGCCTCATCGACTTTCGCTCAAATAATGCGCATATCGATCCACAAGCTGCAAAAATAGACGACACATTGCACAAATGCATGGCAGTCGCTCAAAATCTGCACTCCAAATCATCGCTATGAATATGTATATACCACTCAACAGCCGAGAGCGCAGATGACCAGCGGCCCGGCGGACTGAATTTTAAAGATCACACACATCAAAGATTGAGGAAACAACCATGAACCCGCTTCGCATCGCAAAGAACTGGATCAGCTATCGCCGTACGCTCAACGAACTGGGCAGCCTCTCCAACCAGGCTCTCAGCGACATCGGCCTGACCCGTTACGACATCCGTAACGTCGCATCCCGTTCGTTCCGCTAATCAGCGTACAGGGTCATCCGCAAGAGCCGACCTCCCACGGCACCGGATGGCTGAGCGACAGGCAAAAAAACGGCGCCACGAGCGCCGTTTTTTGATTCTTGAGGGTCGCTCACGATCGTCGCATGAATCTCCTTCTCCTGAGGTCGGAGGCTCGCAGGCTTTCGAAAAAGTTTGGCGGTCCACACTGCTCGTGATACTGCATCGGGCAAATGCCTCCTCAGAGTGAGGCTAAGCCAATCAAGAAAGATGGTCGACCCGCAGCAACCTTTGTGCCGGTTGGCAACGTGAGCGCGCGATGCAAGACAATATGAACTCTCCCATCCACGTCATCGGCGGCGGCCTTGCCGGCTCGGAAGCGGCCTGGCAGATCGCCCAGGCTGGCATTCCCGTCATCCTGCACGAAATGCGCGGCGTTCGGGGCACGGATGCTCACAAGGGTGACAGCCTTGCTGAACTCGTTTGCTCCAACTCCTTCCGTTCCGACGATGCGACGGCCAATGCCGTCGGTGTCATTCATGCGGAAATGCGTCTGGCGGGCTCGCTCATTATGGCCTGCGCCGACAAGCACAAGGTTCCCGCCGGCGGCGCTCTCGCCGTCGACCGTGATGGCTTTTCCGAAGCGGTTACGGCGCAACTTGAGGCGCATCCACTCATTACCATTGTTCGCGAAGTTGTTCCGGGCCTCCCACCGAAGCAATGGGGCAACACGATCATTGCCACAGGCCCGCTCACCGCGCCCGAGCTTGCCGCCGCCATCCAGGCGGAAACAGGCGAAGATGCGCTGGCGTTCTTTGACGCAATCGCACCGATCGTCCATCGCGACAGCATCAACATGGATATCTGCTGGTATCAGTCCCGCTACGACAAGGTGGGCCCTGGTGGCAACGGTAAGGACTACATCAACTGCCCCATGGATGAGGCGCAGTATCATGCCTTCATCGATGCGCTGATCGCCGGCGATACGGTGGGCTTCAAGGAATGGGAAGGCACTCCCTATTTCGATGGCTGTCTGCCGATCGAGATCATGGCGGAACGCGGACGCGAAACGCTTCGTCACGGCCCGATGAAGCCGATGGGTCTGACCAATGCCCATAACCCGACAGTCAAGCCCTATGCGGTGGTGCAGCTGCGTCAGGACAATGCGCTTGGCACGCTTTACAACATGGTCGGCTTCCAGACGAAGCTGAAATATGGCGCCCAGGCGGACGTCTTCCGCATGATTCCAGGCCTGGAAAACGCCGAGTTCGCGCGTCTCGGTGGCCTGCACCGCAACACCTATATCGATTCGCCGCGGCTGCTCGATCCGTCGCTGAAGCTGAAGTCCCGTCCGGACATCCGTTTTGCCGGCCAGATTACCGGCTGCGAAGGCTATGTGGAGAGTGCGTCCATCGGGCTGCTTTGCGGTCGGTTCGCCAGTGCCGAGCACAAAGGCGAGCCGGTCCGCCTGCCGCCGGCGACGACTGCGCTTGGCGCCCTGCTCAACCACATTACAGGCGGGCATCTTTCCACCGATGAAGAACCGGGCAAGCGTTCATTCCAGCCGATGAATGTCAATTTCGGCCTGTTTCCTGAGCTCGCGCCGGGCTCGATCGTCAAGCCCGAAGGCGTGAAGCGCTTCCGCGGCAAGGACAAGACCATCATGAAGCGTCAGTTGATGTGCGCCCGCGCGCTGCGAGATTGCGCGACATGGCTTGGCGTCGAAGCGCCGGTTCTTAATCAGGTCGCGGAGGAAGGTGAGGAGCTGGCGTCAGCTTCCTTAGGCTGATCGGGCTCTGCATCCGCTGCCTCCAGATAGCTGCCGAGCAACCAGAGAGACACTTCTGCGGCCTCCCCAATCGTCTTGAAACGATAGGCACCGCTATATTTCGGCGTGTCGATGAAGGTGACGACAAAACCGTCGCCGCTTTCCAGATGTTCCACCGTGATGCGCTCCGGGTTCAGCATCATGCAGGCATTGTGCTTGCCCATGTTGCGCATGAAGCCAGCCTTGTTGTCGTGCAACCGAACAAAAACGGCGTTGCCGTCGGCGGTCATGTGCAGGCTGCGGATCGCCTCATTGGGAAAGGCCCGGGCGAAATCCAAAATGGCCTGCCCCGTATCGTAGCTGCTTTCGCCTTCCGAGAAACGCTTCAGGCGCCAGAGATAGATCGCGACCGCGATCAAAAGCGCGAGGATGATGATCCAAATGGTAAGGCTCATCTCTGTCACTCCTTGGAGCGTCGTCAGCCCTTCGGGACCTACAAGACACGCTCTGACTTCTCGAAATCACGTATTGGACAATGCTGTCGTCCATACCAGCTCATCAAGCGGCTTAGCAACCAAGACTTGCGCGGAGGTGAAGCGCGCCTCACGCATCGTGCTGAGATTTCAAAAAGGTGGAGCGCCCAAAAGACCCACTGCGCTTTGAAGGCATATCGTCATCGCAAAGCCGCTGCGGCTTTGCGTGCCACGCTCTAGAACCGCTTCAGATAGGCGGCCTTAGCGAGCAGCCACTGGCGACGGAGCAATGAGAGCTGGATGCCGTTTTCAACAACGTCCGCGCCTGCGCGACGTGCCGCCTTCAACACAGCCTCGACCTGTGCCACGGGCAAGAAAGCGGGAACGACCGCTTTAGGCAGGGACGTTTGGCGCGCCTTGTTCAGATGATCCTGAGCATGTGCGCAGAATATCTCGATCGCCGCACCGACCTTCTCACGGTCCTTGCCTTCCAGAAAACTCTCGCGGTTCAATCCGGCTACCGACAGAACGTCCTGCGGGACATATACCTGACCTCGACGGCGATGCAGCGGCATCAACAGCAGCATGCCAGCCATGGCCTGGGCAACGCCTGCGTGGCCCGCGGTCTCGGCGTTTCTCGCTGCATCATCCGGCGAAAGCACGATGCTGGATAGCTGTATCAATGCAGAGGCCGTCTCGCCCGCATAACCCTCGAGAGCGTTGCGATTCTCGAAGACGTCATCGTAGAGATCGAAGATGCGCGCTTCGATCATGTCGATCAAAGTCTGCCGCGGTAGATTATGGGTGGCGATCGCGTTGAGCAGTGCTGCGGCAACAGGATGGCCGACACTGTCCCCATGCGGATTTCCCTCCAGGAGATCGCGCCACCACTGCATGCGCACTTCGCCTGGAAGCGGCTCGCGAACGACGTCGCGGATACGGGCAATCTCGGCGTTGAAAGCGTAAAGGGCCGCGAGATCACCGCGCTTGTCTTCCGGCGCAAGGAGGCATGCGAGATATCTGTCGCGATCCATGTCACGCAGCATCGTCAGGCACGCGCCATTATCCGCCGGCAGGTCTGTCATCGATAACCGTTCTTCAGCCTTCGACCGCAATCAGGGCGGCGGCCACTGCCCGCGATTCGGAAAGCATGATGTTGTATGTTCTGACCGCAGCACCCGTGCTCATCGGATCGACAGAGATGCCAGCCTCTTTCAAGGCGGCCTTCAACTCTCTCGGGACGACGCGCATGGAGTCACCCATGCCGATCAATAGAAACTCGATGTCGGCCGCTTGTTCCAAAACCTTGGTGAAGTTATCGACCGAAAGCTGCGAGGGATCGGTCACGTCCCATCCGTGAATGCCGGAAGGCAGGCAAAGAAGCGAGCCGCGATGCGACATCTCGGCAAAGCGAAAGCCGCCATTTCCATAAGCATCAATGGGCGCCCGGCCAGGAAAATGGGCCGGGCGTATTTCGATTCCGCCAGCCATCAGACTGCCGGTTTGCCGCTGATCGAATTCGCCTTCTGGTCATCCTTGTCATCGGCATCCGTGCTGGTCGGACGCAGATTGAAGGCGATCAGAACAGGAGCCGCGATGTAGATCGACGAGAACACACCGATACCGACACCGAAGAGCATGGCGAAGGTGAAGGAGCGTATGACCTCTCCACCGAAGAGGTAGAGCGATAGCAGCGCAAGCATGACGGTCAGGCCGGTCAAGATCGTGCGCGACAGCGTCTGGTTCAGAGAGACGTCGATGATCATGGACAGCGGCATCTTCTTGTAGCGCCGCAGGTTCTCTCGAATTCGGTCGTAAATGACCACCGTATCGTTCAGCGAGTAACCGATAATGGTCAATATCGCCGCGATACTGGTGAGGTTGAACTCGATCCCCAGGAAGACGAAGAGGCCTATGGTGAAGACCACGTCGTGGACCATGGAGATGATCGCACCGAGCGCAAACTGCCACTCGAAGCGGAACCAGATGTAGATCATGATCGCGATCATGGCGAGCGCGATGCCGATGGTCGAGGTGACGGTGAGATCGCCCGAGACGGCCGGTCCCACAACTTCCACGCGGCGGAAGTCATACTTATCCTGCAACTCGCCACGGATCATCGTGATTGCGGACTGCTCGGCATTCTCGCCGCCTTCCTGCGCCTGGATGCGGATCAGAACGTCGTCGGGAGAACCGAAGCTTTGAGCCTGAATTTCTCCAAGGTTCAACTGGCTCAGGCGCTCACGAATATCTGCGATATCGGCAGGACCGCTTTTCGACTGCACCTCGATGATCGAGCCGCCCTGGAAGTCGATGCCAAGGTTCAGACCCTTGGTCATGAAGCCGCCAAGGCAGGTCAGCATGATGACGCCGGTAATACCGAAGACGATGCGACGGTACTTCATGAAAGGAATATCCTTGCCGTCAAACATGCCGGTGCGGATGCCTTTCGGCAGATGCTTGGGACGGCTGCGACGAACCCAGACACCAAACAGCCAAGCCGTCAGCGTGTAGGCGGTAAAGACAGTCGTCACGATACCGACGGCGAGCGTGACCGCAAAGCCCTTCACCGGTCCGGTACCCATATAGAAGAGCACGCAGGCCACGATAAAGGTGGTCAGGTTGGCGTCGATGATGGTGGCGAAGGCGCGGGTAAAGCCGTTCTCAAGCGACGATATCAACGGTTTGCCAGCTTTGACTTCCTCGCGAATTCGCTCGTAGATCAGAACGTTCGAGTCCACTGCCATACCGATCGTCAAGACGATACCGGCAATCCCCGGCAAGGTCAGTGTCGATCCGATAACGCTTAGGAGCGCCAGGAGCATCACGATATTGATGACAAGCGCGATATTTGCCAGCAGGCCGAAGAAGCCATAGAAGATAAACATGAAAAGGACGACGCCGATGGCGCCGATGGCACTCGCGGTCAGGCCGGCATTGATGGAGTCACTACCAAGGCTTGGACCGACGGTCCGCTCTTCCACCACCGTCAACGTCGCAGGCAGGGCGCCGGCTCGCAGGAGAACCGCGAGGTCATTTGCACCCTGAACGGTGAAGTTACCGGAAATCTGGCCCGAACCGCCGATGATTGGCTCGCGGATCACGGGTGCAGAAATAACGTTATTATCGAGGACGATGGCGAAAGGCTTACCGACATTCTGCTGGGTGGCCTGGGCGAAACGCTGCGCACCGCGGCTGTCGAAGCGGAATGTCACAACAGGCTCATTGGTCTGCTGGTTGAAGCTTGCCTGCGCATCGACAAGATTGTCGCCCGAGACCAGCGCACGGCGCTCGACAAGGTAAGGAACCGGCGGGTCGTCCTGCGAATAGAGGATTTCATCTGTCGCAGGTGGGCGTCCGTTCAACGCTTCCTGAACCGGCATGGATGTATCCACCATGCGGAAGGAAAGCTTGGCTGTCTGGTTCAACAGAGACTTCAAGCGCTGCGGATCTTGGAGGCCCGGAACCTGAACGATGATACGGTCATTGCCCTGGCGCACGATCAGCGGTTCCGTCGTGCCGAGTTCGTCGACGCGGCGGCGGACGACTTCGATCGACTGGGCAACGGCAGAAGACAGGCGATAATCGATGCCTGCATCGGTGAGGTTCAGGCGCAAGAGATTGTCGCCACCGTCGCTCATCGTCACTTCCTGCACCGAGCCACCGGTCAGCGTACCGACCGAGACTGGCAGTGTCAGATCTTTCAACGCATTCTTGGCCGCCTCATACTGAGCCGGATCGGTGATGCGAACCTGAATCTGCTGGCCGTTACCGGCCAGACCGGAATAGCGGATATTGGCGTCGCGCAACTGGGCGCGGACGTCGCCGACGATGGTTTCGAGACGTTCCTTGACGATGTCGGAACGCTCGACTTTGAGCATGATGTAGGAACCGCCCTGAAGGTCGAGACCAAGCGTCACCTTGTTGTGCTTGTACCAGTTTGGCATTCCCTCCAGTTGCTTGTCCGTGAACAGGTTGGGGGAAGCGATGACGGCGCTTATCAGCACGATCAACCAGATGAAGACTGTTTTCCAGCGGGAAAAATGAAGCATTTCGGTCTCGGTCAGGGTTGGGTTAGAAAACCCAGGCCGCGTCGATGCGCAGCCTGCTTATTGTTACTTCGCGTTAGCAGGAGCTTCGGTCTTGACCGGCTCACCCTTGACACGAACCTCGGCGATATAGGTACGCGATGCGCGGACCTTGACGCCTTCGGCAATTTCGACTTCAAGTTCGTTATCGTCGATAACCTTGGTCACCTTGCCGACAATGCCGCCGCCCAGCACGACCTGATCGCCACGACGAATGTTGGTGAGCGTCTCCTGACGCTTCTTCATTTGCGCGCGCTGCGGACGGATCAGGAAAAAGTACCACACGACCATGAGCGGGGCGAAAAGGAAAAGCATTTCCAGGCCGGATCCGAAAGCCGATGGTGTGCCCGCTGCATCCTGAGCAAAGGCTTGGCTAATGAACATAAAAAACTCCTCAGATTTCAGGCACAGTCTTAAGCCACTGGCCAGCTTTCAAGCCGCCGGAATATAGTTGCGATCCCCTAGAATGCAACAGAAAGACTTCGACCCCCGTACCGTTTCCACGGCTCATACTCTTTCGGGGCATGAAACACCATGCTAGGCCGCGCAAATTCCACGTCTGTTCCGGCATTTGACCGGGTTCAATGGGCCGGGGAAAGTCGACAAGGAGCATCGATCATGACGTCAGAAGAAACCAGCGCACTCCTGCTTCTCGAACTTCGCCGTCTTGCCGACGCCGTGGAGCGGCTCTCAGGCCCCGCACCTGCGTCAAATGACTGGAATAGCGCCGATTGTTTCGTCTGGACGCCTGCCAATGCCTGGCTGCAGCCCGTGCCGCGTCCTAACCGAATTGCGCTGACGCTGATCCGCGGTGTGGACCACGTCCGGGATATCCTGCACGAGAACACGCTGCGCTTCGCAGAAGGCTTTGCTGCCAACAATGTGCTGCTTTGGGGCGCGCGCGGCATGGGCAAATCATCGCTGGTGAAGGCGGTTCACGAAGACGTGCGCACCGCAAGCGGCACGTCGTTAAAGCTCGTCGAGGTGCACCGCGAAGACATTCATACCTTGCCCGTCCTCCTCGACATTCTGCAAGCCGCTCCGCACAGAATCATCCTCTTCTGCGACGATCTTTCTTTTGACCATGACGATACGGCCTATAAGTCTCTGAAGGCGGCACTGGACGGCGGTATTGAGGGCCGCCCTGAGAACGTACTGTTCTACGCGACCTCCAACCGCCGTCATCTCCTGCCGAGACACATGATGGAAAATGAGCAGTCGACTGCCATCAATCCATCTGAAGCGGTCGAGGAAAAAGTCTCGCTGTCCGATCGCTTCGGCCTATGGCTTGGGTTCCATAAATGCAGCCAGGATGATTACCTGGCGATGATCGATGGCTATGCGGACCATTTCGACCTCGGTCTCGCTCGCGATGTCCTGCACCGCGAAGCGCTGGAATGGGCGACGACACGTGGCGGCAGATCCGGTCGCGTGGCCTGGCAATATATTCAGGATGCAGCCGGGCGTCTGCGCAAGCCTCTGGACCAGCGATAGACAGATAAGTGATTGATCACAACCACAGCGATAGGCATTAAATCCGAGACGCTTCGGTATCTGCGAGAACTTAGTGCACAATGGAACCAACGGATGGGAAGGCCGTTGCTCCGCATGCGCAACCATCGCGCGATACATTAGGAGAGTCTTAAATGGCCGATCAGGTCCGCTATGCAACATCGACGGTGGCCGCGCGCAGCGCAGTCTTGCCGGAAGCCGTGACACGTATTTCCTGGGGTGGCGTTTTTGCCGGTGTCGCCGTGGCACTGACGCTTCAGTTGGTTCTCAACATTCTCGGCGCCGCCATAGGTGCTGGCGTGATCGACCCTGCTCGTAACGATACGCCATCGGCGATGTCGCTTTCGACCGGCTCCGTCATCTGGATCATCGCCAGCGGCATCATCTCGTCCTTCGTCGGTGGCTATGTCGCTAGCCGCCTGTCTGGCCGCGCCGTCCGCTCCACTGGCGCCCTTCATGGCCTGACCACCTGGGCTGTAACCACGCTGATCGTCTTCTATATGCTGACCACCTCGGTTGGCGCGCTGATCGGCGGTGCATTCACCGGCGTCACGAGCGTCTTCTCCGGCGCAGGCTCGACAATCGCAACCGCTGCGACGACTGCGGCCCCCGCGCTTGCCAACACCTCCGATCCCTTGGCGGGTATCGAGCAGCGCATTCGCGATGCGAGCGGCGGAAACGATCCGCAGGCGCTGCGCGATACAGCCGTCAGCGCCGTCCGCGCCGTGCTGACCGGCGACCAGGCTCAGGCTGAAGATGCACGCAACCGTGCTGCCGACGCCCTTGCCCGCGCACAGAATATCCCGGTCGATCAGGCCCGCCAGCAGGTGACGGACTACGAAAATCAGTACCGTCAGGCTGTAGAGCAGGCCAAGGTTCGTGCGACCGAAGCTGCTCAGGCAACTGCGACCGCCGTGTCGACAGCCTCTTACGTTGCCTTTGGCGCGCTTCTGGTCAGTGCGGTTGCCGCTCTCTTCGGTGGCAGCGTCGGCACAAGCCGCGCTTACCGCGAGGGCGACGTCGTCGTCGAATAATATCGATCGAAAGATCGTCTGGAATGCCCGCGCAAGTCGCGGGCATTTTTATGAGGACATGAAAAAGGCCGCCTCATTTCTGAGGCGGCCTTCTGATCATCGTATCTGATAGGACTGACTACTCGTCACGGTACACTTTTTCGCGACGCTCGTGACGCTCCTGCGCCTCGATCGACAGAGTTGCGATCGGGCGAGCATCCAGACGCTTGATACCGATCGGCTCGCCTGTTTCCTCGCAGTAGCCGTAGGTTCCGTCCTCGATGCGCTGAAGGGCGGCGTCAATCTTGGAAATCAGCTTGCGCTGACGATCGCGGGCTCGAAGTTCGATGGCTCTGTCGGTTTCGGATGAAGCGCGGTCCGCCAGATCAGGGTGATTGGCACTTTCCTCTGCGAGATGACCGAGTGTCTCGCGCGCTTCTCGCAAAATGTCGTTTTTCCAACCGATCAGCTTGGCCCTAAAATAGGCGCGCTGGTTGGCATTCATGAACTCATCGTTTTCCGAGAGCACATAGTTACTAAGATCGATCTTCTCACTCAACGCGATTCTCCTCGAAGAACATCTCATATGGCGGGGGTATACTCCAATGCCGTGTAGCCATTCAAGTCTGGAGATTCGTTTTTAGGCATTTTTAAATCTGTCATAAAAATCATCTAAACGACTATTTTTTATACATTATTGCGACGTCACGGATTATTTCTTCAATCACTTTATCTAGACTTGCTTCGCGATCGACGCCTCTTGCGAGTTTGCCCCCTCCTCCTGTAAACATCGTTCTCCCTCTTTGATTGCATTAGGATGCTCCGGAATGGCGCCGTCTCAACAGCAAACTTTCCGGCTTTATCTGTTGCGTCACGCCCAGGCAGGATGGGCGGAACCCGGCGAACGCGATTTCGATAGAAGGCTGACCGAGGAGGGCAAGGCCGAGGCCGCTCTCATCGGCAAATCCGCCGCGGAAAAAAACTATCGCCCGGAGCTCGTGATCAGCTCCGCCGCCACCCGATGTCGCGAAACCACGCGGATTTTCCTGCATTCATTCGGGGGAGCCATTGAAGCGTCCTATCTGGAGGAAATGTATAACGCGCAGGCTGAAACCTATCTCAATCTCGCGCTGGCACAGGACAAGGTTTCCTCCCTCATGCTTGTGGGACATAATCCGACCATGGAGGCCGTTGCTGAAGCTTTGCTCGGCCGCGACATCCTCGAAGCGTCGCTGCCGCACGGGTTTCCCACGGCCGGGCTCGCGGTGCTGGACTGCGCGTCTAGGGACAAAGCCAAGCGCGACTCCTGGCGCCTCATCGACTTTCTGACGCCATAGCCAAGATCGAAGGCCAAGCAAAACTTTCTTCAGCGCTTCTTTTTTGAGCATGCGATAACCCTATATATTTTCGGGAAACCGATTATTTTTAGGAAGAGTCATTGCCACCATCCCTGACATCCTTCACCGACAGTGCATTGATCGCCCTCGACAACCTTGCCGACCGGGCAAGTGCGCTTGCCAATCCAACATTGCGGCTTGGTGTGACGGGACTTTCGCGCGCGGGCAAGACGGTCTTCATCTCGTCGCTCGTCCATAATCTCCTGAATGGTGGACGCCTGCCACTCTTCGAGGCGACCCGGTCCGGCCGGGTGTCGAATGTGCGCCTGGAGCCGCAACCCGATGACGCCATTCCGCGCTTCCAATACGAAGATCACATCCAGGCACTGGTGCGAGACCGCGTCTGGCCGGACTCCACGCGCGCGATTTCGGAGCTGCGCATCACGTTGGATTACCAGAGCGCGAGCGGCTGGGGACGGTGGTTCTCCCCTGGCAGGCTGTCCATCGATATCGTCGATTATCCAGGGGAATGGCTGCTCGATCTGCCACTGCTGGCACAGGATTACAAGACCTTCAGCGACAACACGGTCTCGCTGGCGCAGACAGGTGTGCGCGCCGAACTTGCCCGCGATTGGCTGGAGATTGCGTCCTCTCTCGATATCGATGCACCTGCCGACGAGATGACCGCCAAGCGCCTGGCAGAAAGCTTCGCGGCCTATCTCAAGGCCTGCAAATCCGATGAGCGTTCGCTTTCGACATTGCCGCCCGGTCGCTTCCTGATGCCGGGTGATCTCGAAGGCTCGCCTGCCCTCACCTTTTCACCTCTTCCCGGTATCGGCACCGAGAAGGCTGCCAAGGGATCGCTCCGGGCCATGATGGAGCGGCGCTTCGAGGCCTATAAGTCGATCGTGGTGAAGCCGTTCTTCCGCGAACATTTCGCCCGTCTCGACAGGCAGATCGTCCTCATCGATGCGCTGCAGGCGGTCAATCGAGGACCAGAAGCGGTGCAGGATCTGGAGCGCGCGCTTGGCGATGTGCTTGCCTGTTTCCGCCCTGGCAAGAACAGCCTGCTCTCGTCACTCGTCGGACGGCGAATCGACAAGGTGCTGGTGGCCGCGACCAAGGCGGATCATCTGCACCACGAAAGTCATGATCGGCTGGAAAATCTTACAGCGCGTCTGGTCGATCGCGCCGTGACGGCGATCGGCATGAGTGGGGCGGGTATCGAAGTCATGGCGCTTGCCTCGGTGCGCGCGACGAAGGAAGCAAGCGTGCGTCAGGACGGCGTGTCATTGCCGGTCATCGTCGGGACGCCGATTGCCGGCGAGACGATCAATGGTGAGGTCTTCGATGGCAATCGCAGCACGGCAATCTTCCCCGGCGATCTGCCGGAAGACCCCGAGCCGCTGTTTCGCCAGATCGACGCGCAGGGCGCTTCGGCAGACCTGCCGGACGTCAACGTCATCCGCTTTCGTCCGCCGAAGCTCGAAGAGACGGCTGGCGGCATCAAGCTCTCGGTTCCGCATATCCGGCTCGACCGCGCGATGCAGTTCCTGTTTGGAGACAAGCTCGCATGAAAGACGATACTAACGGCTCTTCCCGCAGACCTGCTGCTTTCACGCTGGAGACGGAAGCGAGACAAGACGCGCCGACGGCTTTGCTACGGCGTCAGCCACGCAGCTTCGATAGCGATGTGTCCATGGTACCGGATGAAGAGGATCCATTCCTGGCACCGGAAGAAATCGATGCAGCACCGCTTCCCGTGGCTGAACCGCGTCGTCACCGCTTCTCCTTCGGCAAGCTTGCTCTCGGCGCAGTTGGCGTTCTTCTGTCACTTGCCTTCGGGCTGTGGGCGGACCAGCTGATCCGCGACCTGTTTTCGCGCTCTGACTGGTTGGGGTACACGGCAAGCATCGCTCTCATCGTTGCCGTCTTCGCCGTCCTCTTGCTCGTCGGGCGAGAAGTCTTCGGAATCATGCGGTTGAATGCGGTGCAGTCACTGAAAGCCGATGCGCACGACGCTGCCAGCCAAAAGAAGGCGTCTGCCGCGCGCTCGGTTATCACAAAACTGACGGCTGTCCTTTCTCACCGGGCGGAGACAGCAAAAGGTCGTTCCGCCCTGAAGGACACCGAAAACGATGTGATCGACGGCCCGCATCTGATGGAGCTTGCCGAAAGGGAGCTTTTGACCCCGCTTGACCGGCAGGCGCGTGCGCTGATTCTCAACTCGTCCAAGCGCGTCTCCGTCGTGACTGCCGTCAGCCCGCGGGCGATCGTCGATCTGGCCTATGTTCTGTTTGAAGTGACCCGGCTTGTTCGCGCCATGGCAGAACTTTATGGCGGACGTCCCGGCACACTCGGCATGATCCGGCTGCTGCGTGATGTGATTGCCCATTTGGCGGTGACAGGCTCGATTGCGGTGGGTGATGGGCTTGCTCAGCAGGTGCTTGGACATGGTCTCGCCTCACGCCTTTCGGCCCGTCTCGGCGAGGGTGTCATCAATGGACTGATGACCGCACGGATCGGTATTGCCGCAATGGACCTCTGCCGCCCGCTTCCTTTCCGGGCTCTCAAACGGCCTGGCATCAGCGACTTCATGTCCGATCTCACACCGGATCTGAAAGGTGGTTTAAAGACGGAAAAGCCCTGATTTCAGGGCTCTTCAGGACCAAATGGTTACAATTCGTTATCCTTATTTCGGCGAAATATACCAAGCGTTAACCATTCGCGACATAGATTGCTCCCACACAAAGCGACCTACTCGCCAGGGAAAGTATCATGTTTTCGCGCTTCTTTTCGCTTCTGGGCGGGCTTGCCGCCGTTATGTCCGTGAGCAGCGGGCTCGCAGTTTCCGACGTTCAAGCCGCATCGCGTGACGATGTCTTTTTCGGATCGGTCGCCGGCACGTGGTCCGGCCCGGGCGAGATCGTCGCGGGCAAGTACAAGGGCACCAAGTTCAATTGCGATCTCACCGGCGAACCGCTGGGTGAAAAAGAGACCGGCATCAAGCTTGGGGGCACCTGCCGCGTTGGCGTCTTCAAGCAGCCCATGTCCGCCATCATTGCCAAGAACGGCAGCGGCTATGAGGGCAAGTTCCTTGACGGCTCCGAAGGCAAGGGACTGGACGTCACCTCCGGACAGGTCAGCGGCGACAAGGTGGTGCTCGGCATCAACCGCGCGAAACTCAACGGCGCCATGGTTGCCCGTGTGATGGAAGACAACAAGTCGATGAACATCACGATCTCGGTGAAGGTCGCAGACCAGATGATTCCCGTGATCGGCCTGACATTGGCACGCAATGTCGACTCGATGGCGGTCGGTTCGATCAAGCCGTAAAGCGCCTCAATCCAATTCTGATTGCTACAGCATCGGCCCGAAAATCGGAATCGATTTTCGGAAAGCACGATGCGTAGATCAAAGAAGATAGAGCGTCCTTTGTGCGTCCAATAGGACGCACGGCGCTCTAAGCGGGAGTGGCCCACCATTCCCGCTTTTCGTTTGCGCGCACGATGCCCGTCTTATCAGCATCTGCCAGCCACTCGATCACCCGCCTGCCCTTCACCACCAGATCCGGCGCAATATCGGCAAGCGGCATCAAGACGAAGGCTCGCTCCGTCATTCTGGGATGGGGAATTTCGACACGCTCCGTCAGGACCTGCGCGTCGCCATAGATCAGCACATCGATATCGATGGTGCGCGGTCCCCAGCGCTCAAGGCGAACGCGTTTCATCCCGCGTTCAATATCAAGGCAGAGATCGAGCAAGGCCTCGGCAGGCAGCGCCGTTTCGATCAAAGCGCAGCAGTTGAAGAAATCGGCCTGATCGGTCTTGCCCCAGGGCGGTGTGCGGTAGAGCTCAGACACAGACACAAGGCGGCAATCGCTACGGTCGCTTAAAGCAGCCAGCGCTTTGGCCATGGCTGCCCTCGGATCACCGATATTGCCCCCGAGACCGAGCGTTGCGGAGGTCCACATCTCAGGCATGCTGCTCGACGCAGACCTGAGCGTAATCGAGAATGCCCGGAACAGGCGCCGAGGGCTTGCGCACGGTGATCTTGACCCGCACGATTTGCGGGTAACGCTGCCGAAGCGCCGTTGCGATATCGTTGGCCAAAGCTTCGATCAGATAGCGCCGTTGGCCGACGACGATCTTTTCGATGACGGCGAAGGCCACACCGTAATCCACGGTGTTGCCGATCTCGTCCGTCTCGAGCGCATCTCCGGCCTCGACATCCATTTCGGCGTCGACGAAGAAGCGCTGGCCCAGAACCTCTTCCTGCTCCAGCAGGCCATGGCGAGCGAAGAACGAACAGTTTTTCAATAGGATCGTGTAACGGCTCAAGCGCGTGTCTCCTGTCGCTTCTTCTGGTCGAGGACAGCATCGGCGACAGCCAAGGCATCCCTTGTCATGGACACGTTATGAACGCGGAAAATGACCGCGCCTGCAAGACGTAAGATCGTGGTTGTTGCCGCCGTTCCCACATCGCGCTCATCCGCTGCTTCCCGCCCGGTCAGCGCGCCGATGAAGCGCTTGCGGGACGTGCCAGCCAGCATAGGCAGGCGGAAGGCTGCAAGCTCATCGAAACGCGACATTAGTGCGACATTTTCATCCACATCCTTGGCAAAGCCGAAGCCGGGATCAAGCACGATACGATCGCGCGCAATGCCGGCAGCGTCGGCGATCGCGAGAGAGTGGTCCAAAAAAACGAATTGGTCGGCGACGACGTCGTCCAGCTTCTGACGCTCTCGGCCGGTGTGCATGATGCAGACTCCTGCCCCGGAGCCCGCCACGACCTTGGCCATGTCAGTATCTCTCTGCAGGCCGAAGACGTCGTTGACGATGTGAGCCCCCGCCTCGATTGCCACGCGCGCCGTCGATGCCCGGTAGGTATCGACGGAGATCAGCGCATCCGTTTCCCGAGACAGCTTTTCGATCACTGGAAGAACGCGATCCTGTTCTTCCGCGTCTGTCACATTTGCAGCCCCTGGACGGGTCGATTCACCGCCGATATCAACGATGTGCGCGCCGTCTTTTACGCAGGCCAAGGCGTGCTGGACGGCTTGGTCCACGGTCGCAAAGCGTCCCCCATCGGAGAAAGAATCCGGCGTGGCGTTGACGATCGCCATGATAAGGCCATGTCCATCAAGTTTCAGGAAGCGGCCATGGGCCGCTTGCCACAGATTACTGCTGGCTGTTATCAAGTAACATATGCCTTTCCGAATTCGTGGAGTGCCTTGCCATCTATACCGATCCCGCTCCGTTTTCCGCATCGGTCGTTGTCAGACCGGTATCGACTTTCTCCAGGCGCGGTACGTTTTACGAAGGATTGAAGGGTCGTGTTAACACTTCTTCGGCCACCTTGGGCTCTATGCCGCAATCCTCCGGCAAGTTCAACATGAAGGCCGGAAAATGAAGCAGCTTTCACCTGTCTGCCGCGCGCTCCTCGCGGGTGCCCTGTTGCTCTCATGTCTGAACCGTCCGGCTCTCGCCGAGGCCATCAGCACCAAGACCTATTCCTATTTCACCATTGGCGGGAAGACGGCTGAAGATCTGGATCGCGAGCTTTCGCAGCGCGGCCCGGTCACCAAGTCTACGGGCTTCCGCCATCCGGGTGCGACAGAAATCAAGTTCGGTGGTGAACTCACCTATGTGGAGAAGAATGGACGATGCGGCGTGGGCACTGTGAAGGTCACGCTGCACACGAAGATTCTTCTGCCGCGCTGGTCGAACCGGCGTCGCACCAATGCCGATCTGGCACTGATCTGGGATACGCTTGCCGCCGACATCAAGCGCCATGAGGAACGGCATGCCGAGATTGCCCGCGGCTACGCGCGCGATCTTGATCAGAAGCTGCGCGCGCTTCGTCCGCAAGCCGATTGCGAGACCATGCAGAAAATGGTCGCGGAAGTCAGCCAGGAGGTCATGGATGCGCATGACAAGGATCAGGTGCGTTTCGACAAGATCGAGTCCAAGAACTTCGACGCCAGAATGACGCGGCTTCTCAAGAACCGCATTCAACAACGTGCAGGCTCACGTTGATGACGGCATGAAGCACATGGCGCTTGCGTCAACCATGTCACCGACCAAAAGGTTTTGCCGGATAATCACCGTTGATTTCTTGTCATGGCCGCCTGAGGCAGACTCACGTATTGGTGAAAGCACCAGATAACAGACATATTCGAAGACTTGAAATTCACGATCGCACGGGCTCTCCCGGTGCGTATGAAGCCGCAGGTGTCTTCCTCTCCGCCTGCAGGTGACGCGCCCAACTGGAGCGGCAGGTGGAGTGACTATGGCCACCGCCGCTCAATCTTTTCAAAGACTTCCAGTAGTTTTGATCAGCCCTGGCGCTCAGGGACGTGAACGACCAGACCGTTGAGGTCGTCGGTCATCTTGATCTGACAGGAAAGACGCGAGGTCGGACGGACGTCGAAAGCGAAATCGAGCATGTCCTCCTCCATCGGTTCGGGCGGCCCTACCCGCTCCGTCCATTGATCAGCCACATAGACATGACAGGTGGCACAGGCACAGGCGCCGCCACATTCAGCATCAATGCCGGGAACGGAATTGCGAACAGCGTTCTCCATCACGGTGGAGCCGTTGCTGACGTCAAGTTCATGGGACGTGCCGTCGAAAGCAACGATAGTCAGTTTGGTCATTTCAAAAGATCCAGGCAGAGTGTTTCAGAATTCTTCTAAACACATAGAAAGGCCGGCTGCGATTGGCAACCCGTCAATGTGGTTGCGAACCGAACCGGCCCTAGTCAGGTGTCGTGTTCCGGGCGCAGATTTGCCCGGACGCCATCCGCTTCGCTCAAGATTATCGGCAGAGCTTCAGAATGAAGTTTTCGGCTTCCAGAACGGAGGCTGCAAGCTTTGCAAGCGCCGCACCGTCATGCTGGCCATTTTCGAGGGCTTCGGCGGCAGCGGAGACTTTGAAGGCGCCAACGGCATCGGCAGAGCCCTTAAGGCGACCGGCAATCGCGCGCGCCGAGGGCTTATCGGCAAACGCAAGCTCCTGCAAAATGGACCGCGCATGCCGCGAGAAGAGCTGAAGAACAGCGATTTCAAGGTCCTTGTCACCCTTCGTCTGAGCGGCAAGGAGAGCGAAATCGATCGGTTTCTTTCCAGTAGCGGTGTTGCCGCCATGATTGTCCGGCGCTTCGAACGCGATACTCAGCGCAGCCATTTCCGTTATCCTTCATTATCTATGGGTAGAAGTTGCTTGAATGTGTTTCACATCAAAGCAGGCTATTGTCGCTTTCCGCTAAAAATGCGGCGCCTATAACGGGAAAATCTTTCGCTATGGTTAATTTATGTTAAACTTCTCATAATTCAGGGTTTCCAGGCCTTTTACGGGTTTAAAAACTGTTAACAAGCAGGCACTTGGACTGCCTTCCCCGCCCGTGTTAATTGTTTAAAAGCTGCAAATGTGTCACTACCGTTATTCGGTGCCGCATCACCTCTTCCCCGGTTTTGCGGATTCGGCAAGCTGATGTATTTTTTGCCTTAAAGCTGGGTGACCACTTTCAGGTGTTAGTGAGGAACAGGCCACCGGGCGACCATGATGGTTCAGGGTGTCTTGCAGGCATGATGGCGGATATTCGTTTGCAGGCGGCGGGCGAATGAACGGCATGAGCCGGGCGTATATGTAACGAGGCGTAACCGCATGGCGAACAACAAGTTTAGCGACTCGATCGACGAGACTGCGTATCAGGCACTTGAAGATGCTTTGCAGCTCGGCGCATACGAAAACCAGCCGGAGCCTCGTAGAAGGTCCACTCCCAAGCCCGCGGAGGCAAGAGTGCCAGAACAGAATAGACCGCGTAAGAACGACCAGCAGGCACAGTCTTCGGCTCAAGCAGCGGCAGCGCGTGCGGCGAGCGAGCAGCAGTCGCGAGCCGGAGGGCTTGAGGCTGCAAATGACGGCACCAAGCGTAGCCCGGCCATGATCCTGCGATCGCTGGAGGCCGGCTCCATGACGGGCGCTATCCGCAATGCTTCGATCGTATCGGTTTTCTGGGCGATTGCCGGCGTCGGTCTTGCACATGCCATCTATGGCGGCCAGATCTGGAATGTAGGCTCGATTGCACAGCTTTTCGCGATTCCTGGCCTGATGGCGATCATGGTCGGCATTGTCGTTCCGATCATGCTGTTCTTCGCCTTCGCCATCATGATGGCGCGCGCCAAGGATCTGCGCAACGCCGCACGCTCCATGGCAGAAGTCGCGCTGCGTCTCGCAGAGCCGGAAACGATCGCATCCGAGCGGATCATGTCGGTTGGCCAGGCGGTTCGCCGCGAAGTGTCCGCCATGAATGACGGCATCGAGCGCACCATTGCCCGCGCGACCGAGCTTGAGACGCTGGTTCATTCGGAAGTCAATGCGCTCGAGCGTAGCTATGCCGACAACGAACTGCGCGTCCGCGGCCTTGTTCACGAACTGACCGCAGAGCGCGACGCCATTATCAGCCATGCGGAACGTATCCGGTCCTCGATCTTCGGCGCTCAGGAGCAGCTAAAGGAAGAGCTGTCACTGGTTGGTGAAGAGCTTTCCATGCGTCTTGCCACCAGTGGTGAGGCGTTCGCGTCGATGATCGACACGCGCTCCGCAGCGCTTCTTGAGAAATCCCGCGTTTCGACGGAAGCCATGGGCACGCTGATTGCAGCGAAGACCGAGAATCTGCTGAATGCTCTGAACAGCTCTGGAGCGGCGCTCAACAACGAATTCGATCTGCGCCTCCACGATCTCTCCAATACGTTCGACGAGCGTGGAAATGCTCTGATCGAGAAATTCGCAACGCATGCGACCGCACTTTCGAGCGGCACGGAAATGCTCAACCAGTCCATGGACGAGCATACCCGCCTGCTCAACGACACGCTGACCAAGCGCACGCAGGAACTGTCGCAGAATATCAGCCGCGGCCAGCAGGTCATCGATGGGTCTCTCGACACGGTGCTCGGCAAGCTCTCCGCGACGCTGGAAGAGAAGGGCATGTCCTTCCGCCAGAGCCTGCAGAGCACGGCAGACGATGCGATCATGGATCTCGATCTGCGTTCGGGCCTCTTCGAAGAGAAGCTTCAGACGACCGTCGGCCTGGTGAACACGGCGTTCGACGCCCATGTTGCAGAGTTTGCCAGCGCCTTCGATCAGCGCGCCGGCACGCTCGACAGCAAGCTGATGGAGAGCCTGGCACGCATCAACGAGACGGTTGCAGGCGGCACGGATTCGCTCAGCGGCATTCTCAGTTCCAATATCGATCGCCTGAACAGCACCCTCACCGACCAGTCCCTGGCTCTCGCGACATCGCTGGGCGCTGGCCAGGAAATGCTGGAAAGCTCGCTCGAAACGCGCACCCGCGAACTGACGGACGCCTTGAGCGCCCGCACCAACGAGATTTCCAGCGCGATCGTCGGCACGCATGAAAAGATCGATGCGGTTCTTGCCGAGCGTAGCGCCCAGCTTTTCGGCGCGCTCACCGAAAGCCAGAATCGTTTCGACAGCGCGCTTGCCAGCCGCTCGGAAGCCATCACCGCATCGGTTGCCGGTACCGCCGAACACCTTGCCGCACTGCTGGATGAGCGAGCCGCCGCCATCAACAACGTCGTCGCCGATGTCGAGCGTCGCCTGGCCGAAACGCTGGATAGCCGCGCTGCTGCCATTACCGGTGCCGTCTCCGGCGTTGAAGACCGCATTGCCGACACGTTGGACAGCCGCACCGCAGCGCTCAGCCACGTCGTTGCCGGCGTTGAAGAACGGATCGCCGATACGCTCGATAGCCGCACCATGGCCCTCGACATGGCGTTCTCAACCGCTGAAGAGCGCATTGCCGAGACACTCGATACGCGGACCTCTGCTCTGACGACCATGGTCAACGATGTCGACAGCCGTCTGGCGGAGACGCTGGACAGCCGCACGTCCGCACTCGGCACCGTCGTTGCCGGTGTGGAAGAGCGCATCACCGATGCACTCGATAGCCGCACCATGGCGCTCGACATGGCATTCTCCACCGCTGAAGAGCGAATTGCCGAAACGCTGGATACCCGCACGTCCAATCTCACCAACCTCGTCAGCGGCGTCGAAGGCCGTTTGGCCGACACATTGGACAGCCGCACGTCTGCCTTGGGCAATGTCGTTGCGGGCGTGGAAGAACGCATTGCCGATGCTCTCGACAGCCGCACCATGGCGCTCGACATGGCATTCTCCAGCGCTGAAGAGCGCATTGCTGAAACGCTCGATACCCGCACGTCCAACCTGACCAACCTCGTCAGCGGTGCCGAAGGCCGTTTGGCCGATACGCTGGATAGCCGTACCTCTGCCTTGGGCAATGTCGTGGCGGGCGTTGAAGATCGTATCGCCGATGCTCTCGACAGCCGCACCATGGCGCTCGACATGGCATTCTCTACAGCCGAAGAGCGGATTGCGGAAACGCTCGATACCCGCGCGTCGAACCTCACCAATATCGTCAGCGATGTCGAAGGCCGTTTGGCCGACACGCTGGATAGCCGTACCTTGGCGCTCAACAGCGTTGTTGCAGGTGTGGAAGAGCGCATCGCCGATACACTCGACAGCCGCACTATGGCCATCGACATGGCATTCTCGTCCGCTGAAGAACGGATTGCAGAAACGCTCGACAGCCGCGCAGCCTCATTGACCTCGGCCGTTTCCGGTATCGAGACCCGTATTGCCGATACGTTGGAAAGCCGCACTCAAGCACTGAACGATGCCGTCAATGGCGTCGAAGGCCGCATCGCCGACACATTGGATAGCCGGACGATGGCGATCAATATCGCCTTCTCCAGCGCTGAAGAGCGTCTGGCCGAAACTCTGGATGGCCGCACCAACGCCCTCACCTCGGTTGTGTCCGGCGTGGAAGAGCGTATCACAGATACGCTCGATAGCCGCACCATGGCCATCGACATGGCCTTTTCTTCTGCCGAAGAGCGTCTGGCCGAAACCCTGGATGGCCGCACCAGCGCCCTCACCTCCGTCGTGTCCGGCGTGGAAGAACGTCTGGCCGAAACGCTCGACAGCCGCACCATGGCTATCGACATGGCCTTCTCCTCTGCCGAAGAGCGTCTGGCCGAAACCCTGGATGGCCGCACCAGCGCCCTCACCTCCCTCGTGTCCGGCGTGGAAGAACGTCTGGCCGAAACGCTCGACAGCCGCACCATGGCTATCGACATGGCCTTCTCCTCTGCCGAAGAGCGTCTGGCCGAAACCCTGGATGGCCGCACCAGCGCCCTCACCTCCGTGGTGTCCGGCGTAGAGGAACGTCTCACCGATACGCTTGATAGCCGTACCATGGCTATCGACATGGCCTTTTCTTCTGCCGAAGAACGTCTGGCCGAAACCCTGGATGGCCGCACCAGCGCCCTCACCTCCGTGGTGTCCGGCGTGGAAGAGCGTCTGGCCGATACGCTCGACAGCCGCACCATGGCCATCGACATGGCCTTCTCGTCGGCCGAAGAGCGTCTTGCCGGAACTTTGGATGGCCGGACGGGTGCCCTCACCTCGGTGGTGTCCGGCGTGGAAGAACGTCTTGCAGACACACTCGACAGCCGCACCATCGCCATCGACATGGCGATCTCGTCGGCCGAAGAGCGCCTTGCTTCTGCTCTCGATGGCCGCGCTGCGAGCCTTGCCCGTACGGTCTCGGATGCCGAAGAACGACTCACATCGACGACATCCGCCATGGAAGAAGCACTATCGGTCGGACATCTGCGTCTCGACACCATGCTTGGCACGCAGGCCTACACCATCAGCCGGACCGTCGAGCGCAACAGCGAGTTGATCGAGCAGACGGTTGCTTCCGCAGCGACGCGTATCGAAACCGCAGTCGAATCTGGTGCCGGTAGCTTCGCCAACACGATGGAAACCGGCGTTCAGCGACTGGAAAACAATCTCCAGACATCGCACGATGCCATCCGCACCACGTTGGATCAGCATCATTCCGCTCTTTCGGAAACACTAGGCTCTGCCAAGGAGCAGCTTGGCGATCTTCTGTCTGACCAGACCATGTCGCTTGCAACCACCGTTGCCTCAAGCACCAGCATGCTGGAGATGTCTTTCGAAACGCAGCAGGAAGTTCTGCAGCGGACGATAGACACGGCGTCGGAATCGCTCACCTCGCGCATCGAAAACTCCGTTAACACGGTCTCCAACCGTCTCGGTGAAACCGGCACGCGGTTGGAAAACAATATCGAAGCTCTGCATGGCAAGCTCCAGTCCGATCTGACCAACGTCAATGCAACGCTTGACGACGCCACGCAGAAGCTCGAAGGCGTGTTCGTTACCGGTACGGCTCGGATCGACGAGCGTCTCGGCACGATGGATCGCGCGCTTAATGTCGGGCTTGAAAACGTCAACCGCACAATTGAAGGCAAGGCTTCCGGCCTTGCTCGCACGCTTCGCGATGCGGTGGCTGACGCCGCCCAGAGCATCGACCACGAGGCGGTGCGCTCGACCGAGTTCATCAGCAAGACGGGCCTTGAGTTTGCAGACCAGATCAAGTCCCGCAACGACGAGTTCACCCGCACCATCGAACAGCGCTCCGATGAGATCGTTGGCCGGATTTCCGATGCGCAGAGCAGGCTTTCTGGTCAGGCCGCTGCGGTTGCACAGACCTTCTCCGATGCTGGCAACGCCATCGTCAACAAGGTTGCCGAAGCAGAAGCTGTCGTCCGCACCCAGGTCGGCGCCATCTCCGAGACGCTGACCAATGTCGAAAGCGCGCTCGATGCCCGTGGTGAATCTATCCGCCATACGCTCGACAGCCGCACCCGCGAACTCAACTCCATGCTGGCAAGCCGTTCTGCCGAACTGTCTCGCCTCATCGAGGAGAAGGCAAAGCCGATCGTCAACGAATATGCTGTCGTCGGCCAGGATGCGGCTGAGAAGATCGTTACTGCTGCTCAGCAGAGCGCAAACCTTCTGTCGGAAACCAATAGCGGCATGGTCGGCATGGTCGAGCAGGCCATCGACGATTACGCTCGCGCCAGCAGCGATGCTGCCAACAAGCTGGTTTCGGCGACGCGTCAGAGCACCGACATGCTGTCGCACAGCCATTCGAGCATGACGGATGTGGTCAACGGCGCTACCGACAGCCTGAATGTGGCCGTGGCACGTGCGACGCAGGAATTCAAGCAAGCCGACGTGGCTCTCAGCAGCGCCACCACAAGCTTCTCGGAATCCGCATCGCGCGCATCCGACCTTATCACCACCTCCAGCCGCCTGCTTGAGAGCAAGGTCGATCGTCTGGCCAATGTGTCCGGTACCACGCTGTCTCAGGTCGCCGGCATCGTGGCACGCTTCGACGAGCACACTTCGGTTCTGTCGCAGGCAGGCGAGCTTCTGACCTCGGCACAGGCCAACCTCGTCGGCACGCTGGAGGAACGTCAGGAAGCGCTTCGTTCGCTTTCCGTGGGTCTGTTGCAGCGCTCCGAGGAAATCGAAAACTCCATGCGGGGCGTCATGTCCGTCGTGGAGCAGACCTTGGGCGAAGCCGAGCAGCGCTCCACCAAAGTGGCGGGCAACCTGCGCGAAAACCTCAACTCCTCCTTCGACGATATTGGTCGCTCGCTGGACGAGACCGAACAGCGGGCGCGCAGCGCGGCGCAGAACATGCGCGGCGCGCTTCTGGCAGCCAGCCAAGAAGCGGCACGTGCGATCGAAGGCACCATGTCCGAGACGCAGAAGTATTCGGACGAGCTTGCCGGCCGTCTGCGCAACGGTGTCGCCTCGTCGCTGTCCGACGTCGACAAGCTGATCAATACCGCCACCGACAAGTCGAATGCGGCGGCCACCGTCATGCGCGAAACCTTGCGTGAAGCGGTGCAGGAAGCGGTCAATCGCTTCTCCGGCGCGACGGAAGAGATCCGCCGCTCCAGCCAGGATATCCGCCAGGAGCTCGATGCCACCCGCGCCGAATTGAAACGCGGTGCATTCGACCTGCCGGAAGAAGCCAAGGAAAGTGCCGCCGCCATGCGTCGCGCCGTTTCCGAGCAGATCAAGGCGCTGCAGGATATTTCGCAGCTGGTGGGTCGCTCCACGCAGCAGTTTGAAATCTCCGAGCCTGCAGCGCGGGCGATTGCGGCTACCAAGCCCGCCGCCCCGCAGCCTCAACAGGCGCGCGCAGAGCCACGCCCGCAACAGCAGCCGCTGCCTACACCGGCAGCAACAGCAGCTCCCGTGCAGCAGCAGCCAGCCGCACCGGTCATCCGCAACGTCGCTCCCGTCGAGCAACGTCCAGCGCCTTCGCAGCCTGGTCTTTCGGCACCGCTTCAGCGCCGTGAAGAAGGCGGTGGATGGATTAGCGATCTGTTGCGCGGCGCCTCTCGCGACGCTCAGGACGGCGCAGCACCGATGGCGCCTGCCCCATCTGCAGCCCGGCCTGCAGCGGAACAGCAGACGCGTGCCGCCGACAGCCGCAACCCGCGCCATGTCGTCGAGTCACTGAATTCGCTTTCCGTGGATATCGCACGGGCCATCGATCACGATGCGTCTGTCGAGTTGTGGGGTCGATATCAGCGCGGCGAGCGCGACGTCTTCACGCGTCGCCTCTACACACTGAAGGGCCAGCAGACCTTCGATGAGATCAAGCGCAAATATGAGCGTGAGTCGGAGTTCCGTACCGCGGTCGATCGATACATCTCCGACTTCGAAAAGCTTCTGGCGGATGTTGCCCGCACGGATCGTGACCGTACGGTGACACAGTCCTACCTGACGTCCGATACCGGCAAAGTCTACACCATGCTGGCCCACGCAGCCGGGCGCTTCAGCTAAGCAAGTGCTTCGATAAGCTTTTGGAAAACGCCCTCGCCACCGCGGGGGCGTTTTCGTTTGGGTTTACACCGTCGATCTCGAGCGACGTGTCTTCACACGAGACTGAGCGGAACACCGCACAAGCAAAGCATTTGCAACAATTCAGGCAGAGTGAATGAATGGCTGAAGCGCTGTGCGTCCTACTGGGCGCACGGCGCTTGACCTTTTCGATCTACGCAGCGTGCTTTTTCGAAAATCGAGTCCGATTTTTAGGCCGATGCTGTGGTCAACACGTCATCATCTTGCGACTCGGAATTTGACCCAACTCTGAGGTCGATCCATATCGCGTCGTGGTTTTCCTCTTCGCCTTTCTGCGGAGTCGAGTACCAAGATCACTTATTGTCGTAACCGAAATAGACAGTCTCTGGAACTTTGCAGAAGGCACGGTTGAATAAGCTTCGCTGTACAGCCGTGATGACGCGCCCTGAAAAACGACGCTGCGGCAGATGGCGTTAAGTGTCCCCGCAAACGAAGCATGTAAAAGCAAAAGCCGCTGAGGAGATCATCTCCACAGCGGCTTTCTGTATCAACGAAAGGTCATCATGACCTCAAGGTGACCTCGTCTCGGCACGGTCAGGAGAAAGGTGCAGCCTTCCTCCAACGTGCATCAACGACGAGGACCACGCGCAACGCGCTCGATTTCTTCACGAACCATACGCTCGACGATCGTCGGCAGGTTGTCTTCCAGCCATTCCTGCAGCATTGGACGCAGCATGTCCTGAGCGACAGTCTCGATCGTCGGGTTACGCACGCCGTCAAATACTTCAGCGAGAGCGCCGAAGGACCGGGCGATCTGGGCGCCGGCCTCGGCGGACACCAGGTTCACCGGTAGATCGAGTTTGGGCTCGCTCTTCTGAACGGCAGGTTCGGCAGTAGGCTCCTGGCGAACGTCGACAGCGCGAGATACAGGCTTCTCTTCTTCCACCGCGCCGCGCAACTGCATCGTTTCCCAAACGGGGACAGGCTGTGGTGCTGGCGCAGGTGCCGCGGCTTGCGGCGGAGGATTGAACGTCGGCATTTCCCGGAGCGGCTGAGGTGCTGTGGCAGCCAACAACGGACGCACATCAGTAGGGCGGGCAGGCTGTGCCACCTGTGGGCGCTCAACCTCCAAAGAGGATTGCGTTGGCGCTGGTGCAGCGGTGGGCACCGGCGTCACGCCATGTCCCTGAGCCAGGCTGCCCTGGGGCCCAAGCGTTGCATTACGATCTGCGGCTGCGCGAACCCGTGCCGCCACATCGGCGAGCGACATAGACTTCTCGACGACAGGCTCTTCTCTTTCGACGACAGGCGCGAAATCGTTGAACTGGCGCGCGCCATAGCCCTGATTGGCAGCCGGAGGAACATGGGCCGGCGGGCTTGGGATCTCTGCTGAGATATCCTCGGCAAAATCCACATCCAGCTCCACCTCGCCAAGTTCGAACTCGGTAGCCGGCTGACCTGGAAATCCATTCGACGGCGCAGGTTCGTTGCTTTCGATGATCCTGCGGATCGATGCCAGAATCTCTTCCATGGATGGTTCACGCGCTACACTCGGCTGAGCCATTTTTATCCCCGATTTTCACATTCAAGACGGGCCGGAGCAGAATACGCATGCTCCGAATCATCTTGAGTGTAGGGCACGAGCGCTCAGAAGAGAATCCATGCGGGTGGATGATTTGCGCGATACACAGCTTTATTTACAAACAAAAATGGCCCGGCATTCACCGGGCCATCTGTTAACCATCTACTTTTGCAACCGATTTAGAAAACGAATTCCTTAGCCTTGGCAAAGCCCGGGAGTGGCTTCAGCGATGCATTGAAGAAGGTCGCCGCCGACACACCCTTGCCATCCCGGCGATAAACGCTGGCTTTGGCTGCATTACCATAACCCACGACGGCAATCAGACGACCACCATCGGCGAGTTGGTCGAGAAGCGCCTGCGGCACCTCCTCAACAGCGCCATTGATGAAGATCACATCGTATGGTGCCTGGGCGGCATGTCCCTGCTCCAGCGGGCCAGCAACCGTGACCACATTGACGTAACCCAGTGCGGCAAGCGTTTCGGTCGCCTTCGCAGACAGTTCCGGATCGCTTTCCAGCGAAACAACGGAGCCTGCGAGTTCCGAGAGGATTGCGGAGACGTAACCCGTCGCACCACCAACTTCCAGCACCAGGTCATCTTTGGTGACAGCCACGAGCTGCAGCATCTTGGCGATGGGCGAAGCCTTCAAGAGGTAACGCGCCGCAAGCCCATCCTTGGCAGGACAGATTTGCAGATCTTCGTCCATGTAAGCGACCTGCTTGACGTTGTCTGGAACGAAGGCCTCACGCGGTACGGAAAGAAACGCCTTGAGCACCGAATGGGACGTTACATCGGTCGTACGCACCTGGCCGTCCACCATTTTCGCGCGTGCGGTTTCAAAATCCATCATGTCGTGCTTGCCTCGAGTAAAAGCCTAGCAGACACAGCTGTGTCCGCATTTTGCTAATCGTCTTAATGGGCTCCGCCCGTGCTTTCAAGCACAAGCATGCATCAGTGGGCTAAAAAGAAACGCTCGCGCGCCTCGGCATATTCGGCCGCCAAAATTACATCCCCTGATACCGCGTTCGGGAACTTTTTTATCCGCCTAATCATTATTGCGTTACTAAGGCATCATCAACGGCTGGAGGCAAACATGCTCGGCACAATCCTCGTCATCCTTCTGATTCTGTTCCTCGTCGGAGCACTTCCAAATTGGGGCTACCACAACTACGGATGGGGGCCGTCGGGCGGCCTTGGTCTCGTGCTGGTCATCGTCCTGATCCTCGTTCTACTCGGACGAATTTGAACGAATAAACTACAGCCCTGCTGAGATTATTCGGTCCGGCGGGGCCTTTTTTGCGCAAATCAGCTGCGCAACGAGCCTATGCAAAAGCGCCAAAACGCATGCTGTGGCTGCAGGGGTTCGATATCTAATATGTGGAGGATTTTATGGAGGCCTCGCCCGGAATTGAACCGGGGTACAAGGATTTGCAGTCCTCTGCGTCACCACTCCGCCACGAGGCCTCATACGCTCTGTAACGTCGAGCGATGGCGGGGATTTAGAACGAATCCATTTTCCGCGCAATAGGTAAGTTTCAAAAACTCGGATAAGATATTCTGCTCACGTTTCCACATGCTCAGCGTTGTGGAACCTGTGCACCGGCCTAATGTTTATTCCGATCACCCATTGCGACGACATCGCGTCTGATCCAAAAGGAATGTATCATGAAAGCCAAGTCCCTTATCGCAGTTTCCGTTTTGGCTCTGGCGCTTGCAGGCTGTACGACGGGGATTTCGAATGCCAATCTCGAACCAATTTCAGGCAGCATTACATATAATGGCCAGCCGCGCACCAAGCTGACCAAATCCCCTGTTGGCAGCACCTTCACGCACAATTTCAGGCGCTGGAACGGCGATCGTGTGATCGAAACCTATCAGATCCAGCCGGATCGCTCGATCAAGATCATCGACCGTCGCATCATTCGCGACTGGCTGATGTTTGGGCGCGACGACTGATCCACACCGTTGAATGATGCACGCTCTCGGGTTAGAGGCATCTTTTGATCGAATGGAGCGGCGAACGCGAAGATGAATACGAAATGGAGCAAGCCGGTTCTTGTCGCGCTCGAAGAGCCGGGCAATTACACCAGCATTGAAACGACCCAGGCGGCGTCCTGGGCGATGATCGAAGACTGGCCTGTGGAAGAGGGTGACGCGCTCGATCACGCTCTGCTCGTCTTCGCCGCTGTCGGCGCTGGTAAGAAGAAGCCAGAGGATGCCAGGCGCGCCTTTATCGCGGCCGCACTCGAAGCGGGCCTCGACATCAAGGCGTAATGTCGCAAGTGCGCAGATACGGGTTATCGCGCGCTCTTCTGGTGTGTAGAAGATGTCGACCGGTTCATCCACAGCATGTCGCGCCAGTCGTCGGATCGATGCCGACGTACTTCAGCACGAGAACTTGAAGTCGATATGATGGATTATCAAACGCCTTGGAAAGTGCAAAAGACGATGAAGAAGCCCCTGCTCCTGCTTTTGATGACCTGCCTTGTGGTGGGTATCGTCGGCCATCTGATTATCGCCTTCGTCATTACCGGCTGACCGAAACACGGGATAAGAGATTTTCTTTACCGTCCATTAAGATTCGTATCGTTGTCGCGGAACTACGTTATGTTTTCCACGTTTTCCTGGTACGGAAATCTGGAGGGTAATGAGATGCGTGACGGCCTAAACAGTTTGCTCGAGATATCGCTTCTGGGATTTGTGGTTGTGACCTGCCTGATCATGGTCAACCCGCTGGTCTAAAGCTCGTAAACAATATCTCAGCTGCCTCTCACGGCAGTTATGAAAATGCGGCCTCACGGGCCGCATTTTCGTTTTGTCTATGAGGCTTAGGCCGAGAGCTTGGCTGCAAGCTTGGCGACATGCGCGCCTTGGAACTTTGCGCCTTCCAGCTCTACTGCCGAAGGCTGGCGCGAGCCATCACCATCCGTGATAGTAGATGCGCCGTAAGGCGAGCCGCCCTTGATTTCGTCCACGCCCATTTGACCCTGGAAGGCATAAGGCAGACCTGCCACGACCATGCCGTGGTGAAGGAAGGTCGGGATGAAGCCGAGGATGGTGGATTCCTGGCCGCCGTGCTGCGTCGCCGTGGAGGTGAAGGCCGAGCCCACCTTGCCAACCAGCTTGCCGCTGAACCACAGGCTACCGGTCTGATCCCAGAAGTTACGCATCTGCGAGGCAACGGTGCCGAAGCGTGTACCGGCGCCGACGATGATCGCGTCGTAGTCTGCAAGCTCTTCGACGGTCGCGATCGGTGCCTGCTGATCCAGCTTGAAGTGAGAGGACTTCGCGACCTCTTCCGGAACGAGTTCGGGAACGCGCTTCACGACGACGTCGGCGCCTGCAGACTTTGCACCTTCCGCAACGGCGTAAGCCATTGTTTCCACATGACCGTAGGACGAGTAATAGAGCACCAGAACTTTTGCCATCGTTGGTCTTTCCTCATTGTTTGTTGTTCAGCATCAGGATCGCGGACGATTTCTACGCCGCTGATGTAACAGGACGCTAACAGAGGAATGGGGCGAGAGCGAGAGGTGCGGAAAGGACGCACCGTTCTCGATTTGCGAACGACGGCAATACGTCGGTATACAGTCCTATTTTATGACCTTGCATATTGCATTCGCCGCTGGCGGGTTTAACGTCTGCGCACATCGTGTCGTGTGAGTATCCTTCCATGTCTTCTGCCTCTCCCTCCTCCCCGGTTACGGCCGCCATGCTCGCCATCGGCGATGAGCTCTTGTCGGGTCGCACCAAAGACAAGAATATCGGGCACCTTGCGGACGTCCTCACCATGTCTGGCATCGACCTGAAGGAAGTGCGGATCGTCGCCGATGATGAGCCAGCCATTGTCGAAGCTTTGAACGCTCTTCGTGCTCGCTATGATTACGTGTTCACCTCGGGCGGAATCGGCCCGACGCATGACGACATTACGGCCGATGCCGTGTCCGTCGCATTCAACCTACCCTGTGAGCATGATGCGGATGCCTTGCGGATTCTCGCAGACATGTATCGCGCTCGGGAGATGGAGTTTACCGAGGCGCGCAAACGCATGGCCCGCATGCCGCGCGGCGCAAAGCACATCGCCAATCCTGTCTCGGTCGCGCCAGGCTTCATCGTCGAGAATGTCTATGTCATGGCGGGCGTCCCGCAGGTTTTCCAAGCCATGCTCGACAATGTCGTGCCGACCCTCAAAACGGGCGCAAAGATGATGTCCCAGTCGGTGACATCGCAATTTGGGGAGGGTGACATCGGAACGCCCCTGAGCGAAATCCAGAGGGCTCACCCTCAGACCAGCATCGGTTCCTATCCGAAATATGACGGGCAGCGCTTCTCCACCGAGATCGTGGTCCGCGCACGCGATGCACACCTGTTGGAGGCAGCAGCAAGAGACGTGGCGGCGATGATTGAAAACATTGCGAACGCGAAGGCGTCCTCCACGTTTGCGTGAACTCCTTTGGGCGCAATACGTTTAATCCGTGCAGATTTCGTCTTGATAAGGATCAAGGCGACTAGCGAATGACAGGTTCATCTTGGACCTGTCATTGATGCGTCACAAGGAGAATGGCCATGGGCTACAGAACGATCCTCGCTGTTGTCGACACCGCTGAAAACACGCGTCATCTGGACGCGTTCGTGGCTCAGCTGGCGCAACAATTCTCTTCACATGTGATAGGGCTTCATATGGAAACGCTGGCGGCCGTTCCGCTTGTCGCGCCTATGGAAATCCCTGATCCTGCCACCGTGCAGGCGGTACAGGATGTGGCTCACAAGGAAACCGAAGAGTCCCAAAGAGTCTTTGCCGAAGGCATGACAGCGAACGGTATTTCCAGCGAATGGCGCAGCTTCGCCTCTTCCGTCGGTTACTCGGCCAAGTCTTCGCTTCAAAGCGCGCGCTGCGCCGATCTGATCGTCGCAAGACAGCATGCTTCGTTTGCCTTGTCGGATAGCCGCGCCGATATCGACAATTTTCTCTATGAGAGCGGTCGCCCCGTCCTTCTCATTCCGAACATTTTGACCGAGCCGAAACCTATCCGCCGGGTGCTGATCGCGTGGAATGGATCGCGGGAAGCAACACGCGCTACCTTTGACGCCCTGCCCTTCCTTAAGGCAGCAGAGAGCGTCGAAGTGTTCTCCGTCGACATGGAAGACAATGATTCGCAGACCGCAGCCTTGGCGGGTTCTGAGATCGCCGCAACGCTTGCACGCCACGGCATCAATGTGACGGTGACCTCGCACGAAAAAATTCAAGGTGTCGCGCCGCATACGGCGATTGAAAATCGACTGGCGGATACCAGCATCGATCTGCTGGTAATGGGTGCCTATGGTCATTCCCGCTGGTGGGAAATGCTGTTTGGCGGCGTGACCCGCACGCTCCTAGACTCGATGACGGCGATGACCTTGATGTCCCGCTGACGCGAAACATCCTCCAAAAAGAAACCCGCCGGGCGACCGGCGGGTTTTTTGTTTCTTTAGTCGCAAGAGGACTAGTGCAGGATCTGACTCAGGAAGAGCTTGGTGCGCTCATGCTGCGGATTGTCGAAGAACTCCTGCGGGGCGTTCTGTTCGACGATCTGGCCCTGGTCCATGAAGATCACGCGGTTGGCCACCTGGCGGGCAAAGCCCATTTCGTGGGTGACGCAGAGCATGGTCATGCCGTCTTCGGCAAGGCTCACCATGGTGTCGAGCACTTCCTTGACCATTTCCGGGTCAAGTGCCGATGTCGGCTCGTCGAAGAGCATGATTTTGGGCTTCATGCAGAGCGAGCGAGCAATCGCCACACGCTGCTGCTGGCCACCGGAAAGCTGGCCTGGATATTTATGCGCCTGCTCAGGGATCTTGACGCGCGTCAGATAGTGCATCGCGATCTCTTCGGCCTCCTTCTTGGGCATCTTGCGAACCCAGATCGGTGCCAGCGTGCAGTTCTCCAGAATGGTCAAATGCGGGAAGAGGTTGAAGTGCTGGAACACCATGCCGACTTCACGGCGTACTTCATCGATTTTCTTCAGGTCGTTGGTCAGCTCGATGCCATCGACGACGATGCTGCCCGACTGGTGCTCTTCCAGGCGATTGATACACCGGATCATCGTAGATTTGCCGGAACCGGATGGCCCGGCGATAACGATGCGCTCGCCCTTCATGACCTTGAGGTTGATATCGCGCAGCACGTGAAAATCGCCGTACCACTTGTTCATGCCAGTGATTTCGATCGCGACATCCGTCGCCGAAACTTCGAGCTTCTTTGCTTGGGTTTCTGCCATGAGATTTTCCCTTATTTTCTATGTCCGGTGTCGAGATGGCGCTCCATGAACAGGGAATAGCGCGACATGCCGAAGCAGAATATCCAGAATACGAACCCGGCAAACACATAACCCGTGACAGGTGTCACCGGTGTTGCCCAGTTCGCATCCGACTGGTTGAGGTTGACGATACCGAGGAGGTCGAACATGCCAATGATCGACACGAGCGACGTATCCTTGAAGAGACCGATAAAGGTGTTGACGATGCCGGGAATGACGAGCTTCAGCGCCTGCGGCAAAACGATCAGACGCGTCTTCTGCCAATAATTCAGGCCAAGCGAATCCGCACCTTCGTACTGCCCCTTCGGAATGGCCTGAAGGCCACCGCGAATAACTTCCGCCATATAAGCGGATGCAAACAGCGACACCCCGACCAGAGCACGCATGAACTTGTCGAAGGTCACGCCTTCGGGCAGGAACAGCGGCAGCATGATACTGGCGAAGAACAGGACGGTGATCAGAGGAATGCCACGAATGACCTCGATGAAGGTGACGCACAGTGTCTTGATCACGGGCATCGTTGAACGACGACCAAGCGCCAAGAGAATGCCAAGCGGCAGCGATACGGTGATCCCGAAGAAGGACAGGATGAGCGTGACCATCAGCCCGCCCCAGAGCTGCGTCTCCACCCGCGGCAGGCCGAAGTAACCGCCAACCAGCAGGAAGAAGGAGACGAAAGGCAGCACGAGGAAAAGCAACACGGCATTGGCCGTCTTGAAGGGTGCCTTCGGGATCAGCATCGGGATGAGCAGAATGACAAACATTGCTGCGACCAGAAGCGGACGCCACCGTTCATCAAACGGATAACGTCCAAACATGAACTGCTGGAACTTGGCGCCAACGAAGGCCCAGCAGGCTCCGGCTTGGCCATCCGGCAGAGTGCCGCCCTGCGCGACGGTGAGGCAAGCCAAGCGATCGGTACCGGTCCAGACGGCATCGACGAACAAAAACTGCACCAGAGGTGGAAGGATGTAGGCGAGCAGTGCGATGGACAGCACTGTCATCACGACGTCCTTCGGCGTGGCGAAGAGTTTCGTCTTGAGCCAATGCGCGACCCCGACCTGGCTGGATGGCGCCGGCTGAGCCGGCACCAATTCGCGGCGGATATAGGAAACGGAAGTACTTGTCATATCGCTTATCTCTCCACCAATGCCATCTTCGCGTTGAACCAGTTCATGAACAACGCCGTCGTGATGGACAGCGACAGATAGACGATCATCCAGATCGCCACGACTTCGACAGCCTGACCCGTCTGGTTGAGGATGGTCCCGCCAACGGCGACGAGATCCGAGAAGCCAACGGCAACAGCCAGCGACGAATTTTTCGTCAGATTGAGATATTGGCTGGTGAGCGGCGGAATGATGATGCGCATCGCCTGCGGAACGACGATTAGGCGCGTCGTGGTGCTGGAACGAAGGCCGAGTGCCTCGGCCGCTTCCGTCTGCCCCTTCGCAACGGCCTTGATGCCGCCACGGACGATTTCAGCGATGAAGGAGGCGGTGTAGAAGGAAAGCGCTAGGTAGAGCGACATGAATTCCGGTGCAATGACCGAGCCGCCAGCCAGATTGAACCGACCAAGAACCGGCACGTCAAAGGTCAACGGCGCGCCGAGCGCAAGAAAGGTCAGGAGCGGCAGGCCGATGATGATCGCAGTGCCGACGAGGCCCGTGCGGAAGGGCTGGCCGGTGCGCATCTGCCGGGCCTTTGCCCAGCGATAGACGAAGAAGGTGATGATGATACCGACGAGGAATGCCACCGGAACCATCCAGGTGCCCTCGCCCCAGACGAACTTGGGGTAAAAGAAACCGCGATTGTTCAAATAGGTATCGAGTGGCAGAGCAAGCGATTCACGTGCCTGCGGAAGGATAGTGATGACGCCTTTGTACCAGAAGAAGATGACGAGAAGCGGCGGCAGATTGCGGAAGATCTCCACATAGGCCTGAGCGAGCTTCGAGACCAGCCAGTTTTTGGACAGGCGTGCGATACCGACGAGGAAACCGATGATCGAGGCCGTGATAATGCCGAGAACTGCCACCTGCAAGGTGTTCAATATACCGACGATCAGTGCGCGACCAAACGTGTTGTCATTGTTGTAGTCGATCAGCGTCTGACCGATATCGAAACCGGCTCTCCCGTTCAGGAAGCCAAAGCCAGAGGCGATGTTGGCTCTCTGAAGATTCTGGATGGTGTTGTTGGTGATGAACCAGACGGCCAGCACCAGGATGATGAGCGTCACGGTCTGATAGAAGATAGACCGCATGCGCGGATCGTTGATCATGGACGTCGCGCCGGATGCGCCGGACGGTCCAGAACGGATCGTCTTGCCTGCCATAGGCACCTTTCCCTCTATATGCTCTTTTCGAGCTTATTTTATGAAGAAGAAGGAGGCAGAGATGAACATCCCCGCCTCCTGCACAAGCTTTTAGGCTTTAAAGCAATCAGCGAACCGGAGGCGCGTACTGCAGGCCGCCCTTGTTCCACAGAGAGTTGAGGCCGCGCTCGATCTTAAGCGGAGAGCCAGGACCGACGTTGCGGTCGAAGACTTCGCCGTAGTTGCCGACAGTCTTGATGATGTTGTAGGCCCACTCGTTGGTGACGCCGAGATCGGTACCGATCTTGGTGCCCTCTTCGGTGCCGAGAAGACGCTTGACGTCCGGGTTGGCAGAAGCCTTCTGCTCGTCAACGTTCTTGGAGGTGATGCCGAGCTCTTCAGCATTGATCATGGCGTAGTGAACCCAGCTGACAAGGTCGAACCACTGGTCGTCACCTTGACGAACGGCCGGTCCGAGAGGCTCCTTGGAGATGATTTCCGGGAGAACCATGTTTTCGTCAGGGTTCTTCATCTTCAGACGGATTGCGTAAAGGCCGGACTGGTCCGTGGTGTAGACGTCGCAACGACCGGAGTCATAAGCCGAGGTCGCGTCGGATTCCTTTTCAAACACAACCGGGTTGTACTGAAGGTTGTTGGTCTTGAAGTAGTCGGCGAGGTTGAGCTCGGTCGTCGTGCCCTGCTGAACGCAGACGGCAGCGCCGGAGAGCTCGAGAGCAGACTTCACGTTCAGGCTCTTCTTAACGATGAAGCCCTGGCCGTCGTAATAGTTGACGGTGCGGAAGTTGAAGCCGAGAGACGTATCGCGGCTAATCGTCCAGGTGGTATTACGTGTGAGAACGTCGACTTCGCCGGACTGAAGAGCCGGGAAACGATCCTTCGATGTCAGCGGAACGTACTTGGCCTTGGTCGGATCACCGAAGACAGCAGCAGCGATACCGCGGCAATAGTCAACGTCGATACCGGACCATTCGCCCTTGTCGTCGGGGTTCGAGAAACCCGGAATGCCAGAGCTGACGCCGCAGGTGACGAAGCCCTTTGCCTTAACATCCTGAAGAGTAGCGGCAGATGCAGCCGTTGCAGCTCCCAATACTGCTGCGCCAATAGCGGCTGACAGAAGTGCCTTTTTCATTTTTCCCAACCTTTGTCTCTTTTTTCTCGATTGGAGATGACCGACGCATGCCGTGCGCTCGCGACAGTCTCTCCGCTTCACCTCCCGGTGTGCGCCCCTATCACAATCACAATTGCCGCCATGGTCAAGACTTTCGCTGAGCAATTGTGTCTAAAAAACGGAATTTTCAAATTTTCGGCTTTTAAGTAAGCATATGACTATTTTTTGCGCTAAAATAGCTCAAAATCTGTTCATCCTGTCTGACAGATAGACTGGTTTTTCCCCTGCTCAGATAAGCGGCTTGACCGCAAGCGCAATTCTTCGGCATCTTCCCGCATCACATTAATGAGAGACTTCCAGCATGAAAAACAAGAACGAGATCCTAGGCGCCTCGGGAGTGAATACGCGCCTTGCCCATCTCGGTAACGAGCCGTTCGACTTTTTCGGCTTCGTCAATCCTCCGATCGCCCGTGGTTCGACCGTTCTTTTCCCGGATGCTGCAACATTGATGTCGGGTGACCAGCCATACACTTATGGCACTCATGGCACGCCGACGACGGACGTGCTCTGCAAGATGATCGACGAGCTGGAAGGCTCGGCTGGAACGATCCTCCTGTCGTCCGGCCTCGCTGCCGTGACCGTTCCATTTCTTGCTTATCTCTCTGCCGGAGACCACGCGCTAATCGTCGATTCGGTGTATTTTCCGACCCGCCGCTTCTGCAATACGATGCTCAAACAATATGGTGTCGAGGTCGAATATTATGATCCCGCGATCGGGGCCGGCATTGAGGCTTTGATCCGCCCGAATACGCGGCTGGTCCATCTGGAAGCGCCCGGCTCGAACACTTTCGAAATGCAGGACGTGAAGCTGATTTCGTCCATCGCGCATCGCTACGACTGCGTCGTTACCATGGATAATACCTGGGCGACGCCGCTCTATTTTCGCCCGCTCGATCATGGCGTCGACGTCTCCATCCATGCTGCGACGAAATATCCGGCAGGCCATTCCGACGTGCTGATGGGCTTCGTATCCGCCAATGAAAAGCACTGGAAGAAACTTTGGGACGCCAATACCAATCTCGGCATGTGCGTGACGTCCGACGATGCCTATCAGGTGCTGCGCGGGATGCGCACAATGGGAATCAGGCTGGAACACCACCAGAAAAGCGCGCTTGAGATCGCTCTATGGCTTGAAACGCGCGACGACGTCGCCAGCGTCCTGCACCCCGCCCTGCCCAGCTTCCCGACACACCATATCTGGAAACGCGATTTCAAGGGATCCAGCGGCGTATTCTCGTTTGTCCTGAAGGCCGATCCAGAAAAGTTCAAAGACAAGGCCCATACCTTCCTAGATGCCCTGTCCATTTTCGGGCTTGGTTTTTCATGGGGCGGCTATGAATCTCTGGCCGTCCTCGTCAATCTCGCCGATCGGACGGCAGCGGCTGGCCCGAGCGGAGGACCGGTTATCCGGCTTCAGATCGGACTTGAGGATGTCGCGGATATCAAGCGCGATCTGGAAGCAGGGTTTGCCGCAGCGGCGAAAGCCTAAAGCCCTTTTGCGCGGTAGCCATAGAGCCAGTCAAAGTCCGCAAGGAATTTTTCCGGCGGACGCAAAGACAGCAGAACATCGCGCCCGATCCGCAGAGGGCCTCGGGCGTGATAGGCAAAGCTATTCAGCTTTGCGCGTCTGCGCGCCTGCTCGACGCGTGGCATGCGATGCGCCTCAAAGCTCTCAAGCGATGAGCCCAGCGTATCTCCTTGCGCAACGAAAGTGGCCAGTTCAAAGGCATCCTCGATTGCCATTGCTGCTCCTTGAGCGGCAAAGGGCATCATCGCATGGGCTGCATCGCCGATGAGAACTGTGTCCCGCCCGTTTTGCCAGCGGCCAGGGCCAGCCTGGAAGAGCGGCCAGAATGTCGGCGTGGAGGGCCGCTCCAATGCGCTCGAAAAAGCCGGATTCCAACGGCGAAACTGCTGGATGAGAAACGCCTTCTGCTGACCTTGCGCTTCCGCCTTCCACGTGTCTCCGGGATTTGCGCCAACAGCAATTGCGACGATGTTGAAGCCGCCTGTTTCTGCCAGCGGATAGGCCACGACATGCGCGGATGGGCCGAGGAAGGCCGTCACAGCGTTACGATTGAGAAACTCAGGCGCGTCATCGCCAGACAGCGTGAAGCGCCAGGCGATGTTGCCCGAGAAGGTCGCGACGGGGCTATTCGGCACGGCGTAGCGCGTGCTCGACCAAACGCCATCAGCACCGATGAGCAGATCCGGCTCAGTGAAGACTGTCTTGGCAATCTCGGATTTGCTGGCGGTCTCCAGTCTTTTTCCAAGATGCAATCGGCACAGAGGATTGTTTTTGACGGTAGCAAGAAGTGCCTGCTGCAGGCTCGCTCGATGCAGCACGCCGTAGGGTGCGTGCCAACGGCTTCTTGCCACATTCTTCATCGGCAGAGAGACGAGCGTCTTGAGCGAAAGGCCGGACGCCAGATCGACCGTCTCGGGTTCGATCCACGTCTCTTCAATCAGCGGCAGGACATCGAGGGCAGAAAGGATATTAGCGGCATTGGGCGAGATTTGCAGCCCGGCGCCGACCTCTGCGAGTTCGGACGCCTGCTCGACGATGTCACTTGCAATGCCATGACGGGCAAAAGAAAGGGCTGCGGTGAGACCGGCTATACCGGCACCGACAATCGCCACGGATTTAATGGGCATGGAGAGCCCCGATATTTATGGGGTTACGCTGCCTTCACGTGGAAGACGCAGCCGGGAGGATTGGTCTGCGTGGCCTTCAGCGACGGATCGTAGCGATAGAGCGTGGAACAGTAGGAGCAGACCTTCTCGTTCTCGTCGCCCATATCGATGAAGATATGCGGGTGATCGAAAGGAACGGATGCCCCCGTGCACATGAATTCCTTGACGCCGATCTCGATCATGCGGTGTCCGCCGTCGTTCTGGAAGTGAGGAATTGTGTGGCCGGCCATGTTCGTCTCCAAATGCAAATTCGTCTCTGAGCCAACGCTCGTATTGTTCGAGTATGTAGCGTTAAATCACTCCAACCTCCATAGAAAAGAGCGTTGAATATTCCCAACACCACTATTTCCTGACATATGGTCGGCAAAAAAGGAGGTCCTTGATGAATCTCAACCTGCCGCAATTTTTGTCCTTCCAGCGCGATGGACTTCAACTCGCCTATTTTGACGAGGGCGACCCGTCCGGCGTACCGGTTCTTCTCATTCACGGATTTGCATCCAGTGCGGCAGTGAACTGGGTTCATCCCGGCTGGGTGAAGACGCTCGGCGACGCCGGCTATCGTGTGATTGCACTCGATAATCGCGGCCACGGGGCCAGCGACAAGCCACATGACCCGAATGCCTACTACCCGGCCGTGATGGCTGAAGACGCGGTTGGTCTGCTCAACCACCTTGGCATCCCCGAAGCGCATGTGATGGGTTACTCCATGGGCGCGCGTATCTCCGCTTTCTTGGCGATGGCACACCCCGATCGCGTCCGCTCGCTGGTGTTCGGCGGCCTTGGCATCGGCATGGTGGACGGCGTTGGGGACTGGGATCCGATTGCGGATGCGCTTCGCGCGCCATCGCTCGATGTCGTCACCCATGAACGCGGGCGCATGTTCCGCGCTTTTGCCGAGCAGACGAAAAGCGATCGCGTCGCGCTTGCCGCCTGTATCGAGACATCGCGCGTTCTGGTCACCCGCGAAGAAGCAGCCAAGATCGAGGCACCGACGCTGATTGCCGTCGGAACGAAGGACGATATTGCAGGGTCGGGTCAGGAGCTCGCCGATCTGATGCCGCATGCAAAGGCCATCGACATTCCCAACCGCGATCACATGTTGGCAGTGGGAGATCGGGTCTTCAAGGCGGCGGTGTTGGAATTCTACGGCGAACTCGACCGATCGGCGTGATCAAGACATCCCGTTCCACAAAGCTGTCAGAAAAACTGATGCTGTACCACCTTTAACGCTGCTCGCGCATACCCATTTCTGTGCAACGCATTTTTCTGTATACTGAAGCAAACCGGTTTTAAGGACAGCTGACATGGTCGCACTGATAGAGACCCGCCAGAATGATCAGATCACCGTCGTCGATCCGATCTGGGGCAGCCTGTTGAACGAAGCGCGCACAGCCGCCGCGCAGGATCCCCTGCTCTCGGCGTTCTTCTATTCCACAATCCTCAATCACCATTCGCTGGAAGAAAGCGTCATCTATCGCATCTGCGAGTTGCTCGACCATCCGGACATGCAGGCCGTTCTGTTGCGCCAGACATTTTCAGAGATGCTTCACGACTGGCCGGAATGGGGCGCAATTCTGCGCGTCGATATCCAGGCCGTCTATGACCGTGATCCCGCCTGCACGCGCTTCATCGAGCCTATTCTTTACTTCAAGGGTTTTCATGCCATCCAGACCCACCGTCTGGCCCATTGGCTGTGGTCAAAGGGACGGAAGGATTTTGCGCTTTATCTGCAGAGCCGGTCCTCAAGCGTTTTCCAGACCGACATCAACCCGCAGGCCAAGGTTGGCAAAGGCCTGTTCCTCGATCATGCCACCGGGCTTGTCGTCGGCTCGACTGCGGTCATCGGCGACAACGTCTCCATTCTCCAGGGTGTCACGCTTGGCGGTACCGGGAAGGAAACGGGAGATCGTCACCCGAAAATTCGCAGCGGCGTGCTGATCGGAGCAGGCGCCAAAATTCTTGGCAATATCGAGGTCGGAAGCTGCTCTCGCGTTGCGGCTGGCTCGGTGGTCTTGAAGCCCGTTCCCCCCAATACCACGGTTGCCGGCGTGCCCGCCCGGATCGTTGGCGAAGGCGGCTGCAACGAGCCTTCCCGCATCATGGACCAGATCATCGGCGCGGATATCTGATCAACCTCAATGCGATAAAATCGCCCACGTGGATCACCTAGTGGACCGCATGCGCGATTTGCCTCTTTGACTTTACTTTGGCCTTTAAGCCGTGCCACAAGCGGCGCAGATTGAAAATCACGATGTCCGAACGACGCGTCTTCAACGACGATGGACGACGTGAGAACCGCACAGGAGAAGACTGGTGAAAGCCGACGAAATCAAAAAGCTCGACGCCTATTTCAAGCGTACTTTCAACGACAAGATGGCCGTCAAGGCGCGTCCGCGTAAGGATGATTCCGCTGAAGTCTACATGGGTGAAGAGTTCCTCGGCGTCGTCTATATTGATGACGAAGATGGCGATCGTTCCTACAACTTCTCCATGGCGATCCTCGACGTCGATCTTTGATCGCGTCGTACAATTCGCATGATATCAGCCGTCCGAGACAGTGGTCTTCGGGCGGCTTTTTGTTGCTGCGAGAGGCGGCGCGATGCCCGGCAAAGCGATTTTTCGTGGTCCACCTCACAAGGCTGGAACCAAATTGTTAACCGCTCGTTTTTTCGCTGTCCCCCCGATGAAGCGTGAGGCGGCGATCAAAACGGGAAGCCCCTGATCCCGAGCCACCTCACGCTTTCCCTTCCTTCCTTCGCCAGTTCGTTCATAGCCCTAGGTGTTGATCGGCTTGTCCACAGGGCGCCCGCTCCCTCGACAAAAAACATCGTCTAAAATCAAAAAAATCGAAATTGCCGCTTGCGGAGAATCCGCGGCCTGACTATAAGGCCCCCACCACAGCGCACGCGCCCTTCGTCTATCGGTTAGGACGTCAGATTTTCATTCTGAAAAGAGGGGTTCGACTCCCCTAGGGCGTGCCACTTCCCCTATATATTCATGACCTTACGCGCAGAGCTTGATCAAGCGCTTTAACCTGCTCGCAGTCTTTGTCGGATTGTCACGCGGACGATTCCGCGTGTTGAGGTTTCAAAACATGCATGGCCTGTCATGATGCGCTACGGTGCAAAGGCTGCGTCCAGAACGCGCAGCTGTACCCGCTTCTGTCCCTGCCAGTGCTCGGCCCCCAAGGTGCCGGCGACATGGATCTGGCGGCCGCGGGCTGCCATCAACATCTGGCCGAGGGGCGCATCCGCAGCACGGAAGGCAATACCGTCGAGGCGCGAGCCATCCAGAGCTTCCAACGTAATCTTGATGTGCGAGGTGCCGACGATGCGCACATCGCGCAGCCGGTGCGCCGGCACGGCAAAGATCGGCTGCGGATGGCCCGATCCATAGGGGCCCGCCTGCTCCAATTGATCAATCAGCGCCAGCGTGGCACCGGACGCACCGATGGCACCGTCGATTTTCAGCACGCTGTTTTCGACAAGCTGCGAGACCGTCTTCTGTGCGGCTTCCTCGAAAAAGGTACGCAAGCGCCCGAGATTGGCACGCTCCACGGTGAGGCCGGCTGCCATGGCGTGGCCGCCGCCCTTGATCAGCAGACCAGCGTCGACGGCATTGCGCACCATCCGCCCCATGTCGAAGCCATTGATGGAGCGCCCGGAGCCGGTTCCTCGTCCCTGCGAATCGAAGGCAATGGCGAAGGCAGGACGGCGAAAGCGATCCTTCAGCCGTGAGGCGAGAAGACCGACGATGCCCGGATGCCAATTCTCCCTGGCGGTGACAATAACGCCTGCTCCGGAGCCATCACCATATTCGAAGAGCGCCTCCGCTTCGGCTTCGGCGAGCATGGCCGCCTCCATTGCCTGGCGCTCGCGGTTCAACTCGTCCAGCTTGTCCGCAATCACGTCAGCCTGCGTGCTGTCATCCAGTGTCAGGAGACGGCTTCCAAGTGCTGCGTCCCCGATACGTCCGCCGGCATTGATGCGGGGGCCGATCAGAAAGCCGAAATGATAGGGCGTGACAGGACCACCAAGTCCCGCCTTCTTGAAGAGGGCTGCCAGCCCGACATTGTTCATGTGGCGTGCCGCAACCAGTCCCTTGACCACATAAGCGCGGTTCAGGCCCTTCAGCGGCACAACATCACAGACCGTCGCCAGCGCCACGATGTCGAGATAGGTTAGAAGGTCGAGCATGAAGGCCTGGCGGTTGTGCCGCTCTTTTAGCACCCGAAGTGTTGCCACCAGCACGAGGAACACCACGCCTGCGGCGCAAAGATGCCCCTGCCCCGACAGATCGTCCTCGCGGTTTGGATTGACCAGAGCAACCGCCGGAGGAAGCTCGGTTCCGACTTGGTGGTGGTCGATGACGAGCACGTCGGTTCCGGCAGCGCGCGCAACGCTGAGCGACTCATGGCTGGTCGAACCGCAATCGACGGTGATGATCAGCGTCGCGCCATTGGCGGCGAGCTGCTGCATGGCGGCTGGATTTGGTCCGTAACCTTCGAAGATGCGATCTGGAATATAGATTTCAGGCTCGAGGCCGAAATGATGGAGAAAGCGGTACATCAGCGCCGAGGATGAAGCACCGTCCACATCGTAATCGCCGAAGATGGCGATCTTCTCGCGCTTTTCGATCGCGTCGGCAATGCGCATTGCGGCGTTCTCGCAATCCGTCAGCGTGTGCGGATCGGGCATCAGCGAGCGGATCGTCGGATCGAGAAAAGCAAGCGCGTCATCAACGCCGACATTGCGGCCCGCCAGCACGCGGGCGATCAGTTCTGGAATACCATGGACCTGGGACATGGCGAGCGCACGGTTCTGCCCGGCCTGATCTAGCCGCGACATCCATCGCTGGTCCGTTGCCGATCGCTCCACCCCGAGGAAGGCCCTCGGAACGGCATCGACCGTTTCAATCATTACCATAGTCAGCCCGTACCGCCGTTCATGCTCTGCTTAACGGGCTAACGACCGATCCGGTCTTTTTCAAGCTAAAACCGGCGCTTATGTCCCCTGTTACCAAAGCGGCAGGAAAATGAAGGCAGAAAGCCCACATATGATCGCACCGACAAGACAGAAGAGACGCCAGTCTCGCTCTTGACCCGTGGTCTCGAATTCCAGGCTCGGGACATTGTCATTTGCGCCGACGCGAGGAATTTTGCGGCGGGATACAAGACCCCGCGGATGATCATCTCTAAAGAGCATTTTCGATTTCACGGCAGCGCCTCCCTTCGCTTAGGTGAATTCTGACAGGATCATATCATCAGAGCCGAAGCTTTTGCAAAGCCTACGCAAGGGCGAGGATGATCCTAAAGCGTGACGCGAGGATTAGAGAAGGCCTTGGGTGACCATAGCCAGAAGCACATAGCGTCCTGCCTTGGCGAGAGTCACGATGGCGACAAAGGATGGCAGAGGTTCGCGCATCACGCCTGCGACCACCGTCAAGGGATCACCCACGACAGGAAGCCAGCTTGCCAACAAAGACCACCGTCCGTAGCGGGCGTACCAGCCTTGCGCCTTTTCGAGCTTGTCGGGGGAAACCGGAAACCAGCGCCGATCACGATAGTGCTCGATGCCTCGTCCCAGATACCAGTTGAGGATGGATCCCAAGACGTTGCCAAGGCTTGCGACGGCGACGAGCAACAGAATGGAATAGTGCCCAGTCGTGATCAAATAGACCAGGACCGATTCCGACTGAGCAGGGATCAGCGTTGCCGCAAAAAAAGCAGACGCGAAAAGGCTGAGATAGGCTCCGATGTCACCGCTCATCGCGTGGCCGCTAGCGTGACATCAGCACCACCGCCTCGCCTACTGCAGCAGAAAAGCGCGGAAATCGTTGACATTGGTGCCGGTCGGACCGGGTGCAAAGAGATCGCCCGCCAGGGAAAAAGCCGACCACGCATCGTGGCCCGCAAGAAAGGAGCGCGCATCGCCCCCGGCAGCACGGATGCGCGCCACGGTTTGTCCGTCACAAAAAGCGCCGGCATTATCTTCCGATCCATCAATTCCGTCCGTGTCCGCTGCGAGCGCCGTTATACCCTCGCTGCCCTGCAAGTCGAGAGCAGCCGAAAGCAGCAGCTCGGAATTTCGACCGCCCTTTCCATATGTGCCACTACCAATCGTCACCGTCGTTTCGCCGCCGGAGAGAAGCACCATGGATTTGCCTGCTGAAGCGCGGCTTGCAAACTCGCGCGCCAAGGCAGCATGCATTCTGCCGATGTCCTTAGCCTCCCCTTCGATGCAGTCTGAGAGGATGAGCGGTTCCACGTCCCGTTCCGCAGCAAGCTTCGCAGCCGCTTCCAGAGAAACACGGGCTGAAGCAATGACATACACCTCGTGTCCGACAAAGGTTGCGTCCGAAGGTTTCGGTGTCACCTCCCGGTGAATAAAATCGACGATCTTCTGAGGCAGCGCGATTTTGTAGTCGCGGATCGCGCGCAACGCTTCGGCGGCGTCGCCTTCGTCTGGCACCGTCGGACCGGAGGCGACGAAGGCAGGATTGTCTCCCGGCACGTCGGAAACGATCAGGCTGACGACGCGCGCCGGATGGGCAAGAGCAGCCAACCTTCCCCCTTTGATGCGGGAGAAATGCTTGCGCACCAGGTTCATGGCGGAGATCGGCGCACCGGAAGCGAGCAGCGCCTCGTTAAGCGCAATTTCGTCTGAAAGCGAGAACCCTTCGGGCGGTGCAGGCAGCAGCGCCGAGCCACCGCCGGAAATGAGAGCGATGACCAGATCATCCTTCGTCAAGCCTTGGACCGCGCCGATAAGCGCTTCAGACGCGGCAAGGCCGGCCTCATCGGGGACGGGATGGGCAGACTGCAATATCTTGACGGTCTGACAGGCAGCGACCGGTCCATGACGCGCGACCACGATGCCTTCGAAAGGGTGGGGCCACAGCCGTTCGAAGGCTTCTGCCATCTGGCTTGCCGCCTTCCCGGCTCCGATCACCACGGTCCGGCCTTTTGGTCTTTGCGGAAGATGTGCCCGGATCGCCTCATAGGGGTCTGCTGCGCGAACGGCTGCAAAAAACAAATCTTCCAGAAATGTGCGCGGGTCGGAAATCACGACTCTCTCCCAAGAGCAATAGAACACTCTCGACTAGCATGTCGTGTGCAGCTACCCGCGACAAGGCCACTTCACGGCAAAAACACCAGGAGAGCTTCATTCGTGTGTCCTGATGAAACCAGCGATGCGGTTGAAGCGTTCGATGGTTCACAGCCATAAATTTCCACAGGTGCGGGAGAGCCATCATGACCAACACAGAAAATCTTGGCCCGGAATATCAACACCACCACAACAAGAATCGGTTGCTTCACCGTCGCTTCGTCTGGTCTCGCCGCAAGTCCAAGCCATGGGGCCTGACGATTGCGGTCATCGGCACGCTGATCGTCGCTGCCGGAATCGTCGCCGTCACCTATCTGGTGACATCGCATCCCGGTATGCCCGAGCCTAATCCGGGGATCGAAACGCAGGCGATGCGATAGGCTTGATGATTGACACTGGCCGGCGGCCAAAGAACGAGGGATGGAAGCCATTTTGACGGGGATCATCATTACGACGCTGATCGTGGTCGTCTCCGTCGTCGCTGCGCTCGTTGCTCTGTCGCGCCGGCAGGAGCGGGCGATCACGAAGATTGCCTCCACTGCGCTCCCCAAATCCGACGACGCCACGCCGCTGGACCGGCACTGGGCGGATATTAGCAAGGGTGATGATGACGCGACACTGACGGCATTGGCGCTGGTGCAGTCAAACATGGGTGCTTTTGCCGTCCGCGTCGCAACCGCTCGCGCTGCCGGCCGCAGTCTCGATCTCATGTACTATATGTGGAATGCCGATCTCACCGGTCGGCTGATGATGCGGGAGGTTCTTGCCGCGGCCGATCGTGGCGTTCGCGTGCGGCTTCTGTTGGACGATCTTGGCGTCACCATGTCGGACAGGATTTTCCACGCAATTGATAGCCATCCCAATATCGAGTTGCGCCTGTTCAATCCGACGAAGGCACGGGAGAATATGTTCCGGCGTGGTATCGAGCTCGTTCTGCGTTTCCGCAGCGTCAACAGACGAATGCACAACAAGGCCTGGATTGCAGATGGTCGCGCGCTGATCATCGGTGGGCGCAATATTGGCGACGCCTATTTCGGTGCGGCGGAGGCCGCGAATTTTCGAGACTTCGACGTGCTTGCCCATGGCAAAGCCGTCAGCGATGCCGAGGAGATTTTCGACGATTACTGGAACAGCGCCGTTGCCATACCGGTGCGGTCACTGCTCGCCAAACGGCCGAGCAGACTTGCCAGGCTGCGGCGCAAGCTCGATCGTCTTGCAACAAGCGACGCTGCACGGCCCTATCTTCAAAAAGTGGAAAGCCTTCATCACGACGGCCAGTTCCTGATGGCCGACCGACTTCACACCGTTTCGTCCGCAACCGTTTTGGCGGACCCACCAGAGAAAGCCGCTGGCAAGCGCCGCAGCGGGCATAACTATCTGATGGAGAACCTGCTGCCGGTTCTGGAAGGCGCCAAACATAAGCTCAAGATTACCTCGCCCTATTTCATTCCTGGGCAGAAAGGTGTCGAGACGCTGTCACGCCTCTCGGCCAGCGGAGTCTGTGTTTCTGTGTTGACCAATTCGCTCGCCGCCACCGATGTCGCCGCAGTGCATGCCGGCTACGCACGCTACCGCCGCCCTCTTCTGTTGAATGGCGTCAAAATCCACGAACTTAGGTCGCTTGCCGACCAGCATAATTCGTTGTCTCTTCGAGGTTCGGGACAGGCGAGCCTGCACACCAAGGCCTTCACCCGTGATGGAGAGACCGGCTTCATCGGATCGCTCAATTTCGACCCACGGTCGATGTCGCTGAATACCGAAATGGGTGTGCTGTTCAATTCGCCGGAACTAGCAAGCGCAATGGACGACATCTTCAAACAGGAAACCAGCCGCGAGATGAGCTTCGAGTTGGCACTCAACCCTAAGAGACGGCTGATCTGGACCGGGCTTGTCAAAGGCAGGCCCCGTCTTTACGGCAACGAGCCCTATGCCAGCCTGTCGAGGCGCGGGATCGCGCTCATCATGGGCATTCTTCCGCTTGAGTCCCAGCTTTAAAATGAAAAGCCGTCCTTGATGCAAGGACGGCTTGGATGATTGTGATGCGCGCGCCCCTCAGGCCGCTGCGGCTTTCTGACCGTTTCCCCGGGCCGTCTTGATCTGCACCAGGGTGTCGAGGTTCTGGTTCACGCGGCAATAGAACTCCTCCTCGATGAAGGGACGCAGCATGAAGTCATTGCCGCCGGCCTTCAGGAAGCGAGCAGAGAGCAGACGATTGGTCGAAGACGACACACCGATGATGCGCAGCTCGTGCGAGCCACGCATGGTGCGAATGCGACGGGTCAGTTCGAAGCCATCAATGTCCGGCATGTTATAGTCGGTGACGACCAGACCGATGTCCGGATTGTTGCGAAGAATCTCGAGCGCCTTAGCGCCGCTATCGGCGAGGCTGACGCGAAAATTATAGCGCTTCAAACGACTGGACAGCAGCGCACGCGCAGTTGGACTGTCGTCGACGATCAGCACGTGGTGACGATGGTTGGTCAGGAAGCGGCAGACCGATTCCGTCAGCATGTCGACAGCAAAGACATTGTCCTTGAGGATATAGTCGACCACTTCCTTGGTGATCAGCTTCTCGCGCGTATCTTCATGGAAGGTACTGGTGAAGACGATCGTGGGGATCGACAGATCGACCAGATATTCCAGCGCCTCGCCGTTTTCCGCACCCGGCAGATTGATGTTGGAGATGGCGAGCGTTACCTCTTCGCTGGAGTGCTCGTAGCACTCTTGCAGCTCTTCGAAATTGCGGCAGACTTCGACGGTCAGCCCAAGCAACTCCTTCAAACGCGCTCCGATCATCTGGGTAAAGACGTTTGAATCTTCCGCGAGCAATATTCGCGTATCGTGGAATGGAACGCCGGAATATTGCATACCTGTAATGCCGAGAAAATTCATGTAGTCCCCCAGAGCCAAATCTTGGAGAGACAATAGAAAATTTTATTTTCTGAAAAATTAATGCGAATTTTCGACGATTATCTTGGTTTATAACCCGTGAATTTCGATGCTTCGCGTGCACATGTTCTAAAGTTTTGACGGGGACAGCTCCCTCAAGCCGCAAACTTCCGCAATACCTCCGTCACGATGTTGAGGTCGTATGGCTTGGGAAAGAAAACGCTGCGCGGTGGCAGGGTTTCCTGGTCGAGGCGATGGTGCCCGGAGGTCAACAGAATGCTGATCGGCCTGTCGGTTTGGCAGGCGAGATGCGCAAGTTGCACGCCATCCATGCTGCCTGGCATGTCGATATCGGTAAAGAGCACGCCAACGTCGGTCCGCGCCTGCAGGATTTCCAGTGCTTCGTCGGCCCCACCGGCCTCGATTGCACTAAAACCCGCATCTTCGACCATATCGACTGCCATCATGCGCAGGAGTGGATCATCCTCCACGACCAGTACGACGTGTTTGGCGAATGGTTGCTTCTGTCCCATCGTTTACGCTACCTGTTGCAGTTGAACCAGAGACGCTGTCATTTCGACCTCTAGTCCTTGATCTAAGTAACGCGTCGATACACCGCCGGTTCCTAATAGCCCCATCGAAATCAGGCGCGAGCCAAAGCCCTTTGATTGCGGCTGGACGACCGGCGGCCCGCCTGTCTCCCTCCAGAGCAAACGGAGGACGGCATCCTCCCTCTCGCCCTGAACATCCCAGGATACCAAGACCCTGCCATGAACTGACGAGAGACTTCCGTATTTTACCGCATTCGTCGTCAGCTCGTGCAAAAGCAGCGACAGGGACAGCGCCCCCTTGGGATTGACCGAAATATCCTTGCCCCGGATCTCCACCTGCTCTGTCATTCCAAGCGTATCGACAACACGCAGAAGCGCCGTGCGCACATCTGCATTTGCCCAGTTGTTGCCGAGCAGAATGTCGTGGGCTGAACTCAGCGCCTGGAGCCGCTGCTCGAAGTTCAACACCGGTCCCCGGTCCTGAACGGGTCGCAAGGTCTGCTTCGCAAGCGCCTGCACCATGGCGAAGGCGTTCTTCAGCCGGTGGCCGATTTCTCGGTTGAGCATGTTCTGCTCCGCTTCCGCCCGCAAGCGGCCGATCGCGCTCTGGATGCGGTCGCCAAAACTCCTGACAAAGGCCAGATCGTCTTCCATCCATTCGAAGAGATCGCAATGGTGGACGAAAACGACGAGGGCGAATTTCCCTTGGTCGAAGATTGGGACGTTGACGAGTTGACGAATGCCAAGTGACAGCAGTGCGTCGGCTTTGTCCCTGGTTCTCGCATCGGTGGTCACATCTGAAATGACGACGCTCATGCCGCCCTTCAAGTCATCGATATAGGAGCCGTAGTCGCGAAAATAGTGCTTGCCCGACAGTGACGAGACGCCTGGCGCGCGCCATTCCGGCTGCATCATCACTGTCTCGCGAACGGGATCGACGACGCCAAAGCCGGCGCGCGTCGCATCCAACGCGTGCGCCATCAGTTCTGCGGCGGTCAAGGCGATTTCCTCGACGTCGTTCAAATCGCGAAGCCTGTCGCCCAACTCCAAGAGAGTCCTGATGCGTTGGGTCGCACGCCTTTGCTGTGTGATATCCTGGACAGTGCCCAGCAGCTTGAGCGGCTTACCACTTTCATCCCGCTCGAAGGTCGCTTGGCGGGACACCCAACGGACACCGCGCGAGGCAGTGACGATGCGATAGTCAACCGTGGTGACCGCCGTACCGTTCTTGCGCGTCTCTTCCGATGATTCGCGCCCGCGATCGTCGGGATGGAGCATCTTTTCCAAATCGCGCGCATGATAGCGGCCGGCGGGCGGCACGTCGAAAATCCGGCAAAATTCTGCCGAGACCTTGATATTTCCCGTTTCGATATCGAGTTCGAAGGTGCCGATGCGTCCGGCTTCCTGCGCCGTGAGCGCTGTGCGAACGCTATCGCGCATCATCGCGTTGATCTGTTTTTGACGCTCAAGGAGTTCGCGCTGACGGTTTGCGACGCGGCGAAGTTCGAGATGAGCGGAAATCTGTCCGGCTAGAGCCTTCAGTACGGAGCGCTGCTCCTGCGTCAGGCCCTCCGGGCGCGGCACATGGTCGATAACGCAGAGCGCGCCTACCGCGACGCCATCCGATAGAATAAGCCGTGCGCCTGCATAAAATCTGATGAAAGGGGCTTGAGTGACCAAGGTATTGTTAGAGGTGCGAGGATCTTTCGTCAGATCAGGAATGATCAGCAGATCCTCGGAGTTCAAAGAATAGCGGCAGACCGATTGATCTATCGGTGTCTCGGTCGGCGGGAAGCCGATACGCGCCTTGAACCACTGACGCTCTTCCTGAACGAAGCTGATGAGGGCAACTGGCGCTTTGCAAACGGTGCTCGCGATTTGCACGACATCATCGAAAACCGGCTCAGGCCCGCTTCCGATGATCTGGAGCTCTTCCAGAGCCTCCAGACGCTCCATATACGACGCCGAGAATACGGACACTTCCGGCTCAGAATCGCGAATCATGTGAACCAAGTCCATTCCCCAATCCATTAAAGGGCGTGGCGTCCATCAACTCGCGACGTCCATTCGGAATCGAGAACAGAAAAAGGACACTCCCCCGCCTTGCTACAACGCTGGGAAAGAAAATCAGTTCCGGGGCCGAGAAAAAAGTTACACGGAGCGCGTCAGGCCACCATCGACCTTCAGGTTTTGCCCGGTGATGTAGCCGGCGCCTGCGGACGCCAAAAAGGCGACGGTGGCCGCAATTTCCTCGCTTGTGCCATAGCGCTGCATCGGCACCATGTCCCGGCGCTGCTCGGTTGCCGGAAGACTATCGATCCAGCCTGGCAGAACATTGTTCATGCGGACATTGTCGGCGGCGTACGTGTCGGCAAAGATCTTGGTATAGGCGGCAAGACCAGCACGGAAGACCGCGGAGGTTGGGAACATGTCACTGGGCTCGAAGGCCCATGCCGTCGAGATATTGATGATGGCTCCGCCCTTCTGTGCGACCATCAAGGGGGCGATGATCCGGGTCGGACGGATGACATTCATCAGGTAGACGTCGAGACCCGTGTGCCACTGGTCGTCGGTGATGTCGAGGATCGGTGCGCGAGGGCCGTGTCCGGCGCTGTTGACCAGTACATCGATGCGGCCGAACTTTTCCAACGCGAGATCGGTGAGCTTCTGGATATCGTCGTTGGACTGGTTGGACCCGGTCACGCCCACGCCGCCGAGTTCAGCTGCCAGTGCCTCACCCTTCCCGGACGAAGAGAGGATCGCCACCTTGTAACCGTCTTGTGCGAAACGCTTTGCAACGGCGGCACCCATGCCGCTTCCTCCCGCCGTCACGATCGCCACTTTATCCATCGTCGTCTCCTCTCTCACGCGCTTGCGCGTCAATCCTGTTTCAGCCAGGCCGCAATGCGGCCCACGGCCTCGGCAATGTCCGAGACCGAACCCGCATAGGAAAACCGCATGGCACGATGCCCTTCCAGCGGATCAAAATCCAGTCCCGGCGTCGCGGCCACATCGATTTCCGCCAGCATGCGCTTGGCGAACTCCATACTGTCATTGGAATAGCGGCTGGTATCGACATAGGCGTAGAAGGCGCCGTCCATGGGGGAGGCAAGTGGCAGGCCGAGTTCCGGCAGGCGGCTCATCAGAAAGTCGCGGTTGGTGCGATAGCTTTCCTTGTAGATATCGAGCTCCGCTTGTGCGGAAAACGCCGCAGCCGCAGCGAGCTGGGAAAGTTCGGGCGCCGAAATATACATGCTTTGCGCCAGACATTCGACAGGCCGGATCAGCTCTTCCGGCAGCGCCATCCAGCCGACTCGCCAACCTGTCATGCAGTAATATTTGGAGAAGGAGTTGATGATGATGGCCTTGTCTGTGACTTCGACAGCGCTGGTCTCATCACCGACAAAGGTCAGACCGTGATAGATCTCATCCGAAATGAAAGCGATGTCGCGGCTATCGCAATAGGTCGCGAGCCGCTTCAGCGCGTCTCGGCCGGTGACTGTACCGGTCGGGTTGGCGGGGCTTGCAAGCAGCACGCCCTTGAGCTTGCAGCCCGCCTTGGTCTCGGCCCGCTCCAGGCTGGCAGGCGTCAGCGTGTAGCCCGTTTCAGCCGTGACCGGCACTTCCACCACATTCAGCCCAAGCGCCTTCAAGATGTTGCGGTAGGCGGGATAGCCGGGCCTTGCGATCGCGACTGCATCCCCGGCATCGAACAGCGCCAGAAAGGCAAGGTTGAAGGCTGCTGACGAGCCGGTCGTCACCGCAATCCGGGCCGGATCGATGATCGCCTGATGCCGCAGCCGGTAATGGGCGGAAATCGCCTCTCGCAACTCGCGAAGACCAAGCGCATCCGTGTAGCCGATACGGCCATGTTTCAACGCAGTCTCGGCCGCTTCCAGCGCGGCCTTTGGGGCGGGATGGGAAGGCTGCCCCACTGCCATGGAAATCACAGGCCGCCCCGCCTGCATTCGCCGGTTGGCCTCTGCCAGGATATCCATGGCATGGAAAGGCTCGACGGCGCTTCGCTTGGACAGTGTGATCAAAGGCATGGTCTTTCTATATGCTGTGACGGAGATTTGCCGCATTGTTGCGCTCTTCACAATGACGAGAGAGCAACGAACGCAATTTATTTGCGATATGGCAATTCCTTTAAATTACGGTAATTGGCTGCAACATGAACCACGACCGAACCCAGTGAGGACCGCAATGGCACTTTCCATCCGATCAGCAACACTTGCCTGTGTCACGGCCCTTTCCACCCTTGGCGCGAGCCTTCCTGCTCATGCGCTGGATGCCGACCAGAAGAAGGAGATCGGCGCTTTCATCAAGGAATATCTGGTCGAAAATCCTGAAATCATGCTTGAAGTCCAGGATGCTCTGGAAAAGAAGCAATATGCGGCCCGCAACACCAAAGCTGCCGAAGCCGTTGCCGACAACACCAAAGCGATCTTCGGCTCCAAATACGATCTCGCAATCGGCAATCCTGACGGCGATGTGACGCTGGTCGAGTTCTTCGATTACAATTGCGGCTACTGCAAGCGCGCCATGGCCGACATGGACAAGATCCTGAAAGAGGACAAGAACGTCCGTGTGGTGCTGAAAGAGTTCCCGATCCTCGGACCGGAATCGGTCGAGGCGCACAAGGTGTCCAATGCGGTGAAACTGCTTGCGCCGAAGAAATATCCTGAGTTCCAACGCACGCTGCTCGGCAGCCGCGGACGCGCCAATGAAGCCAAGGCAATGGAGGTGGCGACATCGCTCGGGCTTAAGGAAGCCGACATCCGCAAATCGATGGCGGACAACCCGAATGATGCGCAGGTTCAGGAAGCCTATACGCTTGCCAGCAATCTCGGGATCTCCGGTACGCCTTCCTACGTGATCGGCAACGAGGCGGTCTTTGGTGCGGTCGGCGCCGAGCCATTGAAGGAAAAGATCGCCAATATGCGCAATTGCGGCAAGGCAAGCTGCTCATAAGACACGCGCTTCGGCCGCGTTGAAAGCCCAAAAGCCACTGAATAACTTCGACTTACGCTGCCTCCGGCCCTCTTTCGAGGCTCCGGGGGCTTTTCCTTGACGGTCGCGCAGTCTATAGGTGGCGCTGATTTTTGACGGAACCGCGAATGAGCAACACGATCTTCGTCCTGAACGGCCCCAATCTCAATATGCTGGGAAAACGGGAGCCGGGCATTTACGGCGGCAAGACGCTGAAGGATATCGAGAACGACTGCGTGGTGGCTGGTGAAGGGCTTGGCTTTTCTGTCGAGTGCCATCAGTCCAATCATGAAGGCGTTCTTGTGGACCTGTTGCATGAGGCGGGCGAACGCGCCGCCGGTATCGTCATCAATCCCGGTGCCTATGGCCATACATCGATTGCTCTGCATGATGCCATCCGCGCCATTTCCGTTCCCGTCGTGGAAGTGCACATCTCCAACATCCACGCCCGCGAAGAATTCCGCCACAAATCGATGATAGCGCCCGCTGCAAAAGGCATGGTCTGCGGCTTCGGGCCTTACGGCTACATCATGGCGCTCAACGCCTTGAAGAACATCACGGCATAAAAAGAAACAATCAGAATAGGGTTTGTCATGTCTGAAAAGAAAAACGGTATCGACAAGGAACTGATCCGCGACCTCGCGAACATCCTCAACGACACCGATCTTTCCGAGATCGAAGTCGAGCAGGACGATCTGCGCATCCGCGTGTCGCGCTCCGCACCGCCTGCAACCGTCTATGCCGCGGCTCCCCAGTACGCCCCTGCACCTGCCGCAGCGCCTGCGGCTCCCGCAGCAGCACCTGCCGCCGCCGCTGCACCGGCAGCTCCGGCGCGCAACCCTGCAAACACCGTCACCTCCCCGATGGTCGGCACGGTTTACCTGTCGCCGGCACCAGGCGCCCGCGCCTTTGTTGAAGTCGGCGCCACCGTCAAGGAAGGCCAGACCATTCTCATCGTTGAAGCCATGAAGACCATGAACCAGATTCCGGCTCCGAAATCCGGCAAGGTCACGGAAATCATTGTCAATGACGCGCAGCCCGTGGAGTATGGTGAAGCCCTCGTGGTCATCGAATAAGGGCAGCTCACATGGTATCCAAGATCCTCATTGCCAACCGCGGCGAAATCGCCCTTCGCGTGCTTCGTGCCGCCAAGGAACTCGGTATCCCGACGGTTGCCGTTCACTCCACGGCTGACGCGGATGCCATGCATGTGCGCCTCGCCGACGAGAGCGTGTGCATCGGCCCACCGCCATCGCGTGACAGCTACCTCAACATTCATCAGATCGTTGCAGCCTGCGAAATCACCGGCGCGGACGCGGTTCACCCCGGCTATGGCTTCCTTTCGGAAAACGCCAAGTTTGCCGATATCCTCGACGCGCACGGCATCACCTTCATCGGGCCGACCGCCGAGCACATCCGAATCATGGGCGACAAGATCACCGCCAAGCAGACCGCTCAGGAACTTGGCATCCCGGTCGTTCCCGGCTCCGATGGCGAGGTGAAGCCTGAAAACGCGATGGAGATCGCGCGTTCGATCGGCTTCCCCGTTCTGATCAAGGCCACAGCAGGTGGTGGCGGTCGCGGCATGAAAGTCGCCAAGACCGAAGCCGATCTCGACGAGGCCGTCTCGACCGCCCGTTCCGAAGCGCTTGCCGCTTTCGGCAACGACGCTGTTTACATGGAAAAGTATCTCGGCAAGCCGCGCCATATTGAGGTGCAGGTGTTCGGCGATGGCGAAGGAAAGGCGATCCACCTTGGCGAACGCGACTGCTCGCTGCAGCGTCGTCACCAGAAGGTACTAGAAGAGGCCAACTCCCCTGCTCTCACCGTCGAACAGCGCATGGAGATCGGCGAGATTTGTGCCAGCGCCATGCGCAAGCTCAAATATCGCGGTGCAGGTACCATCGAGTTCCTCTATGAAAATGGCGAGTTCTATTTCATCGAAATGAACACCCGTCTTCAGGTTGAGCATCCGGTCACGGAAGCGATCACGGGCATGGACCTCGTGCAGGAGCAGATTCGCGTTGCTTCCGGCCAGGGCCTTTCCGTTACGCAGGCCGATATCGAATTCCATGGCCACGCCATCGAATGCCGTATCAATGCCGAAGACCCGCGGACATTCGTCCCCTCTCCCGGGACGCTGACCTATTTCCACACGCCCGGCGGTCTCGGCGTTCGTGTGGATTCGGGTGCCTATCAGGGCTACAAGATCCCGCCTTACTACGACAGCATGATCGGCAAGCTCATCGTCCATGGTCGCGACCGTGACGAGTGTATTCGCCGCCTGCGCCGTGCACTCGACGAGTTCGTCGTCGATGGCATCAAGACCACGCTTCCGCTGTTCCAGGATCTGCTTCAGAACGAAGACATTCTGAACGGCAATTACGACATTCACTGGCTGGAAAAATATCTGGCCGGCGACGCGCACTAGGGAATGGGGCGGCGCAGCAGGGATAGCGATATTACGGTCGATATGCTGCTGCGCGCCTATTCCATCGGCCTCTTCCCGATGGCCGAGGCGGCTGATGACCCCGAGCTATTCTGGGTCGAGCCGGACCTGCGGGGCATCATCCCGCTCAACGATTTTCACGTCTCAAAAAGTCTCGCAAAAGCGATCCGAAAGAAGCCTTTCGATATTCGCTTCGACACGGCCTTCACTGCCGTCATGGCCGGATGTGCCGCAGAAGCGCCGGACCGCCCTAACACCTGGATCAACGAGACGATTCGCAAACTCTATACCGAGTTGCATGAGATCGGCCACGCGCATAGCGTGGAGGCGTGGGAGGGTGATGAACTGGTCGGCGGTCTCTACGGCGTGTCGCTGGGCGCCGCCTTCTTCGGCGAGAGCATGTTCTCCCGCCGCACCAACGCCTCGAAAATCTGCCTCGTTCATCTGGTTGAGCGACTGCGCGACAACGGATTTGTGCTGCTCGATACGCAGTTCACCACCGAACACCTGAAGACCTTTGGCGCGATCGACGTTCCCAAGGACGCGTATGCAAAGATGCTGGATCTGGCTGTGAACCAGGCGGATTTGAAATTCTGATTTCGCGATAAAGAGATTCGCTTGCATGCGGGATCATTGCGGTTCAACCCGCCGCAAACCAGCACTACAGGTTGAACTACCACTTACATCAAGCCCGACATCGGCAACGCATAGAAACGCTCGTCTGCGCCGAATCCGGCTCTTTTACTTACTTGCTGTCGATGGCGGCGGGACGTCGGAGTCCTGCTTGCAGCCGGTGAGCCAGACGTCGTAGATCGGGTGCTCGACGGCGTTGAGACCGGGGCTGTCGGCAAACATCCAGCCGGTGAAGATACGGCGGATCTTGCGGTCGAGGGTGATTTCATCCACTTCGACGAAGGAATCGATCTTCTGCGCTTCGGTGTCGTCACGCGAATAGCAGACCTTTGGCGTGACCTGCAGCGCACCGAACTGCACTGTTTCGTTGATGTAGACGTCGAAAGAGGTAATGCGGCCGGTGATCTTGTCGATCCCGGAGAAGACGGCGACCTTGTTTTCGAGGCGGGCGGCGGAAGCCGGAGACACGAGACCCACTGCCGGAAGAAGCGCCAGAAGCGAAACCGCCAGTGCACGCAAAGATACATCTCGCGTGAATGTTCTCATATCAAACCATCTCCAGAAAACTGCCCCGCTTTTCGAAGCGCCCATCACGCCTAATGATCGAATGTGGCAAAAGCGGGTGGCGGCCATGATGAAACGGCCGCCCTTTTTCGCCCCGATGCACACGGAGCCTCGGGTGAAGTTGATCAGCCGCCGGGCGTCCAGGCGTCGTAGTCACCGGTGACGCGCGGGCGCTCGCCTGGAACAGCGATCGAACCCTGAGGACGGTAAGCCTGGGCGGAACCGGTCAGGTTTGGCTGGTGCTGCTTCTGCCAGTCGCGTGCGACATAGCTTTCCTTGCTCGGTGGCGTATCGGTGCGGTAATGCATCCAGCCATGCCAGCCGGGCGGAATTGCCGAAGCCTCTGCATAGCCCTTGTAAATCACCCAACGGCGCGGCATGCCCCAGGAGGTGGTGCCACCTTCGTAATAGGTGTTGCCGAACTCGTCCTGCCCCACCTTCTTGCCCAAGCGCCAGGTATGGAAGCGCGTTCCGATCGTCTGGCCGTTCCACCATGTGAAGATTTGTAGCAGAAGAGTCTTCATTATCCGTTCCTCGGGCTTTTCATATGCGCCGCTTTCGCACTCGCACAGCCAGAAGCTTATGACGCTGTCACCAACGATTGTCCAGCTTTTCCAACGTTGCGACGATTATTTCAGCTTCAGCCGGAAGCCGAAATGACGCTTCTCGAAGCCTAGCTTCTCATAAAAGCGATGGGCATCGATCCGCGCCATATTGGAGGTCAGTTGCACGCCCGAGAGACCACGCTTCTCAGCCTCAGCGATGCAGTATCGGATCATCGTCGCGCCGATGCCGCGACCGCGCATATCCTCTCTGGTCTGGACCCCTTCCACCACCATCCAAACGGCGCCGCGGCCGGCGAGCTTGGTGAGAATCACCGTCTGGAAGGTGCCGATCACTTGGCCGTCGAACTCAGCGACGTAAAGCGTTTCGAGGGTCGACATGGCAATCGCCCTAAAGGCCGCAAGATAATCTGGCATCGCGGCCTCATCGGCGGTGTCGCCATGCCCGCCCACATCATCGGCGGCAAACATCGCAGCGATTGCCGCGACATCCGCTTCGCGTGCTTCGCGAATGATCAGACCGTCCATTCTCTTACCGCCTCAAGCTCTTTTCCATCACGATTCCAGGCATCCCCTCGACGCCTGCCATGCGCTCGATTCGATCGACTTCGGAGAAGCCGACGCCTTCATAGAAGGCAATTGCGACAGTATTTTTGGGCTCGACTTCAAGCCGCATGATTTCCGCGTCGGGAAAGCAGGTTTCCAGTTCAGCAAAAAGATCACGCCCGACCCCCTGACGCTGGAACTGAGGATCGACATAGAGCTGATAGAGAAGTGCTGTTTTCGCCATGCTGGTCGACATGAGAGCATAGGCCATGCCGCCGATACGCTTGCCATCATCGGCGACCAGAAACTCGCCACCCTTTTTCTCGACGCGCCCCTTCAAGGCCTTTGGCGTATGCCACAGAGCGATCATCTCGTTGACCTTGTCTGCGCCGTAGATTGGATCATAGGTCGCATGCCAGGTCTTCGTCAGCAAAGACCGGACAGGCTCGATATCGCGCTCGCTTGCGGTGCGAATGAAGAACACCATCATTACTCCCATTAAAACAGAAACGCCGGGAGTGATCCCGGCATTGCTTGTAGTCTCTCGACGTCACCTCGAATTCACAAGAGGGTGACGAGGCAAAGGGTCGCGGCCTCTTATGCAAAAAGCCCGAAAGCGACTTATTCCTCGATACCAAGCTTGGCTTTCACCAACTCCTGCACCGCCTGCGGGTTGGCCTTGCCGCCAGTTGCCTTCATCACCTGGCCGACGAACCAGCCGGCTAACGTTGGCTTTGCCTTGACCTTTTCCACCTGATCCGGGTTCGCAGCGATGATTTCGTCTACGGCCTTTTCGATGGCGCCGGTGTCGGTCACCTGCTTCATGCCGCGGCTTTCGACGATCTCTGCCGGGTTGCCGCCCTCGTTCCAGACAATCTCGAACAGATCCTTGGCGATCTTGCCGGAGATCGTGCCAGCCTTGATGAGATCAATGATACCGCCAAGCTGATCAGGCGACACAGGCGTTTCCTCAATCGACTTGCTGGACTTGTTCAGCGCGCCGAGCAGATCGTTGATGACCCAGTTGGCAGCCGCCTTCGGATCGCGTCCGGCAGCCACGGCCTCGTAATAATCGGCGATCGCCTTTTCCGATACTAGGATAGAGGCATCGTAGACGGAGAGGCCGAGTTCCGAAACGAAACGGGCCTTCTTGTCGTCAGGCAGTTCCGGAAGACCGACCTTCAGGCTTTCCACGAAAGCATCGTCGAATTCCAGCGGCAGCAGGTCGGGATCAGGGAAATAGCGATAGTCATGCGCATCTTCCTTGGAGCGCATGGAGCGCGTCTCGCCCTTGCCCGGATCAAAGAGACGGGTTTCCTGGTCGATGACGCCGCCATCTTCGAGAATGGCGATCTGGCGGCGCGCTTCATACTCGATGGCCTGGCCGACGAAGCGGATGGAGTTGACGTTCTTGATCTCGCAACGCGTGCCAAAACCCTCGCCCGGACGACGAACAGAGACGTTGACGTCGGCGCGCATGGAGCCTTCGTCCATGTTGCCGTCGCAGGTGCCGAGATAGCGAACGATGGAGCGCAGCTTGGTCAGATAGGCTTTCGCCTCATCGGACGAGCGCATGTCCGGCTTGGAAACGATTTCCATCAACGCGACGCCGGAGCGGTTCAGGTCGACAAAGGACATTGTCGGATGCTGGTCGTGCATGGACTTGCCGGCGTCCTGCTCGAGATGCAGACGCTCGATGCCGATCTCGATATCCTCGAAATTGCCCTGACGGTCCGGACCGAGCGAAATCGTGATGGTGCCTTCACCCACGATCGGATCCTTGAACTGCGAGATCTGATAGCCCTGCGGCAGGTCGGGATAGAAGTAGTTCTTGCGGTCGAAGATGGAACGGTTGTTGATCTTGGCCTTGAGACCAAGCCCGGTACGAACCGCCTGCGCCACGCATTCTTCGTTGATGACCGGCAGCATGCCAGGCATGGCCGCATCGACGAGCGAGACGTTGGAATTGGGCGCATTGCCGAAGGTCGTGGAAGCGCCGGAGAAGAGCTTCGAATTGGACAGAACCTGCGCGTGGACCTCCATGCCGATGACGATTTCCCAGTCGCCAGTGGCGCCGGGGATAAAACGCTTCGGGTCGGGTGTGCGAACGTCTACAAGGGTCATATCAAGCTCATAAGATACGGAATTTCTATCCGTGGTGAGGTAGAGCAAATGGTCCGGAGGTGCAAGACTTCTAAGGCGCTTACGGACAAAGGCCTACCTTTTTCGCGATCCGGAATGCCAAGCGAGCGGGATTTGGATTATAGAGCCCGTCATGACATTTATCACCGCGGCTCTTGGCCTCTACACCGTTCTCAATATCACAACCTTCTTCCTCTTCTGGTGGGACAAGCGGGCCGCAAGGCAAGGCGACAGACGCATTCGCGAAAGGACATTGCTCCTCTTCGCGCTCATGGGCGGAAGTCTCGGCACGGTGACAGCACAACACTTGCTGCGCCACAAGACACGCAAGCAGCCGTTTCGCGGACTGCTTCTGGCTATCGTTTTTCTTCAACTCGCAGCGGCGGTCGCGTGGGCCTTCTTGGCCCGAACCGCGTGAGCTCTTCGACAGTTTTTGTGATTAGAAAGACGGTCCATAGGTCGTCGTGTCGAACTCTTTCAGCTCCTTGCGCAGGCCGATGGTCTGGACTTCGCGGTCGAGCTTTCGCGCGTATTTCATCGACAGCCAACTGACATTGTAGCCATGCTTGCGAAAGAAGGAGAGCGCCCGCTCGTTGCTGGCGTGGCTTTCAAGCCTGATCGAGTAGAAGCCAGCCGCAAGCACCTGCTCTTCGACCGCACTGAGGAGCTTGCCGCCCAGGCCTTGCCGATGAAGGCGCGGATCGATCCAGAAGTCCGAGATCATATCGTCGGAGTTTTCGCGCGCCGCCCATCCTGCGGGCATGCCGTGTCTTTCGACAACGAGGATGCGATGCCAGGAGGATTGCGTGAAGCCTGCAAAGGCTTCTGCCGCGTTCGTTTCCAGGACAGCCGTCAGCCCCAGCGCAGAGCTTGCGACCCGCCATGCCTGCAGGCCGATGGCCGCAAGATGGGGCGCATCCTGTTCATTTGCGTTGCGAATGACGATCACGTTCTGGTCCCTATGACCCGACGAGATAAAACATCGGCCCAGCGATTCTTCCAGTCGTATCGGAAATGACCGGGTGGATTTGGCCGATTCTTGACTGAAAGGCAGCAAGCTCTTAATCAGGAAGGACCAACTTTGGAGTTTTGATGTTCTCTCAATCGGAGTCCCGGTAAAGGCCCTGCCCGCAAGTCTCTTGCGTGCCGGGCCATGTTGAAACCGAGCCGGATGCCAGTGGCACCCGGGTTTGTTTTCACGCGTCCATATGGACGCAAGCCGGATTCCAACCATGGACATTTCACGCGCAGAACAGCGCATCCTCCACCTGCTCGCGCAGGGTGGCAGAATTGAACTGACACGAGACGAGAACCGCAAGATCGAGAAAGCCGTGCTTTATACGCGTGACGGCTGGGTTTTCAGCGGGCTCGACCTCACCACCTTCCGCAAACTGAAGAGCAAAAGAGCAATCTCGTCCTCCAGAAGCCAACCTTATCGCATTACCACGCGTGGGCTGGAACTGGTGAGAGGCGAACTCGACAATCGCTGAGAACAAGGGGCGGCGGTCAGACACCCGCCGCTCCTATCAAAGCCTCGCGTCGTCATGCGCTGGACGACAGGCAGCTTGGCTCCGGATGCCTCAGCAAACCTGCTAGATGGTGGCAACGAGCGCTGCGAGTTGATCTGTGGCAGCGCCCCAGCCTTCATGAAAGCCCATGGCCTCATGCGTCTTCTTGTCTTCTTCCGTCCAGTGGCGTGCCATGGCCGTGTACTTGGTCTTGCCATCGCCCAGCGGTTCAAGGAGGATAATGCCGGTCATGAACGGCTTTTCGGATGGTATCCAGGCGGTCTTGAAAGCGTCGGTAAAGACGATCTTCTCATTCGGCACGACTTCCAGATAAACGCCGCGGTTGTCGACCACCTCGCCGTTTGGCCCGTTCATGACGATGACGCTTGAGCCTCCTGTGCGAACGTCAAGTTCAGCGTGAGACACGCCCCAGGGCTTTGGACAGAACCATTGTTTCAAAAGCTCCGGATCGGTCCAGGCGCGAAAAATCTTCTCCCGCGGCGCGTCGATTTCGCGCATCAAAACGAGTTCATGCCTTGCTGTTTCAGATGACATCATTGCCTCCCGTGATGGTCTGCCCCACAGCATAGCAGAGGATCGCTGGAGAAGAAGGCGGCTCTTACAGAGGCTTCTCTAGCCGCACTTTCTGAAGCTCCACCTTCATGCTTTCCGACCATTGAGGGCCCTGCCAGACGATGGCAAAACCGCAACGTTCGTAGGCGCGGATGGCGTTGACGTTCTTGGCATGCGTGGCGATTTTTGCCGTCGAAATATCCGCGCTGCGCATCTCGTTTAGAAAATGCTCAACGAGGACACGACCGATAGCTCTGCCCTGGTAGTCTGGATCGATCCAGATATCAGATATGTAGTCCGGCTCTCCAGCGCGCGCACCCCAGCCGACGATCGCGCCGTCGATCTCTGCAACCACGAGATCGCAGTTGGTCTCTTTGGCAAAGACTTCAAACTCGCCGCGCACCCGTTCGATTACAACGGGATCGAGATAGGTGTCTTCAAACGCACTGCTTGATTGCCAGGCGCGAAAACCGATGAGGCCGACCGCATCGCGATCGGCCTCTGTCATGGCTCGAATTATGAGGCCGCTTACCACCACTTGGCGGGCGTGAACTTGCCCGCTGCCTGCTCGATGGCATGCGCCGTCTTGAACAGCGTTTCTTCCTCGAAAGGCTTACCGATCAACTGAAGGCCGAGTGGCAGGCCCTTGCCGTCAAGGCCGGCCGGTACGGAAAGACCAGGCAGTCCCGCCATGTTGACGGTGATGGTGAAGACGTCCTGCAGGTACATCTTCACGGGATCGGAGGCGAGTTCCTTGTCGCCGATCTCGAAGGCCGAAGATGGCGTGATTGGTGCGAGAACCGCGTCGACGCCTTCGTGGAAGACGTTTTCGAAGTCGCGCTTGATCAGCGTGCGGACCTTCTGCGCCTTGAGGTAATAGGCGTCGTAATAGCCGGCGGACAGAACATAGGTGCCGACCATGATGCGGCGCTTCACTTCCGAGCCAAAGCCAGCGGCGCGGCTCTTCTCATACATGTCGGCAATATCCTTGCCATCGACGCGAAGGCCGTAGCGGACGCCGTCATAGCGAGCAAGGTTGGACGACGCCTCGGCGGGTGCCACGATGTAATAGGCGGGCAGCGCGTATTTGGTATGCGGCAGCGAAATATCGACGACCTCGGCACCGGCATCCTTCAGCCAGGCAACGCCCTGTGCCCAGAGCTTTTCGATTTCTTCCGGCATGCCATCGACGCGGTACTCCTTCGGAATGCCGATCTTGAGACCCTTCAGCGACTGGCCGATGGCCTTCTCATAATCCGGCACCGGCAGATCGACCGACGTCGTATCCTTCGCATCGACGCTTGCCATGGACTTCAGCAGGATCGCAGCATCGCGAACATCGCGGGCAATCGGGCCGGCCTGATCGAGCGAGGATGCATAAGCCACGATGCCCCAGCGCGAGCAGCGGCCATAGGTCGGCTTGATGCCGACGGTGCCGGTGAAGGCCGCGGGCTGGCGGATGGAGCCGCCGGTGTCGGTTGCCGTTGCACCGGCGCAGAGATGCGCGGCTACGGCTGCGGCCGAACCGCCGGAAGAACCGCCGGGAACGAGGTTCTTGTCAGAACCCTGCGCGCGCCAGGGATTTACGACCGGGCCGTAATAGGAGCTCTCATTCGACGAGCCCATGGCGAATTCGTCCATGTTGAGCTTGCCGAGAAGCACGGCGCCGGCATCCCACAGGTTCTGGGTCACGGTGGACTCGTATCTGGGCTTGAAGCCATCCAGCACATGCGAGCAGGCCTGGGTGTGGATGTCGCGGGTGGCGAACAGATCCTTCACGCCAAGCGGAATACCCTCCAGCGCGCCACCGTTTCCAGCGCCAAGCCTCTCGTCCGATGCCTTGGCCATCTCGCGAGCCTTGTCATGCGTCGTCACGACATAGGTATTGAGCTTATCGTTGGCGGCATCGATGGCATTCAGATAGGCATCCGTCAGTTCGACGGCGGAAAATTCCTTTGCCTTCAGTCTGTCACGCGCTTCGGCAATGGTGAGGCTGGTCAGTTCGGTCATATCGGCAACAGCTTTCGAAACTTTTGAATTTTCAACGTGGGAGCAAGCGGGCAGCGCTTACTCGACCACTTTCGGCACCATGAAGAAATTGCGGTCGGTGGCCGGCGCATTTGCAACGATGTCATCGGCTTTGTCGCCATCCGTCACCACGTCGGCGCGCTTCTTCATCGCAACCGGCGTCACCGAGGTCATAGGCTCGACGCCATCCACATTCACTTCCGACAACTGCTCCACGAAGCCGAGAATGCCGTTCAACTGGCCAAGCATGGTGTTGGCTTCGTCTTCGCTAACGGCAATGCGGGACAGGCGCGCGACGCGCTTCACGGTGGCAAGATCGACGGACATGGTTCTACTCCGGTCAAGAATTTTCTACCCGCTATAATGACCATGCCCGTCCTTCGCAACGGTAGAAAGCGTGTCGCGGCCCTCTGCGGCGCAGTTTTGGGCCAAGACACGCCGATGCCGGGTCATCAGAATGTCAGGACTTGACCAACCTTCGGCACGTCCACCCGTGTCTGCGAACCATCCATACCCGAGACAAACTTGTCCGCCGTCTGGTCGACGATCGGGAATGAGCCGTAGTGGCAGGGAATGGCGTGGCGGAACTTGAAGAAGCGCTGGCAGGCAAGTGCAGCTACAGCCCCGCCCATGGTGAAGCGATCGCCGATGGGAACGAGGCCAACATCCGGCTCGTGCAACTCGTTGATCAGCCCCATGTCGGAGAAGATATCCGTGTCGCCCATGTGATGGACCGACGGCCCGTCTTCGAAATGCAGCATCAGGCCATTGGCATTGCCGAGTGCATGCGACACACCGTCCTCGGTGATCTGCGCGGAAGAGTGCAGTGCATTGGTGAAGGTGACGGAAAAGCCGTCGAAGCCCACCGTACCGCCGGTGTTGCCCATCTCGAGCTTCTGGACACCCTTGGAGCCGAGCCAGGCGGCAAGATCGGCATTGGCGAGCACTGTTGCTCCCGTTTCTGCTGCCAGCTTCACCGTATCACCCACATGGTCGCCATGACCGTGGGTCAGGAGAATATGGGTGATGCCGCTAGCCGCATCCTTGGCGTCCTGTCCGGCGAAGCCTGGATTTCCGGTGAAAAATGGATCGATCAGGATCTTTGCGTGGCCTGTTTCAAGACGGAAAGCGGAATGGCCTAGCCAGGTGATTTTCATCGAAGTTCTCCTTTGTGTTCCTGCCATCTTATGAGATAGGACGACCCATAAAACCCAAAACCTTACTTTGGAGTGATAAGATGGCCGCAGATAATGACGACTATGTGTATGACGAAGCGACCGGCGAATGGCGCCCTGCCTCGGAAGTCGCAGCCGCGGCGGCCAAGGCCAGTGAGGTTCGCGATGCCGCAGGCAACCTGCTTGCAGATGGTGATTCCGTCACGCTGATCAAGGACTTGAAGGTCAAGGGTACGAGCACCACGCTGAAGCAGGGAACCGTGATCAAGTCGATCCGCCTGACCGACAATCCAGAGGAGATCGATTGCAAAAGCGATGCGGTCAAGGGTTTGGTGCTGCGTACGGAATTTGTCCGCAAGAGATAAAAAGGGTCACCGCATGGCGACGCTGACGATAGAGGAACTGGCTGAGACCCTGGGGCTTGGACGGGCGATAGCCGGTCTTGATCTCGGCACCAAGACGATCGGTCTTGCGATGTCGGACCTGTCACGGCGGTTCGCCACCCCTCGCCCGGTGCTGAAGCGGATCAAGTTTACCCAGGATGCAGCGCTGCTTCTGGATTTTGCCGCGAAGGAAAAGGTCGCGGCCTTCGTCATCGGTCTGCCGATGAACATGGATGGCTCTGCCGGTCCGCGCGTTCAGGCGACTCGCGCCTTCGTTCGCTCCATGAGCGAGAAGACCGATATCCCCTTCGTCTTCTGGGATGAGAGGCTTTCCACAGTCGCGGCCGAAAGAGCACTTCTGGAAATGGATGTCTCGCGGGCGAAGCGCGCCGAACGCATCGATTCCGCCGCCGCAAGTTTCATTCTTCAAGGTGCCTTGGATCGGCTTTCCATGCTGGCGAGAGATGCATCCATAGAAGGTTGACGCGCACGCCACCACGCGGCAATTGCCTTGCGCTTGCGAAATCCGATGATCGCGAAAACGAGCAGGCTGTCCACCGCGATTGCGCGCGCCACGAGCGGCGGGATCGTCTCGGGAGGAATGCCGAGCACATTGCCATAGATCTGGAAGACCAGATCGTGCGCCTGCCGGGTCAGCATGAAAAAGCCGAAACTCATGTCGTAGTAGGACAGGAAGTACCAGCTGCCGAGCAGCAGCACGGGACACGCCCACAAAATCAGAAACCACTTCATGCCATCCGCTCCCCTGCCAGGGTCGTTCCAGCCGTCTGCTCGTCAGGCAGCGCTGCGATGACAGCCCAGCGCAGTAACCCCATGATGCACAGGTTCAGCGTCGGCGCATTCAGATCGAGTGGTAGCAGGGCGAAAAACGTCATCATGACGCTCAAAGGTATCCAGCGGCTCACAGCGCTTCCTTCTCATCCAGCTCTTAATTCGTAGTTAACAAATCGTTAACACCATGAACTCACGGTTAACGCGGAGCAAACGAAACCTGCATTTATGGTTAACGCGAGACGCAGGCTGTGGACAAGCGCAGCGGTCTAATCGCCATCGGCACGGCCAACGGCGTCTGTTCGATCGACAGGGAAGCGATTAAGGGCGTGCCGGATCAGCCGTAAAGGGCGCGAACGATGCGCTTAACGGCGACGGCGATCTTGTCCCAATCCTTGTCACTCTTCAGCGACACGCCGGAGAACTGGCCATTTGTTGCGCCGGCAATCACCAGATGCTGGATGGAGGCGAAGAGGAGAGCATTCAGCACCACAGGGTCGGCGCCCTTTGGCGGCTGCAAGGATCCACGCATGCGGTCGATCCATTTGACCAGCGCCTTTGAGCGCGCGTCAGCCAGTTGCTTGACCTGTTCCGTCTGCTCGGAGAGTTCCCAGGCAATGATCTTGCAGACCAACGGATCGGCGCGGAGCGCATCGAGATAGGAGAGCATCAGCCGCTCCATCAGGTCGCCATAGGTCAGCAGGAACATGCCGCCTGTGTCTTCGGGAATCCGATCCTGCACCCAGGAGCCAAGATCCTCGCCGATGGCTGAAACCAGGCCTTCGAGACCGCCGAAATAACGATAGATCAGCTGCTTGTCGCAACCGGCGCGACGCGCCACGGCATTAATGCCGAAACCCTGGAAGCCCTCCTCCGCCAAGAGCGACTTTGCCGCAGCAAAGATCGCCTTCTCCGTTGCGGCGCGATCCTTGATGCGCTTTTCCGGCGCGGGCGACATGAGGGCGGCAGTGCCATCGATGGCGAGCATGGCTTTTCCGAATCTCCGATTGGTGACGTATCATGCGCGGTTAGCAAAGAGTTAACAACGCGACAATCGAGACGAAGCCTAACAACCCTGGCTTTCCTGTGGATGGTGGAAAAGACGCCTGTTTCTTGGACTCAGGCGTCCAACGACATGCCGAACCATGCGGTGCCCGCCGGCATGCCGGCCAGCGGCGAAAAGCCACGCGACTGCCAGAAGGCGATGCCATTGTGATTGTCAGGATTGGCGCCAAGATGGATGCCGGAAATACTCTTGCTACGCGCCATCTCTACCCACATAGACAACATCCGAGAACCGCCACCAGTGCCGCGAGCGCGGGAGAGGAGGTTCATATGGATATGGGCGGGGTAGTTCTGAAGCACTGAAGCGGGCATGGGCGACGGCTGGTGAATGAAGGCAACGCGCTTGCGGTGTTCTTCTGGCAAAGCGTTGGCCTCTTCTTCCGCGAGCGGATAAAGCTCGCGCAGCTTCGGCCACCAGGCCTGCTCGAGCCGTTCTTCGTAAGCTGCGGTATCGGTGGCGCCGACGATGTAGCCGCAGACGCCCTCCCCGTCTTCGACAACGAAAGCGCTGTCTGGGCAAAGATTGAGATAGGGAACGGCATAGATATTACCGACGAGCTTTTCGTCGGCGTAAAGATGCGAGGCGTCCTTGCCCGCGTCGCCGGTTGCAAGGCAGATGGCGTAAAGCGCCTCCTCGTCCTGTGGAACGGCTCTGCGAAAAGTCAGCATCACGACACCGGCGGATAAAGCAGATCGATGATGTAGGTGGGATCGAAGCGGCTGTCGAGCATGCCATAGGTGTGGCGCCAGCCACCCGCTAGGCGAGTTTCAAGGAAGGCGTCGGCGATGCGCCCTGCCCCGATGCGGCAAAGTTCGGCGGCGGCTGCGGCAAGAGCAAACTGCTCCACCAGCAGGCGGGCAGCGCCCTCGTCACGCTCACATAGTGCAATCGCGGCGCGCAGCACATCGGTGGTCTTCTTGCCGGATGGGCCGAGGTCGCGCTCCAGCGTTTCGAAGACGAGATCGAACAGATCCTTACCACGCTGCAGCACGCGCAGCACATCGAGCGCCATCACATTGCCGGAACCTTCCCAGATGGCGTTGACCGGGGCTTCGCGATAGTGACGCGCAATCGGGCGTTCTTCGACGTAGCCGTTGCCGCCAAGGCTTTCCATCGCCTCGTAGATCAGGGCCGGCGCGATCTTGCAGCACCAGTATTTGACGATCGGCGTCATCACGCGCGCATATGCCGCTTCCGCAGGGTTGCTGCGAGCGCTGTCGAAGGCAGTAGCCAAGCGGAACGACAAGGCGGTTGCAGCAGCCACATCCAGCGCCATGTCCGCCAGCACGCGCGTCATCACCGGCTGGTTGACGAGCGGCTTGCCGAAGACCGAACGACCTCGGGCGAAATGAACCGCTTCCGCGAGCGAGGCGCGCATCATGCCGGAGGAGGCCAGTGCGCAGTCGAGCCGCGTCAATGTCACCATGTCGAGAATGGTGCGAATGCCGGCACCGGGCTCGCCCAGCAGATAACCGAAGGCATCGCTGAATTCGACTTCGGCCGACGCATTGGAACGGTTGCCGAGCTTGTCTTTCAGCCGCTGGAAATGCAGGCCGTTGGCCGAGCCGTCTTCCAGAAAGCGCGGTACGAGGAAACAGCCCATGCCATCGCCCATCTGCGCCAGCATGACGAAGCCGTCGCTCATCGGCGCCGAAAGGAACCACTTGTGGCCGGAGAGCCGGTAGATACCTTCACCCACACGCTCGGCGGTGGTGCGGTTGGCGCGCACATCCGTGCCGCCCTGCTTCTCGGTCATGCCCATGCCGATGGTGACGGCTGTCTTCTGCATGGCGGGCTTTTGCGAGGAATCATATTTGCGCGAGAGGATTTTCGGCGCCCATTCGTTCTGAACGCGCGGCGATGCCATCAACGCTGCAACCGAGGCATGGGTCATGGTCAGCGGGCACAGATGGCCAGCCTCGAGCTGCGCCGTCAGATAGAATTTCGTCGCGCGGGCTTTATGTTCGCTGCCGCGCGTATCGGCGGAATTTTCCCATGCCGCACTGTGCAGGCCGGAGGACATGGAGCGGCGCATCAAAGCATGCCAGGCAGGGTGGAACTCCACCTGATCCAGACGCTCGCCGCGCGGGCCATGGGTGTGAAGCTGCGGTGTGCTGCGGTTTGCCATGCGCGCCAGTTCCTGGGCTTCGGCAGAGGTGACATAGCGACCGATCTGGTCCAGCTCGTCGCGAAGCGGACGCGAGAGGTTCGAGGTCAGATCGACGATGAGCGGATCGGACCGGTAGGCATTGATCCCGGACCAGAGGCTAGGCTGGTTCAGTTCGGCAAGCTGTTCTTCAGTCCGGTTCATATCTGTCATCGTGTACTTTTATCGGGATTCGCAATTAAATGCCTATATAGGCTCGTTCCCGGCTTATCCCATGCTTGCCGACAAAGCCACCTGTCTTTATAGACCGCGACTGACTATTCCGGCCCGGAGGACAGTTCCATGGTCTATTTTCCCCACCGCCATCTTCTTGGCATCAAGGGGCTTTCCCATCAGGATATCACGCTTCTTCTCGACAAGGCCGACGAGGCCGTGAAGATCAGCCGCCAGCGTGAAAAGAAGACGTCGACGCTTCGCGGTCTGACACAGATCAACCTGTTCTTCGAAGCCTCGACCCGCACGCAATCCTCCTTCGAACTGGCCGGCAAACGGCTGGGCGCGGACGTGATGAACATGTCGGTCGGTAACTCTTCGGTGAAGAAGGGCGAAACGCTGATCGATACCGCAATGACGCTGAACGCCATGCGCCCTGACGTTTTGATCGTGCGCCATTCATCCGCCGGTGCGGCAGCGCTTCTGGCGCAGAAGGTTGCCTGCTCGGTTGTCAATGCCGGCGACGGCCAGCATGAGCATCCGACGCAAGCGCTTCTCGATGCGCTGACGATCCGCCGCGCCAAGGGCAGTATCTCTGGTATCACGGTCGCCATTTGCGGTGACGTGCTGCATTCGCGCGTAGCCCGCTCCAACATCATCCTCCTGAATCAGATGGGTGCGCGGGTGCGTGTCGTCGCTCCGCCGACGCTGCTGCCCTCCGGCATCGCCGACATGAGCGTGGAAGTCTATCACGACATGAAGGAAGGCCTGAAGGGCGCCGATGTGGTCATGATGCTGCGCCTGCAGCGCGAGCGCATGGCGGGATCCTTCGTGCCTTCGATCCGCGAGTATTTCCATTATTACGGCCTCGATGCGGAAAAGCTCAAAGCCGCCAAGGAAGATGCACTCGTCATGCATCCCGGTCCGATGAACCGCGGCGTGGAAATCTCCTCGGAAGTGGCCGATGGACCGCAAAGCGTCATCGAAGCCCAGGTGGAGATGGGCGTCGCCGTGCGCATGGCGGTGATGGAAACCCTTCTCCTTTCTCAAAACATGGGAGAGCGCGTATGAGTGCCGCGACCGTCCTCAACAATGTGCGTATCGTCGACCCGTCGCGCAATCTCGACGAGACTGGAACGATCATCATCGGCGCTGATGGAACGATCCTCGCGGCTGGCAAGGATGCGCAAAACCAAGGCACGCCGGACGGCGCGACGGTGCGTGATGCGAAGGGGCTGGTTGCCGTTCCAGGGCTCGTGGATGCGCGCGTCTTCGTCGGAGAGCCCGGCGCCGAGCACCGCGAAACAATCGAATCCGCCTCGCGTGCGGCCGCCGCAGGCGGCGTGACCAGTTTCATCATGATGCCGGATACGGATCCGGTCATCGATGACATTGCGCTGGTGGAGTATGTCAAGAAGACCGCGCGCGACAAGGCCGTCGTCAACGTGCATCCGGCAGCGGCTCTGACGAAGGGTCTGCTAGGCGAGGAAATGACCGAGTTTGGCATGCTGAAGGAAGCCGGTGCGGTTGCCTTTACCAATGGCCGCAAGGCGCTTTCCGATACGCTGGTGCTCCGCCGTGCCATGACCTATGCCCGCGAGCTTGGGGCCGTCATTTCGCTGGAGACCCGCGACAAATATATCGGCAACGGCGATATGAATGAGGGGCTGCTGGCAAGCTGGCTCGGTCTTCCCGGCATTCCAAAGGAAGCCGAAATCATTCCGCTCGAACGCGACCTGCGCATCGCGGCACTGACGCGCGCCAACTATCATGCCGCCAAAATTTCCGTGCCGGAATCGGCAGAGGCCATCAAGCTTGCGAGAGCCCGCGGCGTGAAGGCAACCTGCGGCATTTCGATCAATCATTTGACGCTCAACGAAAACGACATCGGCGAATACCGCACCTTCTTCAAACTTTCGCCACCACTGCGGTCGGAAGACGATCGTGTCGCCATGGTCGAGGCATTGAAGCAAGGGACGATCGATATCATCGTCTCGTCGCATGATCCGCAGGATGTCGACACCAAGCGCCTGCCCTTCTCGGATGCGGCAAGCGGTGCGATCGGGCTGGAGACCATGTTGGCCGCAGCGCTTCGGCTGTATCACAGTGATCAGGTGCCGCTGATGCTCCTGATCGACGCGCTTTCGACGCGACCGGCGCAGATTTTCGGACTGGATGCCGGAACGCTGAAGCCCGGCGCCAAGGCCGATATCACACTGATCGATCTCGATGAACCATGGCTGGTTTCGGAAAAGAAGCTGGTATCGCGTTCTAAGAACACACCATTCGAAGATGCACGTTTCAGCGGTCGCGCTGTCAGCACATATGTTGCGGGCAAGCTTGTTCATTCACTGCAGTAAAAATGGTGGTGCGCAAAGACGCACCTGAAGAGGGGACATAAACATGACTGCATTGACCGTTTGGGAGACAGCGCCGGCATTTCTCTTGGCTGCGGCTGTTATCGGCTACCTGCTCGGCTCCATTCCCTTCGGCCTGCTTCTGACGCGGGCGGCGGGTCTCGGCGACGTTCGCCAGATCGGCTCGGGAAACATTGGCGCGACAAACGTGCTGCGGACCGGCAATAAGAAGCTCGCCGCGGCAACCCTTCTCTGCGATGCTTTCAAGGGCACGGCAGCGGTGCTGATCGCCAATGCGCTCTGGGGATATGAGGCCTCGCTGGTGGCGGGCTTCTTCGCCTTTCTCGGCCACCTCTTCCCGGTCTGGCTCGGCTTCAAGGGCGGCAAGGGTGTGGCGACCTATATCGGCGTGCTGCTCGGCGCCGCTCCGCTGATGATGCTGCTTTTCGCCGCCATCTGGCTGATCACCGCCTTCGTTACCAAATATTCCTCCCTCTCGGCGCTGGTCGCGATGCTCGTCATCCCGATCGTCCTGTGGATTTTGGGACCGGAAAAGACCGCGCTTCTGGTTACGGTTCTCAGCATCATTTCCTGGTACATGCACCGCGAAAACATCAAGCGGCTCTTGGCCGGTACGGAAAGCAAGATCGGCAAGAAGGGCTGAGACGCAATTGTCTCGAAGGTTTGGGGGCAGATATGTCGCGTGATGGCGAGACGAAAAGCGGCATCGCCCTGACGGAGAAGCAGAAGCTTTCCTGGTTGCGGCTGATCCGCAGCGACAATATCGGTCCCGTCACCTTCCGCGATCTGATCAATCACTTCGGCAGTGCTGAAGCGGCGCTGGATGCCCTGCCCGATCTTTCCCGTCGCGGCGGCGCGGCGCGCAGCCCACGCATCGCGACACTTGCTCAGGCCGAGCGCGAGATGGAAACCGCAACACGGTTTGGCGCCCGCTTCGTCGGCATCGGCGAGCCGGACTACCCGCCCGCTTTGCGAGAGATAGACGGCGCACCGCCCTTGATCGCTATGAAGGGTTCGAGTGCCACCGTCATCCGCCCGTCGCTTGGAATCGTCGGCTCCCGCAACGCCTCGATCAACGGCGCGAAGTTTGCGGCAATGCTGGCACGGCAATGCGGACAGGCGGGTTACACCATTGCTTCCGGTCTTGCACGTGGCATCGACGCCGCCGCTCACGCCGCCAGCCTGTCAACCGGTACCGTCGCCATGCTGGCTGGTGGACTCGACAAGCCCTACCCACCCGAGAATTTCCGCCTGCTGGACGATATCTACGCCAACGGCGGTGCGACCATCAGCGAAATGCCGTTTGGCTGGGAGCCGCGTGCGCGCGATTTTCCACGGCGCAACAGGTTGATTGCAGGCGTGTCCCTCGGCGTGCTGATCGTTGAGGCGGCTGAACGCTCCGGCTCTCTCATCACTGCACGGCTGGCTGGCGATTTTGGCCGGCTCGTTTTTGCGGTGCCCGGCTCGCCACTCGATTCTCGCTGCCATGGCACCAACCGGTTGATCAAGGACGGCGCCACACTAGTGACGGAAGCGGCCGATATTCTCGATGCACTCTCGCCGATGATGGAGCCGCGACTCGACCTGCAGCACGTCGTCCGAGAAGACACCGGGGATCAACCCATCTCTCAAACCGGAGACCGCGCAGGAGACAAGGAGCGCGCCATCCTTGCCGAGGCGCTCGGCCCCTCGCCGGTCGAAACCGACGACATCATCCGCCACACGGGTTTGCCTGCGGCAACTGTCTATCTTCTGCTTCTCGAACTCGATATTGCCGGAAAATTGAACCGGCACTCGGGCGGACGAATTTCGATGATCATGGCGGATTGAGACGCCAAGGGGTCGCTCAAGGGAAGCTTCCGCCCGATGGCGGACAGGAGCATTCCGCCAATCAAAAATTGTCTTTCCATTAGAAAAATTCCAGAAGTTGCATATGGGCATGAAGACAGAAAAACAGGCGTTCCCCCTTGACCGCAGCGCATTACCTGTCCATGTCGAAATAAAAGGAAGGCGTTGTTGCGTGCGGAATCAGCGACGATGCCGGTTAACGGACATGTTTCCAGAGAAAAAAATATGAATGTCGTCGTCGTAGAGTCTCCGGCAAAAGCCAAGACGATCAACAAGTATCTTGGCCCCGGCTATAAGGTTCTTGCATCGTTCGGCCACGTTCGGGATCTTCCCGCCAAGGATGGTTCTGTTCTTCCCGACCAGGATTTCGAAATGTCCTGGGAGGTCGATCCTGCCTCACAGAAACGCATGAAAGATATCGCCGATGCCGTAAAGGCGTCCGACGGCCTGTTTCTGGCAACCGACCCTGATCGCGAAGGTGAAGCGATTTCCTGGCACGTTCTCGATCTTCTAAAAAAGAAGAAGGTTCTGGGCGACAAGCCGGTCAAGCGCGTGGTGTTCAACGCCATTACCAAGAAGGCCGTTCTGGATGCGATGGCTGAGCCGCGCGACATCGACATTCCGCTCGTCGATGCCTATCTCGCCCGCCGCGCACTTGATTATCTGGTCGGCTTCAATCTCTCACCGGTTCTCTGGCGCAAGCTGCCTGGTGCCCGCTCGGCTGGACGTGTGCAGTCCGTGGCGCTCCGCCTGGTCTGCGACCGTGAATCGGAGATCGAGCGCTTCGTATCGGAAGAATACTGGAACATTTCAGCCCTTCTGAAGACACCGCGCGGTGACGAGTTCGAAGCAAAGCTCGTATCCGCAGACGGCAAGCGCCTGCAGGGCAAGTCCATCAAGACCGGTGACGATGCGACCCGGCTAAAGACGTTGCTCGAAGGCGCAAGCTATGGTGTCGAGACGGTCGAGGCAAAGCCCGTCAAGCGCAATCCCGGCCCGCCCTTCACCACCTCCACGCTGCAGCAGGCCGCGTCTTCGCGCCTCGGCTTCTCCGCCTCGCGGACCATGCAGGTGGCGCAAAGACTTTATGAGGGTATCGATATCGGTGGCGAGACCGTCGGTCTGATCACCTATATGCGTACCGACGGTGTGCAGATGGCGCCGGAAGCGATCGACGCCGCACGCAGCGCCATCGGCGACCAGTTCGGCGATCGCTACGTGCCGGAGAAGGCGCGTTTCTATTCGACCAAGGCCAAGAACGCCCAGGAAGCCCACGAGGCGATCCGCCCGACGGACTTCAATCGGTCGCCGGACAAGGTGAAGCGTTACCTCGATTCCGATCAGCTTCGTCTCTACGACCTTGTCTGGAAGCGCGGCATTGCAAGCCAGATGGCTTCGGCCGAGATCGAGCGCACAACGGTTGAAATCCTTGCCCAAAACAAGGGCGAGAAGGCCGGTCTTCGCGCCGTCGGCTCCGTCATCCGTTTCGATGGCTTTATTGCCGCCTATACGGACCAGAAGGAAGACGGCGAACAGAGCGACGATAGCGAAGACGGTGGACGTCTGCCGCAGATCAATGCCAGTGAGAACCTCGCCAAGCAGAAGATCAATGCGAGCCAGCACTTCACCGAGCCGCCGCCACGCTATTCCGAAGCATCGCTCATCAAGAAGATGGAAGAGCTCGGCATCGGTCGTCCTTCCACCTATGCCGCGACGCTGAAGACACTCAGCGACCGCGAATATATCGTCGTCGACAAGCGCAAGCTGATCCCGCATTCGCGCGGTCGGCTCGTGACGGCTTTCCTCGAAAGCTTCTTCACCCGCTATGTGGAATATGATTTCACGGCCGACCTGGAAGAGAAGCTCGACCGGATTTCGGCCGGCGAACTCGATTGGAAGCAGGTTCTCCGCGACTTCTGGAAGGACTTCTTCGCCCAGATCGAAGACACCAAGGAACTGCGCGTCACCAACGTACTCGACGCGTTGAACGAAGTGCTTGCACCGCTGGTGTTTCCCAAGCGCGAAGACGGCTCCGATCCGCGCATCTGCCAGGTCTGCGGTACCGGCAACCTGTCTCTGAAGCTCGGCAAATACGGTGCCTTCGTCGGTTGCTCGAACTATCCTGACTGCAACTATACCCGCCAGCTGACCTCGGATGGCGCGGAATCCGAAGCCGCAGCGCTGAACGAGCCGAAGGCGCTTGGCGCCGATCCGATGACGGGCGAAGAATTGACGCTCCGCTCCGGTCGCTTCGGGCCCTATATCCAGCGTGGCGACGGCAAGGAAGCCAAGCGCGCATCCCTGCCAAAGGGCTGGAAGCCTGAAGAAATCGATCATGAGAAGGCGCTGGCGCTGATCAACCTGCCGCGCGACATCGGCAAGCATCCGGAAACCGGCAAGATGATTTCGGCCGGCATAGGCCGCTATGGTCCCTTCCTGATGCATGATGGCGGCTACGCCAATCTGGAGAGCGTGGAAGACGTGTTCTCCATCGGCCTCAATCGCGCCGTGACGGTGATTGCCGAGAAGAAGGCAGCGCCCGGTCGTGGACGCTCCTCCACGCCTGCTGCGCTCAAGTCGCTTGGTGACCATCCCGATGGCGGCGCCATTACCGTTCGCGACGGCCGTTTTGGTCCCTATGTGAACTGGGGCAAGGTCAATGCGACGATCCCCAAGGCGCAAGCTCCCGATACGGTGACGCTGGACGAAGCGCTGGTGCTGATTGCAGAGCGCATTGCCAAGACCGGCGGCAAGCCGGTCAAGGCCAAGAAGGCTCCGGCAAAGAAGAAGACCGAAGGCGATGCAGACGCCAAGCCGACAAAGGCAAAAGCGGCAAGCAAGACCAAGGCTGCGGCCAAGCCTAAGGCAGCGGCAAAGCCCAAGACAGCAGCAAAAACCAAGAAGGCAGCATCGTGAGCAAGACACCGCGTCAGAAACAGAATTCCGCCAATGACGGTTTCGGACGCACCGCTCGCTCAAAGCGCGTGAACCAAGGCGAAGGCATCATCCATGGAGAAGTGCCTTCGCGCGAAGTGCTGCTGAAGTTCATTGCCGAACATCCGCAACAGGCCTCCAAACGCGAGATCGCCAAGGCTTTTGGCCTGAAGGGCGACAGCCGCGTGGTGCTGAAGGCGCTGTTGAAGGAACTTGAAGTTGACGGCATGGTGCAGAAGAACCGCAAGTCGCTGATGCGACCAGGCGGCCTGCCGCCTGTCACGGTTCTCGATATCACCACGCGTGACAAGGATGGCGAATTGATCGGCCGCCCTGCAGAGTGGCCGGAAGATCAGGGTGCGGCACCCGCCGTCCTTATCCGCCAGTCATCGCAGGACCGCGGCAAAAAAGGACCGGCGGCCGGTTTGAATGACCGTGTGCTTGCCAAGATTTTCCCCTCCAAGGATCGTGCCGGGCCGGCCTATACCGCCCGCGTCATCAAGCTTATTGATCGCCGCCAAAATGCGCTGATCGGTGTCTTCAAGGAAAACCCGGGCGGCGGTGGTCGTTTGATGCCGGTGGACCGGCGCGGCGAAGAACTGGTGATCGACCCCGATGGCGTCAACGATGCCAAGGATGGCGATCTGATCGAAGTCGAAGTCTCGCGCAACAGCGGGCGCTACGGTCTGAAGCGCGCCAGTGTGCTTTCCGTCATCGGCTCGGTCGCGTCGGAAAAAGCCATTTCGATGATCGCGATCTACGGGCACGGCATCCCGCATATCTTCCCGCAGGATGTTCTTGCAGAAGCCGATAAGGCGAAGCCCGCCAGCATGGCGCATCGGGAAGACTGGCGCGATCTGCCGCTCATCACCATCGACCCGGCGGACGCCAAGGACCATGACGATGCCGTCTATGCGGAGCCCGATCCGTCGCCGGACAACCCCGATGGCGTGATCGTCACCGTTGCGATTGCCGATGTCTCTTACTACGTGCGCTCGGGTGCGCCGCTCGATCGCGAAGCGCTTAAGCGCGGCAACTCCGTCTACTTCCCCGACCGCGTCGTCCCGATGCTGCCGGAACGGATTTCCAACGATCTCTGCTCACTGAAGGAAGGTGTCGATCGCCCTGCCCTTGCGGTGCGCATGGTGTTTTCGAAGGAAGGCCGCAAGGCGTCTCACACCTTCCATCGCATCATGATGAAGAGTGCGGCCAAGCTCTCCTATCAGCAGGCGCAGGCGGCCATCGATGGCAAGCCTGATGACAAGACCGGCCCGATGCTTGAGCCGATCCTGAAGCCTCTCTGGCATGCCTATGAGGTGATGAAGCGTGGTCGCGACCGTCGCCAGCCGCTCGAACTCGACATGCCCGAGCGCAAGATTCTGCTGCGTGCCGACGGCACCGTGGACAAGGTCATCATTCCCGAACGTCTCGACGCCCATAAGTTGATCGAAGAAATGATGATCCAGGCCAACGTCGCAGCCGCAGAAACGTTGGAAAAGAAGAAACAGCCGCTCGTCTACCGCATTCATGATGCCCCCACGCTTGCCAAACAGGAGACGCTGCGTGAATTCCTCGCGACGCTTGGTATCTCCATGGCCAAGGGCGGAGAGGTTCGCGCCAATTCCTTCAACGGAATTCTGGCACGCGCGCAAGACACTGAACATCAGATCATGGTCAACGAGATGGTGTTGCGCTCCCAGAGCCAGGCGATCTACAGCCCCGAGAATATCGGGCACTTCGGTCTGAACCTGATGAAGTACGCCCACTTCACCTCCCCCATTCGCCGTTATGCCGACCTGATCGTCCATCGTGCGCTCGTCGGGTCTCTGGGACTTGGCGAAGGCGGCATCACGCCACAGGAAGAGGCCACGCTCGACGATATCGCCGCCGAAATTTCCACCTTCGAGCGCCGCGCGATGGCGGCCGAACGCGACACGATCAACCGTCTGATCGCCCACCATCTTTCCGAGCGCGTGGGAGAAGAGTTTGAAGGGCGCATCGGGGGTGTCACCAAGGCGGGACTATTTGTCGCGCTTCCGCAATTTGGCGCAGACGGCTTCGTTCCTATATCTACGATTGGGACCGACTACTTCATCTATGACGAAGCGCATCAGGCACTGACGGGTGAGAAGACCGGTCTCGGCTTCCAGCTTGGCGACACGGTTCAGGTTCGTCTGGCAGAAGCCGTACCGCTGGCAGGCGCGCTCCGCTTTGAGATGTTGAGCGAGGGGCGCAAGATGCCCACAGCAACACGATCCTTCCACAAGACGGCGCGCCGGGGTGGGGGGCGCACGGCGACACCGGGAACGAGGCCGCCGCGCAGGAAACGCTGAACGAGCTTCGTAGCGAGATCGAGCAGGATCTTGCAGCGATGCTTCAGCGCCGCAATCATTTGGAGGAACGGTCATGAGCGAGACGCAGACAGTGCACTATGGCGGCGAGAAGCAGGAACGTCCGCTGGGACGCTCGATCATGCGCGGCATCTCGTGCCGATGCCCCGCCTGCGGCACCGGTCGGTTGTTCAAGGCCTGGCTGAAGCCGGTGGATCAATGCGCCGCCTGCGGCGAAGACCTCCATCACCAGCGATCTGACGATCTGCCGCCCTATATCTCGATCATGATTCTCGGACACGTGGCGGTGGGCGGCTTTTTGATGACTGACCTGATCCTCATGGTGCCAATGTGGGTGCATTTTGCCATCTGGGTGCCGATCACGATTCTCGTGGCCTTGCTGACGATCCAGCCGATCAAGGGTGGCGTCATTGGCCTGCAATGGGCGCTAAGGATGCACGGCTTCAGCAATGAGCCTGAGAAGACGCAGATTGACGGGTCATCACACTGACAGGCGATCACTCCCTTGCCTGCTGAATCCCAAGCTGAAAAATCACCCTACCTGCGTCCGAGGGATGCGGCCTGCCTGATCCTGGTCGATCGTTCGAACGGCTCTCCACGTGTGCTCGTCGGCAAGCGCAGCAGCGGCCACGTCTTCATGCCGGACGTCTATGTGTTTCCCGGTGGCCGGCGCGACCCACGCGATCACGCCCTGCCCTTTGGTGTCGACCTTGATCCTCTCGTTATCGACAAGCTCAGGCGCTCTGCCTCGCGTGTCATGACGGTTGCAGGGGCTCGGGCCTTGGCTCTGGCGGCAGTGCGCGAATTGGAAGAAGAGACGGGGCTTTGCTTTCGAACCGAGCGCGCGCGACAGGGACCGGACCTCTCACCACTGCGTTATGTCGCGCGTGCGATCACGCCGCCGGGGCGCATCAGGCGATTCGACACGCGATTCTTTTTCTGCTTCACCGACGACGTCGGCATTGAGCCGGCAAATATAAAAGACTCTGCCGAGCTGCAAGACCTTCAATGGCTTGACATGCGCGACAGTTCCGGTGTGAACATGGCGGCGATTACACGGATGGTTCTCGAAGATGTCACAAACTTCATGATAGGTGATCAGCCACTACAATTTGAAAGCCGGGTGCGACTTTACTTCGAGCGTCGCGGCACATTCATTCGCGGCTTTCTGTAAAAGGTCTCCATGTCACATCCCAACTGCGACGCCGACAATATCCACTGGCCATCGCTTATTGCCGCCATATCCGCCATCAGCGCCGTGGGCATCGCCATCGGCCTCGGATTGCCGCTCTTGAGCCTCATCCTCGAGCGTCGGGGCATTTCGTCCAGCATGATCGGATTGAACTCTGCCATGGCCGGTGTCGCTGCCATGATTGCAGCGCCCATCACCAGCAAGCTTGCGCATGACTTCGGCGTTGCCAGGACCATGTTGACGGCGGTGGTCATCTCCTCCGTCAGCGCCATGGGCTTTTATTATGCGGCAGACTTTTGGATGTGGTTTCCGCTCAGAATCGTCTTTCATGGCGCGACGACCACGCTTTTCATCCTGTCGGAATTCTGGATCAATGCCGCAGCGCCGCCGCGCAAACGCGGGCTCGTGCTTGGCGTATATGCGACAGGGCTCGCAGTCGGCTTTGCGGTCGGACCCCTCCTGTTTTCCACCGTAGGAAGTGAGGGCATCACACCGTTTCTCGTCGGCTGTGCCATCATCCTCCTGGCTGCAATTCCGATTTTTCTGGCGCGCAAGGAAAGCCCTGCGCTGGACGAAAAACCGGCCCACCATTTCGTACGGTATATCTGGCTTGTGCCCATGGCCTCTGCTGCCGCCTTCGTTTTCGGCGCGGTACAGGCCGGTGGGCTCTCGCTCTTCCCGATCTATGCCACGCGTGAAGGCTTTAATGAATCGCAAGCAGCGCTTCTCCTGACCGTCATGGCAATCGGCAACATGACCTTCCAGATCCCGATCGGCCTGCTCTCCGACCGCATCACCAATCGCCGTCTGCTGCTTGGCGTCATGGCCTTTATCGGTCTTTGCGGCACGCTCGCGCTGCCGCTCCTCGTCAACAACTGGATATTGGTCGCGGTACTGCTGCTACTGTGGGGCGGCCTCGTCTCGGGCATGTATACGGTCGGACTAACGCACCTCGGTTCGCGACTCACTGGGTCCGACCTTGTGGCGGCCAATGCGGCCTTCATATTCTGCTATGCGACGGGCACGATTGCCGGTCCACAGACGGTTGGTATTGCGATGGATATCTCCGGAAGCCACGGCTTTGCCTGGGCATTGGCGCTGTTTTTCGGCTTCTATGTCGTTCTTTCCATTGGGCGTTCGGTTTTCGGCTCAAAACAGACTTGACTTTTCGGGCGCGATCCGTAGTTTCGCGCCAGATTTAGCCGGGATCGAACAGGTCCGCGGCTCACTTACTTGTTAAAGGCAGGACGACCATGGCGAAAGCTACAACAATCAAGATCAAGCTGCTGTCGACGGCCGACACAGGTACTTTCTACGTCACCACGAAGAACAGCCGTACATTCACGGACAAGATGACGAAGACCAAGTACGACCCGGTCGTTCGCAAGCACGTCGAATTCAAGGAAACCAAGATCAAGTAATCAACTTGATTTTCTCCTTAAAGAACGCGCCCTTGAGGCGCGTTTTTTGGTTTTGGGCGGTCGTTTAAAAACTCGACCTAGAGCCTGTCGCGATCTTTCGGAGTCGCTCCTTACGCTTCAGGTCATTGTTTTGTCGCATGCCCTTATCGCAAAACCGCTGCTCAGTTTTGCCTGGACCATTCTTTAAGTGCGAACGTATTTTCAGGCCGATCCTAGAATGCGAGACCTGGACACGGCTGCCGGACGCGTCAAGAGAAGCCGCGCAACGCAGACGGTCGAGTTATACTACGTGTAACTTGAGAGATCGTGATGGCGTGGGGTCGGCCGGGATAACCGCGATAGCACGAGGAACCATCAATTGGCATCGCCGGCCGACCGACCCCAAGACCCAGGAGATGCGGCGGACCTGAGCATCAAGGGGTATTTCGTGCACGGCTCCCTTGAAAATAGAACCGAGCGGTCTGTTAAAGTGCTAGTGCCTTCTATCAACTGATATGTCGGCATAAAGTTATTTGTATGAACAAAGTTTCGCTCAAGACGCCTAAAAGTTCAACACTTTATTAAGGTGCAGCCATTCTTGCTTTGAAATATGGTTAAGTGTGCCATGCCGGGACAGAGACGCAAAGCCAGCTTAGCCGCAGCAACGCGCTACTGACGAAGCATCAAGGGTCGATCAATCTCTGGAACTTTACTCAGGCTGCGGCAGCAACGACGCGGTTTCGGCCGCTTCTCTTCGCCTCATAGAGTGCCCGATCTGCCTGTCGCATCAACTGCTCCGGACTTTCGACGCCCGTTGCATTCGAAGCGATACCGAGCGACGCGGTAATCTTCAAGGATTGCCCGGAGCGCAGCACAAAAACGGTATCCTCAATGATCGAGCGCAGGGACTCGGCCACCACCGAGGCAGCCTCCACCGAGGTGTCCGGCATCACCACCACGAACTCTTCACCGCCGTAACGGCAGGCCAGATCCGCACCGCGCACCGTGGAGCGCAACCGGGCGGCAAACTCCTGCAGCACCTCGTCGCCGGCCTCGTGGCCGTAGAGATCATTGACCTGCTTGAAGCGGTCGATATCCGTCATGCAGACGGACAGATGACGGCCTCGGAGGGCCGCACGGTTGAACAAGGTCTTTAGATGAAGATCGAGATAGCGGCGGTTGTTGAGGCCGGTGAGCCCATCGATAACCGCAAGCTCCATGGTCTGAGCCAGATTCTCGCGCAGCCTGTCATTGAAGCGCTTGCGCTTGATCTGCGAAAGCGTGCGCGCCACCAGCTCATTGGGATCGATCGGACGAATGATGTAATCATTGACGCCGAGATCCAGCGCCCGGACCACCATGGCATCATCGTTCTGCTCGGTGATGATCAGAAGCGGCAGGAAACGCGTTCGCTCGAGCGAGCGCAACTGCGAACAAAGCCTTAGAGGATCGCAGTCATCGAAGTTGGAATTGATGATGACGAGGTCATAGGCGTTTTCCGCGGCCTCGAAAATAACGTTGGCAGGATCGCTCCAAGCGATCACCTCGCCAACCGGCTTCAATGCCTTGACGATACGCTCCTGCGAGCTGGCCCTGCCATCGACAAGGAGAACGCGACCAGGCTTTTCGATATGGCCGTCGACCCCGATCGATTCCTGGATGCCCATGGTTTCTGCGGTCATCATACGACCGCGCAGCTCGTCGCTCATGGTCTTGAGACGCGCAAGGCTCTTGACCCTCGAAATGAGTTGGAGGTCGTTCACGGGCTTTGTCAGAAAATCATCCGCGCCAGCCTTCAATCCTCGGACGCGATCGGCCGGCTGATCGAGCGCCGTGACCATGACGACGGGAATGTGGGCTGTCGCCGGGTTTGCCTTCAGCCGCTCGCAGACCTCGAAGCCATCCATTTCCGGCATCATGATATCGAGAAGAATGACATCGACCTGACCATCCGCGCAGATTGCCAGCGCATCACGGCCATTATCGGCGCAGACGACGTCGAAGTATTCGGCCAGCAAACGGGCTTCCAGAAACTTCACATTGGCTACAATGTCATCGACGACCAGGATTCTAGCAGTCATTCGGTCGCCCCTATTACCTTAAGCATCGCCCAAATATGTCTTGATCGTCTCGATAAACTTCGGAACAGATATTGGCTTGGAAACATAAGCTTCGCAACCACCTTGGCGGATGCGCTCTTCGTCTCCCTTCATAGCAAAGGCTGTGACGGCAATCACGGGAATCACATGAAGTTCGTCATCTTCCTTGAGCCATCGGGTGACTTCAAGTCCAGATACTTCCGGTAGTTGAATATCCATAAGAATAAGGTCGGGTCTATGCTTACGAGCAAGCTCAAGGGCTTCCATACCATTGCGTGTCTGTATGGTCGTGTAACCGGATGCCTCAATCAGATCACGAAAGAGCTTCATGTTCAGCTCATTGTCTTCAACTATCATGACCTGTTTGGGCATGGCGGCAGTCCTTGTTACGCTTTGAAACCGTCCGCCTGACATATAAGTTGCCGAAGAACCGATTCCATTATCCCCTGTTGAGGGAGGTTAAAGCGATTTGGTTGAAAAATAGGTAACTTCCGGCAAGAAATGCGGTGTGAGATGAAATACGGCAAACCAGTCGTCAAAGACCCCGAAGAAACCGTTGCCGCCATTCTCGGATGGTTGGCAAACGAACCGGATATTCTCGCCCGCTTTCTGGCGCTCTCCGGACTGCAGCCAAACATGCTACGCGCGGCCATACAAGACACCGGCTTTCTGGCAGGGCTTACGGATTTCATCATGAACCACGAGCCAGACCTCATGGCTTTTTGTGAAGCCTCCGGGTTCAAGCCGGAAGACGTGCAGGCCGCGTGGCATAAATATTCCGGCCCCGGTCTCGATTCCGGGGTCTACTGAGATGTATAGCATCAAGTCGTGCTCTTGAGCGACTTCTGATTTACCACTATGGTCATGGTCGTTCTCTTTTTGTTTCTTGGCCATGGCTGCAATGTCGAACGACCATCCCGGTTTCTGTCGTGACTGTCTGGCTGGCCAGCCGGAGGGAACAAAACGATGCCGTCAGTGCGGCAGCCCCCGCCTCCTCTACCATGATGAACTCTACGATCTCAGCATCGCCCATATCGATTGCGATGCCTTCTACGCCTCGGTGGAGAAACGCGACAATCCGGATCTCATCGACAAGCCGCTGATTATCGGTGGCGGCAAGCGTGGCGTCGTTTCCACGGCATGCTACATCGCCCGCATCCATGGCGTTCGCTCCGCCATGCCGATGTTCAAGGCGCTCGAAGCCTGCCCGGACGCAGTGGTCATCAAGCCGAATATGGAGAAGTACAGCCAGGTCGGGCGCCAGGTCCGAATGATGATGCAGGATCTGACGCCACTGGTGCAGCCGATTTCGATCGATGAGGCCTTTCTTGATCTATCCGGTACCGAGCGACTGCACCACGATCCGCCGGCACGGGTGCTGGCGCAGTTTGCACGCCGGGTGGAAAAGGAAATAGGCATCACGGTTTCCGTCGGCCTCTCCTATTGCAAGTTTCTGGCAAAGGTCGCGTCCGACCTGCAAAAGCCCCGCGGCTTCTCTGTGATCGGTGAAAGGGAGGCCACCCGTTTTCTTGCGACGCGTCCTGTCACCACCATCTGGGGCGTCGGCAAGGCCTTTGCGGCCACGCTGGAGGCCGACGGCATTCGCATGATCTCCCAGTTGCAGGAGATGGAGGAAACGGACCTGATGCGCCGTTACGGCACGATGGGGCAGCGTCTCTATCGGCTTTCGCGCGGCATCGATGACCGTGAGGTTCACACCAATGATCCGGCAAAAAGCGTTTCCGCCGAGACGACCTTCTTCAACGACATCTCACGCTATGAAGATCTCGTGCCTGTCTTGCGCTCCCTGTCCGAGAAGGTCGCGTGGAGGCTGAAAAAGAATGCCACAGCCGGGCAGACCGTGGTGTTGAAGATGAAGACCGCGGACTTCAAGTCCCGCACGCGTAACAAGAGGCTGGAAGATCCGACCCAACTGGCAGACCGAATTTTTCGGACAGGCCTTTCGCTTCTGGAAAGAGAAACGGACGGCACGAAATTTCGCCTGATCGGCATTGGCGTGACCGATCTGTGCGATCCGGCCCAAGCGGATCCTCCCGATCTTGTAGACAAAACGGCTGGCAGAAGGGCCGCAGCGGAAGCGGCGATGGACAAGCTGAGAGAAAAGTTCGGCAAGGGCACGGTGGAAACCGGCTATACATTCGGCGCGAAAAAATGAGTGATCACACGGCTTCGTGACCGCATTTAAAAGCTTCCTTAAATAGCCAAGCCTATGCTTGGCCTTCTGACTGGCGCGGTTTCAAGCGCGCCGTAAGTCTCCCTTGCCGCTGCCTCCTTGGCGGCATGTTGTGTATCGCGTTGGAGCAAACATGATGTTGCGTAGCTTTGTGGGAGCCTGTCTCCTTTCCACCTCCGTTCTCGTGCAAGCGGCAATCGCCGGTGATGCGCGCAGTCTGCAGGTCGTCGTCTCGAAGAACGACCAGTCGCTGTCCCTTTATGAAGACGGAGAGGTCGTCGCCACATCGCGCGTATCCACAGGCAAGTCCGGCCACGAGACGCCGAGCGGCATCTTCTCGATTCTGGATAAGCGCAAATATCACGAGTCGAATATCTATTCTGCGGCCCCCATGCCGTTCATGCAGCGGCTGACCTGGTCCGGCATCGCCCTGCATGAGGGAAATGTCCCGAATTATCCGGCATCGCATGGCTGCATTCGCCTGCCCGCAAAATTCGCAAAGTCGCTTTACGGCATGACGAGCCGCGGCGTTCACGTGATCATTTCGAGCGCGGATGTCTCTCTGCAGCGCATCGACCACCCCACCCTTCTTCAACCCAAGGCAGCTGACGAAGGCCGTCTGCTTTCCGATATCGAGATGCGGCCTGCCACCTTCGATGCGTCGCTGAAGCTGGTGGAAGTCGCAGTCAATGAGAAGACCAGCTCCGTTCCCGCCGAGGCCACATCCAAGGTGACAGGTGCGCCACTGCGGATTTTGATTACCCGGCGTGGCGAACGGGAGAAGATCATGGATGTTCAGCGTCTGTTGACCAGCATCGGCTTTGACGCAGGTGTGGCCGATGGCTATTCGGGTCAGATGACGATCAATGCCGTCAACGGCTACAAGCGCTGGAAGGGCATCAAGACCACCGGCCCCCTCGTCACCGACGAGTTCCTCGACGCGCTTTATGCATCCACAGGCGCCGATGCACCGCCCAATGGGCAACTCATGGTGCGACAGAACTTCAAACCGCTCTTCGAAGCGCCGATCCACATCAAAGACCCGCAGGTGGCGCTCGGTACGCATTTCTTCGAAGTCATCGACATTGAAGGCGACAGAGCGGAGTGGAACGGACTGACACTGGAAAACCACATCCCAATTGCCGCACGAAAGCGTCTCGGGATCGACGTCGCGGATGCCCCAGGCGGTTATGATCAGTTGCGCGCGGTGCTTGATCGTATCGACATTCCGGCAGACGTTCGTGGACGACTTGAGGAGCAGCTTGCTGTCGGAAGCTCTATCACCGTTTCCGATCTCAGCCACGGCTTGGAAACCGGTCAAGGCACTGACTTCGTCACCATCACGCGCGACTGAGGCTTCGATACAGAAAGCAGTGCTGGTATCTGGGCATCGCGCCTCTCAAGGATCGGTGCCGACCTCGGGCCGACGATACCGGCGCGGCCGCGCAAGGAACAACTGCGTCGCGTTAACGTTTAAAGGCTCATCAAGCCTGTTTGGGGAGCCTGCCTATGAACGTGAAATATCTTGGCGCCGCTGTCGTCGCGCTTGCCTGTGTGTCTGCTGCTGAAGCACCGAAAAATTACAGCGTCTACGGTGGCCCGGCCGTCGATAGCGACCCCGTCATCCTGAACGTCTTCCACCACGCGCTTGCACGATGCAACGTCGAGGCGAGCGTGCCACCACGCGGCACGACATTCACCAATTCCTATTATCATAACGCGGCTTTACGCGCCTGCCTCTCGCGCCACGGCTTCATCGATAACGGTGCTTACGCCTACCCGGCAAACAGCCTGTTCTAAAGCTTCACAATCTTTCAGATACGTGCCTTACGCTTGAGCTCTTCGCTTTATCGTACGTCGTTCTCGCGGAACCGCTGCAGAGGCTCACGCAACATACAATAATCGTGGTGCGGGTGAACCATGTTCGCCCGCCCATCAATCATACAAGCTCGACGTCCACCACACCGGGAGCCGAGCGAAGCGCGGCTGCGATCTCCGGTGAGATGCGGTATTTCTCCGTCAGTTCAACTTCGATCTCGCGCTGCCCATCATCTTTGATAACGACGAAATAAACCGAGCCATCGCCCTTGGCATTCAGGTGTCGCGCAACGGTTTTCAGAGGACCGGAATCGCGCACATAGACGCGGAGCGCCTTCTGCATCTGAACGGATTTCTCCTCAAGCGACTGGGCTGTCTGGATGCGCAGACCGATCCCCTCGGGCCGCTCTTCCGCCTGAACTGTAATGACCAACGACTTGCCGACTTCGAGCAGGTCGCGATATTGCCCAAGCCCTTCTGAAAACAGAACGGCCTCATACTGACCCGACGCATCCGAAAAGGTCACGATACCCATCTTGTTACCGGTGCGGGTCTTGCGTTCCTGCTTGCCGGTGACCGTGCCGGCGAGGCGTCCAACAGTTGCCCCCTGCTTCACCGCCGCGGAGAAATCGGCAAAGCTTTGCACCCGAAGCTTGTCGAGCACGGCGCGATAGGTGTCGAGCGGATGGGCCGTGAGATAGAAGCCAAGCACTTGATACTCACGCAGTAGCTTTTCCGAGGCGAGCCAGGGCTGATAGGCAGGCAGCACCAGCTTTTCCGGCCCAGTCGCGGCCCCTGAGCCGAACATGTCGTGCTGGCCGGTGACTCGGCTTTCCTGCGCACGCTGGGAATATCCGATGATACGATCGAGGCCGCCGATCAGTTCGGAACGATCTCTGCCGAAGCTATCGAAGGCACCGGCATTGATCAGGCTTTCCAGAACGCGGCGGTTGACCTGCTTCGGATCGATCCGCTGGCAGAAATCCTCGAGGCTGGCGAAAGGTTTGTCGCCGCGCACCTCAACGATGTGATCGACCGCACCTTCACCGACGCCCTTCAAGGCAGCCAGCGAATAATAGATGCGGTTCTCACCGGTTTCGAAACGCCGGAAGGATGTCTGTACGGAAGGCGCGACGATCTCGATCCCCATACGCGCCGCATCCTGGCGGAAGTCGTTGACCTTTTCGGTGTTCGCCATATCGAGCGTCATCGACGCAGCGAGGAATTCCACCGGGTAATGCGCCTTCATATAGGCGGTCTGGTAGGAGACGATCGCATAGGCCGCGGCGTGAGACTTGTTGAAGCCGTAATTGGCGAACTTGGCCAGAAGATCGAAGATCGTGTCGGACTGGGCCTTGGACACATTGTTGCGGATCGCACCTTCAACGAAGCGCTCGCGCTGCTTGTCCATTTCCTCCTTGATCTTCTTGCCCATGGCGCGGCGCAAAAGATCGGCTTCGCCGAGCGAATAGCCGGACAGAACCTGGGCGATCTGCATCACCTGTTCCTGGTAGACGATAACGCCCTGCGTCTCCTTCAGGAGGTGGTCGATCGTCGGATGGATCGACTCGATTTCTTCTTCGCCGTGCTTGCGGGCATTATAGACCGGGATGTTCTCCATAGGGCCCGGGCGGTAGAGCGCCACGAGCGCGATAATGTCCTCGATGCAGTCTGGACGCATGCCGATCAGCGCCTTGCGCATGCCGGCGCTTTCCACCTGGAAGACGCCGATGGTCTCGCCACGCGATAGCATCTCATACGTCTTTTGATCATCCAGCGGAATGGCTGCAAGATCGACATGGATGCCACGCTTGGCAACGAAGTCGACCGCGACCTTCAGCACCGTCAGGGTTTTGAGGCCGAGAAAGTCGAACTTGACGAGACCGGCGCTTTCAACCCATTTCATGTTGAATTGAGTGACCGGCATATCGGAGCGCGGATCGCGGTACATCGGGACAAGCTTCGACAGCGGGCGGTCGCCGATGACGATACCGGCGGCGTGGGTCGAGGCGTGGCGATAAAGACCTTCGATCTTCTGGGCAATATCCAGGAGCCGCGCGACGACCGGTTCCTTGTCCGCCTCTTCCTGAAGACGTGGCTCTTCTTCGATGGCCTTGGAGAGAGGGGTGGGGTTGGCCGGATTGTTCGGCACAAGCTTACAGATGCGGTCCACCTGGCCATAAGGCATTTCCAGCACGCGGCCCACGTCACGCAAGGCTGCGCGTGCCTGGAGCGAACCGAAGGTGATGATCTGCGCCACCTGCTCACGCCCATACTTGCGCTGAACATAGCGGATCACCTCTTCGCGGCGATCCTGGCAGAAGTCGATATCGAAGTCGGGCATCGACACGCGTTCCGGGTTGAGGAAGCGTTCGAAGAGCAGCGAGAAGCGTAGCGGATCGACATCGGTAATCGTCAGCGCATAGGCGACCAGCGATCCCGCACCCGAACCACGACCAGGGCCGACCGGAATATCATGCTGCTTTGCCCATTTGATGAAGTCGGCAACGATCAGGAAGTAGCCGGGAAACTTCATGCGCTCGATAACGCTGAGTTCGAAATCCAGACGATCCCGATACTCCTGCTCGGTGTAGCCAGGGGCCATACCGAGAGCGGCAAGGCGCATATCCAGCCCTTCGACAGCCTGGCGTCGCAACTCCAGTGACTCGGCGCGTTCTGCCTCTTCCGGGTCGTCACTCGCACCGGTAAAGCGCGGCAGAATGGGGCCACGCTTTTTCAAGACGTAGGAGCAGCGCTGGGCGATCTCGACGGTATTTTCGATTGCCTCGGGAATGTCCTTGAAGAGCGCCACCATCTCGTCGCGGCTCTTCAGATAATGGTCAGGCGTCAGACGGAAACGGCTGTCATCCGAAACCATGGCGTTGTGCGCTACCGCCATCAGAGCGTCGTGCGCCTCATAATCTGACCTGGATGGAAAGAAGGCCTCGTTGGTTGCGACGAGTGGAATGTCGTGCTCGTAAGCAAGCGCAATCATGCGACGTTCATGGGCACGGTCAAAATTGCCCTGGCGCTGCAACTCGATATAGAGCCGATCCCCGAATATGTCCTTCAGCGCAAGAAGCCGGCTCTTTGCCTGAGCCGCATGTCCTTCTCTCAGTGCCATATCGACAGGGCCGCCGGACGCGCCTGTCAATGCGATCAATCCAGCATTGCTGGCCTCCTCCAGCCAAGACTTGGCAATGTTGACGGCGTGACCACTGCCCTCGCCATCGAGATAGGCACGGCTAATCAGATCCACCAGGCGCTCATAGCCCTCCGCATCTGCGGCAAGCAGCACGATGGAAGGAAGCTTGGAGAGGTTGTTGCCGCCTCTCCTGTCCTCGACGGCATCTTGCATGTCGATGGAAAGCTGGCACCCTATGATCGGCTGCAGCCCCTCTTCTCGCGCCTTCTCTGAGAATTCCAGCGCAACGAAAAGATTGTTGGTGTCCGTGATGGCGATGGCAGGCTGTGAATCGCCGACAGCCTTCGCCATGATCTTTTTAAGGGGAAGCGCGCCCTCGAGCAGGGAATAGGCGGAATGAACACGCAAGTGCACAAAGCCGGGAGATTTCAAGAGCATGCCCGAGTGGTTTTGCTCCGTAAGATGATCGCCCATTGTGCTGCATTCCCGTCATTCTGAATCGGGCTGATTTTGATCCCTTCGAGCAGCAAAGTCCACCGGCAAAGGATGCCTGTGCACCGCTATCGCCGGAAAGACCAAAGGGTCTCAAGTCACATGGATGTGAGGATTACAGAGAAGCTCGCAACAAAGAGAGCGATGGAGGCAAAGGCGGCAAGGTCACGGATAAAATCGGTCATTTGTCTCTCCTTACTTGTTATGTTCCAACTTTGTTCTCATTTTGTTTCCGTGTCAACAGCTTTTTTGGGCTGGCATATTGCCAACGTAATGCGACTCAATCCGGTTCCTTAGTTCCGCCTCAAGCGAATCAACGCATAAACAAAACCCCGCCTGGCGGGCCAGACGGGGTTGATGGGGATAAGGGCACTTAAAACGCCGTGCGTTCTATCAGACGCACAAGGGACCCTTCACATTTTTGGATCAACGCATCGTGCGATCGATCAGAACTCGACGATCTTGCCTTCGGACAGCGTCACGCGGCGATCCATGCGTGCTGCTAGATCGTGATTATGAGTCGCGATGAGGGCCGCAAGGCCCGACTGGCGCACCAGCGCTTCCAAGGCATCGAAAACGTAGGAAGCGGTCTCGGGGTCGAGATTGCCGGTCGGTTCATCTGCCAGAAGCAGAAGCGGCGCGTTGGCAACGGCTCTTGCAATCGCCACGCGCTGCTGTTCACCGCCGGACAGTTCCGCCGGACGATGATCGCCTCTGTGGCCGATGCGCATATAATCCAGCAACGCCTTGGCCCGCACCTGTGCTTCCTTCGGCGCGAGACCGGCGATCATCTGTGGCATCATGATATTCTCAAGTGCCGAGAACTCCGGAAGCAGATGGTGAAACTGGTAGACGAAGCCGATATCGCTGCGGCGAATGGAAGTGCGCTCCTCATCGGAAAGCGTACCGCAGGGCTTGCCACTGATGAACACCTCGCCCGCGTCCGGATGCTCCAGCAGTCCCGCCAGATGCAGCAGCGTCGACTTGCCCGTGCCAGATGGCGCGACAAGCGCGACGATCTCGCCGCTTCTCAATTCGAAATTCGCGTCTTTCAGAATGGAAAGGCTCGTTTCGCCCTGACCATAGGTCCGTTCCACGCCGGTAAGCTGTAGAGCCATTTTCTTTGCCATGGTGTGAAGCGGGTCCTATTCGTATCTCAGGGCCTGGACGGGGTCGAGCTTCGACGCACGCCAGGCGGGGAAGATCGTTGCCAGGAAGGACAGGGTTAGCGCCATGACGATGACGGTGATCGTTTCGCTCAAATCCATCTCCGCCGGCAGCTGGCTCAGGAAATAGAGCTGCGGATCAAAGAGAACGGTTCCGGTAATCCAGGAGAAGAACTGGCGAATCGATTCCACATTCAGACAGACGAGAACGCCAAGCGCCACACCCGCAAATGTGCCGACGATGCCGATCGCAGCCCCGGTCATGAAGAAGATACGCATGACAGCGCCGGAGGTTGCCCCCATGGTGCGCAGAATAGCGATGTCGCTGCCCTTGTCCTTCACCAGCATGATGAGGCCGGAAATGATGTTGAGCGCGGCGACCAGAACGATCAGCGTCAGGATCATGAACATGACGTTGCGCTCCACCTGAAGCGCTGAGAAGAAGGTCTGGTTGCGCTGTCTCCAGTCGGTGATATAGACCTGCCGCCCCGCCGCTGTTTCCACCAGCGGACGAATGCTATCGACATCGTCGGGATGGCTGACGAAGAGCTCGATGGATTGGACGATGCCCTCGGAATTGAAATAGAGCTGCGCTTCGGTAAGCGGCATGTAGATCATCGACGCGTCATATTCAGACATACCAATCTCGAAGACACCGGAGATTGGGTAGGACTTTACCCGCGGATTGACACCCATGGGCGTCACGTCACCTTCCGGTGAAATGAGGGTGATCTGATCTCCCACCGTCACGCCGAGCTGTGCGGCGAGCCTCGAGCCGACCAGAACACCCTGCCCCGACATAAAGCCGACGAGATCGCCGGCTTTGACGTTGCTGGATATCTCCTTGATCTTTTCGAGATCTTCCGGACGCACGCCACGCACCAGAGCACCGCTGCCTGCGCCGTTGCGTCCGGAGGCCAGCGTCTGGCCTTCCACGAGCGGCAAGGCCATCGTCACGCCGGGAATAGCGCCAAACTTCTTCGCCAGTTCATCGTAATTGTTGAAGGGCTGATCGATCGGCTGAACGATCATGTGACCGTTGATGCCGAGAATTCGGGAGATCAGTTCGGTGCGGAAACCGTTCATCACCGCCATGACGATGATCAGCGTCGCCACACCCAGCATGATGCCAACGAACGAGAAGCCTGCGATGACCGATATGAAGGCTTCCTTGCGGCGCGAACGCAGGTAGCGCCAGGCCACCATGCGTTCGAAAGCCGAAAACGGCCGTGCCGCCCCATCCTTCACGGATGCAACTGCACCGTTGTCAGCCTCGGCTTTTGCCATGTCCACTCCTTGTCGGCTTTTCAGCCGAGAACCCTGTTCATTGCCGCTTCGACCGTGACGTTCTCACGTGCGCCCGTCTTGCGGTCCTTCACCTCGACTTCACCGGCAGCAATGCTGCGCGGTCCGACGATGATCTGCATAGGTACGCCGATGAGATCGGCCGTCGCGAACTTCTGACCTGCGCGGTCGTCGGTATCGTCGTAGAGAACATCCTTGCCAGCGTTGGACAGCGAGTAATAGAGCTTCTCGCATGCCGCGTCGCAGGCTGCATCGCCAGCCTTCATGTTGATGATGACGACATCGAAAGGAGCAACCGACGCCGGCCAGATGATTCCGTTCTCGTCATGCGAGGCTTCAATGATGGCAGGAACAAGGCGTGTCGGACCAATGCCATAGGATCCCATGTGGACGGGATGTTCCCTGCCATCGGGACCCTGAACCTTGGCACCCATCGGCTCAGAATACTTCGTGCCGAAATAGAAGATGTGGCCCACTTCGATACCGCGCGCGGAAAGACGATCGCCCTCGGGGATCGCGTCGAAGGCAGCCTCGTCGTGCATCTCCGAGGTTGCGGCATAGTCCGCGGTCCATGTATCGAAAATGCCCTGCAGACCAGCAACGTCATCGAAATTGGTGTCGTCGCCGGGAATGCCCTGCTCCAGGAAGCTCTTGTGGCAGAAGACTTCCGATTCACCCGTATCGGCCAGAATGATGAATTCGTGGCTGTGGTTGCCACCGATCGGGCCGGTATCGGCGCGCATCGGAATGGCGCGCAGGCCAAGGCGAGAGAAGGTACGCAGATAGGCAGCGAACATCTTGTTATAGGAATGGATCGCAGCTTCCTTCGTCAGGTCGAAGGAATAGGCATCCTTCATCAGGAACTCGCGCGAGCGCATCGTGCCGAAACGCGGGCGCACTTCGTCGCGGAACTTCAGCTGGATATGATAGAGGTTCAGCGGCAGGTTCTTGTAGGACTTCACGTAGGAGCGGAAGATGTCAGTGATCATCTCCTCATTCGTCGGGCCGTAGAGCATCTGACGGTCCTGGCGGTCCTTGATGCGCAGCATCTCCTTGCCGTAGTCGTCATAACGACCGCTTTCCTGCCAAAGCTCCGCCGATTGCAACGTCGGCATCAGAAGCTCGATCGCGCCGGAACGGTCCTGCTCTTCCCGGATAATGCGGTTCACCTTGTCCATCACGCGCTTGCCGAGCGGCAGCCAGGAGTAGATGCCCTGGCTCTGCTGACGGATCATGCCCGCACGCAGCATGAGGCGGTGAGAGACGATTTCAGCTTCCTTGGGATTTTCCTTCAGGATGGGCAAAAAATAACGGCTGAGACGCATGACTATGTCCTGAGTGCGACGACTCGCCATCTACCGGGAATCGTCAGAATTAAAGGATATTTGCGCCGTACATAACCGTTTCTCCTGCAGAAGGAAACCCGCACGATCGGCGCCCCAAAAACACCATTCACATCCGCGTGAGAACAGGACGTTCGCTCCTGAACGGTTTCAGGAGAAATAATTTTGCTGGGCACCTGCGACATAATGTTCATGAGGAAATTTTTTGCTGACTGTAACAAAAATGCAAAAAACGTGGTGACAAGGTGGAATCTTTGGGCTAGTTTTAGCTCACAAAAGAGGCAGGGAGTTTAAATTTCTGCCGTCTTCGCGGTCAGTCTTGGGAGGATGAGATCTTAGGCGCGCTTGTTCGCAGCCCCGGAAACGGAAACAGATCACGCGAAACTGAAAAACAAGGCTTAATCGCCTTGTTTTTTTTTGCCCTGAAATCGATTGTCTTTCAGTGGGTTGGCGGAAGACAGCTCATCCATCGGCGTCCCGCTTGTGGCTTCTACGCGAATCACCGTCCAACCAAATGCAACATTCTTATGACAGACGGTGACGCCGCAGCGGGTGGGCGCGGCCCGTTCACCTGCTCAACTCAGTCATAAACCGGGATAATACGGGGCAGATCATCGAGGCTAACGCCGAAGTACCAGGTGGCGCCGTACCAAATCGCGCAGAGCAATATCGAGATCAGCGTGGTGGCGATCAGGATTTTCGCACCCTGGAAACGCGTTGGCGCGCTTGCCACGGTTCCCAGCGCCACGTCACCGTCTTCCATTTGCGTTCTGAGCCCAATCGGCAGCACGACAAACAGAACCGTCCACCAGACGATGAAAAAAACGGCAACAACCGACAGCCACTGCATGTAGACCTCCCCGAGCAGAACCCGCATCTCTTGTCTCATTCAAGGCTTGGAGAAGCGCAAGAAACAGACAGAGCAGCGGCAAACGATTCCTACAGCATCGGTCCAAAAATCGGAATCGATTTTCGGAAAGCACGATGTTTAGATCAAAGCAGATAGCATACTTTGTGCGTCCAAGGAGACACGCGGCCCGCGATCAAATCTCTTCCAACTCCACCAGCGTGCCGCAGAAGTCCTTCGGATGGAGGAAGAGGACAGGTTTTCCATGGGCGCCGATCTTCGGCTCCCCATCGCCAAGTACGCGTGCGCCGGCGCCTTTCAAACTGTCGCGTGCGGAGATGATGTCCTCCACCTCGTAACAGATATGATGCATGCCGCCGGACGAATTCTTTTCGAGAAAAGCCGCGATCGGGGAGTTGCCATCCAGTGGCTCAAGCAGTTCGACCTTGCTGTTTGGCAGGTTGACGAACACCACCCTCACCCCGTGGTCCGGCAGGGTCTGCACTTGCGAGACCGCAGCACCGAGCACATCGCGATAGGTGGCAGTCGCTGCCGCGAGGTCGGGCACTGCAATGGCGATGTGGTTGATCCGTCCAAGCATGGTCATCCTCCCAATTTCTCAGCCGAACATAGCGACATATCGCGCAGAACGAAGCGTCTTCCGGTACTGCACCTATGCTGATACGTGCAGTACCGAACCTATCGTCAAATCTTCGTCACGAATACCGTGACGATCGGCTTTTTGCCCCAGGTCTGGTTGGCGGCAGCACGAACGGCCCGGCGGACCGCTTCGCGCAACAGTTCCAGATCCTTGCGGCGTGCGCGCGGGATGCTTTCAATGGCGCCGAGAACGGCGTCATAGAGCGTGTCCTCCATTGCCTCGCCCTCGTCGTCGAATTCAGGCAGACCGAAGGGTACGACATCCGGATCGCCATGGAAGTCGTAACGGCTGTCCAGAACGACATTGACCGAGACGTGACCAGCAAAGGAGAGCTTGCGGCGGTCACCGATGCCCATTTCTTCGAAATCGCCAACCAGACGGCCGTCCTTGAAGACGCGGCCATGCGGAGCATCGTCGATGACTTCGGCAGGGCCAGGCGCCAGACGCAGGACGTTGCCGTTGCGGACCTTGGGGACCTGCTTGATACCGGCCTGCTCAGCCAGTTCCTTCTGCGCCACGAGATGCGCTGCTTCGCCATGCACCGGCACGAGGATTTGCGGCTTGGTCCACTCATACATGCGCAGCAGCTCGTTGCGGCGGGGGTGGCCGGAAACGTGCACCAGAGCTTCATTGTCGGTGATGATGTGGATGCCCTGTTCGATCAGACCGTTCTTGATATCGAGAATGGCCTTTTCGTTGCCAGGGATGGCGCGCGAGGAAAAGACCACCGTGTCGCCCTTGGCGAGCGCCACATTACGCATCTCATCGCGTGACAGTTTTGCAAGTGCCGCACGCGGCTCACCCTGCGAGCCGGTGAGAATGACCACCACCTTGTCGCGGGGAATATAACCATACTCATCTTCGGCCAGGAACGGCTTGATGCCTTCCATGATGCCGAGATCCTGCGAGACGTTGACGACACGCTTCAGCGACGAGCCGAGCAGCAGCACTTCGCGACCCGCGCGCTCCGCAGCCTGGGCGATCGAGCGGATACGGCCGACATTGGACGAGAAAGTGGTGATCGCCACGCGCCCTTCGGCATTCTCAATGATCTGGCGCAGCCCCTCGGAAACCTGTTCCTCCGACGGAGATACACCATCGCGCACAGCATTGGTGCTGTCACAAAGAAGCGCCAGAACGCCTTCCTCGCCAACGGCGCGGAAGCGTGCCTCATCTGTCAGCGGCCCAAGCGACGGCGCGTCATCGATCTTCCAGTCGCCTGTGTGAACGACATTGCCAAGCGGCGTGCGGATGACGAGCGACATGGGTTCGGGGATCGAGTGGTTGACGCCGATGGCCTCGATCTCGAACGGGCCGAGATTGATGCGATCGCCCGCCTTGAATGGCGAGATCGGGATCTCGGCGCGCGTGCCCTCATAGTTACGCTTGGCTTCCAGCATGCCCGCGGTGAAGCCCGACGCATAGACCGGGACGTTGAGGCCAGGCCAGAGATCGTTCAGCGCGCCGTAATGGTCCTCATGGGCATGGGTGATGATGATACCCTTGAGGTTCTGTCGCTGCGCCTCGATGAAGCGGATATCGGGCAGAACAAGATCGACGCCGGGCAGATCGAGGCCCGCGAAGGTGACGCCGCAATCCACCATGATCCATTGCCGCTTCGCGGCAGGACCATAACCATAGAGCGCCAGATTCATGCCGATTTCGCCGACGCCACCAAGCGGCAGGAAGACCAGTTCGTCTTGTTGAGACATGTCATTATCCAATCTGCAACAGGCAATGGCCGCGCGCTTGCGCCACGCTCCACCATTGCCTTAAACCGCGCCGGACTTGATGAAACGCCGAGATGCCGGGCCGACGCGGACCGGATGGACGCCCTGATTCTACGAGCAGCAGGGATGCTCCAAACTCAAAAGCCGAGGCCGCGCAGTTCGATCGCGCGAAAGGCTTCAGCCAAAGAAAACGTCGCCGGCGGCGATCGCCCGTCTCGGGCCGTCATCCTCGTCCAGCAACAGAAAACCGTGATCGTCTATCCCGGCAAAGCGTCCGCCGATGGAGCGATCTGGAAAGTTCACGGTGATATGCTCACCAATACCGCAGGCGGCTGCACGCCAGTCCCTCATGATGTCACTCACGCCCCTGCCCTCGTTCCAGACCGAGAGAACCTCGGCGGTCTCGCGATAAAGATGAGCAAAGAGCTCGTCCGGTCCGCACGACGCGCCATGCTCCGACAGCATGGTGACGGGATAGAGCGGATTTTCGGGCTTGCGGGCGATGTTGATGCCGATGCCGATGACGATCGCGCGGCGCCCATCGGCAAGTTGCTCCGCTTCCATTAGAATGCCGCAGGTCTTCATTCTGCCGATGAGAATATCATTAGGCCACTTGATTTCCAGTGGCGCACCACCGAAGGGCAGCACGGCGCGGATCGCGCGGTAGACGGCAAGCGCAAAGGCAAGAGGCAAGGAACCAAGACGGTCCGCCGGTGCGGGATCAATCAGAAGAAGAGAGGCGTAGAGATTGCCGGGCTCGGACACCCATGGCCTGCCTCGGCGGCCCTTGCCGCCGCTCTGGCGGACTGCGGTCATCCACAGATTGCCGCTATCGCCCGAGCGCGCCCGGGCGAGACATTCGACATTGGTGGAGGATGTCTCCACCAATGCCTCGTGCCGGAAGTCATCGAGAGACATCCGGCGCTGTTTCATAGCGTTTTCGCTCAAAAGAACGTCTTTGCCGCAGCTGTCACGGCGTTGCCGAGCATGCCACCGAAGAAGATGAAGGCGATGACGAAGAGGCCGGAGAGTGCGTAAACGATCCGCAACTCGCCAGCAGCCTTTTCAAAGCCACCCTTGGCATCATCGAACCACATGAGCTTGACAATGCGCAGATAGTAGTAGGCACCGACGACCGATGCGACGACGCCGATAACCGCCAGCGCATAGAGCTTGGCTTCGATGGCTGCGAGGAAGACATAGTACTTGGCAAAGAAGCCTGCGAGCGGCGGAATGCCGGCCAGCGAGAACATCAGAGCCGTCAAAACCAGCGCCATGAAGGGGTTGGTCGAAGAAAGCCCGGCCAGATCGTCGACATTCTCGACATTGCCGACTTCCTTGCGACGCATTGCAAGAATGCAGGCAAAGGTACCAAGCGTCATGCCCATGTAAACAGCCATGTAAATCAGCACGCCGGCGACACCAGATTCGTTTCCGGCAGCGAGACCGACAAGGGCGTAACCCATGTGACCGATCGACGAATAGGCCATCAGGCGCTTGATGTTCTTCTGCCCAATTGCGGCAAAGGAGCCGAGCAGCATGGATGCGATCGACACGAAAACGACGATCTGCTGCCAGTCCGCGAAGACAGGCTGAAATGCGTCGACAACGACGCGAACGAAAATCGCCATGGCACCGATCTTCGGGGCTGCGGCAAGGAAGGCCGTGACCGGGGTCGGCGCGCCTTCATAGACGTCCGGCGTCCACATGTGGAAGGGAACGGCGGAAATCTTGAATGCCAGACCGGCCAGCACGAAGACCAGACCGAAGACGACGCCAAGCGAACGGGTTTCGGCGGACAGTACAGCCGCGATTTCCTGGAAGCCAGTATTGCCCGTGAAGCCGTAGATCAGCGACATGCCGTAAAGCAGCATGCCCGAAGACAGCGCGCCAAGAACGAAATATTTCAGACCGGCTTCGGTCGAGCGCAGGCTCTCACGGTTGATCGCGCAGATGACGTAGAGTGCCAGCGATTGCAGCTCCAGCGCCATGTAAAGCGAGATCAGGTTGTTGGCGGAGATCATCAGCAGAATGCCAAGTGTCGCCAGAACCAGAAGCACCGGATATTCGAAACGACCGATCGGCTCGACACGGCTGTGGCCAACCGCGAGGATCATGGCGACGATGGAACCGATCAGCGCCAGGATCTTCATGAAGTTGCCGAAGGCATCGGCGACGTAGACGCCACCAAAGGCTTCTCCGCTTGCAGGAGCGAAGATGATCCACAGGCCGACGACGACCAAGAGCGCGACGGCGAGACCCGTCACAGTGTTGGTCGACTTGTCGCCGGAGAAGACGCCGATCATGAGCAGCGCCAGCGCACCGACCGCAAGGATCAGCTCGGGCGTCGCGATGCGCAGACTGGCAAAAAGAAGTTCAGCGGTCATATCCAACGGGTCCTGTCGTCAGTTCAGCGAGAGCGCAACATTCTGCGCTGCCTGCAATGCGGCGGTATAATTATTGATCACGAGATCCACCGATGCCGCCGTCGCATCGAAGACCGGTGCCGGGTAGACGCCGAAGAAGATCGTCAGCACCACCAGCGGATAAAGGATGACCTTTTCACGGGTGTTGAGATCGAGCATCGCCTTCAGGCTTTCCTTCTCAAGCGCACCGAAAATCACGCGGCGATAGAGCCACAGCGCGTAGGATGCCGAGAGAATGACGCCCGTTGCGGCAAAGAGGGCCACCCAGGTGTTGGCGCGGAAAACGCCAATGATGGTCAGGAATTCGCCGACGAAGCCCGAGGTGCCAGGCAGGCCGACATTGGCCATGGTGAAGACCATGAAAGCCACGGCGTATTTCGGCATGTTGTTGACCAGGCCACCATAGGCCGCGATCTCACGGGTGTGGAGGCGGTCATAGACAACGCCGACGCAGAGGAAGAGTGCACTCGACACGATGCCGTGAGACAGCATCTGGAAGATCGCGCCCTGCAGACCCTGCACATTGGCCGCGAAGATACCCATCGTTACGTAACCCATATGGGCAACCGAGGAATAGGCAATCAGCTTCTTGATGTCTTCCTGCATCATCGCCACCAGCGAAGTGTAGATGATGGCAAGGACCGACAGCGTGAAGACGAAGGGCGCGAAATGCTCGGACGCCAGTGGGAACATCGACAGCGAGAAACGGATGAAACCGTAACCACCGAGCTTCAGCATGACGCCCGCCAGAATGACCGAACCTGCGGTCGGCGCCTGAACGTGTGCATCCGGAAGCCAGGTATGAACCGGCCACATCGGCATTTTGACGGCAAAGGCCGCGAAGCAGGCAAGCCATAGCCAGGTCTGCATGCCAGCCGGGAAGCCGTGCTTGAGAAGCTCTGTCATATCCGTCGTCCCAGCCTGCCAGTACATCGCCATGATGGCGAGCATGGTGAGAACCGAGCCGAGAAGCGTGTAGAGGAAGAACTTGTAGGATGCGTAGACGCGATCCTTGCCGCCCCAGACGCCGATGATGATGAACATCGGGATCAGCGTCGCTTCGAAGAAGACGTAGAAGAGAACGGTGTCCAGCGCAACGAACACGCCGACCATGACGACTTCCAGAAGGAGGAAGGCGATCATGTATTCCTTCAGGCGCTTCTGGACGGAATCCCAGCTTGCGAGAACGCAAAACGGCATGAGAAACGTCGTCAGGATGACGAAGAGCATGGAAATGCCATCGACGCCCAGATGATAGGCGGCAATGTTGCCGAACCAGTTGTGCTTCTCGATCATCTGGAAGCCGGGGTTCGAATTGTCGAAACCGATCCAGATGAAAAGCGAGACGATGAAGGTGAACACCGTCGTCAGAAGCGAGACATTGAGAATGTTGCGGCGCCCGAAGGGGCCGTTCTCATTGGTCAGAAGCAGGAGCACCACGCCGACGAGCGGCAGGAAGGTGACCGTGGAAAGAATGGGCCAATCGGTCATCAGAGGGCACTCCCGAGCATCATCCAGGTGACTAGTGCTGCGATGCCGATCAGCATCGCGAAGGCATAGTGATAAAGGTAACCGGACTGCAGACGGACGACACGGTTGGTCACATCAACCACGCGCGCTGCAATACCGTTGGGGCCATAGGCGTCGATGACGGCCACGTCGCCCTTCTTCCACAGGAAGCGACCGAGCGCCTTTGCGGAACGAACGAAGAGGAAGTCGTAGAGTTCGTCGAAGTACCACTTGTTCAAGAGGAACTGGTAAAGGCCGCGGTGGGTCTCTGCCAGACGCTTCGGCGTTTCCGGCGACTTGATGTAGAAATACCAGGCTGTGACGAAACCGAGAACCATGGCAATGAAGGGGCTCCACTTGACCCAAAGCGGCACGTGGTGGAACTCTTCGAGGATTTCATTGGAGGGAAGCGTGAAGAGCGCACCCTTCCAGAACTCCGCATATTCATGGCCGAAGAAGTAGCCTTCGAACACGACACCGGCGAAGATCGCACCGATCGTCAGCACGAAAAGCGGGATCAGCATCACCATAGGCGATTCATGGACGTGGTGCATGACATCAGCGGAAGCGCGCGGCTTGCCGAAGAAGGTCATAAACGCCAGGCGCCAGGAGTAGAAGCTGGTGAACAGCGCTGCGACGACCAGCATGGTGAACGCAAAACCTGCAAGCGGGCTATGCGACGCAAACGACGACTCGATGATCACGTCCTTGGAGAAGAAGCCGGCAAAGCCGATCATCGTTCCGGGGATACCGACGCCTGTCAGTGCCAGATTGCCAACGGTCATCGTCCAGAAGGTGATCGGGATATGCTTGCGCAGACCACCCATGTGACGCATGTCCTGCTCACCATCAACCGCGTGGATAACGGAACCAGCGCAAAGGAACAGCAATGCCTTGAAAAATGCGTGCGTGAAGAGGTGGAAAATAGCCGCGCCGTAAGCGCCGACGCCGAGCGCCACGAACATGTAACCGAGCTGCGAGCAGGTCGAATAGGCAATGACGCGCTTGATATCGTTCTGCACCAGACCAACGGTCGCTGCAAAGAAGGCCGTGATGGCACCGATCAGCGTGACGAACATCAAAGCGTTCGGCGACAGTTCGAAGACCGGCGACATGCGCGCGACCAGGAACACGCCGGCCGTCACCATGGTTGCGGCATGGATCAGCGCCGACACAGGCGTCGGGCCTTCCATGGCGTCCGGCAGCCAGGTGTGCAGCAGGAACTGAGCCGACTTACCCATCGAGCCCATGAACAGCAGCAGGCAGACCGCCGTCAGTGCATGCGCCTTGTCGAGCTGCATACCGAAGAGGTTGATGACCGCTTCGGTAGAGGCTGCGCCATCGGCAGGCAGGTAGGAACCAGCAGCCGCGAAGATCGTTTCGAAGTTGATCGAGCCGAACAGGACGAAGAGACCGGAAATACCGAGAATGAAGCCGAAGTCACCGACGCGGTTGACGATGAAGGCCTTCATGGCGGCAGCCGATGCGGACGGCTTCTTGAACCAGAAGCCGATCAGCAGATAGGACGCCAGACCTACACCTTCCCAGCCGAAGAACATCTGCAGCAGGTTGTCGGAGGTCACCAGCATCAGCATGGCGAATGTGAAGAGCGAGAGATAGGCGAAGAAGCGCGGACGATGTGGATCGTGATGCATGTACCCGATGGAGTACAGATGCACGAGACAGGACACCGTGTTGACCACGACGAACATGACCGCGGTCAGCGTGTCGATGCGGAACGCCCACTCGACGTCGATGCCGCCGGACTGGATCCAGCGCAGCACCGGCACCTTGATGACCTCACCGGCCTCATGGGTCAGAAGCGCGACGTCGAAGAACACGATCCAGGAGAGGATCGCCACCACGACCATGAGGCCGGTGGTGACATATTCCGAGGCCTTGGCGCCAATGGACCGGCCAAAGAGACCAGCGATCAGGAAGCCGATCAGCGGAAGAAAGACGATAGCCTTGTAGATCATAGCCTTATCAGCCCTTCATCATATTGACGTCTTCCACGGCGATCGATCCGCGGTTGCGGTAGAAGACTACGAGTATTGCAAGACCGATGGCCGCTTCTGCAGCAGCAACAGTCAGAATGAACAGGGCGAAGACCTGACCAACCATGTCGTTGAGCACCCACGAGAAGGCGACGAGGTTGAGGTTCACCGCCAGAAGGATGAGTTCGATCGACATGAGGATGACGATGACGTTCTTCCGGTTGAGGAAGATACCGAAGATGCCGATCGTGAAGAGGATCGCGCTGACCGTCAGGTAATGGGAAAGACCGATTTCCATATTCTATGTTCCTTGGATCCGTTCGCGCCTCAGAGGCCCTGACCCGGCTTGACCTTGACCGTCGTAACGGCGGTCTTCGGATCGCGGGCCACCTGCGTTGAAATGTCCTGACGCTTGATGTCCGTGCGGTGACGCAGCGTCAGCACGATGGCGCCGATCATTGCCACAAGCAGCACGAGACCTGCCAGCTGGAAGAAGTAGATGTAGTTCGTGTAGAGGACGTCACCCAGAGCGGCAGTGTTTGCGCGTTCGACCGGGTTCGGGATCGGCATCGTAATCGACTTCGCCGCCTCCGGGTTCAGCACGCTGCCGCCAATGACAACGATCAGTTCCGCCGCCAGGATAACCCCGATCAAGGCACCGATCGGCGCATATTGCAGCACGCCGGAACGCAACTCGGCAAAATCCACATCCAGCATCATGACGACGAAGAGGAACAACACCGCCACAGCGCCGACATAAACGACCAGCAGGATCATGCCGAGGAATTCGGCGCCCGTCAGCAGGAAGAGCGCCGCCGCGTTGAAGAAGGTCAGGATCAGGAACAGAACCGAGTGAACCGGGTTCTTGGATGCAATGACCAGAAACGCAGACGCCACGGCGACGAAAGCGAAGATGTAGAAGAATACAGCGTGCAGACCCATGTTGGTGCCTTTTTGTCCTCACCGGACAAAAGCGGCCTTCAGACCGCCCTGCCCGTTTCGTTCCCGCCAGCGATCGCCGACAGGCATTTCATCTTTTTTGATCCCCGGAGAAAAGCTCCGAAGACATGGAGTGAGCCTTAACGATAAGGCGCATCCAGAGCGAGGTTACGCGCGATTTCACGTTCCCAGCGATCGCCATTGTCGAGAAGCTTCTGCTTGTCGAAATAGAGCTCTTCGCGGGTTTCCGTCGCAAACTCGAAATTCGGGCCTTCGACGATCGCATCCACCGGGCAGGCTTCCTGGCAGAAGCCGCAATAGATGCACTTCACCATGTCGATGTCGTAACGAACCGTGCGGCGTGTGCCATCGTTGCGGCGCGGGCCGGCTTCGATGGTGATCGCCTGAGCGGGACAGATCGCTTCGCACAGCTTGCAGGCGATACAGCGCTCTTCGCCGTTCGGATAGCGACGCAGAGCGTGCTCACCACGGAAGCGCGGGCTGACCGGGCCTTTTTCGAAAGGATAGTTCACCGTTGCCTTCTGTTTGAAGAAGTGGCGCATGGTCAAAAAGATCGCGCCGACGAATTCCTTGAGGAACAGCGAATTGACGGCTTGGGAAAGACTGGCCATCTCAACCTCCAAATCTGCAAGCGCGGAATTCAGACATCATCATGCCCCTGCCGTCAGCTTGAGTACGAATGCAACAATCACGACCATGGCAAGCGACAGCGGAAGGAAGACCTTCCAGCCGAGACGCATCAGCTGGTCATAGCGGTAACGCGGGACGAATGCCTTCACCAGACCGAACATGAAGAACACCATGACGCCCTTCAGCACGAACCAGACAATGCCCGGAACCCAGTTCAGGAACCACACATCGACGATCGGCAGCCAGCCGCCAAGGAACAGGATGGTCGTCAGGCAGCACATCAGAACGATGGCGGCATATTCGCCCAGCATGAACATCATGTACGGGGTGGAGCCATACTCCACCATGTGACCGGCCACAAGTTCCGATTCCGCTTCCGGCAGATCGAAAGGCGGACGGTTGGTCTCAGCCAGCGACGAAATGAAGAAAACGATGAACATCGGGAAGAGCGGCAGCCAGTGCCAGTCGAGGAACGATGCCGGCAGACCGAGCGATGTACCGATACCCGAATGCTGGGCATTGACGATATCCGTCAGGTTCAACGAGCCAACGCACAGCAGAACGGTCACGATGACGAGACCGATCGAGACCTCGTAGGACACCATCTGCGCGGCGGAACGCAGCGCGCCGAGGAACGGGTACTTCGAGTTGGACGCCCAGCCACCCATGATGATGCCGTACACTTCGAGCGACGAAATCGCGAAGATGTAGAGAATGCCGACATTGATGTTGGCAATCACCCAACCCTGGTTGAACGGGATGACGGCGTACGTGGCTAGAGCGAGCGTCACTGCGACGAGTGGCGCAAGCAGGAAGACTGCCTTGTTGGCACCGGACGGAATGACCGGCTCCTTGAGGATGAACTTCAACAAGTCGGCAAAGGACTGGAAGAGACCGAAGGGACCAACGACGTTCGGGCCACGGCGCAGCTGAACGGCAGCCCAGATCTTGCGGTCCGCCAGAAGCAGGAACGCAATCGCGACCAGAAGTATAACGAGAAGCAGCAGAGACTGGCCGACAATAATCAGCGCTGGCCAGACATAGCTCCAGAAAAACGAGTCCATAATCCCCTACCCTTACTCTGCCGCAGCCTTGAAATTGTTGCGGGCCAATGCGGAGCATTCGGCCATCACGGCGGACGCTCTCGCAATCGGGTTCGTCAAATAGAAATCCTTAACCGGCGTTGCAAAACCCGCCTTGTTAAGAGCGCCGGTCTTGCCAGAGAGCGCCGTGAGGTCGTGGACGTTGCCCGCAGCAATCTCATCGGTATCGGCAAAATGCGGATGTGCAATGTAAAGCTGTGCGCGCAGGCCAGACAGGCTGTCGAATGGCAGCTTCTTGCCGAGAACATCGGACAGCGCACGCAGGATCGCCCAGTCTTCGCGCGCTTCGCCGGGAGCAAAGCCCGCGCGGTTACCGAGCTGGACGCGACCCTCGGTGTTGACCCAGATACCGGACTTTTCGGTATAGGCAGCACCCGGCAGGATCACGTCGGCATTCATCGCGCCATTGTCGCCATGCGAACCGATATAGACGGTGAGCTTTGCAGTCTTGTCCGAAAGATCGATCTCATCCGCGCCAAGCAGGAAGAGCACGTCGGAAGAGGCAACGATAGAAGCAGTGTTCGCGGACTTGTCCGCCGGAACGAAACCAAGATCGAGACCACCGACGCGCGATGCTGCCGTGTGCAGAACGGAGAAGCCGTTCCAGGCTTCGGAGACAGCGCCGATGTTGCCAGCAAGCTTTGCCGCATCGGCCAGAATTGCTGCACCATCTTCGCGCGTCAAAGCGCCTTGGCCGACGATGATCATCGGGTTCTTGGCCAGCTTCAGCTTCTCGAGGAAGCTTCCCGAGCCATTGACCAGATCGGTCAGCGTATCGGTGCCAGCACCAAGATATTCGTAGTCGTAACGCAGTTCGCCCGCTTCGCCGATCACGCCGATCGGGAAGCCGCCACGGCGCCAGCGCTTGCGGATGCGAGCGTTGAGGACGGCCGCTTCGAAGCGCGGGTTGGAACCGATGATCAGCAGCGCGTCGGCCTTTTCGATACCCTGGATGGTCGTGTTGAAGATGTAGCTTGCACGACCAAGCGACGGATCGAGTGCTGCACCGTCCTGACGGCAATCGACATTGGTCGAGCCGAGCGACGCAAGAAGCGACTTCAGCGCAAACATTTCTTCAACGGAGGCAAGATCGCCGGCAATGGCGCCGATCTTTTCGCCAGACGTCGCCGAAACGGCAGCCTTGATCGCACCAAAGGCTTCGCCCCAGGTGGCAGGCTGCAAACGCCCATCCTTGCGGACATAAGGACGATCGAGACGCTGCGTCTTCAAGCCGTCCCAGATGAAGCGGCTCTTGTCGGAAATCCACTCTTCATTGATCGATTCGTTGACGCGCGGCATGATGCGCATGACTTCACGACCGCGAGTATCCACACGGATTGCAGAGCCAAGCGCATCCATCACATCGATGGTTTCGGTCTTGCCGAGTTCCCATGGACGCGCCGTGAAGGCGAAGGGCTTGGAGGTCAAGGCGCCGACCGGGCAGAGGTCAACGACGTTGCCCTGCAGCTCGGAGGTCATGGCCTGCTCGAGATAGGTGGTGATCTCGGCATCCTCGCCGCGACCGATCAGGCCGAGTTCGGAAATGCCGGCAACTTCCGTGGTGAAACGAACGCAGCGCGTGCAGTGAATGCAGCGGTTCATCACCGTCTTGACGAGCGGGCCGATATATTTGTCTTCGACCGCACGCTTGTTTTCAGAGTAGCGCGAACCGGCGATACCAAAGGCCATGGCCTGGTCCTGCAGGTCGCACTCACCGCCTTGGTCGCAGATCGGGCAATCCAGCGGGTGGTTGATGAGCAGGAATTCCATCACGCCTTCGCGGGCCTTCTTGACCATCGGCGTGTTGGTGAACACTTCCGGCAGTTCGCCATTCGGGCCGCCGCGAATATCGCGCACACCCATGGCGCAGGAGGCTGCTGGCTTGGGTGGTCCGCCCTTCACCTCGATCAGACACATGCGGCAGTTACCGGCTACCGACAAACGCTCATGAAAACAAAAGCGCGGAACTTCGGCACCAGCCTCCTCACACGCCTGAAGCAGCGTGAAATGATCCGGAACCTCGATCTCTTTACCGTCAACCTTGAGCTTTGTCATGGTTCTACTTACGTCCTGTTGCCTGTCCGTCCCGCCAAAACCGCGGTCCACGACAAATCCCGATCGCATCCTGCCGCATCACTAAGATTCGACCGGATGCTTAAATGATTTTCGGGATCGGTGAAACCCGGTCCCTGGCCTTGTCAGCCGCCGTACACGTTACTCGGCAGCTTCCATTACAGCGCCATCATCCATGGCTCTGTAGGTATATTGGTCGATGCGCTTTTCGATTTCCGGACGGAAATTACGGATCAGCGCCTGAACCGGCCACGCGGCCGCATCGCCGAGCGCGCAGATGGTGTGGCCTTCGATCTGCTTCGTCACTTCGAACAGCATGTCGATTTCGCGCTTCTGTGCGTTGCCCTTGACCATGCGCTCAAGAACACGCCACATCCAGCCCGTGCCTTCACGGCAAGGGGTGCACTGGCCGCAGCTCTCATGCTTGAAGAAGGCCGCGATACGGGCAATCGCCTTGATGACGTCGGTCGACTTGTCCATGACGATCATGCCGCCGGTACCGAAGGACGACTTCACTTCGCGCATGCCGTCGAAGTCCATGATGGCGTCCTTCATGTCCTCACCGCGAACGATGGGGCAGGATGCGCCGCCTGGAATGACGCCGAGAAGATTGTCCCAGCCGCCGCGAATACCGCCACAGTGACGCTCGATCAGTTCCTTGAAGGACACACCCAGTGCATCCTCGAAGGTGCATGGGCGCTCGACATGGCCGGAGACCATGAACAGCTTGGTGCCGACATTGTTCGGACGGCCGATCGACGAGAACCAGGAGGCACCGCGACGCAGGATCGTTGGCGCAACGGCAATCGACTCGACGTTGTTGACCGTGGTCGGGCAGCCATAGAGACCCATATTCGCCGGGAATGGCGGCTTCAGGCGCGGTTGACCCTTCTTGCCTTCCAAGCTTTCGAGCAGAGCGGTTTCTTCACCGCAGATATAGGCACCTGCGCCGTGGTGAACGTAGATATCGAAATCCCAGCCGTTCTTGTTGTTTACACCAAGCAAGCCGGCGTCATAGCACTCGTCGATGGCTGCCTGAAGCGCTTCGCGTTCACGCATATATTCGCCGCGCACATAGATATAAGCCGTGTGAGCGCCCATGGCGAAACCGGCAATCACGCAGCCTTCGATCAGCGTATGCGGATCGTGGCGCAGAATTTCGCGGTCCTTACAGGTGCCGGGCTCGGACTCGTCAGCATTGACGACGAGGTAGTGCGGGCGGCCATCGCTTTCCTTCGGCATGAAGGACCACTTCAAGCCGGTCGGGAAGCCTGCACCACCACGACCACGAAGGCCAGAAGCCTTCATCTCGTTGATGATCCAGTCACGGCCCTTTTCGATGATCTGCTTTGTGCCATCCCAATGGCCGCGCGCCATGTTGCCCTTAAGCGACTTGTCCTTAAGGCCGTAGAGATTGGTGAAGATACGATCTTGATCTTTCAGCATGGTTCAACCTCTCACTGCGACTTCTTGGCATCGCTGTTGGTGTCGGCAGCCTTGGCATTTTCCGCTGCAGCCTTAGGCTCCGTCGCAGGTGTCTTCAGCTTCGGATCTGTTTCCGGCGTATCCGTCTTCGGCTTTGCGGCGTTGGAAGGCGGCGTTTGCGCAGCGTCTGGCGCGGGCTCGTCCTTCTTGTCGAGATTGGAGCGATCCGGCTTGGTCTCTTCCGTCAGCGTCGTCAGCGGACCAACAGGTGCCGACAGATGACGGTCGATCTGCGGACCGGGCTTGACGGTATCGCCCTTGCCTGCTTCGAAGGCATCGATGATCTCTTCCAGGCGATGAGGCGTCAGATCCTCATAGGCGTCCTTGAAGATCATGACCATCGGCGCGTTGACGCAGGCGCCCTGACATTCCACTTCTTCCCAAGAGAGCGTGCCGCTTTCATTGGTGTGCAGCGGATCGTGGTGGATCTTGTGGCGGCAGACATCCATCAGCGCTTCAGAGCCACGCAGCATGCAAGGCGTCGTGCCACAGACCTGAATATGAGCCTTGGTGCCCACCGGCTTGATCTGGAACTGCGTATAGAATGTCGCCACTTCGAGAACGCGGATATAGGCCATATCCAGCATCTCGGCGACCTTCTCGATGGCGGCGCGGGTGACCCAGCCGTCCTGCTCCTGGGCGCGCATCAGCAGCGGGATGACCGCAGACTGCTGGCGTCCTTCCGGATATTTCTGGATCGTCTTTTCCGCCCACGTCGTGTTCTCCGCATTGAATGCGAAGCTTGCGGGCTGGACCTGATCTTCGGCTAGTCGACGAACGGACATACTTCCTCACGCCTCATCAATTTAACGACTCACACCGCGATCTCGCCACCGTGACGAACTCGCAAGCATAAGCCGCTTTGTCTTTTTGCATAAACACAATGAATTTGCTGCCGTTGGGAAGCGAGGACTTGATCTCGTATCCCAGATCCAGCAGCTGCTTGATGGTGGAACTGCCGCCGCTGGCGCCTGACGAAACCTCGTTCGTCGCCGTTTGGGCGAAGAGCGGTCCCGTGGCTGCAAGCAAAGCCGATATGGCGAGCGGCAGACGCATCATCAGCGATCGACCTCCCCGAACACGATGTCGAGAGAGCCGAGAACGGCGGTCACGTCAGCGAGCTGGTGGCCCTTGCAGAGGAAGTCCATCGCCTGCAGGTGGGCATAGCCCGGGGCGCGGATCTTGCAACGATACGGCTTGTTGGTGCCATCCGCCACAACATAGACGCCGAATTCGCCCTTCGGCGCTTCGACGGCCGCATACACTTCGCCAGCCGGAACGTGATAGCCTTCGGTATAGAGCTTGAAGTGATGGATCAGTGCTTCCATCGAACGCTTCATCTCACCACGCTTCGGCGGCACGACCTTGCCATCGAGCGACGAGACCGCACCGATGCGGTGCTTGCCCGAGAGAAGCTCGACGCACTGCTTCATGATCTTCACCGATTCGCGCATCTCCTGCATGCGGATCAGGTAACGGTCGTAGCAGTCGCCATTCTTGCCGACCGGAATATCGAAGTCGAGATCGGAATAGCACTCATAGGGCTGCGCACGGCGCAGGTCCCAGGCAGCACCCGAACCACGAACCATGACGCCGGTAAAGCCCCAGGCGAACGCATCTTCGAGCGACACGACGCCGATATCGACGTTACGCTGTTTGTAGATACGGTTGTCGGTGAGCAGGCCCTCGATGTTGTCGAGAACCGTGATGAACGGATCGCACCACTTGCCGATATCATCGACCAGTTCCTGCGGAATATCCTGGTGGACGCCGCCTGGACGGAAATAGGCAGCGTGCATGCGTGCACCCGAAGCACGCTCATAGAACACCATCAGCTTTTCGCGCTCTTCGAAGCCCCAGACCGGCGGCGTCATGGCACCAACGTCCATGGCCTGGGTCGTGACGTTCATGATGTGCGAGAGGATGCGGCCGATTTCGGAATAGAGAACGCGGATCAACTGACCGCGCATCGGGATTTCAAGCCCGAGCAGCCGTTCGACGGCAAGCGCAAAGGCGTGCTCCTGGTTCATCGGCGCGACGTAGTCGAGACGGTCGAAGTAAGGGACAGCCTGAAGATAGGTCTTGGCTTCGATCAGCTTTTCCGTGCCGCGATGCAGCAAGCCGATATGCGGATCGACGCGCTCAACGATTTCGCCGTCGAGTTCCAGAACGAGACGCAGCACGCCGTGCGCGGACGGATGTTCCGGACCGAAGTTGATCGTAAAATTGCGAACATTATGTTCAGTCATCAGTGTTGCTCCGCCGACGTGATCATGGCGATGAATTCGGGGCCGGTCATTTTCTTGGTGGCCTCGGCGAACGAATAGCTTGTCGGCTTTTCGTCAATGAAAATCTCGGATGCCAGCGTGAAGCTGGACGGATCGTTGAAGAGCTGGGCGGAAACGGCAAAATGCGCGCCATCCTTGGAGCGCCACATCACCGTGCTGCCGCATGTCTTGCAGAAGCAGCGCTCGCCCCACTCGGACGACGAATAGACGCCGAGCGCCTCGGCATTCTCTACAGAGACGGACTTGCATTCAACAGCGAGGAAAACACCGCCGGACCAGCGACGGCACATGGAGCAATGGCATGCACCCATTTCCCGGGCGCCGATCGTCGCTTGCATGCGAACGGCGCCGCAAAGACATTGTCCCTGCTCTGTGGAAACTGCTTCGCTCATTGCTTGGCCTTTTCATCACCCGGAAGAACGTAATCCGTTCCTTCCCAAGGCGAGAGGAAATCGAAGCTGCGGAATTCCTGCTTCAACTCCACGGGCTCGTAAAGAACGCGCTTTTGGACGTCATCGTAGCGCACTTCGACGAAACCGGTGAGCGGAAAATCCTTGCGAAGCGGATGACCTTCGAAGCCATAATCCGTCAGGATCCGGCGAAGATCGGAATGGCCTTCAAACGGAATGCCATACATGTCCCAGGCTTCGCGCTCGAACCACTCAGCGCCGTAGAAAACGGACGTCGCAGACGGTACGCCTTCGTCCTCGGCCACTTGAAGCTTGATGCGAACGCGCAGGTTCTGGCGCGGAGACAGCAGATGATAGACGACATCGAAGCGCTTTTCGCGCTGCGGCCAGTCAACGCCACAGATATCGATGATGTTGACGAACCCGCACTGCACATCGTCACGCAGGAAAGTCAGAAGCGCGATGATGTTTGCCGGCGTCGTGTTCAGCGTCAACTCGCCGTAAGCGATGGCATGCGACTCGATAAGAGAGCCGCGCGCTTCCTGCACATAGGCCGCGAAATCGTTAAGAGCTTCGCTCATTCTTCAGTCCTCTGCCCTTAACGCTCGATCGTGCCTGTGCGGCGGATTTTCTTCTGCAGCAGAAGCACGCCGTAAAGCAGCGCTTCCGCCGTGGGGGGACAGCCCGGCACGTAAATATCGACTGGCACGACACGGTCGCAACCGCGAACGACGGCGTAGGAATAGTGATAGTAGCCGCCGCCATTGGCGCAGGAGCCCATGGAGATGACGTAGCGCGGCTCCGGCATCTGGTCATAGACCTTGCGTAGCGCAGGCGCCATCTTGTTGGTGAGCGTGCCGGCAACGATCATGACGTCCGACTGGCGCGGTGAGGCGCGCGGGGCAACGCCGAAGCGCTCCATGTCGTAACGCGGACCGGAGGCCTGCATCAGACCTTCGACGGCGCAGCAGGCCAGACCGAACTGCATCCACATCAGCGAGCCGGTGCGCGCCCAAGTGATGAGCTCGTCGGTCGAGGTGACGAGAAAGCCCTTGTCGGCCAATTCGTCATTGATTTCGCTGAAGTAAGCGTCATCGCTACCGACCGGCTTGCCGGTCGATGGATCGATAATGCCCTTGGGCTTTTGCGCGATAAGCGTCGAGTCGTTTTGAACTACGCCCATTCCAGCGCTCCCTTCTTCCATTCATAGATGAAGCCGATGGTCAGAACGGCCAGAAACACCATCATGGACCAGAAACCGAACCAGCCGATTTCACCGAAGGAGACTGCCCACGGGAACAGGAAGGCGACTTCCAGGTCGAAGATGATGAAAAGGATCGAAACGAGATAGAATCGAATGTCGAACTTCATGCGAGCGTCGTCAAACGCGTTGAAGCCGCATTCGAATGCGGAAAGCTTCTCAGGATCGGGATTCTTGTAAGCAACCGCGAAAGGCGCGATCAACAGCGCCAGGCCGATGACGAGTGCGATACCGATGAAGATTGCGATCGGAATATAGGAACTGAGGAGTTCAGTCATTGTCTCTTCCTTGCCCGACCGAGCGTCGGGCACCCATTTGGAACTGACGTTCCGCAGGGCCGAATTGTGTTGCAACGCCGCAGTGGTTAGCGCAGCCGCGCCATCTCTGCAAGGGTTTAAGCACCTTTTCGCGCCAATCCCGCCACGGATTAGACACGGTAATGTCAAACAGCCGATGCTCTGACCATTCGACATATAGCTAAATACTTAAGAAACATCGACAAAAATCGTTTAAACCGCTCTTTTAAATCGTCACATATTTTTGTGCCGTGCGGTAACGTTTTATGACACCGAGGAAGAGCCAAAACTGGACTTTCCGGCGGAACAATTTGACCGGTTGAGTAAGGCGAAATTGACTAAATCTTGCGGTGCAAACCGCGCCCTGCTGATCGCAGATATATCAATGGAGGTAGAAAAAAAGTGGCGCGAGTGACGGGGCTCGAACCCGCGACCTCCGGCGTGACAGGCCGGCACTCTAACCGACTGAGCTACACCCGCGCATGACGAACGCTTGGCGTTCGTAGAGTTCCGAGGGACAGGATGGCGCGAGTGACGGGGCTCGAACCCGCGACCTCCGGCGTGACAGGCCGGCACTCTAACCGACTGAGCTACACCCGCATCTCCTGACAGGAGGCTTCCACCTCGCTGCACGAACCGCCTCGGCTGTTCGTTGAGCGGCTAACTAAGGCGTTCGTGTGGGGGTGTCAAGCAGCTTTCACGACAAAAGGATAAGCTTGTGCATTTTGCCATGGGACCAGCTTCCAAAAGCCCAGCTTTCCGGGCCATCGACGAAGCAACCGCAATTGTGCAACTCAAACATCTTATCCACAGACCGCGCTATTACTCTTGGAGACCATTCTCGAGTCGCCTCCTTTGACGCGAATCCATGACGAGGGCTCCTCCCCTTTTCTCCTCCAAACATTGTGCCGTTTCGGACCTTAGCGCGTCCAGATTTTCTTGGGGCCTGACTCGTCATCGCGCGGAAAAGGAAGATAGGTCCATCCGAGGATAGAGTGGTGGCTCCGCTATCGCAGGCTAAAAGGTCACTGGCGTCGGGCGGTTGGGTTTATCAGAAACAGCTGGTCGGTCCCTGGGTGGTAAAGAGCTGATATAGCGTAGGAAATTTGCGTGGCTGCCAAATCACTTGCCTTTTGCACCGCGACAAAAAATCGGAAAAAACAAAAAAACTTCACAAAGGCTCTTGCGGTTTCCATCCGATCCGAATAGATCACGGCCACCGACGCGGCGGACACGATCTGCAAGACGCGAAGGGCGATTAGCTCAGTTGGTAGAGCGCCTCGTTTACACCGAGGATGTCGGGAGTTCGAGTCTCTCATCGCCCACCATTTTCTTCCCAGATGTCACCACTTAAAACTTAAATGGCTGCCTCTTCGACAGCCTTGATGTTGCGCTGTCTTTGTCGAGCTCTGCTGGTGCTGTTGTGTGTCGCTCGCTGATGATCCGAGCAACCGGCGATGCTTGAGCCAGCTCAGTTTGAGACCGCGTTTGTCGCTCCACGCCCTGTCCCAGAATCGGACAACTCGCTCATCAAGCGATTCAAGAATTATAAAGAGGTTTCGCACCATAAGTATCTCGTCGTCCTCATGATGAAGACGCGAGTAATGGGATGAACCATGTCAGTACACACGCTCGCCACCCTGGCGCTTATTGCCTTGCCTATTTATTTCTTTTTCCGATGGGTTCAGTACGACTCGGAGAATCAGGACAAGCAGCGATGAGCCTATGAAACTCACCTCACTTTAAAAAACTACGCCCTTTCCGACAGACGTTTTCGCACTGATCGAAGGTCATTCGCACATGCCTTGTGGACAGTTTGCTGCCGCTCAAGTCCTGTGCGTGCCCTCCCCTCGGCGAATGCCATCGGAGAAGAGCACCTTCGACGCCTGACAAAGCGCTTGGCGCGACAAGCTTCCTGTTGGATCCACAAAGGACGCGTCTCACGCTTTGACTCTGCGCATCGTGCTTTTCCGAACACCGATTCCGATTTTCGGGCCGATGCCTTAGGCGTTTAGCCATGGCACCGGGCGTAGCGCGCCCGGTGTGGTTGTATTTTCCGTCACGAGACGACCACCGCTTCCTTGCCCGCTTCACGCAGCATGAGGAAGAGTGACGCGACGAGGATAAGAGTGGCACCGAGCCAGAGATAGCCGCTCGGCGCGTAGCAAAACACCAGCCAGCCTGCAAGAACGTTCAACGGTAGCTTCAGATCGTCGAAGGGCTGCACATAGGCCGCATCAGCGGCGTTGTAAGCGAGCGTCAGGAGATATTGCCCAAGCGCCGTCAGCAGCCCTGCCGCAAGCAGCAGCCAGAGCGCAAGACCTTCCGGAACAGCAAAGCCAGAAGCTGCGGCGAGGCCCGCATTGATTGGCGTCAGCAGGACGAGGAGCCAGACGGTCACCGTCTCGGGCGGCTCGTGATGCGTGAGGTTCTTCATGATCAACGACGATCCACCCCACAGCAGTGCGGAAAGCACAGGCAGCAGCGCGGCCATGGTAAAGCTGTCCGACCATGGCTGCAGGATGATCATCGCGCCGATGAAGCCCGTGAGTGTTGCAAGCCATCTGTCGCGGCCGACGGTTTCACCCAGGAAGAGCCGAGCGCCGATGATGATGAAGAAGGGCGAGGTCATGACAAGCGCGATCGCCTGCCAGATCGGCACTGTCACCAGCCCCGTCACCCAGGCCTGAACACCGAAAGCGGCAAGCAGGACACGGAAGATGTGGCGGAAGGGATAATCGGTCTTCATTGCGCGCAGGCCTAGCCGAACCAGCAAGGGCAGCGAAAGGATGAGCGCGAAACCATATTGCCAGAACGCCGTGGATGCCGGCGGAAAGCCGAGCGTCATGGCGAGCTCCTGGGTGACGACGTTGAGTGCGGCAAAGGCGATACCCGCCAGAACCATAAAACCGGCGCCGAGAACGGCCCGGGAGCGGAAGAGCGAAACAGTGCTCTGATTCATGTCATGTTTCCTTTTCCAAAGGACCAACACAAATCAGGACAGATGAGGACGACGGAAACCGCATCGGCAAGGACACGATGAAACGCGCACTACCTCCCCCTGCTTTCGCAGATGAGAGCGCAGCCTGACCTCATTCTCTTTCATCCGGACTATACCGTCGGCTCCGGAGTTGCACCGGATCTGCTGACCCTGCCCTCTTTCGAAGAACAGGCGCTCGCGGGCTTGAGGTTTCCCTCTCACCGCCGGTGGGGAATTACACCCCGCCCTGAGAACGAATGCCGGAAGGACCGGCGAAATAGAAATATGGTACGCCAAGCCACAACGCAAGATGGTCAAAAAGAAAGCCCGGCGCGGAGGCCGGGCTTGCAGGATATCGAATTGTCATTGACCTCATGCGAGATGAGGTCGGGACGGATCAGCTGTTGACCGCGTCCTTCAGGCCCTTGCCTGCAGAGAACTTCGGGACGTTGCGAGCAGGAATATCGACCTCTTCGCGGGTCGCCGGGTTGCGGCCCTTGGTTGCCTTGCGGTGGCTGACGCTGAAGCTACCGAAGCCAGCGAGACGGATGTCGCCACCAGCCTTCAGTTCGTTCTGTACAGTTTCAAATACGGCGTCAACGGCAGAAGCGGCATCAGCCTTGGACAGGCCAGCCTTCTCGGCAACTGCGGAAACGAGCTCGTTCTTGTTCATGTTTCCATCCCTTTCAGTGGTATGAAACGACTCAAAATCAGGTCCGCGCAGAATAGAGTTCTATTCGCGCACCGCCACCCAAAAGCGACGGAATCGCCTGAAAAACAAGAGGTCTCGTGGTTTTTTCACAAAAAAGGCCGGCATTTCCGCCGGCCTTCCAGAAGTTCTGTGCTAATTTAGCATCATAGATCGCTCAAAATCTTAATGTGCGATCGTCTGGCCGCCGTCATCAACACCCTCAACAGTCGCAATCACCGGCGTTTCGATGCTGCCATCCCACTCGATCGGCTCGGGTTTACGGGTCAGAGCATGCTCAAGAACCTCACCCATTCGGGACACCGGAATGATCTCCATGCCGTTCTTCACGTTGTCTGGAATGTCCGCCAGATCCTTGGCGTTCTCTTCCGGGATCAGCACCTTCTTGATGCCGCCGCGAAGCGCTGCAAGCAGCTTTTCCTTCAGTCCACCGATTGGCAGGACACGGCCGCGAAGCGTGATCTCGCCCGTCATCGCCACATCCTTGGAAACAGGAATACCTGTCATGATGGAGACGATGGCCGTCGCCATGGCGACACCTGCAGACGGACCGTCCTTCGGTGTTGCGCCTTCCGGCACGTGCACGTGGATGTCGCTCTTGTCGAAGCGTGGAGGCTCGATGCCGAAATCGACCGCGCGCGAACGGACATAGGACGCCGCCGCCGAGATGGATTCCTTCATCACTTCCTTCAGGTTACCGGTCACGGTCATACGACCCTTGCCCGGCATCATCACGCCTTCAATAGTGAGCAATTCGCCACCCACTTCGGTCCAGGCCAGACCCGTGACGACGCCGACCTGATCCTCACGCTCGGCCTCGCCGTGACGGAAGCGCGGCACACCTAGATAGTCGTTGATGTTTTCAGCCGTGACTTCGACCGACTTGGTCTTGCCCTTGATGATCTCGGTGACAGCCTTGCGGGCGAGCTTCATCAGCTCACGTTCGAAGTTACGAACACCGGCTTCACGGGTGTACTGCTGGATGATGGCCATCAAGGCGCCATCCGTCACGGAGAACTCCTCCGGACGCAGGGCATGTTCCTTGATTGCCTTGGGCAGCAGGTGCCGCTTGGCGATCTCGCGCTTTTCGTCTTCGGTGTAACCGGCAATACGGATCACTTCCATACGGTCCATCAGCGGACCAGGAATGTTGAGCGTGTTGGCGGTTGTCACGAACATGACGTCGGACAGATCGTATTCCACTTCCAGGTAGTGATCCATGAAGGTGGAGTTCTGTTCCGGATCCAGCACCTCGAGCAGAGCCGACGATGGGTCGCCACGGAAATCCATGCCCATCTTGTCGATTTCATCGAGCAGGAAGAGCGGGTTCGCCTTCTTGGCCTTCTTCATCGACTGGACAATCTTGCCCGGCATGGAGCCGATATAGGTCCGGCGGTGACCGCGGATTTCCGCTTCGTCGCGAACGCCACCAAGCGCCATGCGAACATATTCGCGACCAGTTGCCTTGGCGATGGACTTCGCAAGCGAGGTCTTACCGACGCCTGGAGGACCAACGAGGCACAGGATCGGTCCACGGATCTTCGTCGCACGGGCCTGTACGGCCAGATATTCGACGATACGTTCCTTGACCTTGTCGAGACCAAAGTGGTCCAGATCCAGAACCTGCTCGGCAGCGTTCAGATCAACCTTGACCTTGGACTTCTTGCCCCATGGCAGACCGAGCAGCCAGTCCAGATAGTTGCGCACGACCGTGGCTTCCGCCGACATCGGGCTCATCTGGCGAAGCTTCTTCATCTCCGCTTCGGCCTTTTCCTTGGCTTCCTTGGAGAGTTTGGTCTTGGCGACGCGTTCTTCCAGTTCGGCCATCTCGTCACGGCCATCTTCGCCGTCGCCGAGTTCCTTCTGGATCGCCTTCATCTGTTCGTTCAGGTAATATTCGCGCTGGGTCTTCTCCATCTGGCGCTTGACGCGCGAGCGGATGCGCTTCTCAACCTGCAGAACGGAAATTTCGCCTTCCATGAAGCCGAGAGCCTTTTCCAGGCGCTGCTTCACGCTCACCGTTTCGAGCATTTCCTGCTTTTCGGTGATCTTGATGGAGAGGTGCGAGGCAACGGTATCGGCGAGTTTGGAATAGTCGTCGATTTGTCCAGCAGCGCCAACCACTTCCGGCGAAATCTTCTTGTTGAGCTTTACGTAGCTTTCGAACTCGGACACAACGGAACGAGACAAGGCCTCGATCTCAACGGCATCTTCTTCGGGCTCGTCCAGAATCGTTGCGGTTGCTTCGTAAAAGTCTTCGCGGCCGGTGTATTCTTCGATCTGTGCGCGGCCCTTGCCCTCGACAAGAACCTTGACGGTACCGTCGGGCAGCTTCAGGAGCTGAAGAACGTTGGCAACCGTGCCCACTTTGTGAATCGCAGACGGATCCGGATCGTCATCGCTCGCGTTGATCTGGGTGACAAGCATGATCTGTCTGTCGGAGCCCATGACCTCTTCCAATGCGCGAATGGACTTTTCGCGTCCGACAAACAATGGAACGATCATATGTGGGAAAACGACAATGTCGCGCAGAGGAAGTACGGGATAGGTACCGCCAGATGCAGCAGACGTGATGTTCGTCATATCATTTCCTTTCCATGGTCCCTATTCGGGACGCTTGCCGGACGTCTTGGGAAGTTTCCGGCATATTCTTATTCGTGACTGAAAGTGGAGTTTCGCACTGTCATTTTCAAGTCACGGAAACCAGCAACCCGCTGTCTATCGTGGGGCCGCATACCTTTGAAAAAAAGATGGGCGTGAATACGCTTTTTACTCTCCACCCCCGCCGGGCCCGCGAAGGTGGATTCGATGAGCGACCTTCACCACAACGTCACACCATCACACAAATCACTGGTAAGACTCTATCAGCAAAGCATAATCCGCTCCAACTCAAAATCGGATACGGGCACGGTTATTCGCTATTTCGAGGTTTAAAACAGAAAAAAGGCCCGCCAATGGCGAGCCTTTTCCATTTGATTGCGATCAGCCTGGCAATCAGGCCGACACATTCGCCTTTTCGTCCTGACGATCGGCGTAGATGTAGAGCGGGCGAGCGAGGCCGCTGACGACCTCGTCCGAAATCACCACTTCGCGGACGCCTTCCAGCGTCGGCAGGTCGAACATCGTGTCGAGCAGGATCTTTTCCATGATCGAGCGCAGACCGCGGGCACCTGTCTTACGGGTGATGGCCCGACGGGCGATTTCACGAAGCGCGTCCTCGTGGAATGTCAGTTCAACATCTTCCATCTCGAATAGGCGCTGGTACTGCTTGACCAGAGCGTTCTTCGGCTCGGACAGGATCTGGATCAGCGCATCCTCATCGAGATCCTCGAGCGTTGCCAGAACCGGCAGACGACCGATGAATTCGGGGATGAGACCGAACTTGACCAGGTCTTCAGGTTCCAGTTCACGCAGCACTTCGCCAACGCGGCGATCGTCTTCTGCCTTGACCGTTGCACCGAAGCCGATGGATGTCTTCTCGCCACGGGCGGAGATGATCTTGTCGAGGCCAGCAAATGCGCCGCCGCATATGAAGAGAATGTTGGTCGTATCCACCTGCAGGAATTCCTGCTGCGGATGCTTGCGACCACCCTGCGGGGGAACCGATGCGACCGTGCCTTCCATGATCTTCAGAAGTGCCTGCTGAACGCCTTCGCCAGATACGTCGCGCGTGATGGACGGATTGTCCGACTTGCGGGAAATCTTGTCCACTTCGTCGATATAGACGATACCGCGCTGGGCGCGCTCGACATTGTAGTCGGCAGCCTGGAGCAGCTTCAGAATGATGTTTTCGACGTCTTCACCGACATAACCGGCTTCGGTCAGCGTCGTTGCGTCCGCCATGGTGAAGGGAACATCGATGATGCGCGCGAGCGTCTGGGCAAGATAGGTCTTGCCGCAACCGGTCGGGCCAACCAGCATGATGTTCGATTTCGCCAGTTCGACATCGCCGTTCTTGGAGGCGTGCGCGAGGCGCTTGTAATGGTTGTGAACGGCGACAGACAGGATCTTCTTCGCCTGTTTCTGGCCGATGACGTATTCATCGAGGATCTTGATGATGTCCTGCGGGGTGGGAACACCCTCACGCGACTTCACCATCGAACTCTTGTTCTCCTCGCGGATGATGTCCATGCACAATTCGACGCATTCATCGCAGATGAACACTGTCGGCCCGGCAATCAGCTTCCGGACTTCGTGCTGGCTCTTGCCGCAGAATGAACAATAGAGTGTATTTTTCGAGTCGCCGCCGTTGCTGCCGCTGACTTTGCTCATATCTCTTTCCTTCCAGCACGCCGCAGGTCCGCAAAGCGGATCGCGGTCAACTTACCGCCTGCAAATGCGACCGCCATTTCGGGCCTTCGCATCCGCTTCGTTCCCGGGGTACTAGCCGTATCAGATATATGAACTGACGCACGGCGGCAACGAATTCCCCTTAAAACCCCGGAACACGCGTGCTCCGGTATGTCTTCCGATGCTCTCCCTCAAAGCTTTACGTCGTTCGGGAGAGCTTGGTTCAGACTACGTCATAAAAATTCAACATAGCCTTAATATGTACTATTATCGCTTTATTCGCCGGTTTAAAGCCCAGAATTACGATCAGGCCAATAAACCGGCATCGTCAAGCAGTCGCCTTAATTCGCGGAAACGCCTTCGATTTCCTGGCGGGAAGTGAGGATCTTGTCGATCACGCCCCAGTCCTTCGCTTCTCCGGCATCCATAAAATGGTCGCGATCGAGCGTCTTTTCAACGTCTTCCAACGTACGGCCGGTGTGTTTCACATAGACTTCGTTCAGGCGACGCTTCATCTTGATGATGTCTCGGGCATGACGCTCGATGTCGGATGCCTGGCCCTGGAAGCCGCCGGACGGCTGGTGAACCATGATGCGGGCGTTGGGCGTTGCAAAGCGCATTCCCTTTTCGCCGGCTGCCAGAAGCAGCGAGCCCATCGAGGCCGCCTGGCCAACGCAAAGCGTAGAGACGGCAGGGCGGATGAACTGCATCGTGTCATAGATTGCCATGCCGGCCGTTACGACACCACCCGGGGAATTAATGTAGAGCGCGATTTCCTTCTTCGGGTTTTCCGCCTCGAGGAACAGAAGCTGGGCGCAAACGAGCGAAGCCATGTGATCTTCGACAGGACCTGTCAGGAAGATGATGCGCTCTTTGAGAAGACGGGAGTAGATGTCATAGGAGCGCTCACCGCGGTTGGTTTGCTCCACGACCATCGGCACCAGAGCCATGGCGGTATCAACTGGATTTGTCATGTCCGTCCTTTATCCAATTCTAGCCCGGAAGCTCCGAGCGCCCGGAATCATTATTCGTCAACTCACTACATAGAGTGTCCTTGGTCGGCACTTCAAGACTGAGGCAGCGGATATCCTTAATAGCGAGGACAATTCTTGCGCCGCTTTAAAGATGAAATCCCTTGCAGACCAGTCTCTCATCGCTTGCGCCGGTTCCTCATCAACGACGAACAGCCGGACTGGTCAACAAGCGGTTAAGCGGAACGAGAGGTGACGAATTCTTTACGTAACGTAAGGAAGATACTTTGCGTGAGAGTTTTTCGTTGAAAGTTACCTGTCGCAGGACTACACGTCGAAGTGGCGTTCTCGACCTTACTCCTCGATCACACTCGACGGTCAGACGAAGCGACTCATTGAAATTTAACTAGGATTGCGCTGTGTTCCAGGCCCAAACAGGCATGCTTCTCTGGTCGTTGGAAACATCGACTCTCGCTGCATTGCTGGCCGTGCTCTGGCTTCATTCGTCCTCCAAGAAACATCACCTGTTTTTCGCCTGCGGTTTTGCGGCGGTGGGCGCCGGCTCTGCGCTCGTGGCGCAACGGGGTTATCTCGCTGATTTCTGGACGATCACCGTTGGCAACACGCTTGCGCTTTCGGCCTTCGGCTTTTGGCTCGCCGGCCTGCTTCGCCTTGAGCGGCGGAAAATCGAGGGGTGGATTTTCATTCCACCGCTTTTGTGGCTGGCCTTCATGTTCCTGCCGGCGGTGCGCGACAGCATGCTGGCACGCGTTCTCGTCTATCATGGCTGCGCGGCAGTCGGTTACGTCACCATCGCCGGCGTCGTGCTAACCTCCAAAGAGCCGGTCTCAACGACGCGCAAGATCTTTGCCGTAGCCCTCGTTGTGCACGCGCTGATCGGTCCTCTGACCGCAGCCCTGATCATTCCCTACGATTCGCTTGCCGGCCAGACGCTGCCGCTGACAGCACCGGTCGCCTACTCGGCCGCTTTCAGCTTCGTCGTGCTGATGATGATTGCCTTGAAGATGTTCATGGAGGACAATGAGCGGCGATTGCACCGTCTTTCAATAACCGATCATCTGACAGGCGTTCTTAACAGGCGCGGACTGATGGAAGCCTATTCTGAGATCAGGAAGGCGCCGGAACATCGCTCATCGCAACTCCTGCTTGCTTTGTTCGACATCGATCATTTCAAGAAGATCAACGACCGCCATGGTCACCAGTGCGGTGACGAGGTGCTGGTTCAGTTCTGCGATCTCGTCAATCGCATCGTCGGCAAAAAGGGCATCTTCGTGCGCATGGGCGGCGAAGAGTTTGCCTATCTGCTGCCCCACGACGACCTGAACGCTGCGCTGAGGATCGTCGATGGCGTGCGTGTCTATTTCGCTCGTCTTTCCACCGAGGGGAGAGAGGAAAGCTTTACCTCCACGGTGAGTATCGGCATCTACTCCGCCCCGATCGCGGAGGCGGAACTGGATCTGATGCTGAAGATGGCGGACCGGGCGCTCTATGCAGCGAAATCCGCAGGCCGCAATCGCACGGTCGTCAATGACGGCATTGCCAATGTCGTGCTCCCGGCTGATGACCGGGGTGAAGACCCGCACGACAATAATGCCGACCGGCAGGTCGCGGCACTCAACCGCATCGCGGCGATGGGTAACAACTGACTGTCTATTCTCAGCCTCGCCTCTCTTTCCCGTCAGCTATGTTTTCGCTAGAGCGCCGTGCGTCCTTTAGGACGCACAAAGGACGCTCTAACTTTTTGAATCTACGCATCGTGCTTTCCGAAAATCGATTCCGATTTTCGGGCCGATGCTGTAGAGGTTGGACATGAACACGATGCCTGACTTTATCCACATCGACGCGCAACAGCGCTCCGTTTCGCTCGACGCCCGTAACCCGGCGTTTTATGGCAATCCAAACGCCACATACGCTCTTCTCCACGCACACTGTCCAACCTTCTACTGGGAGGAACAGAAGCAATGGTTCTTCACCGGTTATGATCACGTCAACGCGCTGTTGCGTGACCGTCGCTTCGGGCGCCAGATCCTTCACATCGCCACACGAGAAGAACTTGGCCTGCCCGAGCCGCTCGAACACACTCAGAATTTCGATGCGGCAGAGCGTCATTCCCTGCTCGAGATCGAGCCGCCGGAACACACCCGGCTTCGCACCCTGGTGAACCGCGCCTTCGTCTCCCGCCACGTGGAGAAGATGAAGCCTGAGATCGAGACGCTCGCCCACGGGCTTATCGACCGCTTCGAAAAGGACGGTCAGACGGAGCTTCTCTCCTCTTTTGCCGATATCATTCCCGTGACGATGATTGCCCGGATGATCGGGATTCCGGAGGAAATGGGGCCGCAGCTACTCAAATGGTCGCATGCCTATGTCGGCATGTACATGTTCAAGCGCAGTCGCGAAGACGAGCTTGCCGCCGACCGTGCGGCCAATGAATTCGCCGATTATGTGCGCAGCGTGATTGCCGAGCGTCGGGCTGAGCCGAAGGACGATCTGCTCAGCCACATGATCCATACGGAGCATAAGGGTCAGTTTCTGACCGATGATGAACTGATCTCCACAACAATCGTCCTTCTCAACGCCGGCCATGAAGCGACCGTCCACCAGATCGGCAACTCGCTGCGCGTCATTCTGGAAAGCGGCCTCGACCCTCAATCGCTCTTCGGCGACGAGAAGACGACCGAACGGACCGTGGAAGAGACGCTTCGAATCGGTGCCCCCGTCCATATCTTTCAGCGCTGGGCTCTGGAGCCGGTGGAAATCGACGGCGTGAAATTCGAGCGAGGCGACAAGGTCAGCCTCATCCTCGCCGCCGCCAATCTCGATCCGCTAAAATTCAGCGATCCCCTCAACTTCAAGCCGGATCGTGCCGAGGCCCCGAACCTCTCCTTTGGTGCGGGCATCCATTTCTGCATCGGCGCACCCCTGGCGCGGCTGGAACTGAATATCGTCCTGCCTCTGCTCTTCCAGCGCTTGCCGCATCTCACGCTGGCGAGCCAGCCGAAGGTCAAGGACGTCTATCACTTTCACGGTCTGGAACGGCTCGACCTCACTTGGTGAGGTCGTCTGCTCCCCGCGCGTAACGGTGCATCAACGTTTCGATCGCTTGACGCATGGCGTCTCGCAATTCCGGCGGGTCGATCACTTCGACCTCCGGCCCCAGTTTCAACATTTCATGGACGGCCATATGCCTATGCGCCACCGGCAGCCGCACCGTCTGCCACCCAGCCTCGTCGGCCTCTCCAACGAAACCGATATTGGCGCGGACGTAAGGTGGAGCGGTATGCTCGATCTCTTTCAAGCCGTGGGGTGAAATTCGTATCGTCGCCCAGTTCGGATAAAGATCGAGTTCGAGCCTTCTCGTGTTCTCGTTCCAATAGGCCGCCAGATCGAAACCCTTCGGCCAGTCGAAGCCTTCATCGGTCACGATGAGATCGAGGACGCGGGATATGCGATAGGTGCGGGGTGTGTTTTCAACGCGTGCGACGACGTACCAGGCACCCCCCTTCATGACGATGCCAAGCGGATCTGCGACCCGTTTTTTTTCAGCCGTCCATGACCGATAGCGGATGCGGATGCGCTTGGAACTCCAGACGGCACCGGCAATGGCTTGCAGATAATGCGGCTGCTCACCTTCGGCGAGCCAAGTTGGTGCATCAAGATAGAATTTCGTCTGCAGGCGTCGCGCGCTTTCACGCAAATCCTCCGGCAAGGCGGCCGTCAGTTTCTTCTGCGCGCCCGCCATCAGCGCCCCCAAGCCGAGATCTGCGGCAGCGCCGGGAATACCCGACAGAAACATGGCCTCCGCCTCGGACGGTGTCAGCCCATTGAGGCGAACACGATAACCATCAAGAAGACGATACCCGCCATCCGAGCCTCGTTCGCTATAGACTGGGACACCTGAGAGAGAAAGCGCATCGATGTCGCGATAGATCGTTCGCACAGAGACATCGTTCTCCGCAGCCAGCACCTCAGCCGTCACCAGCCCTTTCGCTTGAAGGGTGGTGAGGATGTTGATCAATCGGCTCGCACGCATCGAAAAAATCCTGTTTCTCGATTTATGTCTAATCCAACCTGACATGATCTGACAGGTATGAAAGCGCAATCTCTGGTCATCGCGAAATCGCGAGATTAATCAGCACGGGAGACGACCGATGACGACGAACCACGAAGTAACACTCTTCTATTCACCGCAAACACGTGCCACCGGTGCCCGCATCTTGCTGGAGGAGTTGAACGTGCCTTATGAGTTGCACGTCCTGAACATGAAGGCAGGCGAACAAAGACGGCCGGAGTATTTGACCATCAACCCGCTCGGCAAGGTGCCGGCGGTGCGCGCCGGTGATACGCTGATCACCGAACAGGGCGCGATCTATCTCTATCTGGCCGACCTCTTCCCACAAGCCGGGCTCGTCCCTTCCCTCACCGACCCGGATCGCGGCGCCTATGTCCGTTGGCTGTTCATCTATGGCAGCTGCTTTGAACCGGCCATCTACGACCGCTACATGAAACGCGAGCCGGGCTCTCTCAATGAAACGCCCTATGCGAGTTACGACTCGCTAATCGACATGCTGGAAGTGCAGCTGGAGAAGGGACCCTACCTGCTTGGCGAGCGGTTCACAGCCGCCGATCTTCTGTGGGGGATCGCGCTTACCTGGACGACGATGTTCGGCCTTGTGGAAGCCCGTCCGGCTTTTCAGCGATACATGGATCGCATCGGGGCTCGTCAGAGCGTGCAGACAGTGACCGCCGATGACGCCACTATGGTCGCAGAGCATGAAGCTGCCGCTGCTGCGCTGAGCAAGCCAATGTCGTGATGAGCGATGGAGACGACGCTTGTGGCTGCGGCTGGTCTAGAGCCGGACGACATAGTCCTTTCGCGTCGTCTCCACCACTTCCCAGGTGCCTTTGAAGCCTGGGCGGATGATCTGGCGATCGCCCGCTTTTAGGTGAATTGGCTCTCCACCATCCACCGTCAGAATCGAGTGGCCCTCCAGAATGTTGAAGTACTCCCACTCATCATACTCCACCCGCCACTTGCCGGGTGTCGATTGCCAGATGCCGGCATAGAGACCGCCTTCGGCCTCCTCCAGGTTCCAGCTGGTGAATTTCGGATCGCCAGCAATCAGCCTGTCGGGCGCCGGAGCGCCCTCCTCCGGCTGAATGGTGGAAAGATCGCCGTCAGGCTTGAAATTCAGTGTCAGGGCCATGGGCGATCTTGTCCTTTCAGATTGAGACTTCTCAAGTTTTTCGGTCGTCAGATTTTCGCCAGCGACTGCTCCAGGTCAGCGATGATGTCCTTCACATCCTCGATGCCGATAGAGAGACGCACCACGTCTGGGCCTGCACCGGCAGCAACCTGCTGCTCGGGCGTCAGCTGAGCATGGGTGGTCGATGCAGGGTGGATGACGAGAGAGCGGGTATCGCCAATATTGGCAAGGTGCGAGAAGAGCTGCAATCCTTCCACCAGCGATTTACCGGCCTGGTATCCGCCTTTCACACCGAAGGTGAAGACGGAACCTGCACCCTTTGGCGAGTAGCGTTGTTGCAGAGCGTGGTTGTCGCTGTCTTCCAGCCCCGCGTGATGCACCCAGCCAATCTTCGGATGCGCCTTCAGCCATTTGGCAACCGCAAGCGCGTTGTCCGAGTGGCGCTGGACGCGCAGCGGCAGCGTTTCGATGCCGGTGAGAATCAGGAAGGCGTTGAAGGGGGAAATAGAAGGGCCGAGATCGCGAAGGCCGAGGACGCGGGTGGCAATGGCAAAGGCGAAATTGCCGAAGGTCTGGTGCAGGACGACACCCGAATATTCCGGACGCGGCTGCGAGAGAGCCGGAAACTTGTCCGATGCGGACCAGTCGAACGTACCGCCATCGACGATGATGCCGCCCATGGAGTTGCCGTGGCCTCCGAGAAACTTCGTCAGCGAGTGGACGACGATGTCGGCACCGTGTTCGATCGGCCGAATGAGATAGGGGCTCGCCATTGTGTTGTCGACGATCAGCGGCAGCCCATGCCTGTGCGCCACCTCTGCAATGGCAGAGATATCGACAAATGTGCCGCCGGGATTTGCGAGGCTCTCGATGAAGATCGCCTTCGTCTTCACATCGATTTGGGCTTCAAAGTTCGCAGGATCAGCGGCATCCGCCCAGCGCACCTGCCAGCCGAAGTTTTGGAAGGAGTGGCCGAACTGGTTGATCGAGCCGCCATAAAGCTGGCGGGCGGCCACGAAGTTATCTCCGGATTGCAGCAGAGTGTGAAAGACCAACAACTGTGCTGCGTGGCCCGACGCCACGGCGAGCGCCGCGGTTCCGCCCTCAAGGGCTGCAACGCGCTCTTCAAGAACCGCCTGCGTCGGGTTCATGATGCGCGTATAGATATTGCCGAACTCCTTCAGGCCGAAGAGCGCTGCCGCATGGTCGGAATCACGGAACGCGTAGGCCGTGGTCTGGTAGATAGGCGTGGCGCGCGCGCCAGTGGTCGGGTCTGGCTGCGCACCGGCGTGAATAGCAAGGGTAGAAAAGCCCGGCGTATGGTCTGACATGGTGTCCCTCCGACTGTCTTTTTAAACGAGCACAGAAAGGATCATATCGCTTCGACGGCGAAAGATAAGTGCGAACTATCCTAACTATCGTCCGATATTGAGACGAGGATGCTCAATGGCCGGGCAGCGATCCATGATCACTTCCACGCCGTAATGCTCCCCCTTCGCCGCGGCATCATAATCTTCCACGCCCAATTGTGCCCAGACGACCTTGGGGCGGGGTGACATGTGGATCACCTCTTCCATGACGCTGGAGAGATATTCCGATGCGCGGAACACATCGACCATGTCGACGGGCTCAGGAATATCAGCGAGCTTGGCATAGACCTTTTGCCCAAGGATTTCCTTGCCCTCATGGCCTGGATTGACCGGGAAAACCTTGTAGCCCTTTGAAAGAAGAAACGACATGACGCCATGGCTGGGGCGTGCGGAATTTGGAGAAGCGCCAACCAGCGCGATCGTTGTCGTGTCGGTCAAAATGCGACGGATGTCCTCGTCGGCATAATTGTCGTGATCCATGATCGTCATCCTCCCTTTGGTGGCTGATCCAACTCTAGATCGAGATGGTAATGGATAAAGCATGAATTCCCTGGCGCAGAAAAGGATGCGTAAATTTGCATCTCGCGCTGCCCTTTTATATGGCAACAGGGCAAATGCCCGATCGTACCGCCTTTGTTCGAACTTCGTTCACCATCACTTTAGCAACTACTTATAGTTACATTAGCAATTTACGTCGCGTCTATAACAAATCCCAATCTGAAACGTTTGAGCTTCAATAAAAACAAAGTTTTAGTGACGATCTTACTTTTTTGGATGTTTGACAAAGTACTTCATACATTCTTGGGTTGTATAAACTGCGCGGATCGATAACGCACGGCGGCCTTTCAAAACACGACGTTTTCGCCAGATTACCGGCTGTCTTGGCTCATAATTCCAGCAATTCCCTTCAGCAGATATGCGGCCTCATTTATCGGATGACGAAGGGATCGTCGCGTTCGACAACCTCATTTCAAACCGAACTCGTCAACAATGGCATCAACGAAGCTCTTCACTTTTACTGTGGGACGACGCCCTGCGGGATAGAGAACATGCATGGGGCGGGAGGGGCCCTCGTAATCGGGCAGGACTCGCACAAGCCGGCCAGCCGCGATTTCGCCGCTGAGGACGCCCTCCGGTCCGAGCGTGATGCCATAGCCCTCCACTGCAGCATGCAGAAGCGTTTTCCAGTCGTTGCTACGGATCCTCCCTGTCGCCTGAATTTCTTCGACCTGCCCTCCGCGCGTAAACTGCCATCGGCAAGGGATGGAGGGCGACCAGTAGGCATAGGCCAGACAGTCGTGGTGCTGAAATTCAGATGGTGTTCGCGGCGTCCCGCGTTTGGCTAGATAGTCCGGCGACGCGCAGGCAATCAACCGATAGGGCGCCAGTGCATGTGCAACAAGAGAGGTGTCCTCGACCTCCCCGATCCGCACCATTACCTCGAAGCCTTCTTCGAGTGGATCGACGAACCGGTCGTTGAGTGTCAGATCGATCTGCATCTGCGGATATCGCCTGAGATAGCGCGTCACGAAGGGTGCCAGGCTAAAAGCACCAAAGGTCATCGGCGCATTGACCCGCAAGACGCCGCTCGGCAGAGACCGCATGTCCTGGGCCAGCGTTTCCGCCGCCTCGGCCTCTGCCAGAACCAGCTTGCAGCGGTCGTAATAGGCGCGACCGACGTCCGTCAGGCTCTGCCGTCGCGTCGTGCGGTAGAGAAGCGTTGTACCGAGCCTGTCTTCGAGAAAGACGACATGCTTGGCAACCATTTGCGGTGACATGCCCATCGCCTCCGCAGCGGCAGCGAAGGACCCGACTTCGGACGCCTTGACGAACACCGCCATGCTGGTGAGCCTATCCATGATTGCCTCTTATTGGTTGGGAATGTCATCTCATCATGGTGATTTATCGCATGTCCGACGCGAATTAAACCTCCCTCACCATCAACACGGAGACGAGATATGAAAATCGGAATCATCGGTGCGGGCTTTGTCGGCAGAGCCATCGGCAAGCTAGCCGTTCGCGCGGGCCATCAGGTGATGTTGAGCAACTCACGCGGACCGCACACCTTGTTCAGTATGCGTCACGCCGTGGGTTGCGAGGTCGGAACGGTCGATGAGGCAGCAGCATTCGGCGACATCGTCGTCATCGCCATCCCCCTTGCCGCCTACCGCTCGGTTCCCGTCGCAGTTCTCAACGGCAAGGTGGTCATAGACACAGATAATTATTATCCCGATCGTGATGGGCGGATCGTCGAACTCGATGACGGCAAGATCACAACGAGCGAATTGCTTGCCCGGCATCTGCCGCAATCCCGGATCATCAAGGCCTTCAACGCCATCACCATGAACGATCTGGAAAAGGATGGCCTGCCTGCGGGGGCTGGCGAGCGTCGGGCTCTGCCTATCGCCGGTGATGATGAAGAGGGAAAGACGATCGGCAAAACGCTCTATAACCAGTTCGGATTCGATGCAGTGGACGCAGGTAATTTGGCCGAAGGCTGGCGTTTTGAACGTGGCACACCAGCCTATTGCGTGCGAATGACCGCAGCCGAGCTAGAAGCCGCTCTTGCGAAAGTGGAGCGTCACATGGTGGACGCGTGACGCCGTCTACTGCAACGGCATAAGCCGTTAACATCGGAATCGATCGTCGGAAAGCACGATGCATCGTTTCAACAGTGAAGGACGTCCTTGTGCGTCCCGGCGCGAAAACCTCTCGGTGGTCATCAACCCTAGCGAGGACCACCGAGAGGTTCAACCTTGTCGCAACGTCGTGCGGAAGCGGACCTCCCTCACCCCGTTTGACAGAGTAGATGGCCAAGGAATCATAGGCGTCGCTCGCTGTTTCCGCTTCGCTTTGTAAGCTTTAGCGCCTTGTTTTGTCGCATCTCATCATCGCAAAACCGCGTAACACTTTCGCGCCACATGCTCTAAGGTCGGATTTCCATCCAGACGCTTCATGAGTCGCCCGTGTCCCTCGATGTCCTGCTTCTTGTCCTCTTCGGCGCCCTTCTGCATGCCTCGTGGAACGCCCTTGTCAAATCCGGATCGGACAAGGCGCTGGATGCGTCGTTGATCGCTGCGGGTGCCGCCATCTGTTGTGTTCCCTTCCTGCCGTTCCTGCCCCTTCCCGGGCTCGTCGCGCTGCCCTTTCTGGTGGCGTCCGCCATCCTGCAGTTCGCTTACTTCCGGCTGGTCGCCGCAGCCTATACCGTCGGCGATATCGGCCTCGTCTATCCCGTCATGCGCGGCGTTGCGCCTTTGATTGTGGCAGCGAGCAGCAGCCTGTTTCTCGATGAAAGGCTGAGCACCGCTGCCTTCGCCGGCATTGCTGTCATTTCGGCGGGCATCCTCACCCTTGCCTTCGAGGCACGCCGTGGCGGTCGAAAGGCCATTTTGCTGGCGCTCGCCAATGCAGTGGTCATTGCAGGCTACACATTCGTTGATGGCGTTGGTGCGCGGACCTCGGGCAATGCCATTTCCTATACGCTGTGGATGTCCCTGCTCCCGCCTGTCCTGCTCTTCTCCTATGCCTTCTATCAACGTGGTTATCTGCCGGTCGTGCAGCATGTGAGGCGCAACTGGTGGCGCGGTCTTGCCGGTGGCGGCGGCTCGATTTTGTCCTACGGCCTTGCATTATGGGCAATGACGCAGGCGCCGGTGGCGGTGGTCGCAGCCCTGCGCGAAACCTCCATTCTGTTCGCCATCCTGATCTCGGTTTTCCTGCTCAAGGAGAAGGCCAGCATCTGGCGCTACGTCGCCGGCGGCATCATCGCGATGGGCGTTCTCATCATGCGCTTGGGATAAGAACGTCATGTTTTTGTGTGGTATTATAAAACCACATCATTAACCTTCTGATTTTTATACGCTATTTTTGAAGGCTGCGTTTTTGCTCCTGTTGACGGTTTGCGGCGCACCGCTTATAAGCGCGCCAGACTGAATTCTCCTGGAATACATGTCTTCCGGCACGCGCAAATGCGGCCAAATCAAGCAACAAGAAACGCCCGCATCCAATCTGGCAACAGCCGGATGACGGGTCCTAAAGAAAGTGAAAAGAATGTCTACTTTCGTTCAGAAGCCCGCTGAGGTGGAGAAGAAGTGGGTCATCATCGACGCCGAAGGCCTCGTTGTTGGTCGTCTCGCCACCCTCGTTGCTACCCGCCTGCGCGGCAAGCACAAGGCAACCTACACCCCCCACGTCGATGATGGCGACAACGTCATCATCATCAATGCGGAAAAGGTTGTCTTCACCGGCAAGAAGTATTCCGACAAGAAGTACTACTGGCACACCGGTTACCCGGGTGGCATCAAGGAGCGTACGGCTCGCCAGATCATCGAAGGTCGCTTCCCGGAGCGCGTCGTTGAAAAGGCTGTCGAGCGCATGATCCCGCGTGGTCCGCTCGGTCGTCGCCAGATGAAGAACCTTCGCGTTTACGCTGGTTCGAACCACCCGCACGAAGCACAGCAGCCTGTCGCTCTCGACGTTGCATCGCTGAACAAGAAGAACGTAAGGAGCGCCTGATAATGGCCGATCTTTCCTCCCTGAAAGACCTCGCCCCGGCATCGGAAGCTTCGGCTCCCGTACACGTCCGCAAGGTTGACACTCTCGGTCGCTCCTACGCGACCGGCAAGCGCAAGAACGCCGTAGCCCGCGTATGGGTGAAGGCTGGTTCCGGCAAGATCATCATCAACGGCCGTGACTTCACTGCCTATTTCGCACGTCCGGTTCTGCAGATGATCCTGCAGCAGCCGCTCGTTGCAGCAGCACGTGCAGGTCAGTTTGACGTCATCGCGACTGTTGCCGGTGGTGGTCTCTCCGGTCAGGCCGGTGCCGTTCGTCACGGTGTTTCCAAGGCTCTCACCTACTTCGAACCGGGCCTGCGCCCCGTTCTGAAGAAGGGTGGCTTCCTGACCCGCGACAGCCGCGTCGTTGAACGTAAGAAGTACGGTAAGGCCAAGGCTCGCCGTAGCTTCCAGTTCTCCAAGCGCTAATCGCTTCTGGAATACAAAAATCGAAAAGGCGGGGCCTCGGCTCCGCCTTTTTCTATTGATGCTTATCTCTTAGTGGTGATGACGCAGGCTGTCAGTTAAGCGGCAGCGGGATGGATCCGGTTATGCCATCGGCACCAAACAATTCGTCCGCGACCGCGGCGGCAATCCGTTCGGCCCCTGCCCTGGTGTAATGACCTCTATCGGCGATATAGGCCACGCCATCCAGCCCAAAGTAACAGCCACCCTTTGAAGTAGGATCACAGAAGAGCTGCTCCGGCAGCACCTTGCTGACGTCCTGAGGCAGACCCAAGTTCAGGAGCTGGTAGGCGCGACCGGTGTTTGCCTCAAAATCGGCTTTCGAGAACTCGAAGCTTGGCGCAGGGTCGCCCCGCAACATGCGCGAGGCCATGAGGTCGACCACCGGCTTGTCGAAACGCGGAGCCGGATAGACGATCACAACCTGTTTTCCGGTCGCCTCCAGCCGCTGAACAGTCTCACGAAGATTGTCGGCAATCGCCTGCAGCGGGATCGCTCCATTGGCGTATACCTCGCTGTCGATCTGCATATAGGGTGCCGCGAGGAAGCTGACCCATGAGGCCGACAGGATAACTGTTTCGACATTGCTGGCCGCCAGGTAATCCAATGCGCGCCTGTTGAACTCTTCACAATTGGCAGCGCCTTCGTCTCTTGCGACAGAAACGCCAAGGATAGGCGCACAGAAGCCATGGGTCAGCTGCACCATACCGATGTTGCGGCGCTTCAACTCCTCCTGCAAGGCCGGGGAAATCGAAGCCCCGATGGAATCGCCCCAGACGGCAATCGTCCGGCCGCTGCCGATATTGAACATGCACTCCATGCTGGGAAGAGCTGGAATGCCGTCTTCTCTTTGGAAGAGACAGTTATCGTTCCAGGTGGTGCGATCGACGAATTCCCTGACATTGTTGGGCAGCCTGGAGGGTAAGCCCTCTTTCACATCGCCCCAGGCGCCGAAACCAACCAGCCCGACAGCCAGTGCGCAGGCCGCCCATGCGAGTTTGGCAAAGCGCACCCGTTGGCCACGAAATGGCTGTTCGACGAAATACCAACTCAGGGCCGAGAGCAGCAGAACAAGAGCGATCAATGCGCACATCACAATCGTCGATGGCGGCTCGGGGCTGCGGATGCGCCAGAACGCAAAGACAGGTTGATGCCAGAGATAGGCACTGAAACTGATCCGGCCGAGCCAAACCAAAGGAGACAGGGCAAGGATGCGCCCGACGACGCTGGTCTGCGAGGCAAACAGCAAAATCAGAGCTGCGCCTCCCGTGGGGAGCAGAGCCACCAGCGAAGGAATATTGAGCGAAGGATCGAACAGAAAGATCGATAGAATGACGAGGGACAGGCCCGCTGCCGCCAGAACATCGCTTGTGCGCCGGTCTTTACCAAAGATCTGGAATGCACAGATCGAGCCGAGAAGAATCTCCCAGATCCGGGTCGGCAACAGGTAGTAATTGGCGACGGGAAAAAAGCGGGAGCCGGCTTCGCTCAAAAGCAGGCTGCCTAAGGCAAGAGCGAGCACAATGGAGAAGATCGTCCTGATCTTCAGCCGGAACAGAAAGAGCAGCGGGAAAAGCAGATAGAACTGCTCCTCAAGACCGAGGCTCCATGTGTGGATCAGCGGGACTTCTGCCGTCTCGGGGGAGAAGTATCCGGTATTTCTCAGGAAGTAGATGTTGGAAAGTGAAAGCGTCGCCGCCATCAGGCTCTTGGAAAACTGCTCATAGGCGTCCGGCAGCAACCACATCCAGGCAAAGGGTATGGTACAGAGGAGGACAAAGAATAGTGCGGGAAGAATGCGGCGCACGCGGCGCGCATAAAAACGGCCGATCGAAAAACGGCCCTCCGCATATTCGCGCAGAATCACCTTGGTAATCAGATAGCCGCTGATGACAAAGAAGATATCGACACCGATATAGCCGCCATCGAAGGCTGCGAAACCCGCATGGGCAAAAATGACGGCCAGCAATCCCAAGGCACGCAAACCGTCAATTTCGGGTCGATAGTTCATAAAAACCACATGTCACGTTGCGTATAGCTAGCCTTCGAGAAGCGGCGGTCACAGAGTCAAGCGCAGTTCCGAACCCCTGAAGCGCCAGGGTGATCGGCAACGACGCATGGCTTGCTGGAAATGCCGGGGACAAAAAGACCCGAACAAGACGGTGAAGCTGTCGGATATACTATCAGATTAGATGTTTACGAGGTGTTTACCACGAGGCAATCTTATCCCGAACTGCTTAATGCGATATTGAATATTCTCGATGTTTTCACCGAAGGATGAGCAATGGCTAAAAAGACGATCGATCACGCCTTCACGGCCCCTTCTCTCACCTCGGCGGCCAGCGATCCGACCCATGCGGGCGTGCTGTCCTTCATGCGTCGTCGCTACAGCAAGAACCTGGAGGGCGCTTCCACCGTGGTCTGGGGCATTCCTTTCGATGCTGCCACATCCAACCGGCCCGGCGCTCGTTTCGGACCTCAGGCGATCCGTCGCGCTTCAGCCATTTTCGACAACGATCCGCAATATCCCTTCGCACGTGATCTCTTCGAGTCGATGCCGACGATCGACTATGGAGACTGCCTGCTGGACTACGGCAATCATTGGCAGACACCCGAAACAATCGAGCAGGAGGCGCGCAAGATTGTCGCCGATAGCGACTATCTGCTGACACTGGGTGGCGACCACTTCATCACCTGGCCGCTGTTAAAAGCGCATGTGGCCAAACACGGTCCTTTGGCGCTGGTGCAGTTCGACGCCCATCAGGATACATGGTTCGATGATGGCAAGCGCATCGATCATGGTTCCTTCGTTGTGCGCGCGGTACGAGATGGGTTGATCGACCCTGATCGCTCGATCCAGATCGGTATCCGCACGCATGCGCCCGAAGATTGCGGCATCAAGATCCTCTATGGCTACGAGCTTGAGGACATGCGCGCCGCCGACATTGCCTCACTGATCGTCAGGCACACGGGTGGCCTGCCGACCTATCTGACCTTCGATATAGATTGCCTCGACCCGGCCTTTGCGCCCGGCACCGGCACGCCCGTGGCTGGTGGGCCATCGAGCGCGAAAATCCTCTCGGTCCTGCGCGGCCTTGGGCAACTCGACATTCGCGGTTCCGACGTGGTGGAGGTGGCGCCGGCCTATGATCATGCGGATATCACGGCCATTGCCGGGGCAACGGTTGCGATGTATATGCTTGGGCTGCGTGCCGAGCGGCTTGCAAGATCAACCTGATCCGCATCCCACGCGCTAACAAATCGAGTCTGAAAACTCCCACAACATATTGAAAATGTAAGGTTAAGGACATGGCAGCGAAAATCTTCATCGATGGCGAACACGGCACTACAGGCTTGCAGATCCGCACGCGCCTGGCCGACCGCCGCGATATCGAGCTGCTGTCGATTCCTGAAGCCGAGCGCCGCAATGCATCCATGCGCGAGGATATGCTGAACAGCGCCGATATCTCGATCCTCTGCCTGCCGGATGATGCGTCCAAGGAAGCTGTTTCCATGGTGTCCGGCAACAACAAGGTTCGGATCATCGATACCTCTACCGCTTTCCGTATCCACCCCGACTGGGCCTACGGCTTTGCCGAAATGGACAAGGATCAGGCGGAAAAGGTTCGCTCCGCCCGCTTCGTCGCCAATCCCGGCTGCTACCCCACCGGCGCCATCGCTCTTATCCGTCCCTTGCGTGCCGCAGGCATACTGCCGGACGGCTATCCCGTCAGCGTCAACGCCGTTTCCGGTTATACCGGCGGCGGCAAGCAGATGATTGCGCAGATGGAAGACCAAAGCCGAGAGGATGCGATCAGTGCCAACAACTTCCTCTACGGCCTGACCCTGAAGCACAAGCACGTGCCGGAAATGAAGAGCCATGGGCTCCTGGATCGCGCACCGCTCTTTTCGCCATCGGTCGGTCGCTTCCCGCAGGGCATGATCGTTCAGGTTCCGCTGTTTGCCGCCAACCTCAAGGACGGCACGACTGCGGAAACGGTTCACGCCGCCCTTACTCTGCATTATGCCGGACAGGACATCGTCAAGGTGGTGCCTCTGGAAGAGAGCAAGTCGATCGCGCGTATCGATGCTGAAGAACTCGCAAACCAGGATATCATGAAGCTGCACGTCTTCGGCAATGCAGAGCACATCAACCTCGTCGCGGTTCTCGATAACCTCGGAAAGGGCGCTTCGGGTGCGGCCGTTCAAAACATGGAGCTGATGCTGTCTGCATGAGCGAGAGCGTCATCACGTCCGACATTCCGGATGAGATCAAAAGGCGGTGGAGCATTTCCTCCGCCTTTTTTCTTGCCGATACAGCGAGCAGCATTGTCCACCGCGTCACTTTGACAGATGGCTCCTCAGCGATCTTGAAGCGATTGAAGCCGCGGGGATTGGGCGAGCTTCCCGGTATGACCTTCCTGAAGTGGCGGCAGGGCCAAGGTGCCGTGCATCTCCTGCAGAAAGAGGGTACAGAATGCCTGCTGGAAGATGCGGGTGATCTGACGCTTCGCGCCTACCGTCTTCAACATGAGGAAGACGCCGCGAATGCAATCATCTGCGAGGTTCTCCAGAGACTTCACGCGCCAGGCGGAGCACCTCCCGGCGGGCTCACGACGTTGGACCAGCATTTCCGCTCTCTCTTTGCCCGGGCCGAGACGGAAAGCGATGAGCGCCTGCGTGAGCCTTTGCAGTACTGTGCCGATATCGTTCGGGAATTGCTCGCTCATCAGCAGATGGTAAATCCGCTTCATGGAGACCTGCACCACGACAACATCGTCACGGGTGGCCCGCGCGGCTGGCTGGCAATCGATCCTCAGGGACTGGTCGGTGATCCCGCCTATGATGTCGCAAACATCTTCGGTAATCCGCTGAACGCCCTGCCGGATATCGTCGATCCGCAACGGATCAGACGGCTTTGTGCCATTTTTTCAGAAACGCTGGACTGCTCGCGAGAGAAAATCCTCCGCTACGCCATTGCGCATGCGGGAGCATCGATCTGCTGGTCCCTCGAGGATGATGGCAGCGTCCTCGATGAAAGCGAGGACGCTTTGGAGCGTCTCGCCTTCCTCACCGTTGCACGCGGCCTATTAAACGATCTCAGTCCCTGACTTCGACGGATACCGGCGCAGGATATTCCCCGATAAAACCCCGCCAGTGGGCAATGGCGAAACCAAGGACGATCAGCGCCATGCCCTGATGGGCGAGCGCCACATGGATATCCACATGGGTGAGAAGCGTGGTGATGCCGAGGCACGCCTGCACACAGACAAGAACGAAGAACAGCACGGAACGCCTCGCATGTGGCGTGTTCGGCAATCTGCGGCAGAGGCTGACCATGTGCCAGAGTGTCGCGGCAAACAGCGTATAGGCGCCCATTCGGTGGACAAATTGCACCGTTTTAGGATTCTCGAAGAGATTGATCCACCAGGGTTGCTGGATGAAGAGATCGCCAGGGATCAGTGAACCATCCATCAGCGGCCATGTGTTGTAGGAAAGACCGGCATTGAGGCCGGCAACGAGCGCGCCGAGATAGATCTGGACGAGACAAAGCACCGCCAAAAGGGCCGCAAATCGCCTGCCCTCGCGCTCATGCGATGCTTCTGGAGAATGATAGGAAAGACCGCGCAATATCCACATGCAGCCAGCAAAAATCAGGCAGGCGATCGTCAGATGGGTCGCGAGCCGGTATTGGGAGACGTCCGTGCGGTTGACCAGGCCGGACGATACCATCCACCAGCCGACGAAACCCTGAAAACCTCCAAGCGCCAGAAGACCGACCAGTGGCAGGCGCAGGCGTTTTTCGATGCGCCCTGTGAGCCAGAAATAGGCAAGCGGCAGGGCAAATATCAACCCGATGGCCCGCGCCAGCAGACGATGCGCCCATTCCCACCAGAAGATGGTCTTGAACTCGTCCAGCGACATGCCGCGATTGATTTCCTGATATTGCGGAATACGCTTGTAGAGCTGGAATTCTTCTTCCCATTCGGCGACCGTCAAGGGCGGGATGGCGCCGTGGATCGGCTTCCATTCGGTGATCGAAAGACCCGATTCGGTCAGGCGTGTGGCACCGCCCACGAGGACGAGACAGAACAGCGTGAACAGCACGACGCGCAGCCAGATGCGCAGAAGCTTGCGGTTGCTCTCCTGCTGCTGCAAAGCCGTTTTCACCCGTTTTTCGACAGAGGCATCCGCCGTCGCCAGCGTATCGGATCGCATTCTTGACACTCCACAATTCCTAACATTGGTTTGCCTCAAGCGGCTGGGCAAAACAAGGGGTTAGCCTTTGCGGCATCGGGTCGCGGCAAATCCGCTTGCGAAAAGCGATACCGTTTTTGACGGGCGCTGCTATAGAGGAATCCCAGGAACACGTGACGGACGAGACATCAGCCATGCATCCCCGCCTTAGATCATTCATCGGCACTATCATCATCATTCTGCTGGTCGTGACCTATGCGGTTGTTGCCACAGCCTTCGCCTCGGCAACGCTCGCAAACTCGCCGTGGTGGGTTCACCTCGGCTATTTCGTGCTGTCCGGTCTTCTGTGGATCTTGCCAGCCATGCTGATCATCAAATGGATGGCCGGTCCGAAACGGCAGAAATAACTCGTTTCGCTGGAAGCGTGAAAAACGACGCGTTTCAGGCTGTTAGTGGTGCGGCCTGGGTCAGGCTCTCGCTGCCGATACCATCGGAATGATCTGGCTGTGTCCGCTCGCGCGGAACGCCGTCTCTGCCTCACGCAGCACCTCAGGATCACCATCCGGAACGGAAAGCACGATATCCGCATCGACATATTTGAGGACGCGCGAGATTTCAGCGGGATTGGCTGCGCCGAACTCGAGCAGCACAGTATCGTAACTCCCCGACAATGCGCCGAGCACCATCACGAGCCGCTCGAGTACGCCGCTGACGCGATGTCCCGAGCCCACGCCTTGCGGAACGATATGCGCCGTGGAGAGCCGGTCACGATGGATGGTTTCGCCGAAGGCTGCATCACCCGTCAGGAGATCCATGATGCCCGGGAGCGATTCGTCCGACACCATCAGCCGCGAAGGAGCCCCCGTCGCGGTCATGTCCACAAGCACCACGGATCGCGCCAGTTCGGCAATCGCTCTTGCCAGCATGACGGTCGCTGTCGATCCATCCGCCCCACTGGGTGACGCGACAACCGCAACGGGCTTGGCGCCTGGCATGACGAGAAGATCCGCAACATAGGCTATCGGAAGCCCCGCTTCCTCAGCGGCGCGATCAAGATCATCCTGTGGTTCGGTCGCATTGTCGTTCGCGGTCATGGCGCCTTCATTTTCTCATCGCCGGCAGCTTTGCTCGCACGGTTACAGTTCTACCCTTCTAACCGCGTCGCAGTAACACAAGCGTTAAACAGTCGACGCCAAGCGGTACTTCGACGATCTCCAGCGAAATTCTTCCAAAAAAAGTTTTCTTTACCCGGAATTAACCATGACGAACGGATAACTGAGGTCAAGAAATGTCCCCGGAGCATGATTGCGAATGAATTTCGCCATCCCACGTTTGATATCAGCTTTTGCCCTCGCCGCGACGATGACGCTTGGTGGTTGCGCTGCCTATCAACCCGCGCCCTCCGCCATCAATGCCGCTGCCCTACAGCCCTATCGTCTGGATAGCGGCGACAGGTTGCGCGTTACCGTTTTCGATCAAGCCGGCCTCACCAACACCTACACTGTCGACCAGGCGGGCTACATCGCCTTCCCGCTCGTTGGGCAAATTCCGGCACGCGGCCGAACGGCCAAGCAGGTTGAAGCAGCGCTCGCCGCACAACTCCGCAAAGGCTATCTGCGCAATCCCGATGTCAGCATCGAGGTCGATCGCTATCGCCCGATCTTCGTCATGGGTGAAGTGGGCAGACCGGGGCAGTATTCCTACGTCCCCGGCATGACGATCCAGAACGCCATTGCCATTGCAGGAGGCTTCACCTCACGTGCAAACCAGCGCGACGTCGATGTGACGCGTAAACTCAACGCCGAGGTCAACACCGGACGCGTGCTGATCTCAGCACCTGTGCTGGGGGGCGACACCATCTATGTGCGGGAACGTTTCTTTTGAGGAAACTGCGTCGTAGCGCTCCCTGGCTTCACCAAAGCTAAAGCCAGAAATTCAAGTTCAGCGGCAGAAGCGGCAGGCGCCGATCCGGCGGCCTAAGCCTCTGTCCATAGTTGCGGGTAAACTGGTATTGCGTATCCCGCCCCCATTACTGCTGTAGCGGCCTGGTACTTCTTGGCAGCGCTTCAGTGACATCAAAAGTGTAAAGCGATTCCGTGAATGGCAATCGTCAACGCTTCTTTTAGTATCTATGGCTTATCTGTATCTGAAAAATGATGACGGGATAAGTCTATGGGCGATCAAGAAAGAGACGGACGAAGCTCCGATCTCGATGTCGTGCGGTTGCAGCTCTCTCAGAAAGCGGCAGGCGACGGCAATAAGCCGACCCTCAATCCCCTCGCCCGGCAGGTCGCCAATCAACTTCGCGATACCAGCCACTCACCGAATATGGTGATCGGTCAGCTGCGCCTCTTCGAGTTCGTCGGCCTTTCGATCATTGCGCTCGTCCTCAACGGCATGGAAATCTCCGGCAGCTGGCGGGTTCACCTGGCGCTTGTCGTCACCTGCCTCTTCAACGCAGGTTTCACCGCTCTTCTGCTTCAGCTGACCGATACCTACCAGCTCCCCTCACTGCGCCGCCCTCTAGCCATGGCCGCGCGCATCGTCGGTTCATACGTCACCGCATGCGCCGTGACAGCCGGCGCAATGTACATGTTGTTGAGGGAGGATGGCTACTCCTGGGCAGGCTTTGCCTGGTGGGTCGCCGCGGGATCAGTCTTTCTTCTTCTGGAACGATCGATCGTCGGGCTCGCTATTCGTCACTGGGGTCGCAACGGGGTCATGGAGCGCCGCGCCGTCATCGTCGGCGGGGGTCAGGCAGCCAAAGATTTGATCCGTTCTCTGGAACGCCACGATAACGATATCCGTATCTGCGGCATTTTTGACGACCGCACCGGTAACCGCTCGCCCGATATCGTCGCAGGTTACCCGAAGCTCGGCACGTTCGGGGAACTGGTCGAGTTCGCGCGACTGACGAAACTCGATATGCTGATCATCGCGCTGCCCATCAGCGCCGAAGCGCGCATCATGGAGCTTCTTCGAACGCTTTGGGTGCTGCCCGTCGATATCCGCATTGCGGCCCATGCCAACAAGCTGCGTTTCAGACCCCGCTCCTATTCCCGCGATGGCGGCGTGCCGATGCTCGACGTCGTGGACAAGCCCATTCGGGACTGGGACGGCGTGGCGAAACGGATGTTCGACATTCTCTTCAGCGTCATCGCTCTGCTCCTGCTCTGGCCCGTGATGATCGGAGCCGCGATCGCGGTTAAATCAACGTCGAAAGGTCCGGTGTTCTTCAGGCAGAAGCGCCACGGCTTCAATAATGAGACCATCAACGTCTGGAAGTTCCGGTCAATGTATACCGAAATGAGCGATCCAAGCGCTGTCAAGGCAGTGACCAAGAATGACCCGCGCGTCACGCCGGTGGGCCGTTTCTTGCGCAAGTCCTCGCTGGACGAACTGCCTCAGTTTTTCAACGTGTTGGCGGGAGATCTGTCCCTCGTCGGTCCCCGGCCACACGCCGTCCATGCCCAGACGGGCGACCTGAAATATACCGAGGTCGTAGAACACTATTTCGCCCGTCACAAGGTCAAGCCAGGCGTTACCGGTTGGGCGCAGATCAACGGCTGGCGCGGCGAAATCGACAACAGCGACAAGATCAAGCAGCGCACCGCTTTCGATCTCTACTACATTGAAAACTGGTCTCTTTGGCTCGATCTCAAGATTCTTTTCCTGACACCGATCCGCCTGTTGAAGTCAGAAAACGCATACTGACGGACCCGTAGCCGATTACCACCTACCCGGTGGAACCGGGCAGGATTTTCCGCGTTGTTCAGCCGTACATCTTCATTTTCAGGGGAAATCCGAATGACGCGGTCTAACAATCTCTACTTCATCATCGGCGCGCTGGTCGTACTCGTCGCCGCTCTTGGCATCTATGTGTGGCACGAAGAGTCGAAGCCTAAGGGTATCGAAATGAATATCGGACCAAACGGCGTGTCCGTTCAGGAAAACTGATCGCCTTCGGGAGGGGCGCAGCACACAATCTTGCTGCGCTACCTCGCGCGCATCGGCGCCTCATACACATTAGAGACGCCTGTCCTGTCAGGCCAAGCCCACGAAAGACAGGATCATGCCAACGACTACAACCAGACCTACAATATAGATAATGCTGTTCATTTCTCTCTCCATCTCTTTCGAAGCATCCCCAGCGACGCCTCGATTTGTTACGATGGACTAACACGTCGCCCCGCTTGAGCGTTCCATTAGAAAATTCAAAAATGAACGATTGGGTGGATTAATGGGTGAAGATAAAGAGCCGCGCCATCTCCATGCGAAGATGGTCAAAGGGCTGATCCCAAGGTGTTTCTCAGAAAAATCGAGGCTTGGGGAGAACCTCAAAAATGGTCGGAGCGACAGGACTTGAACCTGCGACCCCTTGACCCCCAGTCAAGTGCGCTACCGGGCTGCGCTACGCTCCGACACAAGAGACGCGTTTATATAGAAGGCGTGTCGCACGCAACCCTAAAAATAAAGTCCGCAAACAAAAACAGAAAATCGGGTTTGCGAAGGTGAGCCTGGCGGTCAGTTCACTTCTGGGAAATCCAGCCAGCGTGCGGTGCAATCGGGTGGCGATGCTTTGTCAGACGTTGCGGAAGGTTGAGAGGCAGGCGATACCTTTACAGGCGGTGGGGGTATGAGGCCACCCGGACCGACAGATAGGGTGGCGTTGTCGATCTGCCAGCTTGCTTTGGGATCAAAGCGCACACCGTCGAACGTCACTTCAAGCGGATGGGTGGCATCATAGCCCCGGAGAACCAGCGTTCCTGTCTCTCCTGTTACACTGCGCAGCAGGATGTCTCGGTAAACCGGTATCTTCGAGCCGTGAGCCTGTTTGTCGTAACGCGTGTCAAAGTCGATCGGGCGCAGATTGCCGCGCAGGCACACATTCTCATATTGGATGCCAGTGACGAGCCCACCCCGACTGATATCGCTCTTGATACGCAGTCCCGACGTCGCCCCGTCGACGGTAACGTTTTGGACGAGGACGTTGCTCACACCCGATTCGGTCTCGCTGCCAATCGACAGGCCATGGCCCCAGTAGAGGTGACTGTTTACAATCGAGACGTATCGGGTCGGAGCGCTCCCGCCCTTGATAGCGATATTGTCGTCCCCGGCACGGATGAAGCTGTGAGCGATGGTCACATCCTGAGAACCGGCAGGATCGATGCCATCCGTGTTGCGCGCATCTGCGGGCGTATCGATGCGCACACCCCAAAGCGTGGCGCCCTTCACACGGTTCAGTATAATATGGAAGTTCGGCGCATTGCGCAGCGTCACGCGGTAGAAAACGATGTCTGCGCCGTCATCGACCTGGATCAGCCGGGGATTGTTCTGCTTGCCGCCTTGGCTTTGGGCTCTGCGGGCAAGTTGCCACCAGGTCTCCTTGCCGCCAGCCATGACCTCCCCACCCTGACCATCGATGAGGCCGTCACCGACCAGAGCCGCGCCTTGCGCTTTCTCAAACAGAAGGAAGGGGCGGCAGCCATCCCCTTTCGTATCGATTGTTCCGCACGTGCCGCTGCCGCGGTCATAAGCTTGAGGATCAGCGACTGCGGCCAATATTACGCCCCGGTCGAGCCAGAGGGTGACACCGGAACGGATTGTCAGCGGGCCGCTGACGAATCGGCCCCCAGCATTGCCGGCGACCAGCTTGATGGCCTGACCTGCGGGGCATGCATCAATTGCCGCCTGAAGCCGCTGTGTATCCAGCACCTGTTGCGCTTGTGCACTTTGCGCCGCTGGCTGCGGTGAAAGCGTGGCGCAGAGCTGTGTGGGCAAGGTCGGTTCCGATACCGCGCGACGATCGCCGGTCACGGCCGCACCAGCCGCCGAGCTCATCACAAGGATCAGCCCAACAGCAAGGCAAGCGGCAGTGGGGCGTAAGGCGGGTATCTGAGACTTGGTCATGGGCGCATCCTGTTTGGCAAGACCTCTATTCGAGGATCGTTGCGTCACGTCATGTCTCACATTTTTATGATTGGATGCCAAACCTGCAAGGCTAACCCAGCTTGCCGCGACAGATTGTTTGCGGAATCAACCACGCTTGGCTTAGGAAGGTACTTCAGCGAAAGACGGGTAAACGACGAATCGACCCGCCACTTGGAGGCTCTGACTTGGCGAACTTCCCGGACATGGGATGAGTCCCGCTCTTGAAAAAGGCGCAAAAGCGAGACGTGAAATTTATGGAGATGAGCCAACCGCAGCGATAGCACTACTGGTCGTGGCGGTTACATTTGCGCCAAACCATTTTCGATCCGCTCCCAGCTCTCATCCATAGGATAGGCCGCGGAAATGACCGGCACACCCAGATGGCCATAGCGAATGGACAATTGCTTTTCCGCGGTTTCAGGATCGACACCTGCGATCTTGCCCAGATAGATCGCGGAGGCGAGGCCTGTGCGGTCGGAGCCGGAGCGACAATGGATGAGGATCGGCTTTGGCGATGTGCGCATGATTTCGACAAGCGCTTCGGCCTTGTCCATCGATAGCGTCTCACGCGCCGACATGGCGAAATCGACATGATTTACGCCGAGTGCTTTAGACTCGGAAACCTCGTCCTTGTACCAGGTCGAGCCATCATTCTTACCGCGCAGGTTGATGACGGTCTTGATATTGTGCTGCTTCACATAAAGCGCCAGTTGCTCGGCGCTGGGCTGGTTCGAACGATAGAGTTCGCCGGCCAACACCTCATGAAAATTCCCGGAAAGCTGCAGGAAGCCGAGATAGGCGAAGAAGCTCAACAGCAGGACCGCCAAGGCGCTCCCAAGCGTGATCATTTTTTTGCGCATTCTATCCATCTTCCAACTGCTATTGACGGAAGGGATAGATGCTGAGGCTGACATCAAGATGAACGTTTCTGACCTGCAAGCGCGCAGGCGCAGACGATGTCACCGCACGAAGATATAGACGGCGTAGACGGCAATCAGGGCGCTGGCAACGAGTGCTGCGATCATGCCAAGGCGCTTCTCGATGAAGTGCCGGATGCTTTCGCCGTAACGCTGCAGAAGACCGGCCAGAATGAAGAATCGCGCACCTCGCGTCACGATGGCCGTCACGATGAAAAGCCCAAGGCTGATATTTGCGGCACCGGACAGGATCGTCACCACCTTGATCGGCGGGAGGTGCGCAAGTCCGGAGGTGATCAACAGGAGGACGATCGTTTCATAATCCACCGAAGCCTTCAGATGCTCGAACGCATCCAGCTTGCCGTAGAACTCCAAGAGCGGACGAGCAACGCTTTCGAAGGCGTAATGGCCGAGATACCACCCGGCGATTCCGCCAAGAACCGATGCGACCGTCGCGACCGTCGCATAGAACATTGCCTTGCGTGGCTTTGCCAGAACCATGGGCAGAAACAGGACATCTGCGGGCAGAAAGAAGATGGAGCTCTCGACAAAGGCAATGACGGCCAGCCACCAGACGGCGGTTTTGCGTGCCGCAAGGTTCATCGCCCAGGCATAAAGACCCTTCAGCATTTTGTTCTCCGTTCAATCCAGCGATTTTTGCATTGGGTCGGCCCAACCACGGCCTGCGCTTGTCGCCGCTGCGACTTCGTAGCGGCTTTCGTGCCTGCCTTACCGATCAAATGCGCAAATGGCAAATGATGCAGCGCAGCATCATCATGCTCAATATACAAAATTGCTGCGGCGCGAAATGTCAAAATACTCTCGTTTATCGATATCTGCGGCGGTCCTTGCTGCAGCGCAGTATCAATTCCTTTTATTCTGGCGTTTCCGCCGATTCGGCGTAGAATGGAGGGGCGAGGACATACTGAGGAGGAGACAGTTATGGACTACGTTAATTTCTTTACTTCGTTGAACCCGTTTATTCTCGGCATCTTGATGGTTGTTCTTCTGCTGGGTGCTTACAACAAGTGGGTTTCTCACTGACGAATTAAGTCGTCCATTGCCGTAAGTCTGACGCTGACCGCCTATCCCTTGAGCATTTGCGGATAGTCACTTGTGGGCGCGAATGCTATCAATCCCCGAGTTCAATTGATTTCGGGAGAAAGCATGACGCAGGACTTCGCGTTCAAAGATACGTCTGAAAATCTCAGTTCCGTTTTGCAAAAGCTGATCAATCAGCTTGGCGGAAAGACGATCACTTTGCGGGAATTGATGGAGGCCATCGGAGAACAAGGCCTCCTTCTGATGTGCGCCATCGCCTCCCTGCCCTTCCTCATCCCCGTTTCCATTCCAGGCGTCAGCACGGTGTTTGGGGCAGCCATCATCATGATCAGCCTTGCCATCATTCTGAACCGGCTGCCGTGGTTGCCCAAACGCATTCTGGATCGGCAGATGGAGACGGCGCGCCTTGTGCCTGCGCTGCAAAAGGGCATCAATATCGTGTCCTGGCTGGATAAGTATATTCGCCCACGCCTGCTTTCCCTGACGACCGGTGCAATCATGAACCGGGTGAACGGTATCGCCATCATGGTGGCAGGCCTGTTGCTGATGATGCCGCTCGGCTTCATTCCCTTCTCCAACACCCTGCCGGGGATCGCCATCCTGTTGTTCTCCGCGGGCATGATTCAGCGTGACGGAGCGACCGTGCTTGGTGGCTACCTGTTTCTCGCGCTGACGACGATTTACTTCGCAGCATTGGCCTATGCGGCGGTGTGGGCCGGCCAGGGCCTCAGCAACTCGCTTACGGGCGCTTGATGCCTTCAGCGTCTTCGCGGCGCGCCTGACGGGCGCGCTTGCGATATTCCCACCAGATGGCCAACTGACGGCGCTTGCGCCTAACGAAGCGCAAATCCTGAGACAGCACCAAAAGTCCGAGCGGAACCATCCAGAAGCCGAGAACTGGCAAGAAGCCAAGAAGGCCGCAAATCACGAGCACCGTGCCGATAACGATGCGTCCGATACGCGAGCGCGGCATCGCCACGCTCCATTTGCCCATGTGAAGCCGCCCCGTTTTGGGGTGAATACCGAAATTCACGCCAGATCACCTCAGCTCGACAGGGTTGGGACAATTTTTTTCAACATCGTCATGCCCGGAAACGTGGGGCCTTCGGTGGATAAAACAAGAGGAATTCATTTTTTTTGAAAAAAGCGCTTGGCAAATCGTCAAAGCGTTTGTATTACCCCGCTCACGCCACGCCAAGCGGCGCACGTTCCCTGGTAGCTCAGCGGTAGAGCATTCGACTGTTAATCGACAGGTCGCCGGTTCGAATCCGGCCCGGGGAGCCATTTTTACAATCGACCGCGTTGTAAGCAAGATATCTCTCCAAAAAATACCGCTGAAAAATCTCCGACCATCAACGTCTGGGGTGTACACATCGTTGCGACGAGATCGCATATTCGTTACGACGAATAAGGATCAAGGCAGCCGCTTCGGTCATCTATCGCAATGGAGACTGCGGATATGTCGATCACCGCTTCGCAATGCAGAGCCGCGCGCGCAATGCTCGATTGGTCCCCGGAAAAGCTTGGCGAAGCTGCAGGGGTAGATCTAGCGGATCTGGCGTCTTTTGAGAGCGGCCAAAGCGGATCTGATCCTGAATTGAGCGACAGGCTTCGTGCTGCTTTGGAGAAGGCCGGAATTTCCTTCATCGACAACAATCAGACATCTGCAGCCGGCGGTCCGGGTCTACGTCTTCTGAAGTCGCCCGGCGAATTCGATACCGACCAGTCTGAGACAGTACAATATAAAGAACATCTGGCGCCCGATGCGCCGACCGGAGCGGGAGGCTGATATGTCCAAGAAACAAAAGTTGGAACACTCTGAATTTTCGGGAGAGTTCGAGGATGACGGCATCACCGTGCTCGTGGATATCTTCCGGCCCGCCGGAACGCAGCAGGACTGGCAGCTGGAGGTCATCTCCGAAGAGGACGACGTGACGACCTGGGACGAGCCCTTCGCCACCGACAAGGACGCCTGGGAAGAGTTTCTCGCAACATGCGAACGGGATGGCATCAGGAGCTTTCTTGGGGACGAGGAGCCGGCCGTCCACTAAGGCGTGTCGCAATCTTTCAGATTAGCGCCTCAGGCCTTAGGCCCTAGCTATCGCATGTCTCTATCGCAAAACCGCGGCACGCTTTTGCGTGGACCATGCTTTAGACACCTTAGTCACCGGGAGATGTCTGATCGCACACGAAAAAGGCGACCGCCGTGGCGATCGCCTTAACACTTCGAACATCCAGCTTTGGTTGAAACCTGCTGGATCTCAACGCTTGCCAGCACGGCCGGAAACCGCTGTGGATGTGGCGGAGACCGGGTCGCTCGCTGGGAAGGTGTCTTCCAGACCTTCTTCAAGCTCGTCATCGGACTTACCATTGTCTTGCGACTGCTCGCGGTTCAGAGAGACGACCGCAGGCGATTGACCCGTAGCGTCTTCATCCTCCACGCCCAACACAGATGTGTTGCGTGTCGCATCGATTTCCAATTCTGCCTCTTGCCAGTGGCGCTCGTGGTCGCCATCGCGCCGACCTTCGCTTTCCCACTTCTCATAAGCCTTGTTGCGTATTTCGGATTCACGATCGACTTGCATGGTGCTTCTCCCGTTTTCGATATCGGAAAACAATCGGCACTCTTATTTGGTTCCTGCGCCCATGCTTTGACGGTGTTGTCATACGGGATGGAGTGGTCACAAAAAGGAACGAAGCGGCGCCCTGCCCGTTTCCCTCCCGACAATCATTCAATATCGATGGGAGCGTACCATGACCGACGACAAATCGACGATCGACAAGAAGAATCACCTCGACATCAAAGACGAAGATGTCGCGCGTTTCGAAACGGAAGGCGATCTGACGCAACATCAGCAGGAGTTGGACCCCGATGAGCTGACCAGCCTCAGAGCACGTCGGCAGGCGGCACGCCAGCACGAAGACGCTTTTATCGTTGCAACGGACCTGGAAGATGACGACCAGCGCGATGCCGCTCCAGGCACACGTGAACAGCCGTAGACCGCGTGCGGAAAGGGACCTAGGGTGACGTTAAACCCACCATAGATTCTCTTGTGAGCGCCATGCTGCCAGCCACGCTTTCGTGGGTGTACCCGGGCGTACTTTAACTTGAAGCGCGATTACCTACGAACAGAGACGATGGACTTGCGGCTGAAGTTGGACACCTGTACGCGGCCGGACTGGTTGCCGCCGAGGATTTGAGCAGTGGCACCACTCATGCTCTTCAGGATGCCTGCGTGATATCGCTTGCCGCTTCTGACGACCACAACGTCACCGGGTTTGGCGGCACCGACCGGAACAGCGTAACCGAAGGATTTCCAGGATTTGGCGAAACCGGAGGATTTTGGTGGGGTACGTCCCGATTTCTCGGCAACAACGCTGAGAAAGTGGCCGCACCACGGAGTTTTACGAGGGTTGACGCCCAAAATTGCTTTCAGCGTCTTGTTGTTCTTGCCTTCATGAAGACCGGCATATTGCTCGGCTTGGTTCAACATGCCCGCCGAGGCGGGCGTTATGACCGCGGCACACAGCCCCACAGCCAAAAGAAACGCAGATACTCTCACTCTCTTGCCCTTTAAAAGCACAGGACAACTTGGCTCCAGCCCGCGCCGAAGTGTCCTTGCGCACATTCAAAGTAGGGCAGTCTTAGGAGCGAAACGTCTCGCTCACGACGACTGCTGATGAGCCGTCTATGCTCCGAATCTAGCCAGAATTTGACGAGACATGGGCGATTATGGGTATGTTATGCCCCAAAATCGCCCTTGGAGTTATCAAAATAGTGAAGCCTGTTCGGGTTTTGGCTGAATGTTGAAAAGACCTTCCAACGCCAGCATTTGCAGCTTCGTCTTCACGCCGCCCTCAGCCGAAAAGCCACCCGGCTTACCGCCAGCGGCAAGAACCCGATGGCATGGGATAAGAAGCGGCAGCGGATTTTTTGCCATCGCCTGCCCAACGATCTGAGCAGCTTGCGGGGGAGCATTCAATTCCTTCGCGATTTCACCATAGGTTTTCGATGTTCCCCACGGCATAGCCCGCACGATTCCATAAACCGTTGAAAAGAAATCACTTTGAGGGCCGACATCAAGTTGGATATTCAGAAATTCGACCGGTTGACCTTTGAAATAGGCTCTCACCTTTTCCAATAGAGGCCTTGCTTCCGCACTCGGGTCGGAATGTTCGGCATTGGGCAGACGGCGTGATAGATGGGCCCTCGCATCATCTTCCAAATCAAAGGGCAACTGGAAACGGCAGATGCCGCCTTCATGCCATGCGAAGGCGCAAAACCCCATGGCAGTAGAGAAGGTTGAGTAGCGGATTTTGCGCGTCACCGGCCTGCCCCATTTCAGTCCCATTCGGCCAAACGAGCGTCGGGGTTAACGTTTCAGCAACCATTTTTTTGAGGTTAAGTCGAGGCTTTATCAAAGATTTTTAGGCGAAGATGTGTCGGTAAACGGCTGCCTCACCCCGACATCCAAGTGATAGAGCGCAGCAAAAAGCCACCCGGCGGGAACGCGGCGGGTGGCTGAAAAGGTCTTCTTAATCTGAAGATCGAACGGGTCGCTTACGATGCGAGCTTAGGCATCTCCACGAGGCGGTTTGCATCCCGGCTCGCCTCAACGAAAGCGGTCCGTGCGATCTCGCCGGAAACGCTTCCCAGAAGCGACGCCCTGCAAAGGCGCAACGCCTGCTCATACGCCTTGCCATGGCGGCTGGGCCACTCGTGTTGGAGAAAATCAAAGGCTTCATAAACGCCGTTGAAGGTGCGAGGCGCGCCGTTCTCAAGAGAGATCACAACAGGCGCATCCCATTTTACTTCATTCAGCATCATTGGTGGGTCTTCCATTCTCAATTCACGTGCCTCCAACGTCACGTCCGGCATATGGTTCCACCTGTTTTGATTTAAACCCAACAAAATTTACCCTTCAAAAACCATAGGTATCGCACCACCGTATTACCCTCGTTGCAGGGGAGCAAAACCCCCTTACGCGCGTTAAAAATGAAAGCAGAAGGAAAGCCGATGACGACGCAGGACAGCCCCATAATCCTTTGGTTTCGCAAGGACTTGCGCCTTTCTGACAATCGCGCCCTTGCAGCCGCGCGGGAGCATGGCGGAGCGATCATTCCTCTCTATATACGCGAGGATCGACAGGGCTCAAACGGCCCTTTGGGTGGCGCGCAGGAGTGGTGGCTTCATCACTCGCTGAAAGCCCTTTCCGACCAGTTGGAAAAGCTTGAAAGTCGCCTCATCCTGCGCAGTGGAGACCCCAGCAAAATCCTCAAGTCACTTATTGGTGACGTGGGCGCTGGTGCTGTGTTCTGGAACCGTCGTTACGACCCCGATGGTGTGGAGATCGACAGCCACCTCAAGAAGCAGCTTCGCGATGATGGATACGAGGTCGAGAGTTTCTCGGGCCATCTCCTGCACGAACCATCCAAGGTGAAGACCAAGAGTGGCGGACCCTACCGCGTCTACACGCCTTTCTGGCGCGCCATCGAAGGTGGAGACGAGCCGCCAGAGCCCACGGGCAAGCCGCGCCAGATATCAGCGCCTTCCAGTTGGCCGACGTCGGAAAAGCTGGACAGTTGGAAGCTCCTGCCGACAAAACCGGATTGGGCAAAGGATTTCTCGGACGTCTGGACGCCGGGCGAAGCGGGAGCCAAAGAGCGGCTGGACGATTTCATCGATAGCGCGCTCAAGGGCTATGAGAAGGGTCGTGACTTCCCAGCACAGCCTGCAACCTCGATGCTCTCTCCGCACCTAACCCACGGGGAGATCACGCCTGCCCAGCTCTGGCACGCCACCAAAGGCCTTTCCTCCCACATCGCCTCGAACGACATCAGCCGGTTTCGCAAGGAGATCGTCTGGCGCGAGTTCTGCTACCATCTTCTCTTCCACTTCCCCAAACTCGACGAGAAGAACTGGAACGACAGTTTCGATGCGTTCGAATGGAAAACGGACACGGCAAAGTTCAACGCCTGGAAGAAGGGCATGACCGGCTACCCGATCGTCGATGCTGGCATGCGGCAGTTGTGGAAGCACGGCGTCATGCACAATCGCGTGCGGATGATCACGGCGTCCTTCATGATCAAGCATCTGCTGATCGACTGGCGTAAAGGAGAGAAGTGGTTTCGTGATACGCTTGTGGATGCCGACCCTGCCTCGAATGCTGGCAACTGGCAGTGGGTGGCCGGATCGGGTGCCGACGCCTCGCCGTTCTTCCGCATCTTCAATCCTATCATTCAGGGCGAGAAGTTCGATCCCGACGGAGACTATGTCAAAACTTTCGTGCCGGAGCTTTCGAAGCTCGATGCCAAGTACATTCACAAGCCGTTCGATGCGCCTAAGCATGTGCTGGACAAGGCCGGGATCGAATTGGGCAAGACCTATCCAAAGCCCGTCGTCGATCATAATGAGGCACGCCAGCGTGCGCTTGAGGCCTACTCCCATATCAAGAAGAGTGAATAACCTGGGCATCAGCAAGATTTTGCGCTGGAACCCTCTTCGCCAGAAGATAATTTCTTGTCACAAGGCCGTTAGATAACGACATAACGGCTTTGAATCGCTGACTGGACAGAAGGCCTGATCATGACCATCCATTCTTCCGTGCTGACCGCAATTGGGAACACCCCGCTCATCCGCCTCAAGGCAGCATCCGAGGCCACGGGCTGCGAAATTCTGGGCAAGGCCGAGTTCATGAATCCAGGCCAGTCGGTCAAGGATCGTGCCGCGCTGTTCATCATTCGAGATGCGGAACGACGCGGGCTCTTACGTCCCGGCGGCACGATTGTGGAAGGTACGGCCGGCAACACCGGCATCGGGCTTGCGCTGGTTGCCAACGCGCTCGGCTACAAGACGGTGATCGTTATCCCGGAGACGCAGAGCCAGGAGAAAAAGGACGCGCTGAAGCTTCTTGGCGCACAGCTTGTCGAAGTGCCGGCCGCCCCCTACTCCAACCCTAACAACTATGTGAAGGTCTCCGGTCGTCTGGCAAAGCAGCTTGCCGCAACCGATCCGAACGGAGCAATCTGGGCAAACCAGTTCGACAATATCGCCAACCGTCAGGCGCATATCGAAACAACCGCACCGGAAATCTGGGACCAGACGGATGGCAAGGTGGACGGTTTCATCTGCGCCGTCGGTTCCGGCGGGACGCTAGCCGGCGTCGCGGACGGTCTTCGCGATTTCAACCCCGATATCAAGATCGGCCTTGCCGATCCGGAAGGGGCAGCGCTTTACGAATTCTACAAGAACGGCGTCCTGAAGTCGGAAGGATCCTCGATTACCGAGGGCATCGGCCAAGGTCGCATAACGGCCAATCTCGAAGGCTTTACACCGGATTTTGCCTATCGAATCTCGGACGCCGAGGCGCTTCCGATCATCTTCGAACTGATCACCAAGGACGGTCTGTGCCTTGGCGGCTCTTCAGGCATCAACATTGCCGGCGCAATTCGGCTTGCCCGCGACCTCGGACCCGGGCATACAATCGTCACGATACTTTGTGACTACGGTAACCGTTACCAGTCCAAGCTCTTCAACCCCGACTTCCTGCGCTCCAAGGGGCTTCCCCTTCCGGCCTGGTTGACGGAGAAGAAAGAGATTTCGGTTCCGTACGAAACCGTCTGAGGTCAATGCAATATGCCTGTGAATGCCCTGTTTCGTGATGATTTTTATCTTTCAACTTGCGAAGCGGTGGTCACGGCAGTGCATGAAGATGGTGGCGTAGAGCTGGATCAGACCTGCTTCTATGCCACGTCAGGCGGCCAGCCCGGCGATACGGGCTTTCTCGAACGGGCCGATGGCGCGAAGATCGAACTCGGCGTAACGCGCCATGGCGCGGACAAGAGCGTCATCATTCACGTGCCCCTGGACGGTCAGCCCTCCCCGGACATCGGCGAAAAGCTGACCCTTCATATCGACTGGCAGCGACGCTACAAGCTGATGCGGATGCACACCGCCTGTCATCTCCTATCGGTGGTCTGCTCCTGGCCGATCACCGGTGCTGCCGTTGGCGAGGATGAATCGCGGGTCGATTTCGATATGTCGGAGACGATCGACAAGGATGCGATCACCGCCAAGCTGATGGAACTCGTCGAGCAGAATCACCCCATCTACCTGCAATGGATCACCGACGAGGAGCTGGCGGCCAATCCTGGCATCGTCAAGTCCAAGCATGTCCGGCCACCCGTCGGGCTTGGCCGTGTCAGCCTCGTCTGCATCGGCGAGAATTCTTCGGTTGACAGTCAGCCCTGCGGCGGCACTCATGTGTCGGAAACGCAGGAAGTCGGCGAGATTTACATCGCCAAGATCGAAAAGAAAGGCAAGGAAAACCGCCGTTTCCGCATTCGCTTCGGCAAACCCGCCGACGCCGCCTGATTTCTGGGAGAAACATCGTGAGCACCGATAAAAGCCGTTTCGTCGTTTCGGCGGATTGGGTCGAGCAGCAGCTTGGAACACCGCACTTCCGCATCGTCGATGCGTCCTGGTATCTGCCGGCACATAAACGCGACGGAAAGCAGGAATATGCCAGCGGCCACATTCCAGGCGCCGTCTTCTTCGATCAGGACGCAATTGCCGATCATGAGACGGGCCTTCCGCACTCCCTGCCCTCCCCGGATTTTTTTGCCGAGGAAGTCGGCAAGCTTGGGATTACCGACACCGATACGATCGTGGTCTATGATGGCCCCGGCTTCTTCTCCGCGCCGCGCGTCTGGTGGATGCTGCGCGTCATGGGTGCCGAAACGGTTTATGTGCTGGATGGCGGCCTCGATGGCTGGAAGGCTGCCGGCAAACCGCTTGAGACGGAAGCTCCGCAGATCGAGCAGGCAGAGTTTCACGCCGAGTTCAAAGCCAACCGTGTGACCTCGTTCTCCGATATGCGCGCTGTCGTCGAGACGGGCGAAAAGCAGGTTGCCGACGCCAGAGGTGCTGGCCGCTTCACCGGAGACGAGGCCGAGCCGCGCGCCGGCATGCGTTCCGGCCATATGCCTGGTGCTCGCAGCCTGCCTGCCACTGCCTTTTCGGAGAACGGCCACTTCAAGGATCTGCCAACCATCCGCAAGATGATTGCAGAGGCCGGCATCGATCTTTCCAAGCCGGTCGTCACCAGTTGCGGTTCCGGCGTGACGGCCGCCGTCGTGACGCTGGCGCTAGAGTCGCTCGGTCATTCGGACAATTCGCTTTATGACGGCTCATGGTCGGAGTGGGGATCGAAAGAGGACACGCCTATCGTGACTGGCCCGGCAGAGCCTCTGCAGACGGAGCCACACGGTCCCCTCAAAGCCCATGTCACCCAGCTTGAAATGACATCGGCGCCAAAGGTCAGCCTGGCGGTGCCGGTCAATATCCAGACGGCGATCATGCGAACGCATGACATCCCGCTGCATTTTTATCGCTATCTCTACTGGCGCGTCGGCAAGCGCTGGCATTGGCAAAAGCGCATGCGCATGAGCGATGCCGAGCTTACCGCCGTGCTGCGCGACCCAAAGAACTGCGTAACAGTGCTCTATCTCAACGGTTCGCCGGCTGGCTTCTTCGAGTTCAACAGAGGCAATGACGACGTCACCGAACTATCCTACTTCGGTCTGATGGAAGAGGCGATTGGCGCTGGTGTCGGAAAATGGTTCCTGCTTCAGGCGCTTTACTCGATCTGGCAGGACAACCCCAAGAAGGTCACCGTCTCCACCAATACGCTGGACCACCCGCGCGCCTTGCAGCTCTACCAGATGATGGGCTTCTCCCCCGTCAGCACCTATGAAGCCTGGGTGGAGCCACTGACCGACAGCGAATATCTCGAAATTTCGCGCCGCGGCTAAGATGCCGGGCTGGCGTCCGCCTCTCCTGGATCGGATGAGGCGGGCTCATTCAGCGTGGCATTACTTCGCCTTCGCTCTACGAGATCGAGCCTCAGCTCTTAAAGCTCCTGGCCGAGATTGACGGCGGTCGGGATTTCTTTCGCAGGTGCGTCGCCACGGTCGCCATTGGTTGCAAGAAGATGGGCAGCGATCAGCTCGCCGTGAAATCTTGCAAGCTCATAGCAATAGGTGATCTCGCGGCGTTCCTCGGACCAATAGGCATCCGGCCGCCCGCAGCTTCTGGCCGTCAGCTTTACCGTGCCCTTGAGCTCATAAGCACTAAATTCGCGGGCGATGAGATCGAGAACCTTCGATTCCTTCACCATCGTCGCATAGATATCCAGAAACGGATCGCGCGCAGGCTCATATCGTATGTCGAATTTCGTCGTGCCCGGCGTCTTCACATGGGGTTTGAGTAAGTCGCTCCAGCGCGCCACGGTCTGCGGATAGGCCACTTCGCATGCCTTCCACTCATCCTTCGGCAGCCCCATCAATTCTGCAAGGTCGCCGTAGCCTTCATTGTCCTTACCGACCATGAGGCAGGCCATCTGGCGGTCGCGGGCGACATTCGGGACAAGAACGCTATACAGCGGCGCATTATGCTCGGGAAGCTCTCCTGAGCTACGCGCGAGATACCAGCTATCGGTTGCATTGACGATGGCCGTATCCAGCCACTCCTGGTTGGCTTCCAGCATGATCGTGCCGGCAAGCTGGTCTGCGGTATTGCGACCGTCGTCCGCATCGGGAAGGCTGAAATCGGAGATCAGCATCTTGGCGGCTTCGTGATAGACGCCGAATACGGCATTGCCGATGACGAAATTGACCGTCTGCTGCAACTGCTCGTCTGAAAGATCGTCAAGTGCGGGCGCAACCTGCGCATGCGCAGACGGCAAGGCGGACACTAAAAAAGCGACCGAAAGAACGGCTCGAAACCTTCGCAGCATTGACGTCAACTTTCCAGAACGAGGACGCAGCATAGATCGCTAAACAGAACGGTCCACGCAATGGGTTGGTTTCGCTTACCGGCAAGAAACGGGTGGATAGAGATTTGTTTGGCAGCCATAGCGACAAAGAAGCAACTGAACGAGGTCGCAAGGAGCCACCATGACCGCCATCCTATTCACCGCAATACCCAAAGACCACGTCGATGCCATCAGGCTTGGAGAACGAGATTCGAACGGCCAAGTGCCTGAACGAATGATCGCCTCAGCAGATCTGCCCTGCCGCGCCTGCCTCGGTCTGATCAAGGGTGGAGACTCGGCCCTGCTAATCTCCTACCGGCCCTTTCGTCATCTGCAGCCTTACGCCGAGACCGGGCCGATTTTCATTCATGCGGAAGACTGCGGGTCTTATGATTCCGCACAGGTACCACCTCCAATGCTGAACAGTTCGGACTACATTGTCCGGGGCTACGATGCGGGTGACCGCATCGTCTACGGAACGGGTGCGGTCACACCCACGGCTAAGATCGTGGCGCGCGCGCAGGAACTGCTTGAAAGGCCGGACGTCGCCTATGTGCATGTACGCTCGGCACGCAACAATTGCTTCCAGTGCCGCATCGACAGAGCATGAGCCAGGACGAGGCCGGTGTGGGATACATTAAATTTCGCTCATGCGACTGTCGGGATGGGTTGCGTCATACACGCGTCATTTTGCTGGTAGACTCCTCAGCAATTCGTTTTACCTTGTCGCGGTTGAGACAGGTCATCGTATTTTGAGATCAGGAGTTTCCATGTCTTCCCTTATCGGCCTTCACCCTATCACGCGCCGTTCGCTTCTCAGCGGCATTGCGGCTTCGTCCGCCTTCGTCATGCTGCATCCTTTTGCGGCGCGTGCTGCGGGCAACCAGGCGCATCTGCGCATCATGGAAACCACCGATATCCACGTCCACGTCTTCCCTTACGACTACTATGCCGACAAGCCGAACGACACGCTGGGTTTGGCAAGGACGGCATCGCTGATCGATGCCGTGCGTGCCGAAGCCGGCAACTCCATGCTGGTCGATAATGGCGACTTTCTTCAGGGCAACCCGCTTGGCGATTACATCGCCTATGAGCGCGGCATGAAAGCGGGCGACAAGCACCCGGTCATCAATGCCATGAACGTGCTCGGTTATGATTGCGGCACGCTCGGCAATCACGAGTTCAACTACGGCCTAGACTTCATGTTCAACACGCTGGGCGGGGCAAAATTCCCTTATGTCTGCGCCAACCTGACCAAGGGTCAATTGGCGTCCGATCCGAAGCAGGACGAGCTCTACTTCAAGCCCTATGTGATCCTGGAAAAGCAAATCCGCGATGGGTCCGGCACGACAAGCCCGATCAAGGTCGGCATCATCGGCTTTGTACCGCCGCAGATCATGATGTGGGACGCGAAGAACCTTGAAGGCAAGGCGCAGACGCGCGACATCGTCGATGCTGCAAAGGCCTGGGTGCCGGTGATGAAGGAACAGGGCGCCGATATCGTCATTGCCCTCTCCCACTCCGGTATCGAGGGCAAAGGCCAGAGCGAGCGTATGGAAAATGCGTCGCTTTATCTCGCAGGCGTTCAAGGGATCGATGCGGTATTTACCGGTCACCAGCATCTGGTCTTCCCCGGCCCGAAGACATGGGATGGCATCGAGGGCGCCGATCCCGTCAAGGGCACGCTGATGGGCAAGCCCGCCGTCATGGCGGGCTTCTGGGGCTCGCATATGGGCCTCATCGATCTCCTGCTCGAAAAGGACGGCAAGAGCTGGAAGATCGTCGACTTCACCTCGGAAGCCCGTCCCATCTACCACCGCGACGACAACCGCAAGATCGTGGCCGATGTGAAGGACAAGCCCGAGGTGATCGAAGCGGTCAAGACTGATCACGAGGGAGCACTCGCCTATGTGCGTCGTCCCGTCGGCAAGAGCTCTGCGCCGCTCTATTCCTATTTCGCGCTGGTGGCGGACGATCCGTCCGTACAGATCGTCTCCAATGCACAGACCTGGTACATCAAGGATATGCTGAAGGAAGGCCAGTACAAGGACCTGCCGGTGCTTTCCGCAGCCGCGCCCTTCAAGTCTGGCGGTCGTGGCGGCGCCGACTATTATACGGATGTCCCTGCCGGTGACATTGCGATCAAGAATGTCGCCGACTTGTATCTTTATCCAAACACGGTGCAGGCCGTCCTCATCAACGGCGCGCAGGTCAAGGACTGGCTGGAAATGTCGGCTGGCATGTTCAATACCGTCAAAGCCGGTTCCAAGGACGCTCCCCTGCTGAGCAGCGACTTCCCGTCCTACAATTTCGACGTGATTGATGGTGTCACCTACCAGATCGATGTGTCGAAGCCTGCGAAGTTCGACAAGGATGGCAAGGCGGTCAATCCGGACAGCAGCCGCATCGTCAATCTGCAGTTCCAAGGCAAGCCGATTGACCCGGAACAGAAATTCGTTGTTGCCACGAATAATTACCGCGCCAGCGGCGGCGGCAAGTTCCCGGCGATCGGCAGCGACAAGATCATCTTCGTCGCCCCCGATACCAACCGCGACGTGATCGTGCGCTACATCATGAATCAGGGCACGATCAATCCATCGGCTGACGACAACTGGTCTTTCGCAAAGGTGGCGGACACGACAGCCATTTTCGAGACAGGCCCGAAGGGTCGTCAATATGCCAAGGATGTGAAGGGTGCCAAGATCGAGGACGCTGGCGATGGCGCCGAAGGCTTTGCCAAGTTCCGTCTGATGCTCGGCTAATGGTCGTGGCGGCGGCAGTTCTGTCGCCGCCACTTCTCGACGCTGTGGCGCTTCGATTTTCTGCTGAGCAAGGAGAAGCCTTTACTCGGCAGCGTCTTTCAAGGGCATGGGGCGGACGATGTTCATGAAGCTCTTATTGTCCGGGCATTTCGACAGCCGCTTTTCAAAGCCATCGATCAGCCATTGGCTTGCCGGACCCGCAGGCGTATCGGCCTTTCGCAGGGAATATAGCGGATATTCGCCGAGTTCGTAGGCGTCGAGGTCAAGCACCTTGAGACTGCCATTCATGATGTCGGTCCTGACCAGCGATGCGGGCAGCCCACCCCAACCAAGACCACCCTTGATCAACTGGTATTTCGTCGCGATGTCGCTGACTCGCCATGTCTTGTAGGACAGGACATTGAAGTCGCGGCCGTTGGTCAGCCCCGACATGTCCATCACCACCATCTGCACCTCTTCACGGACATCGGCGAGTGTCACCGGGCGGTGCAATTTTGCCAGGGCGTGGTCACTGGCCGCGACGGGTACCATGAAGGAGTGACCGATCTTTTCGAGGACCAGACCATCATCCTGCTGTGAGACCGCCCCGCCAATGCCGATTAGCGCTTTACGGCTTCTCACCATCTCCATGACCATACCCAATTCACCGACATTGAGGGTGAGCGACACGGTCGGGAATTCCTCCCGGAATTCACGAAGAACCTCTACCACGGCCTCGGCTGGAACCATGGTGCTGAGAACGAGGGAGACCTCTGCCTCAAGGCCCTGCTTCAGCCCTTTGGCGCGTGATCGCATTTCCTGCAATCCGGCTACGATTCTTCGCGCATCCTCCAGCATGGCGCGGCCCTCGTCGGTCAGTTTCGACTGGCGGCCGCTGCGCTCGAAAAGGCTGACCTCAAGCTGCGCCTCAAGATTGGCAATGGTGTAACTCACCACCGATTGCGCGCGGTTGAGCACGCGCGAAGCGGCTGAAAAGCTTCCCGTTTCGGCAACGGTCAAGAAGACCTGCAACTGGTCAAGGGTCGGGTTGGCGTCCATGTCCCATCCATTTTATCGATAGATAGATTTCAGATTATCACAGTTTTCTAGATGGCAAAACTGGCCGATAACCAAGTCAACCAAGCGGGGCCGCGCCTCGCACCATCCTCCCCAGACTGACCAAGAGGCACCAAAATGTCGAAGATTCTGCTCGTCACTTCCAGCCCGCGTGGCAATGAATCGCTCTCCAACAAGTTCGCATCCGATCTTGCCGAGAAGATCAACGCACAGTCGAACGGCCAGATCACCCATCTCGATCTCGGCCAGAACCCGATCCCGCATCTCGATTCCGTCACCACCTCTGCCATTCGCAAGCCTGCCGAACAGCGCACCCCGGAAGAGGCCTCCGCTGCCGATTACTCCGACAAGCGCGTGGCTGAATTGATGGAAGCCGACACTGTCATCATCGGCACCGGTCTCATCAACTTCTCGATCTACTCGGGTCTGAAGTCCTGGATCGACAACATCGCGCGCGCCGGCATGACCTTCAAATACACCGAATCCGGCCCGATCGGTCTTGCAACCGGAAAGAAGGTCTACATCGTTCTGTCCGCTGCCGGCGTGTACTCCGAAGGCCCGGCCGCTTCGCTTGAGCATGCCGTGCCCTACCTGAAGACGGTTCTCGGCTTCATGGGCATGACGGATGTCGAAGTCATCCGTATCGAAGGTCTGGCATTCGGTCCGGAAGCTGCCGAAAAGGCCATTGCTGCCGCCAATGCCAAGGTCGAAGAACTGGCGAAGGCCGCATAAAAAAGCGGCCGCTCCGGCCGCTTCTTTTCGAAAGATACCAACGGTCGCGCTTGTCGCGGCCGTTATTTTTTGTCGGCAAACAGGTTCGGACCGTTCTGGTCAATGATCAGCTTGCCCTTGCGCACCGTGCATTCAACCGCGTCATCCATGCTGGTGAACACGTCGGCGCGAACAAATTCATGCACAAGCACATCGTCTCCGACAGTCTTTTCGATACGGCCTGCCAAGCGGTACTGCGCACCTTCCTTCATCGGCGTGGCGTAGATGGTGTATTCGCCATGCTGATGCGGTTCGGACGTCTCCGCCTTGTTTGGCGCATCCGACTGGCCGGAGCCGAAGCCGGAAAAGAGTTTCGAGAAGAACGAGGCCATGCTTTACCCTTCCTGTTGTCGTTGCGCCGAGCGCTTGTATCGCGCCCGGCGTAATGATGCGTTCGATCAGATAATGAGGTTCGCGAGGATTTCGTTCTCGGTTATATCCTCATAGCCAAGCCCTGCCGCCTCGAAACGCTCGAACAGAGTTGTAAAATTGTCGCGAGACGTGGTTTCGATGCCGATGAGGATCGAGCCGAAGTTGCGGGCCGATTTCTTCAGATACTCGAAGCGGGCAACGTCATCATCCGGACCGAGCATATTAAGGAAGTCGCGAAGCGCGCCTGGACGCTGCGGCAGACGCAGGATGAAGTACTTCTTCACCCCGGTGAAACGCATGGCGCGTTCCTTCACGTCCGGGAGACGCTCGAAGTCGAAATTGCCGCCGGAGACGACGCAGATCACCCGCTTGCCCTCCAGCCTCTCGCGGCCGAGCTTTTCCAGAGCAGCAATCGACAACGCGCCCGCTGGCTCCAGCACCACACCTTCGAGATTGAGCATATCGATGATGGTGACGCAGATGGCGTTTTCCGGGATCAGTTCGACCTGCTCGGATGGGAAATCTTTGAGTGCCTGGAAGTTGAGGTCGCCGATGCGAGCAACAGCAGCCCCATCAACGAAGTTATCGACCTTGTTCAGCGTGACGGCTTCGCCCGCTTCGATGCTCTTCTTCAGGCTTGGCGCACCTTCCGGTTCGCAGAAGACAAAGTTGTTTCGCGCGACCGTACCGGCAAAATATCCGGTGAGACCCGCAGCTAGGCCGCCACCGCCGACCGGCATGACGACCAGATCGGGCTTTGCGCCATCGGGAAGCTGGTCCATCACCTCAGCGGCAACGGTTGCCTGACCTTCGATGATATCCTGATGGTCGAAGGGCGGCACCATGTAGCCGTCATTCTCTTCGACATAGGCACGTGCTGCTGCATAGCACTGGTCGAAAATATCGCCGATCAGCTTGATGGTGATGAATTCGGCACCGAAAATGCGCGTCTTGTCGATCTTCTGCTGCGGTGTCGTGACCGGCATGAAGACCACACCCTTGACGCCGAAATGGCGGCAGGCGAAAGCAAAACCCTGGGCGTGATTGCCGGCTGACGCACAAACGAAGATCTTCTCCTTGCCGGCACCGGCAACGGCCTTGCGCAGGAAATTGAACGCGCCTCTAATCTTGTAGGAACGAACGGGCGTGAGGTCTTCACGCTTCAGCCAAATCTCGGCTCCGTACCGACGGCTGAGATGTTCATTCAACTGCAACGGCGTCTCGGGAAAGATTTCCCGAACTTCTCGCCGTGCGGCTTCTACAAGCAGTTTGTCCACGATTTTCAATCCATTGAAATTCCAGATGGCACCCGCTATGCCATAGGAACAAGCCCGACACAAAGACTCTTTGCGCCACTTCGGTACGCGTTACTCGATCAAGGTTTGATTTTTTTGAACGCCAATCTCCTGCGCGCCGTCGTCTATATTACGTCGATCTTCGGCCTCTACATGGCAACCTCCACGGTCGTGCCGGCCATGACGGACCTTTACTACGGAAATAACGACTGGATCGTTTTTGCCGCTTCCGGCTTCATGTGCGGCGGGCTTGCTCTTGCCTGTGCGCTTGCCACACGCGGACCGATGCCGACCTTCAACAAGCGCTTCGGCTTCCTGCTTGTGAATGTCTTATGGCTGGTCTTCTCGCTCGTCGGTGCCGTGCCGCTCTATCTTTCCGAACTCAACCTCTCCTTTGCACAAGCCCTGTTCGAATCCATCTCCGCGATCACCACCACAGGCTCCACGGTCATCTCCGGTCTCGACAAGGCACCACAGGGAATTTTGATCTGGCGCTCGCTTCTTTGCTGGCTCGGCGGCATCGGTATCGTGGCGCTTGGTCTCTTCATCCTGCCACTGCTGCGCGTGGGCGGCATGACCTTCTTTCGGATGGAATCCTCAGACACCGCCAGCGACAGGCCTTTCGCACGACTGGCGAGCTTTACACGCGCCTTCGTTGCCATCTATGTCGTGATGACGATTGCCTGCACCATCGCCTTCGATTTTGCCGGCATGACCCATTTCGATGCGGTCAATCACGCCATGTCGGCGGTGGCGACGGGCGGCTTCTCCACCCATGACGCGTCCTTCGGCTATTTCGGCGACAATGTCGCGCTGCTGTGGATCGCGACTTTCTTCCTGATCCTTGGTAGCCTGCCCTTTTCGGTCATGATCCTGCTCGCCGTGCGCGGCAGGATGGATATTCTCTATGACCCGCAGATCCGCGTGTTCATCGGCTATCTCTGCGCGATTTCGCTGGCGGTCGGCATCTATCATCACATCCAAAACGGCGTGTCGCTTCACATTGCGCTCAGCCATTCTTTCTTCAACATGACATCGATCCTGTCGACCGGCGGTTTTGCCAGCGACGACTATACGCTCTGGGGTCCGTTTGTCGTGGTCGTCGCCTTCTTCGCCACCTTCATGGGCGGCTGCTCCGGCTCAACGGCTGGCGGCATCAAAGCCTACCGCTTTGTCATCGTCTATAATGTGGTGAAGACCGGTTTGCGGAAGCTGATTTATCCGGACGCCGTCTATCCGGTGCGTTATGGCGTGCAGGTCGTCGATGCCGAAACCATTCGCAACGTCTTCCTGTTTCTCAGCTGTTTCATCGCACTGTGGATTGCCGGCAGCCTGGCGATGAGCGCGATGGGCTACGACTTCCTGACCGCGACATCGGGTGTGGCCACATCGCTTGCCAATGTCGGCCCAGGTGTCGGTCCGATTATCGGCCCGGCCGGCAACTTCTCCACCATCAGCGATCCCGCACTCTATCTGCTGTCGCTGATGATGTTGCTCGGCCGTCTGGAAATCCTGACCGTGCTGGTGTTGCTGATGCCGCTGTTCTGGAGAAGCTGAAGATTTGGTACGGGCGGCGGGACTCGAACCCGCACGCTTTCGCTCCGGATTTTAAGTCCGGTATGTCTACCATTCCATCACGCCCGCTTGCATTTCCATCTACACAGCGTCACCGCATCCGGTCAACTGCATGTCTATGGGGAATTGAATTAACCGCACCACGATGGGCTTGGGGAACCAGCGCGACGTGCAAGCCCTTCGCGAATCAGCTGGTCGGCAAAGGACATGCCTGACCTGGAAACTGCTTTTACTTCGGCACCCTGCCCGCCAGCCGCCACCTGGAAGCTGCCGGAATTGAGCATATCGCGCAGGCGCACCTTGGCGGTGAAGCCGCGGGCGCGCTCTTCCATGCAGCGGGCCTGATCTGTCTGCGGCACCTCGATGCCGGCAAGCTTCATCTTCACGCCCTTCATCCAGAAGGTGCTGCCATCCATGACGCAGTTGTTGAGGCCGGAGCGTCCGCAAAAGGCGAAGGTGCCGGGCTTTGCGCCGAGCGAAACATTTTCCACCTGCGGCTTTGGCGAAGGCAATGTTGCGGGAGGCAATTGACCGGCACCTGCCGGCGAACCCACCATGGCGATCGAGCGTGGTGGAACGGGTGCACCAGACGTTGGCAGGGCAACGGTTTGCGTCGGCTTCTGCGCGGACTGAGGCTTGGCAGAAGCAGTTTCGCGGGTTGCGGGTGCGCTGCTCTTGGACGTCGAGGCAACGACGTTCTTCATCTTGGGCAACAGGGTGTCGCGATGCTCATAGGCCTGAATCCCGCCGACGGCCACGCCAAACAGGATCAACCAGGACCAGACGCTTCCACCCTTGGACTTGGATGAGGCGCGGCGGCTTGAAGGTTTTCTCTTGCTCACAGAACAACTCCTTTTCAGGCGGGCATTATCCGCTGAAGGAGTTTCCGAAAGGTTGGCATTTGAGATAAATTCGATCTGTGATCATAAGCCGCGGCGTTATCCACAACTCTCTCACAAGCCAAAACTGAGACGTCTGTGGCAGCGGTTGTTACGGAGAGCACTGCTCTCCATGCGTCCGCTGGCCGTTTAACGCACTTGGTCGAGCAGGCGTTTGCACTCCAGAAGGTCGAAGAGCGCCTCCTGCAGCAGGGCGCGATCATCCTTGCTGATGCTGGATTTGCCGATGGAAATTTCCGGCGTGTCGTCGGATGACCCACCGCCGAAGCCGAAGAAGCGGCCGCTGGGCCTCGCCTTGGGACGCCCCACGACTTCGTCTTCGTCCGTCTGCACGACGCGCGGCTCCGCGGTCTGCTTCTCTCCGCTGGCAGCCATGATGGCTTCCATGGTCGCCATGTCGCCAGACGCGATCGCGGCGACGAAGCGGTTGCCATTGGTCTTGAGGAGTTTTTGCACGCCCTTGATCGTGTATCCATGATCGTAAAGCAGATGCCGGATGCCCTTCAGGAGATCGACATCGTCCGGGCGATAGTAGCGTCGCCCGCCGCCGCGCTTCATCGGCTTGATCTGGGGAAAGCGGGTTTCCCAGAAACGCAGCACATGCTGCGGCAGATCGAGATCGTCCGCAACTTCACTGATCGTTCTAAAGGCGTCTGGACTCTTATCCACGCTTAACTCCCACCCGACGAAATGACAGGTTTGCAAAACACACGACAAGGTATGATGCGAATCGTCTTTATTTCAACGGCTTGACGGTTGAAATTCAAGTATGTTCACAGGAAGAAAAGCAGTGAGGTACCAGAATGGGCGTGGATAGCGTCGAAAGAAGCCTCTTTATGAGCCGGGCTTCTGGGTCTTCTGCTTCGCCTTGCGCGATGCGTGGGCCTTGAGGATACGCTGTTTCAGAACGTTGGAGGCCTTGAAGGTCATGACGCGACGCGGTGAAATCGGCACTTCTTCGCCGGTCTTCGGATTGCGACCGATACGCTCGTTCTTTTCACGGATCTGGAAGGTTGCGAAGGAGGAGAGCTTTACCACCTCGCCACGGGTGATGGCATTACAGATCTCGTCAATGACGGTTTCGACCAGCTCGGCGGATTCAGTTCGGGACAACCCCACCTTGCGAAACACAGACTCGGCCAAATCCGCACGTGTCACAGTTTTACCGGCCATTTTTCCCCGCGCTTATCTCTGTTGTGTTCTGGAAACCGCCTGAGACTATTGCCGTTGACGGCAACGGTCAAGGAATGTTTCCAGAATCGTTTAGGGATTTACGGCAATGATGGCAAGGGTTTACGTTAAAGCGCCGTGCGTCCTACTGGACGAACAAGGGACGCCTTTACCTTTTTGAATCGACACATCGTGCTTTTCCGAAAATCGATTTCGACTTTCGGGCCGATGCGGTCGATCGTCACCGAAACGTTACCAGCGCAGAAGCACCGAGCCCCAGGTAAAGCCGCCGCCCATCGCTTCCAGCATAACGAGGTCGCCCTGCTTGATGCGCCCGTCGGCAGCAGCGGTTGCGAGCGCCAGCGGAATGGAGGCCGCAGAGGTGTTCCCGTGCAGATCGACGGTGACGACAACCTTCTCCAGCGAAATGCCAAGCTTCTTCGCCGAGCCATCGATGATGCGGCGGTTGGCCTGGTGTGGAACGAGCCAATCCAGATCCTCTGCCGTGGTGCCGGTGGCCTCAAAGGCTGCCTCGATCACATCCGTGATCATGCCGACGGCGTGTTTAAAGACTTCGCGGCCTTCCATGCGCAGATGACCAACAGTGCCAGTCGTCGATGGTCCGCCATCGACGTAAAGCTTTTCCTTGTGCGCGCCATCCGAACGCAGATGGGAGGTCAGCACTCCCCGGTCGGAGGTCTTGCCTTCGCCCTCGCCTGCTTCCAGGATGACGGCACCGGCGCCATCGCCGAAAAGAACGCAGGTGGTGCGATCCTTCCAGTCGAGAATGCGCGAGAAGGTTTCCGCACCAATGACCAGCACGCGCTTTGTCATGCCGCCACGAATATAGAGATCGGCCGTCGCCATCGCGTAGACGAAGCCGGAGCAAACAGCCTGAACGTCAAAGGCAAAGCCGCCAGTGATGCCGAGGCGGTTCTGGATGTTTACCGCTGTCGCGGGAAACGTGTTGTCGGGTGTGGATGTGGCAACAATGATGAGATCGATGTCTTCGGGCTTCAACCCGCCATTTTGCAATGCCGCGCGGGCTGCAGCCTCGCCGAGCGACGCCGATGTCTCGCCCTCGCCTGCAATGTAGCGCTGCTTGATGCCGGTGCGCTGAACGATCCACTCGTCCGAGGTCTCGACGATGCCTTCGATTTCCTGGTTCGTCACAACCCGCTTCGGCAGCGCCGCTCCGAAGCCACGTACAATAGAGCGGATCATTGGTTATTCCTCATCAACCACGAGAGCTTCAGGCGCCGGAGGCGGAAGTCTTCTTGCGTGGTATGCTTTCAAATCATTTTCGATCTTGGCGGTCAGGCCATTATGCACCATGTCGTAGCCGACATCGATGGCGGAGGCGAAGCCGAGCGCATCCGTGCCGCCGTGGCTCTTGATGACGATACCATTCAGCCCCAGGAACACGCCGCCATTGACCTTGCGCGGGTCCATCTTCTCCCGCAGCACATCGAATGCGCTCTTGGCCAGAAGATAGCCGATCTTCGCGATGAAGCTGCGGGAAATCGCTTCACGCAGCAAAGTCGTGATCTGGCGTGCGGTGCCTTCTGCGGCCTTCAGCGCAATATTGCCAGTGAAGCCTTCGGTGACGACGACATCGACCGTACCTTTGCCGATATCGTCGCCTTCGACGAAACCGCGGTAGTCGATGGTGGCGAGATCGGCTTCACGAATGAGGCGACCAGCTTCGCGGACCTCTTCCTGTCCCTTGACCTCTTCGACACCGACATTGAGAAGGCCGACCGTCGGGCGATCGACATCGAACAGCGCACGCGCCATGGCACCGCCCATCAGGGCAAAATCCAGAAGCTGCTGTGAGTCCGCACCAATGGTCGCGCCGATATCGAGAACGATGCTCTCCCCGCGCAGCGTGGGCCAGATGCCGGCAATCGCGGGACGTTCGATCCGCGCCATGGTGCGCAAACAGAATTTCGCCATGGCCATCAGCGCACCAGTATTGCCGGCAGAAACGGCGACATCCGCCTCGCCCACCTTGACCGCTTCAATGGCGCGCCACATGCTGGAGACGTAACGACCGCGACGAAGCGCCTGGCTAGGCTTTTCATCCATGGCAACCGAGACTTCGCAGTCGAAGAACTCGGACTTCTCCATCAGACGAGGATATTGCGCCAGAATAGGATCGCACTTGCTCTTCTGCCCATAGAGCAGGAATGTCACGTCGTTGTGCCGCTCGAGTGCCTTTGCGGCACCGGGTATGACAACATCAGGGCCGTGGTCCCCACCCATGACGTCAATTGCTATTCTGATCACTCGTCCCTGATCCTTCTGACCGCCGCGCGGTAATTTTCGGGCGAAAATACCGTTTCCGCCCAGCCTTACAACTGAATTGTTCGCTTCTTACGAAGGCATTCAGTCTTTTTTCCAATCTTTCAACACCGCGAAGGGCGAAGGTTTTTTGTCTTCCATCGGCGTCTTCTCGCCGTATCCGTCGAAATCGATACCGTCTTTTCGTGGATAGGGATCAATCGCCAGAGCGGCAAATTCCGCAACGACCACGCCGACATCGATCGTGTCACCAACAAACTGATCGGGAATATCCGGACCGTCCGGATCGAGCACGATCTCACCGTCATCATTCGTCGTCATGCGCGCGAGTTTCGAACCTTCCGGCACGAAAATCTGCTCGACCTTTTCATCGATCACACTCGGAACGGGCTCAAGCGTTACCACACAAGCCTGCGTGATACCGGCCTGCACCTGACCCTTGATCCTGATGCCGTCCCTTTTCCAACGGGTGACCTGCAATTCGCTTTTGAGATAGTCCACTGACAGGACATCCCAGAATTTTGCCAGCGCCTTCAGCTCTTCCGGGCTTGCCTCGAGACCAATCCTGACCGGATTGGCAGAAATATGACCTACCTTGACGGGATAGGAAAAGGGCGCGTCATCATTGGCCGCATGGGGCGATTTCATTGAAAACCTCACAAATCCGGTGAAGGCAGCGTGACAGTTCCCGTCGCCACAGCGTCTTCCGGCTGCGCAGACAGCATCTCCGACGCCGACATCATCCATTTCGAAAGCGCGCGCATATCCGGCGCGGCCTCATCTGCCTGGGGATATATATTGCGACGGAGCGCTGCCGCAAGTGCATGGGCATCCGCACTGTCGATTGCAGCGGCATAGGATTCCAGCCTGCCATAAAACATGCCTGCAAATTTCTTCATCCGCTTCGGCACGCCCTGGTCGCCGATCCCCAGTTCCCGCATCGAATGGTCGAGATCCTGGAAGAAGGCATCGACGATCTCCTGGGCGATTTCCTGGCCGCTGACCGATGCGCCTTTGGTGCGGCGAAAATACAGAATCATCACAACCGCCAGCATTTCAAAACGGCCCATGACCGTGTCCGGAACGCCCATGTGCAGATAGAAGCCCGGCTGGCGAGCGGCCTGCGTCAATATAGAATATTGGCGATCAACGATGGCGCGATTGTTGTTTTTCTTTCTGAAAAGCCCAAAAACCATCGAAAAATCCGAATATCGACCGACGAAATCGTGTCTCGCCCATCGCACTTGTTGCATGATTGTCAAAGCTGGTTTACCGAAGCATCCGAGAATTGCAATGCCGTGTCAGTCACGTTCATCATCGTGCTGAAACAGTCAAGGATAGGCGCCAGGAGGCGGTGCCGGTTTCTGAAACATGTTGCATTCCATGGTGAAACGGGGAATTCCTGTCCCCGGATTGACATAATCGTGTGTACAGAAGCGGTACGACACGCAATGCCGGAAGGTGCCATTCATGATCGCAGTCGGGGAAACGCAGGTGAACAAGCAGAAGTCGGCCGGAAAGACCAAGTTTCTGAGCAAAGCCGCCATCGCCGTTGTTGTTGCCTCGAGCCTGCTGACGGCCTGCTCCAGCACCACGGACGTTTTCCATAACGGCTATGTGCTGGACGAACAGTCGCTGCAGCTGATCCCCGTCGGCTCGAGCCGCGAACAGGTGCTGCTGACCATGGGTACGCCGTCGACGACGGCAACGTTCGGCAATGAGGTGTTCTACTACATCTCGCAAAAGCGCGTTCGCAGAGCAGCTTTCATGAAGCCGCAGCTCGTCGAGCAGAACATTCTTGCGATCTATTTCGACAAGAACGGCGTTGTCGCCCAGAAGGCGAACTACACGCTTCAGGACGGCAAGGTCTTCGACAGCATCTCGCGCACCACGCCGACGGGCGGCAAGGACCTCACCTTCCTGCAGCAGCTGCTTTCGGGTGGCCCTGCCGGTGCCGGCATCGCCAAGAGCATCCTCGGCGGCAACAACAGCGCCTTCTGACGCGAGACATACCGATGGTTTCGAAAAGGCCGGCGCCAAATGGACGCCGGCCTTTTTTATGTTCGGCCATAATCCCTGTCACAATACAGGACGTTCGCTGCGCGCCGCGATCAGCCACAGGATCAGCATGAGGAGGACACCGGCATCGCGCCACGTGACGGCTCCGTAGGCTGACCAGAACGTCTCCGCGACACCAATGGCGGCAGCGCCTGCTGCGGATTTCAGCGGGCTCGAATATCCGCCGGCAGCAGAGATCAAGACGACTTTCAAGCCGAACGTGAGACCCGCGCCGAAATCCATATTGCCGTAATAAAAGGTGGCGAGCACCCCGCAAACCGAGGCAACGAGCGCTGCGGCACAGTATGAAAGCAGAAACACCCTGCCCGCATTCACTCCCATCATTTTCGCTGCGAAGGCATCTTCGGAAACGGCCCTCCACTGCCTGCCGAACTGAGACGAGCGAAGGAACAGCCAGCCAGCCGCGATCAGAGCGCAAAAGCAGGCGGAGTTCAAAATCTGCATCGGCGTCGTCGTGACGAAGAAATCGCCCTGTTGCCAGAGCCGGACTGGATCGTTGAAGAGCGGAGGTAACCAGAGCGAACGGGTGTCGGCTGCAAGTCTTGCACTCTCCATCAGCGCAATCAGCGACCCGATCGACGCCACCGTGACCGCGTTGGGCGTGGCTCGGGCAAGAGGTCGCATCACCGCGCGGCCAATCAGAAAGCCTGCCCATAGTCCGCCGAAGAGACCAGCGACCGCCCCGAAGGCCAATGTGGCAGCAAGGGTCAACCAAAGCCGGTTCCAGCCAAAATCGGCAAAGAGCAGACAGGTCAGTCCGGCAAAAGCAAAAATTCCCCCAAAGGTGACATCGGCACGCTTGGTGATGGCAAAGGCGATGGCATAGCCGAAGGCCAGCGCGGCTTAGAGAGCTGCAATCGGAACCGCGTTCAGAATCTGCTGCAGAAAATAGGCCATCTCAGCCCTCCCCACCGCCAATCTAACTGGTAAAACTGATTTTACCAGTTATAATTATGTCATGACCTTCACTTGGACACCGCATCGATTTTCCGGCGGAGCGCTCGCTCTGGATGTCGCCAACACCGTTATTCTACGCGGTGATGCCGACCGCTCGATCGACCGTTTCGCCAGCAGCGAGCAAATCGAAAGCTTTTGCGAGGCGGCCGTTGCGATGTGTGCCGAAAGAGAAGGCATGCCCACTGCCTTACGACCGCCGCCTGTGGAATCGGAAGATGTGCTGATCGATCTGAGGGAGGCGACAGATCGCTACTTTCGCACTGCGATTGCCACAGGGGAGGAAGACAACGCGCTGCTTGCCGATCTTCTCAGTGCCTGCGCCGCGGCGCTGAGGACGGCGAAAGCGGACGAACTGGCCGCGGCAACGGCCCACTCCGTACTGTACTTGATTCACGGCTCTGATCGCAGTCGCATGCGCATCTGCACCAATTGCGGCTGGCTGTTTCTCGACCGCAGCAAGAACCGCAGCCGGATCTGGTGCGACATGGCGGTCTGCGGCAACCGGCGCAAGGCGAGCCGCCATTACAAGCGCAAGAAGGAGACCCCAGAATGAGATGGTTGACCCTATCCTTCATTCTGCTTGCGCTTGCAGGATGCCAGCGTGAAGAGCAAAGGGATGTCGCAAAAATTTCCGGGCGCATGTTCGTCTTCAACTACCGCGTCGCGGTGGCAACCTATCTCGTCACGCTTCAAGCACAGGTACCGATAGAAGAAGGAAGCGTGATAGAGGCGGAGTTCGAGAACCCGCGTGGCGGCGATGCACTGACGGTCTCCGAACGACTTTTTCCCAAGAATTCGAAGATTGTTCTTCAGAGCCCACCGGTGGAATGCGTCAGGCAGGACCGGCCCTACACGGTAACGATCCGCTTGAGAGCGCCCGATCGGCATGTGATGCAGACACTTGAAACCAAGGTGACATCCGACACGGATCAATCGCAGCTTCCGGCAAAGCCGCTTGTGGTCGGTCCCCTCTATACCCCAAACCCAGAGGTGTTTCGCAGTGACGGCACGACGGACATGAAGCCAGTTCAAAACTGCCCGGTGCCCTAGAATTGGCCCGATCAGCATCTGCGGCAGAGAACGAAAACAAAAAAACGGGGCCGTTGCGGGCCCCGTTTTCAGAAACACTCAGCTTTGCAGCCGATAGGATCAGCCGACGATTTCGGTTTCAGCGAACCAGTAAGCGATTTCCTGGGCAGCGGTTTCCGGAGCATCCGAACCGTGGACCGAGTTCTCGCCGATGGAGAGAGCGAAGGTCTTGCGGATGGTGCCTTCGGCAGCCTGCGCAGGGTTGGTTGCGCCCATGATTTCGCGGTTCTTGAGGATGGCGTTTTCGCCTTCCAGAACCTGAACGATGGTCGGGCCGGAGGTCATGCCTTCAACCAGTTCGCCGAAGAAAGGACGTTCCTTGTGAACAGCGTAGAAGCCTTCTGCTTCGCGCTTGCTCATCCAGACGCGCTTGGATGCGATAACGCGCAGGCCGTTTTCTTCAAAAACCTTGGTGATGGCGCCAGTGAGGTTACGCTTGGTTGCGTCCGGCTTGATCATCGAGAATGTGCGTTCAATCGCCATTATTGCGGTTCCTTGTCATAGAAAGAAAGTGGGCGGTGTTTACCCGCCCAAACGCCCGAAAACAAGGGGGCTCTCCGCAATTGGCATGCGCCGCGCGACATTTCACGCCGCTGTCACACTGCGCCCCTTCGCGCCGTGCAGATCGAGGCAGCGCTCGAACCAGTCGCGAACGGGATCCTTGGCGGCGAAGAGGTCAACACCGCTCGCGACCCTCGACCACTGAAGCGCGCCGAAGACGATGTAGTCGGAAAAGAGCGGGCTCTCACCACCAAGGAACGGCTGGCGGCCGAGCATCTTGCGAATGGGTTCAAGGCGAGCAGGAAAAGCGGCAATCTCCGCATCGCGTTCGGCAATCACCTCTTCCAGCGCGGCACCCAGCGCTTTGGTCCGGCTCTCGCGGAAATAGGCCTGGTCCTGGTCGTCCAGCATGTCGTGAATATCGAGAAGTGCGATCCTGACGATGGCCGGATGGAGCTGCGTCTGCGACCAGCTTTCGACGAACCGAGACAATGCCTTGCCGCCCTCCCCGTTGAACAGCGATGGCTGGTCGGGATAGGCCTCATCGAGATAGACCGCGATTTCGAAGCTGTCCTTTACCAGTCTGTCTCCGTCACGCAGGACAGGCACGGTTTTCGAAAAACCGTTTTCGATGCCGGGTATGGCGGTGAAGGCGAGCGGACGCTCTTCGAAATCCAGCCCCTTATGCGCCAGCGACAAAACGGTTTTCCAGCAATGGGGCGAGAACGGACGGCTGATGTCACGGCCGCATAGCGTGTAAAGCGTAATCGACATGGTCACTCCTGTTTTTCTGACGCCATTGAACAGGCTGATGCGGCGAAAATCAAACCACGAGTCTTCATGCCAGCCATCACGGAGTTTGAAGAGACGTTGTTCTCATGAAGCGAAGGTCAGAACCTGTAGAGGAAAAGCCTCGTGCGACGAGCATCATCGACCTCCAGGATCGTGACTGGCGCCACACCCGGGACCTCGAAACTGTTGGAGACCAGGATCGTTCCCGGACGCATCGCCGCCTTTGCCTTTTCGTAAAGGCCGGGCATCGGTACGGGCGACAGGAAGCAGTAGGCCACATCATATTGGGAAAGATCCGCATCCCACAGGCTCTCATAGAGGATCGCCGCATTGGGACGGCGGATGAACGCTACCCAGAGCTTGGAGACCAATGTCAGGAGCGGTGCCGTCTCATAACCGTCCACCTGAACGGTGGGATGATGCTTCGCCAAGAAGGTAACGATGCCGCCGGCACCACTGCCCAGATCGGCAACGCGGCGGGCATTTTCCCGCGCCACAAGATCGCCGATCGCCCTCCAGGTCTGGCGATTGGTCATGTAGAACGGCACCTGTTCCTTCGCACCATTCCAGAAGACCAGCACGCAGGCGATGAAAGCGAGGCCATAGGCCCAGGCCGGGACGACGTCATTGTAGACGACGGCGAAGGGCAGAAGGATTTGCACCGGCAGCCAGAACCACCAGAGGCCAAGAAGCCGCCCGATCAGCGCCGACAGAAGGCCCTGTATCAGCAGGATTTCGAAAAGCCCAAATGGCAGCCGCCAGCCCATGCGCTGCACAAGAATGAAACCACCGAGCACGATCGCCTGAGACAGGACGAGCCTGACAAGGTTCAAGATGGGCTGGAGAATTCGGCTCATGAATAGGTTCTTCGTGACGGCATGGCAACCTCCCCTGTCTAGAAGGCCATGATGGCGCGGGGCTTGCCTCTCTCCCATCTTGCAAGCGCCAGTAAACTCGGCCAAAAGGCTGGCATGATCACGATTACCGACCTTTCCGCCCGTATTGCAGGCCGCCTGCTTCTCGACAATGCCAGCGTCTCGCTGCCGGACGGCGTGAAGGCCGGTCTTGTGGGGCGCAATGGTGCTGGGAAATCGACGCTGTTTCGCGTCATCACCGGCGATCTCGGCTCTGAAAGTGGCAGCGTCACCATTCCAAAGCATGCGCGCATCGGCCAGGTGGCGCAGGAAGCACCGGGGACGGAAGATTCGCTGATCTCCATCGTGCTTGCGGCCGACAAGGAGCGCGCAGCGCTGCTGCAGGAATCCGAAACGGCGACGGATCCGAACAGGATTGCGGAAATCCAGATGCGACTTGTCGATATCGACGCCCATTCGGCAGAGGCGCGCGCATCGGCCATTCTTGCCGGTCTCGGTTTCGATCAGGAGGCGCAGTTGCGCCCCGCCTCTTCCTTCTCCGGCGGCTGGCGCATGCGCGTGGCACTCGCCTCGGTTCTCTTCGCCGAGCCCGATCTTCTGCTGCTCGACGAACCGACCAACTATCTCGACCTTGAAGGCACGCTGTGGCTGGAAGACTATATCCGTCGCTATCCCCACACCGTCATCATCATCAGCCACGACCGCGATCTTTTGAACAATGCCGTCAATTCGATCATCCATCTGGATCAGAAGAAGCTGACCTTCTATCGCGGCGGCTATGATTCCTTCGAGCGGCAGAAGGCGGAAGCCGACGAGTTGCAGATGAAGGCGAAGGTGAAGAGCGATGCCGCGCGCAAGCATCTGCAAAGCTATATTGACCGTTTCCGCTACAAGGCCTCCAAGGCCAAGCAGGCGCAAAGCCGCATCAAGGCGCTGGAGCGGATGGGCACGGTTGCCGCCGTTATCGAGGATCACGTTCAGCCCATCACCTTTCCGGAGCCGGAAAAGCAGCCCGCCTCGCCGATTGTCGCGATCCAGAGCGGTGTCGTCGGTTACGAACCGGGCAAGCCGATCCTCAAAGGTCTGAACTTGCGCATCGACAATGACGACCGTATCGCCCTGCTCGGCTCCAACGGTAACGGCAAATCCACCTTCGCCAAGTTCATTTCCGGCCGCCTGCCAGCACAGGCGGGAGATCTGCGTATCGCGCCGGGCCTGAAGATCGGCTTCTTTGCCCAGCACCAGCTGGACGATCTGGTGCCCAACGAAACGCCGGTTGAGCATGTGCGCAAGCTGATGCCGCAGGCGGCGGAAGCGCAGGTGCGCTCACGCGTTGCGCAGATGGGCCTTGCGACGGAAAAGATGTCGACCGCTGCCAAGGATTTGTCGGGTGGTGAGAAAGCCCGTCTGCTGATGGGGCTTGCGGCCTTCCACGCGCCGAACCTGCTGATCCTCGACGAGCCGACCAACCATCTCGATATCGACAGCCGTCGCGCGCTGATCGAGGCCCTGAATGATTACGATGGTGCCGTGATCCTGATTTCGCACGACAGGCATCTCATCGAAGCCACCGTAGACCGTCTCTGGCTGGTCAACAACGGCACGGTGACGAGCTTCGAAGGCGATATGGAAGAGTATCGCGACATCGTCATCGCCTCCGGCAAGAAGAAGGATGAGAAGGTCGAAACCGCAAGTGATCAGGCGTCCAAGGCGGATCAGCGCAAAGCCAATGCCGAAAAGCGCGCGCAGCTTGCGCCGCTGAAGAAAAAGATCAACGAAATCGAATCCTTCACGGCAAAGCTTGAGAAACAGATTCAAGCGCTCGACACGGAGCTTGCCGATCCGACGCTGTATGAAAAGGCGCCGGCCAAAGCAGCAGAAAAGGTCAAGCAGCGCGGTGAAGCGGCGGCCAAACTTTCCGCGGCAGAAGAACAGTGGCTGTTGTTGTCCAGCGAATATGAAGAAGCCATGGCTGGATAAATCAAACGTTACTTTCCAGCAAGGGAAGTAACGCGCCGTTAACCATAATCATAGAAAGCTCGGCAACAACGTCACCCCTGATTTGCCGAGCTTTTCATGCGCTTCTCCCCACTCTTCGTGTCCGCAGCCATTGCGCTGTGCCTTTCCAGTTGCGCAGGTAAGCCGCAGGCCGAAGGGTCGCTGAAAAGCTCCTTCGCCGCTACCATGCCCGACAATCCCGCGGCAGGTGCACATGATCCGATCGCGCTATCGCCAGCGGCATGGATGCGTCCTCGCAATCCGATGGGCCTAGCCGGTCGCGACATCGAGGTGTCATCGCTGAAAGACATCGCGCTTGCCAATAAGGAAGTCGTGCTGAGTTTCGACGATGGCCCGGTGCCGGGCAAGACAGAGCGGATTCTCGCAACGTTGGACGAGTTCGGCGTGAAGGCCACTTTCCTGATGGTTGGCGAAATGGCACAGACCTATCCAGACATCGCCAAGAAGGTCGTTGCGGAAGGGCATACAATCGGCAGCCACACCTTCAGCCATCCGAACCTGCGCAACCTGACCTTCGACCGGGCGCTGGCGGAAGTGGCGAAGGGTGAAAAGGCCGTCGCTAAGGCAACGGAGACGGATGCGATGTTCTTCCGCTTCCCTTACCTGTCGGACAATCGCAACCTCCGGCACATGGTGTCCGAGCGCGGTCTCGTCATCATGGACGTCCAGGTCGATTCCAAGGATTATTTCTCCGATACACCTGCCGTCGTCGCGTCCCGCACGATTGCCGCCCTCCGACATCGTGGCAGCGGCATCATCCTGATGCATGACATCCACAAGCGAACAGCAACCATGCTACCCGCTCTGCTGACCCAGTTGAAGGCCGAAGGCTACAAGGTGGTGCACCTTGTCTACAAGAAGCCGGTCGGCAAGCCGCTGCTCGTCGCATCCACAAGCTGATTTTGCGGCGACGGCACCGAGCAACGGCTTGCCCGCCCGCCCGTTTCTGATACAAGGCATAAAGTATTATTTTTAGAGCATCACACGGGTCTTAAAAGCATGTCAGCCATCAAGCTTGCCATCGTCGGCGTCGGCAAAATCGTTCGCGACCAGCATCTTCCAGCCATTGCCGCCAATGCGGATTTCGAGCTTATCGCGACGGCCAGCCGCCATGGTACCGTCGAAGGCGTCCCGTGCTATCACACGATCGAGGAACTGATCGGAGCCGTGCCGGACGTGACCGCCGTGTCGCTCTGCATGCCGCCGCAATATCGCTACGAGGCTGCCTATACCGCGCTCAACGCTGGTAAGCATGTGTTCCTTGAAAAGCCGCCCGGTGCGACCCTTTCGGAAGTGCAGGATCTCGTTCGCCTGGCGGACTCAAAGGGTCTTTCGCTGTTTGCAAGCTGGCATTCGCGCTACGCTCCGGCTGTCGAAGCAGCAAAGAGCTTTCTGGCATCCACCAAGATCAACAGCGTTCATGTCATCTGGAAGGAAGATGTGCGCCACTGGCATCCGAACCAGGAATGGATCTGGCAGGCTGGCGGTCTCGGTGTCTTCGACCCCGGCATCAACGCGCTGTCGATCATCACCCATATCCTGCCGCGCGCGCTGTTCATCACCAAGGCGACACTGGAATTCCCGGAAAATCGTGACGCACCGATTGCCGCCGATATCCACTTCTCCGACGTGACGAAGATGCCGGTGCATGCCGAGTTCGACTGGCGTCAGACGGGCAAGCAGAGCTGGGATATCGTCGCAGAAACGGAAGCCGGTCAGATGGTTCTGTCCGAAGGCGCCGCGAAGCTTTCGATCAATGGCGAACTGACATTTGCAGAGCCGGAGCGCGAATACCCTGCCCTGTACGAGCGCTTTGCCGAGATCATCAAGGCCAAGTCATCCGACGTCGATCTCGCACCGCTGACCCACGTCGCCGATGCGTTTCTGCTCGGTCGCCACAAGTTCGTGGATTCCTTCTACGACTAATAGCGGTCGTCGACGAGTTTAGCCGATGGACAAATGGCCGGGACGAACCCGGCCATTTTCTTTATGAATGATCTCGCTTAGAGCGCCGTGCTTTCCGAAAATCGGCTTCGATTTTCGGGCCGACGCTGTAGGGCCTTGCCCGAAGGTCAACGACCGTTTTCCTTGCGCCATGCTGCAAAAGCGGTCTGGTGCTCGTCCTTCGTGCAGGGATAGAGGCCGATAATCGTTTCGCCTGCCTTGACCCGTTCCACGACAAAGTCCTCGTAAGCGGTCATTTCTACGGCTTCGGTCGCAATTTCATCGGCAATACCGGCGGGGATGACGATAACGCAATCCGCATCGCCAACGATGATGTCGCCAGGGAAGACCGGCGCGTCGCCGCAGCCGATCGGGCCGTTGATCTCGATTGCTTCATGCTTGGTGAGGTTCGTCGGGCTGGACGGGCGGGTGTGGTAGGCCGGGATATCCAGCTCGGCAATGGTTGCCGCATCGCGAAAGCCGCCGTCGGAGACGATACCGGCACCGCCGCGCACCATCAAACGGGTGACGAGAATATCGCCGGCAGAGGCAGCACTTGCATCCTTGCGGCTATCCATGACCAGCACATGGCCTGGAGGGCAGGTCTCGATCGCCACGCGCTGCGGATGGGCAGGGTTGCGGAATTCGACGAGCTGATTGCGGTCTTCACGGGCCGGCATGTAGCGCAGTGTGAAGGCCGGGCCCACCATGTTCTTGCCCTTGTAACCAAGCGGGCGCACACCCTGGATGACCTGGTTGCGCAGGCCGCGCTTGTAAAGCGCCGTTGCCAGTGTCGCGACGGAAATCGTCGATAATTTTTCGCGGGTTTCGCTGTTCATAGTGTTCTCCTCGTCGTGACGGATGAAGGCTTTTCACGCCTTGTGAATGGGCTCGTCGATGAAGACGCCACCCTGATATTTCGCGATGGCCGCTTCCGGATCGGGGCGCGGCACGGTCCGTTCGATCTCCTCGCGGAACCGCGCGGCATTGTCACGCCGCTGCCAGCCGAGAAAATCGACATGTGAATTGTCCCACCAGGCATCATCATTGTCAGACACACCCCAGATCACCGGGCAGCCAAGCTTTGGCACGAGGAAAACGGCCTCGATCAGCGAGACGAAATCGTCATGGCTGAGCCAGGTGGAGAGCATGCGCCAATCCATCGGCTTTTCGGTGCAGGAACCGATCCGGACGATCGCCGTCTCCTGGCCGAACTTGGAATGATAGAGGCTCGCAATCGCCTCGCCGAAAATCTTCGACACGCCGTAAAGCCCGTCCGGCAGGAAGGGCATGTCTGCAGTGAGCTGAGCGCCTTGCGGATAGTAGCCGATCGTGTGATTGGTCGAAGCGAAGAGAATGCGTGGCTTCCCGTTCGCCCGCGCCGCTTCATAGAGATTGTAGACTCCGCGCAGATTGGCGTCCTCGATCGGGTCGTATGCCTTCTCGACCGAAATGCCGCCTAGATGAACGATGCCATCGCAATCCTTCACCAGATCGTGGACGGCCTCAGCATCCTCCAGCGCGCAACGCACCACTTCCTCGTGCGGTCCGGCGGGTGCGGCAATCTCCGCCACATCCGAAAGGCGGACGATTTCGGCAACCTGGCCGAGACGCCCGCGCAGCATTCTGCCAAGCTGGCCGCCGGCACCTGTGATCAGCAAACGCTTCATCATCGACCCAATCCTTTAGTAGATGTCCGGCTCGCCAGCGCTGTGGCCGAAATCCGTCTGGAGGAAGTCGAAGTCGCAACCCTCATCCGCCTGGGTCACATGCTTGGAGAAGAGATAGCCGTAGCCACGCTCATAACGCGGCGCTGGCGGCTGCCAGGCGGCACGGCGGCTTTCGATCTCCTCTTCGCTGACCAGCATATCGAGGCGACGTGCGGGCAGATCGAGGCGGACGATATCACCTGTCTTCAGAAGCGCGAGCGGGCCGCCAACAAAGCTTTCCGGCGCAACATGCAGCACGCAGGCGCCATAGGACGTGCCGGACATGCGGGCGTCGGAAATGCGCACCATGTCGCGGTGGCCCTTCTTGATCAGCGCTTTGGGGATGGGCAACATGCCCCACTCCGGAAAGCCCGGGCCACCCAGTGGTCCTGCATTGCGCAGCACCAGAACATGATCAGGGGTGACGTCAAGATTTTCATCGTCGATCGCCGCCTTCATTTCGGGATAGCTATCGAAGACGAGCGCTGGACCTTCATGGACATGGAACTTGGGATCGCTGGCCGCAGGCTTGATCACGGCACCATCCGGGCAGAGATTGCCACGAAGGACGGCAAGCGAACCCTCTGCATAGACGGGATTGTCGAGCGAGCGAATGACATCGTCGTTATAGACCTTGGCGCCTTCCAGGTTTTCACCCATGCTGCGACCGGTCACCGTCAAGGCTGAACAATCAAGGCGGCTTTCGATCTGCTTCATCAGAGCGCGCAGACCACCGGCAAAGTAGAAGTCCTCCATCAGATAGTCTTTGCCCGAGGGACGGACATTGGCGATCAGCGGGGTGACGCGGCCGAGCGCATCCAATTCGTCCAGCGTCATCGGCACGCCGGCGCGCCTAGCCATGGCGATCAGATGCACGACGGCGTTGGTGGAGCAGCCGGTTGCCATGGCAACGATCGCCGCATTGCGGAAGGCTGCCGCACTCAAAATCTTGTTTGGGGTCAGATCCTCGGCCACCATTTCCACGATGCGACGGCCGCAGGCCGCCGACATGCGCAGATGAGCTGAGTCCACGGCAGGGATCGAAGATGCACCCGGCAGCGTCAGACCAAGCGCATCGGTGATCGCGGTCATGGTGGAGGCCGTGCCCATGGTCATGCAGACGCCGGCGGAGCGCGCGATGCCGCCCTGGACGCCGCTCCACTCTTCATCGGTGACATTGCCTGCGCGGCGTTCGTCCCAGTATTTCCAGGCGTCAGAGCCGGAACCGAGTGTCTTGCCGGCATAGTTGCCGCTCAGCATCGGGCCAGCGGGCAAATAGATCATCGGAACGCCAGCGGAGATCGCACCCATGACGAGACCGGGTGTGGTCTTGTCACAGCCGCCCATCAGCACGACGCCATCGAGCGGATGAGAACGGATCATCTCTTCCGTCTCCATCGCCAGCATGTTGCGGTAAAGCATGGAGGTCGGCTTGGTAAAGCTCTCATCGACGGAGAGGGATGGCATCTCGACGGGGAAGCCGCCAGCCTGAAGAACGCCACGCTTCACGTCCTTCACTCGTTCGGGAAAATGCGAGTGACAGGTGTTGAGCTCCGACCACGTATTGAGGATGCCGATCACCGGCTTGCCGGCAAAATCCTCTTCGGAATAGCCAAGCTGCATCATGCGCGAGCGGTGGCCGAAACTGCGCAGGTCGTCGGGGGCAAACCAGCGGGCGGAGCGAAGCTTCTTCTCGGTCATGTCAAACGTCCTGCTTGAGCGTCAAGCCGCTCGTCGTATCGAAAAGGTGAACGTGCTCGAGCGGCGCGGCCATGCGGATCACCTCACCGGCTGCAGTGGAGGTTTGCCCGGACAGATGCAGCGTCACGGGCGTACCATCGCCCATATTGCCGTAGAGATAGGATTCTCCACCGAGCTGTTCGGCTGTGCGCACCGACATGGTGAGCGGTCCCTCACTGCCGTGCTTCACATGGTTGGGGCGAATGCCGAGCGTGACCTTCTGGCCGGGCACATAGGAAAAACCGGTCTGCGGCAGCGGGATCAGTTCTCCCGTGGCGATCTTCAGCAGAGGTGTCGGTCCGGAGATCACCTCGCCAGCGAAGAAGTTCATCTTTGGCGACCCGATGAAGCCTGCGACGAAGAGATTGGCAGGCCGATTGTAAAGATCGAGCGGGACGCCGAACTGCTCCAGCTTGCCAGCGCGAAGCACGGCGATCTTGTCGGCCATGGTCATGGCTTCCACCTGGTCGTGGGTGACGTAGATCATCGTATTGCCAAGACGCTTGTGCAGAGCGGAGATTTCGCCGCGCATATCGACGCGCAGCTCCGCGTCGAGGTTGGAAAGCGGCTCATCGAAAAGGAAGACGCGCGGTTCACGCACGACGGCACGACCGATGGCAACGCGCTGGCGCTGGCCGCCCGACAGATCCTTGGGGCGGCGCTCCAGAAGCTGATCGATCTGTAGCATCTTGGAAACCTGAGCGATCTTTTCGGCGATCGCCTTCTTCGGCGTGCCGATGTTTTCAAGGCCGAAGGAGAGGTTCTCGCGCACCGTCATATGCGGGTAAAGCGCGTAGGACTGGAACACCATGGCAAGACCGCGGTCGGCGGCTGGCACCGTGTTGACAACATCGCCACCGATGACGATATCGCCATCGGTCAGGGCTTCCAGGCCTGAAATCATGCGCAGAAGCGTTGACTTGCCACAGCCGGACGGTCCGACGAATACGCAGAATTCGCCGTGCTTGATATCGAGATCGATACCCTTGATCACATCGAGGGCGCCATATGTCTTTTTGACCTGACGAAGCTCAATACTTGCCATTGTCTTGTCTCCTCCCGAAGGATTATTTGCCGCCCGTCGATGCAATGCCGGTGGCGATGTATTTTTGTAGGAACATGAAGACCAGCGCGATGGGCGCGAGCGTCAGCACGGTCATGGCGAGCAGGTTGCTCCACTCCGTCGACATCTCTCCCTGGAAGGAATTCAGTGCCAGTTGCAGGGTGAAATTGTCGTTGCGGGTCAGCACGATCAGCGGCCAGAGGAAGTCGTTCCAGCGCCACATGACCGCGAGAATCGCAAGCACCGCAAGTGCCGGTGCAGAGAGCGGCAAGATGATGCGCCAGTAGATCTTCCACTCGCTGGCCTTATCCATGCGTGCCGCGTCGAGGATCTCATCGGGGATCGTCAGCATATATTGGCGCAGCAGGAACACGCCGGTCGGCGTGGCGGCACCGGGAATGATCACGCCCCAGAGACTGTTGATCATGCCAAGCTGGCTGGTGATGAGAAAGAGCGGCACGAGGACGACCGTCTGCGGGATCATCAAAGTGCCGACGACCATGGCGAGAACGGCACCCCTGCCCTTGAACTGATATTTCGACAGGGCAAAGGCCGCCATGGAATTGACGATCAGCATGATGACGGTGGACGTTACCGTGATGAAGACCGAGTTCCAGAAGTAGAGCGGGAAGTTGAAGCGCTGGAAAAGCTCGGTGTAGTTCTCCGTCGCCAGCGACACGCGCTCTGCCGGCTTCAACTCGTTGAACGGCATTTTTTGAATTTCGGCCGGCTTGGCCGGATCGATGACCTGCGCTACCAGGCCGATGCGCCGCACCATGCCCACCGTCTGGCCGTCCTTGGTGGTGTAGGCGGGAAGCGGCGCTTGCTGTCCCTCCACCACGACCGTCTCCTGCGAATAGGGCAGAAAACGCGGAGGAAAGCGCTGAAGGTCCGCTTCCGTCTTGAAGGACGACAGAACAAGCCAGACGACCGGGCCGAACATGATCAGAACGGCCATGCCAAGATAGGCGTAGGACAGCCAGTCGGTCCAGTGCAGCTTGCCATTGCGGCCGCGCGTGCGGGTCAGAAATGCACCAATCCTAGCCATCGACCTTGCTCCTGTTTGCCCGGAATTGTAGCGCGGTCAGCACCACGAGAACGACAGCGAGAAGCAGCGAGGCTGCGGCTGCAAGGCCGAAATTGCGGGGCGTTCCGGCAAAACCGGTCTGATAGATGTATTGAATGATGAAGGTCGTTGCCGAGCCTGGACCACCGCCGGTGAAGGCGAAGATTTCGTCGAAGGTCTGTACGCCCTTGATCAGCGACAGAACCAGCACGACGAGCATGGTCGGCGCCAGAAGCGGCATGGTGATGCGGCGGAAGATGCGCCAGGGGTTGGCCCTGTCGAGTTCTGCGGCCTCGTAGACGTCGCGCGGGATCGCCTGCAGACCGGCAAGCAGGATGAGCGTGTAAAAGCCCATATGCGCCCAGACCGAGAGAAAGACCGACCAGCCGAAGGCAAGGTTTGCTTCCAGCATCCAGTCGACAGAGCTCAAGCCCATCCCTTCCATCGCGGCATTCAGCACGCCGAAGCGCTGCAAGATCCACTTCCAGATCAGCGCCACGACGACGGGCGACAGAAGCACGGGGAAGAAGAACACGGCGCGGAAGAAACCACGGGCGCGGATATCGCGGTTGAGGATGATGGCGGTGATCAGCGAGAAGCCGACCATGAAGCCCACCTGCAGCACGACGAAGAGCAGCGTGTTCCATACCGAGCGCCAGAAGAGATCCTGCTGACAGGAATTCGGGTCGAGATAATTGCCGCAGGACATCAGCGCCGAGAAATTACCACCGCCGACGAAGGGGCGATCGGCAAGCATGATCTGCTCGGTGCCGGTCACCGAATAGGCGACGTTCAGCAGGATCGGCAGAAATGCGAAAACAGCAAAGAGTAACAGGTTAGGGGTGAGAAACACCCAGGCAATCCGTCGATGGCCGAGAACCTTCTGCAGGAAGGCGAATGGCAGTTCGACGATGCCCATCACTGGCGCAATAAATTTATACATGGGGCTCCTCCTTCGATCCGGCGCGGCGCGGGATGCGCCGCGCCGGAAGGCGATGGATCACTTCGCCTGTTTCAACATTTCCTCAACGTCCGTCTTGGCGCGTGCCATCGCTTCATCGACCGTGAGTTCGCCGACGATGGCCTGCGTGATACGCTGGACAGAGATGTTGAACATGGCGCGATTATTCTTGTAACCCTGGTAGGCGTAAGCAATCGGGCTGATGCCGGGGATCTGGTCGAGCCAGGCATTCATGGCCTTCTGCGTGGCAGGGGTCGCACCGGTATAGGTCACGCCCTTTTCCGCGATGGACTTCTTGGCCGGAACGTTGCGGGTGCGAACCGTGAAATCGAGATAGTTCTCGTCTTCAGCGAGGAAGTTCAGGATATCGGCAACGATTTTCGGGTTCTTGGTCTGCTTGAAACCGACAATACCGGTACCACCTGGCATGCCGGTGCAGGCAGCACCACCGCATGGCTGTGGTACGACTTCCCAGTCGAAGGCATCGCCCACCTGGCTGTCGAAGCGCGCGGTCTGCCAGCTGCCGGAATAGTAGTAGGCAAGCTGGCCGTTGATGAATTCCTGCGCGGCGTCGCGATAGGTGTTGCCGCCCTGCCCGGCCCAGACGTCACGCGCCATGGTACCGTTCTTGTTCCACTCGACGAACTTCTTCACGAAAGTCGTAAAGCCTTCATCGACCAGGATCGGTTTGCCTTCCGCGTCGAAAATCTTGGCGCCGTAGGAAATGGCCGGGCCGGCAATACGGTGGCCGGAACGGTCGATCGCCATCGGGTAAGGCGTGCTGGTGGCCTTGGCAACGGCAGTCGCAGCCTTTGCCCAATCGTCCATCGTCGCGTCCTTGCCGGGTACGGCAACATTGGCCTGATCGAAGAGCGTGCGATTGATGAAGGCGCCTGTGATGGTCAACTGCGTATGCATGCCGTAGATGCCCTTGTCTTCAGGGCCGCTGCGGTACCATTTCAGCACGTTGGAGAAATTGTCTTCCCAGTTCTTCGCGTCCACATAGGGCGTGAGATCGAGGTAATAACGGTTCAGGCCGCCAAGGTCGGTGACGGTGGCGAAGTCAGGGCCGCTGCCACCAGCGAGCTGAACGGGCAGACCTTCCAGCAGTGCCTTGTAAGGAACCACGTCGGTCACGATCTTCACGTCGGGATGCTGCTTTTCATAGCGTGCGAGAATGTCCTTCAGGATTTCGCAGCCATTGCCGTCATAGGCGCAGGTGAAGCGAACTTCCTGGGCAGCCTGAGCGCCACCCGCGAAAGACGCTGTGCCCAAGGCCAACGCCGCGAATGCGATTTTGTATTGACTGATCATCTGGTTTCCTCCCGTTCGATGATTGTGCTTTAGAGCGCCGAGCGTCCTTTGGGACGCACAAAGGACGCTCTACGCTTCAGATTTACGCATCGTGCATTCCGAAAATCGCTCCGATTCTCAGGCCGATGCTGCAGCTGGTGCTGGCTGTGGAGCCCAACCCTTGATCCACTGACCTTCCGCCGCTTCTGCCAGACGCACCGGCTTGCCTTCCCGCGCCGAGCGATAGATGGCCGTGACGAGTTCGATCGATTGCAGACCGTCCGTTACGGTGACTTCCTTGCCGCCGCGTCCCTCCATGGCGTCGGCGATCGCCTCGACAAAACCGGTGAAACCGTTTTCGCCGTCGCCAACCGTCGCAAGAACCGCGTCGATCTGAGCTTGAGTCGTTGGCGCACGGGCGATAAAGCGCCATTTGTCTTCCGCAGGACGATAGGGCAGCGAACCGCTTTCGGCAGTGAAACCTTCAAAGCAGAAGCGTAGACGCGACGTATCTTCGGCAGCACCGAGCGTGACAGAACTTGTTGCCAACGCGCCATTCTTCATGCGGAAGCTGAGGGCCGCGCAGTCTTCGGTTTCGATCGTGTTGACCCGGGTATCGGCCATGGTGAAGACTTCATCGACCGGGCCAAGCACGTAGCAGATCAGATCATGCGCATGGATCGCATGACCGAGGATCGCGCCACCGCATTCGCCCTTCCAGGTGCCGCGCCATGGAATGTCGTAATAACCCTTGCCACGGTTCCAGTGGACCTCCGAGCTTGCAACATAGGCCTTACCAGCAAGCCCGGCATCGATCAGCGCACGAAGCTGGCGCATGGCCGGACCAAAGCGATACTGGAAAACGGGGAAGATGCTGCGGCCGGTTGTCTTGACGGATTCGAGAAGCGCATTTGCCTCTTCCAGCGAACGCACGAGCGGTTTCTCGCAGACCACGTCCTTGCCGGCGGCATGCGCCTTCAGCGTGATCGGAAAATGCAAGTGCGGCGGCAGGCAGACGTCGATGAGCTGGATGCTCGGATCCGCCAGGACCTCATCCAGATGGGCTGTGACGTGGATGGACGTGCCATTGGCAACGCCACGCGCACGTTCCACGTCGAGATCGCAGATCGCCTTGACGGAGAAACGCTCCGGCAAAGCGAGATACCCCTTCAGATGCTCGGCACCAATACCGGCACCGACAATGGCGACGCCAATCATGCCTTTGCTCCTTCAGCCTTGGCCTGTGCCTGAAGCGACAGATCGCAAACCTTGAAGACATGTTCCTGCGCCATCGCCGTTTGGGTGCGGTTGCGGATGTCGTCGCATACGCGTCCGAAATATGGGAGGCCAGCGTCGGAGGCATCGATGTACTCGCAGCGATCGCCATTGACGAGGATCAGGCGATCTGTGCCCTCGCTGTTGCCGACATCGACATATTTGCGCAGTTCGATATAGCCCTCGGTGCCGAGGATCGTCAGGCGGCCATCACCCCAGGTGGGCAGCGCATCCGGCGTATACCAATCGACGCGGATGTAGCCATGGCCCTTGTCACCGCGCAGCAGCACTTCGCCAAAATCCTGCAGGCCCGGATCTCCCGGGTTGGCGTAATTGGCAACCGAAGCAGACACAATTTCCACCTCGGTGGAGCCGGTGAAGAACATGAACTGGTCGATCTGGTGGCTGGCGATGTCGGTGATGATGCCGCCGTATGCTTCACGCTCGAAGAACCACTTTGGACGGATCTGGCGGTTGAGGCGATGCGGACCCATGCCGATGGTCTGCACGATGCGGCCGATGGCGCCGGCTGCGACCAGTTCCGCAGCCTTGGTGACGCTCGGCACTTCGAAGCGCTCCGAGAAGTCGACTGTCCAGATGCGGTTGGTCTTCTTGACCGTCTGGCGAATGCGCTCAAGCTGTTCAAATGTGGTGCAGCCCGGCTTGTCGGTCATGACATCCTTGCCGGCCTCCATCGAGGCGACCGCAAGGTCTGCGCGCTTGGATGGGATATCGGCAATGACGACGAGATCGACGCTGTGATCCGCCAGAAGCGCTTCCTTGGTGGCCGAACGCGGCACCTCGGGAAAACGCTTGACGAAGCCTTCGACCACGTCGGGCTCGCCTTCGGTCCACCAGCCGACGAACTCCGCACCGGCATCCATCAGGTTCTGTGCCATGCCAAAAATGTGGCGGTGCTCTATGCCCAGAGCGACGAACTTAATTGCTTTAGTCATTGTTGCAGTTCCACTTCCTTGCCGGTTTCGGCCGAGTTAATGATCGCGTCGATCAATCTGTGAGACAAAAGAGCCGCTTCGCCCGTGACAACCGGTGGACGTCGGGCGGTTATGCTATCGGCGAAATCCTCGAAGACGCCTTGGTGCCATTCATGGGTAAAAGCCATCGGATCGGCGCCGCCACCGGTGCCGGAAGCCGCCCCACCAAAGACCTCCTGGCGTCCGTCGCGCCAATCGACATGCAGGAGACCGGAAGCGATCCGGAGGCTGGCATTGTCGAAGTGCAGGACGATCGATTCCGCCGAGCCTGGAAAACTTGCCGTGCTCGCGACAAGCGAGCCGACCGCGCCATTTGCAAAGCGAAGGCCCGCAGCAACGTAATCTTCGGTTTCCATACGATGGAAACGAGTCGTTGCCGCCATAGCTTGAACGCGCGACACAGGACCTGTGAGGCTGAGGGCAAGATCGATGGTGTGAATGGCCTGGGAAATCAGAACGCCGCCACCGTCACGCGCCAAAGTGCCGCGACCGGGCTCGTCATAATAGGACTGGGCACGCCACCACGGCACGGAAATCTCGCAGAGACCGAGCTCTCCAAGCGTTCCGCCATCAACAAGTGCACGCGCCTTCTGTGATGCAGCCCGCATGCGGTGCTGAAAGATGATACCGAGCGTGACGCCAGCGTCCCGACAGAGAGCAACCAGATGCTCCGCCTCATCGGTGTTGCGAGCAACCGGCTTTTCCATCAGAATATCTTTGCCGGCGCGGGCGAAAGCTTCGACGATATCGAGGCGGGCGTTCGGCGGCGTGGCGATGATGGCGAAATCGACATCCTTATCATGCGCCGCCGCTTCCACCGAGGAATAGACCGTAACGTCATATCCTGCATGCTTCGACGCTTCCTCGGCCAGCGCCTTGGCGCGTCCGGAACCGCTGTCGACGATACCCTTCAATCTAATTTTCTCGGGGCTTGCTGCACAAGCGCGCACGTGGGTCTTCGCCACCATTCCGGCGCCTATAATGACGCAGGTCTTGAAATTCTGCATTTTCGGGGAGCCTCCCTTCCCAATGCGACGTAAATTGCATACCGGTATGCCGGTTGTCAACTGACTCGTGTTCCGGTATACCGGTTTAAAATTGCTGGAGTGCAAATGCCAAAAATCCCGATGACAGGCGGCTCTGTCCCGACTATGGAACGGCTGGATCTGAACCGCCCGGTAGTGGATCAGATTTATTCGGCGTTGAAATCCGCCATTTTGTCGCGAGAGCTTTTTCCCGGGCAGGCGGTGTCTGAAAATGAGATCGGGCTATCATTCAATTCCAGTCGCACGCCGGTGCGTGAAGCCTTGAGCCGTCTGCGAGACGACGGCCTGATCGTGACCCTTCCCAGCCGCGGCACCTATGTCTCCAAGCTTTCTGAAAAAAGTATCCGCAGTTCGCAGTTCATCCGTGAAGCGCTTGAGGTCGCAGCGGTCGAGAAGCTGTGCGAGATCGGTCTTTCGGCGGAAGCGGAGCAGGAGATCGAGCATGCGCTGAACGGTCAGCGCAAGGCAATGCAGCGTGGAGATCGCAAGGCCTTTCGTATGCATGACGACCAGTTTCACAGTGCTCTTGCTGCCGCCACAGGGATGGACAGGCTGGAAACGCTGCTCATCCGCGAAAAAGCAGGACTTGATCGCCTGCGGGCTCTTGCCATTACCGATGAGGCGCACATGGCTGGCCTGCTTGCCGAACACGAGGCAGTCTATGCAGCGATCCAGGATGGCAATGAAACTCTTGCGGCGGATGAACTGCGCAAACATCTTCGCCGCGTTCTTGGCATTCTGGCGCAGGTCTTCGCCAACCATCAGGATTATTTCGAGTAAATCCGCGGCACCACCGACACTGGATACCCCATCATGACGACTGCACACTCCGGATCGCTGCCTGCCGAAACGCTTGGCATGTCAGAGGCAGAGCTTCTCTGCGACACAATCAGCACTCTCGCCGAATCGCCCGTTTGGGACGAAAAGCGCCAAGTGCTGTTCTGGTGCGATATTCTCGGCAAGACGGTGCGCTCTGCCGCGCTAACGCCCGGCCAGTACCGTGAATGGTCTTTCCCAAGCACGGTGTCCAGCCTTGGGCTTTGCGACAATGGTGACCTCATCATTGCCTGCGGCATGGATATTGTTTTCCTCGATCCGGAAAGTGGCGCCACCCAAACGCTTTGCAGCATTCCGGCGCCGGAAGGCGCAGCTTTCCGCCTGAATGACGGACGGATCGGGCCAGACGGTGCATTCTGGGTCGGCACGATGCATAACGTGCCACTGGCGCAGATGGAGCCGCGCGGCGAACTTTGGCGCGTCACGGCGAGTGGCGCCGAACGGATGCAGACCGGCCTCACCTGCCCCAATGGGCTTGCCTTCTCGCAAGATGGTTCGGTCATGTGGCAGAGCGATTCCGTCCAAAGATGGATCCGTCGCCGCGCCTTCGACAAGAGCCGCGGCACTTTCGATGAAGGCATTCTGGTTGCGCAGATGACAGAGGAAACGGGCAGGCCCGATGGCGGCTGCGTCGATCGTTCTGGCGTTTATTGGAGCGCTGGCGTTTCTGCCGGACTGATCAATGCGTTTTCGCCCAACGGTACGCATCTTGGTGCGACTGAGGCGCCCGTCCCGCACCCCACCATGGGCTGCTTCGGTGGGCCGGACTTCAGTACGCTTTTTCTGACGTCCCACCGTCACAACATGTCCGACGAGCGGTTGCAGAAGGCGCCATCATCGGGCGGTGTGTGGATGATCCCGACCAAGACGACCGGCTTTGCCGGTTTTCGTTTTCGTCGTTGATGCGCTGGAGGCTCACGCCTTTTTCTGCCAGCGGCCTTCAGGCGATTGCTGCCAATAGGTGAGTGCATGGCCCTCGCCTTTCAGCTTCTTCCACTGCGCGCGTGCCGCTTCCAGCTGCTCTGCGTCATAGCCATCGAACATGAAGACGATGCGCTCATAGGCGTCCAGTGCCGGCGGCTCCGCACCATCGACAAGAAAGCGTACTGTCGCCTGATTGGCATTGCCATCACTTGAGGTGAGCAACACCGGCTGTTGCGCAGATGTTGCGGCGGCATCGGTGGCGTGCGGCAGAAAGCTATCGTCGCGGAACGTCCAGAGAAGCACGTCGAGCGCATCGCGCTTCTCATCACTTCCCGTTTGGACCGCGACCTTCCAGCCGCGCTCCAGCGATTTTTCCAGCAGCGGCGGCAAGGCATCCTCCAGCTTGGATTCCGTCAGATGATAAAACAGAACTTCCGTCATCGGGGGATTGCCACCTTCATGCTTCTATCTCAATCCTCGTAGTGCGCGCGGACCAACTCGTCCAGAAGGCGCACGCCATAGCCGGAGCCCCAGGACTGGTTGATCTCAGTCAGCGGCGAGCCCATGGCCGTACCGGCAATATCCAAATGCGCCCATGGCGTCTCACCGACGAAGCGCTTGAGGAACTGGGCCGCTGTGACCGAGCCCGCCAAGCGGCCAGCGCTGTTCTTCATATCGGCAAACTTCGAATCGATGATCTTGTCGTAGTCCTTGCCAAGCGGCATGCGCCACAGCTTCTCCTGTGTCGTGTCGCCCGCCTCGACCAATTGACCGGCCAGTTCATCGTCATTGGAGAAGAGGCCTGCCTGAAGATTACCAAGCGCAACTGTGATTGCACCGGTGAGCGTGGCAAGATTGATTATGAATTTCGGCTTGAAGCGATCGTTCGTGTACCAGAGCGCATCCGCCAGAACGAGGCGGCCTTCGGCGTCGGTATTGATGATCTCGATGGTCTGGCCGGACATGGAGGTGACGATATCGCCAGGCCGCTGGGCATTGCCATCCGGCATGTTTTCGACGAGCCCGATAACGCCGATCACATTGGCCTTTGCCTTGCGGGCCGCAAGCGTGTGCATGAGACCGGTCACGGCAGCAGCGCCGCCCATGTCGCCCTTCATGTCTTCCATGCCGGCACCTGGCTTCAGAGAAATACCGCCGGTGTCGAACACCACGCCCTTGCCGATGAAGGCGATCGGCTCGTCTTTCTTGGAGCCGCCATTCCATTGCATGATGGCAAGCCGTGGCGGGCGAACAGAGCCTTGCGCCACGCCGAGAAGTGCGCCCATGCCGAGCTTCTTCATTTCCTTTTCGCCAAGGATTTCAACCTCTACGCCGAGTTTCTTCAAGCCTTCCGCCTTCTCGGCAAATTCGACCGGACCAAGCACATTCGGCGGCAGATTGACGAGATCGCGCGCCAGAATGACGCCATCGGCGACGGCCTGAGCAGCCTCGAACGCCTTTTCTGCCTCCTTGTGGACAACCGTCACAATCGTCACATCGACGCGCTTCGGCTTCTTCTCTTCGTCGGACGGCTTCTTGGTCTTGTAGGCATCGAAGCTATAGGCGCGCAGCAGAAGCCCAAGGGCGAAGTCGGCGGCGGCCTTGCCATTCACATCGAGGCCCGGAACATCGACATAGACGACGACCTTTTCCGCCTTCTTGAAATTGGCAGCAGCAGTGCCGCCTGCCCTCAGCCAATCATGCGCGGTGAGCTTCGTGGCCTTGCCAAGGCCGATCACGGTGATGCGATCTGCCTCAGAACCCTGGGGCGTCAGAACATCGAGAACGCTCATCGACTTTGCTGAAAAGCCTGCCACCTTGGCGGCCTTTTCCAGCACGCCAGCCGGATCCACATGCGCCTGACCCGCCGCCCCTTCGTCGCCGGAAGCGCGCAGAAGAATTGCCGTGGCATTTTCACATGAGGCGGAAGCGGCGAAGGAAATATCGAAACTGGCGGACATCTTGATGCTCATCTTGCTGTTTTTTAAAGGGTGTGCGGATCATGGGCCTTTCCGCCCGTGACGCAACCCCGGCATGGCGACTCGCAGTGTCAAATTTGTGGATGGTCGCGGTAACGACTGAGGTTCGACGAAAAGTTTTTTCGCCAGCTCTCCACAAAAAGCCACAGCCACAGGAAAAATGACTGCGTGAAAGAAATTTGTGGTCCATCGAGAGTCGCCAAGCGGGATCGATGCGATTACATAGGGCCGGTTCCCTGCACGGGAAAAAAGAATGAAAAACGTTACCAGGGACTAAATGGCGCTTCTCGAACGGTACATATTGCGACGCACGACGCAGATGGTTCTCGTCGCGCTGATGCCCGTGCTGGCAATCATCTGGACGATCCAGGTTCTGCAAAGAATCAACCTCGTCACGGATAGCGGCCAGTCGATGGGCTCGTTCATGACGCTCGCGACCATGCTGTTGCCGACGCTCATTCCCGTCGTTCTACCCTTCGCGCTTGTCATTGGCGTGACGCAGACGCTCACCGCGATGAACACCGACTCGGAGCTCGCCATTATCGATGCGTCGGGCGCGCGCCGCACGATCATCTACAAGCCTGTCCTCATTCTCGGCGCGGTGCTGAGCCTCGTCTCCTTCGGCATCACCAATTTTGCCGAGCCGCCGGCACGTGCCGCTGCGCGCCAGATGGTCGCTGCAGCCTATGCCGACCTCCTCTCCTCGGTGATCGAAGAGAAGACTTTCCGCACCATTCAGGATGGACTTTATGTGCAAATCGGCCAGCGTCAGGGCCGAATCCTTCGTGGGCTCTTCGTTGCCGACCGTCGCGATCCGAATTACGACCTTATTTATTATGCCAAGGAAGGCATGATCGATGAAGGTGGTACCTCACTCACCATGCGTGACGGTGAGGTTCAGCAGAAGACGCCGGACGGCAAGGTTTCGGTCGTCAAGTTCCTGTCCTACGCCTTCGATCTCTCGACCATGTCGGAGAAGTCCGACAATGAGCCGTCGCTGTCTGCCAGCGATGCCAGCCTGGCCTTCCTGCTGTCTCCCGACGAGAACCTGGAAAGCTACAAGAAAAATCCTGGAAGCTTCCGTTCGGAACTGCACCGGCGTCTCGTCGACTGGATGTTTCCCTTCGTGTTTGCTTTGATCTCGCTGGTCGTCGCAGGGGACGCGCGCTCTCACCGCGAGGCACGGCTACATCCCATGGTGGTTGCGCTGGTCACGGCCTTCATGCTGCGCTGGCTGGGCTTCTATTTCACCAATCAGGTGAAGCAGAGCGCTGCCTTCATTCCCTTCGTCTATGCCGTTCCGGTGGTCAGCGGCCTCATTGCCGCCTATCTGCTGGCGACCGGCCGCAAGCTGCATATGCCGTCCTTCCTTCATACCGCAACCCAGGCGCTCCAGCGTCGCGTCAGCCGGCCAAAGGTGAACGGTAACGGGGGACAGAGCGCATGATCTTCGGTACACTCGCCCGCTATTTTCTTCGTCGCTACGCCATGACCACCTTCTGGTTTCTGCTCGGCGTCTCGTCGATCATCTTTCTGGCCGATTTTAGCGAAACCGCACGACGCATGTCCGGTCTTCCCGGGTATTCCGTGCCGGCCGCACTGGGGCTAACGGCGCTTCGACTGCCGCTTATCCTACAGCAGACTGTTCCTTTCGTTGCCCTCTTCGTCGGCATGACGACGCTGATCTCGCTGAACCGCCGCTACGAGCTTGTGGTGACGCGCGCGGCGGGCATTTCCGTCTGGCAGTTCATGCTGCCCTTCATCACCGGCGCAATCCTGCTCGGCATCCTCTGCGTCGCGGCGCTCAATCCGCTCGCCGCCTGGGGCGAAAGCAAGTCGCTCTCCGTTGAGGCGGGATGGCGTAATGATGGCAGCGGCCCGCGTCAGCAGCAGGTAATTCCATGGCTGCGCCAAAGCAGCGGTGGAGAGGACACGATCATCGGAGCCAAGAGCTTCGAGGATAACGGCGCGCTGCTGAAAGATGTGGTGCTGATCCACCTCGACAAGAACGGCAACATCCTTTTCCGACAGGACGCCGCCTCGGCGAAGTTGGAAGATGGTTACTGGCTTCTTAACAACGTTTCGGAGATTCGGCCGGGTCACGTCCCCACCCATCAGGCGACGGCCAGAATCAGTACCAATTTGAGACAGGAATTCGTTCAAGAGCGTCTGACTCAGCCGGAAACCGTTGCTTTCTTTGATCTTTCTCGAAAAATCGAAGTGGCGAAATCCTTCGGCCTGTCATCCAAGGCACTCGAGACGCAATATCACTTCCTACTCTCCATGCCATTTCTACTGGTGGCGATGACGTTCATTGCGGCAACTGTTTCTCTAAAGTTCAGCCGTTTTGCACAGTCCCGTTCAGTGATTCTGGGTGGAATCCTTTCCGGCTTCGTGCTTTATGTGGTAACCGTGCTCGTAAGGGCATTCGGGAGTAGCGGCGTTGTTCCGCCCTTCGTTGCGGTCTGGATTCCAGTCGTCGTAGCGTTGGCATTGGGGGCAACCATTCTGCTTCATCAGGAGGACGGCTAGTGGCGGTATTTGACCGCGGGAATATCAGACGGCTTGCGGCAGCCCTTCTGACAGGGGCTTCTGTGTGCGCATACGTAGCTACCGCATCCAGCGCTTTCGCTGATGACGGGGTGATTGTGGGCGACGCTCAAGACCAATCAAAACTCCTGCTTACAGCAAATGAACTCACCTATAATCGTGACGCACAAGAAGTGATCGCGACGGGTGGCGTGCGCTTGAAATATTCCGGCTACCGCATGGTGGCCCAACGCATTGAATATAATCAGGGCACCGGTCGCGTCGTTGCCCGTGGAAACATCGAACTCATCGAGCCAAGCGGCAACCGCATCTATGCCGATGAGTTGGACGTGACCGACAATTTCTCGCAGGGCTTCGTGAATGCTCTGCGCGTGGAAACGACCGACAACACGCGCATTGCCGGCGAAAGTGCTGAACGCGTCAATGAGGATGTTATGATCCTCAACAACGGCGTTTATACGGCCTGCCTTCCCTGCGCCGAACGTCCCGACAAGCCGCCACTTTGGCAGGTCAAGGCAGAGCGCGTCATTCAGGACGGCAAGAGCCAGACGGTTCGATTGGAGAAGGCTCGTTTCGAGCTGTTCGGCAAGCCGATCGCCTATCTTCCGTTCCTCACCGTTCCCGACAACCGGGTAAAGCGCAAATCGGGCTTTTTGTTCCCGCAGATGAGCATAACCGACAAGCTCGGTTTCGGTATCGGCGTGCCCTATTATCAGGTGCTTGGCGATAGCGCGGATCTGACGGTCACACCGACCTTCTACACTGCCCAGGGCCTTCTGCTTCACGGTGAACTGCGCAACCGTTTCGAGATGGGAACGCACACGCTGACATTTGCCGGCATCGACCAGCGCGACCCGGAACGATTCGACTCTGGCACCAGCGACGCGCTGAACGACCGTCGCGGCATGGTTGCCAGCAAGGGTGACTTCAAGATCAATCCTCGCTGGTCATTCGGCTGGGACGTCATGGTGCAGTCCGACAACAACTTCGCCCGCACCTATGACCTCAAGGGCTATAAGAGCGAAACCCAGACCAACAAGCTTTACCTCACCGGCCTCGGTGATCGTAACAGCTTCGATGCCAATGCCTACTACTTCAACGTCCAGGACAAGGACGACTTCGAGTTGGAAGAGCGCAGGCAGGCGATTGTCCATCCAGCCGTTGACTATCGTTACTTCCTTCCCGATCCCGTCTATGGCGGCGAGCTTTCGCTGACGACGAACCTCACGAGCCTGACGCGCCGCAATCAGGATGCCTACGCGCTCGGAACCTCCAACCGCTTCCCGGGTCTTGAAGGCACCTATACGCGCCTGACGACGGAAGCCGAGTGGAAGAGAACCTACACCTTCGACAGCGGCCTTCAACTGACACCGCTCGGCGCCCTTCGTGGAGACATCTTCTCCACCGATATGGCGACACAGGGTCTCGCCTATGGCAGTTCGATTGACGATGACGCGGCCTTCCGCGGCATGGCAACGCTTGGTCTCGAAGCACGATATCCGATTTTGTTCACGGCGCAGAACAGCAGCCACGTGATTGAGCCGATCGCTCAGGTATTCGTGCGTCCGGATGAGCAATTTGCCGGTCGCCTTCCAAACGAAGATTCGCAGGCCTTCGTCTTCGATGCGACCAACCTGTTCGAACGCGACAAGTTCACGGGCTTCGACCGTGTCGAAGGCGGCACGCGTGCCAATCTCGGCTTCCGCTATAACGGCACGTTCGACAATGGCTACGGCATCCGCGCGATTGCGGGTCAGTCCTTCCATCTGGCCGGCGAGAATTCTTTCGCCTCCCCGGATCTGGTCAATGCCGGTGCCGATTCCGGTCTGGAATCGGACCGCTCCGACTACGTGACGATGGCGGCGATCGATGCGCCGATCGGTCTGTCCTTCTCCAACAGCTTGCGTCTGGACAAGGATAACTTCGAGATCAACCGGATGGAGAACAGCGTCCACTACACGGACAACCGTTTTACCGGCAAGGTCAGCTATACGCAGGTCAAGGCACAGCCGAATTACGGCTATGACCGTGATCGTGACATCATCCAGACGTCGGGCAAGATCCGCCTCGACGACAATTGGGCTCTGTTCGGCGCGATCAACTACGACTTGAACAACAAGTTCTCGAGCGAGCGCCGTATCGGTGTTCTCTATCAGGACGAGTGCACCATCTTTACCGTCAGCTACTCGGATGAGGGTAACCTCAGCACCGTGCGCGAGGCGGCAAATGACTGGTCGATCAATGCCCGCCTCGCCTTCCGCACACTCGGCGACATCAGCGTCGGCTCGGCTGCGGAAGACTGGGACAAGGCCGATATTGGCTGGCAGCCAAACAACTACTGATAGCCTAGACCTTACAAAACAACGGCGGGATTTTCCCGCCGTTTTCATTTGTAGCGACACCTCCACCGGGTGTGGCGCTCGATATCATGTCATCGACAGACTGCAGTTAAGGTCACGCTTTTGCCGTAGATATCGACGATCTGGTTGTGACGGACGATTGCGGTGGTAATCATTCCAGTGATATACACGGGCGCGTTCATATTTAGGATCGCGGAAGAAGGCGAAGCATCACCGTGAGGTGAGCATATAAACTTCATGCCGCGAGAGTTTCAAAAGCAATGCCGTGGAACCGGTCCAATGGCTTGCCGAGAGGGAGAGACCAGGATGAACTTCGGAAAGAAGGCGATGCGCAGCGTCGCGTTTGCCTTTGCGATCTTCGCAGTTCCCATGATTGTCGCGCCGCAGGCGAATGTCGCTTTTGCCGACAGCGCGGTGAAGATCGTCGTCAACAAGACACCGATCACCTCTGACGATATTGCACGCCGCGTGGCTTTCTTGAAGCTGCAGCGGCAGTCGGGCAATCTCAACGAGAAGGCCCGCGAACAGCTGATCGAGGAGGCTTTGAAGCGCGAGGAAATCGCCCGCGTCAAGGCTTCGGTCAGCACCGCAGATGTCGATGCCGCCTTCGGCCGCTTTGCTGCCAGCAACAAGTTGACGAAAGACCAACTGACCAAGGTGCTGACCCAGGCTGGCGTGGGTGCCGACCACTTCAAATCCTTCATCGCCGTGCAGATGAGCTGGCCACGCCTGGTCAATGCGCGCTACGGCGGCAAGAACCGCATGTCGACACAGGACTTCATCACGCGTCTCAAGGAGCGCGGCCAGAAGCCTGTGACGTCGGAATACTTCCTGCAGCAGATAATTTTCGTCGTACCGGAATCGAAGAAGTCCATCATCGGCAAACGCAAGAGCGAAGCGGAAGCGTCCCGTAAGCGCTATCCCGGCTGCGAGCAGGCAAAGACCTTCGCAGCCACGATGCTGGATGTTTCGATCAAGGACCTTGGCCGGATTCTCGAACCGGAACTTCCCACGGAGTGGAAGGACCTGGTTACCAAGACGCCTGAGGGCGGCACCACCGCCACGCGCGTGACCGAGAAGGGCGTCGAGTACCTGGCTGTCTGCAAGAAGCAGCAGGTTTCCGATGACTATGCGGCGGAAGTTGTCTTTCGTGCCGAAGACCTGAGCAAGGCGGAAAAGGGTGAGAACCCGAACGAGAAGAAGTATCTGGACGAGCTTCGCAGCAAGGCACAGATCACTCAAACCTGATCCTGGTGCGGCACCCTGATGCGGTGCCGCTATGGTTTCCAAGATATCAAAATGCCGCTGATCGGCAGGGTCGCACCTTTCGAGACCAGCGCAACAGGTGAAAGATCCGAACGTCGTGACGTCGCTTGAACTGCCTCTCGCTTTGACACAGGGCGATCCCGCCGGCATCGGTCCCGATATCGCGCTTGCAGCCTGGGCAAGACGTGATGAACTCAGTGTTCCGCCATTTCTCTTCGTCGGTGATCCAGACGTGCTGACGAGCCGGGCAAATATTCTTGACATTCCGGTCAACATCGTCACCTGCGAGGCTGAAGAAGCAGTTTCTGCATTCACCACCGGCCTGCCCGTTTTGCCTGTTCCTGTCGGTTTTGACGTACAGGCAGGCCAACCTCATGTCGGCACAGCCATCTCCACCATCAAGGCCATCGAGACCGCTGCCTCGTTGACGATGGCGAGAAAGGCGGCTGCCGTCGTTACCAATCCGATCGCCAAAGCCGTGCTTTACGAAGCCGGCTTCGGCTTCCCCGGCCACACAGAATTCCTTGCGGATCTCGCGCTCAAGCACACAGGCCAGGCAGCGCGACCGGTCATGATGATCGCCGGGCCAAAGCTGCGTGTCGTGCCTGTGACGATCCACATTCCCATCAAGGATGTGGCATCTGCTCTGACGGAGGAGCTCATCATCGATACATGCCGGATCGTTGCCAACGACCTGACGAGCAAGTTCGGCATGGATGCGCCAAGACTGGCAGTCGCTGGGCTAAACCCACATGCGGGCGAAGACGGTGCGATCGGCACGGAAGATCGCGATATCATCCATCCGGCGACCATGCAGTTGCGCAAGGATGGCATCGACGCATTCGGCCCTCTGCCGGCCGACACCATGTTCCATGATGCCGCGCGCAAGCGTTATGACGTTGCGATCTGCATGTATCACGATCAGGGCCTGATTCCGGCTAAGGCACTCGGCTTCGATGACTCGGTCAATGTGACGCTCGGCCTGCCCTTCATCCGCACGTCACCCGATCATGGCACCGCCTTCGGTATTGCCGGACAGGGTATCGCCAACTGCTCAAGCCTTGTGGCGTCGTTGAAGATGGCGGCCGAGATCGCTGCGCGGCAGGTTTCGTGATGGCAGCAATCGATGGTCTTCCGCCGCTGCGCGACGTCATCCAGCGCCACGGCCTTGATGCGAAGAAGTCGCTCGGTCAGAACTTCCTTTTCGACCTTAATCTGACGCAGAAGATCGCGCGTACCGCCGGTCCTCTAGACGGTGTTACAGTTTTCGAGGTCGGGCCTGGCCCAGGTGGCTTGACCCGCGCCATTCTCTCGCTTGGCGCAAAAAAGGTGATTGCCGTAGAGCGAGACAGCCGCTGTCTTCCAGCACTGGCGGAAATTGCCGATCACTATCCCGGACGGCTGGACGTGATCGAAGGCGACGCGCTCAAGACCGATTTCGAAGCCCTTGTTCCCAAGGGCGAACCGGTCCGCATCATCGCCAACCTCCCCTATAATGTCGGCACCCAGCTTCTGGTCAACTGGCTTCTGCCGAAGGAATGGCCGCCATTCTGGCTGTCCATGACGCTGATGTTCCAGAAGGAAGTCGGACAGCGCATTGTTGCCGAAGAAGGCGATAACCACTATGGCCGCCTCGGTGTACTCACGGGCTGGCGCACCGTGCCGGAAATGGCTTTCGATGTTCCGCCACAAGCCTTCAGCCCACCGCCCAAAGTCACCTCGACCGTCGTGCATCTCCTGCCCAAGGAAAAGCCGCTGGCCTGCGATGTTGAGAAGCTTGAGAAGGTCACGGAAGCGGCCTTCGGCCAACGCCGCAAGATGCTGCGCCAGAGCGTGAAAAGCATCGGCGGAGAAGCCCTGCTTGAAAAGGCGGACATCGACCCAACAAGACGCGCTGAAACGCTCTCGGTCGAAGAGTTCGTGCGGCTGGCGAACAGTTTGTAATCCTGTCAGGGGTATTACCAAGCCGACATTCATCTTGTTTTAGACCCTGCCGAGAGGGCCGCCATGAACGATGCCGGTTTCCAATACGAGCTTGCTGTCCCATCAGGAACCGCAGACTGCGTCGTGGTGCTTCTCCATGGCTCAGGACGGGATGAGAACGACCTCCTGGCATTCGGCAGGGCGGTGTTTCCCAATGCCGTTCTTTATGCCCTACGCGGCGCGGTGCCCTGGGAAAATGGTTACGCATTTTTCCGCAGAAAGCCCGACCGGCAAATCAACGTGGACGATCTGAGAGCGCAGGCGACCAGGCTCTGCATGTTCATGGATTTTGTCATCCGTCAGACAGGCGAGATGCCGTTTCTCGTCGGCTACTCAAATGGTGCAATCATGGCGGCTGAGGTGCTGTGCCAGAATGGCAGCATGGCGCGAGGAGCCATCCTCTTGCGGCCGCTTTCACCTAGAAGACATGAAGAACTCCCTAGCCTCACCGGCTTTCCCGTCCTGCTGCTTGCTGCCAAGCACGATGAACGGCGCGCGGAGAACGACGCGCGTGATCTGGCAGACCAGTTCACTAGTGCTGGAGCGGATGTTCGTCTCGAAATGCTCGAGGGTGGTCACGGCTGGGCGGAAGACGCAGCCGATGAAAAGCTGTCTCGTAAGTGGCTGGCAATTAAAGAACCGGGCTGATTAAAGCTGCGGCTCTTCCTCCAACAATCCCCTGACGAAATCGAACATGCCGTGGCGACGGTTGCGGCGGACACGTTCGGCCTTGACGATGGCTTCGACGGCCGAAAAAGCTGCCTGAAGATCGTCATTGAGGATCACATAGTCATAGTCCCGCCAGTGCTCGATCTCGGCGCGCGAATTGGCGAGGCGTGTGCGGATCACTTCTTCGGTGTCTTCGGCGCGGCGATGCAGGCGCGACTGCAGTTCGGTCATGGTCGGCGGCAAAATGAAGATCGACACCACGTCTGCCTGCATCTTGTCCTGAAGCTGTTCTGCGCCCTGCCAGTCGATATCGAACAGCATGTCGCGACCTTCAGACATGGCCTGCTCTACCGGCGCGCGCGGCGTTCCGTAGAAATTGCCGTGCACTTCCGCCCATTCCAGCAGTTGATCGCTGTCTCGCAGCACCTCGAATTCACGCTTGGTGATGAAGTGATAATGAATGCCTTCGATCTCGCTCTGCCGACGCTGCCGCGTCGTGACACTCACCGACAGGCTGATATTCTTGTCCCGATCCAGCAGGTTTCTGGCGATGGTGGACTTGCCCGCACCTGACGGCGAGGACATGACCAGCATCAACCCTCTACGGGCGATATGAACGGGAGAGCTATCTGCTGGTACCATGGAGCCTACTCCAGATTTTGAACCTGTTCGCGGAATTGGTCGATCACGACTTTCAATTCGATACCAGCAGCGGTTACAGCACTGGCATTGGATTTGGAACAGATCGTATTCGACTCCCGGTTAAATTCCTGTGCAAGAAAATCGAGCTTGCGCCCGACAGGCCCGCCGGTGGCGAGAAGTTCACGCGCCGCTGACACATGCGAGGTCAGCCGGTCAATCTCCTCGCGCAGATCCGCCTTGGTGGCCAGCAATGCGGCTTCCGCATAAAGGCGCTCGCGATCAAGACCTCCATTGCCATCGCCGATCAAGGCGATCTGCGCTTCCAGCCTCGCCCGGATGTGCTCCGGCTGGCGGGAGGGATCGGCTTCGATGATAGATGTCAGCTGTTCGATACGGTCGATATGGGTGGAAAGCAGCGTGTAGAGCGATGCACCTTCCCTTTCACGCATGGCTTTCAACGAAGCGACGGCCGCGGAGAATCCGTCAACGATATCGGCGTTGCGGGCAGCTTGCGCATCTTCCGTTTCCTCTGGCTCGCGAAACTCAACGAGACCGCGCACCGACAGCAACGTATCAAAGCTGAGCGGCGCGTCGCTGACCGCATTTCCCAGTTCCTGCTTCAAGGCAAGGACCGCATCCAGCGCGTCACGGTTGACGACGGCCTCAAGCTTGGTCTCTGATGCAGAGACCGAGAGCCCGGCCTGAATGTTACCGCGCGACAGGCTTTTCGATGCGATGTCACGGAGCGCCGTCTCCAGTGCCTCCATGCCCGATGGCAGGCGCAGCCTTAGATCCAGCCCCTTGCCATTGACGGAGCGCAACTCCCAGGCCCAGCGATATCGTCCGGAGGAGCCTTCGCTGCGCGCGAAGCCCGTCATGGATTGCAATGTCATTCGAATGTCCCCCAGACGCTTGCGTGCGTGCGGCCACGCAGCCGCAGCCAGCCCTCTATTAATTCGCCGGTTTCTCTGCCTGATTACCGCCTGGCTGACCGTCGACAACGGTTTCGGAGTTTCCGCCGCTAGCAGCCTTTTCGGCTTCGATCTTTCTCCAGCGACGGACATTGGCGTTGTGCTCGTCCAGCGTCTTGGCAAAGACATGGCCGCCTGTGCCATCGGCTACAAAGTAGAGATCGTCTGTCCGCCAGGGATTGGCCGTTGCCTCAAGCGCTGCCCGGCCGGGATTGGCGATCGGGTGCGGCGGCAGGCCGCGGATGATATAGGTGTTGAACGGCGTCTCTTTTTGCAGGTCCGACTGATAGATCGGCCGGTCGGATGGTTTGCCCTCACCGCCAAACAGACCGTAGATGATCGTCGGATCGGATTGCAGACGCATATTCTTTTTCATCCGGTTATAGAAGACGGACGCGACGTGCCCACGCTCATCATCCTTGCCGGTTTCCTTCTCGACGATGGAAGCAAGTGTGATGAATTCCTCGACGGTCTTCAGCGGCAGGTCCGGGTCGCGCCGCTGCCACAGCATGTCGACGAGCTTTGTCTGCGCTGCGCGCATCTGGCGCACGATTTCTTCCCGCTTGGTACCGCGGGTAAAGGGATAGGTGTCCGGACGCAGGCTGCCTTCCGGTGGCAATTCGGTCGGAAGATCACCTTCGAGCACAGGGTCGGATTCAAGGCGCGCGAACATCTGTTTGACCGTCAGGCCTTCCGGGAAAGCAACTGTGTAGAGGATCGACTTGCCCGATTCCAGCAAGGACAGAATATCCTTCATCGATGCATGGGCCTTGATCTCATATTCGCCCGGTTTCGGCGTCTGACCGGCCTCCATGTAACGATCTGCCATCAGGCGGAAGATGCGTCCGTTGGAAATGGCGTCGCTTCGCTCCAGCGTGTTGGCGATTTCCGCCAGACCGGCGCCATTGCGCACCGTAATGGTCGTGTTGGTCGGCAGCGGGCCCGGCTCATGGAACGAGTGGATCATGTAGTAGAAGCCCGCGATACCTACCACGGTGACGGCCACGATCAGCGTCATCAAAAAATTCAGGAAGATCACTGTCTGGCTGTGGGCCTTGCGCGAGCGCTTCGGCGGCTCAGGCACTTTTTCAGGTCTCAGAGCCTCGGTCGGCGATTTGGGAATGATCGGTCCACCCTTGCTCTCATAGGAGCTGTTGCGGTCGTAGGGCGGCTGATTGTTCTCTCTGTTATCGCTCACCGGCGGTCCTTTTCAGTTCGGCATTACAACGGCTTATTTGAGCAGGCAATGCGGCAAAAACAGGTTCGGCAGGCTATTCTGCACTCTCAACCGGCTGACGGATCAAACACATCTTCGTTGACGAAGCGAGGTTCCTCCACCGTTCCAGTTCATCGAAAACGGACGCGCTCGCATCCTTGGTTTCGAAGAGCTGGCAGATCAGGCAATCCCGGCAACTCGCCGGGAAAGCTGAAAAACGTTCTGATCGATTCTTGGAAGGGCGGCAAGTGGCCGCCCCATGCTGGCAGACTTAGAGCGTCAGTCCAGACACTCAGCCTTCGTAACGGCGCAGGACCAGAGATGCATTCGTGCCGCCAAAGCCGAAGGAGTTCGAAAGCGCCACATTGACGTCGCGCTTGCGCGCCTTGTGCGGCACCAGATCGATCGCGGTCTCGACATCGGGATTGTCGAGATTGAGCGTCGGCGGGACGATGTTGTCGCGGATGGCAAGCGTCGCGAAGATCGCTTCGATCGCGCCTGCTGCACCGAGAAGATGGCCTGTCGCCGACTTGGTCGACGACATGGAAATCTTCGAGGCAGAGTCACCCACCAGACGCTCGACCGCGCCAAGCTCGATCGTGTCGGCCATTGTGGAGGTGCCGTGGGCGTTGATGTAATCTATGTCGGCTGGCGTCAGGCCGGCACGCTTGAGTGCCATGGCCATGCAGCGATAGGCACCTTCGCCATCTTCGGACGGAGCGGTGATGTGGTAAGCATCGCCGGAGAGACCATAGCCGACGACTTCGGCATAGATCTTCGCGCCACGTGCCTTTGCATGTTCCAGCTCTTCGAGAACGACAATGCCGGCGCCCTCGCCCATGACGAAACCGTCACGGTCGCGGTCATAGGGGCGCGATGCCTTCTGCGGATCGTCATTGTGCTGGGTGGACAGCGCCTTGCAGGCGGCAAAGCCAGCGAGTGAAATACGGCAGACGGGCGATTCAGCACCACCTGCAACCATCACATCGGCGTCTCCAAGCGCGATCAGACGGGAAGCATCACCAATCGCGTGCGCACCGGTGGAGCATGCCGTGACGACCGAATGGTTCGGGCCGCGCAGCTTGTGCCTGATGGACACCTGGCCGGAAACGAGATTGATCAAACGACCGGGAATGAAAAAGGGCGAGACGCGGCGCGGGCCTTTATCGCGAAGCGTGTATCCTGCTTCCACGATGCCTTCGAGGCCACCGATACCGGAGCCGATCAGCACACCAGTCATGATCTGGTCTTCGTCAGTTGCAGGATGCCAGTTGGCGTCGTTCAGCGCCATCTCGGCGGCGGCCATGCCATAGATGATGAAGGGATCGACCTTGCGCTGTTCCTTCGGCTCCATCCAGTCATCGGCATTGAAGGTGCCATCGGTGCCGTCACCGACAGGAATGCGGCAGGCAATTTTCGCGGGCAGATCTTCGACTTCGAATTCCGTGACGAGACGGGCGCCATTCTGACCGGCCAAAAGCCGCTCCCAGGTCACTTCCGTTCCACAGCCAAGGGGAGATACCATGCCGGTACCCGTGATAACGACACGTCTCAAAGTCAATTGTGCGCCCTCATAGTCCAATCATAGGTGTTTGGTATATGTCATCTTGCGTGCGACAAGCGTCATCCGGCCCAAAGAGACCGCATGATAAAATATTGGCCCGGACAGGCCGGGCCACATCGGGAAGGCTTTTAGGCCTTCCCTTGATCCATTCAAAGATTAGGCCTGAGCCTTTTCGATGAACTTGACAGCGTCGCCAACAGTCAGGATCGAGTCAGCTGCGTCGTCTGGAATTTCAACGCCGAATTCTTCTTCGAACGCCATAACCAGTTCAACGGTGTCGAGCGAGTCAGCGCCCAGGTCGTCGATGAAGCTTGCGCCTTCAACGACTTTGTCGGCGTCAACGCCAAGATGATCAACTACAATTTTCTTTACGCGTTCTGCGATATCGCTCATGTCGGTTTCCTCGACCTTTACTTTGAAAGGAATGCCCCTTCAGGCACCCTGCCCTGTTAAAACCCCCAAGCGCCCCTTTAAGGCAAGCACCGTGGGCAAACCCGTTCAACCCGGTCAAGCTAACATCGTCGCAAGAAATCGCAACGGTCGCCTGTCACTCCGGGACGACTGTTCACAGTCTTCGCCCGCTTAACATGCTTTCCTGCGGGAAAAAAGCCTTAAAATAGCGCTAACACACGCGCTCTACAGGCAATTTTCTTTTCGATACATGTCAGAAGTCGAAGTGTGCAAGCGCCACCACAGCAAGATGCAAGGCGCTTTCACCTGTTGGATCGTCCAATCACCCCTCACGAAAATCGCAGCGGATTTTCATGCAGGATGGATTAGATCATGGCCATGCCGCCATTTACGTGAAGAGTCTGACCGGTCATGTAACCGGCCTCGTTAGAGGCAAGATAAAGCACGGCAGAAGCGATTTCAGCGCCCGTACCCATGCGCTTCATCGGGATCGCCCCCATGATGCCTTCCTTCTGCTTGTCGTTCAGCTTGCCAGTCATCGCGCTTTCGATGAAGCCCGGTGCCACGCAGTTGACGGTCACGTTGCGCAAAGCAATTTCCTGTGCCAGCGACTTGGAGAAGCCGATCATGCCGGCCTTCGAGGCGCAGTAATTCGTCTGGCCCGCATTGCCGGTGACGCCGACGATGGAGGTGATGTTGATGATGCGGCCGAAACGGCGGCGCATCATCGGGTGGGTCAGCTCACGTGTCAGGCGGAACATGGACGTCAGATTGACCTCGATGACATTGTCCCAGTCTTCATCGCTCATGCGAACGAAAAGGCCATCCTTGGTGATGCCCGCATTGTTGACGAGGATGTCGACGCCTTCGAGTTCGGCTTCCGCCTTCTCGCCAAGTGCCTTTACCTCTGCGCGGTCAGCCAGGTTGGCCGGAAAAATCTTGACGCGCTCGCCAAGCTCGGAGGCCAATGCCTCGAGCTTTTCGACGCGGGTGCCGTGAAGGCCAACGGTTGCGCCCTGCGCGTGGAGAATACGGGCGATTTCTTCGCCGATGCCGCCGGTCGCGCCGGTAATGAGAGCCTTGCGGCCAGTCAGATCAAACATGCTGTTCGTCCTTTTATTTTTCTCTTGAACTCAGCCGAGAAGCGTCTGAAGTGCGGCTTCGATATCCGCAGGGGAATTGACGGCAACGCCGTTGACGGTCTTGTCGATGCGGCGAGCGAGACCCGTCAGAACCTTGCCGGAGCCGATCTCGTAAAGTGTCGTCACGTCATTGGCGGCAAACCACTCGACCGTTTCGCGCCAGCGAACCTGGCCTGTCACCTGCTCGACCAGCAGGGCGGCAATCTCCTCGGCATCCGACACGGGTGCTGCGCGCACATTGGCGACAACCGGAACGACCGGATTGTTCTTCTTGACAGAAGCCAGCGCCTCGCGCATCGCCTCTGCAGCAGGTGCCATCAGCGCCGAGTGGAAGGGTGCGGAGACCGGCAGCATGATGGCGCGCTTGGCGCCCTTCTCTGAAGCAAGAGCTGCTGCCTTTTCCACCGGTGCCTTAGCGCCGGAAATGACCAACTGGCCGCCGCCATTGTCATTGGCAATCTGGCAGACGCCCCCGGCAGCCGCTTCGGCGCAAATGGCCTCTACATCGCCATGCTCGAGGCCGATGATCGCCGCCATGGCGCCCTGGCCTACGGGAACGGCAGCCTGCATGGCATTGCCACGGATGCGCAAAAGACGGGCGGTATCGGCCAGCGAGAAGGTACCGGCTGCACAAAGCGCCGAATATTCGCCAAGCGAATGACCCGCAACGTAGGATACTTTTTCAGCGAGCTTCAGGCCACGCGCTTCCAAGACGCGCATCACGGCGACAGAAACCGCCATCAGGGCCGGCTGTGCATTGGCGGTCAGCGTCAGCGTCTCTTCCGGACCATTCCACATGATGTCGGACAGTTTCTGTCCCAGTGCTTCATCGACTTCCTCGAAAACGGCGCGGGCTTCTGCAAAATTCTCCGCCAGATCCTTGCCCATGCCGACAGCCTGGCTGCCCTGACCGGGAAATGTGAATGCGATAGCCATGGAATGCGGTCCTTCTTTTTGGGCCTGTTCTCGGGCCTTCCCTTCCATTGTGGGGCTTTCCATTCACATTCCGGCCCGCAAAGTCAAGGCTTTGCGCCGCTTGCGACGCCTTTGCCATCTGTTTCGCCGCCCTCTTCCACAGAGATTGAGACGGAATGTTTTTTCTTGCGCTGCGGCAATTCCGCATTACTTTCTGCCCACCTTCCAAGCAAAACGAGACATTTCCATGAAACAGAACACGTTGGGACGCACGGGCATTTCCGTGTCGGAAATCTGCCTTGGCACGATGACATGGGGCACGCAGAACACCGAGGCCGAGGCCCATGAGCAGATGGACTACGCACTCGAGAACGGCGTCAATTTCTTCGACACAGCCGAGCTCTACCCGACGACGCCGGTCTCTGCCGAAACGCAAGGGCGCACGGAAGACTATATCGGGACATGGTTCGAGAAGACCGGCAAGCGCAGCGACGTGGTTCTTGCCACCAAGGTTGCCGGCTCCGGCCGCGATTACATTCGCGGTGGGCGCGATATCGATGCCGCAGCCATTCGCGAAGCAGTCGATACCAGCCTCAATCGCCTGAAGACCGATTACATCGACCTCTACCAGATCCACTGGCCGAACCGCGGTACCTATCATTTCCGCGGGGCCTGGAGCTTCGACGCGTCCAAGCAGAATAAGGAAAAGACGCTCGAAGAGTTCAACGAAAAGCTCGAAACACTGGGCGAGCTGGTAAAGGCCGGAAAGATCCGCGCCATCGGCCTTTCCAATGAAAGCGCCTGGGGCACGCAGAAATATATCGATATCGCCGAAGCAAAGGGGCTCCCACGCGTTGCCTCCATTCAAAACGAGTACAATCTACTCTATCGCAGCTTCGACCTCGATCTGGCCGAAGTGGCCCACCACGAAGATGTCGGCCTGCTTGCCTATTCGCCGCTTGCAGGTGGCATCCTGACCGGCAAGTATCAGAACGGCGCGCGCCCGGAAGGATCGCGCGGGTCGATCAATCACGACATCGGCGGACGGCTTCAGCCTCTGCAGGAAGCGCCGGTGAAGGCCTATCTGGAACTGGCCTATGAGGCTGGTATCGATCCGGCCCAGCTCGCGATTGCCTTTTGTCTTACGCGCCCCTTCATGGCGTCGGTCATTATCGGTGCAACAACGATGGAGCAGTTGAAGACGGATATTACCGCGGCCGATGTCACGCTCTCCGACGAGGTGCTGAAGGGCATAGCCGATATCCATCGTCAGTATCCGATGGCAATCTGATCGAGGCCCTTAAACCAGGCTTTTTCGGGCAGCGCGCTTGCATTCGCAGCAAAATTCAGTATAAGCGCGCTGTTCACAACACCCGGTCTTATGGCTGGTGGCTGAACGGAGGGCTGGTTTCGATCTCGAAACAGCAGGAACCATAAGGTTTTTCCGGCCTCCCGTGTCTCCGCTCTCGACCGTCTCGAACAACGCTTTTCTTGCCTCCGGTTTTCCGATCAAGAGCAGTCGTTGAGGCTTAGCGCCATTGCCGGGTGATGAATGAAACGCAAGAAAGGCAAAGCTTAAATGGCTCTTTACGAACACATCTTCCTTGCCCGGCAGGATATCACTGCCCAGCAGGTCGACGCACTTGTCGAACAGTACAAGGGCGTTATCGAATCGTTCGGCGGCAAAGTCGGACGCATCGAGAACTGGGGTCTGAAGTCCCTCACCTACCGCATCAAGAAGAACCGCAAGGCTCACTACGCTCTGATGGACATCGACGCTCCGGCGGCTGCTATCCACGAAATCGAGCGCCAGATGCGCATCAACGAAGACGTTCTTCGTTACATGACCATCGCTGTGGAAGCTCACGAAGAAGGCCCGTCTGCCATGTTGCAGAAGCGCGACCGTGACGACCGCCCGCGCCGCGACGGCGACCGTCCTGACCGTGGCGACCGTGGTCCCCGTGATGGCGCACCGCGCGAAGACCGTCCGCGCCGTCCGCGCGAAGACCGTGCATAAGGAGAAACAATAATGGCTGACGCATCCTCTTCCCAGGCACGCCGCCCCTTCCACCGCCGTCGCAAGACGTGCCCCTTCTCCGGCGCAAACGCTCCGAAGATCGACTACAAGGACGTTCGTCTGCTGCAGCGCTACATTTCCGAGCGCGGCAAGATCGTTCCTTCGCGCATCACCGCCGTTTCCCAGAAGAAGCAGCGCGAACTCGCTCAGGCGATCAAGCGTGCACGCTTCCTCGGCCTGCTGCCTTACGTCGTAGCGTAATTCAAGTTTCGAGGTCGCGGTTTCACGCGACCTCGTTCTCCCTCTCGAAGCAGCCGACTCTCGGTCAGCTTCTTCAAGAGCGCCAATTCCTTCCGCGTTGGGCGCGGATCGAATGACAGCAAACCCCATGTTGGGGACGACGTTCAAACGAACGGTCCTCTAACTGCTAAGACAAGCAGGACAGCGACGTTGAGACAATTGAACCAGACAGTGCTGATCGCCGGCATTCTTGCCGGCATATGCGCCGCGTTTCTAACGCTTGGCGCAACGGCACAGTCGTCGATGTCCTTCCTGCTCTATGCAGCTTCCGCCATGCCGGTTCTCGTTGCCGGTCTCGGCTGGGGCAATGCCGCGGCCATCGTTGCCGTTCTCTCCGCAGGCTTCCTCGGCGCCCTTGCCGTCTCCCCGCTTTTTGCCGTGACGATCGCGATCTTTACGCTGATCCCGGCTGGCTGGCTGTCTCACCTCGCAAACCTCGCACGGCCTGCCGCCGAGATCGGCGGCCCGGAAGACCTGATGGCCTGGTACCCGCTGTCCGGCATCGTTCTGCATCTGTGCGGCCTGATCACGGTCTCGGTCATCATTCTCGGCACGATGATCGGCTATGGTCACGAACTCGTTTCGCAGATGGTCGACCTGATGATGGCGTCGGTCCAGGCAAGCGAATCGACCTTCAAGCCAGATCCGGCAGCCCTTTCGCAAACAAAGTCGCTTCTGGTTCTGATGCTGCCGATGATCCAGGGCGGCCTCTGGGTTATGCTTTTGTTTGCGGCCTATTATTTCGCAAGCCGCATGGTGCGCTCCTTCGGTAAGGGTCTTCGCCCACGCGAAGATATCGCAGCCGCACTTCGCATGCATCGCAACGCGATCTTCATTTTCCTTGGAGGCATCGTCCTGACCTTCTTTGGCGGTGTTCCCGCCATGGTCGGTGCGGTTCTCTGCGGTACATTCGGCGCGGGATTCATCATGGCGGGTTACGCCTCGCTGCATCACCGTTCCAAGGGCAAGGACTGGCGGCTGCCGGTTCTTATCCTCGCATACCTTTCAGCGATCTTCATGTTTCCGCTGTTCCTCATCCTCCTCCTAGGTCTCAGCGACGTGCGCAGCACGATCTCTCTGACACCTGCGCGGAGCTCCGATAAATCGAACGAAACCAACTCCAAATAAGAAAGGATCAAGAAGATGGAAGTCATTCTTCTCGAGCGTATCGCAAAGCTTGGCCAGATGGGCGAAACCGTAAAGGTTCGCGACGGCTACGCACGTAATTTCCTGCTGCCGCAGGGCAAGGCACTGCGCGCCAACGCTGCCAACAAGACCCGTTTTGAAACCGAGCGCGCAACGCTCGAAGCCCGTAACCTTGAGCGCAAGTCCGAAGCCCAGAAGGTTGCCGACGCACTCGAAGGCAAGAGCTTCATCGTTGTTCGTTCCGCTGGCGAAACCGGTCAGCTCTACGGTTCCGTTGCTGCCCGTGACGTCGTTGAAATCCTCGGCGCTGAAGGCTTCAGCGTTGGCCGTAACCAGGTCGAACTCAACACGCCGATCAAGACCATCGGTCTGCACAACGTCACGCTTCACCTGCACTCGGAAGTCGAGCTTCAGGTTGAACTGAACGTTGCCCGTTCGGCTGAAGAAGCTGAGCGTCAGGCCAAGGGTGAAAACCTCACCTCCGCTGACGCCATCTACGGCGTTGACGAAGATGCGCTTCGTCCGGAAGACTTCTTCGATCCAGAAGCTGACCGCGACGGCGACGACGACTAATATCTTGAGGCCTTTTGGCTCAAAGACAAAACCCCGGATGGCGACATCCGGGGTTTTTGTTTGGGCGTTGCGAAAACTATTCGCCTATGGCTTTCGCCGCTGTCCTTACTCTAGTCGGCATCCGTGACGGCAGCGTCATGGCAATGACGCCAGCCAGAATGCACACAAGCCCGATCATCGTGCTCACCTGCAGTTGCTCACCAAGGAAAACCACGCCGATCGCCACGCCTACGGGCACGCGCACATAGGCCTGCGCCGTCGTTCCGAGAGATCCAAGCGTGCGGACGAGGCGGAAGTAGATGGTGAAAGCGAGCGCGGTGGAAAATATCGAGAGCCCGATCAGGGCCGCAATCGAGCGCGTTGAGGGTGCAAGCTCCCACGGGCGGTCCACCACCAGGCTGACAGGAATGAGAATGATCGCCCCGCAGATCAGCGAGGCTGCAGCAGGGATCATCGAATCGATGCCCTTGAAATTCTTCCCAAAGATTGCCGCGCCTGCATAAAAGGCGGTGGCAAGAATGACCGCCATTTGCGCCAGCACCACATCGCCCAGACCATTCAGTGCCTGAACGCCGATCATGACCACTGTCCCAACGAGACCGATCATGACGCCGAAGAGCTTCCGGCCATTCACCACCTCATGCCGGGTGATGATCGCCGTCAGCAGAAAGGTGAAGACCGGTGTCAGCGAGTTGAGAATGACGGCAAGCCCGGCATCGATGTAATGCTCGGCCCAGGCGATCAGCGTGAATGGAAGGACGCTGTTCAGCACGGCCTGGATGGCAAACATCTTCCACAGCGCTGGATCCTTCGGTAGCCGCAAGCCTCGCCAGAGAATGATGACGGTGAGGATGCTGCCGGCTATCGCGGTGCGAGCCGCAATCAGCGTCAGCGGCGGGATCGTCTCGATGCCGATCTTGATGAAAGTGTAGGAGCTGCCCCACAGGCACCCCAGCAATACAAGCAGGGCAAGTTCGGGCAGCAGCTTTTTGTCGGTCATTCTGTCAGTCTCTCTGTCGAAGCGATCCCTCTTTATAGAGTTGCGCTAGGATGGGAAGCTTCGGTATCGGCCGAACAATGGCCCGCTGACGAAGGCATACTCGGATGATAGTATTTCTCCCATGACCGGTATCGCCTCCCCCAACACCATTGCCGCCATCGCCAACCTGATTGGCGATACCACGCGCGCAAACATGCTCTGCGCGCTTATGGGTGGGCAAGCGCTGACAGCAGGTGAGTTGTCCCGGGGTGCGGGTGTAACGCCGCAGACGGGCAGCGAACATCTGGCGAAAATGGTGGACGCCAATCTGCTGACGACGGTGAAACAGGGCCGCCATCGCTACTACCGGCTTGCTTCTGCGCAGGTTGCCCATGGTATCGATGCGCTGATGTCGATTGCCGCAGCCGGGCCGAAACGGCATCATCCCGTCGGGCCGAAGGAAAAGGACATGCGGCTTGCCCGCAGTTGCTACGACCACATCGCAGGCCGGCTTGCGGTGGCGATGGCCGACAGTCTCAGCGGCAGGGGACACATTCTGCTTTCCGACGAAGGTGCACTGGTGACGGAACAGGGCAAGGCCTTCCTGGTGGATTTCGGCATCGATCTCAACGATGGCACCCGGTCGAAGCGACCGCTTTGCCGCACGTGCCTGGACTGGAGCGAGAGACGGCACCACATTGCGGGACGCGTCGGTACTGCGCTTTTTCAGCGCACGCTGGATCTTGGCTGGGTGACGCGCCGGACCGATAGCCGCGCGTTGAGGATCACGCCTGCTGGCGACAAAGGATTTCGAGACATCTTCTGTCTGCCCGCTGAGTGGCGGGAAGGCTGAGCGGACGCGACCAGATAAACAAGATAAAGCCCTCCAACTCTCGATTTGAGCTGAAAGGCTTGAACGTGAAAGGCTTGCCTAAGACTACTTGGCCGCCGTTTGTTCAGCCACCGGCGGCTTGCTCGTATCGACGCGCACCACCACGGACAGTCCGGGAGACAGTTCCGTCGCGGCCGGCTGATCCGGATCGATCGACACGCGTACGCCGATTCTCTGCGCGATCTTGACGAAATTGCCCGTGGCATTGTCCGGCTTGATTACCGCAAATTCTGAACCCGCGGCGGGCGAGAAACGCTCGACCCTGCCCTTCAATTTGCGATGATGCAGCGCATCGACAGAAATCGAGACAGGCTGCCCGACTTCCATACCCGCAAGCTGGGTTTCCTTGAAGTTGGCAACGACCCAGACCTCGTGCGGCACGACCGCCATCAATTGGCTGCCAGCGGCGACATATTGGCCCACACGCGCGCCAACCTCGCCCAGTTCGCCATCGCGCGGCGCCTTGATCTCCGTATTTTGCAGATCGATCCGGGCGAGTTCGACTGCGGCTTGCGCATTGGCGACGGCGGCCTGAAGCGAGCTGCGGTTGACGATGATGGTCTGTAAATCCTGACGCGCGACTTCGAGTGCTGCCTTGGCCTGCGACAGCCCGGCACGGGACTTTTCGAGATTGGCTTGCGCTTCTTCCTGAAGACTTGAAGTGCCGACACCGCTGCGGATCAGGTTGTCCTGACGGTCGGCAGCAAGCTGCGCCTGTTTCAAGGACGCTTCGGCACTATCCACCGCGGCCTGGCTGGACGCGATATTGGCGCGGGCAGCGTTTTCCTGCTGGCGGGAATTATCCGAGGCTGCCGTCTGGCCGGCGAGTGTGGCTTCGGCCTGGGCCAGTCTTTGGCGGAAGATGCGGTCATCGATCTTGACCAGCAGGTCACCCTGCTTGACCTCCTGATAATCCTTGACCGGCACATCCACGACGTAGCCGCTGACCTGTGGGCTCATCGTGGTGACATAACCGCGTACATAGGCATTGTCGGTCATTTCGACATGGCTGGAAAAGGGTGGCAGGCGCCAGGCATAGAGAACCAGCGCGACCCCGGCGATGCCGCCGAGAAGAACGATAAGAGTAACGGGTGTGAAAATCTTTTTTAGCATTTTGGGGTCTCTGAAGGATCAGGATTGGGAAACGGCGGCGGCGCTCTCGCCGCCCGTCATCAATGGTTTGATGCGCAGCCACGCCAGGTGAAGGAGCAGCATCACGAGAGCGGCGGCGGCGCAGACGGCGATCAGCAGGAATGTGTCGTTGTAAGCCAGGATATAGGCCTCTCTCGACACCTGCTGGGCAAGAAGGGTCACGCCTTCCGCTCGCAGAAGCGTCGGATCGGTGAGCACATGGCTGTAGGCACCGGAGAGCTGGCTGATGCGCTGCGCGACCTGCGGATTTTGCAGAAGGATGCTTTCCACCAGGATGTTGGAGTGGAATTTTTCCCTCAGCGTCACGAAGGAGCCCAGTAGCCCTGTCGTCAGCATCGATCCGGTAATCTGGGTGAACAGGAAGATGGTGATGAAATTGACGAGATAGGGCGGGCCTTTCGCCAATGCGGCACCAAAGCCCTTCGCCATCACCGGCGGCAGGAACATGGCAGCGCCAAAGGCGATCATCGCCTGGCTCAGATACATTTGTTCGGGACGCGTCAGGTTCGTCGATGTGCTGTCCATGAAGGCGCCAACCGCTATACAGGACAGCGCGATAACGTGCGCAGTCTCGACATATTTCGTCAGCATCAGCAAAGCACAGGTCGCGCCGCCAAGGACGGTTGCCAGAATGATAAGACCGTAAAGGCCCGTGGTCTGGTCATTGAGGATGCCGAGTTGCTGATAGAGGCTGACAGCTGTGGAGGACTGTTCCGACGAGACGGCGCGATAGACCAGCAGGACTGCGATAAGATGCAGATTGGTGCGCGAGAAGATCCAGCGCAGATCGAGCATCGGGTTCTTGCGTGGCAATTCGATCATTGTCATCACGGTCAACAGGGTGATCGAGGTTGCCAGCAGAACGCCGAGCCACCAGGTCTCGAACCACCAGTAAAAACGGCCAAGCGTCAGGAACACGGCAAGGCAACCTAGGCCACCGGCGAAAAGCAGGTAGCTCAAGATATCCAGGCGCTCTATGACCTTGACCCGGGGAGGTGCTGTCAATGGCAGAAGATAGATGATGGGCAGAACCGCGAGCGCTAAACCCACTTCCATGCTGTAGAGCGCGTGCCAGCCGTCAATCTGCAAGAGAGGTGGCGAGACGATACGAGCAAGGGGTGCCGCCAAAAGCGTTCCGGTCAGCGCGATGCTGAGGCCTAGAGTGAGCTTGCGCTGCACGGGGAAGGCTTCGAGAATATAGAGGAAGCCGAGAGATGACAAAGGTGCGGCCGCCATGCCGCTGACGAAGCGCACGACGATGGCGGAGTGCAAATCCGTGACGAAGAGGTTGAGACAGGACGCCAGGACGAAAGCGATGATGCTGATTTCCGCAAAGGGCCGCAGGCCATATTGCTGGCGCACCTTGAACAGCGCAATCGAGAAGGTGGCGTAAGGCGCCATATAAGCGGCCGACAGCCCCGCGACCTCCGCCACCGTGCCGGAAAACTCGCCCTGCAGCTGATACAGATTGGCCATGACGATGTTCATGCCCATGCCTTGGGTGATGAAGAAGGCAAGACCAGCGGCGATATACATAAGCTTTTCGCGAAGCGGCTTTTCCGCAGGCTGCGCTGGCGGCACCGGTGCAGCGTCCTCCGGCGCAGGCGCTGTCGCTGCGGGCGAAGCGGCTTGCTCGCCTGCCTCATCCAAAGGCGCATCGCGCGTGCTCGTTATGGCATTGCTCACGGCGTCACCTCGTTTTCCGAAAGTTTTTGCAGATTGCCCGTCAGGCGTCTTACCACGTTGAGCGCCACGCGAATCTCATCTGTAGAGATATCCAGCGCGATCTCGGCTCGCATGGCTTTTGCCTGCGCATCCACATCTTCGAATGTCTGCAGTCCGGCGGGTGTCATGTGAATTCGTTTCGCCCTCCGGTCGATCTCATCAGAACGCCGTTCGATGAGCTTTTGTTTCTCCATGGCATCCAATAGCCGCACGAGCGTCGGCGTTTCGATTTCCAACTCCTCGGCAAGCTCCTTTTGCGTCAACGAACCCCTTCTCGACAGCGCAAACAATGTTCGCGCACGCGCCAGCGTCAAGCCTTTCTCAGCAACGCGGGCGTCGAAGAACGAGCGGAGCTTGCGATTGAAGGCCGCCATCTCATCGAAAAGCTGTTCTTTCTCGGTAATGCGGGACAACGTAATTAGACCTTATAATTAGGTAGCTACTTATTTTGTTCCTATCTATTTTGATCCTTGCTAAATTTCAAGTGTCTTTGGTGGATTGGAGCCATGCCTTAAAATCATGGCGGAGCATGCCTGATTCGCTCGGTACCTGAGACGTCAGCCGAATCATCCTGTGGATTAATGGGGACAACCCGTTATGTTGGGTCCCCCGCCTCTCTTTAGGTAAGGTGAGTTGTAAGTGTTGCCTTCAGGTCATTGACGGCAACGCCTCCAGGCTTCAAACCGGCAGGCTTGCAGAACAAAAGATAAGGCTAAAGGGAGATCACGAGACCATGAATGACGCCGTGAGAAAGATCACCCCAGCGCCCGCTGCCGAACCGCTTTACCGCGAGGCGCCCAACAACATTGAGGCCGAGCAGGCGCTGCTGGGCGCCATCCTCGTCAACAACGATGCCTATTATCGCGTGTCGGACTTTTTGAAGCCGGTGCATCTTTATGAGCCCCTGCACCGCAAGATTTTTGAAGTCGCGGGCGATATCATCCGCATGGGAAAGACGGCCAACCCGGTCACCATCAAGACCTTCCTTCCGGCAGACGATAAGGTCGGCGACCTGACCGTTGCCCAATATCTTGCACGCCTTGCTGCCGAAGCGGTTTCGATCATCAATGCCGAGGATTACGGCCGGGCGATCTATGACCTGGCGCTTCGCCGCGCGCTGATTCAAATCGGTGAGGATGTCGTCAACATCGCCTATGACGCGCCGCTCGACATGCCGCCGCAGGCGCAAATCGAAGACACCGAGCGCCGCCTTTTCGAACTTGCCGAAACCGGGCGCTATGATGGCGGCTTCCAGTCGTTCAACGATGCGGTGGCGCTCGCGATCGACATGGCCGGCGCTGCCTTCGAGCGCGACGGCAATCTCTCCGGTATTTCCACCGGCATCCATTCGCTCGATGCCCGCATGGGTGGCCTTCAGCGGTCGGACTTGATCGTGCTTGCCGGACGTCCAGGCATGGGCAAGACCTCGCTTGCCACCAACATCGCCTATAACATTGCAGCCGCCTACGAGCAGGAAGTGCAGCCGGACGGCACCTACAAGGCCAAGAATGGCGGCGTCGTCGGCTTCTACTCGCTCGAAATGTCGTCCGAACAGCTCGCAACCCGTATCATTTCGGAGCAGACGGAAGTCTCGTCCTCGAAAATCCGCCGTGGTGACATCACCGAAGCAGACTTTGAAAAGCTCGTCGCCTGCAGCCAGATGATGCAGAAGGTACCGCTTTATATCGACCAGACCGGTGGTATCTCGATTGCGCAGCTTGCCGCGCGCGCGCGCCGCCTGAAGCGTCAGCGCGGCCTTGATGTTCTGGTGGTCGACTACGTTCAGCTGATGACCGGCTCCGGCAAGGGCGGCGAAAACCGCGTGCAGGAAATCACCCAGATTACTACCGGCCTGAAAGCGCTCGGCAAGGAACTCAACGTTCCGATCATCGCGCTCTCACAGCTCTCCCGTGCGGTGGAAAGCCGCGAAGACAAGCGCCCGCAGCTCTCCGACCTTCGTGAATCGGGCTCCATCGAGCAGGACGCCGACGTGGTGCTCTTCGTGTTCCGTGAGGAATACTATGTGAAGAACATGGAGCCGCGCGATCCCGCAGACCCGAAATATGCCGAGTGGGAATCGCTGTTCGACAAGGTCAAGGGCACGGCCGACGTCATCATCGCCAAGCAGCGTCACGGACCGACCGGTACGGTGAAGCTCGCCTTCCAGGCCGAGTTCACCCGCTTTGCGGATCTGGCCGATCCATCCTTCAGCCAGTATGAAGAGCACTAACAGTCCCTCCGCCTCATATTTCAGCAAAGATGAGGCGGAGTCTTTTTAAGGGGATAGCGGCGGCGGTTTAGAAACCGATTCCGCGTAAAACCGCCACGGTTACCACACCCGCAGCTGCGGCAGGTAGAAGCGAAAGGCGCATCGCAGCGAGCGCGGTGACAGCGCAGCCGATGGTTTCGGCAAGGCCGCTCGTCAATGCTGTTGGGGTGACGACGGCCATCAGGACTGCCGGCGGTACGGCGTTGAGCGCGCGTTTGGCTCGATCCGTCATCTGGACATGGCGGATGAGAAGGAGACCGCCGAAGCGTGTTGCGAGTGTCGCGACGGCCATGGCGAGGATGGTCAGCAGCGTGTTGGCATCGATGCTCATTGGGGCATCTCCGTCTCGTCCTTGGCGAAGGCGGCAACGGCCAGTCCTGCAAGAGCACCCGCAGCGATATACCATGCGCCGGGTACGTATCTATGGGTGGCGAAGGCGGCGGTCGCACTCGCCAGAAGAACGAAGCCCGTTTGCCTGCCTTTCCAAAACCCCATCAGAAGCACGATAAAGACCGCAGGGAATGCAAAATCGAGGCCGATGATGGTCGTGTCGCCCATGACCGAACCGAGCAGAGCGCCTGCCAGCGTTGACAAGTTCCAGACGACATAGATCGAGAGAGCAGCAGCAGCGAAAAATGCCGGACGGAGCGTGCTCGTCATGCTGCGAAATTCCGCCAACGCCCAGGATTCATCCGTCAGGACCGGCATGGCAAACCAGCGCTGCCAGGGCTTGAAGCCCTCCATCTTCACGCCGATGGAAGCGCTCATCAATATGTGTCTGAGATTGACGAGGAGTGCCGCAAAACCGAGCGCTCCCCAGCTTGCCGGGTGGGTCCACAAGTCCATTGCGACGAATTGCGAACCGCCGGCGAAAACGAGGAGTGACATCAGGCAGGCTTCCACCGGCGACAGACCTTTGCTGACAGCGATCGCGCCGAAGACAACGCCAATCGGCACCATGGCAACCAGCAGCGGGGACGCGGCTTTGAGGCCGGAGATCAGTTCCTGGCGTCTTTCAGGTTTGGCTTTGCTCACCATGTCATTCTCCTTCTTCAGGAGATGCATCTAGGAGACAGCTGGTCCGCCGTATTGAACGAAAATGATCTGCCGGTCATGCGGCGCGGAATTGACCCGGCGTTACGCCGGTGCGGGCCTTGAAGTGGCGCGTAAAATGCGCCTGATCGGCAAACCCGCATTCGAGCGCAACCGAAGCCGGGCTTTCTCCCTGACGCAACAGATGCCTTGCTCGGCGGATGCGGATATCAGTGAGATAGGCATGCGGCGTGATGTGGAATTCGCGGCGGAAGGCGCGGATCAAATGCGCACGGCTGAGCCCCGCCATACCCGCCAATTCTTCGAGCCCGACATCCGTGTCGAAGTTGTCGTTGAGATATTCACGCGCCTGATAGACCGCAGTTTTCTCGCGTGTCTGGACGGGCAGAATGATGGTGCTGCCATGGCGGGAAAACAGTTCTGCCAGAACCGAGAACATGCCCTCATCTGCCTCCAGTGCGCCTGCCCCGTTTTCCAACCTGCGATGGGCAATCTGGAAGGCCTGCGCCATCTTGGGATCATGCGGCAGGAAGCTTGGGAAGGATGGCGTGCCGTGAAAGGCGCGGCCCGTCATGTCTTCGATGACCTCAGACAAAAGCGCGATATCTGGATAGATCATGCGGTATCGATAACCGTCACCGCCGGGGGCACCGTCATGTATCTGGCCGGGATCGATCAGGTAGAGATGACCGGGGCCGGTGCGCTCCGTCGTGCCCTTGATGGTTGAAATCTGCGAGCCGTTTTCGATGGCGCCGATGGAAAATGTATCATGCGCATGCGGCGAAAACTCATGCGTCAGGAACGTCGCGGTCATGCACTCCATGCCTTTGAAACGCTTGTCCCGCCAGAACCTGGTGGTTTCTGCGCGTGAAAGCGGCATGTGGTCGGTGGCCTGTTCCTGCGAAACATTGTGCATAGCTCGGGTTTAACCCAATCCGTCATGACCGTCTTGAACAAAAGTGATAGACCACGGCGATATTCAAAAGGTGCAGACCATGACAGACGACCTCGATGACAGCTTCTCCGAGATGGATGCGGATGCATTCGAAACCGCGCCACTTCGGCTGACCATAGATCTTGCCGCACTTGCAGATAACTTTCGCGACATGCAGCGCCGTTCCGGCAAGGCACGCGCCGCCGCCGTGGTGAAGGCGGATGCCTATGGCATGGGGATTGAGGATTGTGGCGCAACGCTCTATCACGCCGGTGCCCGGGATTTCTTCGTCGCCAGTGTGTCGGAGGGCGTGACGCTTCGTCCTCATGCGCCGGAAGCGCGCATCTTCGTTCTTTCCGGCATCTGGCCGGGCCAGGAACGCGACGTCTTCGCCCATGATCTCGTGCCAGTCATTGCCTCTGAAGAGCAGCTCTCCTTCTGGACGGGCGCTCTGGCCGAGCGCGGCGACCATCCGTTTGCGCTGCATGTCGATACGGGCTTCAACCGGCTTGGGCTTCCGCTCGAAGACGCGCTTTATCTCGCCGATGACCCGACACGTCCGGCAAGCTTCGATCCCGTGTTGGTCATGTCCCACCTTGCCAGCGCCGATACCCCCTCTTCGCCAATGAACAAGGCGCAGCTTGAATCATTTCGCAGAGTTAGCGCTGCTTTCGAAGGTATCGAATCAAGCCTTTCAGCCTCTGCCGGAATCTTCCTCGGCCCGGACTACCACTTCGATCTGACGCGTCCAGGCATCTCGCTTTACGGCGGCGAAGCGGTCAATGACATGAAGAACCCCATGCGCCCCGTCGCCAAGGCGGAGGCGCGGATCATTCAGATTCGCGAGGCCGGTGAAGGGCAGACGGTGAGTTATGGCGGCACCTATCAGTTGCAGCGTGCGAGCCGTCTGGCGATCGCGGCTGTGGGTTATGCCGATGGCTATTCGCGATCGCTCTCCGGCTCCGGCATTCCGCTGCGCGAGATGGGCCGTGGCGGCGCGGAAGGGTTCATCAATGGCTATCGCGTTCCGGTCGCCGGCCGCATCACCATGGATCTCACCATTTTCGACGTCACTGACGTGCCGGAACGTGCCATTCGCGCAGGCGACTATATCGAGCTCTTCGGGCCGAATGTTCCAGTCGATGAAGTGGCGCGGGCCGCGGGCACCATCGGTTATGAGATGCTGACAAGCCTCGGGCTTCGGTATGAGCGGCAATATCTGATCGGCGACGAGTAACGATTTCCACCTCTTGGAAAGCTCGAGCGATCCGTGCTAGATGAGAACAAAACGGGATCGAAATTCTTCGCGACCCCGCTCGTTACTCTCTAAAGAAAAAGACTGACATTCATGGCCAAAGCCAAGACACAATTCGTCTGCCAGAACTGCGGCACGGTGCACACCCGTTGGGCCGGAAAATGCGAGGGCTGCGGCGAGTGGAACACCATCGTCGAAGAAGACCCGATGGGCGGAATTGGCGGCGGCCCGGGCAAGACGCCGAAGAAGGGCCGTCCCGTCACCCTCACCTCGCTTTCCGGTGAAATCGAAGAGGCACCGCGCATTCCGACCGGTATGAGCGAACTGGATCGTGCGACCGGCGGGGGCTTCGTGCGCGGATCGGCGGTGTTGATCGGTGGCGATCCGGGCATCGGAAAATCCACCCTTCTGATGCAGGCTGCGGCGGCACTCTCCCGCCAAGGTCATCGTGTCGTTTACGTATCGGGCGAAGAGGCTGTGGCACAGGTGCGCTTGCGAGCGCAGCGTCTTGGTGCGGCGGACACCGACGTGTTGCTGGCGGCTGAAACCAACGTCGAAGATATTCTGGCGACGATCTCCGAGGGCAAACGGCCCGATCTCGTCATCATCGATTCCATTCAGACGCTGTGGAGCGACACCACCGATTCAGCGCCTGGAACTGTCACGCAGGTGCGCACCGGCGTTCAGGCGATGATCCGCTTTGCCAAGCAGACGGGTGCCACCATGGTGCTTGTCGGCCATGTAACCAAGGAAGGCCAGATCGCCGGTCCGCGTGTGGTGGAACACATGGTGGATGCCGTGCTCTATTTCGAAGGCGATCGTGGGCATCATTACCGCATCCTTCGTACCGTCAAAAACCGTTTCGGGCCGACCGATGAAATCGGTGTCTTCGAAATGTCGGACAGGGGTCTGCGCGAGGTCTCCAATCCATCGGAGCTTTTCCTTGGAGAGCGCAACGAAAAATCCCCAGGTGCGGCTGTTTTCGCCGGTATGGAAGGCACGCGGCCAGTGCTGGTGGAGGTTCAGGCCCTGGTGGCGGCCACCTCGCTTGGCACACCGCGTCGTGCTGTGGTGGGGTGGGACTCCTCACGCCTTGCCATGATTCTTGCCGTGCTCGAGGCCCATTGCGGCGTGAAGCTTGGCCAGCACGATGTCTATCTCAACATCGCCGGTGGCTACCGGATTTCGGAGCCCGCAGCAGACATGGCGATTGCTTCTGCACTGGTTTCCTCGCTTGCCGGTCTTGCCCTGCCTGCCGATTGCGTCTATTTCGGCGAAATCAGCCTGTCGGGCGCAGTGCGGCCGGTTTCCCAAACGGCGCAGCGGTTGAAGGAAGCCGAGAAACTTGGATTTTCCGCCGCATTTCTGCCTTCCGCATCAGCAGAACTCCCGAAGGGCTCAAAGGGGCGCTGGACGGAAATTGAAAGCCTCCCCGATCTCGTGGCGCGCATTGCCGGCTCGGGCAACCGCTTCAGACAGGCTGAGGAAGACGAATAATGATCCTTTCGCTGGTTACCCGGCTAGTGTAAGAGGATCGCAAATTGGCACAGCGGCGCCCTGTTTGGGTGCTGCGACCTCCGGAGTTGGTAAATGCCCATTACGATTTTCGACGGTATCGTTCTTGCCGTTGTGCTTTTCTCCGCCGTTCTCGCCATGGTGCGCGGGTTCTCGCGTGAAATTCTGTCCATCGCAAGTTGGGTTGGCTCCGTTGCAGCTGCTTATTATCTCTACCCGCTGCTGCTTCCCTATGCGCGCAACTATACCGATGACGACAAGATCGCGATTGCCGGTTCGGCCGGTCTGGTCTTTCTCGTTGCGCTGATCATCATTTCCTTCATTACCTCGCGCGTTGCCGACTTCATCATCGACAGCCGCATTGGTGCGCTGGATCGCACGCTCGGTTTTCTCTTCGGTGCAGCGCGCGGCCTGCTTCTGCTCGTCGTCGCGGTCGCCTTCTGGAACTGGCTGGTCGATGTCAGAACGCAGCCCGAATGGGTGACGCAGGCCAAGTCCAAGCCGTTCCTGGATGGTTTGGTCGGAAAGCTTGAGGCGGTTCTGCCGGATGATATCGAGCCGCAAATCCGCGCTCGCATTCTCGGCAAAAAGACAGAAACGACACCTGAGCAGGCGCCCGCGGAAGACGCACCGGCGACCACGGCACCGGTACCAGCGAATTGATGCGATAGCGCGCCTTGCAATAGATGCAAGGCGCGCTATTTGTGCTAGATACTTCGACATAGGCAGCAGACAGGCCAAACCGGCAAAGCAATTCGTCGGGGCGGTTTTTGTTTTTGGCAGTAAGCAAAGGCAAGCCAGATGAATGAGCCGCTTTCGCATTCCACCTTCAATGACATTATCGATGGCGATACGCTGCATGAGGAATGCGGTGTGTTCGGCATCCTCGGTCACGCGGATGCGGCGGCCCTGACGGCGCTCGGCCTGCATGCTCTCCAGCATCGCGGTCAGGAAGCGGCCGGTATCGTTTCCTTCGATGGCAAGCGCTTCCATCAGGAGCGGCACATGGGTCTGGTGGGCGATCACTACACCAACCCAATGACACTTGCCCGCCTGCCCGGCTCGATCTCTATTGGTCACACCCGCTACTCCACCACGGGTGAAGTGGCGATGCGCAACGTGCAGCCGCTGTTTGCCGAATTGGAAGAAGGCGGTATCGCCATTGCCCATAACGGCAACTTCACCAACGGCCTGACACTGCGCCGCCAGATCATCGCAACCGGTGCAATCTGCCAATCCACCTCCGATACCGAAGTTGTGCTGCATCTGATCGCACGCTCACGCCATTCCTCCACCGCCGACCGCTTCATCGACGCGATCCGCCAGATGGAGGGCGGATATTCGATGCTTGCGATGACCCGCACCAAGCTGATTGCTGCGCGCGACCCCACGGGCATTCGCCCACTCGTCATGGGGGACCTCGACGGCAAGCCGATCTTCTGTTCGGAGACCTGTGCGCTCGACATTATCGGCGCGAAATTCGTGCGCGACGTGGAGAACGGCGAAGTCATCATCTGCGAAATCCAGCCGGATGGATCGATCAGCATCGATGCGCGCAAGCCAAACAAGCCGCAGCCCGAACGGCTCTGCCTGTTCGAATATGTCTATTTCGCGCGTCCCGACTCGGTCGTCGGCGGTCGTAACGTCTACACGACGCGCAAGAACATGGGCATGAACCTCGCCAAGGAAGCGCCGCTTGAGGCCGACGTCGTCGTGCCGGTACCGGATGGCGGCACGCCTGCAGCGCTTGGTTTTGCGCAGGAAAGCGGCATCCCGTTTGAATACGGCATCATCCGCAACCACTATGTCGGTCGCACCTTCATCGAGCCGACACAGCAGATTCGCGCTTTCGGCGTGAAGCTGAAGCATTCGGCCAACCGGGCAATGATCGAGGGCAAGCGTGTCGTTCTGGTGGATGATTCGATCGTTCGCGGCACGACATCGGTCAAGATCGTACAGATGATCCGCGAAGCGGGCGCCAAGGAAGTCCACATCCGCGTCGCGAGCCCGATGATTTTTCATCCCGATTTCTACGGTATCGACACGCCGGATGCCGACAAGCTTCTCGCCAACCAGTGTGCTGACGTGGATGCGATGGCGAAATATATTGGCGCGGACTCGCTCGCCTTCCTGTCTATCAACGGACTTTATCGTGCTGTTGGCGGCGAAGACCGCAACCCTGCCCGTCCGCAGTTCACCGACCATTACTTCACCGGTGAATATCCGACCCGACTGCTGGACAAGAACGGCGAGTCGATGGGCAGCAAGATTTCCATGCTCGCCAGCAACGGCTGATCGCCTCAAGCCCGCATCGAAACTGCGGGCTTTTGTTTGCGGCCACCTGCGACCTTGAAGCCGCTTGCCGGACATGTCCTCCCTCAGTAAGAGAGAGCGGACGACCGAACGACATTCAGGGGGGACCATGACCATCGACCTTAAAGGCCGGATCGCACTCGTGACCGGCGCTTCACGCGGAATCGGCTATTTTACCGCGGTCGAACTGGCGAAAGCCGGCGCCCATGTCATTGCCTGCGCGCGCACCGTCGGTGGCCTCGAAGATCTGGACGATGCCATCAAGGCGGTCGGTGGGACGGCAACGCTCGTTCCCTTCGATCTCGCCGACATGAAGGCGATCGATGCTCTCGGCGCCTCTATCCACGAACGTTGGGGCAAGCTGGATATTCTGGTTGCCAATGCCGGGATGCTTGGCGTCATTTCACCTGTCGGCCATATCGAGGCCAAGGTGTTTGAAAAGGTGATGAACATCAACGTCACCGCGACATGGCGTCTGATCCGTTCGGTGGAGCCGCTTCTGTTGAAATCCGATGCTGGGCGTGCGCTGATCCTGTCGTCCGGCGCTGCCCATTCCTGTCGTCCTTTCTGGGGCGTTTACTCCACCTCAAAGGCTGCCGTCGAAGCGCTGGCACGCACATGGGCTGCCGAGACCGAGCAGACGCATCTGCGCATCAACAGCATCAATCCGGGCGCGACGCGCACGGCGATGCGGGCTCAGGCGATGCCCGGCGAAGATCCCGACATCCTCCCCCATCCTTCGGAAGTCGCACAGGCTATCGTCCGGCTTGCCTCGCCGGAGCTTACCGAGACCGGCAAGATCTATGTGGTTCGCGACCGGAAATTCGTCAGCTACCGCGCACCGGAATGACTTGCGAACCGGCATGAATCTCAAAGCGATGCTCTTGACCGACAACGGGCATCGTTTCATAAAGCAAGCCATGAAAATAACGATCTGCCGCTGCTGCTGAGTTGAATTTTGCTGGCTTAACCCCCGGCCAGATCGTTTTCGTCTCCTGAAAGGTCAAAGCAGACAAACGCTCCGGTGGGGTCAATCTCCGATACCCGAAGGAAATACGCATGTCCTTGCGCTTGAAGCTCTACAACACGCTGACCCGCGAAAAAGCCGAATTCCAGCCGATCGATGCGAAGAATGTGCGCATGTATGTCTGCGGCCCGACAGTCTATGACTACGCCCATATTGGTAACGCGCGCCCTGTCATCGTTTTCGACGCGCTTTATCGCCTGTTGCGCCATGTCTATGGCGAGAACGGCGTTACCTATGCGCGCAACATCACCGATGTGGACGACAAGATCAATGCGCGGGCGCTTCGCGATTACCCGGACCTGCCGCTGAACGACGCGATCCACGCGGTGACGGAAAAGACCGCCAACCAGTTTCATCAGGATGTCGCAGCGCTTGGCTGCCTTGAGCCGACGGTGGAGCCGCGCGCAACCGATAACATTGCCCAGATGATCGACATCATCGAGAAGCTGATTGCGCGTGGCCATGCCTATGTCGCAGCGGGCGAAGTGCTGTTCGACACCAAATCCATGAGTGACTACGGCCAGCTTTCCAAGCGCCCTTTGGACGAACAACAGGCCGGCGCACGCATCGCGGTAGATGCGCACAAGAAAAACCCCGGCGACTTCGTGCTGTGGAAGCTTTCAAGCCATAACGAACCCGGCTGGGAAAGCCCGTGGGGTCGCGGTCGCCCTGGCTGGCATATCGAGTGCTCCGCCATGTCGGGACGCTATCTTGGCGAAGTCTTCGACATTCACGGCGGCGGCCTCGACCTGATCTTCCCCCACCATGAAAACGAAATCGCCCAGTCACGCTGCGCTCACGGAACGCATGTGATGGCCAACGTCTGGATGCATAACGGCTTCGTACAGGTCGAAGGCCGCAAGATGTCGAAGTCCGACGGCAATTTCGTTACCATTTATGATCTCCTGCACACAGAAGCCTTTGGCGGGCGCAAATGGCCAGGCGAGGTTCTGCGGCTGGCAATGCTGATGACGCATTACCGCGAGCCGATCGACTTCTCGGTAAAGCGTCTGGAGGAAGCCGAGCGGCTGCTGGCGAAGTGGCCTGCTGCGGAAGCGGGCGACGCCGATATCGACCAGAGCGTGCTCGACGCGCTTGCCGACGATCTCAATACCGTCGCCGCCGTCCAGGCACTGCATGCTCTGGCCCAGGCCGCCAACGCCGATCCGGAAAAACTTCCCTTATTTGCGGCGAGTGCCGCACTTCTTGGCGTGCTGCCGAAGAAGACGGAACTGGATGAGGCAATTTCTGCTGCTGTGGATTCTTTGGTGGCTATGCGGTTGGAGATGCTGAAGGCGAAGAATTTTGCCGAGGCGGATCGGATCAGGGACGAGTTGTCGGCCAAGGGCATTCAGTTGAAGGACGGCAAGGACAAGGCGACGGGGGAACGGGTGACGACTTGGGAGTTGAAGCGGTAGGGTCTGTGTCGAGAATCCCATTTTAAATGCTTGGCCTAACCCCCCTCTGTCCTGCCGGACATCTCCCCCTCAAGGGGGGAGATCGACTCGTGGCGCTGTTGCGCCCATCACTGACATCAAACTTGAATTAAGACGTCGCGCCTAGCTGATCTCCCCCCTTGAGGGGGAGATGTCCGGCAGGACAGAGGGGGGTGCCTCGCTTCGCGCTACGAGAAATTTCCAGCTCTCTGTTGATCTTTCTCGACCACTGCACCACCCTCTCGTTACTCTCAGCGCAACGAGCCACCCATGCCGCACCACGACGTCAAGCCACAGCACCGCACACATGCCCGGCGCATGCGAAAGGCGCTGACGGATGCGGAGTTAAAACTCTGGAACTGCCTGCGCGCTCACAGGCTGGACGGCCTCGGCTTCAGAAGACAACTACCCATCCTCGGCTACATCGTCGATTTCGCATGCCCTGAGCACAAACTCATCATCGAGATCGACGGCTCGCAGCACGCCGATGACGCGGTAATTCATTATGACCAGCAGAGAACCGAAACTCTCCAGCAAAACGGCTGGACCATCATCCGCTTCTGGAACGATGACGTCCTCCACCAGATAGACGATGTCTGCCTCAACATCCTGCGATCGATACCAAAGGAGCCATCATGACCACTCACACCGGCGGATGCCAATGCGGCGCGATACGGTTTCGAGCAGAAGGCATTTTGAAGGATAGTTCGATCTGCCATTGTCGCATGTGCCAGAAGGCGTTTGGAGCGTATTATGCGCCACTCGTGTCCGTGCGAGGCGCAAAGTTTGAATGGACGCGCGGTGAGCCGAAGCGGTTCCAATCCTCCAACCATGTGAGGCGGGGTTTTTGTGCTGACTGCGGGACGCCGCTGACCTATGAGGCGCCGGATGGTATGGCGATTGCGGCGGGTGCCTTCGATGATCCAGCGGCGCTACCGCCCGTCATCCAATGGGGCGTCGAGAACAAGATCGGCTTTGTCGATCATCTTCACACTCTTCCGGAAGAAGAAACCGAGGCGGATTTGACGTCTGCAAGTTTCATCGCCGGCCTTGTATCCTATCAGCATCCGGATCACGACACGGTGGAGTGGCCAGAGGAGAAGGGTTGATGAGCGAGGCAGGATATTCAGGTGGGTGCCAGTGCGGGGCAGTTCGCTTTCATGCGGGCAAGCTTGGCCGGCCGTCGATTTGCCATTGCCGCATGTGCCAGAAGCATTTCGGCAATTTCTTCGGCGCGCTCGTCACGGCTGATCAGGCGCACCTCACATGGACCCGCGGCCAGCCCAGCCTTTTTCGCTCCTCCACCAAGATCCATCGCGGCTTCTGCAACAAGTGCGGCACACCGCTGACCTATCATTATCCGGGGGGCGTCGAGATCGCCATTGGCGCCTTCGATCATCCCGATCAGATCGAGCCACAGGTGCAGGTCAATGCGCATATGCAGATGCCATGGATCAAGGCGCTGTTCGACAAGCCGGAGATCAAGCAGAGCGTCGACGAAAGCACGATCATATCCTATCAGCATCCAGACCACGACACCGCGGTCTGGCCGCCCGAAGACGAAGCAAACAAGGCATAGCATCAAGGACTGAATTCCATGACTGAAATACTGCGTGGCCTCTATCCGGAGATCGAACCCTATGAGACCGGCTTTCTCGATGTCGGCGATGGCCACACGATTTACTGGGAGCGCGTCGGCACCAAAGGCGGCAAGCCTGCGGTCTTCCTGCATGGTGGCCCAGGCGGTGGCGTCAACCCGACGCAGCGCCGCGTCTTCGATCCCGCTCTCTATGACGTGGTGTTGTTCGACCAGCGCGGCTGCGGACGCTCGACGCCGCATGCGAGCCTCGAAGCCAATACAACCTGGCACCTGGTCGCGGACATCGATAAGCTGCGCCAGAAATTCGGCTATGACAAATGGCAGGTCTTCGGTGGCTCCTGGGGTTCGACGCTTGCACTCGCCTATGCCGAGACCCATCCCGAGCATGTCAGCGAGTTGATCGTGCGCGGCATCTATCTGCTGACCAAGCGGGAACTGGACTGGTACTACCAGTTTGGCGTTTCGGAAATGTATCCCGAGCGCTGGGAAACCTTTATCGCGCCTATCCCCGAGGCGGATCGCGGGCAGATGATGGCGAGCTATTATCGCTATCTCACTGGTACGGACGAAAAGAAGAAGCTGGAATGTGCCAAGGCGTGGAGCCAATGGGAAGGTGCGACGATCGCGCTGGTGACCGATCCGGCACGCGTGGATCAATTCGGCGAAGATCACTACGCCATCGCCTTTGCCCGCATCGAAACCCACTTCTTCGTCAATGCCGGCTGGCTCGACGACGGACAGTTGCTGCGCGATGCCTACAAGCTGAAAGACATTCCGGGCGTCATAGTGCACGGTCGCTATGATATGCCCTGCCCGGCAAAGACGGCGTGGGACTTGTCCAAGGCGTGGCCGAAGGCCGACCTCCACATCATCGAAGCCGCAGGTCACGCGATGACCGAGCCCGGTATTCTCGATCAACTCATCCGGGCAACAGATCGCTTCGCTGGAAAGTGAGACCAGCCCTGCCGTCGCTTGATGTTCAGCCTTGAGCGTCACGCGACGGCGATAAAATTGAGCAAAATTCGGAGGTGTTTCAGCTTCTTACGGCGATCACCTCGCAGACTGATTCATCTCGCATAGGCTTACTGTTTGAGCATTTGCAGCTTTTCTAACCAAAGCTTCACGGAAATGAATTGGTACATCACGCCAAAGGGGAATACTGCGAAGAGACCCCGATCATATTGGCAGTATTCCCATGGCAATGAACCCCACCATTCAGGCTCCCCAGGCGGGCGATAGCGTCCGTGGCTTCGTCTACGCACTGACGGCCTATCTTCTGTGGGGTTTCCTGCCCTTCTACATGAAGGCCGTGGCGCATATCTCGCCGCTCGAGGTCATCGTTCACCGCGTCGTCTGGTCGGTGCCGATTGCAGCCATCGTGCTGATCGTTCTCGGTCGAACCGCCGAAATCCGTCAGGCGCTGACCACGCCTCGCATGCTCGCCATGGCCTGCCTCACCGCATCGCTGATCAGCGTCAACTGGGGCATCTACATCTGGGCTATTGGCTCGGGTCATGCGCTGGATGCAGCGCTCGGCTACTTCATCAATCCGCTCTTCAGCATTCTTCTCGGCGCCTTGATCCTGAAGGAGAAGCTCAGTCGCATGCAGATCGCAGCCATTTCGCTGGTTGCGATTGCCGTGGCGCTTTTGACATGGAACGCCGGTGGCCTGCCGTGGGTGGCGCTCGCGCTGACCGTATCCTGGGGCTTTTACGCCTTCTTCCGCAAGACGCTGCCGATCGGGCCGACACAGGGCTTCCTCTTGGAGGTACTGCTGCTGACTCCCCCCGCTCTTGCCTTCATCGTCTATCTGGCCTTCACCGGGGAAGGACATTTTTTCACGGGCACAGCCCAGGATAGCTGGCTTCTGGCGGCAAGCGGACTCATCACCGCCGTTCCTCTGATCTTCTATGGCAATGGCGCCAAGCTCTTGAAGCTCTCCACCATCGGCATCATGCAGTATATCGCACCATCGATGATCTTCGTCATCGCGGTTTTCGTCTTCAAGGAACCCTTCGACATGGTGCGCATGATCGCCTTTACGATGATCTGGGCGGCACTGGCGGTCTATACCCTACCGAGCCTGATGAAAGGCAGAGCTGCCGGATGACCGGCAGCTTTAAGCTTTAAAGCTTCGCAATCACCGAAGGGTCGCCTTCCGGATTTTGCTGTGACACGGCACGCTCGATGATGGCTGGTACGATATCGTCGATCCGGTCGATCACTAGCGGGTTTAGCAAATGAGCGCGGTGGATGAAGCCCTGGTCGCGCATATGGCGGATCAGCTCCAGCATAGGGTCCCAGAAACCGTTGATATTGGCAAAAACCATGGGCTTGGCGTGACGACCAAGCTGCGCCCAGGTCATGATCTCGACGATCTCTTCCACGGTGCCGATACCGCCGGGCAAAGTGACGAAGGCATCCGCGCGCTCGAACATCATGTGCTTGCGCTCATGCATGTCCTTGGTGATCACAAGTTCGTTCAATTGGCCAAGAGAATGGCGTGTCGCTTCCATATCCACGAGAAACTCGGGTATGATGCCCGTTACTTCGCCGCCGCTTGATAGAACGCCGCTCGCGACCGCACCCATGATGCCCTTGGTGCCGCCACCATAGACGAGGCGAATGCCGTTTTCGGCAAGGGATTTCCCAAGGTTGCGGCCTGCTTCCATATAGGCGGGATCGCGCCCCGGCTGAGAGCCGCAATAGACGCAGATGGATCGAATCGAATGGTTTTCATGTGTCATAGCCGGCACCGAACTACGCAGGGTCGATTCCGTCAAGAAATTTTGGGGGAAGACACGACAAACGCGGCGCTTTGGCGGAGGTGACGCTTGTATGAAAAGCGCTAAAACGCTAGCAATCCACGATAATATTGCGAAGAATGATCTGGAGACACATAATGAAAAATAAAAGAGCTGGATTGTTGGCGCTTGTCGTGCTCGGCATTGCCACGCTGCTCATGGTCTTCTTCGTTCTTCCTCGCATGTCCGGTGATGACAAGCCGATCGGTGACGCCATCAACGAAGCCAGCAATGCCGTCAAGAACAGCGTTGAGATGGGCAGTGAAAAGGCGGGCGATCTTCTGTCGGATGCCGCCAAGGACACGACCAATATTGCCGAAAAGGTTGGCCGCCTGGCGGAATCCGCCAACAAGTCCATCAAGGACATGAGCAACCTCTTTGCCGACAGCAAGGTGCCATCCAATGAAGAGTTTGCTGCCGCCCGCAAGCAGGTCGAAGACTCGCTTCGCGAGTTGGAAAACATCGACATTCCGGAATCGCTTGATGAAACCACCTCGCGTCTGATCACGACTGCGCGTACGGCAGCCGAGCGGACCACGGCCTATCTTCGCAGCTTGCCGACAGATGCCGCAGCGGCCGCAGCTCAAGTCCGCCGTCTTGCTGGCGTGTTCGCCGGCACGGATGATGGCGCTCCTCGGACAGAGGTGCCTGCCGCCGCCCCTCAGCAGGCCCAGACGCCTGCACAGCCCGCAACACCATCGGCACCGGCAACCACGGGCGATGCGGCCCAGCTTCCGACATTCGACGTTTTGCGCGTCGAGCCGGATGGTTCGGCGGTGATTGCCGGCAAGGCGCAACCGGGTTCGCAGCTTGAAATCGTCAACAAGGGTGAGGTTATCGCCAAGACACCGGTTGAGGGCAGCGGCGATTTCGCAGCCGTTCTCGACAATCCACTCCCCCCCGGCGACCATGAACTGGTGCTGCGCGCAACCGGAAAGGACGGCAAAGTCTCCGAGTCCAGTGAAGTGGCGACCGTATCGGTCCCCGCCCAGAAGAACGGCGATCTGCTTGCCATGGTCACGACGCCTGGCAAGGCCAGCCGCGTTCTGACCATGCCGGAAGCCGCTCCGCCTGCCCTGCAAGCGCAGGTCACACCACCGGCCGCAGACGGCACACAAACGCCTGCGAACGCCGCGCAGAGCGGCAATGCAGCGCCGGCCAATGCCGCACCTGAAACTGCGTCCGTGCGCGTCACCGCCGTCGAGTTCGATGGCTCGAAAATTTATATCGCCGGCTCTGCGCCCGCGGGCACGACGATCCGCGCCCTGGTGGACGATACCCGTGTTGGCGAAAGCAAGGCAGAAGCCTCCGGCAGCTTTGTTGTTGAAGGCGACATCCAGCTTTCGGTCGGCAGCCACATCATCACGGCGGAAGCGCTCGATGCGTCCGGCAAGGTGACGGTGCGTGTGCGCGTACCGTTCTCCCGCCCGGAGACGGATCAGGCCACGGTTGCCATGCAGCCATCCGGCGCACCTGCCGCCCAGCAGAACGCGACGGCATCCGGCAAGGCTCCGGCCGCGGTCACCGATCAGGCTGCGTTCGAAGCGCTGCGCACGGAAGTGTCGAAGGCCTTTGGTATCCTGTCCGGTCTCTTTAAGGAAGGCAGGACACCGACGCTGGACGAGGTCGCGGCGGCAAAGTCTGCAACGGTTATCGCGCTCCGCTCGCTTTCGGAGTTTCGCACTGCGGCTTCTGCCGACCCGGCCTTTACCGCATTCGTTGCCGGCATCTCTCACAAGGCGCGTTCCCTACTCTCGCTCGTTGAAGCGCTGCCAAGCGATGTCGCGGCTGTCGGTAAGGCAATTTCAGGCCTCACAGCTCGTTTTGAGGAGCTAAATGCAGCAGCCCCTACAACATCTGCGCCGGCGAATGCTGGCACTCCGGCTACCGATGCGTCCGGCACAAAGACCTTCGAACAGGCGCCGCTTGCGCATAGCGACAGCGCGGTGATCATTCGTCGCGGCGATACGCTGTGGCAGATTTCGCGCCGCGTCTATGGTCAGGGCGTGCGTTACACCACCATCTACCTTGCCAATCAGCAGCAAATCCAGAACCCGGATCTGATCGAGCCAGGCCAGATTTTCGACGTGCCGGAAAACGCGCTGCCAAATGCTGAAGAGATCCACCGCAACCGGTTGAAGACGCGGTAGGAATAGGACCCAAGGCATTGCAAATGCCCTGTGAGGGTACTATCTAATTTAGACAACGGCGGCTCATCAGGGCCGCCGTCTTGCTGTCTGCATCCCGGCAGACGCCGGAGCAGAGCATGGCCGACAAGAAGAAGACGATTTCAGCGGATTCCAGCAATCCGATGCAGACCATTGTCAACCTGTGGCCCTATATGTGGCCGGAGGGCAGACCCGATCTGAAGATGCGGGTGGTCTGGGCAACCTTCTTCCTGCTCGTTGCCAAGCTGGTGCTGATCTCCGTTCCCTATTTCTTCAAATGGGCGACCGATGCACTGAATGGCAAGGTCGATATGGCAGGGCTGCTGCCCGTCTTCCTGCTGGGTGCGGTTGCGCTGGTCATCGCCTATAACATCACCCGCATCATCCAGATCGGCTTCAACCAGCTTCGGGATTCACTCTTTGCCAGCGTTGGTCAGCACGCGGTGCGCCAGCTTGCCTACAAGACATTCGTGCACATGCACCAGCTATCGCTGCGCTTTCATCTCGAGCGCAAGACGGGCGGCCTTTCGCGCATCATCGAGCGTGGCACGAAGGGCATCGAAACCATCGTCCGTTTCACCATCCTCAACACCGCCCCGACATTCATCGAATTCCTGCTGACGGCGGCGATTTTCTGGGTGTCCTACGGCTTCTGGTATGTCTTCGTCACCGTCGTGACCGTCTGGGCCTATATCTGGTTTACGGTCAAAGCCAGCAATTGGCGCATTTCCATCCGCCGGTCGATGAATGATAGCGATACCGACGCCAACACCAAGGCGATTGACTCGCTTCTCAACTTCGAAACGGTAAAATATTTCGGCAATGAGGGCATGGAAGCCCAGCGCTTCGATGCCTCCATGGCGCGCTATGAGAAATCCGCCGTCGCCATTTGGACGTCGCTCGGCTGGCTCAACTTCGGCCAGGGTGTGATCTTCGGCCTCGGTTCGCTCGTCATGATGGTGATGTCGGCGCTTGCGGTTCAGCGCGGCGAACAGACCATCGGCGACTTCGTCTTCATCAACGCGCTTCTTCTCCAGCTTTCCGTGCCGCTCAACTTCATTGGCTTCGTCTATCGCGAAATCCGCCAGGGGCTGACGGATATCGAGCAAATGTTCGATCTTCTGGAAGTCGAGGCTGAAGTGGTGGATGCACCGGATGCCAAGCCGCTCCAAATCGGTGCGGGCGCTGTCAGCTTTAAGGACGTGCAGTTTTCCTACGATCCCGAGCGTCCGATCCTCAAGGGCATCTCCTTCGATGTGCCGGCGGGTAAGACGATCGCGATCGTCGGACCGTCCGGAGCGGGCAAATCGACGATCTCTCGCCTGCTCTATCGCTTCTACGATATCCAAGGCGGTTCGATCACCGTTGATGGCCAGGACATTCGCGACGTGACGCAGAAGAGCCTTCGCGCGGTGGTCGGCATGGTCCCGCAGGACACGGTGCTGTTCAACGACACGCTGGCCTACAACATTCGCTACGGCCGGCCCGACGCACCCGACGCCGATGTCACGGCTGCCGCCAATGCGGCGCAGATCAGCGGCTTCATCAGCAAGTTGCCCGACGGCTTTCAGACCATGGTCGGCGAGCGCGGCCTGAAGCTTTCCGGCGGCGAGAAACAGCGTGTTGCGATTGCTCGCACCATTCTGAAGGCTCCGCCCATCCTCATCCTCGACGAGGCGACATCGGCGCTCGATACCCATACGGAACAGGAAATTCAAAGCGCGCTGGATGTGGTCTCGCAAAACCGTACCACGCTGGTGATCGCTCACCGCCTCTCCACCGTCATCGGTGCAGATGAGATCATCGTTCTGAAGGATGGAAACATCGCCGAGCGGGGCACCCACTCGTCCCTGATGCTGGCCGGTGGTCTCTACGCCTCGATGTGGAGCCGTCAGCGCGAAGCGATCCAGGCCGAGGAACGGCTGCGGGAAGTTCGCGAGAAGGACGATCTTGGCGTCGTGGATCGCGGCGAACCCGCGCATTGACCTCGGTATAAACCGGCCCAGCCGCTGCGCACCATTGCTCGTGACGCGGTTTGCCTGTAGTCACCTATGCGTGTTTTGTCGCCTTGAGACGTGAATATTGTCGAGAAACGACTATATGGTGCATGTCTTGCAGGAACGAGCCAAGTTTTCGCCCTCGGGCGTGCAGGCAAATCGAGGTCCCAGTGGGAGCGCCCTTCGTGGCGCATATCGCAAAGGCCGGTAAAGAAACTTCGGAGAAGAAAGACCAATGAACCTGTTCGATACCATTCGTAACACCCTCGTTCCGATCCACAAGGAAGGCTACATTTTTGTCGCCGCCTTCTTCGTGGCATCGCTGGTGCTCGGCTGGATCGCCGAACCTCTGTTCTGGATCGGCATGGTTCTGACCGCCTGGTGCGCCTACTTCTTCCGCGATCCTGAACGCGTCACGCCTCAGGATGATGAGCTGATCATCAGCCCGGCCGATGGCACGGTATCGGCGATCCAGACTGTGGTTCCGCCACTGGAACTGGAACTCGGCAAAGAGCCGATGGTGCGCGTTTCGGTGTTCATGAACGTGTTCAACTGCCACGTGAACCGCTCGCCGGTGCGTGGACGCATCGTCAATGTCGCCTATCGCCCGGGCCTCTTCCTCAATGCCGATCTCGACAAGGCATCCGAGGACAATGAGCGCAACGGTCTCGTGATTGAAACCGCGCATGGCCGCGTCGGCGTCGTGCAGATTGCCGGCATGGTCGCGCGTCGCATCGTCTGCTGGGTCAAGCCGAACGAACCGGTCGATGCCGGTGAGCGCTTCGGTCTCATTCGTTTCGGTTCTCGCCTTGATATTTTCCTGCCGGAAGGTTTCTCTCCGCGGGTGTCCGTCGGTCAGACGGCGATTGCCGGTGAAACCGTTCTCGCCGAATTCGGCTCTGCCAAGGGAGCCGTCATCAGCCGCCGCGGCTGATGACACATCAGGGAGAGCGTTCGATGGACGAGCCAGCGCCACAGCCAGGCATCAACGGTAAGCACGAGGTCAGTCAGGATAGTGGGCGAGGCCCGAGGCTTCGCGAAATTCCACTTCGTCTCGTCATCCCAAACCTTGTCACCGTGCTTGCGATCTGCGCTGGCCTCAGCGGCGTTCGCCTTGCCTTCGAGGGCCGCTTCGAGCTCGCAGTTGCCATGGTGCTGCTCGCCGCCTTCCTCGATGGCATCGACGGACGCCTGGCACGCATGATGAAGGCGACGTCCAAGTTCGGCGCGCAGATGGACTCGCTGGCCGATATCGTCAATTTCGGCGTTGCCCCTGCCCTCGTCGTCTACGCCTATCTCCTTGATCAGGCCCGCTCGCTTGGCTGGATTGCAGCCCTCATCTACGTCATCGCCGCCGGGCTGCGCCTGGCGCGCTTCAATGTGATGATCGAGCGCGAGGTCAAGGCGCCCTGGCAGAACGAGTTTTTTGTCGGCGTCCCCGCACCCATGGGTGCGATGCTGGTACTGCTTCCCGTCTATATCGGTTTCATCGGCGTCGAGCCGAGCAGGACATTCGCTCACATCGCTGCCGCCTACACGGTGCTGATCGGTTATCTGCTGATCAGCCGCCTGCCCGTCTGGTCGGGTAAATCGGAAAGCCGTATCCGCCGCGATCTCGTGCTTCCAGCCATTTTGATCGTGGTGCTCTATGTGGCGCTCTTGATGAGCTTCACCTGGGAAGTCCTGATCCTCACGGTTCTGGCTTATTTGACCTTCCTGCCCTTCAGTGCTCGTATCTGGCACAAGCGCTATGGAACGTTGACGATCGAAGAGCATGACCATGGTGACAGCGGCGACGGTCTCGACCGCGGCATCTGATTTTTGACGAAACGGGATCATTCCTGTCGTGACAACGGCTGGTTTAACGTGTGTCTATTTTCAGGCCATCCCGAACACGAAATGTCGCAGTCTGCAATTTTCAATTGAGTGAATCCGCCTCGAATTCGTCACGATTGACCCCGAGAGAGCTTGTCAGAAAGGCCGACGAATCACAGGCCTGACGAGCGATCTGCGGAGGGTGGAATGACTGAAACGAAGAAAATCGAGATGCCGGCAAAGCCGGATTTGAAGGCGCACTATCAGCCGCTCGGCCTAAAGGCTGTGGCAGCTGCCGCCATGATGGTGGCGCGCAAACCCAAGCAGGCAAAGACTGCCTGATCTCGTTCATGTTAAGCAGGCAATGTGGGGCCTGCCGACTTTGCAAGTGGCGCTTTTGGGCGCCATTTTCATTTTCGACGTCAGGACGCCATCTGCAATAAGCGGGTCCGTCGTTAAAACAACGACAGTTGCCCGCTCTTCTCCTTCACCGGAGCAAGAGGTGCCGCCTCCTCTACCGGTGCGATGAGATCAGGACCGACATTGGCGACCTTGTTCACTTTATCCGACACCGGGATCATTTCGAAGAAGTCCTCATCCGCTGCCCGCATCAGGCTCGAAACCTGGCGTGGCTCCTGCGTCTTGCAATCCAGCCAGCGGCTGAAATCCTCCGGCGCAATCACCACCGGCATCCGGTCATGGACACGCGACATCGCCGCGTTGGCGGCAGTGGTGAGGATCGCGCCCGTATCGACTTCCGATCCATCGGCAGAGGACCATGTTTCCATCAATCCGGCAAAGGCGACAATGCCGCCGCGCCTTGGTCTGATGTAATAGGCCTGCGGCTTCCCGCCATCTTCTTTGGCCGGTCGCTTCCATTCGTAAAATCCGCTTGCCGGGATGAGGATGCGGCGGTGGCGCATGGCAGCGCGGAAGGAGGCCTTGCCGATGGCTGTTTCGGAGCGGGCATTGATCAGAAGCGGGAAGGTCTTGGGGTCTTTCACCCAACCCGGCATAAAGCCCCAGCGCACGAGCATGGCCTGACGGTTGGGCAGATTGCTTCCCAACTCCTGCCGTTCACCCTCGACGATGATGAGGATCGGCTGCGTCGGTGCGATGTTGAAACGCGGCGGAAAGTCCTCCAGCCCTATCAGGTCGAGATGGTCGGCAATCTCTTCCGGCGTGGCCTTCAAAACGAAGCGACCGCACATAAGCTTATCCTCTCGGCGCAAACAGAATGAGCGAGGCGCCAGCCAGGCAAACCACGCCGCCCGCCAGATCCCAGCGATCCGGCGCATGACGTTCCACGATCCAAAGCCATAGCAAAGACGCCGCGATATAAATCCCGCCATAGGCAGCATAGGCCCGACCGGCGGCCTCTGTCGGCACAAGCGTCAAAAGCCAGGCGAAGGCCGCAAGCGACACCATCCCAGGTATCAACCACGCCACCGATTTGCCCATGCGCAGCCACACCCAAAAGGCGAAGCAGCCGGCAATTTCAGCAAGCGCTGCCATTGCGTAAACGAGGGTGAGTTTCATGCCTGTTTCCTGCACCTGCTTCCGGCAATATCACGGTGGACTGTTCGAATCCGTCGGCGCATCATAGCGAAAACCACGACCTTCGTGCATTCTCCTTAAGCCTTCCGAGCATCCAGCCACAGTTTCCTTCACCTCAAGAAGAGGTTACATGACCCTGAAGCTCTATATGCATCCCCTCTCGTCCTTCTGCCACAAGGTGCTTGTGGCGCTTTACGAAAACGGCACATCTTTTGAGTCGGTTATCGTCGATTTCTCCAATTCTGATTCAAGAGCGGCGTTCTTCGAGAAATCGCCGATGGGGAAGATGCCGGTGCTGCAGGATATGAAATCCAACGTAACGCTGCCGGAAAGCAGCATCATCATCGAGTATATCGATACCCATTATCCGAGTGATTGCGGCCTCCTCCCGCAAGATGCGGACAAACAGCTCCAGGTGCGGCTCTGGGACCGGTTTTTCGACCTCTACATCCACCAGCCTATGCAACGTATTGTTGGGGAACGTCTGCGTCCCGAAGGTTCTCTTGACCCGCATGGCGTGTCAGAGGCGCATGCGACCATCGACAAGGCCTACGGCGTTCTCGAGCAACACCTCGCAGGCCGCCAATGGGTTGCGAGCACGACGTTTTCGATGGCGGATTGCGCAGCCGTCCCGGCGCTCTTCTACGGGTCGATCGTTCATCCGTTCAACGATGACCTTGGAAACACCCATGACTACTTCGAGCGGCTGGTTTCGCGGCTCTCCGTCAAGCGGGTCATTGATGAGGCGCGGCCTTATTTTCAGTATTTTCCCTATCGGGAGACGATGCCGCCACGTTTCCTGCAAGGTTGACTGCATAATAAGATGCAGATTCTTGAAGGAAACCGCATGCTTCGTCCCCAGCCCGCATCTTCCGCCATCATCAAGCGTGGCGACCGATTGTTGCTGGTGCGTCGTATCAACCCCCCATCGCAGGATATGTTCGCCTTTCCGGGCGGCCGCGGCGAGCCTGGCGAGACACCGGCGGATACTGCCCTTCGCGAGTTGCAGGAGGAGACCGGTATCGTCGCCCGTCATCCAAAGCTTTTCGCCACCTATGATCTGCCGTCGCGCGACAGCGCGGGGCAGCTGACGAGCCACTTCCTGCTCTCGGTATTCCTGGTGGAAGCGGATGAGCAGGCTGCGGCCCTTGCTGCGGACGATGCGGCCGATGCCGGGTGGTTTACACTGGAGGAAATACGCCGCCTTCCCGCACCCGAAACTGTCGTCGAATGCGCCGAGCGCCTTTTAGGCCAGTTGCATGAACAGTAGAATCACAGCTATCTGGACGAGGTGTGTCACGAGTCGATATTGGGTTGCGCGTAAAGTCATGGGTCGACGGATTTGTTTTTTGTCAGCACTGTTGGTGAGCGTGGCCATGCCCGTTTCCTCCTATGCTGCCAGCCAAAAACCGCCGCAGCCTCCTGCCCCGCCACCTCAGGAAAGCAAGCCAGCGCCCTATGACGACAAGCTGGCGCGGCTGTCGGAAATTCTGGGTGCGGTGCAATATCTGCGCACGCTCTGCCCCTCCACGGGGCCGCAGGAATGGCGCAAGGCGATGGGCGATATTCTGGCGGCGGATACGGCAAACGAGCCGCAGCGCAAGCAGCGAATGACCGCCGCATTCAACCGCGGATATCGCACCTTTGCCGCCGTCCATACCAGTTGCACGCCTGCCGCACTCTTGGCAGAAGAGAAATACCGTAACGAAGGCGCAACACTCGCACAAGAAATCACGTCCCGCTTCGGAAATTAGAGGATTGTTAACCTCTTTTCGCCGTGGGGCGTGCCGTTTTGATAAAAGACTGTTAGAGTTGTTAACAGGGTGGTAACGACTTGAACGCCCTGTCGAGGATGAAATATGCAAACGAGCCGTAACGAAATCCACGATATGATCGCGCATGAAAAGATGCAGGTCGCTCTGGAACATCAAAACGAAGCCTGGGCCGATGGTATGGCCGATGGCATCGAGCCGGAGATCATCGCAGATGCCGCTATTGCCTTGGCCATGCGCGAAACCATTCGCATGCATGGCGAAGCCGGCGCAGAGGCCATGCTCGAATCACTGCGCCAGCGCATGCTCGCCGGCGAATTTTCCCCGCAGCGGATCATCCAGTAAGCGGGAGTTTATCGATGCTGTTTTTCCGTCATGACACCGCGCGGTCTTCCGCCGCGTTTGCTGCTGTTTTTTCTGTCGTGGTTTCCGCCACAGCCCTGCCGCACTCGGCCTTTGCTCTCTCTGAGTTGAAGCCTGGCCCATCCGGCCAGACCGAACAGGCCCAGGCATCCGAAGCGCCCAAGGCGTCGGAACCGGCGCAGGTCGACGAGGGTCCCGATGGCATTCCGATGCCGGATCCGTTGGTGAACCGCCAGGGCGGACAACAGCAGGCCGCACCAGAGCAGAACGATGCGCCGCAGATTTCCGCACAGATCGAGCATGATATCAGCAAGGCGCCGGAGCCTGTGCGTCGTCTGCGTCAGTTGATCATTGACGCGGCCTCCACCGGCGACATCGAAAAGCTGCGCCCACTGATCAACGCCGGTCCGAACCAGACACGCGTTGACGGCGAAGGAAACGATCCGATCGCTGCGCTGAAGAGCTTCTCTGGCGATCCGGAAGGCCTGGAAGTGCTGGCGATCATCCTCGACCTGCTCTCCACCGGCTACGCCCGTGTGGATGCCGGCACGCCGGACGAGATGTATGTCTTCCCCTACTTCGCTGGCAAGTCGCTCACCACACTGACCAAGCCGGAAAAGGTGGACCTGCTACGCATCATCACCGCCGGGGATCTGGCGGACATGCAGGAATACGGCAATTACAGCTTCTATCGCATCGGCATCTCACCCGACGGACAGTGGAAGTTTTTCGGCGCTGGCGACTGATCGGGCACCCGACCAGACTCAGGCGCTTGCCCTTGCGCAGCAAAAATCCTAACTCTAGAGCGTCCCCTTTTCGTGCTTTCGGGCCAACAGGGGACGCTCTCAGTTTTTAAAGCCACGCAGCGTGCTTTTCCGAAGATCGATCCCGATTTCAAGCCGATGCTGTGGGGTGAACCCAGCCGAACGGTAGTGCCATGTCCTCCGCATTTTTAGCCACCCGTCGTTTCATCCGCATCGGCGGCGAAGCCGCGTCCGACTTCCTGCAAAATCTGATCACGACAGATCTGGAATTGCTTGGACCGACAGAAGCGCGCGCAGGCGCCCTGTTGACTCCGCAGGGGAAGATCCTGTTCGACTTTCTGGTTTCGCGCGACGGGACGGATTATCGCCTGGAAACGAGTGTGGACCAACAGGAAGCACTGCTGCGCCGTCTCACCATGTACAAGCTGCGCGCCGCAGTCGATCTCAAAGCCGAAGACATCGACGGTGTCAGTGTCTACTGGGACGAAGAGGCACCGAAGCACGGTGTCACCGACGGTCGCTTTGCCAAGGCTGGCGTAACGCTCTATCGCGTGCCTGGACAATCCGCCGATGGCGATGTTTCTGATTATGACGCCCTGCGCATCGCCAACGGAATTGCCGAGTCAGGGTGCGACTACGCGCTTCAGGATGCCTTTCCGCATGATGTGCTGATGGATGTGAATGACGGTGTGTCCTTCAGAAAAGGCTGCTTTGTCGGACAGGAAGTCGTCTCGCGCATGAAACATCGCGGCACGGCGCGCCGGCGCGTCGTCCTTGTCTCTGCAGCGAGCGCCCTTCCGCCTTCCGGTAACGAGATCATGGCAGGCGGCAAACCGATGGGAGCCCTCGGCACCGTCACCGGCAACCAAGGCCTTGCCATCATCCGTGTCGACCGGGTTGCGGACGCTATGGCATCAGGCAGTGTGATGACCGCTGGAGACACGACCGTCACCGTCGCTCTGCCGGCCTGGACCGGCCTGAGCTTTCCTTCCGTCGATCCGCTTGCTGGCGCCGAGGATTAAGCGGTGGCACCTTCCAAGGCTCCGCGTGCATGGCAACGCATGCTGTCCGGCAGGCGTCTCGACCTTCTCGATCCCTCTCCTCTCGATGTCGAACTTGCCGATATCGCTCATGGTCTGGCGCGCGTGGCGCGTTGGAACGGGCAGACGCGTGGCGACCATGCGTTCTCTGTGGCGCAGCATAGTCTCATCGTCGAAGCGATTTTCTATCATCTGAACGCCTCCGCTTCGCCGGACGATATGCTGATGGCACTGCTGCACGATGCGCCGGAATATGTGATCGGCGACATGATCTCTCCTTTCAAATCCGTTGTCGGCGGCGGCTACAAGAGTGTGGAAGCCCGGCTGGAAGCCGCCATCCACCTGCGCTTTTCGCTGCCGCCTCACCCCACACGAGAGCTGAAAGACCGCATCAAGAAGGCGGACACGGTCGCGGCCTTCTTCGAGGCGACGGAGCTTGCTGGCTTTTCGCTCGCGGAAGCCCAGAAATTCTTCGGCCTGCCGCGCGGCATCAGCCGTGACATGATCGCGATCGATCCGGTTCCGGCACTTGAGGCGCAACGCCGTTTCATCGAACGCTTCGAGGCCATCGAAGCACTGCGCAAGGCTTCATCATGACTGCAATCGTCGTCTCGCCCCTCTCCCGCATCGGAGAAATGGCCGTGCGCCACAAGGCGCGTGAAATGATCACTCTGATTGCGAAGGAGCAGGCCTTTCATCGCCCAGCCGTGATAGCTGCCGAGCGGCATCTGACGCTTCAGATGAACGACATCGCCTTCAAGGGGAACGATACGCTGATCGCGCCGGATGACGCCCATGTTCTGCGGCTGATCGAATTTGCCCGGGAATGGGATCAGTCCGTGCCGCTTCTGATCCATTGCTGGATGGGCGTGTCCCGGTCGCCTGCAGCGGCGGTTGTTGCCGCACTTGCGCTCTATCCGGATCAGGATGAAACGGCGCTTGCACGGCGGCTTCGAACCGTGTCGCCTTATGCCACGCCCAATGCCCGCATCATCGAAATCGGCGACAGGCTGCTTGACCGAAAGGGTCGATTGGTGAGCGCAATCAAGGCGATCGGCCGTGGTGCCGATACCGATGGGAACGTCCCCTTCGTCCTGCCGGTGACCGACATGGGCTCGATTTAGCGGGAACCCGAGCCGGGACCCATCGTTACCAATCCTGAAACGGAAAGATCATCAAGGGACGATCCATGGAACAACAGGCAACGGATATCATCGTGGCATCACAGGCCGCGCTCAGGCAGGCGAGCGCCTTGGCGGTGCAATATTCCTTCTCCGTCATCGGCGCACTCATTCTTCTCATCATTGGCTGGCTGGCCGCGGCATTTCTTCAGCGCTGGGCGTTCCAGGGTCTTTCCCGCATTCGCGGCTTCGACGCGACGCTTGCCGGCTTCTTCGCTGGCGCCATCCGCTATGTGGTGCTCATTCTGGTCATGGTCATGGTGCTTGGCCAGTTCGGCGTTCAGACCGCTTCCATTCTCGCAGCACTCGGTGCCGCAGGTCTTGCCATCGGTCTGGCACTGCAGGGCACGTTGCAGAATATCGCAGCTGGCATCATGCTGCTTGTCCTTCGTCCGTTTCGCGTCGGCGAGTATATCGAAACGAGTGCTGTCTCCGGCAGCATCATCGAAATCGGTCTCTTTGCTACTGAGCTCAAGACCAGCGACGGCCTCTATCGCCTTGCGCCAAATTCGACGCTTTGGAACGTGCCAATCACCAATCACAGCCGTTTCCCAACCCGTCGCCACGAATTGAGCGTGACGGTGCCAAAGGGTGAGAGCATTGCCGAGACGCAGGACATGCTGCTGCAAATTGCTCGGGGTGACAGCCGCGTGCTGCTAGACCCGGCACCCGCAACCTTCGTCGATACAGCCAGTGCCGATAGCGCGACTGTCAAATTGCGTTATTGGGCGCAGAGCTCAAACTGGTTTGCGACAACACGGGATATGACGAAGGCATTGAAGCTCGCTTTCGATGAGCGCGCTGCAAAGGTCCAGGCGGAAGAGGGATCTACCCCTACGCCCTGATCCTTGACACTGTCCAGACAATCAGAATAAGGTTGCATATTGCAACTAATCCCGGTTTTCTGTCATGGCGTCATCCGAACTGATTGTTGATGAAATCCGTATCCACTCCCGCAAGATGGTGCGGGAGCTTGGTTTTACCGGTCGGGGCTTTGCAGGTACCGACCTGTCACCGTCATCCGTTCACGCTCTTCTGGAGATCGATAAAGGCGATGTGGCAGCGCGTGACATTGGCGATGCTCTGCATATGGATAAATCGAGCGTCAGCAGAATGCTTCGCAAGCTGATCGATGCGGGCTGGGTGGCAGAAGACCCCGGCGAGACAGACAATCGGGTCAAACGTCTCTCTCTGACATCCGCCGGAAAACGTCAGGTTGGCCAGATCAATCATTTTGCCCGGCAACAGGTGCGAGCTGCAATCGAGCGACTGACCCCGGAGCAGCGCCACATCGTCTCGAACGGTTTGCGCCTTTATGGCGAAGCGTTGGCCCAGACACACACGCCTGCCGCCATTTCCATCCAGTCGGGCTACAGGCCCGGGATCATGGCGCGCATCACTGAATTGCACGCGCTTTTTTACGCCAGAACAGCCGGCTTTGGACAGGCATTCGAGTCTGTGGTCGCCGCCGGTCTGGCCGAATTCGGATATCGTCTCGGCAATCCGAAAAACGCTATCTGGACGGCCGTTCGAGACGGCCAGATCATTGGTTCCATCGCGATCGATGGTGACGATATGGGGTCGGGAAAAGCGCATTTGCGCTGGTTCATCGTCGATGATTCAGCGCGAGGCAGCGGCGTTGGAAAACAGCTTCTCGACACCGCTCTCGCCTTTGTGGACGCTCAGAGCTTTACAGAGACGCATCTTTGGACCTTTTCCGGCCTGGAGGCTGCCCGCCATCTCTATGAGAGCCGCAGCTTCAGTCTTGCCGAGGAGCGCCCTGGATCGCAATGGGGCAGCAAGGTTTTGGAGCAGAGGTTCGTCAGACCAGCGAAACCTGAGGGACGGTAAACCAACACCGCCCGCCCGCGCCTCTTCTCTCTTCCTGCCTCACTGCCCCATAGTGGAGCGGTGCGCCCATCCGGTCATGCGTTTTTCCACCCAAGCCATGATGGCATACATGACGATGCCTTCGACCGCGAGCATGAGCAGGCCGGCGAACACCAGTGGTACGTTGAACTGGCTCTGGGCCGAACTCATCATGTTGCCGAGGCCATAGTTGGACGCCACAGTCTCGGACACGACGGAGCCGACGAAGGCAAGCGTGATGGCGATCTTCAGTGAGCCGAAGAAATAGGGCATGCAGCGCGGAATGCCGACTTTCAGCATGATGTCCATCTTCTTGGCACCGAGCGCGCGCAGCACATCCTCGGTTTCCGGCTCGATGGTGGCAAGACCGGTCGCGACATTGACGACGATGGGGAAGAAGGAAATCAGAAAGGCCGTCAGCACGGCTGGCACCGTTCCGATGCCGAACCAGATGACGAGCACTGGAACAAGCGCCACTTTGGGGATGGCATTGAAGCCGATCATCAATGGATAGAGACCTGCATAGATGGTTTTCGACCAGCCTATGAAGAGGCCAATGCCAAGGCCCGCGACCACCGCAATGGCGAAGCCGAGCGTCGTCGTATAGAGCGTCTGCAGCGAGTTTTTCCAGATCGGCGACCAGTATTGGACCACGGCCTGCCCCACCCGGGTGGGTGATGGCAGCACGGTCTGCGGCATCTTCAGCGCATAGACCAGCAGTTCCCAGGCGACGAAGAGCGCCAGCGTATAGAGCCATGGCGCTGCCTTGACCCAATTGACGCGGGCGATCAATGGCTTTGGTGGCGTTGCTACGACCTGGCCTTCGACAACCGCACTCATGCCGCTACCCTCGCCTGAGCGATTTCGCCGTGCAGTTCCTGAACCATGTCGTTGAAGCCTTTTTCATACATGAGGGACAGTTGGCGCGGCCGCTCGAATGGTACGCGGTGTTCCGCCAGCACCCTGCCCGGCCTTGCGCTCATCACGAAAATCTTGTCGGCCAGGAAGACTGCCTCGCGCAAATCATGGGTGACGAGAATGATCGTCACGCGCTGGACCGCATGAAGATCGCGGATGACGCACCACAGTTCCTCACGGGTGAAGGCATCGAGAGCGCCGAACGGCTCGTCCAACATCAAAAGTTCCGGCTCATGGATGAGCGCGCGGCAAAGATTGGCGCGCTGCTGCATACCGCCGGAAAGCTGCCACGGGTACTTCGATCCGAAGCCTTTCAGCCCGACGATCTCTAGCAGCCGTTCGGCTTTGGCGACATACTCCGCCTTATGGGCGCGCAGCCTGCGGCGGTGCTTCTCGACGATCTCAAGCGGCAGAAGGATGTTTTCAAGCGTGGTGCGCCACGGCAGCATGGTGGGGTTCTGGAAGGCCATGCCGACGATGGAGACGGGTTCGGTCACCTGTTTGCCGCCGACGATCACATTGCCACGCTGGGGAATGTGCAGCCCGGTCACGAGTTTCATCAGCGTCGATTTTCCGCAGCCCGATGGGCCGACCACGGCTGCGAATTCTCCGCGATCCACCGTCAGCGCCAGGTTCGAAACGGCGAGCGTTCCCGAAGCGCCGCCATAGCGCATGTCGACGCCGTCGATTTCCACCAGATGAGCCATATCTCCAAGTTCCTGTTATATTTCAAAATGCGTGATGGCCGCCCATGCGAGGGACGAACTCCATGGAGCGATCGGCCCCATGGATGGATGCTCCGGGGCGCGCCCGAGCATGACGAACGTTAAGTCGTCTTATTCTAAAGCGCGTCGCGATCTTTCAGAGTCGCTGCTCGCGCTTTAGGTCCTTGTTTATCGCGGTCGTCATCGCAAAACCGATGCACAGTTTTGCGTAAGCTATGCATCAGGCCGCCGTTATGGCAGCATGCGCTCTTCCTTGGGCGGCAGGTAGCTTGCGTCGAAAACCTGTTCAGCCTTGACGTTGCCCTTGAGGCCGATTGAAACCTTCAGCGTCTCCATGGATGCCGCAAGGCGTGCCGGATCGACGCCACCCATGCCGTTTTCGATCACGTAGGGCGTCTTGATGTTCATCGAATTTGCCATGTTGAGGCGCTGCAATTCGATGTCAGGGTTCAGCGTTTCGTTGCGCTTCAGAACTGCAGCAACGCCTTCTTCCGGGTTCTTGACGGCATCGGCAAAGCCCTTGGCAAGCGCCTTGAGGAAGCCTTTCACCGCTTCCGGATTTTCTTTTGCAAAATCAGTGTTTACCAGCACGGCGTTGCCATACAGATTCAAGCCATGCTCTGCCATCAGGATCGTGGCGATATCGTCGTCGGAGATGCCTTGCGCCTTCAGGTTCAGGATCACCGAGAAGGCGAAACCGAAGACGGCATCGACATCACCCTTTGCCAACATCGGTTCGCGCACCGGAAAGCCGATGGACTGGATGGTGATCTTGCTATCATCGATCTTGGCGACTTCCTTGAACGCCTTCCACTGGGCGAAGGCGCCATCCGGCGGTGGTGCGCCAAGCTTCTTGCCTTCCAGCGACTTCGGGTCTTCCGTGACGCCCAAGGACTTGCGCCCGACAACTGCGAAGGTCGGCCGCTCATAGACCATGTAAACGGCCTTCACCTTCTGCGTTGGATCTCCGTCGAGAAACTTCATGATGGAATTGATATCGCCGAAGCCCATCTGGTAGGCGCCGGTTGCAACCCGTGGAATGGCTTCGACGGAGCCGTTGCCGCTATCGATGGTGACATCCAGGCCCTCGGCCTTGAAATATCCCTTATCGAGCGCGAGCAGAAAGCCTGCGGACGGGCCTTCGAATTTCCAGTCGAGCGTGAATTTGATCGGCGTATCGGCGAAAGCTGCAATGGGTGCGACGGAGATGCCAGCGAACATGGATAGAGCGGCTAAAGCCGCTGTCTTTGAAAACAGCCTTCGCGTGAACATTCAGAAATTTTCCTCTGGAGGTTTTTTTGTGTCGTTGCCGTCATACAAACCAATTTCATTCCTAATGGCAAGAACTAATAGCTTATAAATTGCGCAAATTTTATTCTGACTATTTTTTAATCTTTTTAGGCTTGGGCTTGAGGCATCTCGCCGATTGAATAGGCGAAACATAGATGTCGTACTGGCAGTGCTAAGGATATGAACACATCGTTCTTCCGCTCATGGATTGCGGAATCCACCGAGACGATGAAAATGGCAGCATCAACGACAGTCCGGAGAGACGCATGACATCGGCCCTTGGCATCCACCACATCACCATGATCACGCGGAAAGTTCAGGCAAATGTGGATTTCTATGCGGGTTTCCTCGGACTGCGACTTGTCAAGCGAACAGCCGGCTTCGAAGACGCCATGCAACTCCACCTGCTTTACGGCGACTATGCCGCCTCCCCCGGATCACTGATGACCTTCCTTGTCTGGGAGGATGGCGGACAGGGGCGCGTCGGCTACGGACAGACGCTGGAGGTGTCTCTGGCCATCGATCCCGCGAGCATCGGCTTCTGGCTCACGCGCGCCTTGCAGGCGGGCGTCCATACCGAAGGACCGATGGAGGAGTTCGGCGAGCCTGTCATCCGGTTGAAGGATCCGGACGGCATCATCATCAAGCTTGTCGGCACCGGCGCCTTTCCTGAAGCCCAGCCGCATGATGCGCCCGGCATTCCGCTGGAACACGCCATCCGTCGCATTCGTGGCGCTACCGTCCTGAGCGAGGTACCGGAAGAGACCGAAAGCTTCCTCTCCAACTATTTCGGCTACGCGCGCCAGGACAAACAGGGCGCAATCCGCCGCATGTCGTCCGAAGCCGGCGACATTATTGACGTCCGCGATGCAACGGGCTTCTGGTCCAGTGCGCCGGGCACAGGCACCGTGGACCACATCGCCTTTCGTGCCAAGGACATGGATGAACTGGACGAGACGCTCAAGCGGCTGAAGTCCCTGAACTCTTCCACCACCAATGCGCATGACCGAAAATATTTTCACTCGCTCTATGTCCGCGAGCCGGGCGGCGTGCTGATCGAGATGGCGACCGACGCGCCGGGCATGACCATCGACGAGCCGCTGGAAAGGCTCGGCGAGGAACTGTTCATTCCGCCGCTTTTCATGCGCGACGAGGAAGACGTGCGCGTGGCGCTGCCGCAATTTTCCATGCCGGGAGAGGAGCGCGTCATCTACCGCGACCTGCCCTTCATCCATCGTTTTCACACGCCTGCGGACCCTGATGGCAGCACCATTGTCCTGCTTCACGGTACGGGCGGCAGCGAGACCAGCTTGATGGCACTGGCACATCGGGCCAATCCCAACGCCACGCTGCTCGGCGTTCGCGGCCGGAGCACGGAAGAAGATGTGGCACGCTGGTTCCGGCGCTTTGGCGATCTCAACTTCGACCAGAAAGATATTGCTGCTGAAGCCGAAGCCTTCGCCGCATTCATGGAAGGCGCGGCCAAGTCTTATGGCATTGATCGCGCCAAGCTGCGCTTCATCGGCCATTCCAACGGGGCAAACTTCCTCGCCGCCTTCTTTGCCCTCCATCCCGATTGGGCGGCCGATGCCTTGCTGCTTAGACCGATGCCGGTTCTGGAACATTGGCCTGTCGTGGATTTAGCCTCCAAACACTTCCTGCTGGCTGCCGGGGAGACAGATCGCCATCGCGACAAGGCCCATGCGCTTGCCGACATTCTGAAAGGCAGCGGCGCCGAGGTGGAGGTCAGGGTTCTGCCGAACAATCACGACCTTGGATTTGAAGACGTCGAACTGGCCAAGGAATGGATCGCGGCGCACGCGGCCAATTAGGCGCCTAGAACGACCGCGGTGGGAACCAAAAGACGCCAAGACGCTTGCAGATGCCGCAATAAAAGGCTTTAAAAAACAGAGCTATACGCGGAGTGCTTATGACATCTTTCCTGCTGCTTCTTATCGTCGGCTATGTCGTTGCGTTTTTCTACACGCTGAGCGCCAGCATCAAGAACTCCCGACGCCTCGCAGAGCTTGAAAAGGAAATGTCCAGCCTCAAGGCCCAGATGGCGGCGGGTGTCGTGCCGGTTGCCAGTTCCGCCGAGGCTGACGAGCAACTGCAGGAAGCAGTAGACGTGGCCGCTGAAAGCGCGGCGCCACCAGCTTTGCAAACTGAAGCTGCTGAAGCGGAGCAAAACGTCATACCGCCGCCGCTGCCAATTCCGTCAAAGACAAAGGACCTTAGACAGGAAGACGCTGTTTCCGCCCACGCTACAACCACCCAGGCGACCCCGAAGGAAAGCTTCGAAAGCAGACTTGGTGCGCGTTGGGCTGTCTGGCTCGGAGGCATCACGCTTGGGCTCGGCGGCATATTGCTAGTCAAATACTCCATCGAAAACGGCCTGCTGAGCCCCGCTGTGCGGCTTGCCATGGCGGCCCTCTTCGGCCTTCTGCTTGCTGCTGCTGGCGAAGCCATCCGCCGCCGGGCCGTTCCAGGCATTGCGGCCGCCTATTCCAACGCCATGATCCCTGGCGTATTGACAGCCGCCGCCTCTCTGACCCTCTTCGGTGTGGTCTTTGCCGCCTATGGCATCTACGAGTATATCGGACCGACGACGGCTTTCGTCCTGCTTGCGCTGGTGGCTTTCGCCACACTCGGACTGTCGCTGCTTCACGGGCAAGCGCTCGCAGGGCTCGGGCTCTTCGGCTCGATGATCACGCCCGCTCTTATTGTTACCGAGACGCCGAACATCTGGGCGCTCTTCGGCTTCCTCACCGTCTCAAGGGTGGCAACGGCGCTAGCAGCGCGGTACCAGCGATGGAAGGTCGTGCCCGCTCTCGCCGATATTGGCCTTGGCCTTTGGGCTGTCGGCTACACCATGGCGTCGAACACGGTTCTTGCCGAGCCTGTCATGTTCGCGCTTCTCGCGATGATCGCGGGCTTGATCTGGATCTGGCCTGGCAAAGTCTACGAGCATGTCGCAGATAAAAAACCGCTTGTGACCGAGGGGGATGCTGCGAAACCCGCAAACCATCTTCTTGCATTCCTGGCAAGGCCGCCGCTCGCGATCAATCTCACCGCCTCGCTTGCGATCGTTCTCACCGCACTTGCCATGCTGGCCAGCAGCGCCGGCATCAGCATGCACCCGGCTGTCGTCGTTGCTGTGCTCATCATCGGGCTTGCGGCGCTGGGTGCCGGCCGCCTCAATGCGGTGTGGCCCGCCATCTTCGCTTCGCTCGCAGCACTTGGCTGCGCCAATATCCTGGCGCAAAACAACCTCGAATTCCTGTCGACCTTTGGCAGCGTCGCAACACCTGCCTCCATCGCCGTCGATCAAAGCCTTCAGGCTTCGATCACCCGCATCATGGGCATCGTCTTCCTCCTGTTTGCCGTGGAAGCCATACGGCGCAGAACACCGAGGGCCGCGGGTTTTGGCACACTCTGGGCGTTGATCGGCTCCATCGTTCCCGTCGGACTCGGCGTCATCAGTTTCGTGGAATACGGCAATCTGACGCGGGACTGGCTGCACGCGGCCTATGGCCTGGCGATCGGTATTGTTCTCTTTGGCGCTGCCTATCGTTTCGACAGAAGCTCTGAGCCTGCCTTCCAGCGGCCCGTCAATATTCTCGTTGTCGGCTCGTTCCTCGGCTTCCTGTTGACGATCCATGCCCTGACAAACGGGCTCGCGACCACCATCCTTATCCCGCTTCTCGGCTTTATCGACGTTCTTGGAACGCGGCGTCGTTCCTGGCCGGCTCTCGCCTGGGTCATGGCGCTTGCACTTGTGATCGTGCTTGGCAGGATTGCCTGGGAGCCGACGATCGTCGGTCCGCAGAACCTCGGTACCACGCCCGTCTTCAATGCGCTTCTTGCAGGCTATGGCGTTCCTGCCCTGCTTGCCGTGGTCTCGGCATGGCTGTTGCGCCACTCACCCGATCTCCGCGTCCGAAACTTCCTGCAGGCTCTTGCAAGCCTGATGGTGTTGTTGACGCTGGCGATCCTCGTGCGGCACGCGATGAATGGCGGCGTGTTGAACGACGCGGTGCCGACACTCGGCGAACAGTCGATCTACACGCTGCTGACGATCGGCATGTCCGGTGTGCTGATGACGCTCGACATGAAAAGCCCAAGCCCGATCTTCCGTTACGGCTCGATGCTCGCTGGCTGCCTTGCGATCGTCAATGTGCTGGTTGCGCATTTCTTTGTGCTGAACCCCTACTTTACCGGCGAGAACACCGGACGCTGGCCGTTCTTCAACCTGCTTCTCATCGGCTACCTGCTGCCGGGCGCGGCCTATGCGGGACTTGCTTTTTATGCCCGAGGCAAACGCCCTCAGCCTTATGTTGCCTTGCTCGCGCTTGCGGGCGCAGTCCTTGGCTTTGCCTGGGCAACGTTATCGGTGCGCCGCTTTTGGCAAGGAGAAAACATTGCGGACTGGAAAGGCTTCCTGCAGGGAGAGACCTACAGCTATTCCGTCGTCTGGCTCGCCATCGGCGTGCTGCTCCTGGCGCTCGGCTCGCGCTTCGATGCCAAGAGCCTGCGTCTCGCCTCCGCTGCGCTGGTGCTGCTTGCCGTCGCCAAGGCGTTCCTCATCGACATGAGCAATCTGGAAGGCGTGTTGCGCGCCCTCTCCTTCATCGGACTTGGCGTCGTGCTGATCGGCATCGGCCTCTTCTACCAGAAGATCCTGACGGCCAAGCCGAAGGATGCCGCGGCGCAGCAGTGATTGCGCCGCTGCCTCACCCGCTCTAAAACGCGATGTCATGAGAGTGGGGAATCGCGAATGCATGCTGGGTCCTTAGCGCCGTATGAAGCGCTTGCCGAAACGCTGATACCGCATGCGGCGGAAGGCGATGATGGATCGCATGATCTCGCGCATATTCACCGCGTCTTCCGCAACGCCATGCGTATTCATGCGCAAGAGGGCGGGAACGGCACGGTGCTGGCCGCAAGCGTGCTGCTGCATGATTGCGTGGCGGTGGAGAAGAATTCGCCACTGCGTTCACAGGCCTCACGTCTGGCTGCCGAGAAGGCGAGTGTCATTCTTGGCGGTCTCGGCTGGACGGAACCGGATATCGAAGCCGTGGCCCACGCCATTCTGACGCACAGCTTTTCCGCCAATCTGACGCCGGAATCGCTTGAGGCGAAGATCCTGCAGGATGCGGACAGGCTGGATGCCATCGGCATGGTGGGTGCAGCCCGCTGCTTCTACATTGCCGGGCGCCTGGGCTCGGCACTATACGATCCAGCCGACCCACTGGCGAAAGACCGTCCGCTCGATGATCGCCGCTTTGCCATCGACCATTTTGAAAACAAGCTTTTCAAGTTGGCCAATGGCTTTCAAACCGAAACCGGGCGACAGCTTGCAAAAGAGCGACATGAGCGTCTTCAACAGGTGCTCGATATGTTTCTGGACGAAATCTGAGGGAACGGCGATGCAGATCACCCAATTGAATATCTACCCTGTGAAGAGTGCCAGAGGCATTGCACTTTCGCAGAGCGCCATTTCCGCTGAAGGCCTGCCAGGCGACCGCCGCGCCATGCTGGTTGACCCCTCCGGTTATTTCATCACCCAACGCGAACTTCCTGCAATCGCCAGCTTGAACGTGGTGCCTGAAGCCGGCGGCTATCGCCTTTCCATCGATGGCAAGGGCGAAATCCTCGCCGTTCCGTCGCCCGCGCGGCTCGAGGTTACCGTCTGGAAATCAAACGTGGATGCCGCTCTGGCGACGGATGACGTCAACGGCACGCTGTCGCAGTGGCTCGGGAAAGAGATGAAACTCGCCTTCTTCGATGACCGCTCAACGCGCCTTGCCAATGTGGAGTGGACCGGCAACGAGACGCCCGTCACCTTTGCAGATGGCTACCAGATCCTCGTTGCGACCACTGCCTCGCTTGAGGCTCTCAACGCGGACATGATGGCCAATGGCGAAGACAGCATCGGCATGGAGCGTTTCCGCCCCAACATCGTGCTGGAGACGGATGAAGCATGGGCGGAAGATCGCTGGGCGGCGATCGATATCAACGGTATTCGCTTCGATCTCGTAAAACCATGCGCCCGCTGCATCATGACCACGCAAGACCAGAAAACGGGCTCACGTGATGTTCCCTCCCCGATGAAGGCCATGGGCCGTATCCGCATGTCCGCAGATCGTCGCGTTCCCGGCGTGCTCTTCGGCTGGAACCTGACCCCTCGCGGTGCAGGGACGATCAGCCTCGGGGATGTCGCCACGGTCGTGGAGTGGCGCGACGAGGCTTGGCCGATTAAGCGACGCGGCTAGATCTTACGCGCAGCCACGATGAGGAAGATCGGGCGGCGGTTCTCGTGCACGAGTTCCGGGCGCTCGGTGAGAAGAGCAGGATCCGGCTTCGGTTCCGATAGCCGCTCGACCGCAAAGCCCGCATCGATCAGCGAGTTGATGATGCTCGACAAGGTGCGGTGATACTTGATGACGTCATCCGCCATCCAGTTCGAATGGCGCTCGCCCTCCTGTTGATAATTGTCGAGCGGCCAATGAAGAATGTCGCCGGCTTCTCCGTAAAACCAGTCCTGCTGCTCAAGTGCAGTAAACACGGGATGTTCGATCGAGAAGACGAAGGAACCCCCCGTCTTCAGCAGCTTAAAGACTCGCGCAAAGACCGGCTCGAGCGACGCGACATAATGGAGAGCCAGCGAACTCAACACGACATCGAAGCTATCCGCTTCGAAGGTCGCATCTTCGATCGCCTCGCGCCGGTAGCTGATCCTGGGATGGGCATTGATCCGTTCCGCCCTCTCCAGCATCTTCTCTGACAGATCGAGGCCGACGACGTTTGCCGCGCCTTGCTCAACCGCGTAGCGGCAATGCCAGCCAAAGCCGCAGCCGAGATCCAGAACCAATTTCCCCTCCAGCGGCGGCAAGAGCGCACGGAACTCGTGCCATTCGCCAGCTTGTGCCAATCCGCCTTCCGAACGGGGCATGGCGCTGTAGCTTTCGTAGAAACCCTCATCGTCATAAATGTTCTGTTTCATCGCAGGCTCCAGTTTATCGATGATCGCTTATCGCGATGGTCCATCAACCTCGCTGATGCACCTGTCAAGAAAAGTCGCTGGTGTCCTCACGTGCGGATGAATACTGTTATTCTCCTATCCGGAGGAACATCATGGCCACATTATCCAGCGCGTCTACCAGCCGGCCCATGCCGTGGCTGATCATTCTGGCTGGATCGCTGATCGCCGTGATGACCTTTGGGCCGCGCTCGGCCATGGGTTTTTTCCAGCTGCCGATGCTGGCAGATACGGGCTGGGATCGCTCGACATTCGGGCTCGCCATGGCGCTGCAGAACCTCTTCTGGGGTCTGGGACAACCTTTCTTCGGCGCAATGGCTGACAAGTACGGCACCGGGCGGGTGCTTGTTCTCTCTGGCATCCTCTATGCGCTGGGGCTCCTGTGCATGTCCTTCGGCACCTCGCCCTTCTGGCTGCATTTCGGCGGTGGCGTTCTCGTCGGGCTTGGCATTGCAGCAGGTTCCTTCAGCGTCATCCTGTCGGCCTTTGCCCGGCATGTGACGCCTGAACAGCGCTCAATGGCCTTCGGGATCGGCACGGCTGCGGGATCGGCGGGCATGTTCATCTTCGCGCCCATCAGCCAGGGATTGATTTCCAATTATGGCTGGTCGGACAGTCTCGTCTTTCTCAGCGTCATGATGCTTTTGGTACCGCTTCTGGCATTTCCGCTGCGCGGTGACTCGTCGTCGGGCTCGCAGTCGCAGGCCCAATTTCAGCAGACCGTCGGTGCTGCTTTGAAGGAGGCGCTTGGTCACAAGAGCTACCTGTTACTGACCACCGGCTTCTTTGTTTGCGGCTTTCAGGTAGCTTTCATCACCGCACATTTTCCCGCCTATCTCGGCGATATCGGTATCGAACCGCGCTATGCGGTGATCGCCATGGCGCTGATCGGCTTCTTCAATATCGGCGGATCACTTGCGGCCGGCTTCATCGGGCAGCGCTATTCGAAGCCGCATTTTCTGGCCTATATCTATATCGGCCGTTCGATTGCGGTGACCGCCTTTCTCCTTCTGCCGCAGACACCCGTCTCCGTCGTCATCTTTGCCGCAGTGATGGGAATCCTATGGCTTTCCACGGTGCCGCCTACAAATGGCCTTGTCGCGATCATGTTCGGCACCCGTCACCTCGGCATGCTGGGTGGCGTGGTGTTCCTGTCGCATCAGGTGGGCTCGTTCCTTGGCGTATGGCTCGGCGGCTTCCTCTACGACAAGCTTGGCTCTTACGATCTCGTCTGGTGGCTGGGTGTTGTGATGGGACTATTTGCTGCCATCGTGCATTGGCCGATTGAAGAACGACCCGTCACGCGGCCTGCGGCTGCGGCGGCTTAAAGCCAAGAGACGAGTTGATCAACCGGGTTGACCGACTGGTCCTGCCCCGCCTGCCGGCTCATTCAACTTCCGCTCCAAGGCCTTCAGAGCCGCCTGGACGAAACCGTCGCGGGCGGCATTTTCTTGAATCCCTCTCGGCTCATAGACGTGTCTGTTGAGAAAATGATTCGTCAGGCGAAAGGCCGCAGACAGGCTTTGGCAATCCGCCGACGGTGCATGTGCCTCGCCAAGAAAGGGAGGCAGCGCCAGCATACGCTGCGCATAGGGCGCGCCAGCGGCACGAGAGACGGCTCTGCCTGTCTTTGGAGAAACATAGACAAGGTCGCTGCGAATTCCAGTCGCTGCACACTCGGTGAGATCGAGACCGAAGCCGAGATCGTTGAGCACGGCCAGTTCGAAGCGCACGAACAATTCGCCCGCATCAGCCGGGTCGGAGAGATTGTCGAGAATGACATCGAGCGCTCGATAGAGATGCGGGTGCGGATCGCGCTCCGGCAAGAGCCGCAGCAACGCCCCCATGGCCTGTACGCCATAAACGGCAGTCGCCGTTTCCATCAGTTGCGCGGCGCGCAATTGAAGCGGCTCGATCCGGTATTCACCCAAGTGATCATCAAGGCGGGCGCGCCAGGTGACATCGACGCGATTGCCGGCCTGTAGGACGGGCTGCATGGATCTGGACCGGCCACCCCGTACCATTCCGAGATGGCGCCCGCGGGCGCTCGTCATCACCTCGGCAATGACGCTCGTCTCGCCATGGCGCTTGACGCCAAGAATAATTGCCTCGTCCTGCCACTGCATGAAGATATCGCCCAGAGCTCAAACGCCACGACAGATAATCGTCGCATGACTAAAGCGTGTCGCGATCTTTCAGATTCGCTCCTTACGCTTTACAGCATCGGCCCGAAAATCGGAATCGTTTTTCGGAAAGCACGATGCGTAGATCAAAGAAGATAGAGCGTCATTTGGGCGTTCAACGGACGCACGGCGCTCCAGGTCTTTGTTTTATCGCATGTCGTTGTCGCAAAACCGATGCACACTTTTGCTTCGACCATGCATCAAAGCACCATAGTCTGCGCAAGTGGTTCAGGTCCAATGTTTACGCCATCAGGCGTGCGACGAATGACTTGAGTTCAGGCTCAGCGAAAGGCTTGTCGAGAAGCGGCGTATCGACGAAATCCTCGGGGAACCCGCTGGTATCCCCATATCCGCTGACAAAACCGAACGGAATGGCGTGATCTTTCAATCGTCTCGCCAATTCATAGCTCATCCCGTCCGAGAGATTCACATCCAACAGGACGCAGTCCGGACGCGCACGCTCCAGCGCTTCCTGGGCTTGGGCAAGAGTGGTCACGATGTCGACAGTTTCGACCCCCATAGACTGGAGGCAGGCTTCGGCGTCCATCGCAACCAGATACTCGTCCTCGATGATGAGAACCCGTTGAGGCACCATGTTTATTATATTCTCCGGGCCGGGCCTCAAATCGAAGGCCGATTTCATTAAATTAGCTTTACGTGTTCCTGACATCGCAGATCAGCTTCGCTGCGTCATTTAAAAAAGACATATCAGGATACCGGGTGAAGCCCCAGAAATCATGATTCAAAACTCGGTGAGAGCACGCTCGTAGCGTCGTGCACACCCTTGTGTGATGTGTGTCTCTTCACCCAAAAGCGCGTCGCGATGTTTCAGATTCGCTCCCCACGCTTTGAGTCTTTGTTTGATCGCATGTTGCTATCGCAGAACCGCGGCACAGTTTTGCTCGGACCATGCTTTAGATGAAGGGGCGCTTGCTGCGCGAATCGAGATCCCATCTCGCAAGGTTCGCAAGGCCCTCCTGATCCAGCACGAGACAGCCCTTGTCGATCCAGCGGATGAAGTTTCGTTCCGCAAGTTTTTTCAGCGTCTTGTTCGTGTGCACGATGGAAAGCCCGAGCGTATCTGCCACATGTTGTTGTGTGACGGGAATGGGCACGCCCTTTTGCAGCAGTCCGACGCGTGTCGCCCTTTGATGCAGGAATGCCAGAAGATAGGCCGCGCGTTCGATGGCCGTTCGCCGGCCGACACTCAACAGATGACTATCGAGCATGCGCTCTTCGCTTGCAGCGATCCAGGTGAGGTCGAAGGCAAGCGAGGGGTGATCGGTGAAAAGGCTGTGGAGGCGCCCGCGCTCGAAGACGCAAAGCGTTACAGGCGACAAGGCCTCTACTGAGTGCTGCATCTCTCCCATTACAGTGCCCTGCAGACCGACGAGGTCTCCCGGCATCAGATAGTTCAAGATCTGCCGCCGCCCGTCCTCCAGTGTCTTGTAGCGAAAGCCCCAGCCTTCCAACACCGTGAAGAGATGGGCGCTGTGCGACCCCTCCATCAGGATCAGTGCGCCGCTTTCGACGCTCAGTTCACCCGTCTTGAAGTGCGAAACGAAATCAAGCTCCGGCGGAGTGAAATCACGGAAATGCGGCATGTCGCGAAGCGGGCACTCTTCACATGGCGTAGTGGAAACGCCGCTCGGCTTTTTTGGAGACATGACAATCCGTTAGAGGCAAGAAATGGGGTCGAGGTATCAGACGTATCAGTCCTATCACAAGACCTCTTTCCGCATTCTTGCGACCAGTCTCACAAAGGCATGACACGATGGTGAGCTTTCGCGACTTGATCCATCGCCTGCCCACCTTACTGCTTGTTTTTATGCATGTCTCATTCGCGAAGCGGTTATCCGCTTCGCTTTCGTTACGCTCAATTGCGCGGGAATTCCAAGCCCATCTCGCGGAAGCGCTCCGGATCGTCGCCCCAGTTCTCTCTTACCTTGACGAAGAGGAAAAGGTGAACCGGCTGTTCTAGAATTTCCGAAAGCTCCTTGCGCGATGCGGATGAGATGGCCTTGATCGCCTCCCCTCCCTTGCCAAGCGCAATCTTCTTCTGGCTGTCGCGCTCGACATAGATGACCTGCTCGATACGCACAGAGCCATCCTTGCGCTCTTCCCATTTTTCCGTCTCCACATGGGAGGCGTAGGGCAGTTCCTGATGCAGACGCAGGAAGAGCTTTTCACGCGTGATTTCCGCCGCGAGCTGGCGCATCGGCAGATCGGAAATCTGATCTTCCGGGTAGTACCATGGGCCCTGCGGCAGTTCGCTCGACAGGTAGTTCATCAGGTCATCGCAGCCGGAGCCGTTGGTGGCGGAAATCATGAAGGTGCGATCGAAGGCAACGATGTCGTTTGCTGCAGCCGCAAGCTTCAGCAGGTCTTCGCGCTTCACCTGGTCGATCTTGTTGAGGCACAGGATCTTCTTCTGGCGAACGTCCTTCAGGCCTTGCAGAATGGTTTCTGCGTCACCCTTTAGACCGCGCTCGCTGTCGATCAGCAGCAAAATAATGTCTGCGTCCTTGGCGCCACCCCAAGCGGAGGTGACCATCGCGCGGTCCAGCCTGCGGCGTGGCTTAAAGATGCCTGGAGTATCCATGAAGACGATCTGCGCATTGTCATGAATGGCGATCCCGCGCATTACCGCACGCGTCGTCTGCACCTTGTGGCTGACGATCGAGACCTTGGCGCCCACCAGCCGATTGACCAGCGTCGACTTACCGGCATTGGTCGGCCCGATCAGCGCAACGAAACCCGAGCGCGTCGGGGCAACTGCCTTGGCATCATCATCATTGCCCTCACCGGGCGCTGCGGCGAAATCATTCTCAGTCATGGGTGTCCAATCAGTTTGCGGCAGATGGTTTCTGCCAGACGCCTTCGCGTTCCAATAGTTTTGTCGCAGCGACCTGTTCTGCCGCACGTTTCGAGCGATCGACGCCTGTTTCCGGCGCAACGCCTGGAATTTCCACGGTCACTGTAAAGCGCGGATCGTGATCCGGTCCGGAGCGATCGTCAACCCGGTAGTTGGGGGTCGCAGCGAACTTCGCGTGCGCCCATTCCTGTAGTTCGGTCTTTGCATCGCGACGACCGGCATCCGCACCGTTGGCGCGGCCTTGCCAGTACTTCAGAATGAAGCTGCGCGCAGCCTCCAGGCCGCCATCCAGATAGATGGTAGCAATGAGACTTTCTACAACATCGGCACGCACGTTCAGCATGGCTTTGCCGGTCAATTTCTTGACGTCGGAGCCCGTGCGGATGAAGAGATGCAGTCCCATTTCATCGGCAATTGCTGCACAGGAATCGGCGCTGACAAGCTGGTTCAAGCGAACGGAAAGCTCGCCTTCCGTCGCGTTGCGGAAGGTGGAGAACAGCAACTCAGCGACACAGAGCCCGAGAACCCGGTCGCCCAGAAACTCAAGACGCTCATAGTTACCGGCTTTTGCGGAGCGGGCACTTGCATGTGTCAAGGCCCGGTCAAGCCGGGCCTTTTCCTTGAATTCATATCCGATCAACGCTTCCAGACGGGCGATCTCGTCCGTCTGGAGCGGCTTGGCCTTACTCATTTAACAACCTTGAAGATGCGATCCCAGCGCATATTTGCGGGCCATTCCCAGATATGGCTGAACGGCGTGTCGTTGCCGAGCGAGAAGAAGATGAGGTTGGCACGACCGATGAGGTTTTCAGCGGGCACGTAACCGACGTCGAAACGGCTGTCGAGCGAGTTGTCACGGTTATCGCCCATCATGAAGTAGTGACCTTCAGGGACGATGAACTCGCGGGTATTATCGCCACGGCTATCCGGCGACTGATCAAGCGTGTCATAGCTGACGCCATCCGGGAGTGTTTCGCGGAAGACTGGCACATCGGTGCCCGGATCAGCTCGGTAATCCGACGTGAAGAAGCCGTCCGGCTCCTTCGGAACGGGATTGCCATTGATATAGAGCACGCCGTTCGTCACCTGAATGCGGTCACCGGGCAGACCGACGAGCCGCTTGATGTAATCCACCTCCGGGTTCGGCGGCAGGCGGAAGACCACCACGTCGCCGCGTTTCGGCTGGCTGAACTCCAGAATACGACCGGAAAACAGGTCGGGCGAGAAAGGCAGCGAGTACTTGGAATAGCCGTAGGAAAACTTGTTGACGAACAAATAGTCCCCGACCAAGAGCGTCGGCATCATTGAGCCAGACGGAATGGTGAAAGGCTGAAACAACACGGTGCGAATAACCATCGCCAGCAGAAGAGCCTGAACGATGACCTTGACGTTTTCCCAGAGGGCGTTCTGCTTCTTTTCTGCTTTTTCGGACACTTAGAGACCTGTCTGCTCGTTCTTCGTCGTTGTCATAAAACCGCTCAACGGTCTTCTGAGATGCTTTAGTGCCTTTCAAGACCAAAGGGAAGCTTTTCTATCGACATGCGTACCGGTCAGCCCGTTGCTGCTCTGACGTCATCTGGAAAGGGGAAGCGCCTCGATTATGACGAAGGCCTGCGCATAGGGAAAGTCATCGGTAATCGTCAGGTGGATCACCGCCCCATGCCCAGCCGGCAGCATGGACTGGAGCCGCTCACCTGCGCCGTTGGTCAGACGCATTGTCGGCTTGCCACTTGGCAGGTTAATGACGCCCATGTCCTTCCAGAACACGCCCTGTGCCAAACCGGTCCCCAGCGCCTTCGAGCAGGCTTCCTTGGCGGCGAACCGCTTAGCATAGGACGCGGCGCGGTTCTTGCGCCGGTCGGATTTTTCTCGCTCGATATCGGTGAAACAGCGGTGGGTGAATCTGTCGCCAAAGCGTTCGATGGAGGCCTCCACCCTGCGGATATCGATGAGATCGCTGCCCAGCCCGATAATCATTCAACCACGTCCATGATGGCGTTACGGTTTGCGGCACGCGCGGCAATCTTTTGATGCTTGCGCTGACGGAAACCACTGATGACTGCATAGACCACAGCGTAGGTAACGACGGCGGAAATAGCAGCGGGAATCAGCGAACCGATCGTCATCGGCTCCAAAACCGGCTTCCACAGCTGCAGGAAGTTCATATGCGCGAATATTTCCACGAAATCCACGCGCGCCGCCACCTCGCCGCCATTGCGGCCAAGAATGAAATGACCGAGCTCCCAGGTGGACGCCCATATCAACGGAAACGTCAGTGGGTTGGCAAAAGTGGTTCCGAGCGCTGCGGCAACGAGATTTGCACGCAGAACAAAACCGATCATCATGGCAATCAGAATATGGATTCCAAGAAAGGGTGTCCAGGCAACAGCCACGCCTGTTGCCGCCCCCGCGGCCACCGCATAGGGCGACGCCGAAAGGCGGACCAGCTTCAACTTCATATAGCGGAGAGAACGGCGCAGCCCCATACGCGGCCACAGCGCAGCGAGGAGTCTTTCAGAGAGTTTTGCAGGACGGCGGCGGCGAAATGGCATGTGCGGACTTTATGTCATCGCCTGCATTCCGCCAAGTGGCGAAAAAGGCGCCGTACCGGAAGCGCATCACGATCCGCTGGACCGATTCCTGCGCTTCAACTATCAATTCTCTCGCACGCCTTATCCAGAAACTTTGAACGATGTTCCGCGGCGTGCGTTAACGGAGCCCCATTTGGCTCCGCATGAGCGTGGCGGCATGGCCGCCATGCATTTTTGTCTTATCTACGAAACATGCCGCGATCGACTTCACGCTGGCGCAGTTCTAGATCCACAGTGGAGACCGAGCCGCTGAGGTAATCGAATTCGCGTTCCTGAACCGACTTGCCACGAACAGCGCGGGCGATCTTACGAAGCGGTGCAAACATTTGCATTTCCTTTCCAGACTTGAGGCTTTGTCTTCAACGACAGGATTGCCGGAGGAAACCTCTGTTGCTCTTTATTTCTGGACTGAAGATAGCTGCATGGCCGCGCAATGACTACGGATAAGACAAGGTCGCTGCCATGCATTGAGCGCATAGCAACGGCCTTGAAGGCATTTATTTAAGCAATGAATGCATCAATCGAAGGCACGTTTCACCGTTGAAACGCAGTCGAGGTCCTTCAATTGAGACAGAAGCTGGTTCAGCTGGCGCAGATCCCAGACTTCCACGTCGAGCGAAAGTTCGGAAAAGTCGGTGCCGATCCGCACCATGTTGAGCGCTCGGATGTTCACATCCAGCGTCGCGATGGATTGAGCCACGGAGGCCAGCGTGCCCGGCTCATTCAACGCGTTGATCAACAGCCTCGCCATGAAGCGGGACTTGTTCGCCTCATCGAGATCCCAGCGCACATCGATCCAGCGTTCCGGTTCATCATCAAATCGTTGAAGCGCAGGAGACTGGATCGGATAGATGGTGATTCCCTTCCCTTTCTCCATGATGCCAACGATCCGGTCACCCGGAACTGCGCCTGTCGCGCCGAAATGGACCTCGACATTATCGGACAGACCGCGGATCGGCATCGGATCGGGGCCATCCAGCACTTCGGTGGCGCCATCATCTTCGAGTGCGGAACGTGATTTTCCGGGGATCTTGAAGATCATGCCAGAAGCGCTGCGCATATTGAACCAGCCATCGTCGCCCGTCATCTTCACGGTCACGCGCTCGTCCTGATAATCCGGGAAGACTGCACGTAGTACATCGAGAGACGACACCTCGCCGCGACCGACCGCCGCAATCGCATCCTCCGCATCCTTCTGAGCCAGACGGTGCAACACGGGCTTCAGCGCCTCTCGAGAGAAGGTCTTGCCGGCCCGTTCGAAGGTGCGCTCCAGAATACGATAGCCCAGACCCGCATATTGCTTGCGGATCGCCATGCGGGTTGCACGGCGGATCGCCGAGCGCGCCTTGCCGGTGACAACGACCTCTTCCCAGGCGGCAGGCGGGACCTGGACGCCGGAGCGAATGATTTCTACTTCATCACCATTGTTGAGGCGTGTGACGAGCGGCATGATGCGGCCGTTGATCTTCGCACCGACGGTGGTATCGCCGATATTGGTGTGTACGGCATAGGCGAAGTCGATGGGAGTCGCACCACGCGGCAGGGCAATGAGCTTGCCCTTGGGCGTGAAACAGAAGACCTGATCCTGAAACAGCTCGAGCTTGGTGTGCTCGAGAAATTCTTCGGGGTTGTCGCCTTCGGCAAGCGATTCGATCGTATGGCGCAGCCAGGAATAGGCGTTGGTCTCGGTCGAAAGCTGTTCCGTGTCGCCCGTTTCGCCATCCTTGTAGAGCGAATGCGCCGCAATACCGTATTCGGCAATCTCGTGCATGCGGCGGGTGCGGATCTGCAGCTCGATACGCTGGCGAGACGGGCCAACGATGGTCGTGTGGATCGAACGATAATCGTTCTGCTTCGGCGTCGAGATATAGTCCTTGAAGCGACCGGGTACTACACGCCAACGCGTATGCACGATACCGAGCGCGCGGTAGCAAGAGGGAATATCCTGTACAAGAAGGCGGAAGCCATAGACATCCGACAATTGCTCGAAGGACAGCGACTTGGACTGCATCTTACGGAAAACCGAATAGGGCTTCTTCTGCCGCCCCTTGACCATGGCACCTTCGACGCCATTGGCCAGCAGCAATTCGCGCAGCTCGTCCTCGATCTTCTTGATCAGGCCCTCATTGCGCTCTTCCAACTCCTGCAGTCGCTTGGTGACGGTCTCGAAGGCATCGGGGTTGAGATAGCGAAACGAGAGATTCTCAAGCTCGTCGCGCATATCCTGCATACCCATGCGACCGGCAAGCGGTGCATAGATTTCCATCGTCTCTTCGGAGATGCGGCTGCGCTTATCCGCCGGCATATGCTCCATGGTGCGCATATTGTGCAGGCGGTCGGCAAGCTTGACCAAAAGCACACGAACGTCGTCTGAGATGGCAAGCAGCAGCTTGCGCAGATTCTCCGCCTGCTTGGCCTTCTTGCTGACCAGATCGAGCTTCTTGAGCTTCGTCAGGCCCTCGACCAGCCGGCCGATATCTTCACCGAACATCTCGTCGATTTCGGCACGCGTCGCGCTGGTGTCTTCGATCGTGTCATGCAGGAGAGCGACGGCTATGGTCGACTCATCCAGATGCATTTCGGTGAGAATGGCCGCGACCTCCAGAGGATGGGAGATATAGGGGTCGCCATTGGCCCGCTTTTGCTGGCCATGCTTCTGCATCGCGTAAACATAGGCCTTGTTCAACAAGGCCTCATTCACATCAGGCTTGTATGTCTGAACCCGCTCCACGAGTTCGTATTGTCGCATCATGAATGGGATGCCCCGAAAAAGAAAGCGCGCCAACTGACGGGGACGACCCCGTCGGACTGGCGCACGATGATACATAATCCAGGATCAGATTATGACGACAATCAACTCCTAAGCGCAACCGGAAAAACGCCGGTCTCACGCTAAGCTTAGTAGTCGTCGTTCTTTTCCGGCGGAACGAGACCTTCGATACCGGCCAGAAGCTCCTCTTCCGACATCTGGTCGAAAGTGATGGTTTCCGGTGCGTCGTCGTCTTCGTTCTCGGTTGTCGCGTTGGCGGCAATCGTAACCGGATCGGGTTCCGGCTCATCCACTTCCACATGCTTCTGCAGCGAGTGAATCAGATCTTCCTTCAGGTCGTCGGGCGAAAGCGTTTCATCGGCAATCTCGCGCAGAGCAACGACCGGGTTCTTGTCGTTGTCGCGATCAACCGTGATCTGAGAGCCTTGCGAAATCTGGCGCGCGCGGTGGCTTGCCAGGAGAACGAGCTCGAAACGGTTGTCTACTTTGTCAATGCAATCTTCTACTGTGACACGGGCCATTGCCTGTCCTTTGCGGGTCGTGATGTCGCTGATTAATGGTCCCGATACAGACATTGTCCGAGAATTTCAAGTTTTTCCTCATTTCACGTGGTTTGTCTCACAAGAGACGCAACCACCCGCCCTTTTATTAGTTAGTGCAAATTGTAGCGGCAGGTCTGGACTGCGGGCCGAACGAGCTTATATGAATGCTTAATAATGTATCGCAGACCGAGATATTAGCTGATATCCGATACTCTTATTATATTCGCGGCTGGGAGCCGCTTTGGAGGAAGCCCACTTTATGTTCGACCCACGTGAGAAAATTGCGCTCTTTATTGATGGGGCGAACCTCTACGCTGCATCGAAAAGCCTTGGTTTCGACATTGATTACCGCAAACTGCTGAAGGCCTTTCAGAAGCGCGGCTACCTGTTGCGCGCCTATTATTACACTGCCCTCATCGAAGATCAGGAATATTCCTCCATTCGGCCGTTGATCGACTGGCTTGACTATAATGGCTACAAGGTCGTCACCAAGCCTGCCAAGGAATTTACCGACGCGATGGGCCGCCGCAAGATCAAGGGCAACATGGATATCGAGCTTGCCGTCGATGCCATGGAACAGTCCGAGACAGTGGACCATCTCGTTCTCTTCTCAGGCGATGGCGACTTCACGACACTGGTGGATGCTCTGCAGCGCAAGGGCCGCAAGGTCTCCGTCATTTCAACCATGTCGACGCAGCCGCCTATGATTGCCGACGATCTGCGCCGCCAAGCCGACCATTTTATCGATCTCCTGTCTCTCAAGGCAGAGATTGGGCGTGATCCCAGCGAACGTGCGCCTCGCCCGCCGGTCGAGACCGCAGAAACTGTCGACTGAAGACTTACGCGTTGTTTTGCTTGTGCCAGGCGCTCAGGATCGCTCCTGGCGCCTTAACACTACCCCTACCAAAGGTTGATTTATTACTTTAGCAAATAATTAACCATGGTTGTGTTTTTCTGTCCTTATTGATTTTTTACGTGCAGTTGGGGAACGCGCACGAACAGTAGGGGCTGTTTTACATGACGGGGCTGCACAACAATTCTCAATTGACCGAGAGACTCGATTTTCTCGGTCTCAACGCGGAGCAAAGGCAAGATCTCGCCTCTGTGAAGACAACCATCACCGGTACGCTCAGCAGCTCGCTCGATGCCTTCTACAAGAAGGCGCGAGCCGTTCCAGATACAGCGAAGTTCTTTTCCAGCGAAGCCCATATCCAGCACGCCAAGAGCATGCAGGTCAGCCACTGGACGCGCATATCATCTGGCGTCTTCGACGCTGATTATACCAAGGCGGTGAGTGCCATCGGGCGCACCCACGCGCGATTGGGGCTTGAGCCGCGCTGGTATATCGGCGGCTACGCCCTTGTGCTGGAAGGCATCATCAAGGCTATCGTCGAATCCGAACTGAAGGGCTTCCTGGTCGAGAAAAAAGGCAAGAAGGTTGTCAAAGGTATCAGTGCAACGGTCAAGGCCGCGATGCTGGACATGGATTACTCGATCTCCGTCTATCTCGACGTGCTCGCCGACGAACGTGCGAAGATAGAAGCAGAGCAGAAGCGCATGAAGGCAGAGCAGGACCACGTTCTGGCGCTGCTCAACAGCGCACTTGACCGGATGGCGCAGGGTGATCTTACCTCGCGCATCGATGGTGCCCTGCCCGCAGAATTCGCCGGTCTCAAGGAAAACTTCAACGCTGCGATCAGCCGTCTTTCTGGGGCTTTCGCCGAGATCGTCGACGAATCCCACAAGATCGCCAACAATACGCGGGAATTGACATCGGCAACCGACGATATGGCGCGCCGCACCGAGCAGCAAGCTGCCTCGCTGGAAGAGACAGCCGCTGCCATCGACCAGATCACCACCATCTCCAAGCAATCGGCATCAAGGACGGAAGAAGCGCAGGCGATCGTCAAGAGTTCGGCGGACGAAGCCGCCCGCTCCCGTCATATCGTCAGCGAAGCTGTCGAGGCGATGAGCGCAATCGAGGGCTCATCGCAGAAGATCACGCAGATCATCAGCGTGATCGATGAAATCTCTTTCCAGACCAACCTTCTGGCGTTGAATGCCGGCGTCGAGGCCGCACGCGCTGGTGAGGCGGGCAAGGGCTTTGCGGTCGTCGCACAGGAAGTTCGCGAATTGGCCCAGCGCTCGGCTTCCGCCGCCAGGGAGATTCGCACACTGATCGACAAGTCGTCTCAGGACGTGGCTCAAGGCGTTTCCCTCGTCAACCGCACCGGTGAGGCGCTGAACTCCATTGGCGGCAAGGTCGACGATATTCACGAACACATCGGCGCGATTACCCAAGCGGTGCGCGAACAGGCCGTCGGAATCCAGGAAATCAACATGGCCATCAACAGCATGGACCAGCTGACCCAACAGAACGCGGCGATGGTGGAAGAGACCAATGCCTCTACGCACGGCTTGAGCGACATCAGCAGCAATCTGGCAGCGCTGATTTCGCGCTTCCAGGTCGAAAAATCGATAACCTATCAGCAGCATCGCGCCGCGTAACGCAGAAGGCCTTTAGAGCGCCCTGCGTCCTACTGGACGCACGGCGCTCGATCTTCTTTGATCGAGGCATCGTGCTTTCTGAAAATCGCTTCCGATTTTCGGGCAGATGCTGTAGGCCCGCTTTTCAGTCCACGTCCGGATCATATTCGCGCGGTCCATCGTCCTTGGCGAAGAGGACGCAGGGGCCGCGAGATCCCCGAGGATCATAGGCAAATCCTTTTTCCGCCAGCGCCTGGGTGATATCGCGAACACCCGAAAGGCCATAGAGATGGTCGTGGAGCTCGACGAAAATCCGCTCCACGCCCTTAAGCTTGGCATCGCGCAAAAGATCGCGCTCCGCCCCTTCGATATCCATCACCAGTACGTTGACGTCATGCTGCTGGATGAAGGCGTCGATATTCTCCGAGCCGATTTCGATGCGGCTTTCATAGGGGCCTTGCTTCTCGTCCATGGATGACATCCACAGATCGCGCCGAACGTAGAAGATATGCGTGTCTGGATCCCCTGCGGTCAAAAGTCCCTGAGAGAACCGCACATTTCTTGCGCCATTGGCTTCCAGAATTCGTTCGGCAAGACGTGCCGTCGATGGGTTTGCCTCGAAAGCAAAGACCGACACGTCCGGAATGCGGGCAATGACAGAGGTAATGACACCGATGCCTGAGCCAAGCTCCAGCACACGGTCTCCGGGTCTTACAGCCCGCGCCACGCTTCTGGCTTCCTTCGCTTCATAACTGCCATCCTTGAGAGCCTGCCAGATTACCGGCGAGACTTCGTCTGACGACAAACGTAACAGGACGCCGTGTATCTCAAACGCTTCCATATTGCGTCCTTTCATAGTCCTTTAGGGAGAGCTCAGCTTGTTGGAGTGGATTGGCAGGCCGCTTGAGAACTTTCAAGCATAGATGCCATAGGCCGTGAGTTCGCTTGCAGGAACAGGCTTGCCGATCAGATAGCCTTGGATTTGGTCGCAGCCGAGTTGGCGCATGTGGGCGAACTGTTCTTCCGTCTCAACACCTTCGGCAATCATCGTCATGCGCAACTTACGGCCGAGCCCCACAACGAATTCGACGATGGCCAGCGCGTCCTGACTGCTGGTGATATCAGACAGAAAGGACTGGTCGATCTTAAGCTTGTCAAATGGAACGCGGCGCAGATTTCCAAGCGATGAGTAACCCGTGCCAAAATCGTCCATTGCCATGCTAATGCCGACCGCCTTGAGGTTGTCGAGAATGGCAAGCGTCTGGTCGCTGTTGCCGAGAAGCACGGATTCGGTGATTTCCAGCTCGAGACGCGCGGGATCGAGATTGCTCTTTTCCAGGGCTTCGACGACGTTTTGAATGAGATTGCTGCTGTGAAGCTGGACAGGCGAAAGGTTGATGGCAATCTTGATATTCGGCTTCCAGAGTGCCGCCTCTTTGCAGGCCGTCTCCATGACCCATTTTCCAAGCGCGTTGATAAAGCCGGTTCTTTCCGCAACAGGAATGAATTCCGCCGGTGGCACGCGTCCGCGCACAGGGTGCGTCCAGCGTAAGAGCGCTTCAAATCCGCAGACAGCGCGCGTCTCTGTCGATACTTGCGGCTGGTAGAACACATCCATTTCGTTGTTCTGGAGAGCCGCCTGCAGGTCAGCTTCGAAAGATCGCTTTTCTGCCAGCTGGCTCTGCATATAGGGTCTGTAAACGCTGAGGCTGCCCGCCCCCTCGCGTTTGGCCTCATAGAGCGCGAGATCCGCGTGCTTCAGCAACTCATCGGCATGGGATTGCCGGTGGGAGATCGCAATGCCGACACAGGTGCCGATCTTAATATCCATGTCCCCGATATGGTATGGGCTCGCGATCCTTTCGACCAGGCAGCGAGCAAGATCGAGCGCTTGGTCTTCGTCAAGATTGTCCGCCACTAGGGCAAACTCGTCGCCCCCCAACCGACAGATCAGCTCGTGGTTTTTTCTGATCGGTAGTATGCGCGCAGCCACGGCCTGGAGGAGGCTATCGCCGACGTCATGGCCGAGCGTGTCATTGATCTCCTTAAACCCGTCGAGATCGAGGAGAAGCAGCGCAACCTTATCGATGCCGGATGGGGGGTCGAGCCGGCGCACGAGTTCACGCCGGAAAAGTGCGCGGTTGGGAAGATTTGTCAGTGCGTCATGGTAGGCATCATACTCAAGGCGAAGGTTGTTAGACTGCAACTCTAACGTTGCAGTCTGTAATTCTTCCGTCAAAAGTGTGAGCTTTGTCTGGGCGCGATCGAGCAACTGGTTGTGCCGCAAGAGAAGAAAGATCAGCGCCATGCCGCAAAGGATCAAACCTCCGGCAAGTCCGGTATAAATAATGTGGAGCTTGCGGACCTCTGCGTGGGCGGCGTCGATGATCTCGACGTCATTGGCGACGGATTCCGCAGCAACCGACGTAAGCTGTGGAACGTGGCCGCTGATCACCGGAAGCAGCGCCCTTGCCTCCGTGGGGCTCAAGTCGTCCAGCCTTTTATCGACGTCCTCAAGGAGCTGGTCAACTTCTCCAATGACCTTCCGCATGTCCGGCTTTGCATCGATGAAGGCGGCTAGGCTCCCTTCCCTTAGAGAGTTCATTCTGCCAAGCACGATATCAAGGCGAAGTCGCAGCTCGTCCTTGTCAAATCCCTCTATGCCAAGAGCATATTCGGCAAGCAGGCTTTCAAAACGGACATATTCCCCCACGGTCTGGCTGACAGCCCATGAGTCGTTGTAGCGAGCAAATTTCTGGAGCGCGTTCTGCCGCTCAGCTATCACATAAGCGATGTAGCCGGTGGCGAGTATGAAGCAGCAAACAACGACTGCCAGCGCCTTTCGCAAATGTCACCTTTATTCAACTATGAGTTTGGCCACTTGCCAAGCGGAGCGCGTGTAGTAGATCTGTGACTGAAGTTCTTGCATGCTATCATAGGGATATATGATGAAGAGCGGTCCCTTATCCCTGACCTGCATATATTCCCCGTCTCGCTTCATGGCAAGAATGACATTGTACTGGGTGAAATCCTTAACAGGAATCGTGCTGACATAGTCGTTCAGCGCCACGGCCTTGACGGTTTCTCCCTTGGCGCCTACGAACTCCATGAGCTTCGCCATGGAAACACCTTCAAAACGAACACGCGTCTCGTACCATGGAGTCTGTGTTTCCACGATAACCAGCCCCATCTCTTCCAGAGCGTCCCGATCGAACTGCGCCGTGCCGTTGACGTTGGTGTTGGCGATATTGCCTGAGATGGTGAGGATCGGCTTTCCCTTGGGCGCCGGAAAGTCTTTGGCATATACGCCCGCAGAGGAGACACCGAACAGCAGGAGGCAGAGAATGAAGCGAATGATAGTCATTGGAGCACGCCCTTCTAGCCGGATTGAGACGGAGGCGAGACCGCTCCACAGCCTCCGTTTTTAGATGATTATAAATTAGATTGTATTGAACTATCTTCGCGCAGTTTCGATCCATAGAGACAAGGCGAATGGTCGTATGGCTCATAATACGCGTCTTTACATTACTTAGACACCGGGAAAAGAATCATCCTATGCGAGAAGCCTTGAGGCACTCTCTCCTAGCGTTTCCTTTTCCAATGGTAACAATGAATTTGATCAGCCGACTTTAAACTTTCGGCCATAGATAATGATCTATTAACAAACAGACGCCGAGCTGCGAGGCTGCGACTCGATCGGCGCGGCCTCAACGTTAGCCGCACGCTGTCCTCAACCGCCTGTTTTCAGCAGCCTGGATTTTTGCCGGTTCCAGTCGCGCTCCCTCTCCGTCTCGCGCTTGTCATGGAGCTTTTTGCCCTTCGCCAAGGCCAGTTCGAGCTTCGCGCGCCCCTTGTCGTTGAAGTAGATCTTCAAAGGTACAAGGGTCATGCCATCACGGTTGATCCCGGCACGCAGACGATTGATCTCCCGCTTGTTGAGGAGCAGCTTACGACGGCGGCGGGGCTCGTGATTGAAGCGGTTCGCCTGGAGATACTCAGGCAGGTGCGAGTTGATCAGCCAGATCTCATCGCCTTCGTCGGACGCATAGGATTCGGCAATGTTGGCCTTGCCCTCGCGCAGCGACTTAACCTCGGTGCCGGTCAGCACCAGCCCCGCCTCATAGGTGTCGAGTATCTCGTAATTGAAGCGCGCCTTGCGGTTTTCCGCGACGACCTTGTTTACGATGCGCTGGCTGCCTTTGGGGGCCATATCCTGATCCACTTCTCTGCCCGCACATTGAGTAATGTGCGGCTTTCGGCGCTTATGTAATCAAACCAGGGCCGAAAGTGAAGATGCGCGGCTTGCGCGCATCAGTCTTATCACATCCACACAGGCGCTTTGCCGTGCTCAGTTCAACAAGCCTGCATGCTTGAGGGCTGCATCGATTGCCGCTTCTGTCGATGGCTCCAACGTGTCCATCAGTGGCGAGCGGACCTTGCGGCTTCCATTGCGCGTCCGGGAGATCGCATATTTGGTGCCACAGACGCCGGGCTCCATGAAGATGGCCCTATGGAGCGGCATGAGACGGTCCTGATAGTCGAGCGCCAGTGCGTAGTCGCCAGCAGCCATGGCTGCCTGGAACTCGGCACAGAGGCGGGGCGCAACGTTGGCAGTGACCGAGATACAGCCGACGCCGCCATGGGCGTTGAAACCCAGCGCCGTGCCATCTTCTCCCGACAATTGAACAAAGTCTTTGCCGCAATGGATGCGCTGCTCGGAAACGCGATCAAGCTTGCCGGTGGCATCCTTGACGCCCACGATATTTTTGTGCGCTTTGACGAGCGCACCCATCGTCTCCGGCGTCATATCGATCACCGAGCGTGGCGGGATGTTATAGATGATGATCGGGAGATCGACCGCTTCCGCGACAGCGGAGAAGTGCGCGAAGAGCCCCTTCTGCGTCGGCTTGTTGTAATAGGGCGTGACGACCAGAAGCGCATCTGCGCCGACTTCCTGCGCGTGCAGTGCAAGCTCGATGGCCTCACTGGTATTGTTGGAGCCAGCACCGGCAATCACCGGAACCCTCTTCGCCGCGACCTCGACGCACAGCTCGACCACACGTTTATGCTCGTCATGCGACAGGGTCGGTGACTCTCCCGTGGTGCCGACGGGCACAAGGCCGCTGCTGCCTTCGGCAATCTGCCACTCCACATGGGCGGCGAAAGCCGTTTCGTCCACTGCGCCATCGGCGGTGAACGGCGTAATCAGGGCGGGAATAGATCCCTTGAACATGCAAAACTCCTTGCGGTAAGCCAGTCCATGCTTCAGCCGCATTCCGTGGTTAAAACGGTTGTCACATTAGTTGGGAGCCAGTCGCCCCACAAGCGTTTAACCGAGGCTTTCGTCTAGGAAACGTAAATAGTTTCTTGGCCTGGACCGGCATCCAGCGTCATCACACAGATGATTGGTTTGGAGCGTTTGGTGAGCGCAGCGTTACCGAAATTTGATCGAATGCGAGGCCTTCGCTTAAGGTTTCGTTAAGGCTGCAAGCAGCTAATGGATACAAGGGCGACATTCTGCGGAGCTTCACGCGCATGGGCGATAGGAAACGCGGATGGCGCTACAGCATCGGCCCGAAAATCGGAATCGCTTTTCGCAAAAAACACGATGCGTCGTTTCGAAGAGTTGGAGCGTCCTTAGTGCATACAAAAGGACGCACGGCGCTCTGAGGCACAGCTTCGTGTCTTTTGAGATAGAGCTGCAATCGTGTTCGGTATGGTCCGCTGGTGAGTAAGGGATGAAGAAAACAGCAGTTTTTGGTTTGATGGCAGCGGGCGTGGTCGCAACCGTTTGGGGCGCGTGGGCGGGACCGGCGTCAGAAGGTGTCGTCCCCCTGCCCTTCGCGCGTCCCAACGCCCCTGCCGTTCCGGCCTTCCTGCCCGCTTCGCCTGAGGTAACAGGCTCGATCATCCGGCCCGCGAACCCGGTTGACGTTTCCCAACTGAAAGCGGGCCTCGACGCGCTGTCCAACAGAAACGCCAGTGGGGCAATTGCTATTCGCAACAGCCTGCCGGCCACCAGTCTTGATCGCCACATCCTGACCTGGGCTATCGCCATATCCGGCCAGAGGGACGTTTCCTCGGCGGAAATTACGGCCGCTCAACGGGAGCTTGAAGGCTGGCCGGGCCTTTTTACGCTAAGAGCCAATTCTGAACGCGCGATGCTGCGGGAAAATCCCTCCGCTGCGCAGGTGCTGACCGCATTTGCTTCGTCCAGACCCGAAACGCCGGAGGGCACAATTGCGCTGGCTCAGGCGCTCACCTCATCCGGCAACGCCCAGCGTGCCCAGCAACTCATTCGCCAGCTGTGGGTGAGCGAAGGCATGGATACCGATCTGGAAGATCGGGTGATCGCCGAATTCGGTGGCGTCCTGTCGCCCGCCGATCATAAGGCCCGGATGGACTACCTCATGTATCGCAGCCGTGTGAGCCAGGCCAAGCGGTTTGGCGATCTCGGCAAGGCGCAGTCGCTGTACAAAGCCTGGGCTGCCGTTCTTCAACGCGCCAACAATGCGCCGGCCTTGTTGAATGCCGTCGAAGCCTCCTGGCGCAACGATCCTGTCTATCTCTTCGCCCAGATCGAAAACCTCCGTCATCAGCAAAAATACGACGATGCTGCAAAGCTTCTGGCGCGCGCGCCGAAGGAGAGCGGCAAGCTTGTCAATCCTGGAGAGTGGTGGAACGAACGCCGGATCATTGCCCGGGGACTTGCAGATCTCGGTGATTTCCAAGGCGCTTATCGTGTGGTGGCCAATCATTCCGCAGCCTCGCCCGTCGATGTTGCAGATGCGGAGTTCCATGCTGGGTGGTACGCTCTACGCGCGATGCACGACCCGGCACTTGCCGCACGGCACTTCAACGCCCTTCTTGCCGCGTCCAATCGACCTCTTTCCGCCTCCCGCGCCTATTATTGGCTTGGACGTGCTGCCGAGGCCGGCGGACCAGGCCAGGCGCGCGACTATTTCTCCAAGGCCGCATCTCATCCCGGTACTTTTTACGGCCAGCTTGCCGCCGCACGCATCGGCGTGACGACCCTCAACGTCACCTACCCCTCGCCAAGTGCTGCCGATCGCGATCGCTTTGCTGGCCGCGAAGCGGTGCGTGCCATCGAGCGGCTGGAGGCGGCGGGCTATAGCTGGCGCGCAGACGGGATTTACCGCGCGCTCGCGGAGCAGATCGACAGCCCCGGTGAATTGGCAATCCTTGCGTCACGCGCCGAGCGTAACAACAATCACCAGGTCTCTTTACAGATCGGCAAAACGGCTTTCAGCCGCGGCATTGATGCCGCCGCCCTCGCCTACCCCATCGGCGTCATACCGGTGAGCGCCAATATTTCCGGATCGGGCAAGGCCCTTGCCTACGCCATTGCCAGACAGGAAAGCGCCTTCAACCCGGCGGCCGTTTCGCCTGCCAATGCGCGCGGTCTTCTTCAACTTCTGCCGGGAACGGCCAAGGGTGTCGCGAGCCGCCACGGCATGGCCTACACACAAGCGAAACTGACCACGGACGCCGGATATAACGCCACGCTCGGCGCTCACTATCTCGGTGAGCAGATCGATAGCTTCGGCGGCTCCTACATCCTCACCTTCATCGCCTATAATGCCGGGCCGAAGCGCGTGCCGGAATGGATCGCCCGCTACGGGGATCCGCGCGGAAAACCGATCGATGAGGTTGTGGATTGGATCGAACGCATCCCGTTCCCCGAGACGCGCAACTACGTTCAGCGGGTGATGGAAAACTATCAGGTCTATAAAACTCGGCTTGGTCAGCAAGCGGACATCGTCAACGATTTGCGCAACGGCCGAGCAGGTTGAGGGTGGAGGATTCCTGATCCGCGCATCATCCGACGATGATTCCGCCGCTTGCGTAGGGAATGAAGCGCATTGCAATTGTAATTCGTGATGCGCACACGAGCTTCGTATTCTGGCGCCCGTCAAATCGATGAACCTGTGAGCCATTCAGCGCAATATGACGAAGAGGAGCGTGACGGCTTTCATATCCGCAAACACACGCTGATCCGCCGCCCGGCCATTAATGGCCAACTATTCAAGCCTCCCAAAACAAAAAGCCCGGCGCGAGGCCGGGCTTTGTCATAGCGTCGTACCTAAAATTAGAAGTCGCGCTGAAGACGAACGAAGCCTGTCCAGAATTCCGGACGGTTTTCTTCGTCGTAGTAGTTTGCCGTTACCTTGGTGGTGAAGCCTTCCACGACCTTGTAATCAACCGTCAGACCTGCGGTCCAGGCATCATTGTTGGACCAGCCGGTGTTGACGATGTCGAATGCCGCATCCTTCGTCGCTACGTTGCCAAGCCATTGAACGCCAGGTGTGATGGTCAGCTTGTCGGTGACTTTATATGCGTATTCTGCAACAACCGCCCACTCCGAAAGCGCGTAATAGGCATTGACGCCGGAAGCGTAGACGCCAGCAAAGCTAAATGCGCCGGGGCCGACATCGAAAGCACCGATCAGGCGGACAGCGCCGTCCTCGCGATCGGTATCGTAGCCGCCGATGAGCGACAGGCTGCCACCACCAAATTTCCCAGCAAGGCTTCCAGCGATACCGACGTTATTGTCGCTGTTGGTGTCACCAACAAAAGTGATACCTTCCAGCTCATCAACCGAGATACCAGCCGTGAAGGCGCCGGCATCGTAGGAATAGCGGATGGAGTTGAACAGCGTGTTGGATGAGAGAAGATCCGTCTCGCCGGAGAGATCGTCATCCCACCAGCTGTAGAACTTACCGACCTTCAGGCCGCCGAGTTCGATGAAAGCCTGATCGACAAAGGCTGACGAAGAGGCAGCAGAACCGTTGTCAGCATTGCCTCGGAAGCCGATGAAGCCTCGCAGCGCCCCCAGTTCGGTATCCGACCGCACGTCCATTTCAAACTGAGCGCGTGTGAAGCTATCCCAATCCGACGGTCCCGATTCGTTAGGGCCAAAATCTGTTTCGAAGCGGATGTAACCGCCGAACTTCAGGCAGGTCTCTGTGCCTGGAATGTAGAAGAAACCAGCGCCGAAGGCGTCGCAAACCCGTACGTATTCCAGAGGCTCAGGCTCAGCAGCGACGATGGCGTCGGCGGCATGCGCGTTAGACATGGTTGCTAGTGCAGCAGCGGCACCAAACAAAAAGCTCTTGATGTGCATATCGATCTCCAAGCGAATCAGGAGAAGCAGCGGGCAAATTGCAAACATGCGTTGCTTCTTGAGCTTGATTAGATGCAAAGACGTACGGCCATGCAACAAGCATTGAGTTAATTCGGAAACCTTACGATCTGCTTCCTTTGGAACTGTGGCCCGCGCACAACAAAATGTGATCATCCTTAATTGCATAGGCGGCACAGCTCCAATCAAAACAAAAAACCCGGCTCGAAAGCCGGGTTTTCATAATTGACCTAGTCAGGTCAGATTAGAACGAACGCTGTAGGCGAACAAAACCGGTCCAGAAGTCAGGACGATTGTCTTCGTCGTAGTAGTTCGCGGTAACCTTTGTCGAAAGACCTTCGGTGATCTTGTAGTCAACGGTCAAGCCAGCAGTCCAAGCATCGTTGTTAGACCAATCAGCATTGACGATCGAGTAGCCGTCAGCTGGGTTCTTGACGGCGACATTGCCGAGCCACTGCGCGCCGGGGGTGATCGTCAGACGATCGGTTGCCTTGATCGCGTACTCAACAGCAACTGCCCACTCGGACAGAGCGTAGTAGGAGTTCACGCCAGAAGCATACACGCCAGCAAGACCCAGGGTACCAGGACCGATGTCGGCGGTTGCGATCAGACGGACAGCGCCTTCTTCACGGTCAACATCGTAGCCGCCAATGAGCGAAGCCGTTGCGCCACCGATCTTGCCGGCGATGCTGCCCGAGATGCCAACGTTGTTGTCAACGTTGCCAAGAGCGACATCGTTGCCGAAGGAGATGCCTTCCAGCTCGTCAACCGAGAGACCAACTGCGAATGCACCGGTGTCGTAGGAGTAACGAATGGAGTTGAACAGGGTGTTAGAAGAAAGCAGATCGGTCTCGCCGGAGAGATCGTCGTCCCACCAGTTGTAGAACTTACCGACCTTCAGGCCACCAAGTTCGATGAAGGCCTGATCAACGAATACCGACGAAGAAGCGGAAGAACCGTTGTCAGCATTGCCGCGGAAGCCGATGAAGCCGCGCAGAGCGCCGAGCTCGGTGTCTGTGCGAGTATCAACTTCGAACTGAGCGCGCGTGAATGCGTCCCAGTCAGAGGTGCCGCCGTTCGAGGTGCCAGCAGTCGTGCCGTCACCGCGCTGGAAATTGGTCTGGAAACGAACGTAGCCGCCGAACTTCAGGCAGGTTTCCGTACCAGGAATGTAGAAGAAGCCTGCGCCGAAAGCGTCGCAAACGCGAACGTATTCCAGTGGCTCAGGCTCAGCAGCAACGATCGCGTCAGCGGCCTTTGCGCCAGATACTGCTGCAAGAGCTGCAGCGGAGCCAATGAGAAGGCTCTTGATGTTCAT
>NZ_JBQEPP010000002.1:0-844796 GCF_052045735.1 Agrobacterium sp. 22117 | reverse complement strand
GATTACTCGATGATCGAGGCAACGATGCCGGCGCCGACGGTACGGCCGCCTTCGCGGATAGCGAAGCGCAGCTTTTCTTCCATCGCGATCGGAACGATCAGCTCGACTTCAACCGTGACGTTGTCGCCAGGCATAACCATTTCCGTGCCTTCTGGAAGCGAAACAATACCGGTAACGTCAGTCGTACGGAAGTAGAACTGCGGACGGTAGTTCGTGAAGAACGGCGTATGACGGCCGCCTTCTTCCTTCGTCAGGATGTAGGCTTCTGCCATGAACTTCTTGTGCGGCTTGACCGAACCTGGCTTGCAAAGGATCTGACCACGCTCAACGCCATCGCGCTGTACGCCACGAACCAGTGCACCGATGTTGTCGCCAGCTTGGCCCTGATCGAGCAGCTTGCGGAACATTTCAACGCCGGTAACAGTCGTCTTCGACGTCGCACGAATGCCGACGATCTCGACTTCTTCACCAACCTTGACGATACCACGCTCAACGCGGCCGGTCACAACCGTACCACGACCGGAGATCGAGAACACGTCTTCGATCGGCATCAGGAACGGCTGGTCGATCGGACGCTCAGGCGTCGGAATGTAGGCGTCAACCTGAGCCATAAGCTCGCGGATGGCGTCTTCGCCGATCTTCTTGTCGGAATCTTCAAGAGCAGCAAGTGCCGAACCCTTGACGATCGGAATGTCGTCGCCTGGGAAGTCGTAGGACGACAGAAGTTCGCGAACTTCAAGCTCGACGAGCTCCAGAAGTTCTGCGTCGTCAACCTGGTCAACCTTGTTGAGGAACACGACGATCGCCGGAACGCCAACCTGGCGAGCAAGCAGGATGTGCTCGCGCGTCTGCGGCATCGGGCCGTCAGCAGCAGAGCAAACCAGGATCGCGCCGTCCATCTGCGCAGCACCGGTGATCATGTTCTTCACGTAGTCGGCGTGGCCGGGGCAGTCAACGTGAGCGTAGTGACGGTTCGGGGTCTCATACTCAACGTGCGCCGTCGAAATCGTGATACCACGAGCCTTCTCTTCAGGAGCCGCGTCGATCTGGTCATACGCCTTGAACTCGCCGAAGTACTTCGTGATCGCGGCAGTCAAAGACGTCTTGCCGTGGTCAACGTGACCGATCGTGCCGATGTTGACGTGCGGCTTATTCCGCTCAAACTTGCTCTTTGCCATGTGAATTGCTTCCTGTGAACGTGAAGTAGTTTTCCCGGCGAACCGGTTTGGTGTCGCCGTTTAAGGCTTTGTAACCGAATGCGCAAGACTTAATTGTCGACGCGTGGAATCGGCAGCCAAAAGCAGCGCGATTGCCGGCATATGGGGATGTTTCACCGCGTTATCAACCACTTTAAGGAGCCCGTGACGCGGCTGAAGTACCGTTACTCTTTACCTCGATCCAATTCCTGTCATATTGCCAGCCGAAATCGCCAGGGGGAAACGGCGATTGAAACAGGCTCTAGCGCTCTTCACACATCACTTCGGCGTCGCTTTTCGCGCGGCCCTTTGCCTACGCTTCGGGATATAGAATGGAAATCTTTACAGCAGCTGGCTTCACCGCCTTTCTACAGGTCATCGCGATCGACCTGGTTCTCGCAGGTGATAACGCCATCGTCATCGGTCTGGCCGCCGCAGGCCTTCCTGCTCATCTGCGCCGCAAGGCGATCCTCGTCGGCATCATCGCCGCAACCGTGCTGCGCATCGCCTTTGCGGCGCTGACAGTTCAGTTGCTTGCTATCGTCGGCCTCCAGCTTTTCGGCGGGCTCCTGCTCGTCTGGGTGTGCTGGAAGATGTGGAGCGAACTTCGCGAACAAAACGCGTCTGCAGGAGACACGGTCACCGACGCGGAAGCCGATCTGACCAAGGGTCACAAGACGTTCTTCCAGGCCGCAACCCAGATCGTCATTGCCGACGTCTCCATGTCGCTGGACAATGTTCTGGCCGTTGCCGGTGCCGCACAGGACCACGTGACTGTCCTCATCATCGGCCTCGTCGTGTCGATCGCGCTGATGGGCCTTGCCGCCAACTTCGTTGCCAAGCTGCTCCACCGCTATCGCTGGATCTCCTATGTCGGCCTCGCCGTCATCGTCTACGTCGCGCTCAACATGCTCTATCATGGCGCTGTCGAAGTCTGGCCTTACGTCCAGCCCTACTTCAGCTAAGCGAGCCGGACCGCTCTCTTAATAATAAAGGGCAGCCCGAAACAGAATCTTTCGGGCTTCTCATCTCCATCGAAAGCGAAGGATACCAGGACTGTATCCGCCAAGTTGATTCTTCGCGGCCGCGTAAAGCGGCTCTAAAACAAGCCAAAGAACTCGCCTGTCCCTTCTGGTGATTGCCGTCAGCCTCACGCAAGCATAGAAGACCACTACTTTAGACATAACGAATAACCAAAAGGATGTCTGAACCCATGGCCTATGACTGGTCCGGCGGCCGTACACGGCGCTCTCGACAGTTAAAGATTGGCGCAGCACTCACCTTCATGCTGTTGGCCGCGTTGGTTGCGCAGTTCGTCTACTACACCGCGAGCTAAACCCCGAATAAAATGCTGCGGCCTTTGGCAAGACCGCAGCCCATCCCAGCCAAACGTACGTTTGTCCAAGCGCTCGAAAGAGTCTTCTATATCCTGGCAGCGCCGCAGTTCTTGCACCCGAACAGCGAATCTCGAGCAGCACGTCTAATCCTACAGTCTCCGCGCCTTCCGGAGCGGCTAGGCAGACGTTGAGTCGCACACTCCCCTCGCATTTCCTCAGACCTTGAAATTACAAGGAGGATAGACCCCACTCGGGGCGCTCCACCGTGACCTCTTCGAGGTCAGGTATCGACGACAGGCTGCGAAGGGCTGAGATCATCCGTTCAGTGCTGCGGTGAGCAGCCACGTCAGTTCATAGTGCGGATCGTCATCTCAACCGACTTCACCAAAATCGCGATGCAGTCGGTGATTCTGCGGTCATCGCTGATCCGTCTCACAGAGAGACGAGGAATCAGGCAGACGATGTTTCGTGATTGAAGTTCGAACGCGGAACGCCTCAACGCAAAACATCGACGTCATCTGCAATCGAACAAGATCTATGTAGGGGAAACGTGTTTGGAGCGGGTAGCGGGAATCGAACCCGCGTATTCAGCTTGGAAGGCTGCTGCTCTACCATTGAGCTATACCCGCGGCGGTGATTTCGATCCGTGCAGAATGGTGGAGGGAGTTGGATTTGAACCAACGTAGGCTGAGCCAACGGATTTACAGTCCGTCCCCTTTAACCACTCGGGCATCCCTCCAGTATTCTGCGAGGATCAAGCGACCAAGCTTAGTCCAGATGTCCGTTCGGCGCTGCGCCGTTCGTCGTCTGTGGCCGCGTATATGACGGCCCTTCATCGTTCTGTCAACACGATGCGGGTCGAAATTTCAGGAAAAAATTCGAGCAGTGTCAAAGCCCTGTGGATGGCGCCAGCTCATGCGGTGGGGACTGGTGCGGATGACCCGGCAGCGATATAAAGCGACATGAGCAAAGACGATCCCAAAGATAAATCCACCCGCGACACGCACTATGCCAACCTCCGACGCGCGGTGCGCGACGGTAAGCGTGAGCGCGGAGAAATCCCCACGCCGCCGCAGCAAAAGCGCCGCAACAAGGGCGCAGATGACTGGAAGCCGCCGCAGCTTGGCGCCGACCAGGTCTATCTCTACGGCCTGCATACGGTGCGTGCGGCCCTTGCCAACAAGGAACGGCAGATCATCAAGCTGTCCGTGACGCAAAACGCGTTCGCCCGGCTGGAAATCGGTGAAGCCACCGCCCAGCCCTTCCCGGTCGAGATGGTTGCGCCGCAGGACATCGATAAGGTTCTTGGTCCGGACGCCATCCACCAGGGCGTGATGCTGGAAACCCGGCCGCTGCCGGTTCGCAAGCTTTCGGCCCTGAAAGACAGCCCGCTGATCCTGGTTCTCGATCAGGTCACCGATCCGCACAATGTCGGCGCCATCATGCGCTCGGCAGTCGCCTTCAATGCCGGTGCCCTGATCACCACCATGCGCCACAGCCCGACCGAATCCGGCGTGCTAGCAAAATCCGCCTCCGGCGCGCTGGAAATGATCCCCTACATCCAGATCACCAATCTCGCCGATGCGCTGGGTGAACTGCACAAGCTCGGCTTCACCTCCATCGGCCTCGACTCCGAAGGCCCCGCTCCCATTGAGCAGACCTTCAGCGGCGACAAGATTGCCTTGGTTCTCGGTGCCGAAGGCAAAGGCCTGCGCCAGAAGACGCGCGAAACGGTCACGCATCTGGCGCGCCTCGACATGCCCGGCGAAATCAAGTCGCTGAACGTCTCGAATGCGGCTGCCATTGCGCTCTATGCAACGCGGCAGTTTTTGACGAAGGCGTAGGGCCATCGCGTGATTCACGAGAACTTAAACAGCCATGGAGAGACAACCCAATGAACCAAGCCCCCAAGCCCACCGGTGAACTGACGCTTCGCACGCTGGCCATGCCGGCCGATGCCAACCCGGCAGGGGATATTTTTGGGGGCTGGGTCATGTCTCAGATGGACTTGGCAAGCGGCATTCGTGCTGCCGAACGGGCGCGCTGTCGCGTGGTGACGGCGGCGGTGAAGGAAATGGCCTTTGAGCTTCCCGTCAAGATCGGTGACACGCTGTCCATCTATACCGATATCACCCGCACCGGGCGCACCTCGATCACCCTTTGCGTCGAGGCATGGGCGCAGCGCTCACGCTACGACAAGCTGGAGAAGGTCACGGCTGGCACCTTCATCATGGTTGCCATGGATGAAAACGGTACGCCAACGCCGCTTCCGCCGCTGAATTCGGTCGAAACTATCGAGGTCTGAGACCCACTGCCGCCCTCGGGCCACGTTGGGATAGCCACGGGATAGCTTGATCTCGCTTCCCGGCACGCCTCATCAGTCCATTACCGATCTAGCATCGCCCCTTCGGACTCGCGATCGAGTCCGAAGGGGCGATGTTTTCACTTTGCCTTATCTCCCAATCATAGCTCATTGACAGAGAATTAGCCCTTGCTATGTTGCAGTGCAGCGACGTGGAGAGCCTGATGACGGACACGGTGACGCGACCGACCCTGTCGGAACGAACCGATGCAAAAATACGAGAAGTTCTGACCGGAGAGCGACGCGGTGTCGGCTCGCTGCTGCTCTTTGCTGGACCGGCTGTCGTTGCCTCAATCGCCTATATGGACCCTGGCAATTTCGCAACCAACATCCAAGCGGGCTCCGGCTATGGCTATTCGCTGCTATGGGTCGTGCTGATGGCGAATCTGATCGCCATGATGTTCCAGGCTCTATCGGCCAAACTCGGCATCGTCACCGGACGCAATCTGGCGGAGATGTGCCACGACCAGTTCTCCACACCGGTCAGGATTGTCATGTGGATCGTCAGCGAAATCGCAGCCATGGCGACCGATCTGGCGGAGTTCCTTGGCGGTGCGATCGGTCTGTCGTTGCTCTTCGGCATGCCGCTGCTTGCCGGCATGGCGGTCACGGCCGTCGTCACCTACGGTATTCTTCTCTTCGATGGGCGCGGTTTCCGCCCAATGGAGCTGATCATCGGGGCTTTGGTCTCCGTTATCGGCATCTGCTATGTCATCGAGATGTTCATCGCGCCGGTTGACTGGGCCGCAGCCGGTCTCGGCGTGATTACCCCCTCCATGCCGGATGCAGCGGCGCTGACGATCTCGGTCGGCATTATCGGAGCGACGGTCATGCCCCACGCGCTCTATCTCCATTCCGGCCTCACACAGCATCGTGCCACGGCCCGCAACGACGCCGAGCGAAAAACACTCCTGCGCTTTTCCAACTGGGAATGCGTCATCGCCCTTGCCGTCGCAGGGATGGTCAACATGGCGATGGTGATCATGGCGGCGGCGGCTTTCCATGCCGGCCATACGGATGTCGCCGAGATCGAAACCGCCTATCACACGCTTACGCCGTTGCTGGGCGGAGCCGCGGCCATGGTATTCCTCATTTCACTGATGGCCTCGGGCATGTCGTCTTCCGCCGTCGGCACCATGGCGGGGCAGATGATCATGCAAGGTTTCGTCGGTTTCCATATCCCGATCTGGCTGCGCCGCCTTGTCACCATGCTGCCGGCATTTGTCGTCGTGCTGATGGGCGTCAACACCACCGATGCGCTGGTCTACAGCCAGGTCGTGCTGTCCTTCGCCCTGCCGATTCCAATGATCGCGCTCGTCATGTTCACCCGCAATCCCGCGATCATGGGCAGCTTCGCCAACAAGCGGTTGCTCGACATCGCAGCGATCGTAGGCACCGTCATCATCCTGTGCCTCAATGCAGTGCTGCTGCTTCAGACCTTCGGCGTTCCGGTCCCAGGCCTGGGCTAAGAGCACTTCATCAATACTCTGGAAATTCACAGGCTATATGAGATGATCATAAAGCATCTCGCGCAAAAGTGTGCAGCGGTTTTGCGATAACGAGATGCGACAGAACAAAGAACGAAAGCGTAAGGCGCGAATCTGAAGGATCGCGACACGCTTCAAAGCACGTCGCGCAAAAGTGTTCACCGGTTTTGCGATAACGACACGCGACAAAACAAAGAACGGAAGCGTGAAGAGTCTCGACCGATGAAGCAGCCCATCCCCAATGAAAGCCGACTGTCTTCCACCGAGGTGGAAACGCATGCCGAAGCTTTTCAGAAAAGCCGGGAGGCACGTCGCAGCGAACTCATGGAAGACTATGTCGAGCTGATCGCTGACCTGATCGAGCATTCCGGTGAGGCACGTCAGATCGATATTGCCCAACGTCTCGGCGTCAAGCAGCCAACCGCCGCCAAGATGCTGAAGCGCCTTGCTGAAGAAGGACTGATCACGCAACGGCGCTATCGCGGCATTTTCCTCACCGAAGAGGGCCAGCAATTGGCCGAGCAGACGAGACGGCGCCACGAGATCGTCGAAGCGTTCCTATGTCGTCTTGGCATCGATCCGGACACGGCACGGGCCGATGCCGAAGGAATTGAGCACCATGTCAGCGAAAAGACGCTGAAGGCGTTCCAACGCTTTCTCGAAAAAGAGTAGAGACCCTTGGTCCGATCGAACGCCGCTCATATCTTGAGGTAAGCCGACGACCTGTCGAAAGACAGTCCCGGGAAAATACCATTGGTCAGGGCTTCGCTACCGACATCGAACTGGCGGTAGAGCATGGCGGCAGCGACTTCGCGCACGTCGCCGGTCGGCATCAGGTCGCGATCGTCCAGCAACTTGCCGTCACCGAGGCCCGGCCATTTGCCAAGAACACGACCGCCCTGAATGCCGCCGCCTGCGAGAATGGCGACGCCGCCCGTGCCATGGTCGGTTCCACCAGTGCCATTCTCCCTCGCCGTACGGCCAAATTCCGTCATTGCGAGGACCGTTGTCTTCTTCCACACATCGGGCCCAAGGGCATCTTTCAGCGTCGTCAACGCAATGGTCAGATCCTTTACGGTGCGCGCAAACTGCGCCTTCTGTCCCGCATGCGTGTCCCAGCCATCAACAGAAAAGCTGGCGATACGATAGTCCTCGCGCAGCATGCCGCCAGCAAGCTTGGCAATATCGCGAATGCCCTGCCCGCGCTTCTCATCCTGAAACAATTGCTCGGCCGCCATATCGGTGCGCAGCGCTTCGGCCAGCACCCGGCTGAACTCCGCGTCATTGGCATAGAGCCGCTTGAAGAAACCGACTTCATCGGCCGCCATCGTCATGTTGGAGCTAGAGGCCCAGACATCCGCCTCGTTCGGCCCAGATAGAATGAGCTCCATCGATGTGTTGATATCGATTGCCTTGCGATCTTCGGATCGCGGGATGGCAGACAGCGCCCGGTTCAGCCAACCCGTGCGTTCGCCACGCACCGCCTCTGCGCCGCTTTCGAGCATGTCCTGCCCATCGAAATGGCTGCGCTGGTCGCGATAGGGCGTTGAGACCGCATGGACGAAGGCCAACTCCTTCGCCTGCCACATCGGCATCAGCGCCTCTGCCGCAGGGTTCAGGCCGAAATGCCCGTCGAGATCGATCAGACCTTCATCGGGCTTCAGCGCCAATGTCGGGCGAAATTGGGCAAAGGCGGGGTCGCCATAGGGCTGCACCAAATCGAGCCCGTCCATCGCACCGCGCAGAACGATCGTCACGAAGCGGTTTTCGCCCGGCATTGCGGCGAAACTGACCGGAGAGAAAGCTGGCACAGCGGCCGCACAGCAAGCGGTCATCAAGAAGCCGCGGCGGCTCAACATCATATCCTGAGAGAAGGCCATGTCCTATCTCCTGTTAAATTCGGGGGAAGACAGCGCCAGCGTCAAACCACTGACCCGGTTCGGCGCCTGCCCAACCACTCGGATCGTGTCGTCGCGCGCCTGATCGGCCAGCGACACTTCAAGAAGCTTTTTCGGCTCCATATCCTTGCCGAGCGCGCCGGATGCCTTCCGCGCCCAGAGAATGCGCTCGCTCATCTGGCTGGGCGAAAGCCACGAGGCAACGCCCTCCTCGAAGCCCGCGGGGCTCGGGGGCTGCCACACCGGCTGGCCCATGCGGCGAAGGGCTGCCACCGTCAACGTCCGGGCAAGACTGGCCTTCGGCTTCGGCAGTTGCGCCGGATCGGAGGGCATCGCTGCTTTCATTTCCGCAGTCGGCTTCTCCATCGCCATCTGCGCGCCGTCGCCTTGCATGGCGGGCGCCATGTCATCGCTTGCGCTCTTCAATGCCTGCTTGGCCGCAGCCGCGACAGGCGTATCGAAGGGCGTGTAGCTATCATCACCATCCGGAGACATGCGCTCGCGCCAATTCTTCCTGGTGATGCCAAAAGCGCGAAGTCCGGAGACGACATAGTCGAAAGGCAGCTTCATCTTGGCACCGGGCTCCTGCCAGGCGCGCGGATGGTTGAGCATGGCGGCATAGACCTTCGCCAGATTGCCGTCGCTCGCCTTCCACTCTTTGACCATCGCGGCAATCACATCCGGCGGCGGATTGTCGGCGATGAAGTGGGCCACGAGTTTGCGGCAGATATGCTGCGCCGTTTCCGGGCGGCTTGCCAGATCATCCAGCATGACGAGACAGTCATCAGCCGATCGCGGGTCGCCACCGTAGTTGACGCCGAGCACCTTGATCTCTCCAGGTTCTGCCATGCGGGGGCGAAACATCATCTCGTAATGATCGTCCACGGTCATGCCCGTCAGCACCAGCGCCGCAGAGCGCACATCGGTTTGCGTATAACCGCTGCCCGCACCCATCGTGTGCAGCTCGATCAACTCGCGCCCGAGATTTTCATTCAGACCCTTCTTTCGATTTGTCGCCGCTGCCGATTGCGGGCCAGTCGATTGCGCCTGATCGAGATAGATCAGCATGGCCGGATGCAGAACCGATGCCTGCAACAGATCGCGAAACGATCCCGCAAGATGTGGGCGAATGGCTTCGACCTCATAGAGCGGCGTGATCATCCGCATCGGGAAGGATTTGTGCGCATTGACGGAGAAGTGGTCGAACCAGAAGGCCGAAAGCCTCTCGTGAAACCCATAGGATGAGAAGGCCGCCTGAAGCACCCGGGCAAGACTATCGCGTTGAAAGCTCTGCTCCGCCTTGCGCTGCAATTGCTGGCGCGCCGCGCGATCAGTCTCGGCATCATTGTCTTTCTTGGCGATCTTCAGCGCCTCAAACCCCTTGGCGAGGTCGTCTGCCCTTTGCCGCGCATCAAAAGCACCGCCAATTGGAAAGAAGCTTTCCTTCAAAGGCGCATCCACGAGCTGCACCAGCAGATCGTCCGTGTTTCGGCTGAGTATCTGGTCCGGCGCAAGACCGTAACCATAGCGGATCGCCGCCATCGTTGGAGAAAACGGAGCCATGCCTGCCACTCCTGCCAACTATCGAGAGCAGCAGAATCCCCGTCAATTCGGGCAAAAAACGTGCAGAATGGCGGCATTTTGCCGACATGGACAATTTGTAATCCGTGCCAAGGCAGTAGCATTGGCGCAGGATTGCTCGCCAATGCGATGCATTTAGCCTGAGAGACCTGCCCTCACCGTCTACGCAGACGAAACACCACGCGCCGATACTGTTGTCACCTGCGCCGCGCAGTGAATCGACAACGGTGACGTTGGAACTCGAAGCGGTTTCAGGGGTGAGGCTCACAGGTTGAATGCGGCTTGACCAGACTTCGGCGAAGGTGGAGAATCGCTGAAGCGAGGGCGCAAGGGCGGTCCAAACAGCGCGATCAACAACAAGGCGAAGAAGCGCAACGCGATGGCAGTGAAGTTCGGTCTCTTGTGCCTAGCGGCAACACTAACTTTTTTTTCCCTCGCCTACGCGGATAACGTTACTTGCCCGCCATCAATCAAGCCGAGCAATCCGATCAATCAAAGGGATTACCGGGGTCGCGAGCTATCCAAAGAATACTTCTTCAACGCGTCAGGAACTTGGCTCAAAGTGCCGCTGGGCCACCTAAGCCCGTGGTATGGTGCCCCTTTGGAGGACATCACGCCTGCAACGCCGGGTGCTAGTGAAAAGCGTATGGGTACAGGGATCAGCTACGCCTTCTGGATGCCGACATTGCGCTGGCCAGAAAGGGACACGCTGTCAATAGCGTCCTCGCGCTTCTGCGAGAATGGAAGGAAGATGCCGGAGGATGGCGATTTCATCGTCATTGCTTCAATCGAAAACCCATGGTTGCCTCTTTCCACGTCTCCACTGAGAGACCGTCTCCCAGCGGAGCGCCTTGAAAACACCAAGAAGAACCTCGGTGCCGAGTTCTCTGGCACGAAATATGACCTCAATTACTATGACGGATCAGAGGAAGCACCATTTGATCACTTTTTCTCCGGCAGCGAGCCGTCGGTAATCTTGCAGTGCGCTAAGGCCGAGCGCGTGCCAAACCCTATCTGTTTCGGTCACGTGTGGTGGAGTATGGAAAACCTCGGCCTAACTGTGCAATTTTCCCTCTTAGACCTACCCCGATGGCGCGAAAATATCGACGCGGCCTACGAACTCGCTCATCGCTGGCGCAAAGCGGCGAATAATGGAACGGTGGCAGAATGAAAGTCCGGCACGACTCAAAAAGGGGACGTTCCGCTTTCCTCACGCTCCCTTTTCTTTATCCATTATTGCTAGGTCCGCTCGCTGGGTGCACCGATAGGGCAATACTGGCAGAGTCATGTGGTATGATTTGGAATGACGCCTGGCGAAAGGCCAAGCAGGGTGACCCTGCCGCGCTAGAAAGACTCTCAAGCGAGTTCTTAATCGGGCTCTTGGATCCACCTGGACCCGACCCCCGCAGTGGCAGGTCCGCCAAAAAACAGTCTCACGCGCTGGTTCTAGCCATCTACGCTGCCGACCGCGGCGCTAAGATGAACCTGGACATAATAGTGCGCGAGTTCGCCGCACAACCCGATCCCATCTACATCGATGTAACCAGCGGCCGGATCACTTACAAACGTCTGTCAGAGAGCGGCAAGTCTCGCGAGCTGCTTCGCCTCTGCCGGGATGGTGATACCCAAAGATGCGTCGCAGCAGTCAAACAGAGTGATCTCATTCCATCACCTGATCGATATGCGAGCGCAATCGATCGCGAACTTCAGACTAAACCTGTGTCATGTTTCCGCCCCTACATATAATCGTAAGGAAGCCAAGGGGCGCTTGATGTCTGACGGATTTGGCGTGGCTAGCCGACATTAACCCGTCCGCACGAGGCCTGAGACACGTATTCCCCTGCCGCCTTTGTCGCAGTGACATCGTGGCGAAACTGTGCCACTGCATTTGCCATGAAGCTTATTCGCAGGATCATGCAGGATCGCAGTTCGGCTAGCGCTGTCGCAGTGCTGGCCCTGCTGCTTTTTCTGCTGCAAGGCCTTGCGAATGGCGTTGCCCATGGCAGCATGGCGGCCACGGTCCTTGCGGCCGATGACATTATCTGTGCCGCTCATTTGCCGGATGCCGGTACGCAGAAGCAATCGCCTGCGGAGAAGCTCGCCAATAGCTGCTGCGGCACACTCTGCCGCCTTGCCTCCACATCCTTCACCGCCTTGCTCGCAAGCCCGACCGAGATTGCCGGGCGCATCGTTCCGCATGTTCACGTCACCTTGTGGCGCTGGACTGAGAACAAGATCGCTGCGCCGCCGACGCGCGAGCAGCAGCCGCGCGGGCCTCCCTCCTTGTCTCACGCATGATCCGGCGCGCTTCTCCCGAACAGGGGAAGGCACGGAGCACAATCAGCCTCCTTGCTGGCTACGGGCGTATCGCGCTGAAATTGCCTCAAATGCTCACGGCGATTTTGCGATCCGACCTCTGTGTTGAAATCTCCAGCGGGTACGTCGCCGACAGGATAGATGCGACTGCCTGCACCGTTTGCGGAGCCAATAATGTCCATCAGCACCACCTCCCTGGGTGAGCGCGTAAGCGCGCCGTCATCGCTCAATCTCTATCGCGCCGTCTGGCGCTGGCATTTTTACGCCGGTCTCTTCGTCCTGCCATTCATGATCACGCTTGCCATCACCGGCGGGCTTTACCTCTTCAAGGATGAGTTGGATAACGCCATCCATGCCAACCTGAAGCGGGTGACCGTGGTGGAGAACGCCACCGCTGCCCTACCCTCCACGATCATTGCCAACGCTGTGGCGGCTGTACCCGGCACCGCCGTCAAACTCACCAAACCGGCCGATCCCGGTGCGTCGACAGAGGTCACCGTCAGCACGCCTCAGGGCAAGCGCGCTGTCTATGTGAATGGCTACACGGGAGAAGTCCTCGGCTCCCTGCCGGATCGCGGCACCGTCATGTGGACGATCCGCACCCTCCACAGCCTCAAATATTTCGGTACCTATGCCCGCTACCTGATCGAGATCGCCGCTGGCTGGTCGATCCTGCTGGTCGCCACCGGCATCTATCTCTGGTGGCCGCGCAACCAGACCGGCGGCGTGGTGTCGGTTCGCGGCACGCCGAAGAAGCGGGTCTTCTGGCGGGATATGCACGCGGTCACCGGCATTTTCGTCGGCGCCTTCATCGTCTTCCTCGCTATCACCGGCATGCCGTGGTCCGGCGTCTGGGGCGCGAAGGTCAATGAATGGGCCAATGGCAGCAATTTCGGTTATCCGGCAGGCGTGCGTGTCGATGTGCCAATGTCGGGAAATAGGCTCGACGATGTGTTGAAAACCTCATGGTCGCTGGAGCAGGCAAAGATACCGACCTCCGAAGGGCACGATCATGGTCAGCACATGGAGCCCTCGCCCGCCATGCCCATGGACCACGCGGCCATGAACCACGAGCCCGCCAACCAGATGCCAGCCCCCATCGGCATCGACAACGCCGTCGCGCGCTTCGATGAACTCGGCCTCGCAGCCGGTTATGCCGTGGCGCTTCCGACGAAGCCGGAGGGCGTCTATAGCGGATCGGTTTACCCGGACGATCTTTCCAAACAGCGGGTCATTCATCTGGATCAATATACCGGCAAACCACTGATCGACATGCGCTACGCAGATTACGGTCCGCTCGGTCGCGGGCTGGAATGGGGCATCAACGTGCATATGGGTCAGCAATTCGGCTTTGCGAACCAGATCGTGCTGGCGCTCGCCTGCCTCGCCATCATCCTACTCGCCGTGTCCGGCGGTGTCATGTGGTGGAAGCGCCGCCCCAAGGGCTCGCTCGGTGTTCCACCGATGCCGCAAAGCAAAGGCACACTTTACGGGCTTGCCGCTATGCTCGCAGCGGGCGGGATCATCTTTCCGCTGGTCGGCGCGAGCCTGATCGTCATGCTTCTCCTGGATCTCGCGGTGCAGAAGCTCGGACAGCGAAGAAAAGCCGCCGCAACATCCTGAACCGATTCTGGCTCGAGTGACGACAGATAAGCGTCATCCGAGCCGATAGGCCTTGCAGACACGATCGTCCGTCGTGCGATAGGTGCGAAAACCGATGGCTTCGTAATAGGCCTGCCCCATATCATTATCGGCGCCAATACTGGCGTCGATATCCTTCAGACCGAAGGCCTCAGCAGCCTGAAGCGTTGCCCTGAACAGCGCCTTACCAGCACCCTTTCGCGCCGCGAACGGGCTGACATGCGTGCCGATAATGCCCCAGCCTTCTGCCACGCCGTATGGATTGCCGGCAGCGGTGGCGAGCTTCAGCGACTGGAAGCCGAGAATGCGCCCGTCCTCATCGACGGCGACCGTACAGGCGATCCGGTCGGGGTCTGAAATATAGGTGTTCGTGACCGTCTCGACATCCGTCGGCGTCTTGCGCAGCCCAGCCGCAAAAATCTCGTTCTGCACCGCCGCCATTCCTTCGGCATCATCTATCGTTGCGGGACGGGTGATCATGGCACTACCTCTTTTCTGCAAGCTTATAGACTTGACCGCGATCCCGCCGCCCGACAGCAACGACAAGAACCAGAACCTCTTTGTCTCTCACTTCATAGACCAGCCTGTATCCGGCACCACGCAGTTTGATCTTGTAACGATCCTGATGTCCTGAAAGCTTCGCGGAAGGGACGCGCGGGTTTTCCAATCGTTCGGCCAGTTTCTTCTTGAAATGCTCGCGCGTATTGCTGTCGAGCTTTCGCCATTCCTTCAGAGCGGCCTCTACGAAGCCGAGTTCATAGCTCACTGAGCTTGACCCTGATAACCTTGTCGTCCGTCCGGGCATCGGCGAGCCTATTGAGCTCGATGTCGTCAAGCCGTTCCATCATGGCCTCGTAGACCTTGGCAGGTACGCAATAGAAAGCCGGCTCGTTGCGGTTCAAGATGGCGACGGCGGCCCCCTCGCCAGCTGCGACCGTTCCCATAGGGTTTTTTTTCAGCTCCGATACGCTGGCCGTCATTTCAGCCAAAACAACATGTGCCATACGACATCTCCAAACCTTTTGAGAGTGCTTACAATAGCACCCACAACAGGTCTTTCAAGCACCTAATGCCAAAAAGAGCAATGGTGTGCTGACCGCGCGCAAGCAGATTGGATGCGGAGCGACCAATCTGCAGCATCCTTCAAGACAGACCGGCGACAGCGCTCAACGGCCAAGGAGCGAAGCCCTTCGCCACCTTCAATCGCGCGGAACCAGTGACCCAAACACGTTGCCTTTTTGTACTCATTTTTTCACGCGCACCTCTTCCTTTTGAGGTTTAAGCGCTCCATATTCTGCCCATGGCCAGATCACCGAAAAAATCCTCCGAAAGCTCCCGCTCCAATGGTTTTGAAGAGATGCCCCAGGCATCCTTCGAAGGCGCTCCCCTCTCCGGCTCTGTTGCCGATTGGGTGAAGCAGCTGGAAGCGGAAGCCGAAGCGACCTCTGTGGAAACCCAGCGCGAAGTCGCTTCCAAGGCGGGCAAGCACCGCAAGAAGATCGAGATCGAAGCGCGCAAGGAAGCGGAAAAGGCTGCCGCCAAGGCAAGCAAGATGCCGACGGCGTCCAAGACCTCGCGCGGCGTTTCCATCGGCGGCTCGTCCGATCCGAAGACGCGCGCCGCCGCTGGCCTCAACCCGGTGGCCGGAATGGATGTCTCGCTGGAAGACGCCAAGTCGCTGGCGCCCGGTGCGGTCACGGCCACGGTGGATGCGCTCTCCAAGCTGATTGAAAGCGGCAATCCGCTGTTCAAGGATGGCAAGCTGTGGACGCCGCACCGTCCTGTCCGCCCGCCGAAATCCGAAGGCGGCATCGCCATCGAAATGGTCACGGAGTACAAGCCCTCCGGTGACCAGCCGACAGCAATTGCCGATCTGGTGGAGGGCATCAATTCCGGCGACCGCTCTCAGGTTCTGCTCGGCGTCACCGGCTCGGGCAAGACCTTCACCATGGCCAAGGTCATCGAGGCGACGCAGCGCCCGGCGGTCATCCTGGCGCCGAACAAGACACTGGCCGCCCAGCTCTATTCCGAGTTCAAGAATTTCTTCCCCAACAACGCGGTCGAGTATTTCGTCTCCTATTACGACTACTACCAGCCGGAAGCCTATGTGCCGCGCTCCGACACCTATATCGAGAAGGAATCCTCGATCAACGAGCAGATCGACCGGATGCGCCACGCCGCCACCCGCGCGATTCTGGAACGAGACGACTGTATCATCGTCGCCTCCGTCTCCTGCATTTACGGTATCGGCTCGGTGGAAACCTACACCGCTATGACCTTCCAGATGCAGGTGGGCGACAAGCTGGACCAGCGCCAGCTGCTGGCCGATCTCGTGGCACAGCAATATAAGCGGCGCGACATGGATTTCCAGCGCGGCTCCTTCCGCGTGCGCGGCGATACGATCGAGCTTTTCCCCGCCCACTTGGAAGACGCCGCCTGGCGCATTTCCATGTGGGGAGACGAGATCGAGAGCATCACCGAATTCGATCCGCTGACCGGCCAGAAGACCGGCGATCTGCAATCGGTCAAGATCTACGCCAACTCGCACTATGTGACCCCGCGCCCGACGCTGAACGGCGCAATCAAGTCCATCAAGGAAGAGCTGAAGCATCGTCTGGCCGAGTTGGAAAAGGCGGGCCGTCTTTTGGAGGCGCAGCGCCTGGAACAGCGCACCCGCTACGATATCGAAATGCTGGAAGCCACCGGCTCCTGCAATGGCATCGAAAACTATTCGCGCTACCTGACGGGCCGCACCCCCGGCGAGCCGCCGCCAACCCTGTTCGAATATATCCCGGACAATGCGCTGATCTTCATCGACGAATCCCACGTCACCATTCCGCAGATCGGCGGCATGTATCGGGGCGACTTCCGCCGCAAGGCGACGCTGGCCGAATATGGTTTCCGCCTGCCCTCCTGCATGGACAACCGCCCGCTGCGCTTCGAGGAGTGGGACGCCATGCGCCCGCAGACGGTCTCCGTCTCCGCCACGCCCGGCGGCTGGGAGCTGGAACAATCCGGCGGCGTCTTCGCCGAACAGGTCATCCGCCCGACGGGTCTTATCGATCCGCCGGTGGAAGTGCGCTCCGCACGCACGCAGGTGGACGACGTTCTCGGCGAAATCCGCGAGACCGCCGCCAAGGGCTACCGCACGCTTTGCACCGTGCTGACCAAGCGCATGGCGGAAGACCTGACCGAATATCTGCACGAACAGGGCGTTCGTGTGCGCTACATGCACTCGGACATCGACACGCTCGAGCGTATCGAGATCATCCGCGACCTGCGTCTCGGCGCCTTCGACGTGCTGGTGGGCATCAACCTGCTGCGCGAAGGTCTGGACATTCCAGAATGCGCCTTCGTTGCCATTCTGGACGCGGACAAGGAAGGCTTCCTGCGTTCCGAAACCTCGCTCGTCCAGACGATCGGTCGCGCCGCGCGTAACGTCGATGGCAAGGTCATCCTCTACGCGGACAACATCACCGGTTCGATGAAGCGCGCGATGGAAGAAACCAGCCGCCGTCGTGAAAAGCAGATGGCCTATAACGAAGAACACGGCATAACGCCGGAATCGGTCAAGGCCAAGATCTCCGACATTCTTGATTCAGTTTATGAACGCGACCACGTAAGGGCCGATATTTCCGGCGTTTCCGGCAAGGGCTTTGCGGATGGCGGCCACCTCGTCGGCAACAATCTCCAGGCGCATCTCAACGCCATGGAAAAACAGATGCGCGATGCCGCAGCCGATCTCGACTTCGAGAAGGCCGCTCGCCTGCGCGACGAAATCAAGCGCCTCAAAGCCGCCGAACTCGCCGCCATGGATGATCCGATCGCGAAAGACGAAGCACGATCACAAGAGGGCGGAGGCAGGTCCAGAAAAACTGGATCGAGTGCCAACCGCGGGTCGATCTCCCCTGTTGAGGGGCAGATGTCCGGCAGCACAGAGGGGGACAACCCGAGCACACCGGAAAAATCCCTTTTCGCCAAACCGTCGCTGGACGACATGGGCCCGGGCACAGACATGGTGAAGCCGCTGTTCCGCAAGAACACGCTGGATGAAATGACCGTCGGCCGCACGGAAAAACCCGTCCGCGGCGTGGCGCCGGAAAAACCGACAACCGAATCCGGCAAGCGCTTTTCGCCGCTTCTGGAAGGTCAGCCGGAACGCGCAACGGGCGACAAGGACGATCCACGCCCGCTCAAACGCGGCAAGGTCGGCGTCGGCTCCTATGAAGACCCCGGCGAGCAAAAGCGCAAGGGCCGCACCAAGGGCAAGACAGGCAGACCGGGGCAATAGCCCACGCACAGACAGAACGCGGGAACTTTCAAGCGCGCGACGGCATTCCCGTTGCGCGCAATGAAACGGAGGGAGAAGCGCCATGCGGCTGCACCACCTTGCTCTTTCGGCCCTGGCTCTCGCCTGCTTCGCCTCACCCGCCCTCGCCGGCACGCTGACTGGCGCCACGTTTCACAGCAATGCGCTGAACGCCGATCTCCCGGTGAACATCTATCGCCCGGATGGCGAACCGCCAGAAAATGGCTGGCCGGTGCTCTATCTGCTGCACGGCCATGATGGCGACCAGAACAGCTGGCGCGATCTCGGCAATATCGAAAAGACGCTGGACGGCATGATCGCCGCCGGCACCATTCGCCCGCTGGTCGTGGTCATGCCGGGCGTGAAGAACAGCTGGTACGTGAATTCCGCCGCCGTCGATGGCCCCGGCGATTACGAGACCGCCATCACCGGCGATCTGCGTGTCCATGTCGAAAAGACGCTGCCGGTGCGCAAGGATGGGCAAGGCCGCGCCATTGCGGGCCTCTCCATGGGCGGCTTCGGCGCGCTGCATCTGGCTTATGCGCACGAAGATCTTTACGCCGCAGTCGCCAGCCTGTCGGGCGCCATCTGGCAGAACGTCCCCGCCTCCGATCTCGACAAGACCCCGGCAGAGTTGAAACTCATCCAGGACAGCGCCTTCTTCCACCGCGTCGATCGCGCCACCATCACCAGCGGCATCGTCCTGCCCTCGACCGGTGACCACTTCTCCGGCGCCTTCGGCACACCTTTCGACGCAAGGCTCTTCAACGAAAAAAACGTCTTCACCCTCGTCGCCCAACACATCGCCGAATCCCAGGACCTCCCCGCCACCTACCTGACCGTCGGAGACGACGACGGCTTCTACCTCTGGCGCGGCGCGGTTGCCCTGCACGAAACGCTACAGGCCGACAACCGCAAATCGGAATTGCGGATTACCGATGGCGATCACGTTTGGTCGTTGTGGAAGGTGTCGATTGTCGATGCGTTGAAGTTTGTGGATGGGGAGTGGAAGTGAGACGGTAGCGAAATTAGGGTTCATAGCTCAAAATAGTGTAGGTTGACGCTCAAGTGGGACCCCTATGCCGTACACTCGACGCATCTTCGTCTGGAACTCGGTCTGGCCGCCGTAGCTCGGGTGTCGTACTTGGAGATGCTCTCCTCGCAACTGAGTCGTCCACCGAGCTGCATCATTCCCGATTGCGACAATTCGGTTAACAGGAAATATCTCGACTAATTCTTGTAGGAAGGAGAAGCCCAACTTGGCTTCAGACGCGGAGTGTTGGCGATTACTAAAAACATTGTCTGAGCGGTGAGGATGAAAGGGGAACACGTTCCAAGTCAGGATTGGACGGGCCAGCACCGACAAAATTTCGAAAATGTTGGCGGCAGTTCTCTCTTTCACTGGCGGCCCACTTGTGGCTCTTTGAAGCTGGGGCAAGCCAAGATGCACCGCGTACAAATCTAAACTGTATTCGTCTGTTAGCGCCAGACCGGTTCGCCTGCCACCTCTGTAACCGAGATCCCGCCCTACCCACAAATCGACACTAGGCTTATCCTTGAGAGCGTCAAATATTGTTAGAAGATTTTTCGTCCTTATAGATGGCGCGTTCTCCCGGTCAAACACCTCGCACTTATCGCAGTATGGGTTGAAACAATCCGGCAATCCAGTGCCAGCCAGCCGGTCCACAAAATTGAGAATCTTTGTCACGCAGAAATCCTGCTCCATCCTAGTGGCTCGCCACAAAAGCCTCGCTCCGTAGAATGTAGCAGCCAATGTGCAACGTCCTCAGGCGAGCATCCTCTGAGCTTGGTGCGGTGTCCTCGCCCTCTCGCGATAACGGGCGAAATCTCTTCCGGAACGGTTATTGCAGCACGCCCATAATACCCGAAATCCGAGCCGACAAGTATACGTGAAGTGCTACCCGTATCACGTTTTATGTTTCTCGGATTAGGACGACCGTCTGGGAGGCTATGGAACGACCATTCTTGAACTATCGCACCATGGTCATCCCTGTGATAGATATTATCACCATAAAACTTGATGAGACTTCCGTTCACAACAGGCTTCTTCCGTTGGAACCTTGGATCTTTCCAATAGTGATCAAAATTGGTCGTCTCTTCGACCAGCATCCAGTAGATGAGCTTTCCTGAAACAGCTGAATTCGCGGAACCAAAACCCAAGATAAAATCGCCTGTTTTCGCTACCCGCCTTATAACGGGTTTGCAGTTGGCCAGCGTGCAAACGCCATAGAACGGATTGGGCGAGAAGCCCATATCGTGGTCGATCACGTATCGATAGATTTTCATCAGCAGTTATGATGCTTTCGGTTGGTTTTTGGTAGTGGCTGATCGTTGTGATCCACTTGAACACTATCGTCGCCCTTCAGGGCGTCCGCAAACCCTGTTCCGCCGAGTGAACAGTTCGCTGAACAATATTTTTTCACGATCTCCGCCGGCTCGAGTACCTCATCAAGATAAACACAGACCAATCTTATGCCTGCAGCTACACAGGAAATAACCCGTCTTTCCTCCTCAACAACGCTTGTTTCACGAATGATGAGTATTCCTAGAGACGCATCAGCAGGCAATGAAATGTCGTTAGACGGCCACCTTCTTATCTCCACTACACCAGCAGAAGCCGATGCTAGCAGATCGATCTCGTGATCGGTCACAGGTTCATTCACAACATACGCGACCATTACTCTACCTCCATCAGCGACATATTGAGGTCGACCTCGATCACACCTCCGCCGTTCTCCCCAAGCCTCTTAAAAGCTTGTGCGCCTTCATGTATCGCTTGTCGCCACGACGAAGCAGAACAATTTTTGACTTCGAATTTTGATGTTATCTTTTGGATTAGCGTCACCAACCGCAATGGCACCGATTCTACCGTTGGAAAAAACTCTGCCTCCTCAGCGTGAGCAAATACGAGAGCTGCAACAGCCTCTTCAACAATAGCAGCTCGCGCACCGTCCTCATTCTCATCCACCAAAGGAACAGACTTTCTCTTCTTTTTTAGAAGTCTCCGAATGACGGGAGACCAATGTAGATGCGCTAGGAACGCCAAGTGAAATGCGTCGTGGAAACGGTATTTGTCTTCGTCGTGAGAATTATCAGAAAGAGAATCGCCGAGTTGAATGCCGTTATAAAACATCGAAGCACGGCCTTCCTGATCAAGAGAAAACTCCACCCTCATTCGATCAGGAAATCTCTCCGCCTCAGGATACCGCTCATCAAAAAAAGGGGATTCGCTTCCACCGAAGAATCCATTAGCTTTCACCAAATTTTGCTCAGCAACTTCAGCGAGATTAATGTTGTAATGGGTAGCTACTGCAGCCAGGTACCACAGTAGATCGCCAATCTCTTCAGCCAATTCGTTTCGAAATTGAGTCTGTGACGGCTTATCTCTAAGTTTTTTCTTGACAACGGAATACAGTCCACCGACTTCACCGGCCAGACCAAGCAAAGATATCAGAGGATGCTTCGTAACGTTAGTCTTCGCGGCTTCATCTTGGTAAGTTTTAATGTCCATAGCGCCCCCCAGTGATCGGTATTCTATCACTAAGCTGAATGCTGTCTACCCCAGGGTTGAGTACGAAGATAAAAATAAAACCTATGAGTTTGCAACATGCGCTGGAACCAATTCTGCCCCCACCCGTTCTTCCCCCGAACAAAATGTTCAGCATACAAAAGGGAAGAAACATTCATGAAAAACAAGGTTTTCGCACTCGCTGCCGTTGCAGCTCTGACCTCCTCCGTCGCTTTCGCCCAGACTGCTGCACCTGCCGCTCCGGCTGCAACTGCACCAGCCGCTGCCGGCGCTGATGCGATGATGTCTGGTCCAGGCTTTACCATGGGTACGAAGCCAGCTGGCCCGTTGAAGTTTGTCAACGTGCAGAAGACCGACCTGACCGCTGATCAGCTCGAAGGCATGAACATCTACAATGCCCAGAACGAAGAGATCGGCGAGATCGAAGACGTTGTCATCGGCGACGGCAAGGCCGTCATCGGTATCGTTGCCAGCGTTGGCGGCTTCCTCGGCATCAATGAGAGCTATGTTGTTCTCGACCCGACCTCCGTTGCCATCAACAACGACAATGGCACGTGGAAGGCTCACGTCGACACCACCAAGGAAGCGCTGCAGAACGCGCCGAAGCTGGACTACGACAAGCTCGACGATTGATTGATCGCACGCGCCCTCGGGCGATCGATCAACGGCCCCTGTGCTCTAAGCGCAGGGGCCTTTTTTATGCGCGGTTGAGGCCTCGAGTGTGGAGAGATGATCGCTTCCCATGCATTGCCGCATATCGGTTGTCTCGGGGTTCCGTGGAGGGAGATCGTCTCGAGAGTCACACGCGGTGTGCACGGGCAAACCACGTACAGCATCGGCCCGAAAATCGGACTCGATTTTCGGAAAACACAATGAGCCGGTTCAAAAGATCAAGCGTCCGTGGTGCCTCCAATACGGCGCACGGCGCTTTAGCATCACGCGCATCCGCAAGCCGCTTGCCCGCTCACCATCACTTCGCTTATCGTCCCCCGCATCATCAACAGGACTCTCCGCTTGCCCAGTTTCCGCCCCCTCGCCGCCCTTGCGGGCTTTTTCCTGGCATCTCTGATACCCATGGCGGCGCAAGCTCAAGCCGCGAACTGGCAACCCTCCGAACAGATCAAGACGTATGCCATATCCGGCAGTTCCGGCATCGAGCTCTATCGATCCATCGGCGAGCGTGGGCCACAGGCCGGTGTCCAGGCCGTTGCCCATACTACCTTCAAGCTGACTTGGCGGCGCGATTACCGCCCGCAGCCGAATGGCGCCTGCATCCTGGCGACCGCGCGACCCAACCTGACGATCATCTACACATGGCCCAAGGCGCCGGCGAAACTGCCGGCGGATGTTGCGGCCAGCTGGCAGCGCTTCATTGCCGGCGTGGAAAAGCACGAACGCGTGCATGGCGAGCATATTCTCGACATGGTGAAGAAGATCGAGGCCTATAGCGTCGGCCTGCGGGCGGAAGACGACCCGAAGTGCCAGAAGGTGCGCGCCGTCTTACAGCAGCGTCTGAAGGAGCTTTCAGACGAGCAGCGCCAGCGCGGGCGGGATTTCGACAAGGTCGAACTCACCAATGGCGGCGCGGTGCATCAGCTCATTCTCGCACTGGTCAACGGTCCCTGAGGAGCGTCCGGCGTAGGCCGGTCATGTTTCACATCTCAATATGAATCGCAGACCGCAGGCATCCACGTGGCGGGGAATTGCACCACTGCGCTTGGGCGAACGACGTTACTCCGCCGCCTCGCCCTTCAGCACAGGCTCGGCCAAGATAGCCCGTTCCAGCTCATAGGAATAGCCTTCCAGCATCGTATAGGCCTGTTCGATGACCTCGATCTGATGCTCGGCATTGCGGATCGCTTCGGCAAGCGACTGGCTGCGTGCGCGCAGCATGGAGCCAAGCACATCCGTTTCCGGCTTCATGCCAAGCCGGTCCATGTGCTTGCGCACGCGGGTGCGATGGCGCTCAAGCTCGAGAATATGGAAGCGGCTTTTGAGAATATCGTCGGTCAGCTTGCGCCGCATGGCCGCGACCGGATCGAAACTGCCCGGCTCGCGCTCATCGAGAATGAACTCATTGACCAGCGTTTCCAGCATCAACAGGCCCTTCAGATCCTTCGGATCGGCCAGTTGCGGATCATAGCCGGTATCGTCGAACACCTTGCGGCGCACCGGGTCCTTCAACAGATCATAGGCCAGTTGCAGCTTGGCAAACTGGTCGGCATCCCCGCCGCTGTCCGGATGGGCATTCTTCGCCGCCTTGCGATAGGCAGCCTTGATCGCAGCCTCATCGGCCTCGCGCTCAACACCCAGCAAAACATAAGGATCGATCACCGAAACACCTGTACTCGCATTACCGAAATCCGCCTTTGCGGGTGAGACCACGCATAAGGGCTGGCGGGATCATACGCAATTTTCACCAGCCACGGCACCCCTCGCCTACGGTTTTGAACGTAAAACGCCAAACCACGGAAGAGCGCGCAGCAACTGAAACGGCGCGCCGAAGCCAATTACCCGCAAATTTGTCCTGCGCGTGACCATGATAGGCGAAGGAGGGACAAAATTGTGGAAAGCCCGGCAATAAAGAAATCAGGGGCAACGGGAACGGCGACGCAAGGATGAAGTCTGATGGGCCAAATTGCATACGCTCATTCGAAAACACTGGCAGGCACGCGCTTTTTGCCTCGCATGGTCGCCCAGATAGAAAGCCCGATCCCGACGAACAGCGTTTCCATAAAGGTCCCGGCGGGCGCAATCTGGTACGCGAATACGGTGATGGTGCTGACAAAACAGATGGCGATCGCCAGCACCGAACATAGGAGAATCACGAGGAAACGGAGCCATCCCGCATAAGGGTGCATCGCGATACGCTTGGACAGATGAAAAGGCAGCAGCCAGCAGGCCAGGTAAATCAGCCCCCAAACGATCACGAAAGCGGCTTCGAACATTCTCTTCCTCCAGGCGACGACAGCGAGGCCTATTCTATGCCTGCGATTGAAACATCCGGCCAGAGGCGTGCGAGAAAATGCCGAGTCAGCCGGATATGGCTTTCTGGCTCGGGTTCTGTCGCTTATTTGCAATCGCCTGGAACAACGGAATAGGCATCGGCGCCACCGTCCCATGTGTAAGAATATATAATATTGGTTGCTCGGCCCGCGTCTAAATCCGGTTTCCAAATCTGGCAAAGCCCTTGCAGGTTATTCTGCTTAACTGCGGAGACTTTGAAGTCTGGCGGGATGGCACCCACCAATCTGAAGCGGTACTCGACACCACCAGGTATGACTTTCGTCGCCTCGTGGATGGTGAAATCGTCAAGCTTTTTCGGCAGGCCATCGTTTAAAGCGGCGTCCTGTATCGCGGGTTTGATCAGATTGCTTGTCAGGGGGACAGAAACCGCAACCGCAATCCCAGCCGCGTACCTCCACGCATTCGTAAACCCCCATCGCTTCAGAATCACACCGAGCAGACCACCAACCAGTCCAAAGAGGGCGCCGAAAATCGCGCTCAATGCAATGCTTGGCAAACCCGCAAGAAAAACCAGAAATTCGCCCATCACTCAGCCCTCATGAGATGAGTGACGATAGGGCATATGAAGAGACAATGAAAGGATCCCTCGCCTGGGCGATGGGCGTGAGCGAGGCCGAAGTATCGAAGCAAGCGATGCTCTTATCGATGCCGTAATAGTGGCTCTGCAACGTACCTATCCCGAGCGCGCACGACAGCAAATGAATGCAGGCTGATCCATTTTCCTATTGCATGTCGCAGTCCATGTTGCGTGCAACAGCCTCGGGCAGACGCCAACGCCCCGCAAACGTTGAGAACAGCTTTACAACACAATGCGACATATTTCAGGGAAGAAACGGCTCCAAGCCTTTGATTTTACTGGTGCCCCCGGCAGGGTTCGAACCCGCGACCCCCTGATTACAAATCAGGTGCTCTACCAACTGAGCTACAAGGGCAAGCCAGTGCCGCCGAATTATCAGATTCCCCCTCTATGTAAAGAAGAAATTTGTCCGTCCGGCCAAAAAGGGAGGCGATCTGTTTGATAGATGAGGCCAGACCAACCTTCTCACCCAAAAGAGCCTCCACCGGTTCGCCAGGCAAAAAGCTTGCGCTGCTGGAAAAAGTGTGGCTCTGACAACCGCACTGAGGCTGAGCATCAGCCGGAACGAACAGGAGCATGACGATGAGCGAATTGACGGTAGCGGACGCGACAGATCGCATTTACGAATCGCTGCGCGCAGACAATGCCGACATCGATCTGCACATCGCCAACCTGAAGGCGGCGCTGAAGCACGCGGGCTTGAAGGAGGCGACCTTCGACGCATCCAAGCTTTCGCACAACAACCGCTCCGGGCGGAAGTTGATGCAGGCCTATTTCCGCCAGCGCGGCGTGACGGTGAAGTTCGAAGGCGTGTAAAGCGCCTTACGCTCGCTCGTCACGGGCTGCAACCTCGACGTCCCGATGATCGGGTTTGGCCCGAACATCCATAAGCCGTTATGTTCGCTGCGGGGATGATGCAGATCACGCGACCTCATTTCGAAATCGCCCTTCAACAACTTGGCGTCCTGAAAGCCTTGAGAGCCTATGACCCCAGGGTCGCCGGGACGCCGCCTCTTGGCGTCGAGACAGAGAAGAGCGATATCGACATTCTCTGCCATGCGCCGGACCCCAGCGCGTTTTTGACGGATGTTCAGAACGCATACGGCACGACGAGCGACCTGCGGATATGGCAGTGGATATCCAAAGACCGGCCGATCATCGTAACGTTTCATGCGCATGGCTGGGACTTCGAGATCTTCGCAAGCCCGCAGCCGGTTGCGCTCCAAAATGGCTGGCGCCACTTCGAGATCGAAAGACGGCTTCTTGCCATCGGCGGTCAGGATTTCAAAGAGGCGATCAAGCGTTTGCGGCAACAGGGTATGAAGACTGAACCGGCTTTCTGGTCGGCCCTGAAACAATCCGGCGATCCCTATACAGGGCTGTTGTCTCTTGAAACCGCAACGGACGATGCGCTTCGCGAGAAACTTGCTCGCTTAGGCTTCGGCCCAGGCAGCTGTGTTTCAGACGACTAGACCTTTACCGCTCGCTGAATATTCAAAGGCGAACGCCTGCGGGTCGCCTCATCCCAAATCCAGCGTCATCACCAGCGGGCAATGGTCCGATGCCTTCGGCCGATCCCAGCCGGTGCGTGGATAGCGCTCCACCTCCTGCCCTGGCGGGAAGACGGTGCGGTAAGGCTGCCCGCCGCGAATGATTTCCGGCACGCGTGCCGCATTGCGCTCGGCTAGGCTTTGCGACAGTAGGATGTAGTCCAGCTGGCAAAGATGCTGCTCCTGCGGCCCTCTGGAGTGATACAGCGTCCAGCGATCCATCACATCGCGGCGCTGCATCGGGTTGATGGCAAAGCCATCCCTGGTCAGGAGATCTAGCGCACTACGCGCCTCCGTCACCGGCCTGAAGCTGTGGCCGGTCCGGCGGTTGCCGGCGATGACGACCCGCTCCTGATAATCGTTCATGTCCCCGCAGATGGCGAAATCGCTGTGCCGCACCTGATCCAGACCGAAGCGGTTCTCGATGATGCGACGGATCGCGCGCACTTCCGCCTCACGGATCGGCATGGTCCCAAGCCGCGCATCGGTGGATTCGCGGGCATTGCTCATGGATTTCAGGTGGGTGACGAAGAGAGAGAAAGGCTTGCCGCCGATCTTAAGCTCAAGCTCCAGGCAGTCGCGCTTGAAGATCTTGTCATCAATGGCATTGGTCAGCACCAGTTCGTCGTTGAACAGGTCGAGATTGCGATAGGTGAGTGCTGCATGGCTGCGAATATCGACAAGCTCGATCTTCTCGCCATCCAAGGTCTCGTCACGCATGACCACAGCCACATCGATGCCACGGCTGTCATTGCCTTCCACCAGATATTTGTGGCGGTAGCCATTGCCGACCATGCGGTAGAGATAGCCATATTCGAAGGCCTGCAAGGCCGCCATGTTATCGACTTCCTGCAGGCAAAGGATGTCGGCATCCGCATCGGCAATGGCGAGCGCCGAAAGCTGGCGCGTGTCATCGGTAGAGGCCAGCATGCGCGCACTTTCCAGCGCATTATAGGTCGCCTCGTCGCGCACATCGAAAAGCTGCATGGCACGATCGCGACGGGTCTGGTTGCGAAACCCGGTGAAATCGAACCGGGTCATCAGGTTCTCGATATTGAAAGTGGCAAGCCGCAGCGACATGAATCATTCCCGAATGAATGCCCAACTTAGTCGCTTCTGACTGGAAGCCAAGTGACCCAGTTTATAATCGCCAGGCCGAGCGGATGGCGACGGGATAGATCGCCCCTAGTGCCGCAGGCTCCCGGGAATAGGCACGCAGTGCCTGCCCATCCGGCAAGGTGAGGCGCAGCGCGTAACGCTCGCCCTCATACAAAATGCTGCTCACCCGGCAGGTGATACCCTCGGCGTCCTGGAGCACGTCCTGGGGGCGGACAAGAATGTCACTTGCCGGAGATATTCCCTCTTCAGCCTGCATGGCTGTTTTCAGCATCTCCCAATCCAGCGCCCGCGGCGCAGCTTCCGGGAGCTTGAGCGAGACAATGGCGCCCTGGCCCACCAGCGAGCCGACGAGCCGTCCCTCAGGTCTTGCATAGAGCGCCGCCGGTGGCGCCATCTGCAACAGCCTGCCTTCCGACATCACTGCAACATCTGTCGCAAGCGCCATGGCTTCGGCCTGATCATGCGTCACATAGACCATTGTCGCACCGGAGGTGGCGTGGAACTCGCGAAATGTCTCTTCCATCTCCTGGCGAAGATGCCGGTCGAGATTGGCAAGCGGCTCGTCGAGAAGCACAACGTCGGGCTCGGTCACAAGGCAGCGCGCAAGCGCGACGCGCTGACGCTGCCCGCCCGAAAGCTCCGATGGGCGACGCTCGGCGTAAGCGTCGAGCCGCACGGTTGCAAGCGCATCCATCACCTTGCGGCGGTAACGCTCACCGGAAATGCCACGCACCTTCAGCGGATAGCCGGTATTTTCCGCCACCGTCATATGCGGCCATAATGCGTAGGACTGGAAGACCATCGCCATGTTGCGGCGCTCCGGCGGCACCATGCTGCCGGCATCCGCCAGCACCCGCTCACCCAGAAGGATCGCCCCGTCGCTCGGCTGCTCGAAGCCTGCGATCATCCGCAGCACTGTCGTCTTGCCGCAGCCGGAAGGACCAAGCAGTGCCAGAAAGCCGCCTTCGCGGATCGTCATCGACACATCATTGACCGCAGGCTTGCCGCCGCCAAAGCTTTTCGACAAACGGTTGAGGATCAGTTTCGCCAAGGCACAACTCCCTTCGGCAGCTTGCGGCCGAGCAGTTCGAGCAGCAGCATCAGCACAATCACCATCGCCACCACCAGCACCGAGAGTGCCGAGGCGAGATCGAAACTGCCGCTATCATCGAGATTATAGATCACCACGCCGAGGGTCTGCGTACCCGCCGACCAGAGCAGCGCGGAGACGGTCAATTCATTGCAGGCAATCAGAAAGACCAGAATGACGGAGGCGCCCGCAGCGGGGCCGACGAGCGGCAGGATGATGTCCTTCATCCGCCTCCAGAAACCGGCCCCCGAAAGCCTTGCCGCCTCTTCCAGCACCGGGTCGAACTGGGTGAAAGCACTGACCATCGGCTTCAGGCTCACGGCGAAGAAGGAGGAGAAGTAGGCCAGCAGAATGATCCACAGCGTGCCGTAAAGCGTGATGCCGACAAGCGGGATCGGGGCCGCGAACAGCAACACATAGGACACGGAAATGACCACGCCCGGCAGCGCGTAGGGAATATCCACCAACGCTGACAGCAGGAACATGAACCGGCTTTTGCCACGCACAAGGAAATAGGCCGTCAGCACAGTCACCAGCAGGAGACACAAGGAGGTGACTGTCGCCAGAAAAAGCGAATTGATGAAGGCCGTGCGGGTCACGGCCTGCCGAAACAGGATTTCCTCATACGCATGGATCGTCGCCGTGTTCAGCGTCAGCGGCACACCGTAGGCCGGAGCAAGTGAGCTTGCGACGAGCGCCGTCAAAGGCGCGACGAGAATGATGAGGATGGAGAGCCACAGAAGGGCCTCGACGATCAGACGCCATGTCCCAAGCTGGAAGGTGGCCGCCTTGCCGGAAAGCCCGATGATGCGATAATCACGCCCCTTCATTGCCCGTTCCTGGATTGCGAGGCCGAGAACCGAGATGATCGCGATCATGCCGGACAGCATGGCGATATCGCCAAAGGTGCTGCTGCCGAAACTGGAGAAGCGGCTGTAGATCAGCGTCGGCAGGGTGAAGATGGAGGCCGGTATGCCGAGAATGGCGGATATGCCGAAGTTGCCGACCCCCGAGACAAAGGCGATCGCGGCACCGGCAATCAGACCCGGCATGGAGAGCGGCAGGATGATGTCCTTGAGCACCCGCCAGGAGGATGCACCCGAGAGCTTCGCCGCCTCGATCCCATCCTGCGGCAACGCCAGCAACCCGGACCGCAACGAGAGATAGACGAGCGGCGCGTGCTGGACGCCAAGAAGAAGCGAAATGCCGAAGATCGAATAGAGCGGCTGAGCAGAGCCGAGCGGCGGCGCCAGACCGATTGCCTTCAACAGCGTGCTGGAAGGCCCGGTCATGCCGATCCAGGAGAGCGCCGTCACCTGTGGCGGGATCATCATCGGCAGCATGAAGAGGAAGCTCAGCAGAGACTTGCCGCGAATATTGCAAAGCGTCAGCGCCAGCGCAAAACCGCCGCCAATCGCAAGCGAGATCAGCATGCCGAAAAACGAGGTGGAGAGGGTGTTGACCACGGCCTGCCACAAAGCCGGATCGCTCAGCAACGGCCAAATGTCACCTTTCAGTGACGATATGATGCCGGTATAGGCCAGTCGCCCCAGTGGCAAGGCGCTGAGCACAAAGACGACTGTGACGACAAAAGGAAACAGCCAGCGTGGCTGGCTGCTTCCATGAGTTGAAAAAGCTGGCATAGAGAAGGATCAGCCCTTGGAGCCGCCGAAGATATCGGAGAAGGTCTTGAGATCCTTTTCGGAATTCTTCAGCGCTTCTGCCGGGTTCAGCGGCAGCACCTTGATCTGGTCGCGAGCGGGGAAGCCGGCTGGCAGAGCGACATCGTTGCGCGCAGGAATATAGCCGAGCTTGACGAAGCCTTCCTGTCCCTTGGTGGAAAGCACATAGTCAACGAACTTCTTGGCCGCATCCGCATGCTTGGTGTGGGCAAGGATGCCGACCGGCTCGGTCACGGCAGACACACCTTCGCTCGGGAAGACAAACTCGATCGGCGCGCCCTTGGCTTTTTCACGGATCGGCATGTAGTCGACGACGACGCCGTAAGCCTTCTCGCCGGAAGCGACGGATTTCAGAACCGCGCCGTTACCACCGGCAGCAATCGCGCCATTGTCCTTCAGCGCCTTGTAGTAATCCCAGCCAAGGCCTGGCACGGCCGCCAGCGTCTGTGCATGGATCAGGGCCGCACCGGAGGTCAGCGGGCTCGGCATGGTCACGAGGCCCTTGGCTTCCGGCTTCTCCAGATCCTTCCAGCTCGTCGGCTTCATCGCAGCCTGCGTGTTATACATGATGCCGGTGGTGATGAGCTTCGTGGAGTAATAATAGCCATCCGCATCGAACAGCGTAGCGTCGTAATGGGCCGCTTCCGGCGACTTGTAGGCCATCAACTGTCCGGCCTGCTTCATGCGTTCCAGCGTCACGGTATCGGCGATCAGCAGAACGTCGGCAACCGGATTGCCCGCCTCGATCTCGGCCATCAGCTTCGCCATGATCTTCGGCGTTCCGTCGCGCACCCATTCGACATCGATACCGGGATTGGCGGCCTTGAAGCCATCTACGGTCGCCTGGGCATCCTCATTGGGCTGGCTGGTGTAGAGCACCAGATCGGCAGCATTTGCGCTGCCCATGAGAAGACCGAGCGACACGACGGCAGTGAAGGCTGAAAGAAGCGTTTTCATGAGTGCGGTCCCTGTTTGAAGCTGGGACCGCTAAAACACACCTGCATAACATGTATGTGACAGACAGGATTTGACTGTCAAATTCGCGGTTAAAGCGTAACCTTTCCTTCGATCAAAGTCGTCACCTGCCCGCCGACCCAGATGTCGTCGCCGATCTTGTCGACGCTGACGCGCCCTGCCCGACCAAGAGCAGTCCCTTGGCTGGCGATATAGCGATCAGGCGCCACACCAGCGCCGATCAGCCACTGCGCAAGGCCAGCATTGAGACTACCGGTCACCGGATCTTCGCCACCTTCAAAGAAGGCTCGCACTTCGAAGTCCGCATCGATCCCGTCTTCCGCTTTGCAGCGCGCGACGACACCGACTTTGAAGCCACCGATTGCAGAAAAATTCGGCTTGATGGCAAGAACATCGGCGCGGCTCCTGAGAAGCAGCGACACCCAACCCGGACCATTATCCGTCCAGCTTGCATCGAGGATCACCTCTGGCGAGAGCCCCAGTGCCGCTGCGACCTGCGAAATAGATACTGGATCGACCGCGCCGAACTTCCGCAACGGCGGAGCCGCAAAAGCAAGCCTTTCGCCGGTGATCCTAATCTTGATCAGACCTGCCTCACATTGCTGGACGATCTCATCTTTGCCGGTCTGCCCGGAATGCGAGCGATAGACATGGCAGGTGCCGAGTGTGGGATGACCGGCAAAGGGCAACTCGCCCACCGGCGTAAAAATCCGCACACGGTAGTCCGCACCCTCAACCGTCGGCTTCATCAGAAAGGTCGTCTCGCTGAGATTGGTCCAGTTGGCGAAAGCCGCCATCTCCTCATCCGACCAGTCGTCGGCATCGCAGACCACGGCAAGCGGATTGCCCTTCAGGGGCTTGGCAGAAAAGACATCGACCTGATGGAAGGGGTAGGTTCTGGCCATGGCGCATATCCTTCACATGGAAAGCGGACGTGTTGCGCGATGCGTGGCACCGGCGCAAAGATCCTTAAGACAACGGAGCGAAGGCTCACTTCGAATGCTGGCCGCTTTCAACGTCGGCCAGCATCAGTTTGTCATGGTGAGAAGGGACAGCGCCCTTCCCTCACCTCACACGATCGGCATCGTCGCTCTGGTCGTGGTCTCGGCATTGGCGATCAGGCGGCCGAGGCGCTTGATGCCTTCATCGATCATCTGCTCATTGGCGCAGGAGAAGCTGATGCGCAGCGTGTTGCTGCCCGAACCATCGGCAAAGAAGGCCTTGCCTGGAACGAAGGCCACGCGCTCGCTGGAAAGCGATTGCGCCAGAAGCTCCGCACCGTCGAGACCTTCCGGCAACGTCACCCAGACGAACATGCCGCCTTCCGGCTTCGTCCAGCGTGCCGTCTTCGGCATGTATTTGTCGAGCGCGGCCAGCATGGCATCGCGACGCGCGCTATAGGCAGCCTTGATCTTGGCAACCTGACCGTCGAAACCGCGGGATGCGACATGCTCGATCGCCATCTGGTTGATGGTGGAGGAATGCAGGTCTGCAGCCTGTTTCATCAGAACCAGCTTACGGATGACCGGCATTGCGGCGACGACGAAGCCGACGCGAAGGCCCGGCGCCAGCGTCTTGGAGAAGCTGCCGGAATAGATGGTACGGGTCTTTTCGATGCCGCCATTGCGCTCGATGTCCAGCGCCATGATCGGCGTCACCGGCTGACCGTCGAAACGCAGGTTCTGATAGGCACCATCTTCGATGACCGCGATATCGAGCTCATCGGCGAGTTCCAGCAGTTTCTTGCGACCTGCCAGATCGACCGTCTCACCCGTCGGGTTTGAAAAGTCGGCAGAGAGATAGGCGAACTTGACCGAACCACCGGCCTTGGTCGCGTTGTCGCGATAGGTCTCAGGCGTGCGATTGCCGCCCGGGTTGAGCTGGTCGTAGTTCGGCTCATAGGCGTTGAAGGCAGACAGCGCGCCGAGATAGGTCGGCCATGTGACGAGTGCGGTATCGTTCGGCGACAGGAACAGCTTGCCGAGATAATCCAGCGCCTGCTGCGAACCGGACGTGATGAAGACGTTATCGACCGAGCATTCAATGCCGATCTTCGCCATGTCCTTGACGATCCATTCGCGCAGCGGCTTGTAGCCTTCGCTCACCGAATACTGGAGCGCTGAATTGACCTGGGGGCCGGAGAAGATGTCCGCATAGGCTTCCTTGAATTCCGCATCGGGAAACAGCGCCGGATCGGGAATACCCCCCGCAAAGGAAATGATGTCCGGTTGGTCCAGAAGCTTGAGAAGCTCCCGGATTTCGGACGCTTTCATCCGCGACGAGCGGGTGGCGAAGATTTGTTCCCAATCGAGCATGGGTCTGTTTCCTCATATTTCGTTTTATGACGCAAACATGTACAAAAACATCGATAGGTCAGCAATACTGACTTATCAGTTTTCGGTACGGTTTATCAGATTTTTTGCGTCCTCTCCCAAGTTGCGGACTTCCCATACAATCTCTTCGACGACTTCACAATCTGCTCGGCAATGGATTGACGGGCGGCAAATTTAAGGATGGATTGCGCACCGATTGATTTGCTGTCCGGAGGAGACGAAATGCTCAAGAATATCCACCCTGCGCTGAACGCCGATGTGCTGCACGCGCTGCGCGCCATGGGCCACGCCGACACGCTCGTCGTGACCGACACCAACTTCCCATCCGACAGCATTGCCCAGCACACCGCCGTCGGCCAGGTGCTGCGTATGGAAAACCTCACCTCCGCCCAGGCGATCAAGGCGATCCTCTCGGTCTTCCCGCTCGACACGCCGCTGCAGCCCTCCGTCGGCCGCATGGAAGTCATGGGCGCACCGGATCAGATCGAACCGGTCCAGCGTGAAGTCCAGGCTGAGATCGACGCTGCCGAAGGCAAGTCGGCACCGATGTACGGCATTGAGCGCTTTGCGTTCTACGAAAAGGCCAAGGACGCTTATTGTGTCATCACCACGGGTGAGCTTCGCTTCTACGGCTGCTTCATTCTGACCAAAGGCGTGATTTATCCAGCGGCATGATTTGACCGCGAGCGCAGCGTGCACTGAAAATTCCGGCTTAGCGAACCATTAGGCCTAGGGCGGTTCTCGCTCAATCAGATCACCGTTCTCGAGTTGCGCGATGGACTCGCGCAGCCTTTTTCTATTGGCTTTACTGGACAACAGGTGGGATGTGTCATCCAGATTGACGCCAACAGGCGTCCCCCCCTTCCAGCTTTCGCATGCCGTCCTGATCAGCCACAGAGAATGATGCGTCGTGTTCATGCATGATATCGCCCTTCCCAATTCCCGCACATGGAACCAGCTTTCTCTGATATCAGCAAGAAAAAGGGCGCGGAAGTTTCCCTCCGCGCCCTCGCATTTTCCGTGTGCTTGGCCTGACAGCGCAGGCTCCAAACCGTCTTAGTTTACAGCCTTGTCGACCAGCTTGTTCTTGCCGATCCAGGGCATCATGCCGCGCAGCTTCGCGCCGACTTCTTCGATCTGGTGAACGTCGTTCATGCGGCGGATACCCTTGAAGCGGGCAGCACCCGAACGGTATTCCTGCATCCAGTCGGAGGTGAACTTGCCGGTCTGGATGTCGTGCAGAACGCGCTTCATTTCAGCCTTGGTTTCGGCAGTGATGATGCGCGGACCGGTGACGTATTCGCCCCACTCGGCCGTGTTGGAGATCGAGTAGTTCATGTTGGCGATACCGCCTTCATAGATCAGGTCGACGATCAGCTTCACTTCGTGCAAGCACTCGAAGTAGGCCATTTCAGGCGCGTAGCCGCCTTCAACCAGCGTTTCGAAACCGGCGCGGATCAGCTCGACGAGACCGCCACACAGAACGACCTGTTCGCCGAAGAGGTCGGTTTCGCACTCTTCCTTGAAGTTGGTTTCGATGATGCCGGAGCGGCCGCCGCCAACGCCACAGGCGTAGGAGAGTGCAACTTCAAGAGCGTTGCCGGAGGCGTTCTGGTGAACGGCAACGAGGCAAGGAACGCCGCCGCCCTTCTGGTATTCGCCGCGAACCGTATGGCCTGGGCCCTTCGGTGCGATCATGACGACGTCTACCGAAGCCTTAGGCTCGATGAGGCCGAAGTGAACGTTGAGGCCGTGGGCAAAAGCAATCGCAGCACCGTCGCGGATGTTGCCGGCAATCTCGGCCTTGTAGATGTCGGCCTGCAGTTCGTCAGGCGTTGCCATCATCAACAGGTCGGCCCACTTGGCAGCTTCGGCAACGGTCATGACCTTGAAGCCGTCGGCTTCTGCCTTCTTGATGGTCGGCGAACCGGCCTTCAAAGCGATGACGACGTTGTTGGAGCCGCTGTCCTTCAGGTTCAGCGCATGCGCGCGGCCCTGCGAACCGTAACCGACGATGGCGACATTCTTCGCCTTGATGAGATTGAGATCGGCATCACGATCGTAATAAACGCGCATTTCTTGGTCCTTCCCTATTCAAAACCAGATGATTGAACCGGAGCTCAGGCGGTTTTCCCGCCCTTTTCCGAATGTACCTTTTCTGTCCCGTAAAGCGTCAGGAAGGCGGCAACCGCCTTCCGTGCCCGGGCAGAAAAATCCTTGGTCTGCGCCTCACCGAGCAGCATGCGCACATGCAGATCGGAAACGATCAGGCCGTAAAAACTGCGATAGGCATCTTCCAGATCGTCAAAGCGCAGGTAGCCGCAACGGCGACCGGCTTCGATCAGACCACGGGCACGCTTGTCGATCTGACGGCGGCCACGTTCCAGCAGAAGATTGCCGAGCTTCGAGCCATCGCGGCTCGCCTGCCCGATGGCCAGACGGTTGAGCGCCAGCGACACGTCGCCCGCCAGAACGTCGAGCAGATCATGGGCAAAGACTTCGAGGTGATCGACAAGCTGCGGCGCGGTGACGCGATCGCCAGCCTTCTCAAAGGTGCGGACCTTGCTCTGCTGGAAGCTGATCATGGCCGCCAGAAGACCATCGCGGTCGCCAAACCACTTGTAGAGGCTTTCCTTGGAGCAATTGGCAGCGCGTGCCAGACCGGACGTCGTCAGCGCTTTTTCTCCACCCTCGACCAGAAGACGCAATGCCTGCTCCAGAACGGCGTTCTGTCGCGGCGAAAATTCCTGCGCTGTGATCGGATCGGTCCTCACCTTGTCCACTCCACTCTCAATTATGTACCGTACGGTACGGTTCGAGCGACATTTAAGCGGAGCGCTTCTCAGGGTCAAGAGGATTCTTGAACCCGTGGTGCGAATTGACGCGCCGCAATATAAGGTCCGCTGAAATTTATATATGGCACAAAGGGTTACGCCGTGGCGTCGAACGTCACGCGCGCCTGCTTCACCGCATCATGATGATCGAGTGCCCAATTGATGACCTGCGACAAGGGCAGATAAAGCGACCGCCCGAGCGGCGTCATGCTATATTCCACGCTGGGCGGCTTGGTCGGAAACACCTCGCGGTGAATATAGCCATCACGCTGCAGATCACGCAGCGTCTGGGTCAGCATCCGTTGTGAGATATCGGGCACCATGCGCCGCAATTCACCGAAGCGATAGGGGCGCTCGGCGAGCGCCTGCAACAGCAGCGTCGACCATTTACCGCCGATATGATTGAGCAGATCGCGCACGGGGCAGTTGTCGAAATCGAGATTGGCGAAATCTGGAAGAGGCGCTGAGACCTGCGCGGAAGCACTCGTTGCTGTTGGCTTCAACCGTGAGACTGTCGCGCCCATGGCGGTGGTTCCCTTCTGGTAACGTAGGGCGTCAGAAATGCCTTCTTTACAGCACCCGGTCAATTCTTATTTTAGAGCTACTCTCTTTTTGAGACCAACAAAGGACAGACATTATGAGCAAGATTCTCGTGACCGGCGCCTCTGGTCATCTCGGCCAGGCCATCATCCATCATCTGCTGGAAACCTATGAGGTTCCGGCGGCCAGCATCGTTGCCGCCAGCCGCGATACGAGCAAGCTCGCCGGTCTCGCCGCACAGGGTGTGGAGACACGCGCTGCCGATTTCGACGATGCATCCTCGCTTGAGACAGCATTTCAGGGGATCGACACGCTGCTCATCATTTCCACCGACGCTCTCGCCGTTCCCGGCCAACGCCTGACGCAGCACAAGGCAGCCGTTGCCGCCGCGACCAAGGCAGGCGTCAAGCATCTTGCCTACACCTCGATGCCGAACCCGGACAAATCGCTCGTCACCTTTGCCCCTGACCATCTGGGAACGGAAGAGGCTGTCAAGGCAAGCGGCCTTCCCTACACGATCATCCGCAATGCCTGGTATCTCGACAATTACCTTCACGGCATGCCGCATAATCTGGCAGGTGGTCAGTGGTTCACGGCATCGGGCAACGGCAAGGTCTCCAACATCTCGCGGGATGACTGCGCTCGCGCAGCCGCAGCCGCTCTCGCCAAGGGCAAGGCGGAAAACAAGACCTACACGCTGACGGGACCGGAACTGCTCGATGCAGACCAGATTGCCGCTTTGGTCTCCGAAGCGACCGGCAAGCCGCTCACAGCGGTCAAGGTTTCGCCTGACGATCTGAAGAAGGGCATCGAAGGTGCCGGCCTTCCCGGTTTTGTCGCTGCAATGCTGGCCTCGGCGGATGCCAATATCGCAGCCGGCAACTTCGAAATCCTGACCGATGACTACGAAACGCTGACGGGCAAGAAGCCGCAGACCTCCGCGGAGTTCTTCAAGGCCCACAAAGCCGCTCTGATCGGCTAACCCTTTTAGCCACTCATACTCCGGCGCAGAGCCGGGGTATGGGAAGCCGGATCACTCTGCAGCGGTGCTCATGCTCTCACGCGACGCTTCCACATCGCGCGCTGGCGACAGTCCATAGACGCGGGCATATTCCCGGCTGAACTGCGAAGGGCTCTGGTAGCCCACACGGTGACTGGCGGTGCCCGCGTCCAGCCGTTCCAACAGCATCAGTCGGCGCGCCTCGTGGAGGCGCAACTGCTTCTGATACTGCACCGGCGTCATCGCCGTCACCGCCTTGAAATGCTGGTGGAAGGAAGAGACGCTCATGCCGACCCGTTCTGCCACATCCTCGATACGGATCGGGCGGGCGTAGTTCTCACGAAGCCATGCGATCGCACGGGCAATCCGGTTGCCATGGCTGTCTGCCGCCAGAATGCTCATCAACTGCCCACCTGCTGGCCCTGTGAGAATGCGGTAGAGAATCTCCTGCTCGATCAAGGGCGCCATGGCAGGAATATCAGCTGGACGATCAAGCAAGCGCAAAAGCCGCGTCGTCGCATCCAGAAGCTCAGGCGTTGCGGCATTCACCACGATGCCGCGCTGGCTGAGGACGGCCGTGGGCGGGCGAGCGATCTGCGCCCGGCTCATCACGTCGAGGAGCTTCTCACTGTTGATCGCAATCGAAATGCAAAAATGCGGCACTTCCTGGCTTGCCTCCACCACACGCCACGCCACCGGCAGATCGAACGAGGTCAGCAGGTAATCCCCTGCCCCGTAATTGATGGTGTCGGTGCCGAGTTGTAGGCTCTTGGCGCCCTGAATGACCATGGCAAAACAGGGATGATAGCTGCCGTGGCAAGGCGCGCTCGGGCTTGAGCGTTTGCTGAGCCGCAAGGCATCGATGTCGGTCGTCACTTCCCCCTCGGCCTTGGCATAGCGCGCGGCAATCGAGACGATTTCCTGGTAAGGGCTGAAAGGCAGCGTCATGGGCGAAAACCTTGGGGCAAACGGCAATTCCGTTGGGGCATATCTAAAATGCCTTCCCCTCTTCGCAAAGAGGGCCCACCGCAATTTTGTAGAATTATGCAAGAAGCTTGGAGGATCGCTCTAACGCTCTTTCGTGTTCCGGGCGCATGATCGACCATCCCATTCCACAGTTGAAAGGAACTTCAGATGGCCACTGCAAGAGGTTATGCTGCAACAGACGCATCCAAGCCGCTTACGCCGTTCACCTTCGAGCGCCGCGAGCCGAACGAGGACGATGTCGTCATCGACATCAAATATGCAGGCATCTGCCATTCGGACATTCATACTGTTCGCAACGAATGGAAGAATGCGGTCTATCCGATCGTCCCCGGTCACGAGATTGCTGGTGTCGTGACGGCCGTCGGCTCCAAGGTGACCCGCTTCAAGGTTGGCGATCATGTCGGTGTCGGCTGCTTCGTCGATAGCTGCGTTGGCTGCGCCAGCCGTGACGTCGATAACGAGCAATACATGCCGGGCCTCGTCCAGACCTACAACTCGGTCGAGCGCGATGGCAAGACGGCGACCCAGGGCGGTTACTCCGACCACATCGTCGTCAAGGAAGGCTATGTGCTTTCCATTCCGGACAACCTGCCGCTCGACGCCTCTGCGCCGCTTCTCTGCGCCGGCATCACGCTCTATTCGCCGCTCAAGCACTGGAACGCCGGTCCCGGCAAGAAGGTCGCCATCGTCGGCATGGGTGGTCTTGGCCATATGGGCGTGAAGATCGGTGCAGCCATGGGCGCGGATGTCACCGTGCTGTCTCAGTCGCTTTCCAAGAAGGAAGACGGCATGAAGCTCGGTGCGAAGGACTACTACGCGACGAGCGATGCCTCGACCTTCGAGAAGCTCGCCGGCACCTTCGATCTCATCATCTGCACCGTATCGGCAGAAATCGACTGGAACGCCTATCTCGGCCTGCTCAAGGTCAATGGCTCGATGGTGGTGGTCGGCGCACCTGAAAACGCCATTCCCGTCCACGCCTTCTCGTTGATCCCAGGCCGCAAGAGCCTGTCCGGCTCGATGATCGGTTCGATCAAGGAAACCCAGGAAATGCTGGATTTCTGCGGTGAACACAACATCGTCTCCGAGATCGAGAAGATCGACATCAAGGACGTCAACGAGGCCTATGAGCGCGTACTCAAGAGCGATGTGCGCTATCGCTTCGTCATCGACATGGCGACGCTCGACGCCTGATCCAAGCGTCACAGCACGTAGACAAAACCGAGGCGGGGCCTGATCAGGACCCGCCTCTTTTCGTTAGAGAGTCTTTCCCACAGGCTGCGCCTCATCCTTCAGCGTGTCACGCTGGGTAATCAAACGCGCACTGTGCTGGCCGCTGAGGTAGATCCACAGCCAACTCCAGGCGACGGCGAGCCTCGAGCGTGTGCCGATGAGGAAGTAGATATGGGCAAGGCCCCATATCCACCAGGCGATGACGCCCTTCAGCTTGATCTTGCCGAAATCGATGACCGCAGCTCGCTTGCCGATCGTGGCAAGGTTCCCCTTATGCACATATTTGAACGGCGCGGGCTCCGCCTTCCCCGTCAGTCGCGCCTTGATGAGCTTGGCGACATGGTCTCCCTGTTGCTTGGCCGCAGGCGCGATGCCAGGCACCGTCTTGCCGTCTGCCTGCTGAACGGATGCCGTATCGCCGATGACGAAGATGTTCGGGTCCTCTGGAATGTGGAGATGAGGACCAACCTCGGTGCGCCCGGCGCGGTCCGCCTTGACACCGAGCCATTGCGCAGCCGGAGAGGCCTGTACGCCAGCACCCCAGATGATGGTCCGTGCGGGAATGAAATGATCGCCGACCTTGACGCCCTCTTCGGTGCAATCCGAGACGGGCGTTCCGAGCATCACTTCGACGCCGAGTTTGTCCAGCGCGCGTTTGCTGTACTCCGATAGCTCCTCGGTGAAAGCAGGCAGCACGCGCTTGCCCGCCTCGACGAGGATGATGCGCGTCTTGCGCGTATCGATGTTGCGAAACTCCGGCGGCAGAACCTTCTTGGCAAGATCGGCGATCATGCCCGCCATTTCGACGCCAGTGGGACCCGCGCCGATGACGACGAAGGTGAGATAGGCCTGCTTGACCTCCTCCGTCTTTTCCAGCTCGGCACGCTCGAAGGCAAGAAGCAGACGCCTGCGGATGGTCGTCGCATCCTCCAAGGTCTTCAGACCAGGGGCATGTTTTTCCCAGGCGTCATTGCCGAAATAGGCATGGCGCGCACCGGTCGCGAGCACCAGCGTATCGAAGGAGACCGTCTCGCCATGAGTGAGATGAACGGTGCGATTGGTCCGATCAACGCCCGACACCTCGGCAAGCACGGTCGAGACTTCAGGCCTGTCGCGAAACAGGTGGCGGATGGGCCAGGCGATCTCCGATGTCGAGAGTGCCGTCGTTGCGACCTGATAAAGAAGCGGCTGAAAGAGATGATGGTTGCGGCGATCGATCAGGGTGATCCGTGTCGGCACACCCTTCAGACCATGGACAGTTTGTAGCCCGCCGAAGCCTCCCCCAACGACGACGACATGATGTTCCTGCATAAGACTTGCCCTCATTACAATCAGAAAATCAAACCGCGCAGGTTGTACGCGGTTTCATTGTAGGGGCAAAAATTGACGTGAGTTATGAAATAGCCTGACCGCAGGCCCGGCAAAAACGCCGAACCGTTTCGGCCATGCCGTATTCGAGAGCATCTGCCGTCAGGCCGTGGCCGATCGATACCTCAGCAAGATGAGGAATGCGCTTCACCAGTGCCGGAAGATTGTCCACGGTAAGATCGTGTCCGGCATTGACGTCAAGTCCGAATTCCTTCGCAAAATCAGCCGTCTGTCCGAGTTTCTCAATCCAGTGCGCAGCCGCTTCCGGGTTATCGTAACAGCCGCCATAGGGACCGGTGTAAAGCTCGATACGCGCAGCGCCCGTGGCCGCTGCCAGTTCCATGACGGAACGGTCTGCATCGCCGTCGGCGAAGAGCGACACCCGCATGCCGCCTGCCTTGAGACGAGAGGTGACATGCTTGAGAAAATCACCATGCTTTCGAAAATCCCAACCATGATCGGAGGTCGCCTGCGATGGATCGTCCGGTACCAGCGTCACCTGCTCCGGCTCATTTTCTTCGCAAAGCAGAAGGAAGTCCTCGGTGGGATAGCCTTCCATGTTGAATTCGGCTTGCGGAAACTCGTCATCGATCAACGCCCGAAGCAGTGGCAGGTCCAGAAAGCGGATGTGGCGCTGGTCCGGTCGTGGATGAACCGTCAGTCCGCTGGCCCCCGCCTGCAGCGCAATACGGCCGAATGACGCCACATCCGGCCAGGGCAAGTCGCGCCGGTTACGCAGCATGGCAATCGCGTTCAAATTGACGGACAGTTTGGTCGGCATCTCATTCCCCGGCGTTCATGGTGGAGGGCGCTGCATGACGACCCCGATCGGACGTCATCTCTCCCCTTATCGCATCATTTTGCAAGCCACCAAAAAAAATCGAGATTTTCGTGGAACCATCTTCGCGCGCGCGCATTTTCGCCCCTAAGGATCGGGGACCGACATGACGCAATCATTTTCATTAGAAGACTCTCATATCGATTTGAGTTTAGACGCCGCTTTCGCTACTGATATGGGCGCAGCCGCCATGCCGGAGCTGGATGTCCGGGATATGACCATGCCGGGCCAGGATGGCCGCGATACGGTCGTTCTCACCACCGGGTCATGGAGCAGAAAATCCATGAAAAAGGTAACCGAGACAACCGCAGCGCCGGGATCGAAGATCTCGAAGGGCTTTCTACCAGACGTCAAGGTCCCATCCTCCCTCCCGCCCGAGCCCGTCGTCATTGCAGACATGGCAAATCTGTTCGGGGTCACGCACAGAACCCTGCATTTTTATGAAGAGAAGAAGATCCTCTCCTCCCGCCGCATGGGGCTGATGCGCATCTATTCGCACCAGGACGTTCGCCGCATGGCCGTCATCAACCTGCTGCGCGATATCGGCGTTGCGGTTGCGGTCATTCAGGAGATCATGGGCAAGCTTGATCATGCCCCATCCCAGGAAGCAGCAGACGACATTTTCCAGACTGCGCTTGAAACCCGCAAGCGCGAATTGACGCTGGAGATATCCACCGTTCATCGCCAGATCGACCAGATCAGCAACCTGATGGACGTGTCCGACGAGACCTATCCCGAGCCTGTCTACGACACGGTTTCCAATCTGACGGAGCAGGAAAAGTACTGCCTCGAATTGATGGCGGAAGGCTATTCATCGACACGCCTCAGCCGCACCCTCGGCATGTCTGCAGATGAACTGAGCGGGCTGGAAGAAGGCCTTCTTGGGAAGTTCGGCGTGAACAACCGCTTTCAGGTGGTCGCAAAAGCGCTGACAATGGGCATCATCGAGCACTGAAACGCACTGATAAGCCCAACAAAACCTACCGGACGATGGTCAGTGTCTCCGCCGCGCGGGTCACTGCAGTGTAAAGCCAGCGTTCGCGCGTGTCGCGAAACGCGTAGCTTTCATCAAAGAGCACGACATTGTTCCACTGCGAACCCTGCGCCTTGTGCACCGTCAGCGCATAGCCGTAGTCGAACTCATCATAGCGCTTGCGCGTGGACCACGGAATTTCCGTATCCGTCTCCTCGAAGGCCGCTTTAAGCAATTTGATCTTCGCCGCACCGCGATCCATATCGTCGTCTTCCGGCCTGATCATCAGATTGATGCCCGGCTTGACCGTCTCCCGAGATGAACTCATCACCTGCCAGAGGGACCCGTTGAGCAGGCCCTTCGCAGGATCGTTGCGCAGGCATACCAACTTGTCGCCGGATTGCGGATATTCCGCCGAAAAGCCCTTCAACTCGCGAAGACGCTGATTGTAGCGCTTGCGCGTCCGGTTGGTCCCGACCAGAACCTGATCCGCGTCCAGCACTAGAGACTGGGTCACCTCCGACTTGGAAATCACCTGCGCAGTGCCGTAGTCGCCGCGCATGATTTCACGTCCCTCTCGCACATCCATGGCAAGCTGGATAATCGGGTTGTCCTTTGCCTGACGATGGATCTCCGACAGCAGATAATCCGGCTCCTGCTCGGTGAAGTAACCACCGCCTGAAACCGGCGGCAACTGTCCGGGATCGCCCAGCACCAGAACAGGCGTGCCGAAGCTCATCAGGTCCTTGCCGAGCTGTTCATCCACCATCGAGCATTCATCGATGATGATGAGCGCGGCCTTGGCAAGCGGGCTTTGGCGATTGATGGTGAACATCGGCGCAATCGATGTCTTACCGGTTTCCTCGTCCTCGACGGCTTCTTCGCCACGCGGCCGGTAGATCAGCGAGTGGATGGTGCGGGCATTGGAAGCGCCACGCGAACGCAGAACCTGCGCGGCCTTGCCGGTAAACGCGGCAAACAGTACCTCGCCATCGACATGCTCGGCAAAGTGCTTGGCGAGCGTGGTCTTGCCCGTGCCGGCATAGCCGAAGAGACGGAATACCGGCGAACGGCCTTCCTTCAACCAGCGCGAAACAGCCTTGAGGGCTTCATCCTGTTGCGGAGAAAATTGCATCCATCCTCTTCGCAGGATTCGAGCCGCAAGCGCAACAGAAAAAGAACGAAAGAAGAATGTTCCGCCCGGAAGCGACGGGAAGACGCAACTGGCAGGGGCAGGCGATGGCATCCCACGTCACATTTGATTAGATAGATGCATGAAGATATTGATTCTTGGTGCAAGCGGCTTCATCGGCTCGGACATTCTTCGCAGGTTGCACAATGACGGCCATGTCGTCACCGGTCTGGCGCGCAATACCGTCACGGCCCGCCGGAAATTCCCCCTCGCCAACTGGATCGATGGTAATCTTGCGCGGATGAAGGATGCCGAAAGTTGGACAGAACTGGTGGCGGACCATGAGGTCATCGTCAATTGCGCGGGTGCGCTTCAAGATGGTTTGGCAGACAATCTCTCTGCCACGCAGCTGGACGCGATGCTGGCGCTCTATGAAGCCTGCATTCTGGCACGCGGCAGGCTCGTCATACAAATTTCCGCGCAAACCTCCGGCACCGCTGCAAACTTGCCGTTCCTGGCGACCAAACGCGGCGCCGACGAAGCCCTTGCCGCGAGTGGTTTGCCGCATGTCATCTTCCGCCCAGCCCTCGTCATCGGTCGCAACGCCCATGGCGGCACAGCACTCATTCGGGCACTCGCTGGTCTGCCCCGCGTCGTTCCTCTCGCGCATGCGGAGAGCCCCGTTCGCGTGGTCTCGGTCAACGATGTCGCCTCGGCGGTATCGCGCGCCGTCAGTGGCCATATCGCGCCGGGAAGCGACCTGCACCTGGCAGCCGATGAGACCGTGACGCTGAAAGACCTCGTTGCGCTCCATCGCCAATGGCTCGGCCTTCCACCTGCAAAGTTTCTCTCCCTCTCACCCGCCATAGCCAAGCCTGTCAGCATGTTGGCGGATCTCGCAGGCTATCTCGGCTGGCGCTCGCCGCTTCGATCCACGGCCATGGCGGTGATGTCGGAAGGCGTGTCAACCCAAGCGCAGACAAACACGCTCTCGGTCGCAACGGCCGCCGAGACGCTGGCGCGTCATCCATCTGCCGTGCAGGACCTCTGGTTCGCTCGCCTCTATCTGCTGAAACCAATCGTCATTCTTTGCCTGTCGCTCTTCTGGCTGCTGTCCGGCCTCGTTCCGCTGACAAATCTCGAGGGTGCTGCAAGCCACTTCCTAATCCTCCTGCCACCCTCTGCGGCCACCGCCCTCACACTTGCGACCTGCGTGCTCGATATCACGCTTGGCGTCGCCGTCCTTATCAAGCGCTTTTCCAGAAGGGCAATGCAAGGAATGCTGTTGCTGACGGCATTCTATCTTCTTGGTGCAACGGTCCTTGAGCCGTCGCTCTGGCTCGATCCGCTCGGGCCGCTTGTGAAGGTGCTGCCATCGATCGTTCTCACTCTCGCGGCGTTGGCGACGCTGGAAGAACGGTAGGCGCATGACGCTGGAAGACATGCTCCGCCTCGCTCATGTCATCGGCGCCACGGTGCTGCTCGGAACCGGGGCGGGCATCGCCTTCTTCATGGTCATGGCGCGTCGCACCGAGAACCCGACGCTGATTGCCCATGTTGCAGGAACGGTGGTGATCGCCGATACCATCTTCACGGCAACGGCCGCCATCCTTCAACCGATCACCGGCTATCTTCTGGCACGCCTGATAGGCTGGCCGCTGACGCAAGGATGGGTCTGGCTCTCGCTCCTACTCTACGTCTTCGTCGGTCTCTTCTGGCTTCCGGTCGTCTGGATTCAGATCAGGCTGCGCGATATTGCCAGGGCCTCGGCAGATGCCGGTTCGGCTCTTCCGCCTCGATGGTTCAAACTGTACCGAATCTGGTTTGCCTGCGGCTACCCGGCCTTCTTCGCTGTCATCGCGATCGTTTGGCTGATGCTGACGAAGCCCGATCTTCCTTTCGGATTGGGGTAAAGCGAGAAGCTTGGCAGGCCCTTGAGCTTCACTTCAACATCGGCCAGAGGCTGAGTACCAACAGCACCGCCATGGTGATGTTGAACCATTTCAACCGCACCGGAACGGAGAGCCATTCGCGCAGCACAGAGCCGAACCCTGCCCACGTCGAAACGCTCGGAAGGTTCACAGCCGCAAAGGCAAGACCGACAAGCAGGACCGTCAGCATATACTGGCTCTCATCCGTGTAGGTTGCCATGGCAGCGACTGCCATCACCCACGCTTTCGGGTTGACCCACTGAAACGCAGCCGCACCGAAAAATGTCATGGGCCTGGCACCGACCTTTCCGTCACCGAGGCTGCGAGACGTTCCAATCTTCCAAGCAATCCAGACGAGATAGGCACCGCCGGCAAATTTCAAAGCGGTGTAGAGCACCGGGATCGAGTGCAGCAGTGCGCCAAGTCCAAGCCCCACACCGATCAGCAACGACAGGAAACCCACGCCAATACCAAGCATGTGCGGAATAGTCCGGCGAAAGCCGAAATTCACTCCGGACGCAAACAGCATCATATTGTTCGGCCCTGGCGTGATCGATGTGGTGAACGCAAACACCAGAAGCGCGATGAAAGTCTCGATCGTCATGAATATCCCCTTGAAGCGTCATCCTATTCACCAGCCAAGGGGAAAACCAGCAGTCGGTATGAATGGCATGTCGCACAAGTTTTGATGGATCGAGAGAGATCGCTTCTGGTTTATTATTTGAGAAACATAGGAGGAGGCCTTCATGTATGACGATATCCCAACGCTGACCCTACCCTCGGGAAGAGACATCCCCGCTCTCGGCATCGGCACCTGGAACATGGGCGAGAGCAACGCCGAAGAGGCACAGGAGGTGGCAAGCATCCGCAAAGCGGTCGAGGTCGGCATGACGGTTGTCGATACGGCGGAAATGTATGCCGACGGGCGATCGGAAGAGATCGTTGGGAAGGCAATTGCGGATCTGCGCGACGAGGTGTTCCTCGTCAGCAAGGTCTATCCCTTCAACGCCAGCGCGACGGGAACGATCGAGGCTTGCGAACGCAGCCTGAAACGTCTCGGTGTCGATCACCTGGATCTCTACCTTCTCCACTGGCGAGGCTCCCACCCATTGGAGGAAACGGTCGCGGCATTTGAAACGTTGAAGCAGTCCGGCAAGATCCGGGACTGGGGCGTGTCGAATTTCGATACGGACGACATGGAGGAATTGTTCGAGGTTGAGAACGGTCGCCACTGCGCGGTCAACCAGGTGCTTTACAACCTGTCCCGGCGCGGCGTGGAATATGACCTTCTGCCCTGGTGCCAGGAGAAGGGCCTGCCACTCATGGCCTATTCCCCGATCGAACAGGGGCGCATTCTCAACAATCATGAACTGATCCGCATCGCCAAGGCGTATCAGGCAACGCCGGCCCAGGTGGCACTCGCCTTCCTTCTGGAACGTGACGGCGTGCTCGCCATCCCCAAAAGCGCCAAGCCGGAGCGGGTCGAGGAAAATCGCGGCGCTACCGATCTCGATATCAGCGATGAGGACTGGGCATCGCTCGATGCTGCTTTTCCGCCGCCGACCAGAAAGACGTCACTGGCGATGTTGTGATTCCATTTCATTGGCTTAGCGCCGTTTGCGGATTCTATTTCTGAGGCTCGCAGCATAGAGACGAAACAAAAAAGCCGGGCGTTCTTGACGCCCGGCTTCATCATTTGAACTCGTCGTTTGGGTGTTCTTAGAACTCTTCCCAGTCCTGCTTGACGGCTGCATTGCCGCTGAAGGCGGTTGCAAGCTTGCGGCCAAGCGCGCGGGCGGGTGACGCTGACGGACGCTCCGCAGGCGTTGCGGCGCGGATCGGCGCTTCGAAGGTGGCAGACAGCTTGAACTGACCGAGAAGCTGGTTCAGCGAAGAGGCTTCGCGGGCAAGACCATGGCTGGCAGCCGTCGTCTCTTCCACCATCGCCGCATTCTTCTGCGTGTCCTGGTCCATCTGGTTCACAGCCGTGTTGATCTGCTGCAGACCGGAGGACTGCTCCTGTGCCGCTTCCACAATCGCCATGACGTGGCGGTTGATCTCCTGCACTTCGGCAACGATGGTTTCCAGCGCACGGCCGGTTTCACCGACAAGCTCAACGCCTTCCTGAACCTGCGTGTTGGACGTCGAGATCAGACCCTTGATGTCCTTGGCGGCACTGGCAGAACGCTGTGCCAGTTCACGCACTTCCTGGGCAACGACCGCAAAGCCCTTGCCCGCTTCACCGGCACGGGCAGCTTCGACACCGGCATTGAGTGCCAGAAGGTTGGTCTGGAAGGCGATCTCATCGATGACGCTGATGATGTTGGAAATCTCACCCGACGACTTCTCGATCCGCTCCATCGCAACGACAGCCTTGCGAACGACCTCACCCGACTGTTCGGCACCGGTGCGGGCCTTGGCAACCAGATGGCCGGCTTCCTGGGCGCGACGGGTGGAGTCCTTCACCGTGGTGGTGATTTCTTCCAGTGCCGCTGCGGTTTCTTCGACCGAGGCTGCCTGCTGTTCGGTGCGCTTGGCAAGATCGTCTGCCGCGGCACGGATCTCGTTTGCACCGGCATCGATACCACGGGCATTCTCGGCCACGCGGGTCAAAGCAGACTGAAGCTTTTCGGCAGAGGCGTTGAAGTTCTCGCGAACCGTATCGAGATGGGCGACGAAAGGCTGGCTGATGCGATAAGAGACATCGCCATCCGACAGGCGTGACAATCCGTTGGCGAGATTGTCGACGGCAAACTGCGTGTCTGCGGCTTCCCTGGCCTTCTGCTCGTCGCGGGCAATGCGCTCCTTCTCCGACAGGCTGCGATTGGCATCTGCTTCCTGTTCAAGACGGATGCGCTCAAGTGCATTCTCGCGGAAGACGGCAACGGCTTGCGCCATCTGACCAACCTCGTCCTTGCGACCAACTCCGTCGATCTCTTCGCGCGTCTCGCCACCGGCGAGAGAGACCATGCGTGTGGAAAGCCGAGCGATCGGGCCGGTAATTCCACGGGACGATACTAGCAATGAGATGGCTACAGCGGATGAGAACAGCAACCCGAGTGCAATAAGAGAGTAAAGTATGGTGGAATTGGTGAGGGCAGACAGAGTGTTAGACTGATCAACGACCTCCTTCAGTGAATTCTCATTCAACGCCCGGATATCGGCTCGCCAATCGGCAATTTGCGCGTTGACGTCAGTCAGCTTACGGCGAGCGGTCAGGAAATCGCCATTCTTCATCATCACCCAGACTTCATCAGTGGCCTTCACGATGGCGCGTGCCCGATCGGTGATGTCAGACAGGGAGGAGTTGATTTCTGGAAGAAGCTTAGGCGCTGCCTCAAGCCTGGCAAAAAGCGCACCAACGTCTTTCTTGTAATCATCTTGGATTTCGGCTGGCTTACGGCCTTGCTCCGCTTGCAATAAACCAAGCGTCGTATCGTAACCTAGGGCCACAAGAGATGTATTAGCACGAAATAGCTCAGTCGTGGCGGCGCTATTCTTTGAAATGAGGTCGGAATAGGCGGTGTCGGCATTCTTGTAGTTGATAGCAACAGCGCCCACACCCCCCAGACCAACCAGGGAAACCGGGAGTATCAGGCTCAGTATCTTGGTGCGAATTTTTGCGTTCTCGAAAAACGACATTTGTCCTCGCTTAAATCAGGCTGCAGATGACAATAGCGACCGCCGACCGATACCCCTCCGAGGCCACGGATCATTGCTTTGTCTGTCATGATGAAACGCACCGTCATGGCGCGAAGAACGGCCGCCACTATGCGAAAGAACAAATGTATAAAAGTTTAATCGACCCGCGTTGCTCCAAAAATTTCAAGAAAAACCGTTATGCATCATAAGTTTACGTAACGTGAGGAGCATCGGCGCAACAGCAGCAGGTCTTCGCCTGCCCTGCATTCACACCAGAGCTCTGCCCTCCATATTTACACCGGAAAATCTTAGGGCGCACAGCGACAGGTCGTGCTCGAGCGATGCCCACCACGTGACAGACAGGGACTTAGGCGCATCACGCTCCGACTGGCGAGGCAACAAGCAAAAAAGAAGGCCCCACGAAGTGGGACCTTCCTCAGCATTCGATCGACAAGCAAAAGAGCTTACATACCCTCCGGACCGCGGTTCATCGCCGCAATGCCGGTGCGGCAAATCTCGATCAGGCCGAGCGGCTTGATGATCGAAACGAACTGATCGATCTTGGAGGACTTGCCGGTGATCTCGAAAATGAAGTGATCGAGCGTCGCGTCCACCACCTTGGCGTGGAAGGCATCGGCAAGACGCAAGGTCTCCGCGCGATCTTCTCCGCGTCCTGCGACCTTGATAAGGGCCACTTCGCGTTCGATCGGACGCTCCTGCCCGGCCTGGCGGGCACGCACCGTCAGATCCACCACGCGGTGAACCGGAACGATCCGCTCAAGCTGCGCCTTGATCTGCTCCAGGACACCGGGCGTACCGCGCGTCACGATGGTGATGCGCGACAGATGCGCCTCGTGCTCGGTCTCCGAAACCGTCAGGCTTTCAATGTTGTAGCCACGGCCGGAGAACAGGCCGATCACGCGAGCGAGGACGCCTGGCTCGTTGTTGACGAGAACGGAAAGCGTGTGGTTTTCCACCATCGCCGTTTCCGTCTGGATGAAGTATGCGGAGCCGGTGGGCTGTAGGTGTGCGTTCATGTCTTTATCCTCTTCCCACGCTTAAACGAGCTGGCGGCCCTTGGCATCGATGGCATTGGCGACGGCTTCGTCCGTTGCTTCATCTGGCAGCAGCATCTCGTTATGTGCCTTACCAGACGGGATCATCGGGAAGCAATTGGCGAGATTGGCAACGCGGCAATCGAAGATCACCGGCCTCTTCACCGCAATCATCTCGGCAATCTTGTCATCCAGCTCCTTCGGATTGTCGCAATACATGCCGACGGCACCATAGGCTTCCGCCAGCTTGACGAAATCCGGCATCGCTTCGGTATAGGAGTTGGAGAGACGGTTGCCGTGCAGCAGCTGCTGCCACTGGCGGACCATGCCCATATACTGGTTGTTCAGAATGAAAATCTTGACTGGCAGATTATACTGGATGGCGCAGGACATTTCCTGAATGCACATCTGGATCGAGGCGTCACCGGCAACGTCGATGACCAGCGCATCCGGATGAGCGACCTGAACGCCGATGGCGGCCGGGAAGCCGTAACCCATCGTGCCAAGGCCACCGGAGGTCATCCAGCGGTTCGGCTGTTCGAAGCCGAGGAACTGTGCCGCCCACATCTGGTGCTGGCCGACTTCGGTGGTGATGTAGGTATCGTGCCCCTTGGTCGCTTCCGACAGACGCTCCAGCGCATATTGCGGCATGATGACGTCGTTGGAATTCTTGTAGGCAAAGGAGTTGCGTGCCCGCCAGCGTGCGATCTGGCTGTGCCACTCCGCCGTCTGCGCCTTTTCGGGCTTGGCAGGCAGTGCCCGCCACAGACGAACCATATCTTCCAGAACACGACCGACATCGCCGATGATCGGAACGTCGACGCGAACATTCTTGTTGATCGAGGACGGATCGATATCGATGTGGATCTTCTTGGAATTGGGCGAAAAGGCATTCAGCCGGCCGGTAATACGGTCGTCGAAACGCGCGCCGATACAGACCATGACGTCACAATCATGCATGGTCATGTTGGCTTCGTAAGAACCATGCATGCCGAGCATGCCCAGCCACTTGTCCCCGGAGGCCGGATAAGAGCCAAGACCCATCAGGGTGGACGTGATCGGGAAGCCGGTCAGCTCGACCAGCTCGCGTAGCAGCCGGGTGGCTTCGGGACCGGAATTGACGACACCGCCACCGGTATAGAAAACCGGGCGTCTCGCCTTCGACATCAGTTCGATCGCCGCGTGGATGGCGTTCAAATCGCCCTGAACCTTCGGCGTATAGCTCTTCTGCTGAATGGCAGCGGATGGCGGCGTATAGGTGCCGGTGGCGAACTGGATGTCTTTCGGAACGTCGACGACGACCGGGCCCGGGCGACCCGTCTGAGCGATGCGGAAGGCTTCATGAATGATGCCCGCCAGCTCGTTGACGTCCTTGACCAGCCAGTTGTGCTTGGTGCAGGGGCGCGTAATGCCCACCGTATCGCATTCCTGGAAGGCATCGGAGCCGATCAGCGTGGTGGGAACCTGGCCGGAGATGCAGACGAGCGGAATGCTGTCCATCAGCGCATCCTGCAACGGCGTAACCGCATTCGTCGCACCCGGGCCGGACGTAACAAGCATGACGCCAACCTTGCCGGTGGAGCGTGCGTAACCTTCCGCAGCGTGGCCGGCACCCTGTTCGTGGCGAACCAGGATGTGCTGGATTTCTTCCTGCTGGAAAATCTCGTCATAGATCGGGAGAACTGCACCGCCCGGATAGCCGAAAATATGCTCGACGCCATTGTCCTTGAGCGCGCGCAAAACGATTTCCGCGCCGGTCATGCGATTGCTGTTGTCCGTAGTATCCTTATCCGTCATTGCCTGTTCCATCCCGATTTGGCTTTTGGATATCGCTGGGCGTGACCGCCCAAGTGGAGACATAAAAAAAGGCCCCTAGAGGAGCCTCGTTCAGCGCATGGGTGCTTTCGCCGGATGGTTACACCATCCTGCCCATGCGCCGTCCCACCACGATAAGTACGTTAAGATTTTTCATGGAGCGGAGTGTTAGACAGAAACCAGATTGGCGTCAACGCAAAATGCCGAGAAAATGCACCGGTTCTTAACTTTATTGCCGCGGACCGCCCGCCAACGCAATAAAAATACGCAGGCATTACACCACTTGTTAAAGCCACAAGGTCTATAACCTGCCGACAAGAAAAAGACGGCCTTGTGAAGACATCGGCATCGACCTGGCAGGGACAACACGTGCTTAACGAAGATCTGCAGACATCGGCGAAAGCTGGAAATCACGACCGCCGCGACGCTCAGACAGCGGGCAACCGCATGCTCGGGCGCGTGATCTTCTGCAGCGGCTCGAAAGCCAGAATCTCCGTCACCACCGATAGCGCCAATCCAAGCTTTGCTCAGTTGTGGTCGGTCGGGCGCCTCATCTCCATCGATCTCGGTGAAACCCGTGTCGCGGCCCTCACCTATGCCATGAATGTCGATGGCCCGCTCTGGTCCGAAGGCGAACCGAACACGCTGCTCATCGATGTCGAACTGCTCGGTGAAATCTACTCCACGCCAGAAGGCATCGAACAATTTACAAGCGGCATCACCCGCTATCCCTATCTCGGCGCCATCGCGCACCGCATCCGCTCCAGCGACCTCGTCCGCATCTATGAGAATAGCGCGAGAGGCAGCTGCATCATCGGTCAACTGAGCCAGGATCAGAGCGTCGATGCCATCGTCAATATTCCGGAAATGCTCTCCAAGCACTTCGCCGTGGTCGGCTCCACCGGCGTCGGCAAAACGACAGCCGTCACTCTGCTTCTCAACAAGGCCATCGAGAAGGACCCCAAGCTGCGGGTGCTGGTCCTCGATCCGCATAATGAATTTGCCGCGGCCTTTCCCAACACCTCCGTCGTCATCGACACCGATACGCTGGATCTGCCCTTCTGGCTTATGAAGCTCGAAGAGTTCACAGAAGTGCTGTTTCGTGGGCAAGAGCCGCCTGCCGACGAATTGGATGTGCTGCGCGATCTCATCCCGGAAGCCAAGCGCGCTTTTCGCGGAACAGACGCGTCGACCATGCGTCGTGCCTCGGAAAAAACCGCACTGACCGCCGACACGCCGGTCCCATACCGTATTGCCGATCTTCTGGCGCTGATAGACGAGCGCATCGGACGGCTGGAGGGGCGCGGAGAAAAGCCTGTCCTTCGCACTCTCAAGCTACGCATCATGGCGGCGATCAACGATCCGCGCTACCACTTCATGTTCTCCAACAGCACCATCAGTGACACGATCATGGAGACGGTGGCGCATATCTTCCGCGTGCCGGGAGATGGCAAGCCGATTTCGGTATTCCAACTTGCGGGCATCCCGTCTGAAGTCGTCAACTCCGTCGCCTCAGTTCTTTGCCGCATGGCCTTCGAATTGGCGCTTTGGGGTCAAGGCTCGATCCATACGCTGGTGGTCTGCGAAGAGGCGCACCGCTACGTTCCGGCCAATCCGGGACTTGGCTTCTTCCCAACGCGCCAGGCCATCGCCCGCATCGCCAAGGAAGGCCGCAAATACGGCGTCTCGCTAGGCATCATCACGCAGCGCCCCGGTGAACTCGACCAGACAATCCTGTCGCAGTGCTCCACGGTCTTTGCCATGCGCCTGTCCAACGACAACGACCAGGAGATCATCCGCTCGGCGATTTCGAACTCGTCAACGTCGACGATCAGCTTCCTGTCCTCGCTTGGCAATGGCGAAGCGATTGCCTTCGGCGAAGCGATCAACGTGCCGATGCGTATGCGCTTCAACCGCCTGCCGCCGCACATGCTGCCAAAGGCAAATGGCATCATCAGCCACCACCATGAAGATGTGCCGGACAATGTGGACCTGCGCTCCATCGTCAAAAGGATGCGCGCAATCTCGGGCCCGGATATCTCCGGCTTCCGGCAAAGCTATGAGGCGACGGTTGCCAAGGATGTCGGCGAGATCGAGATGGGGGGCTGGACCTATGACTCGTCCGAGACCATCGGAGGCGACTGCGAACCCTACCGCCCCGACATGCTTCCGCGTATCAACAAAGCCACAACATCGAAGCCGGAACCGGAGCCACCACTCTCTCCAGCGCCGGACACCGCCCGCCCGTTCTTCACCAATGAGACACGCTCGTCCATTCGCGAGACCTTGCTGAAGAAACCTTTGGGAAGCCTCTACAAGAAGGACTGAAGCATGGTCCACGCAAAACTGTGCAGCGGTTTTGCGATAACGACATGCGACAAAACAAAGACCTAGAGCGCAGGAAGCGAATCTAAAAGATCGCGACACGCTCTATCTTCTTTGATCGACGCATCGTGCTTTCAGAAAATCGATTCCGACTTTCGGGCCGATGCTGTAAGACGGTCACGGGATGATGCGCTGCCAGTCCGGCCCCATCTGGTTGCGAAACCAGGTCATTTGCCGCTTGGCATATTGACGGGTCGCAGCTGCGGCTTTCTCGATGACCTCGGCCTCACTCATGCGACCGTCCAGCATCTCGGCAATCTGCGATACGCCGATGGCCTTCATCGCAGTCGAGTCTGCGGGAAGCGCAAGAGCAAGAAGCGCCTTGACCTCCTCCACCGCACCGCTTTGCATCATACCGGCAAAACGGCGGTTGATGCGATCATGCAAAACGCTGCGCTCCGGCAGAACCACGATCTTGCGCGCACGATCGGAATTGACGATCATCGGACCAGTTGCAGTCTGAAACAACCGGATCGATTGCCCGGTCGTTTCGAAAACCTCCAGTGCTCGCACGATCCGTTGGCCATCCGTCGGCATCAGCGTCCCTGCCATCTCCGGATCTCGGGCTTCCAGTTCGCGGTAGAGATCAGCACTTCCCTCGTCCAACAGCCGCTGCCGATACCCTTCCCGGATATCCGCAGGGATCGCCGGCATGTCCGACAACCCGCCGGTCAGCGCCTTGAAGTAGAGCCCGGTGCCTCCCACGATCACGGGGAGCTGCCCTTTCCCCCTTACCTCATCGAGACGTGACGTTATGTCTCGCAGCCATTCACCCGTCGAATAGAGCGCGTTGGCGGGGACGTGCCCGTAAAGATAATGCGGCACCCCCTCCATCTCCTCCACTGAAGGGCGGGCCGTCAGCACTTGTAGCGTGTCGTAAACCTGCATGCTGTCTGCATTGATGACGACGCCGCCGTGTTCGCGCGCAAGACGAAGCGCAAGCGCGGACTTGCCGCTTGCCGTCGGGCCGGTTATCAGGATCGCATCAAATGGTTCATCAAGGTTTTTCATCATGGCTTTCGTTGCCACGCTTATCGCCAATCCGTCAAATCCTGTTCTTGCCGCAGCCCTTGGGGAAACTGCGGCGCAGGCCGTTGGCGCGTCCGGGCTCTATTGGCTGGCAGACGGTGTTGCCTGCGATATCGTGCTGCCGCAAGGCGCCGATACGGACGCCGCGCGCAAGACGCTGTCCTCCACGATAGCCGGCCTGCCGATCGATATCGTCATTCAGGATCAGGACACCCGCCGTAAGAAAATCCTGATCGCCGATATGGATTCCACGATGATCGGCCAGGAATGCATTGATGAACTGGCTGCCGAGGTTGGATTGAAGGACAAGGTCTCGGCGATCACCGCGCGTGCAATGAATGGCGAGATCGCTTTCGAGCCCGCACTGCGCGAGCGCGTCGCGCTGCTGAAGGGCCTGCCCGTCTCTGTCATCGATGAGGTGATTGAAAAGCGCATCACGCTGACCCCCGGTGGCAAGGAACTCGTGGCGACGATGAGGGCGAAGGGCTACTATACCGCGCTCGTTTCCGGCGGCTTCACGGTGTTCACGACACGTGTCGCGGACATGATCGGTTTCCAGGAAAATCGTGCCAACATTCTGGGTGAGCAGGACGGACAATTGGACGGCACCGTGGCCGAACCCATCCTCGGCAAGCAGGCCAAGGTCGATGCCCTGATCGACATTGCCGACACGCTTGGTATTTCACCGGAAGATGCGCTGGCCGTTGGCGATGGCGCAAACGATCTCGGCATGCTTCACCTTGCCGGCAGCGGCGTGGCACTTCATGCCAAGCCTGCCGTCGCAGCCGAAGCAAAGATCCGCATCGATCACGGCGATCTGACCGCCCTTCTTTATCTCCAGGGCTATCGCAAGTCGGATTTCGTTACCGTATGATCATCCACGGTACACCGCGCCTCATCCTGCGCGACTGGAAGGACAGCGACCGCACTCTCTTCCGCGAGATCAATGCCGATCCCGAGGTGATGGAGTTCTTTGCCGTTCGTCGAAGCGATGAAGAATCCGACGCCATGATGGAGCGGATCAACGCCATGATCCACGCCACCGGCTTCGGTTTTTATGCCATGGAAAATCGCGAGACCGGCGAGCCCATGGGCTTTTGCGGCGTTGCCCCCGTTACGGTCGACGACGTCTTTGCGCCCGGCACCATGGAAATCGGCTGGCGGCTTGCCACCCGATACTGGGGAAAGGGCTACGTGACGGAGGCGGCGAAAGCGCTGCTGGCCATGGCATTCGACGACAAGCGCCTTACAGAGATCGTCTCTTTCGCCGTCCACAATAACCATCGCTCCACCGCGGTGATGAAGCGCATCGGTTTGAAACGTGACCCCTCACGCGATTTCGATCATCCGCGCGTGCCGGAAGAGACACATCCGCATCTCAGACCCCACGTCACCTATGCGCTGACGCTTGAGGAATGGCGCGCGCGATAACATCCCATGCCGCCGCCGAACATTTCATTTGACCGCAGCATTACCACCATCGGCATACAGGGCGGATCCGGCAACGAAGCTCGCCATCGGACTTGCCAGGAAGAGCGCTGCCTGCGCCAATTCCTCAGGGTTTGCGATGCGCTTCAACGCGTGAAGACTAGCGGCCCATTCTTTTTGTGCGTCGTCTCCAGCCATTGCCGTATCCACGCCACCGGGCAGCAAGGCATTGGCGCGAATGCCTTTCGCGGCATAGTCGGCGGTCAGACCTTTCACCAGTCCCATGAGCGCCGCCTTTGCCGCGCCATAGGCGGCCATTCCGGGCAGGCCAACACTCGTGCCGACAAAGCTGGAGGTGAAGACAATCGCCCCGCCGCCGCGCGCCAACATCGATGGCACCTGGAAACGGGTACCGAGAAAGGCTGAGGTCAGATTGGCGTTCAATGTGTGATGCCATTCTTCGAGCGAAAGTTCGGCAAGCGGCTTGATCGCGCCCACAGCGCCTGCATTGTTGACGGCAATATCAAGACCACCGAACAGATCCGCCGCCTGAACCAATCGCTCATGGGTCTGCGCAAGTCCGACATCGCCGACCACCGCATGCACCCGGCCGCCCAGATCGGCAATTGTTTCGGCAACCTCATTCAGCGCCTGCTCGCCACGCGCATTGATGACGACCGCAGCACCTTCTGCGGCGAAGAGCAGCGCGGTCGCCCGGCCAATACCGGATGATGCGCCAGTGATAATTGCGACTTTGTTATTCAGCAGTGTCACAGCCTTGGGCCTCCATTTAATGAAAGCCAAGGGTTAGAGGGCAGCTTGATTGACAGCCACCCGTTTCATGCACTTGCGCTAATGCAGGCCAAAGACGTGCAGCAGTTCCTCGCGCTGGCGAACAAAGGCTGGCGAACTGCGGTCACGCGGGCGCGGAAGATCGACATCGATCAATCGTGGCGCAGCACCCTTTTCACGCGGCAGGATCAAAATCCGGTCTGCAAGATAGATCGCCTCTTCGAGATCATGCGTCACGAGAACCGTGGTCACGTCTTCCTCCCGCCAGATCCTTGCCAATTCCTGCTGCATGCCGATCTTCGTCATGGCATCCAGCGCGCCGAGCGGCTCGTCCAGAAGCAGGATTTCCGGCTGGACGGCGAGAGCGCGAGCAATGCCCACACGCTGCGCCATACCGCCGGAGAGCTGCCGCGGATAGGCACTTTCGAACTGCTGCAGGCCAACGAGGTTGATGTAGCGACGGGCACGGCTGCGTGCTTCTTCCCGGCTCAATCCCTGCGTCTCGAGCCCAAAGGCAACATTGTCGAGCACGGTCAACCAGGGCAGAAGCCGCGGCTCCTGAAAAATCACCGCCCTCTCACGACCGACGCCACGCACCGCGTTTCCATCGATCAGCACATCACCACGATCGGCCTCCTCAAGCCCAGCCAGCACGCGCAGCAATGTCGTCTTGCCGGACCCGCTGGCACCGACGATAGCCAGGCTCTCGCCGGATCGGATCGTCAGGTTCAGGTCTTTCAGCACCTGGAACGGCTTGCCATTCAACTGGTAGGATTTGGAGAGGTGGCGGATCGCCACCTCTCCCCGTAGAGATTGCACGGCGCTCATCACATCACCTCAATTGCTGGCGGTCGCGGTTTCAGGCGAATAGAGGATCTTCTCCGTCACGAGCTGGCCCTGCTCTACCTTGCCTTCGCGCGTCAGCACGTCAATCCAGAACTGCAGGTCGCGATCGACAGCCTTGCCGCCGGGGCGGACGCCATAACCGAGGAAATATTTCGCCAGTTCGGGATTTTCGCCGCGCTCCTTCAGGGCCTTGGCGAATATCGCCTTGGTTTCCTCCGGATGTTCGCGAGCGTAATCAAGCGCGCGTTGAGACTGTTCGACGAAGGTCTTTGCCGCTTCTGGATGCGCCTTGATGAAATCGCGACGCAAGACCACGAAGCCGCCGGCAATATCGCCGAGAACATCCGTGTCATCGAAAACCGGCCGGATACCGCCATGCGTCTTCGCAAGCCCTTCGAAGGTCGTCTGCCAGTAGCCGAAGGCGGCGATGTCCACCTGGTTGGAGCGAAGCACCTGCTCCAGCTGCGGTCCCGGCACGACCACCGGCTTTGCCGCATCGACCGGCAATCCCTGCGAATGCAGCGCCTCGCGGATCGTGTAGTCCAGATGGGCGCCAAGTGTATTCACTGCAATCGTCTTGCCGGCAATATCCTTGATCGACTTGATCGGGCTGTCGTCGAGGACATAGAAGACCGACTGGACCTGATCATTGATGCCGTTCGACGGATAGGCGGCGACGAAGTCGTTTCCGCCGGCAATCGAGTTCAGCACGGCGGATGTCGCAGCGCTGCCGATTTCGACATCGCCGGAAGCAAGGGCAAAGAGCGAAGCCGGACCACCTTGGGCATAGCCGACATTTTCAAAGCTCACACCGGTACCTTTGAAATAGCCGAGCTTTTCGGCAAGCTCATGGGCGGCAAGACCGCCCTGGCTCGCGAGATAGCGCAGCTTCACCTCTTCCGCCGAGGCGATGGTGGTCAGGCCGAAGAGGATGGCTGCCGAGAGCAGCAGCTTGCGGGAATGGAACGTCATGGTCTTATCCTTTGAACTTGAAAGAAGGGGATCGATGCGGGGATCAATGGGACGGCGCAGACCAGCGGCAAAGCTTGCGCTGGAGCAGCACGAGCCCGGCATTGGCCGCGAGCCCGAGAAGCGCCAGAAGAAGGATCGACGCGTACACCAGCGGAATCTGGAAATTGTACTGGGCGTTCATCACCTGGAAGCCGACACCCTTATTCGCACCGATCATCTCGGCAGCGATGAGCAGGAGGAGCGCGGTGGTGGCGGAAAGACGCAAGCCGACGAAAATCGCCGGAACGGAAGCAGGCAACACCACACGACGGAAAATCGCGATCGGTCCTGCGCCATAGGTGCGCGCCATTTCGATCAGCTTGCGGTCCACTTCCTTCACGCCGCCAATGGTGGATAGCAGGATCGGAAAGAGCGTTGCCCAGAAGATGACGAAGACCTTGGATGCTTCACCCAGCCCCAGCATCAGAATGAAGACAGGATAGAGGGCGAGCGCCGAGGTCTGGCGGAAGAATTGCAGCAGCGGGTCGAGCGCGCGCTCAACGGCCGCCAATTGCCCCATGAAAAGGCCGAGCGGAATGCCGATGGCGACGGCCGCTGCAAAGGCAATGCCGGATCTCTGTAGGCTGATCGCGATATCATCGATCAGCGCCCCGCCGACAATGCCCTTCCACAGAGCGGCGACGATGATGTCGAGCCGTGGAAAGACCGCCGGGTTGATCCACCCCTGCGTGCTCGAAATTTGCCAGGCTGCCAGAAAGGCAAGCACCAGCCCGTAGCGGGCGAGGAACGGCGCGACGTAGCGGTTCGCCACCTGTAGAGTGACGGGCGTTCGCTTCTCGCCCCGATAATCCAGAACCCCTGAATGCGTGGACTTTACCTCGTCATAGGACATGATCGCACCTCACTCCGCTGCCTGGGCAACTGGCCGCTCTACAGACCAGCGATTGACGGGATATGGCAGGCCTAGATTCTCGCGAAGAGTCGTCCCTTCATATTCCGTCCTGAAGAGGCCGCGACGCTGCAGCTCTGGAATAACGAGATCGACGAAATCGTCGAGCGCAGTCGGAAGCCATGGCGGCAGGATATTGAAACCGTCGGCGGCTTCGTTCTCGAACCACTCCTGCAGCGTGTCGACGATGGTTTCCGGCGTGCCGACGATCGTGTAGTGGCCACGGGCAGAAGCGACCCACTGATAGAGCTGGCGGATGGTAAAGTTGTTCTCGTCGGCAATCTGACGCAGCAGCGCTTGCCGGCTCTTCATACCTTCCGTTGGCGGCGCGACAGGGAGCGGTCCATCGAGATCGTAGCCCTTGAGGTCCAGCGTACCGCCCGTCAGACCATTCAGAAGACCGACGCCATCCTCTTCGAGGATGAGCGAGGTCAGCCTTTCATATTTCTCCTGCGCTTCCGCCAGGGTTCTTCCCACGAAGGGCGACACGCCCGGCATGACGAGAATATGGTTTGGATCGCGGCCGAGACGGCGAGCGCGCGTCTTGATGTCGCGGTAGAACTCCTGAGCCGTCTCGAGATGCTGGTGCGCGGTGAAGATCACCTCGGCTGTCGCGGCCGCCAGATCGCGACCATCTTCGGACTGCCCCGCCTGAACGATGACGGGGTGACCCTGCGGCGAGCGCGGCACGTTCAGCGGACCGCGCACCTGAAAATGCTCGCCGCGATGATTGGTCTCGTGCAGCTTGGCCTTGTCGTAGAAGACGCCGCTTTCGACATCGCGGACAAAAGCATCATCCTCGAAACTGTCCCACAGCGCCTTGACGACATCCACATGCTCGGCAGCGCGCTTGTAGCGGCTGGCATGGGGCAGTTGGGTATCGAGATTGAAGTTCTGCGCGGCGGAATCGCCAGTGGTCGTCACCACGTTCCACCCTGCCCTGCCGCCGGAAATCAAATCCAGAGACGCAAACTTGCGCGCGGTCAGATAGGGCTCCTCATAGGTCGTGGACGAGGTAGCGATGAAGCCGAGATTTGTGGTGAAAGGTGCCAGCGCCGAAAACAGCGTCGTCGGTTCAAAACCCGCCACCCTGGCATTGCCACCTTCCCGCGCTCCACCAAAGCCGACGGCCAGATTGTCCGCCAGGAAATAGGCGTCGAACAATCCGCGTTCTGCGGTTTGCGCCAGCTGCTTATGAAACTCGAAGCTCACCGCGCCATCCACCGGCTGATCGGGATGACGCCATGATGCGATATGCTGTCCACCGCCCGGCAGGAATGCGCCCAGTCTGATCTTGCGTGCCATTGGTTCCTCGCTTTGAAGCTTTGCCGCATCTGCCTTCAGGCAGAGAAACGGACCATTCAGCTGCAGCACCCGTTCACCACGTGCCGCTTGAGAAGAACCCTATATTGTCTACTATTTTTATATAGAAAGGAGATTGCTCTGTTGCGCATCCTGAGCAAAAATATTTCTGTTCTTGAGCGCAGAGGCAGAACGAGCGCAAAATATGTTCGGCAATGGAGGAGCTCATGCAACTCCGTGTCAACGGCGTGGCAGCCAACCTCAAGACAAAGAAGGCCGGAACATCATATCCGATGGTCCGGCCTTCAATTTGTAAGCCGCTAACAAAAAAGACGGCCCGTATAATTCAAGCTCACCAAGCACAACGCTTGGCGTGGAGCCGACTATTCCAGCGGTATCGCGACAAAACGCAGATTGCCTTGCGCGTCGGCAATCATCATATGCGCATTCTTGCGTCCGGCAGACTTCAGGCCGTTGACGCGCACCATCACGTCGCCGGGGACTTCCATGAAATCCTGGCCGACTTCAACGATCACATCGCCCGCCTTGACGCCCTTCTGCTCTGCAATGGAACCGGGCGCAACGCTTGCCACATAGACGCCCTCAACGCTTTCGGCGACGCCCTTCTCGCTCTTCAACTCGTCGGTCAGCGTCACGAGGTTCATGCCGAGCACAGTCTGCGCTGCCTCGCGTGTATCGGGCGCCTGCTGCTCGGTTTCGCCGTTCTTCTGATCAGGCGCGGTCATTTCGCCACCCTCACCATCTTCAGGCATGGCGTCGTCGCTGCCGGCGCCGGGCTGCTGATCTTCGGCACTATCCTGCAACTGGCCGAGCTTGACCTTGACCGTCTCCTCCTTGCCGTCGCGGAGCACCACGACATCGACTTCCTTGCCCACCGGGCTTTCGGCCACGATCCGCGGCAGGTCACGCATCTCCTGGATCGGCTTGCCATCGAAATTCAGCACCACATCACCCGGCTTGATCGGCCCGTTCTCAACCGGACCGCCCTTCACAACGCCTGAAATCAGCGCGCCCTTGGCGGTGTCCATGCCAAGGCTGGAGGCAATATCGTCGGTGACGGGCTGAACGCGCACGCCAAGCCAGCCGCGACGCGTCTCGCCAAACTCGATCAGCTGCTGCACGATGTTTTGCGCAAGCTCGGTTGGTACGGCAAAGCCGATACCGATCGAGCCACCGCTCGGCGAAATGATCGCCGTATTGATGCCGATGACTTCACCCTTCATGTTGAAGAGCGGACCACCAGAGTTGCCCTTGTTGATGGCGGCATCGGTCTGAATGAAATTGTCATAGGGACCGGCATTAATGTTGCGGCCGCGAGCCGAGACGACGCCGACGGTCAGAGATCCGCCGAGGCCGAAAGGATTGCCGATCGCCATGACCCAATCGCCGATGCGCATGGTGCGGGAGTCGCCGAACTTCACCGCCTTCAGCGGCGCTTTCGGCTCGACCTTCAGAACGGACAAGTCCGTCTTGGTATCGGTTCCCACGAGCTTTGCCTTGAGCTTGGTACCATTGGGGAAGATCACCTCGATATCGTCAGCGCCTTCGATGACGTGATTGTTGGTGACGACGTAACCCGCCGGATCGATGACGAAGCCGGAGCCTAGCGAATTGACCTTCTCTCCGCTCTCGGGCTTCTGGTTGTCGAAATAGTCCTTGAAGAATTCCTGGAATGGCGAACCATCCGGGATACGCGGTGGCGTCGGACCCTTGCCCTCCGCCTTCACGCTTTGCGATGTCGAAATATTCACCACCGCATCGAGAAGCGGCGCCGCGAGATCGGCAACGGAAGCTGGCCCATTGGTCTGCGCCATCGCACCCACCGGCACAGCCACACCACCGGTCACGATGGCAAAGGCGGCCAGACCGGCAACGCTGCTGCGGAAAGGCGAAAATCGGGTCACGGGCATCAAGCGTCCTCGCATCTGCAAATAGTAGCCTCAAGCTTTAGTAGCCAAGCATAAGGCGGAATGATGAAGTGTGAAAAACCTTTTCGTGAAGAGCACGCGAATCTTCGCGCTCCTTCCACTGCAAATGAAGGCCTATCGTAAAGCCCTGACCATCACACCTATTTTCTTCCATAAGAAAAGGCCGCTCAAGGCGGCCTTTTCAATCTCGTATATCCAACAATCAGTTCGCTGGCGCCTGTGCCGGCGCCGTGGCAGGCGCTGGCGGAACTGCGGGTGCTGCACCCTGCGGCTGCGTGCCGTTGATGTTGTTGAAATAGCGGAAGAAGGTCGAATCAGGTGACAGAACCAGGGTCGTACCGTTACCCGTCAGCGCGTTGGTATAGGCGGTCATCGAGCGGTAGAACTCGAAGAAGGCCGGGTCACGCTGGAAGGCTTCACCGAAGATGCGGTTGCGTTCGGCATCACCCTCACCGCGCAGCACTTCGGACTGGCGCTGGGCATCGGATTCAAGCTCGACGACCTGACGATCGGCGATAGCGCGACGACGCTGGCCTTCTTCGTTACCGCGGGCGCGGATCAGTTCGGCTTCCGCCAGACGCTCCGACTTCATGCGCTCGAAGGTCTGCTGCGAGACTTCCTGCGTCAGATCCGTACGACGGATGCGGACGTCGACGATGCTGATACCGAGCGACTCGGCGTCAGGACGCAGATCGTCGCGCACTTCCTGCATCATCGATGCGCGGGCATCCGACAGAGCGGATTCGAAGCCACGCAGACCGTAGACCCGGCGAAGCGATGCATCGAGACGCGTGCGCAGACGCGTTTCAGCAGAGAGCTGATCGCCCGACACGGTTTCGCGGAAGCGACGTGCATCGGTGATGCGATAGACCACGAAAGCATCGACTTCGTAGAACTTGCCGCCCGAAACCTGAACACGAATGTTGTCGTGGTCAAAGCGCAACGCGCGGTTTTCGATATACTGAACGCGATCGGCATCCATGAAGGCGAATGGCAGCTTGAAGTAAAGGCCTGGCTGCGTCTTCACATCCTGGATCTGACCGAAGCGGACGACGATTGCCTGCTGCCGCTCATTCACGACGAAGACCGAGGAGTAGACGAGGAAGAACAGGATCGCGAGGCCAACGAGAATTGCCGTAAGACGATTGCTCATATCAGTTGCCTCCCTGCTGTGCTGCGCCGGTATTGCCGCGCATCATTTCATTCAGAGGCAGATATGGCACTACGCCCTGCTTTTCATCGATAATGATCTTGTTCGAACCCTTGAGGACCTGCTCCATCGTTTCGATGAACATGCGCTCGCGGGTCACTTCCGGTGCCGTTTGGTACTGGTCGTAGATCGAGATGAAGCGCTGAGCCTCACCCTGAGATTCGTTGACGACACGGCTCTTGTAAGCGTTCGCCTCTTCGACGATCTGGGCTGCCTGACCGCGTGCCGCACCAAGCTTCTGGTTGGCGTACTGGTTGGCTTCCTGCACGAAGCGATCTTCATCCTGCTCGGCACGCTGCACTTCATCGAAGGCATCGGCGACTTCGCGCGGCGGTGCCGCATCCTCGATCGCAACCGCATTGATGGAGATACCGGCACCGTAGCTGTCCATCGTCGCCTGGATGATGGAGCGAACATCGGCGGCAATCGCCTGACGATTGTCACGGAAAATATCCTGCGCCGGACGGCGGCCAACGACTTCGCGCATCGCGCTTTCAGACACCTGCTGAAGGGTTTCAGCCGGCGTATCGACGTTGAAGAGATAGGATTTCGGATCGGAGACCGTATAGAGAACCGAGAACTGGACGTTGACGATGTTCTGGTCGCCGGTCAGCATCACGCCGGTGGCAGCCGACGAAGACGTCGCACGTGCACCGATATTCTGTTGCTGCTCTGTCACCTTGACGATCTCGACAGTCTCGATAGGCCAGAAGTGATAATGGAGACCCGGCATCGACACTTCGTTCTTCGGCTTGCCGAAACGAAGTTCTACGCCGCGCTCGTCCGGCTGGACGGTGTAGATGGACTGAATGCCGATAAAGGCAAGAACCACGAGAACAAGGATGGCCACGACGCCACCATTGAAGCCGCCCGGCAGCATGCGCTTGAAGCGATCCTGACTGCGACGGATGATTTCTTCCAGATCGGGCGGGCCGCCATTGCCGTTACCGCCGCCTCCGCCACCGCCGCGTGGCCGGTTTGGCCCTTGTCCCCAAGGTCCACCCTGGTTGTTTCCTCCGCCGCCGCCATTATTACCGCCGCCGCCGCCCCAAGGGCCACCGCCGCCATTCTGATTGCTCCAGGGCATTCATACCTCTTTGTTATAAAAACTTTCCCGCTCCCTCTCCAACGCGCTTTTGCGATGCCGGCGGGAATATCGTCCTCGTTATAAGAAGGCGAAGCGTCTGTTTCAACGCAGGGGCGGTAACTTAATACCAGATCGACCCAAATAGTTCACTTTGCCGCACCGTGGCGCTGATAGGTTGCGAAACGCACGGCGTAATCGTCTTTTTCCCCGGCTGGCAGGGCAGTTTCGTCGGTTTTCTCAAAAACGGCCGGATCGATTTCCGGAAAAAACGTGTCGCCATCCAGTTCGACCTCCACATGGGTGACGGAAAGTTGATCGGCGAAGGGCATAGCCTGGCGGTAAATTTCGCCTCCACCGGCCACATAAACCGCCTCCACACCAAGCTCTCGAGCTTTGGATTTTGCTCGAGACAGCGCTTCCTCAAGCGAGGAAACGACCTCCACGCCGTCAGGGCGATAATCCGGGTTGCGGCTGACGATGATATGCGGACGACCGGGCAACGGCCGCTCGCCGACGGAGAGAAACGTCTTGCGCCCCATGATCATCGGCTTGCCCATGGTCTCAGCCTTGAAGCGCTTGAGATCGGAAGACAGCTTCCAGGGCATGTCCAGCTCGCGCCCGATAACATTGTTGCGGGACACGGCAGCGATCAGAATGATGCGGGGTTCACTCATACCGCAATCGGCGCCTTGATGCTTGAATCAGCTTCGTAGTTCTCCAGCGTAAAGTCTTCGAACTTAAAGGCAAACAGATCCCGCACATCCGGATTGAGCCGCATGGTCGGCAAGGCCTTCGGCGTCCGCGTCATCTGCAACTTCGCCTGCTCAAAGTGGTTCGCATAGATATGGGCGTCACCCAACGTGTGAACGAAATCACCAGGCTTCAAACCCGTGACCTGCGCCACCATCAGCGTCAACAGGGCGTAGGAGGCAATGTTGAACGGCACGCCAAGGAAGATATCGGCCGAGCGCTGGTAGAGCTGGCAGGAGAGCTTGCCATCCGAAACATAGAACTGGAACAGGCAGTGGCATGGCGGAAGCGCCATCTCGTCCACCAGCGCCGGATTCCAGGCAGAGACGATGTGACGGCGCGAATTGGGATTGGTCTTCAGGCCTTCGATCAAAAGCTGAATCTGGTCGATATGGCGACCATCCGGTGCGGGCCATGAGCGCCACTGCGCGCCGTAGACAGGCCCGAGATCGCCCTTCTCATCCGCCCACTCGTCCCAGATGGTCACGCCGTGTTCCTTGAGATAGGCGATGTTGGTGTCGCCCTTCAGGAACCACAGCAGCTCATGGATGATGGAGCGCAGATGAAGCTTCTTGGTGGTCAGCACCGGGAAGCCTTCTGAGAGATCGAAACGCATCTGGTAGCCGAAGACAGAGCGGGTGCCCGTACCGGTGCGATCGCCACGATCGCTGCCCGTTTCCATCACATGCCGAAGAAGATCGAGATATTGCTTCATGTCATTCCGCCACCGAGTCTCTATGGGGTTGTTATACCCCTTCCCGGCAGCGGAACCAATCGATGGACTCGGTTCGTCACAACTTTTGCGCCTAGACCGTATCAAGCTTTCCGAGATGCTTGGCCACGAGGTAGTAGAAGGTCACACGGGATTTGCTGCGGTCTGCCGCCATCGCGTTGGCGGTTGCGTCAATCGCGGCATCCGCCTCTGCGCCATCGACGCCGAGCTTCTTGGCGCACCATCCGCTCTTGACCCGAGCAAGCTCCTCCGGATCCGACGACGACACCAGCGCCGAGTCGCGATTGCGAAGCGCGATACCCAAATATTTGACGATCTTATTCACCACACCTTCATCGGCATCGGCATCGTACTTCTTCACATCTGCAAGATAGTCCGTCATGTCCTCATCCTCCATGTTGAGCAGCCAGATCGCATCCACGGCCACTTCAGGGAGAAGATGTGCCAAGCCTGCAACCGCGTCAAGAATCTCATGCAACCATCTGCGGGCAAGTCCTTTACCGAAATGTCACAAGGCCTCTTTCCTCAGCGCGCGGAAATGCCTATATGACCTCTGCCGGATGCAAATCCGGCTATGGCGATAAACGGTCGATGGAATAAACCTATTGGACCCGGGGGCGGTACCCGGCGCCTCCACCAAAAACCGGCGGCTTCTTGAGAAAAGGCCGGCTTTTGATGGGGGCGAAATAGGATCGACAAGGGCGTAAAGATCGAACTTTTGCTCGGCATGATACCGCCGTTATCGGGTCACAAGTGTAGTTGCAAATGACAACAACGCTAAGGAATACGCTCTCGCTGCCTAATGGCGGTGCGGGAATTCCGCTCTAAGTCCTTACGGTTAGCCCCGTAAGGCGGGGTTCGGAGGTACCTGGCAACAGAAACCTCCACCTTCTCCCCTCTCTTGAAATTCGCTATATGGTGCGCCTGACTCGCTTCTGGTACGCTTGAGATCGCGCATATATTTGCCGCGGTTGAAGGCTAAAACATGCTGCAGGCGATGAAGGCTTTTTCGTTGCTGCGCACTAAGACATTGCGTATACTCAGGTAAAAGACGTTCGAATAAGGAAAGACAGGACCGTATGGGGCAGGATCATATCCGTTACGACATTCTCGCACAGGATGCCCTTCGCGGCGTTATCCGCAAGGTTCTGAGCGAGGTTGCGGCCACTGGCCGGCTGCCGGGCGATCACCACTTCTTCATCACGTTCCTCACCGGCGCGCCGGGTGTGCGGATCTCGCAGCATCTCAAGGCGAAGTATGCCGAGCAGATGACGATCGTCATTCAGCACCAGTTCTGGGACCTGAAGGTGACCGAAACCCTTTTCGAGATCGGTCTGTCCTTCTCCGACACGCCTGAAAAGCTCGTTATCCCCTTCAACGCCATCCGTGGCTTCTACGACCCGTCGGTCAACTTCGAACTCGAATTCGACGTGCCTTTGGCCGAAGAGGAAGAGGTTCAGGAAGCGGAAATCACCGCCTACCCTGCACCCGCTGAAGCCAAGGTTCAGCCTTCTGAAGAGAAGAAGACGGACGAAGAAAAGAAGGCCGGCTCGGTCGTCTCTCTGGATGCTTTCCGCAAGAACAAGTAAGGCGCTGGCGCTGTCCTCAACGCGGTGCTGACCAATGAGAGGGCCTCATGACGGGTGATGTCGTCAACCTGCGCCAGTTTCGCAAGCAGAAGGCGCGCTCCGAGAAGGAAAAACAGGCGGAGCAAAACCGCCTGTCATTTGGCAGAACGAAATCCGAAAAGTCTCTGACAACCGCCTTGAATAACAAGGCTGAGCGCCAGCTAGACCAAGGCAAGCTTGATCGTCGGGATGACGAGTCCGAATAGGTTCCGCAGCCAAGATCTTCGCCTACCACCTCACAGCAACGTCGCTCCAAAAGCTTTGCCGCATTCAGTTCTCGAACTCGGGTTCGCAGCATCGGCCCGAAAATCGGACTCGATTTTCGGAAGGCACGATGCGTCGATTCAGAAACGCAAGGCGCTTTAAGCACCTCGTTCATTGAAGGCAGTATGCCGCCTGCCCTCTTGATCGCGAAGCTGTGATGCTTTCTGCTAGCGCGCGCACGGGGCCGAGCTTCTCACCACACACCAAAACGCGTATCCCACCCGACATTCCGGATGGTGTCGACAGCATCGGACTTTTTTCAGCTTCTCTTTCGATATCGCTCATCCTGGATGAGAAGTGGTGGAACCGAGGACACATAACAACGTTATCGAACGCAAGCTCCTATACATTTCATGGACTTGCAGGCAGAAAATGAATCAGATTGGCACCCTCTTGAATCGGCTTGGAAAGCAGCGACCTTGATACGCAAGCACTCCACGACTCTTCATGGTCACCGCACAAGCATCTCATTGGAGGATGCGTTTTGGGACGAACTCCGCGCGATTGCGGAAAAGCGGAAGATGAGCTTCGCGTCCCTGTTGGCGGAGATAGATGACAACAGATCGGAAAGCAGCAACCTGTCATCGGCGCTTAGGGTCTATGTGCTGATCTGGCTCAAGAGTCAGAAGTAGACGAGCCACCCCACTTTGCCCAACACTGACGCGTGGCAGCAAGCGTCACCTCCTTATTGAGGTGGGGATGCGTTCGACGGATCGGAAAACTGCCTGATCACATCCTGCGTCGGCGGAACTCTGAGCGTCGGCGTCGCCTCAGGTGTCTGCTGCTGGCGCTGCAACCGCTCCTGTTGCTCCTTCTCCGCCTGCAGACGCTCCTGCGCCAAAGCCCTAAGCCGTTCCTCTTCCGCCTTCCTTGCTCTTTCCTCCGCCTCTGCCCGTTCCTTTGCCGCCTGCCGCTCCGCCGCCTGGAAGCGATAAAGCGCAACCTCGCGTCGTAGCCGCTGTTTTTCCAGCACGCTCGCCTGTAGCGCTTCCACACGGCGGCGCTCCTTTTCAAAGGCGCGAAGAGAGAGATAGCCGGTGAGACCGGAAACATCTGTCGTCAAAGCTGGCTGCGCCAGAGGACCGACATAGTTCAGCCGGATGGAAGGGGTGGCACCGGCGAGCTCCTCGATGCCCGGCTTGTAGTCGAGCTCAAGACCTCCGGTCAGCGTTTCATCGGCAATATTCAGCGACAGATCACCTTTGAGGGACAACTGGTCTGTGGATGCCGTGACATTCTGCATCTTCAGGCTGCCATCGCTGATGGTGAACGGCATGGAGATCTGACCCAGCGTAACGTCACCTTGCCAGAGTTGTTGATCCACCAATGGGCGAACTTTTGCCGCGTCGATATTGCCCTGCAGGCCAGCAGCCGCTTGAAGCCAGGGCTGGAAGGCATTCGGGTTGATGCCACGCAGAACCAGATCATTGGTGCGGATTTCACCTGAGCCGCTGGCGGATGTCAGCAATTCGCGGACACTCTTGCCGGTTGCTTCGGCCGTCACATCAGCCGCATAGCGGCCCGTCGACACCGGGCTGTTGCCGCTCTTCCAGATGATGCCTTCAGGATTGGCCCCGGAGATGGCGAGCTTGGTGCGGAAGATTCCAGCCCCCTCGCCCGTCGCCATCGCCATTCTTCCGGACAGTTTGCCGCCCATCCAGTCGCCCGCGATATTATCAAGCGACAGCGTGCCGTTTCCATGGGTCATCGAGAAGGACGATCCGGTGACGGTGCCGAAGGGGCCGACCTCAAATTTCGCCGCCTTGACGGACAGTGCGGCCTCGATCTTAGGGAAGGACGGAAGCGCGACCGGCTTGGCGTTCAGCCCGCCACTTTCCGGATCGATGACCGGTCCATACATGGCGTCACCCAGCCACGCCATATCGACGCTCGCAAGCGAGATATCGCCTGTCACCTTGTAGGGCGCTGCACGCGATAGTGCGACATTGCCGGAAAAGGCGTTACCGCCGGCCTGGCCAATCAGATTGGCAAAAGTGGCCTTTTCCTTGTCGACGGAAAGCTTGGCATTTGCCTTGGTCGACATCCCGCCACCAAGCTGCGGCAAGCCAACGGCGTTCATGATAAGATAAGGCTCGATATCCGCACTTTCGAGCGCGAGATCGGCGCTGCCTTCACCGAAGGTCTCGGGCGCAAGCGAAAAGCTGCCGCCAGCCGTAAAGTGGGTGCGTTCCGTGGAGAAGCGGAAATCCGTCTGCATCGCAGAACCGAGGCTGCCATTGAGCTTGACCGAAAGCAGACCTTCGCCATCCGCATCGAAAGGCAGCGGATCAAGCCCCGCCTGGCCGAAGAGGATCGCAGTCGACTGGTTCTTGAGAACCGCTTCCAGCGTCAGCGCGGTATCGTCCGTGATCGAGAAGAAGTCCGGCAACTTGGCAACCGCCGAGAGACGGCTGCCATTGATCGTGCCGGAAACGGCGGCATTGGCACCGCCACTGTTGCTATCGACGGAAAGATCGACGGTGACATCCGAATTGGCGTACCAGGGAGCGCTTCTCACCAGACGATCCAGCAGCGGATGGTGTGGCAGTTTCTGGCGGATCAGTTCAAGCACTGGCTGCATGTCTGCGGCGCGCAGATTGATGTTGCCCTTGCCGCCATATTTCAGCAGTGTTCCTTGCAGCTGTCCCTTGGCATGCACCTCGGCACCGGCAATATCGCCAGCCGTCATCGTATCGAGCGAGAGAACGCCGTCCGACACCGTAAAGGCGGTCTCGACCTTGTTCGCCGTTACACCCGCCATATTGAAACGGTCGGCCTTGAATTTCGCGGCGATGCGCTCATCGAAGACGGATGCGCCATTCGGATCGCCAAGAACAAGGCTCCCAAGCGCTTTCAGCGCGTCGAGATCGATCTCGTCTCCGGCAAGATCGACATCGATGCTCGACCCCTTATCCGTCGTCTGACGCAGCAGGCTGCCGCGCAAAGATGCCCGGCCGATGGCAAGTTCGAGATCGTTGAAGCGCTGCGCCTTTGTCGTCAGCGAGACCTTGGATGAGAAGCCGGCAGCGTTGAGCTGGCGGATTGCCGGATCGACGCTGCCCGTCAGCCAATTGGCAAGGCCGGACGGCTGGTTGGAAGCAACCAGAAGATCACCATTAAAGGCGGGGCCATCAGTCAGCGTCAGCGAGCCTTTGGCCTCGAACTGTGTGCGGCCTGGCAGCACGGCAACGGCATTCACCACCTGCCACCCTGCCCCGTCAGGTCGCACATCAAGCCGAATATCGCGAATGGTTGTGTCGTCGGAGATGAGCGCGGGCAGACTGATGCTGGCCTTACCCGGCACCTGCGGCACCGGAATGCGCGCAATCAGATCGGCAAAAGCCTCGATACGCTGACGCACCGACACTGTCGGTACGCGGGATGTCTTGCCGCTGGACGGGACCGGAACCGGCGTCAAGCGGTTGAAATCGATCTGCTGCCCGTCGGCGGTCAGCAGGAACTCAGGCGCCGCACCCGTATCGAGCGTGGCTTCGCCGGTGACGATATAGGGATTGTCGATGGCGCCCAGCTCCATGCGGTAGCTGGGAATGCGCAGGCGCCCGTTGGTCAGTTCAAAGCTGCCGCGTGTGCGCGGTGCCGAGAAGATCGACTGATCCTGCTTCTGCTGCCCCTTCTGCTGTTGATTGTCGTCACGGCGGAAATTGAAGGCGAAGGAACCGCTATAGACAGGACGACCAGCCGTCGCGCCAATGCCGCCATCAAGATCGATCTCGACGGGATACTCATCCGGCTGCAGCCGCAGGCGAAGTCCCATGCGGCCGACCGTCGGGTCCGGCTCGCCGCTTGAAAGCGAAAACGATCCGGCGTGGCCATCAATCGCGGCCCGACCTTCAGCCCGCCACGGCCCTGCGAGTGACTTTGCCGACATCGCCGCATTCAGCCCGGTGATGGTGCGGTTGCGACCGGATTGCTCGTCGATGAACTCGATCTGCCCGTCTTCGATGTTGACGCTTTCAAGCACCACGGTGCGGGCCGGAATCTCGACGCGGCCGCCACGCATCCAGTCCAGCGTGCCATCCTTCAGCAGCCGGATCTTCGCTTTTGGCTCTTCGATACGCATGTCGAAGATGCGCGCTTCTCCTGAAAGAAACGGCGCGAGTTCGGCATCCATGGAAAAACGTGCCACCTGAATGAGCGGCGAGCCATCGGCGTCGGTGCCTGCTCTCACATCATGCAGCGTCACCGATGGAAAAGGCAGAAGCCGGGCTTCGACCGGTCCGTGCACCACGACCTTCTTGCCCAGAATGCGGCTTGCCTGATCTTCGAAGTCGCGACGGAAGTCGGTCCAGTCGATGAAATAGGGAATCAGAAGCGCCGCAAAGAGCGCCACAACCAGCAGTCCGCCCAGAAAAACCAATATGCGTCCGAGCACGACCCGTCGTCTCCCATAATCACCGCTGAAAACTAGCGGTTTTTCGCCCTAGGGCAAGCATCATTTGGTCGAAAGCCCTTTGCTCTCTAACCAGATCAAAGACGAAAGAGCTTGCCCGGATTGAAAATATTATCCGGATCAAGAGACCGCTTGATGGCGCGCATCGTATCGAGTGCGGGACCGGCCTCTTCTTCGAGAAAACTCATCTTCCCCTGCCCCACTCCGTGTTCTCCGGTGCAGGTGCCATCCATGGACAGCGCACGACGATTGAGCCGCGCCACAAAGGCTTCGGTTTTCGCCACACTGTCTGGATCCTTGCCGTCGAAAAGCACGAGAACATGGAAGTTGCCATCGCCCGCATGCCCGACGATCGGCGCCAGCATGTTGTTTTCCATGATGTCGCGCTGCGTTTCCACGACGCAATCGGCCAGGCGCGAGATCGGAACGCAGACATCGGTCGAAAGGCCGTCGAGATGCGGCGCGAGCGCACGCGATGCCCAATAGGCATCATGGCGGGCTTTCCACAGCTTGTTGCGCTCCTGCGCGTCACCGGTCCATTTGAAATCCGTGCTGCCGAATTCCGCAACGATCTCAGCAAATTGCTGCGATTGCAGCGCAGTCGTTTCTTCCGTCCCGTGAAATTCGACGAAAAGCGTCGGTCTCTCTTCGTATCCCAGACCGGAATAAGCGTTGCAGGCGCGGATCTGGACCTCGTCCAGCAGCTCGATACGAGCCACCGGAATACCGATCTGGATCGTCATGATCACCGCATCGCAGGCGGCCTTGATCGTTTCGAAAGTGCAGACACCGCCGGCGATCTTCTCCGGAATGCCCTGAAGACGAAGCGTAACGGATGTGAGCACACCGAGTGTGCCCTCCGCACCGACGAAAAGCCGCGTCAGATCGTAGCCGGCAGAGGATTTGCGCGCGCGCCTGCCGGTACGGATTTCCTCACCATTGGCAGTGACAGCCGTCAAGGCCAGCACATTGTCCTTCATCGTGCCATAACGCACCGCATTCGTGCCGGATGCGCGCGTGGATGCCATGCCGCCAATCGAGGCATTAGCACCGGGATCGATCGGAAAGAACAGACCGGTATCGCGCAGATAGGTGTTGAGCTGCTCGCGGTTGACGCCGGGCTCGACCGTCACGTCCAAGTCCTCGGCATTGACCTCGATGATTCGGTTCATCCGGCTGAAATCGATGGAAATGCCACCGGATGGCGCATTGACCTGGCCCTCCAGCGAAGAGCCCGTTCCGAAGGGAATGACCGGCACCTTGTGCTCCGCGCACGCCTTTACCACCGTCTTAACGTCGTCGGCGGTTTCAACAAAGGCAACCCCATCGGGAAGCTGGGTCGTCAGATAGGTCGTAGTGTGGGAGTGCTGTTCGCGGAAAGACTGGCCCGTCTGGAATTTTTCGCCGAGATCGCGCTTCAGCACCGTCAGAACAGCGGCAATGCCAGCCTCGTTTCGTGTTCCCGATACGACATCTTTCAAAGCCATGACATGCTCCACCACGCTGCAAGTTTTTAGCCCGCGTCGCGCGCGGGCCAAGGCGTGGTATGTGACAAGGCTCTCACTTTGTCCAGCGCGGGCTTTGCGACTGTCCGGTGTTTGACGCCAAATCACTCCGCGGCGAGAAGTGGCTTTTCCTCCTCCAGGGCGCGGCGGCGAATGGCGGTCTCCAGTTCGCGATGCAGTCGAATTTCCTCATCCGCCTGCGGCTTGGCAAAGCGTGCCAGGAGCAGGTACGAAACCGGGGTGATGTAGAGCGTCACCAGCGTTGCAAAGCCGAGACCACCGACGATGACCCAACCCAGCGCGATACGCGCTTCAGCACCCGCACCCTGTGCCAGCACCAGTGGCACACCGCCGAGAATGGTGGCGATCATCGTCATCATCACCGGGCGAAGGCGAATGCTGCAAGCCTTCTCGATGGCTTCACGCACGCTCGCGCCCTGATCGCGCAGATGGTTGGCGAATTCCACGATCAGAATGCCGTTCTTCGCCATCACACCGACCAGAAGCACGAGGCCGATCTGACTGTAGACATTGAGGCTTGATCCAGTAACGAGCAGCGCGATCACCGCGCAGGCAAGACCGAGCGGCACCGTCGTCATGATGATCAACGAACTCAGGACACTTTCGAACTGCGCCGCTAGCACCAGGAAGATGATCGCAATGGCAAAGCCGAAGGTCAGCAACATGCCGCTGGAGTTTTCCTGAAGCGTGGCGGCTTCACCGAGCGGGATCAGCCGCGCACCGGATGGCATGATCTGGCTCGCCAGTTCATTGACCTTGGCAACCGCATCACCCAGAGAAACACCTTCGCGCAGGTTGGCGGAGAAGCCGACCGATGGTAGCTGCTGCTCGCGGTTCAGCTGCGGCGCGACCGCATTTTCCTTCAGAGATGCGATCACCGACATCGGCACGATCTTGCCGTCATCTGTCTTCAAGAAGATGTTCTCAAGATCCGTCGGATCGTTGATCGGCCGGGTGGAGGCAAGAAGACGAACAGGGATCGCGTCACCATTCACAAAGACGTCGACGATGGAGCGGCCTTCGAGGAGCGACTGCATGGCGCGCGACAGCCCGGTGATGTCGATGCCGAGATCGGATGCCCGTTCGCGATCGATGGAGACGGAAAGCTGCGCCTGGTTCGGCTCGTTATCGAAGCGCGGCGTGTCGAACATGCCGGTTTCTTCCATCGACAGCAGCAGCTTTTGCGTGGACTCGGTCAGCGCCTGATAGTTGGAGCCGACCATCGCCATGCTGAGACCATTGCCCGCGCCGCGAATGCGCAGGCTGTTCGGCTGCTGCGCCGTGCCGCGAAGCGCAGGCACCTTTTGTGCGGCGGAATTGATATCCTGAGCGATCTGGTTCTGCGTGCGGTCACGATCCGCCCATGGTGCGAGCGTCAACACCATGAAACCCGTATTGGACGAGCCATTCATTCCGGTGATCGAATAGACGTTACGGATTTCCCCGCTTTCGCGCAGCGGCATCAGATTCTCTTCGATGCGCTGCAACTGGTCGCGCGTATATTCCAGGCTGACGCCCTGCGGCGCAGTCACGCGCAGGAAGATCGACGAGCGATCCTCGCGCGGCGTCAATTCGTTCTGCACCATGCCAAAGGCCACCCAGGAGACCCCTGCAAAGGCAATCGACACGACGATAACGATCAGCGGATTGTTGAGACAGCTCGACAGCGTGTTCTTGTAGGTGCTGGCAAAGAGATTGCCAAACCAGGCAAGCGGGCCGGTCTTATGCTCCACAGTCTTCTTCAACATGCGTGACGCGAGCATAGGGCAGAGCGTCAACGCCACAATCGAGGACAAGCCAACGGCAAAGGCCAGCACGAAGCCGAACTCACGGAACAGGCCGCCCAACTGGCCGGGCAGGAAGGAGAGCGGAATGAAGACAGCGGCGAGCGTTGCCGTGGTGGCGAGAACCGCGAAGAACACCTCCTGCGTACCCAGCACGGCCGCAGCACGCGGCCCCATCCCTTCGGCTCTGCGGCGCACGATATTTTCCAGAACCACGATCGCATCGTCCACCACAAGACCCGTCGCCAGCACGATGGCAAGCAGCGTCAGAATGTTGATGGAAAAGCCAACCATGTAGATGGCCACCAGCGTGCCGATCAGCGCGACCGGCATGGTGATGGCTGGAATAAGCGTCGCGCGCCAGTCGCGCAGGAAGAGATAAAGAACAACGACGACGATCAGCGCAGAAAGACCGAGCGCCAGTTCCACCTCGTGAAGCGCGCCTTCGATGAAGACAGCGTCGTCGCTGGTAACGACAATTCGTGTGCCCTCCGGCAGGTTCGGCGTCATCGCATCGACAGCTGCCTTGACTCCGGTCGAAATGTTCAACGTGTTGGACTGTGCCTGACGGATCACGCCAAGGCCGACGCCCTGCACGCCGTTGGAACGCAGGGATGTGCTTTCATCATCGGCACCAAGCTGCACGCTCGCCACATCGCGAAGACGCACCTTGTCCTTGATCAGCAGATTTTCGAATTCGGCAGGTGTGGTGAGATTGGCGGTCGCGCGCACCACGATGTCCTGCGTGGAGCTTTTCAGCGAGCCGGCCGGAACATCCAATGCGGCGGTTGCCAGCGCGTTGGATACATCGGTTACGGTGAGACCACGGCTTGCGAGTGCCGCCTGATCGAGATCGATCCGGAACACCTTCTCCTGGTCGCCGTAAAGCTCCACATCGGCAACGCCATCGACGGCAGCCAGGCGGTCGACGACCTCATCCTCTACAAGCTTGGTCAGGTCTTCCATGCTGAGCGTGGAAGAGGTGACGGCAAGACGCATGATCGGCTGGCTGTCGGAATCGGCCTTGATGATCTGCGGTTCATCGGCATCTTCCGGCATCTGATTGGTGACACGACCGATCGCGTCGCGCACGTCATTGGCGGCAACCGCGAGATCGATATTGTCGCCAAATTCCAGCGTCACACGGCTGGTACCAAACTGCGAGGCCGACGAGATGGACTTGACCCCGCTGACACGGGCGACAGCGCCTTCGATCGTCTGCGTCACCTCCTGGTCGATCGTCTGCGGCGACGCGCCGTCATAGGTCGTGCGCACGGAGATGACCGGACGGTCCACATCCGGCAATTCACGGACTTCTACGCCGACAAGGGCTGCCAATCCGGCAACCACCAGCAGCGTGTTGATCACCGCAGCAAGGATCGGCCGTCTTACGAAGAGCGCGGTAAAGGCAAGCTTTGAGTCCTGCCCTGCGGGCGGCGTCTGTCCAGTAGATGAACCGCTCATTGGCTGGCGACCTCCGGTGCTTTCGGTTCGTTGCCGATGCGCACAGCGCCGCCTTCACGCACGCGCTGCAGACCTTCCGTCACCAGGAGGTCATTGGGTGAAAGCTCGGCCTTCACCAGAACAGCGTCAGGGTTGCGCTGCACCACCTGAACGCGGACCTTGTTCGACTTGTTGTCCTTCACGCGCCACACATAGGAACCGTCGGCGTCCCACTGCACGGCCAGAGGATCGACCGATGGATAGGTTTCGCCTTCGAACTTCATGGTGACGCTGAAGGACATGCCGGCGCGTAGCTCATCCTTGGCGTTATCGAAAACGGCGCGCACACGAACGGTGCGGCTTGCTTCGTCCACACGATTGTCGACCGCCTCCACCTGGCCCGTAAAGGTCTCACCCGGGCGGGCAATTGAGGTCGCTTCCACCGGCATGCCGACCTTGATTGCCGTGGCAAATCGTTCCGGTGCCCAGAAATTGACGAGGATCTTCGAACGATCGTCGATGCTGACGATACTGGTCTGTGTCGTTGCATTGTCGCCGACATTAATGGCGACGATGCCGGCAATGCCGTCGATCGGCGCGACGATATTGCGCCGTTTCAGATTGAGCTCGGCCGTGCTGACCGCAAGCTTGGCGGACTCCTCGGCAATCTGCGCATCGAGAACATCGAGACGGGCCACCGACTGAAGATTTTTATAGGAGGAAGATTTTTCAACCGCACTTTTGAGAGAGACCTGCGCCTTGTCGCGCTCGATCAGTTGCTCGTCATCATCAAGCCTTGCCAGCACATCGCCCTTCTTCACTTTCTGACCGGACGACACGAGAATCTCGGAAATCAATCCGGACGCCTGAGGTGTCACGACGACGGTCTGGATCGCCTCACCGTTGCCGATCGCATTGAGACGGTCGTTAACTGTGCCGGTCTTGGCAGGAGCGGTCATCACGAGCGTGGCATTGCTGCGCCCGCCTCCGCCACCTTGGCCTGCAGGTCTGGACGAAGCACTGGCGGCGTTGTTTGCGGCAGGCTCGCCCGTCGTGACGATGCCAGCCTTCGCCAGCAGGTTCTGCCCTGTGGACGAATTGAACGCCCACAAAAAGAAACCAGCCCCGACGACCGCCAGACTGACACCAACCTGCTTCCAAACCCGCATGCAATTCTCCGTGTGATCCATCCACAACCGCAGCCGTGCCGCAACGCGGACAGGCAGGCGAATGATTTGGGGCAGTATCTTTGCTGCTGCTTAACAACGCAACGCAACATTTCGTTTCTTACCGAATTGTAATTTGCGAAAATTTTGCGGCAAGACATCGAAAAATCACCGATATACTTTATCGCCAGTTGTAATTCCGCTTTGAAACCGTCCTCGGCTCAGCATCGCACGCACATGGCAGAGAGGCCGCGGGCATGCATAAAACTGGCATTTTGCCTTCTATTGGTCGCGATCACCGTGAATACGGGAATAAAAGCAGAACGACGTTCTAGCGTTTATATCCCGAATCACTACATTGAGCCGCATGAGCAATAGTTTCGACGATATGCCGTTCTTCGACGAAGAACCAAACGAGCCGCGCCGTCCGGCCCCAAACGCAGCTCCCGCACCCGGTGGCTTGGGCATTGCCGCGCGCGCCATGGCGGCGCGTGATCAGGCACGTGGCACGCCCGATTATCTCTCCGGCCTCAATCCGGAGCAGCGGGAGGCGGTCGAAACGGTGGATGGTCCAGTGCTGGTTCTTGCTGGTGCCGGCACGGGCAAGACCCGCGTGCTGACGACACGTATCGCCCACATTCTCGCAACCAACAAAGCCTATCCAAGCCAGATCCTCGCCGTGACCTTCACCAACAAGGCGGCGCGCGAAATGAAGGAACGTATCGGCGTCCTCGTCGGCGGCGCGGTCGAAGGCATGCCATGGCTTGGCACCTTCCACTCCATCGGCGTGAAGCTTCTGCGTCGGCACGCCGAACTCGTCGGGCTGAAATCGGACTTCACTATTCTCGATACCGATGACGTGGTGCGGCTCATCAAGCAGTTGATCCAGGCCGAAGGTCTGGATGACAAGCGCTGGCCGGCCAAACAGTTCGCCGGGATGATCGACAATTGGAAGAACAAAGGCCTGACACCGCCGGATATTCCAGAAGGCGACAGCCGCGCCTTTGCCAATGGCAAGGGCCGCGAGCTTTATGCCGCCTATCAGGCAAGACTGAAGACGCTGAATGCCTGCGACTTCGGCGATCTTCTGCTACACCCGATCACCATATTCCGCCGCCACGGCGATATCCTCAAGGACTATCACCAGCGCTTCCGCTACATTCTGGTGGACGAGTATCAGGACACCAACACCTGCCAATATATGTGGCTGCGGCTTCTGGCGCAGCGCGCAAAGGGCGAGCCGCAAAACGTCTGCTGCGTTGGCGACGACGATCAGTCCATCTATGGCTGGCGCGGTGCCGAAGTGGACAATATCCTGCGCTTCGACAAGGATTTTCCCGGCGCCAAGGTCATCAAGCTCGAGCGTAACTATCGCTCCACCGAACATATTCTGGGCGCAGCCGGTCACCTGATCGCCCATAATGAGGGCCGTCTGGGCAAGACGCTCTTCACCGATCGCGTCGACCCGAACGACGAAAAGGTCGTGGTGCATGCTGCATGGGATTCCGAAGAGGAAGCCCGTGCCGTCGGCGAAGAGATCGAGGCACTTCAACGCAACACCAAGCATAATCTCAACGACATGGCGATCCTCGTTCGCGCCTCGTTCCAGATGCGCGAATTCGAAGATCGCTTCGTCACGCTTGGTCTCAACTACCGCGTCATCGGCGGCCCACGCTTCTATGAGCGCATGGAAATCCGCGATGCCATGGCCTATTTCCGCCTCGTCTGCCAACCGGCGGACGACCTGGCCTTCGAGCGCATCGTCAACACGCCGAAGCGCGGGCTTGGCGACACGACCATTCGCACGCTGCACGACTATGCCCGCGCCCGCGATATCCCCATGCTGGCAGCCGCCGCCGATATTATCGAGACGGACGAGCTGAAGCCCAGGGCGCGCAAGGCGCTCTTCGATGTGGTGCAGGATTTTCGCCGCTGGCAAGGGCTGCTGGAAAACACCGAACATACGGTGCTTGCAGAACAGATTCTGGATGAAAGCGGCTACACCGCCATGTGGCAGGCCGACAAGACCGCAGAAGCGCCGGGACGCCTGGAAAACCTGAAGGAACTCATCCGCTCGATGGACTCCTTCGAGAGCATGCGCGGCTTCCTGGAGCATGTGGCGCTCGTCATGGATGCCGAGCAGAATGAAGAGCTCGATGCCGTCTCGATCATGACGCTGCACTCCGCCAAGGGCCTGGAATTCGAAACCGTCTTCCTGCCCGGATGGGAAGAAGGTCTGTTCCCACATCAGCGCTCTCTGGATGAGGGCGGACGCTCAGGTCTCGAAGAAGAACGACGCCTTGCCTATGTCGGCATTACCCGCGCCAAGCGCCGCTGCCACATCTGGTTCGTCTCGAACCGCCGAATTCACGGCCTGTGGCAATCCACCCTGCCCTCACGCTTCCTGGATGAGCTGCCGGCATCCCATGTCGAAGTCACGGCATCGGAAAGCAGTTATGGTGGCTATGGCGGTCGCGGCGGCTACGGCCAGTCCCGCTTCGACAAGGCCGAGCCCTTTGCCAATAATTACGCCACGCCCGGCTGGAAGCGCGCTCAGGCCAACAGGTCGGATGCAACGCGCGACAACTGGGGCAGCCGGTCGGGACATGCGGTAGAGCGGATCGGCTATGGTGAGAGCGGTCCGCGTGCCCGAACCATCGATGGAGAGCTGGTCGCGAAGTCAGTGGCCGACGCGCCCTCGAAATTTGCGGTCGGAGATCGCGTCTTCCATATCAAGTTCGGAAACGGCAATGTCGCGACCGTCGAAGGCAACAAGCTGACGATCGATTTCGACCGAGCGGGCCAGAAACGCGTGCTCGACGGCTTCGTGGAAAAGGCCTGATTCCCAAACATAAAGAAGCCGCGCCAGCTTAAAGACGATAAGCATGCCTCGTGCGCCCAAAAAAGGCGCGCTAGCCCCTAAGTTTTCACCTCGTATTTTTGAGTAACTGACGGCTTCGACTATTTTCCTCGGGGCGATTCTCGGCAATAACCACATGGTTTCGCAGATTCGTCCTCCTGAGGTTAAATTGCATATATTCAAGAATTCTAATTCAATACTTGCAGTTTACCTCATCAACATGGCCAATGCACAGCAACGCAACCAAGCCATGATCGAAAAGCTCTTAGCCATCGGGCTTACGGCAGAGCGGGTCGAAGCGGTGGATGGCAGAGCCCTGACATTTCCGATCCCGGAATTCAGCGAGCTTTCCTACAAGCTTATGCACGGTCGCCGAACCTGTCCTCCGGAAATCGGCTGCTATCTGAGCCACGTGGAATGCGCACGCCGACTGCTGCAAAGCGAGGCAGAGTTTGCGCTGATCCTGGAGGACGACGTGGTCTTCAAGCAGGGCTTCATGGAATCGGTCGAGGCGGCAATCGATCATCGAAACGATTGGGATATTCTGCGGCTATCGACAGTTAGCCACGGGAAAAAACATGCCTTCCGCAAGCTGACGGCTGATCGCTCCTTGAGCATCGCACTGACGCGCGAAAAAGGCTCGGGTGCCTATATCGTCAATCGCAAGGCGGCCAAGTGGATCGCGGAAAAGCTGGTCCCGATGCGGCTGGCCTATGATATCGCCTATGATCTGGAATATCTGGCAGGCCTCAAGTCGGCCTTCATCTATCCTCTCTGCGCCTCGCAGGATGCAGACAACACCAGCTCTATTCAAAGCGTCGCTCGCGCTTACAAGCTGCCCCGCTGGCGGTACTTCACCGTCCTGCCCTTCCGCGCATATCTGGAGGTGACCCGCTTCGTGTTCAGAGGGGCGAGGCTTCTTTTGGGCTATGCGGGAAATATGCGCACGCCGCGCGCACTGCCAGCTGCAAAGAGGAAGAGTGATTCTTCGGTCACATCAGTGTCGACCCACCCGGCCTCCTACGACCCGGCACCGGTTCACGCGGTCGTCTCGCCCGGCGTAAACCCGATCAGGTAAACTGCCGCAACGATAGCGGCGATGATAAAGATCGAGATGACAAAGATCGTCATCCGGCTTAGTGGTTTGCGTGTCGTTTTCTTCATGCGCAAACAACAGCTTTGCGCTGATTTTGTTCCCTAAAACATCGGAAGCACGATGCGTCGTCTCAAAAGAGATGAAGCGTCCTTTGTGTATAGAAATAAACGCGTGGCGCTTTGGTGATGCCTCACCCATCACTGCAAATGGCGGGACCCATCAACGCATTTCGTTTTGTTTTTGCGCCGTAAGGTTCTAAAGCCAGATGACTTCTTAAGGGCCATCTCAAACAGACAAAGTTTCCCATGACGCCGACACGTTCCAATCCGCTTCACCTGGCGGCCGCTTTCGCTAGCGGCGGTCTTTTGACCTTGATGGTGCATTTCAACGGAATGCTCGCCCATTATGGCAACGCGCTGTTTTCCTCCTGGACGGCTCACGCCACAGGAACGGTCGCGGCAATCATCGTCATGGGGCTGCTCTACCGCAAACCGGAGCCGGGACAGCCGGCAAAACCTAAGGCCCCACTTTGGGCCTATATGGGCGGGATGATCGGCGCTGTCCTCGTCATGCTGACCTCCACAGCGGTGAATTCGCCTCTCGCACTTTCCGGCACAATCGCACTTGGACTGGCTGGGCAGGTGATCTTCAGCCTCGCGGCGGATTTCTGGGGCCTGTTCGGCTTTCCGAAGCGCCGGCCACAGGGACAGGACATTCTCGCAATCGCCCTCATCCTCGGCGGCAGCGCTCTCATCATTCTGGTCGGGAGAGCGGCATGATCGTCTGGATCGCAATGGCCTTTGTCGGCGGCGTCTTCGTTTCGCTCAGCCGCCAGATCAATGGCCGCCTCAGCCTGTCCACGTCACCGCTGACCGCATCCTTCTGGAATCACTTTGTCGGATTGGTCGTGCTGACGCTGGCGGGACTGGTGATTGTCGGTCTTTTCCCGCCAGGTGCGGGCGATGCGCCATGGTACGCCTTCATTGGCGGGCCGATCGGCGTTGTCTTCATCGCCTCCGGCAGCTGGCTGATCGCGCGCATCGGTGCCGTCAACACGGCACTCCTCGTCATCAGCGGCCAGATGGTCTCAGGCGTCGTCCTGGATTTCTTCAGCGACCAGCCGCCGAAAATCTGGGCGACTGCGCTCGGCGTGATCTTCATTCTCGGCGGCATGGTACTGACCCAACGCCGCCGTTAAATCTGGTCCGCGACCTCAGCTCTTGCCGAACAGGCTGCCGAACAATGTCTTGCCGCCGCTCTTTCCACTGCTGCTGGCTGCAACAGCGGACGGACGACCGTTCAGCTTCGGCACGACGATGAGACGCTTGACCTCACCGCGCTTGAAGGCTGCCAGGAACTTTGGATATTCCTTGAAAACGACGCATCCATTCGATTCACCGCGCTTCGCCAGCATATAGGTATGCGCCAGAAGCCCGTTACGGCCATGCGGATTGACGCCGCTTTCTGGCGTCAGGCGAATGGCTTCCACGCCGTGGAAGAGCGATTCGCGCATGGTCAGGCGATAGCTTGACGGTGGCGTCGCACCGCGCATCTTAACGTGCACGAAATCGGGATTGTCACGCATCTTGCCGATACCCGAATGGGCCTCAAGCTTCTCGCCGCTTGGAAGATGCACGACACCTGCAGAAATATCGTAGATGGCGGTGCCATTACCGCGATCCGGCCACGGAACGACGGCGTCCATTTTCGTTTCGCGCATCGGATTGTCGGGCCGCGCGAAGGCAACCATCGTCGATGTCGCGGGCTGCTGCACCGGTGGTTTAGCGGGCGTCGGAACGGTCGCTTGCGCAGCGATTTCCTTCTCGACGACAGATGGGCTGGCAGGACGCGGTGTCGGCTCGACCTCAAAAGCTCTTGCGATCTCGGGCCGGAAATTCGGGAGCGGGACGGTTTCCGGTAGAAGATCGATCTCTTCATCGGCCTTCGCCTGCGGGCGACCGAGCGCGGCCTCAAACGCAGGATGCTCTTTCGCTTCCTGTGTTTCCAGCATCGCGGTCTCAGGCCCGCGACCAAGCGCTGAATCGACGATTGCCGATGGGCGAAGCGCTGCCAGTTCCTTGACCGTCGCCTGGCCTTGCGCGTCGATGGCCGCTGCCGTGCCGAAGCGCGCTGCAAAGAGCTTGGCATTGAGATGGTGCTCTGCTGCCAGGCGCGTCATCTTCTGGTGGCCTTCGGGATTGGCCGAAAGGCGCGAGAACTTGTGGACGTGAATGGTGGGCTGCACGTCATCGGGCGCCTCGCCCACGGGCCGATCCAGCTGAGCCAGCAGCATCTTGTCAAAACGTTGAGTGCCATGCGACGCCTGCGCCATACCATGCAGCGAAGCAAAAGCGGCCACAGCGCAGACACTGGCAAGGATCCCGCCGCCCAGAAGAGCGGAGAGGCCGCCTGACGACAGGCCAGCACGTTTTTTTGCATGGGCTGCACCGCGAATGGGCACGCCCTGATAGGTCACGACTGATGACGCCATGATACTCGTTACTCGAACCGTTTACGCAAAACCGGCTTATCGCCGGCGACTTGGCGTTGGCCTCGATCGTCAGATGCGAATCGCACCATCCTCGAAGCGAACAGGTTCGAAGCATGCCGAATTATGGTAACCAAAGTCTTTACGAGTCCCCTGAAAACGCTGTCCCTAAAAGCGCAAGCCATGTTCATGCAGGTAAGATCCGATGTTCGCGCCCCATTGTTTTTCGGGCGTCGAAACCGAAGAGCAAGGCTGTCCGTGCAGCACACATATGGCTGAGTCGGGGTCCCCTCTTCTGGGCAAAGCCTGTATCTTTCGACTTTGCCTAAAATGCGGCGATGAGGGCGACCCCGGTCATCCCGTAGTTTTCATTTTGACGAAAACCTTCTAAGCTCGGCCACAAGCGATTGACTTGAAGGAACGACACATGAAGGCGCTGCTGCTGATCGACATCCAGAACGGCTTCTGCCCCGTCGGAAATCTTCCCGTGGCCGATGGCGACAAGATCGTGCCGATTGCCAATGCGCTGATCGAAAATGGCGGCTACGACCTGATCGTCGCCTCGCAGGATTGGCACCCGGCCAATCATGGCAGCTTCGCATCTCAACACCCCGGTAAGCAGCCTTTCGAGATGGGCGAACTGTCGGGCAAGCCGCAGGTCATGTGGCCGGATCACTGCGTTCAGGAAACGCCGGATGCGGACTTCCACCCGGATCTCAATACTCAAGCCTTCGATCACGTCCAGCAAAAGGGCGAGAACCCAGCCGTCGATAGCTACTCGGCCTTCCGCGATAACGATCAGTCGGCAACAACGGGCCTTGCCGATTACCTCAACCGCCAGGGCGTAACCGTTCTCGACATCTGCGGGCTTGCAACGGATTACTGCGTCAGTTTCTCCGCACTCGATGCGCGCGACATGCTGCCGGATGTGAAAGTGCGCTTCATCGAAGATGCCAGCCGCGGCATCGACCCGGAAGGCATCAAGGCGGCGATTGCCGCGATGCGTGCCAAGGGCATTGCGGTGGTCAACAGCAGCGATATTCTGAAAGCTTAGAGCGCGATCGCGCAAAACTGTGCGACGGTGTTGTGATCACGACATGCGACAATAGGAAGGATGAAAGCGCGGGTGAGCGACTCTGAAAGATCGCAACGCGCTTTAGGCCCCTCAGCGACCGTTCAATGGCTGCTCCAGCACGTCGATATCAGCCGCTGCGTCGTCCATTCGCCGTGAGATCACCGCCTGCGCGTCCCGTAGTCCCTGATTGTAGAATGCCGGACCGATCACCTCCGCCACGTGGTCCAGCAACATCTCGCATTGCAGCCCGCTGACATCGACATCCAGCTCATTCACCAGATAATCTTGGACTGCCTTGGCCAGCTCTGCTTTCTGTTGCTTGTCGATTTTCAGTTCCAAGATGCGGTCCTCCTCTCGCCGGTCGTGCAAAGCATAAAGCGACTGTGCGACAACGATATGCGGCAGAACAAGAGGTGGAAGGGTAGGCCAAGCTTCAAATAAATCAATCAAGCCATTCCTTATTTTTGTTTGTGCGCATACGCCCGAGGCTGTAGGAGACAAACATCCCATGTTCTCCGGTACAGGACCGGCTACCCCATGACACAGTCACCCTTCAGGTCGGGCATCCGCCTTGGCCTCCCCGTTGCTCTTGCCGTCTTGCCCTTCGGCGCGCTATTTGGCGCTGTCGCGATCGACAACGGCATGACCATCTATGAAGCGACGCTGATGAGCGGCATCATCTATGCCGGGGCCAGCCAGCTGGTCGGCATCGAGCTTTTCAATCAAAACCTGCCCGCATGGCTCGTGGTGCTGTCGATCTTTGCCGTCAACTTCCGGCATGTGCTTTATTCCGCCGCAATGGTCCGCATTGTTCCGGAATGGTCCTTTGCCCGCAAAGCCATCGGCTTCTTCTTCCTGGTTGATCCGCAATTTGCCGAATCCGTCCGGCAGAAGGAAATGCATGGCGAGGTGAGCTATTCGCTCTATATGGGCTACGCCTTCGTCGTCTATGCGCTGTGGATGATCTCGACCGTGGTCGGCGCCTCGCTCGGCAATCTTGTCGGCGATCCAAAAGCGCTTGGCTTCGACGTGCTGCTGCCGATCTATTTCATGGGCATGGTGCTCGGCTTTCGCAAGCGCAACAGCTTCTACCCTGTCATGCTGGCAAGCGCGATCGGCGCGATCGCTTCCTTCCACTTCGTCGGCTCGCCCTGGCATGTCAGCATCGGCGCGATGACCGGTATCATCATCGCCGTCATCCTGCCGCCTGCGAAAAGTGAACCCGTCGAAGAGCCCGAGGTGCAGACCCCATGAGCGAGTTCTTCCACCTCCAGACACTCATCATCATCGTTGCCGGTGCTGTTGCGACCTACCTCACCCGCGTGGGCGGTTACGTGCTGATGACGCGAATGAAATCCATTCCGCCGCGCGTGGAAGCCGGGTTGAATGCCGTCCCCGTCGCCGTTCTGACGACGCTCGTCGCACCCGCCTTTTTCGAAGGCGGATATGATGTGAAGCTCGGCTTGATCGTGGCGCTGATCGTTGGTCTGCGCTTCCCCGGCCTGATAATGCTCTTCGCCGGCTGGGCGCTGGTCGTGGCGCTCCGGCATTTTCAACTCGCGTGAATTGAAAATGCCGTCACGGGCTCACATCAAAGGGCTTCGGTCGCAGCCACGAGCCACTGCTTTACACTCTCATCGCTGATCAGCGGCATCAGCTTCTCGCGTGTCTTGGCGTGATAGTCGTTCAGCCAGGTGCGCTCGTCTTCTGTCAGCAGCGCAACGATAATGAGTCTGCGGTCGATCGGGCACCAGGTCAGCGTCTCGAAGGAGAGCATTGACTGATCACCGCCTTCGATTGCCACGGCCTCTCGCACATAGATCAGGTTCTCGATGCGGATGCCGAAAGCGCCGGGACGGTAATAGCCAGGCTCGTTGGACAGGATCATCCCCGGCAGGATTTCCTGCTGCGACACGCGGGAAATGCGCTGCGGGCCTTCATGCACTGACAGATAGGAGCCGACTCCGTGACCGGTTCCGTGGCCGTAATCGGCGCCTGCTTTCCACAGCGCAATGCGCGCCAGCGGATCGAGATCGCAACCGCGCGTTCCCTTCGGAAACTTCGCGTCGCTGATGGCGATGACGCCCTTCAGCACCAGCGTGAAGAAACGCTTCTGCTCGTCTGGCACATTGCCGATGGCGACGGTGCGCGTGATATCGGTGGTGCCGTTCACATATTGCGCACCGGAGTCCACAAGGAACATCTCGCCATCCTGCAGGCGGCGGTCGCTATCGGTGGTCACGCGGTAATGGATGATCGCGGCATTCGGGCCGGAGCCGGAAATCGTATCGAAGGAAACGTCCTTGAGCGGGTTCTGCATCGCTTCGCCAAGGCGCGCCCGTGCCTGCTCCAGCTTCGTTACCGCCTGGATTTCGCTGACACTACCTGGCTGCTGGCTGTCGAGCCATGCCAGATACTCCACCATCGCCGCGCCATCCTGAACATGGGCAGCAGCGGAACCGGCCAGCTCCGCTTCGTTCTTGCAGGCACGCGGCAGCTTGACGGGGTCGATCGCCTCGACAACCGTGCCGCCATTGTCCTTGATGACACGCGTCAGCGCCACCGGCACCACGTCGGCATCCACCAGGATCGACGCGCCCTTCTCGGCAAGTCCGCGAAGAGTCGGCTCGATTTCTGTTGGCGCGTGACGCTTCACGAGGTCATTGAGATATGCTTTGACCTCGCCGTTCAATTTCCGCTCATCCACAAACAGATCGGCTTTGCCATCGGCATGGATAATCGCGCGAGCCAGCGGATGGGGTGTGTGCGGCACATCGTTGCCGCGGATGTTGAAGATCCACGCAATCGACGATGGATCGGTCACCAGAACCGCATCCGCCTTGCGACCTTTCACATCCTCGGCAATGTTGTCGATCTTCTGCCGCGCGGGCGTGCCGCTAAAGGCGTCCGGCTGAATCGTGACCAACTCCAGAGGTTCTGCAGGGCGCCCTTCCCACAGAGGATCGAGCGGGTTGGCAGCCAGCAGCACGACGGAGCCACCCTTTTCGGCAAGAGCCTTTTCCAGCCGTAGCAGTTCCGCGCTCGTGTGCAGCCAGGGGTCGATACCGAGACGGAAGCCGCTCGGCGCATGCTCACCTAGCCACTTTGCTGGCGGCGCGCCGACAAGATCGCCGCACGTGAACACCGCCGGATCGACCTGTGACGAAAGCTGCGTCGTATAGCGCCCATCGACAAACACGACGGCTTGCGACCGGGTGACCAGCACCACACCGGCAGAACCGGTAAAGCCCGTCAGCCACGCCATCCGCTCGGCACATTCCGGTACGTATTCACCTTGATACTCATCGGCGCGGGGAATGAGAAACCCGTCTATGTCGAGCGCATCGAAGGTCGAGCGCAACGCCTCCACGCGGGCCTTGCCGAACTGCGGAGTGGACTTGTTGTCAAAGGACTGGAACATGGCATGCTTTCTGGATTGTCCAGAGCCCCGTGCGTCTTATTGGACGCACAAAGGACGCTCTGTCTTTTGGAATCTACGCATCTTTTACAGACCATAGCCCGACGGCATCTCGCAGGTCCAGATCAAAGCGAACGCCGTCCCACGGCACCTCCATCCGCCCAATACTTAGGCAGATCGCGAAAATCTGAAGGGCGATCAAGCTCAGGATTGCATTTAACGCATAGCACGAATGTCGAAGCGGCTATGGCGTCAGGAGCTGCACTGTCTTAAATTCCAAAGCATCGAAGGGGCAACGAAAACCCCGCAGAACAAGGATGTCCAACATGTCGAAGTCGATCTTTCGCACCGCATTTGAACGCGTCGTCGAAGCCCGTCAGCGGCAGGCAGACCGTTATGTCAGCAGCGCAATGCTGAACCTGGACGACACCACCATTGCCGCTTTCGGCACTACGCGCGAAGAGCTGCGTCGCAAGGCGAAATCCACTTACGTATTCTGATCGTGAGGCGAGCTTCCTCCCGGCTCGCTGAACAAGGAATACGTTTATCCGCTTGAGCCTCTCCTCCCAAGGCTCGCGGATTCGGTCGGCAGGACCGATTGAAAAGGCGGCGCGCAAGCGTCGCCTTTTTCATGTCGTCAGAGCATGTCGCGACGGAGATGGATGGTGACCCAGCCGTTGCGCCAGATGGTGCGGATGTGGCTGAGCTTCATACCGTTATAGGCGGACAGAACCTTCCAGCGCTGGGTGCTGAGAATACCCGATAGGATGACCGTGCCGCCGGGCGCCAGATGCGCCACGAGTTGCGGCGCCATCTTGATCAACGGTCGCGCCAAAATATTGGCGATGATCAGATCGAATGGCCCATGACGGCGAAAGGAATCCGAGTGGAAACCGGGCGCTGTCTCGAAGGCAATGCCGGAGGCGATGCCGTTCAGCTTCGCATTCTCCTTGGCGACACGCGTCGCGATCGGATCGATATCGGTGGCCAGTACCGGCACCTTGCGCATCTTTGCCGTCGCAATTGCCAAAACACCGCTGCCCGTGCCGAGATCCAGCGCGTTGCGGATCGTGCGCGAACGCAGAACGTCCTCGATCATCTCCAGGCAGCCTGACGTGGTGCCGTGATGCCCAGTGCCGAAAGCCTGACCGGCCTCGATTTCGATGGCGAGATCGTTTGGACGAACCTTGTCGCGGTCATGCGAACCATGCACCAGGAAGCGCCCTGCCCGCACCGGCTTTAGTCCCTCGAGCGACTTGGCGATCCAGTCGACATCGGGAATGACTTCGCGCTCGATCGCAAGATGCGGAAAGGAAGCCTGCAACAGCGTCTGAAAGCGCTCGGTGATCTCGTCTTCTTGCTCCAGAAGCAAATAGATCGATGCTTCCCAGATATCGCGCTTCTCATCGACCTCGGTGGTCGCGATCGCAATATCTTCCTCGCCGAAGACCTCCGACATCACATCAAGCACGTCGCCTGCCTGAACTTCGGTTGTGGTGACATAGAGACGGATTTCGCTCACGACAGACGCTTTCCCTAAGGCATGTTGCGCAATCCCGGGAAGCGGTCTTGCGATGATGACATGCAACGAAACGAGGGCTTCAAGCGTGAGGATCAATCGCCACACGCTTCAGCTGGTTGAAGCGTCAGCCTTTGCCACAAAACACGCGGCAATCCAATGGAGCGAAAGGCGTTTCTTACAGCGACCTGTCAGGACTTGACGAGATTTTGCAGCTTCTGAACGGCCACATCAGGATTTTCGCCGTAAGCAATGGTGCCGCCGAAGGAGCCGTCCGGGCGAAGCAGGATCACCGAGGCCGTATGGTCCATGGTGTAATCGCCATTCGGGTCCTTCTCGTCGACAGGCACCTTCTTGGCGTAGATGCGATAACCCTTCAGCGTTTCGGCGATCTTGTCCGGTGTACCGGTAATGCCGGTAATACGCTTGGAGACGTTGGAGATATACTGGTTCATCACCTCGGGCGTGTCGCGTTCGGGATCGACCGAAACGAAATAGGCCTGCAGCTTGTCGCCCGCCGGGTCGACCTTCTCCATCCAGCCATTCAGCTCGAACAGCGTTGTGGGGCAGACTTCAGGGCAATGGGTGAAGCCGAAGAACAGCGCTGTCGGCTTGCCCTGAAACGCTTTCTCGGTGATCGGCTGACCGTTCTGCGCAACGAGCTGAAAGGGCGTGCCATAGGCCTCCTCCACCATCTGCTCACGGCTGTTGGTCAATTCCATCGTCAACCAGCCCATGACGCCCAAGAGAACGACGACAGCACCCCAGAGCGCGAGACGGATCGATTTCATGCTGTTCCTCACCATGCGATAATTGGCGGCAAACGCCCTTTGCGAGTGATAGCCAAGCCATTGAGGTTGCGCAAATCAAGAACGGCTGGAAAGCGCAACCGCGCTCTTTTGTCTCAATACCGCGCTATGCCGCAGCCTCGAGAGCCGCCTGTCAGAAGCACCAGGCGATGCCATTCTGCACAGACGCAATAAAGATATCGGTGCCGTGTCGCAGCCAGCCGTCAAAGGTGGCGATCACGCCGAAAAGAACAGCGCCCGTGGCAAGAGCTGCAAGCAGAAGCTTGCCGGAATGGGACAATAATGCGCTCATCTTCCTGTTATACTCCACGGCGGCCCCAAGGAGAAGCGCGGACAGTCCTCGATTGTAAGCTTTCACACCCGTTAGTGAAAGTTTAAACGATTCTTGCCATCATCGTCGCCAGCGGTCCGCGCAAGCGCACGACATGATGTCACCGGATTTCACCTGGACGCCGCATTCATCCTTCCCAGCACACGGCCCGCCAGAGAGCCGCCAGGACAAGCAACGACCATGTCGAACGCCATCAAACAATCCGGCGCATACCTCGAAATCGTTTCCTTCCATCTCGGCGATCAGGAATTCTGCATCGACATCATGGCGATCCGCGAAATCCGCGGTTGGGCGCCGGTGACGCCAATGCCCCATACTCCGCCTTACGTTCTCGGCCTCATCAACCTTCGCGGTGCGGTGATCCCGGTTATCGACATGGCCTGCCGCCTCGGCATGAAGATGACCGAACCCTCCGAGCGTTCCGCGATCATCGTTACAGACATCGGCGGCAAGCTGGTCGGCCTTCTGGTCGAACAGGTTTCCGACATGATGACCATCCGTTCCGAAGACCTCCAGCCCGCCCCGGAAATCATTCCGGAAGAGCAGCGCAATTTCTGCCGCGGCATCGTGGCGCTGGAAAAGAGCATGGTCTGCTTCCTCAACCTCGACACGGTCATTGCCGACGAATTGTCACGCGAAGCCGCATAACGTCAGGCACCTTGGATTTTCCTAGAACGGCGGGCCTTTGGTCCGCCGTTTTTCGTTGCGCGACTTCCTGTATACCCACCCGTACCTACAGTCTGTTCAAGAATTGTGGTTGGTCTGCCGAAAAGGGTGATTTCGAGAACCGGAGCGCAGCGTACTTCGGTACGTGAGCACCGGAAGCGCAGAAATTACCATTTGCAGGCGACCAAACGCGATTATTGGACAGACTGTTATGGCTTGCCGTTTTTCCACGTCACGGTCTGCCCATAGAGCGGCACGGTCGAGATCGCCATCTTCGCCGAACCGTCCGTCAGTTCGCGCGTATGGACCAAGTAGACCAGCGTGTCGTTGGTCTTATCGTAGATCCGGTTGACCACCATTTTCTTCCAGACCAGCGACATGCCCTGGCGGAAGACCTCTTCGCCGCCCTTTGAGAGATCGATATCGCCCACGTCAACCGGCCCTGTCTGGCTGCAGGAAATGGCGTTGTTCGATGGGTCTTCGAACCAATTGCCATTTTTCAGGCGATCAATCACGCCGCGCTCGAAATAGGTGATGTGGCAGGTGACGCCCTTCACCTTGGGATCGGCGATGGCTTCCACCACGATATCATTGCCTGTCCAGTCGACACCGACCTTGCCCACCACTTGCGCTAATGCGCCAAGTGGGAAAAGTGCCAGTCCCGCAACCAGGATCGCCCGAAGTTTTCGTGATGTCATCGCCTTTACCTCCATGTCTGAGACAACAGATAGGATGGCGCGTCAGCGTAACAAGATCGGCGTGTTAGCGTTTTCTCATCGTGCAGGGCTCATAACCCATCGCGTGCAGACGCCCCGCCACCATGCCGATCTTTGCCGGTATGTCGCGCACATGCTGCAAGGCCAGCGACTTCGCAGCGGCAATGGCCGCAGAGGCGCAGACCACGGCATCTTCCGCCGCATTATGGTGGACGAAGCGAAGCTGCAAATGATGGGCAATGATGTTGAGCTTGTGCGACGGCAGCGACGGCCAGACGCGCTGTGCCATCTTCACGCTGCAGAAGTAAGAGAGCGACGGATAGCTCTGGCGGTACTTGTCGAAGCTCGCACGCATGACGCTGAAATCGAAGGCCGCGTTATGGGCAATCATCGTCGCTTCACGAAACTCGTCGACAAACTCTTCCATGACTTCGGGAAATTCAGGCGCATCTTCCACATCGGCCGGGCGAATGCCATGCACCGCAATGTTGAAGTGGGAAAATCGCATCTCCTTCGGTCGAATCAGCCGCTCTTCCACCCGCGTGATTACGCCATCCTCGATCCATGCCAGCCCGACGGAACAGGCGCTGCCACGCTCTTCATTGGCGGTTTCAAAATCGATGGCGATTGTTTTCAAGAGGCGATTCCCGGTGCGTTGCAAACGGCATAGAACAAAATGGCTTGGAAATGAACCACCAGGCAAGAAACGGGTGGGAACGACAACCTCCCCAGCTTAGAACCCGATAACGCGATGGGGGTGATCGAGATGAGCGTACACAGCCGAATGAATGCAACGGAATGGGCAATGCTGGTCGCGCTCTCTATCCTCTGGGGCGGCTCCTTCTTCTTTGTCGGCATCGCGGTCAAGGAACTGCCACCGATCACCATCGTCACGCTGCGGGTCACCATCGCCGCGCTCGCGCTTCTCACTGTCTGCCGTGTCCTCGGCTACAGCCTGCCACGAAAGCCGGAGGTGCTGCGCGCCTTCCTGATCATGGGCCTCCTCAACAACATTATCCCCTTCTCCATGATCGTCTGGGGGCAGACCCATATTGCCAGCGGCGTCGCCTCTATTCTCAACGCCACGACGCCGCTCTTCACCGTGCTTGTCGCCCATATGATGACGACCGATGAGAAGCTCAGCGCCAACAAGCTTGCCGGCGTCATCATCGGCTTTGTCGGCGTCGCGACCATGATCGGTCCTGCGGCACTCACAGGTGAGCGCTCGAGCCTCTGGGGTCAACTTGCCATCCTCGGTGCTGCCATCTCCTACGCCTTCGCGGGTATTTTCGGACGGCGGTTCAAGGCCATGGGCGTGCCGCCCCTGGTGACGGCCACAGGCCAGATCTCCGCCTCAAGCCTCGTCCTCATCCCCGTTGCACTCCTTGTCGACCAGCCCTGGACGCTTGCCATGCCGAGCGGCGAAACATGGGCCGCCCTCTTCGGCATTGCGCTTCTTTCCACCGCACTCGCCTATCTCATCTTCTTCCGCATTCTCTCTTCGGCGGGCGCGACGAACCTTGCGCTCGTTACCTTTCTCATTCCGGTCAGCGCCATCGTCCTCGGCTCGCTGGTCCTGGGAGAACAGCTGGCCCTGAAGCACTTTATCGGCATGGCAATGATCGCCGCCGGTCTCGTCGCCATCGACGGACGGCTGTTGCAGCGCAAGTCCTTCAAGACTTGACAGCACCGACCGGCCACCGCATCCTGCGGCCATGATCGCAAAGACCAACACAATGATGCTTACCGTGGGGACCACCGGCGCGCCGGTGGACGGTGGAGCCTTGTGTGGAGCCTTTTCGCGATAGGTCTCGCGATCATTCCACCGAAGCCCTGCCGAAGCAGCAGGGCAACAGAATGCACCTGCTCTTCCGATTGAAAGGAAACAGCATGTCGCAATCCCAGGAACCACCCTCACCCGCCGATTTTTCCCTCGATGATGTTATCATTCGCGGCATTCGCCCGGATGATGCCGAGGCTCTGACAGAAGTGCTGAACATGCCGGGCGTGCGCCACGGCACGCTGCGCCAGCCCTTCCAGAGCGTGGCCCACACCCGCAAACACATTGAATCCCTGACACCCGCCGATATCGTCATCGCTGCCGAGTGGCGCGGCCGGCTTCTCGGCAATGCCGGTCTTCACGCCCAGCGCGGCCGCCGACGACACGCTGCGTCGCTCGGGCTTGGCATCCACGATGATTTTACCGGCAAGGGCCTCGGAACGCTCTTCATCAAAACCCTACTGGACGCGGCCGATAACTGGCACGATCTCAAACGGATCGAACTCAACGTCTTCACCGACAACGCGCCCGCCATTCGGCTTTACGAGAAGTTTGGTTTCGAGAAGGAAGGCACGATGCGCCAATACGCTCTTCGAAATGGCGTCTATGCCGACTGCTATCTGATGGCGAGGCTTCGTTAAGACCCACTGTGCTCCAGGTGGTCATCCACCACGTTGCGAATGGTCCTGCGTGACCATTCGCTCAGTCTCGCGTCTCGTTCCCGCTCCGCCGCAAGCACGATCATCGCCTTCCACAGCGCCCAACCGCGACCGCGTTGCCATGTCTCAGCATCGAGGGGAAGCGCCTGCCTGAAAACGGCGCGGCTTTGGGCATCGAGCACATTCCAGGCTATGATGAGATCGGAAGCGGGATCGCCGACACCTGAACTGCCGAAATCGATGACGGCGGAAAGCCGCCCGGCTTGCATCAAAAGATTGCCCTCGGCGATGTCGCCATGCACCCAGACCGGCCTGCCCTGCCAGCGGCTTTTGAGAGCGACCTCCCAGATCTCCCGCGCGAGGCCTGCATCCACCTCATCGCTCACCGCCTCAATCGCGGCCCGCGCTTCCGCATCATAGACCAGCAGTGAACCGCCGCGGTGGAAGTTGTGTGCGCCCGCAGGCGGCCCGTTGCTGGCATCGACGGCATGAAGCACGCTCAGGAATGCCGCGACATCACGGGCCAGTTGCACCAGATCAGTACCGGGCAATTGCAGCGCCAGTGGCTCACCGTCCAGCCAGCGATAGACGGACCACGGAAACGGATAGTCATGCGATGGCTTGCCCTTCGCCAGTGGCTCCGGGATGGGCAGCGGCAGGCGCTTTGCAAGATATGGCAGCCAGCGATGTTCCTTTTCCACCTGAGGAACGTAGCCCGCAGCGCTCGGCAGGCGCACCAGCATCGCCTCGCCCAGACGGAAGCTGCGATTGTCCCAGCCGCTATGACGCACAGAACAGACCGGTAGATCGGCCCACTGCGGAAACTGCTCGGCAATCAGCCGCGCCACTGTCTCTATCGACACATCCAGCCGATCGCTCATAAGGCCCCCTAAGGCTTTAGCCAGACCGACCGGATGACGTCAGCATCGTCACCCGCCGATCAAAGCCAACCACTCATCCTCATCCATGGTCTGCACGCCAAGCTCGCGTGCCTTGTCGAGTTTCGATCCCGCACCGGGACCCGCCACGACGATATCGGTTTTCTTCGACACCGAGCCTGCGACCTTGGCGCCAAGGCTTTCGGCCCGCGCCTTTGCCTCGTCGCGGGTGAATTTTTCCAGCGAGCCGGTGAAGACCACCGTCTTTCCAGCCACAGGACTTCCCTCCGTCGATGGCTTATCCGCCTCCTTCGGGCGAAGCTCCTTCATCAACCGGTCAATGACATCGAGATTGCGCGGCTCCTTGTAGAACTCCACAATGGCGCGCGCCACCACTTCACCGATGCCATCGATGCTGTTGAGTTCATTCCAGGCGTCGCCGGACGAATCAGCGGCAGCCTTCATCGACTCCTCGAAATGCGCATAGGTGCCATAGCTGCGGGCCAGAAGCTTCGCGGTCGTCTCTCCCACATGGCGAATGCCGAGCGCAAAAATGAGCCGGTGCAGATCGATCTCGCGCCTGGCATCGATGGCATCGAACAGCTTCTTGACGCTGACCTTGCCGAAACCATCGATATTCTCAAGCCTGGTCAGGTGACTCTGCTCCTGCCGTTCTTTCAGCGTGAAGATATCGGGAGCGGTCTTGATCGACAGCGCGGGATCTTCGCTCTCGAAGAAGAACTCGATCTGCTTGGTGCCGAGCCCCTCAATGTCAAAGGCATTGCGCGAGACGAAGTGCTTAAGGTGCTCCACCGCCTGCGCCCGGCAGACAAAGCCGCCGGTGCAGCGTGTGACCGAGTCGAGCTTGCCGGTCTTCTCATTGCGCTCGCGCACCGCATGGCTGCCGCAGACAGGACATTTTTTGGGAAACTCGTAAGGCTTGAGATTGTCGGGGCGCCTTTCCAGAACGACATCCAGAACCTGCGGAATGACATCGCCAGCGCGCTGGACGATGACGGTGTCGCCAATGCGGATATCATGCTCCTCCGGTCGGATGCGCTCACCGTGATTGCCGATCCCCTCGATGTAATCGGCATTGTGTAGGGTGGCGTTCGTCACCACCACACCGCCAACGGTAATCGGCGTCAGCCGCGCAACCGGCGTCAGCGCGCCAGTGCGACCGACCTGAATGTCGATCGCCTCGACGGTGGTAAAAGCCTGCTCGGCGGGAAACTTATGCGCCGTTGCCCAGCGGGGGCTGCGCGAGCGAAAGCCGAGACGTTCCTGCAGATCAAGCTCATCGACCTTATAGACGACGCCGTCGATATCGTAATCGAGGTCCGGTCGCGCAATCCCGATTTCATGATAGTGCTCAAGCAGTTGCGCGGCTGAAGTGAATCTCTTCATCAACGGGTTCACCGGAAAACCCCAGTCGCGGAATTCTTCGACAATGCCATGCTGCGTGTCGGCAATGCGCGTCGGCTGCCCGCCATTGGAGACCTCACCCAGCGCATAGGCGAAGAACTTCAGCTTGCGCCGTGCGGTGACAATCGGATCGAGCTGGCGCAACGATCCGGACGCCGTGTTGCGCGGATTGACGTAGGTCTGCTTGCCCTCCGCCTCCATCTGCGCATTCAGCGCCAGAAAGTCGCTTTTGGCCATATAGACTTCGCCACGCACTTCCACCACTTCCGGAACCCCGGCGGGAAGCTCGTTTGGGATTTCCTTGATGGTGCGGATATTGGCGGTGACATTCTCACCCGTCGTGCCATCGCCACGCGTCGCCGCCGTCGCCAGCCTGCCACGCTCATAGCGAATGGACATGGAAAGCCCATCGATTTTCGGCTCGGCGGTGAAGGCAATCGAGTCATCCGGCAGCCGCCCGAGGAAGCGGTAGACCGACGCGACGAAGTCGGCGACATCCTCGTCCGAAAAGGTGTTGTCGAGCGACAGCATCGGGCGCGCATGAACGATGGGCGCAAAAGTCGGCAGCGGCGCAAAGCCCACCTTTTTCGATGGGCTGTCGGCGCGCACCATTGCCGGAAAAGCCGCCTCGATCGCATCGTTGCGCCGTTTCAGCGCATCATACTCTGCGTCCGAAACCTCCGGCTGATCCTTGCCGTGATAGAGCGCATCGTGCCGCGCAATTTCCGCCGCGAGAAATGCAAGCTCGGAAGACGCTTCAAGCTCGGTCAGGTTTTCGACGGGTGTCTGGTCGTTCGACATGGCGGCCTCATTCGGGAATCTGCCTGAGCTTTTATCCAATTATTGGAGCTGGCGAAACGGCCCCTTTTCATCAGGACGGAATCGATTACTCTGAACATCCGGATAATCCCTCTGTTCCGGAGCCGCCCATGGACATGACGACCCTGATTGCCTTCGCCGCTGCCTTCTTCGTCTTCGCAGCCAGTCCCGGCCCCGACAATATGACCATCGTTGCGCGAACCATCACCCATGGCGCGCCCTCCGGCATCGCCTATGGGCTTGGTACCGTTGCAGGCATTCTGATCTTCCTAACGCTGGCCGCCTTTGGTCTGTCGCTGATCGCGCAGGAAATGGGCGTCGCCATGACGGTCCTACGCTATGGCGGTGCGGCCTATCTGATCTGGATGGGGGTGAAGATGTGGACGGCGCCAGCGGTCGTACCGCAGCTTCAGCCCGTGAGTGAGAGACGTGGCCTCTTCTCCATCTTCCTCACTGGCTTCGTCCTCAATCTCGGCAATCCGAAGATGCCGCTCTTCTATGTCGCGCTCCTGCCCAATATCGTCGGTGCATCGCTGACCGTGGATCATCTGGCAGCGCTCGCCGCCGTCATCCTCTGCGTCGAGGTGGTGGTGATCGGCGGGCACGTGCTGCTTGCGGTGAGAGCACGAAAGCTGCTGCGCTCGGAACGCATCGTTCGCCGCGTCAACCGCGTGGCGGGGGGCGTTATGATCGGCTCCGGCGTGGCTGTTGCGGCCAGCCGCTGAAACGAGCGAAGCGATCATGGTCGTCAAAAGGATCATCGCCAATATCGCCGCCCCGGATGTCAAAGCCGCCCAAGCCTTCTATGGCGATATCCTCAGCCTCGACCTTGCCATGGACCATGGCTGGATCGTCACCTTTGCAGCGCCCGTGATCGAGGCGCGACCACAAGTGAGCATCGCGACGCAAGGCGGATCAGGAACCCCCGTCCCGGATTTGTCGATTGAGGTTGACGATCTTGAGGAGGTGCTTCGGCGCGTGAAAGCGGCAGGCCTGAAGCTCGAATACGGCCCTGCCCGTGAGCCATGGGGCGTGAAGCGCATCTACCTCCGTGATCCCTTCGGCCGGCTGATCAATATCTTGTCTCACGAAGAAGAGGGTTGAGAGCGCCCTCCAACTGTACGTTTTAGGACGCAGATATAGCATCTTCTTCACACGAATACTTAAGACTACCCGGCTAGATTGTCCGCAAAAATCACGGAGAAAAGGCGGACATGTCGACAAAATGTGAAGGTTGCCGCGACGGCAAAGACCTCGACTTCCCATTCTCGATGGCATTTCAGCCTATCTTCGACGTCAACACCGGCGTGGTGTTTGCCAATGAAGCGTTGGTGCGTGGCCCAAATGGCGAGGGTGCGGGAACGGTTCTATCAAAGGTCGACGAGAGCAACCGATATACGTTCGATCAGCAATGTCGCGTCAAGGCGATTGAGCTCGCCGCGCGGCTATTCGATCCGACGGATACCACCAAGCTTTCCATCAACTTCATGCCGAACGCCGTCTATGAACCGCGCGCCTGCATCCGCCTGACGCTGGCAACCGCCATGAAGACCGGCTTCCCGCTGAACCGCATCATTTTCGAGTTCACAGAAACGGAAAAGCTGGACTCGGTGCATGTGCTGAACATCCTGCGCACCTACCGGGACATCGGCTTCATGACAGCGATTGACGATTTTGGTGCAGGTTATTCCGGCCTCAACCTTCTCACCCATTTCCAGCCCGATATCGTCAAGCTCGACATGGACTTGATCCGCGGCATCGATCGCGATCCGGTCAGACGCGTGATCCTGCGCAACACGCTGAACATGCTGGCCGATCTGAACATCACGCCGCTTTGCGAGGGCGTCGAAACAGCTGACGAACTTGCGGCACTCCGCGACCTTGGCGTCAACCTGATGCAGGGATATCTCCTGGCAAAGCCCGCTTTCGAATCCGTAACCGTGCCCAGCACGATCGCGGATGTGCTGGCACCTGCCGCATAATTTTAAAGGAAGCTTCGATCGATAGCTCAGTCCTGTGCGGCCAGCAGTCGCGCAGCAGCCGCCCTCGCCTCATCCGTCACCGACGCACCGGCGAGCATGCGCGCAATCTCTTCGGTGCGATGTTCCGGCTGCATGGTCGCAACGCGGGTCGCGATCCGCTCGGTGCCATCGCCCGCCGGTCCCTTGGCGATCAGCAGATGGGTTGAGGCACGTGCTGCCACCTGTGGCGCATGGGTGACCGACAAGACCTGAACTGTCTTTGATAGCCGCTTCAGCCGCTGGCCAATGGCATCCGCCACCGCACCACCCACGCCGGTGTCGATTTCATCGAAGACCAGTGTCGGGGCCGAACCGCGATCGGCAAGCGCCACTTTCAACGCCAGCAGGAAGCGTGAAAGCTCGCCGCCGGACGCCACCTTCATGATCGGGCCAGGTCGGGTGCCGGGGTTGGTCTGAACGTGGAATTCGACCACATCGATACCGTCTGCTGTGGCTGACGAGGCATCGCTCGTGACTTCCACGGTAAAGCGCGCCCGCTCCAGCTTCAAGGCCGGAAGCTCCGCCATCACCGCCTCGGACAGTGCCGCGGCCGCATTGCGCCGCTTGTCGGAAAGCGACAGTGCCGCTCGGTCGAAATCGGCCTTCACGACGCCGAGCTGCGCTTCGAGCTTCGCCAGCTTCTCTTCGCCGGCATCCAGATCGGCAAGATCCGTCACCATGCGCTCGGCGAGCGCTGGAAGATCGCTTACGGGAACGGAATATTTGCGGCCCGCAGCGCGAAGGGCAAAGAGACGCTCTTCGACGCGCTCCAACTCGCGCGGATCGAACTCGGTCCGGCGAAGCGCCGCTTCCACTTCCATCTGCGCATTGGAAAGATTGTCGAGCGCGGCGTCGAGCAGTTGCACCGTGTCTTCAAGCAGACCCGGAGCCTCATGGCTCTTGCGCTCCAGCCGCCGCATCATCGAGGCGATGATCGGCACAGGCGAGGCATTGCCGTTCAGGAATTCGCTGGCCTCGGCGATATCGCCGGCAATGCGTTCGGATTTCTGCATCACAGAACGGCGTTCCGCCAGTTCTTCCTCCTCGCCATCGCGAGGAGAAAGCGCTTCCAACTCTTCGACGGACGAGCGCAGATAATCCGCCTCTCGGGCAGCCGCCTCCACCTTGGCGCGGTGCACCTTCAAGCCGCGCTCGGCGTCCTTCCAGGTGCGGTAAAGGGCTTGAACGGAGGTAACCTCATCGCTGAGGCCTGCAAAGGCATCGAGAAGCGCACGGTGCGCATTGGTGTCCACCAGTGCCCGATCGTCATGCTGCCCGTGAATTTCCACCAGATGCTGGCCAAGCTGGCGCATCATCTGTACCGACACGGCCTGATCGTTCACATAGGCCTTGGTGCGCCCATCGGCGGATTGCACGCGACGAAAGATCAGATCGCCATCATCGTCGAGACCGTTTTCGCGCAGCAGCAGGCGCGCAGGATGATCCATGCCAACTTCGAAAGTGGCCGTCACCTGCCCCTTATCTTCGCCATGGCGCACGAGACCGCCATCGCCACGCCCACCAAGGGCAAGCGACAGGCTGTCGAGAAGAATGGATTTACCGGCGCCGGTTTCGCCGGTCAGCACGGAGAGACCGGCCTCGAACCCAAGGTCGAGCCGTTCGATCAGAACGATGTCGCGGATCGAAAGCTGGACCAGCATGGGAACGCCTTTGCCTTACGCTCCGATCAGCTTCTTGCCGGCGCGGGAAATCCAGGATTCGCGGTTTTCACGCGGCTCCAGACCCTGGCCCTTCAAGAGCTTGTAGGAATCGGCATACCATTGGCTGTCCGGGTAGTTGTTGCCGAGAACGGCAGCTGCCGTCTGGGCTTCATCCACCAGTCCCATGGCGTAATAGGCTTCTGTGAGACGTGCGAGCGCCTCTTCGATCTGGTTGGTGTTCTGGTACTGCTCCACGACGATGCGGAAGCGGGACACAGCAGCCAGATATTCCTTGCGCTCAAGATAGTAGCGACCGACCTGCATTTCGCGACCGGCAAGCTGGTCACGCGCGAAGCGGATCTTCGCCTGCGCATCGGCGACATATTCCGAATTCGGATAGTCGTTGACCACCTTGCTCATCGCTTCGATGGTACGTTGCGCAGCGCGCTGGTCCTGCGTCACGTCGGCGATCTGCTTGGAGTAAGCAAGACCAATCATGTACTGAACGTAGGCTGCGTCTTTGGCGCGCGGATATTGCTTGAGGAAGCGCTGACCGGATGTGATCGCTGCTTCGTTTTTGTTCTGACGCGTGGCGATGAAGGTGTTCATCACCAGAGCCTTCTGGCCCCACTCGGTAAACGGGTACTGCTTATCGATCGCGGTGAACTTGCGACCGGCTTCCGTCATGTTGCCCTTGTTCATATTGGCAAGCGCCTGGCGGTAAAGCACATCCGGCGGATCGGTTTCAACGCCGAGCTTGGTAATGTCAATATCGGGATCGGACTGGCAGGCAGTGACCAGCGTTCCGGCGCCAAGCAGCATCAGCGATACGAGCCCAACCCGCACCGTTCCATTCATTGCACCAGACCCAACACGCTTCATTCGACAGTTCCCACTTCCCGCGTCACTACAGAGCTTAGGCTTTCGCAGGCGGTTCTAGCCGCAAAAGCACCAGCAGGGCAACGCAATGATGACGCATTAACGCATTTTTATGGCAGGCTCACGCATCAAACGCGATAATCCCGGCCTCCACCCTTGCAACTCCTATTAGAGCGTTTCCTTTTTAAATGGAAGCGTTCTGCCGGAGCAGATTTCCTTTGCGCCGAAGGTGACTACCTAAGAGCGTACCCACAGGTACAGAAAAGCCGATCACCGTGGCCGCGGCAAACAATTCCCCGACAAACCACCCTCACCTCGGGAAACTCTCTGACGGTTGTCATCGCTTTTGCCAGCCTCCCATCTGGCAACGCCACCGCCCTTCGGCAGCACTCGATCACGCCTCAGCACGGACAAAAGAGAAAAGGCTGCCTGGAGGACAGCCTTTATGAAAAGTCGAATAGAATTATGATCTTATGCGGACCAGGGCGCAAATTCCGACTGGTTGATCGCCACGAATTCACGCGCACGAACGACCGGCTGACGCGCGGCAGGCGCTTCGACGATCTCATAGGCGGTCGGGTCGCTAAGAAGCGCCTTCAGCGCGTTCGCATTGACCTTGTGACCGCCGCGATAGGAACGGTAGCAGCCGATGAATTGTGCGCCGGCGAGCGCCAGATCGCCAACGGCGTCGAGCGTCTTGTGACGGACGAACTCTTCCTTCTCGTAGCGCAGGCCTTCCATATTGATGACCGTATGGTCGTCGGAGATGACAACCGAATTTTCCAGCGAGGAGCCAAGCGCGTAACCGGCAGCCCACAGGCGCTCCACATCACGCATGAAGCCAAAGGTGCGAGCACGCGAAAGCTCGTTCTTGAACGTCTCAGCCGTCAGGTCGCCCTTCCAGGTCTGGCGACCGATCAGCGGCGTATCAAAATCGATTTCGACTTCGAAGCGCGTACCATCATATGGGCGGAACTCCGCCCAGGACGCGCCAGCATCGATGCGAACCGGCTTGATGACGCGGATGTAGCGGCGCTTCACGCCAAGATTGACGATGCCAACCGATTCGATCGCTTCGATGAACGGTGCGGAGCTGCCATCCATGATCGGCACTTCCGGACCGTCGACTTCAACGATCAGGTTGTCGATGCCCATCGCGTAGATGCCGGCCATAACATGTTCAACGGTTGCAACGGACTGTGCGGGTGAACGACCGATCACGGTGCAAAGATCGGTGTTGCCGACATTGGCAGAAACCGCCTTCACTTCCACCACGGTACCGTTCTCCAGCGTGCGGCTGAAGACGATGCCCGTTCCGGCTTCCGCCGGCTGAAACGTCATGGAAGCCGGGTTGCCCGAATGCACGCCGATACCCTTGAGTTGAACAGGGTTGGCGATAGTTGTCTGAAAACCGAGCAATCCGATGGTCATGCGTATCAAGCCTTTTCATGTGACCCCGCCAGCAATGCCGGCTTGGTCCGAAGTCAAAAGAGGGGAAATGAAGCGCTCACGGAGACGTTATTTCCCATTCCCATGTTCTTACATACGCACACTGCAGCGCCATCACAAATCACTGTTGATTTCGCTTTGTTACAGACCCAAGCATTTGAAAGAATTGAGAGAAGCACCCTCGCACCGAGGCGGTGAAACACGAATACCCGGGCCTTTTAGACCCGGGTATTCGCTTAACGCAGAATCGCCTGATCGGTTCACCGACCGGCTATCCGATCAGTTCGACTGACGGCGCAGGAAGGCCGGAATTTCGAGCTGATCGTCTTCGTGATGGCTGGCAGAAGCCGGCGACTGGCGACCATGGTCATCCAGGTTGCCGCGACGCGGTGCGTACATGCTCGCTTCCGGAGACATCGGACGGCGCTGCTGCGGAGCGAGGCTCGGAGCATCCATCATATCGGAAGGAACAGTTTCTTCTTCATCGCGACGGCCGAGCGAATTTGTGATTCGCTTCAGCAGTCCCATGGGGCCGCGCTCTTCAGGTGCTGCGTGAGCAACCTGTGCACGGTGATCCATTTCAGCCTTCACCACTGGCGGAAAGTCCTCGACCTTTGGCATGCGAACCGGCTCCGGCTGGCGCGCGACAGGAGCTGGTTCATGATAAACCTGAGCCTGTGGCTGTGCCATGCGCGGAGCCGGCGCTGCGACCTGCTCCGGAGCGTGGTATACAGGTGCCGGAGCAGCCTGAACCGGTGCTGCGGGGCGAGCAACGACCGGCGCTTCGGCCGGAGCAGATGCGAACAGCTTGCTCTGTGGGCGGAACTCGGCTTCTGCCTGTGCCTGGCGCAACTGCTGTTCAGCAGCGGCCAGAGCGAGTTCGCGCTCCATATCGACTTCCGCAGCGCGGATGGTCTGAGCAATCGGATCTACGGACTTTGGTGCCTGCATAACTGGGGCAGGCTGAACTGCGGCCGGAGCGGATGCAACGGCCGCGGAGGGACGGATAACGGGCTTTGCTGCTGCAGCGGCGGCTGCACGCATCTCGGCGATGTTCTTTTCCATCTGGCCCGGTACACGGTCGATGCCGGTGGCAACGACGGAGACGCGGATGAGGCCTTCGAGCGCTTCGTCGAAAGTCGCGCCGAGGATGATGTTGGCATCCGGATCGACTTCTTCGCGAATACGCGTTGCAGCTTCGTCGACTTCGAAGAGGGTCAGGTCGCGACCACCGGTGATGGAGATCAGGAGGCCCTGTGCGCCCTTCATCGAGGTTTCGTCGAGCAGCGGGTTGGCAATTGCCGCTTCCGCAGCCTGCATTGCGCGGCCTTCGCCGGACGCTTCACCCGTACCCATCATTGCGCGGCCCATTTCGCGCATGACCGAGCGAACGTCGGCGAAGTCGAGGTTGATGAGACCTTCCTTCACCATCAGGTCGGTGATGCAGGCAACGCCGGAATAGAGAACCTGGTCGGCCATCGCGAAGGCATCGGCAAAGGTCGTCTTGTCGTTGGCAATGCGGAAGAGGTTCTGGTTCGGAATGACGATCAGCGTATCGACAGACTTCTGCAGCTCTTCGATGCCCTGTTCGGCCAGACGCATGCGGCGTCCACCTTCAAAATGGAACGGCTTGGTAACAACCCCGACCGTCAGGATGCCCTTGTTGCGGGCAGCCTGAGCAACGACCGGAGCCGCACCCGTGCCCGTGCCGCCGCCCATGCCGGCGGTGACGAAGCACATGTGGGTGCCATTCAGGTGGTCGATGATTTCATCGATGCACTCTTCGGCAGCAGCGCGACCGACTTCCGGCTGAGAACCCGCGCCGAGACCTTCGGTGACGTTGACGCCGAGCTGGATCACCCGGTCGGCCTTCGTCATCGTCAGGGCCTGCGCGTCAGTGTTGGCGACGACGAAATCGACGCCCTGCAGACCTGCCGTGATCATGTTATTGACAGCGTTACCGCCACCGCCGCCAACACCGAAAACGGTGATGCGTGGCTTCAGCTCGGTGATATCCGGCTTTTGCAGCTGTATTGTCATTTTACCATTCCTTCTTTTGATGGCCGGCAACGCCCCGCTGGCCAATTTCTTTGAACTTCACTCATTCCTCTTCCGTGATACGCAGGAAAAGGATCAGAAACTTTCTTTCAGCCACTGCCCCACACGGGCGATCCGCCCGCTGCCCATTCCAAACGGCGAGAACATTCCGCTCTGCGCCGCGTGAATTTCAATGTCCGCGATCTGCGGATAGATCATCAATCCGCAAGCCGTGGAAAAGGCCGGGCCCTTGGCCGCAACCGGCAGGCCCGCCACGCCCATCGGACGACCGATGCGCACATTGCGAGCCAGAATGCGACGCGCCGTTTCCGGCAGACCGGTGAGCTGGCTTGCGCCACCCGTCAGCACCACGCGCTTGCCCACGATCGGGCTGAAACCGGACTTCTGGATACGGTCGCGGATCAGTTCGAGCGTCTCTTCGATGCGAGCGCGAATGATGCGACTGACCAGAGCCTTCGAAACCTGCGATGGCTGATCGCGATCGTCCTCGCCAATCGGCGGAACGGCGATCATCTCGCGATCGTCCACGCCACCATTGGCAAGCGAGGAACCGTGAACGACCTTCAGACGCTCGGCATCCTCGATGCGCGTGGAAAGACCACGTGCGAGGTCGGTGGTGACGTGATGACCGCCAAGACCGATAGCATCGGTGTGAACCAGGCGACCTTCGGCAAAAACCGAAATCGTCGTGGTGCCGCCGCCCATGTCGATGGCAGCACATCCGAGTTCGACTTCGTCATCCACAAGTGCCGCAAGACCGCTGGCATAAGGGGTTGCAACGATGCCTTCGACCGACAGATGCGCGCGGTTGATGCAGAGCTCGAGGTTCTTCAGCGCCGTGCGCTCAGCGGTGACAACATGCATGTCCACGCCCAGAAGGTCGCCATACATGGAAAGCGGATCGCGAATGCCACGCTCGCCATCCAGCGAATAGCCGGTCGGCAGCGAGTGGAGGATTGCACGGTCCTGGCGCAGCGACTGCTGGCTTGCGGCAATCAGAACCTTGCGAAGATCGCCAGCTTCCACTTCCTGGCCGCCGAGATCGATGGAGGCGGTGTAGATGTCGCTTGCCAGACGGCCAGCCGAAACATTGACGATCAGGCTGTCGACGGTCAGACCCGCCATCCGCTCGGCCGCATCGACCGCAAGACGAATGACGCCTTCCAGCGCGTCGAGATCGGCGATCACGCCGGATTTCACGCCACGCGAGCGCTGATGACCAATGCCGATCACATCCACTTTATGGGTGCGACCGGGCAGAACTTCGCTCTCCTGACGCGGCGTCAGGCGGCCGATCATGCAGACCACCTTGGTGGAGCCGATATCGAGAACGGAAACCACATGGTTGCGCTTCGACGACAAGGGCTTCAGGCGCGGAAGACCGAACTGAGAAGAACCGAACAAGCTCATGTGCTCTTCTCCGCTTTCTTGAGGGCTTTGCTGCGGGCGTCAACGGCGGTCTGGCGACGCTCGGCCGCACCTTCCGTCAACTGCACCGTGGTGCGGTCGGAAAGGCGCAGGTCAACGGCAGCGACATCGCGCGAGAGGATTTTCTGCTCCATATCGAGGCGAGCAAGAAGCTGCAGCGCCTTCGGCACATTTTCTTCCGGCAACTTGACGACGATACCGTTGTCGAGATGCAGATCCCAGCGACGACCGGCGACGCGCACATAAGCGCGAACGCGGTTGCGGATTTCCGGCCAGTCGGCCAACTCGTCGACGAAGCCCGCAGCGCCCGTTTCGGCGTCACGGCCGACGAAGAGCGGTAGACCGGCATATTTGTTGTCCCGCAACGGCGCAATCACGCTGCCGCTCTTTTCGATCAGCGACAGTTCCGAACCGTGCTGCCAGATGCCGAAAGCCTGGCGCTCCTTCAGACGAACTTCGATCGTCTTCGGATAGACCTTGCGAACTTCGACATCTTCAACCCAGGGAAGCTCGGTCAGCTTCTTGCGCGCTGCATTGACGTCAAGAGCGATCAGCGACGTCGCGCCATCGAGACCAAGAAGCTGAAAGACTTCGATCTCCGACGTCTGCAGATTGCCGGAGACCTTCACGTCTTCGACGGCAAAACCGGCAGCAGAGGTCGTCGCCTGAGCGACCAGTTCCGTGTGGCCACCAAGCGACATGCCATAGAGACCAACGGCGGAGAAGAATACCAGTGTCGAAGCCGTACCGGTGTGAGCTGGAATGTGAATGCGCCCGGTCGCAAGGCTGGCGCAAAAACGGAACACACGACGTAGCGGACGCGGAAGGACGAGGCGATCGTCCGCACCGACCGATGCGTTGTTCACACGTTTTTTAGCTGTCGATCTTTTGCCGTTTACCGCAAGCACGACGCGTCCTCCACCATCCACCGGACAAGCTCACCAAAGGAACGGCCCTGATGAGCCGCCATTTCGGGCACGAGGGAGGTTGGCGTCATGCCCGGCTGGGTATTGATCTCCAGCCAGATAAGTTCGCCATCTTCTGAGAAACGGTCGTCGTAGCGAAAATCCGAACGGCTCACGCCACGGCAGCCAATCACCTGATGCGCCATGACTGCCAATGATTGGATTTTTTGGTAAATATTCGGTGAAATTTCCGCCGGGATGACATGCTTTGAGCCACCCTTGGCGTATTTCGCGTCGTAATCGTAAAAATTATGGCCGAGCGGCACCACTTCCGTGACACCGAGGGCTTCGCCATTCATCACGCCGCAGGTCATTTCACGGCCATGAACATAGCGCTCGACCATGACCGAATCACCATAACGCCATTCGGTCGAGCCCAGCACTTGCGGAGGATGAGATTGATCTTCCTTGACGATGACGACACCGAAGCTCGAGCCTTCGCGGACCGGCTTGACGACGTAAGGCGTCGCCATCGGATGCTCCGAACCGATATCGAAACGGTTCATCAGCTTTTCAGCAGCAACAGGAATGCCGGCGGCAGCAGCAATCTTCTTGGACTGCGACTTGTTCATCGCCAGAGAAGACGCCGCGACACCAGAATGCGTATAGGGAATTTCAAGATATTCCAGGATGCCCTGGATCGTACCGTCTTCACCGAATGGGCCATGCAGCGCATTGAAGGCGACATCGGGCCGCAGATCCGCAAGAACGGCAGCGATGTTGCGGTCGACATCCACACGCGTGACCTTATAGCCCTCGCCTTCCAGCGCGGACGCGCAAGCCTCTCCCGACGAGAGGCTGACCGGCCGCTCCGCAGAAAACCCACCCATAAGAACAGCTACGTGCTTGCCGCTCATAAAAACCTCTAACACCTGAAATTTCAGACGAGGCACCGGAACCGGAATGGTTCGCGATTCTCTCGCCCGACCCGTACGAGCCACTTAAACGTCATTAAGGTTAACGAAGCGTTTACTTTCCTTAACCGAAACGGCCCGCGATGCGATTTTTGTTAAAGAATCACATGAGGCACGGATTCCTTCCTTGGAATCAGAGTGTTGCGGTCGATGCAAGATTCAGAATTTCAACCGGATCAAATAAAACCGTTGCGCGGAGTTTGAGCATCGGCATCGAAAGCAAGATCGATTCGTTAAGATCGCCGGCTTGTCCCCAGGGTTTTTGACACCGCCTCGCGACACCGTTCGTCATGCCGATCACGGGCAAACGACAAGCCGGTTGAAGTCGCCACGAACGGAAACACCCTGCATTCCCTCATATTTTTTGCTGCTTATTGCGCTTTAAGCGTTTCAAAGGATCGAAAATTGCGTTAACGCAACCGCAGCCTCTTGAAGGTCATAAGTCCTACTTAACAATGGAACGAATATAATGACTGACGCGATATCGCCTGTATCGCCGACAGCTGACAAGCCGAACGATGTAAAGACAAATTCGCCTGCACGAGTTCTCACTGCCAGCCTGGTCGGCACGACCATCGAATTCTTCGATTTCTACGTTTATGCGACCGCAGCCGTGCTCGTGTTTCCGACGCTGTTCTTCCCCAACAGCGATCCGATGACGGCGCTTCTTGCATCCTTCGCCACCTTCTCGATCGCCTTCTTTGCCCGTCCGCTCGGCGCGCTGGTGTTCGGCCACTACGGTGACCGCGTCGGCCGCAAGACGACGCTCGTTGCGGCTCTTCTGACAATGGGCATTTCCACCGTCGTGATCGGTCTTCTGCCGTCCTATGAGACAGCCGGCGTTCTCGCTCCGCTGCTGCTGGCACTATGTCGTTTCGGTCAGGGCTTTGGTCTTGGCGGTGAATGGGGCGGTGCCGTTCTTCTGGCAACGGAAAACGCGCCTCCCGGCAAACGCAACTGGTATGCCATGTTCCCGCAGCTTGGCGCACCGGTCGGTCTCTTCCTGTCCTCCGGCATCTTCTGGCTGCTTCTGCATGTCATGTCGAATGAAGCGCTGATTTCCTGGGGCTGGCGTATTCCATTCATCGCTTCCACGCTGCTGATCGCCGTTGGTCTGTGGGTCCGTTTCTCCATCTCGGAAACACCTGCCTTCCAGAAGGCCATCGACAAGCATGAGCGCGTTGCGGTTCCTGCCAAGGAAATCTTCACCAAGTACAAGCGCAGCCTGTTCCTCGGCACCTTCGTAGCGCTCGTCACCTTCGTGCTGTTCTACATCGCAACCGCCTGGCTGCTGTCCTACAACGTCAAGGTTCTGAAGATCCCCTTCCTCGACGCGCTGGAAATCCAGATCCTCAGCGCCGTCGTCTTCGGCATCTTCATTCCGCTGACCGGCATCGTCGGTGACAAGGTCGGTCGTCGCCTGTCGCTGATCGTCATCACGGTCCTGATTGCCGCCTTCTCCTTCCTGCTTCCGGTTCTGCTGGGCGGCGGTGAAGCAGGTGTTGCGATCTTCGCAGCTTCCGCCATGGCGCTGATGGGTATGACCTACGCGCTGATCGGTGCAGCACTCGCGGCACCCTTCCCCACCAGCGTGCGCTACACCGGCGCGTCGCTGACCTTCAACTTCGCAGGCATCGTCGGCGCCTCACTCGCTCCTTACATCGCGACGTGGCTGCAGACGACTTACGGCATGGCAGCCGTCGGCTACTATCTCGGCCTTGCTGCCGTCATCACGCTGATCTGCATCCTGGCCTCCGGCAAGGACGAAGTCTAAGGACCACGGACAAGCGGCGCACCATCACGGATGCGCCGCTTGCCCCTGAATCAAGCTCACAAAAAAGCCCGCGAAGTTTCTGACTCCGCGGGCTTTTCTTTGATTGCTAATGACGGCGCTTATGCGCCGAGAAACGGCTCGACTTCCCGGCCCGGCATGAAAAGTCCGAGGCGCTTGATTTCCCATTCAAGACGAATACCCGAATTTTCGAAGACCCGCTTGCGCACGGCTTCACCAAGATATTCGAGATCGTAGCCCGTCGCGTGACCGGTATTGATCATGAAGTTGCAATGTAGCGACGACATTTGTGCGCCGCCGATCACCATGCCGCGACCACCCGCCTCGTCGATCAGTTCCCAGGCGGAATGACCTTCCGGGTTCTTGAAGGTCGAGCCGCCCGTCTGTTCGCGGATCGGCTGAACCGTCTCGCGGTGATGACGCACAGCGTCCATGTCGGCCCGGATCTTCGCACGGTCTTCCGGATAGCCCTCAAACAGCGCACCGGTAAAAATCAGGTCCTTGTCCGCACCCGAGTGGCGGTAGCTATACTGCATATCGGCATTGGAGAGCACATGGCTGTTGCCCTTGCGATCCAAAGCATAGACTTCGACAACGCGATCGCGGGTCTCGCCACCATTGGCGCCGGCATTCATGCGCAGCGCGCCGCCGATGGAGCCTGGAATGCCATAGTAGAAATGGAAGCCGCCAATGCTGTTGTCCATTGCCATGGCAGCGATATGCTTGTCCGGGCAGATGGCACCGGCCTTGATGCGGTTCTCGCCTGCAAGCTCCACCTGACCGAAACCCTTGGCGGACAGACGTACGACCACGCCTGGAATGCCGCCATCACGCACGAGCAGGTTGGAACCGACGCCAACGACTGTCAGCGGCACATCGTCCGGCAGAAGCTTGAGGAAAGTGATGAGATCATCCGTATCGTGGGGCTGGAACATCAGTTCCGCAAGACCACCGGCCCTGAACCACGTCACGCGATCCATTGGCGAGTCCGGCGTCACACGTCCTCTTAGTTCCTTTACTCCGTCGCCGAGCCTTCCCAGCAACTTTACCCCATCCACCTGTCTCATGCAGACTTTCCTGAAATGCTATCCAATTCCGAGGGCAGCGCTGCCGCCCACTGCGTAATATTACCAGCCCCCAAGAGAACCACGAAATCACCCGGATTCGCAATGGCTGCGACCGTCTTTGCCAGATCGTCCCGCGAAGCGAGGTATCGGGCATCGCGATGTCCCGCAGCTCTGGTTGCGGAAACCAGCGTCTCGGAGTTCACGCCCTCAATGGCATCTTCACCCGCAGCATAGACCGGAGCAAGAAGAATCGTGTCCGCATCGTTGAAGCAATGGGCGAAATCCTCGAAAAGGCTCGACAGGCGCGTAAAGCGGTGAGGCTGATGCACGGCGATGATACGGCCCTGGCAGGCCTCACGTGCGGCCTTCAGCACCGCCTTGATTTCCACCGGATGATGACCGTAATCGTCGAAGACCTGAACGCCATTCGATTCTCCCGTCAGCGTGAAGCGACGCTTGACCCCGCCGAAAGATCCGAGCCCCTTCTTGATGTCGGCCTCTGAAATGCCAAGACGGTTGGCAACAGCGATCGCCGCCGTGGCGTTCGAGATATTGTGACGGCCGGGCATCGGCAGGACAAGATCCTTGAAGGAAAACACCTTGCCCGTGCGGCGGCGGCGGATCTCCACGTCGAAGACGGACTTCGTGCCGTCGATACGGACATTGGAGAAGCGCACATCGGCCTGCGGGTTCTCACCATAGGTGATGACCTTGCGGTCCTCGATCTTGCCGACCAGCGTCTGCACTTCTGGATGGTCAAGACACATGACGCCGAAGCCATAGAATGGCACGTTTTCCACGAACTGGCGGAAGGCCTCACGCACGGCATCGAAATTGCCGTAGTGGTCGAGATGCTCCGGGTCGATATTGGTCACGACCGCAACATCGGCGGGAAGCTTCAGGAAGGTGCCGTCGGATTCATCGGCCTCCACCACCATCCACTCACCCTCGCCCATGCGGGCATTGGTGCCGTAGGCGTTGATGATGCCGCCATTGATCACGGTCGGATCGAGATTGCCGGCTTCCAAGAGCGTCGCCACCATGGAGGTCGTCGTGGTCTTGCCATGCGTGCCGCCAATGGCAATCGCATTGCGAAAGCGCATCAGTTCGGCCAGCATTTCGGCACGGCGAACGATCGGCAGGTGCTTTTCGCGCGCGGCAACCAGTTCCGGATTGTTCTTCTTGATGGCGGTCGACACGACGACCACTTCCGCGTCACCCAGGTTTTCGGCCTTGTGACCGACGAAAACTTCGATGCCCTTGTCGCGCAGACGCTGCACATTGGCGCTGTCTGCCTGATCGGAACCCTGAACGCGATGGCCGAGATTGTGCAGCACCTCGGCAATACCGCTCATGCCGATGCCGCCAATTCCGATGAAATGGACAAGACCGATGGCTTTCGGCATCTTCATGGATGCACTCCTTCATTCTTCGATTTGAATTGCTGAACACTTGTCCCCGCGGCGATCGCCTCCACAAGATCGGCAAGGCGCTTGGCGGCATCCGGCTTGCCGGTGGCCTTGGCGGCGGCGGCAGTCTTCTCCAGTCGTGCTGGGTCGTTCATCGCGTCTGCCAGCAGGGCAGAAAGTGCTTTTGGCGAAAGCTCGGGCTGCTTGATGACGCTGGCACCGCCAGCGGCAGAAAGGGCCGCCGCATTGGCCGCCTGATCGTGATCGAGAGCGTGCGGATAGGGAACCAAAACAGATGGACGGCCGATTACGGAAAGCTCCGAGACGGTCGAAGCGCCGGATCGGCTGATCACCAGATCTGCTTGCGCGAGCCGTTCGGCCATATCACCGAAGAAGGGCGAGATATCCGCCTTCACGCCGAGCTTTTTGTAGGACTCGACGACGCTGTCCTTGTCCTCGACCCGCGCCTGCTGGGTCAGTTTGATACGGTTGCGCAGATCGTTGGGCAACAGGCAGATCGCCGCCGGGACAGCAGCCGAGAAAAACTGCGCGCCCTGGCTTCCGCCAAATACCACGAGGTTGAAATCTTCACCCGCCTGAGATGGCGTGTAGGCAATCTCGGCAGCAGACAGCACCGCAGGGCGGACAGGGTTGCCCGTCATGACGATCTTGTCACCGAACTCGCCCTGGTTCTCCGGCAGGAAGCCACCGGCGATCGCCTTCACCCGCTTTGCCAGCGCCTTGTTGGCGCGACCCATGACAGCATTCTGTTCATGCAGCAGCGAAGGAACACCCATGCCGGTCGAGGCGAGAAGCGGCGGCACTGTCGGATAGCCGCCGAAGCCAACGACGGCAACCGGCTTCAAGCGCGTCATCAGCTTGCGCGCAGAGCGAAGACCGGTCCAGAGCGTGGCAAGCGCCTTGATGACGCGGATCGGGTTCTTCGAGCCGATCGTCGCAGACGGCACGACGTGAATTTCGTCGGCAGGAAATTTGCCCGCATAGCGCTCGGCGCGGCTATCGGTCACCAGATGCACGGAGTAACCGCGCGCCTTCAACTCGTAGGCAAGTGCCTCTGCCGGAAAAACATGGCCGCCGGTTCCACCGGCGGCAAGCAAAACGATACCCTTGCTCATCACTCTTTTACTCCGCAGGAAGACCCGCGCCGACGCGGAAGAAGCTGCGCTCCTGTGCGCGCTTCTCGGGCCTGTGTCGTGTCAGCGCCAGCAGGAAGCCAGCCGTCACGCATATCGCCATCATCGAAGAACCGCCATAGGAAATCAGCGGCAGCGTCATGCCCTTGGCCGGCATGAGTTCGAGATTGACGCCAATATTGATCATCGACTGGATACCGATCTGAAGAACCAGACCTGCCACGGCAAAGCGGACGAAATCGTCCTTTTCCTTGAAGGCGTGGCTTAAGCCCCGCAGCACGATGAAGGCGAAGATCGCAACCAGGGCCATGCAGAAGACGATACCGAACTCTTCCGCAGCAACGGAGAAGATGAAGTCGGTATGGCTATCGGGAATGATGCGCTTGACGATGCCTTCACCCGGTCCCTGGCCGAACCAGTCGCCGCGAATGATCGCTTCACGCGCCGTGTCCACCTGGAACGTGTCGCCCTCACCCGTCCAGAAACGGTCGATACGACCCGCAACGTGTGGCAGCATCAGATACGCGGTGACGATACCACCGACACCAAGACCGCCGAGCATGATGATCCAGAACCACGGCACACCAGCCATGAAGAACATGCCGCCCCAGACGACGGATGTCAGAATCGTCTGCCCGAAGTCCGGCTGTGCAATCAGAAGGGCTGCAACAATGCCGAAGGTGATGATGGCGAAAAGATTGCCGGGGATTTCCGGATGACGAGCCCGCTCGGCGAAGAGCCAGGCGCAGACAATGACGAAGGCCGGCTTCATGAATTCGGACGGCTGGATGGAAAAGCTGCCGATCGAAATCCAGCGGCGGGCACCCTTGACCTCGATGCCGAAGAACAGCGCGAAGATCATCATCAGCAGCGAGGCGATCAACAGCACGATGGCGACGCGCCGCACCTGGCGCGGCGACAGAAACGACAGACCGATCATGATCGCCAGCGACGGGACGATGAACATCGCCTGGCGCTCGACGAAGAAGAAGCTATTGAGACCGATGCGCTCGGCAACTGCGGGGGACGCAGCAAAAGACAACATCAGGCCAATGCCGATGAGAGCAATGAAGGCCGCCAGGAAAAAGCGGTCGATTGTCCAGAACCACTCCGCGACTGGACCGCGGTCAGTACGGCTTACCATGTCTTCAGTGCTCCTTTTGCACTTCCACCAGCATCGTCACACCATCGAGTGCAGCGACGTGGGAAACGAACGAATCACCACGTATTTCAAAATTCTTATATTGATCGAAACTTGCGCAAGCCGGGGAGAGCATCACGACATTGCCGCTCGCACCATCGGCAAGGGCATCGGCCGCGGCATGCTGTACCGCTTTGTCCAGCGTACCGGAGATCTCGTAAGGCACCACCTCACCCAGCGTCGCAGCAAATTCCGCCGCCGCCTCGCCGATCAGATAGGCCTTGGCGATGTGGGGAAAGAGCGGTGACAGGCTGGTGATGCCGCCGGCCTTGGGCAAGCCGCCAGCAATCCAGTAAATCCGGTCGTAGCTCGAAAGCGCCGGTGCCGAAGCGTCTGCATTGGTGGCCTTGCTGTCATTGATGAAGGTGACATTGCCACGCCGCCCGACAGGCTGCATGCGATGCTTCAGGCCCGGGAATGATGTCAAGCCTGCCCTCACCTCATCGTCGGAGATGCCGACCGCCAGGCAAGCCGCAATCGCAGCGGCCGCGTTCTGGGCATTGTGGCTGCCGCGCAGCGTCTGGATACCGTCAAGATCGACGAGCAGCGACGACGTGCCACCCGCGGCCTTCATGACCCGGCTGCCTTCGGCATAAAGCCCGTCCGCCACGACATTGCGCTTGGATATCCGGGTGACGTTGACGCCAGCACGTTCGATGCGGTCCGCAATCAGCGTGCAGTAGCTATCATCGACGCCGACGATGGCGGTATCGCTTCCTGCAACGAGACGCTCCTTCACATCGGCATAGTGCTGCATCGTGCCGTGGCGATCGAGGTGATCCGGCGTCAGGTTGAGCAGAATACCAGCGGTCGGGTTCAATGTCGGAGCGAGATCGATCTGATAGGACGAGCACTCGACGACATAGAAGCGTTCTGCTTTCGGCGGGTCGAGGCTGAGAACGGCCGTGCCGATATTGCCGCCAAGCTGTGTATCGCGGCCTGCCGATTTCAGAATGTGCGCAATCAATGCCGTCGTGGTGGATTTGCCATTGGTGCCGGTAATGGCGATGAAAGGGCACTTCGGCGCATGAGCGCGGCGTTCGCGAACGAAAAGCTCGATATCGCCAATCACCTCGACGCCCGCCGCCTTGGCAAGATCGACAGACCAGTGCGGCTTCGGATGCGTCAACGGCACGCCCGGCGCCAGCACGAAAACGGCAAGCTTCGACCAGTCCAGCGTGCGCAGGTCAGCAGTCGGGATACCCTCGCTTTGCGCCTTCGCAACACTGTCGGGGTTGTCATCAAAGGCAATGACATCGGCGCCGCCGGCGACCAGGGCCTTGGCGGTCACGAGGCCGGAGCCACCAAGACCAAAGAGAGCAACCTTCTTGTCCGCAAGTGTGGTGACGGGGATCATCGCTTACCTCAGCTTCAGCGTGGCGAGGCCGAGCATGGCGAGACCGACGGAGATGATCCAGAAGCGGATGACCACCTGGCTCTCCGTCCAGCCCTTCTTTTCGAAATGGTGGTGGATCGGCGCCATCAAAAACACGCGCCGTCCGGTGCGCTTGAACCAGAACACCTGGATGATGACGGAGAGCGTCTCCATGACGAAGAGACCGCCGACGATCACCATCACGATCTCATGTTTGACAGCGACGGCGATGGAGCCAATCAGGCCACCAAGCGCCAGAGAACCGGTGTCCCCCATGAAGATGGCAGCGGGCGGCGCATTGAACCAGAGGAAGCCAAGACCGGCACCGATTACGGCACCGACGATCACCGCAAGCTCACCGGTTCCGGGCACGAAATTGATCTGGAGGTAGTTCGCAAAGATCGCATTACCGACGAGATAGGAAATCACGCCGAAGGTCGCAGCCGCAATCATCACCGGCACGATGGCAAGACCATCGAGACCATCGGTCAGGTTGACCGCGTTACCGGCCGCCACGATAACGAACGCGCCGAAGAGAACGAAGAAATAGCCGAGATTGATCACGAATTCCTTGAAGAAGGGAAAGGCGACCGAGCTTCCAAGCGTTCCGCCATGCGGTGCCGTCGCAAGCGCAATCTTCATCATGAAAAAGGTGGCGATGGCAGCAATAACGAATTCGATGCCGAGACGCGCCTTGCCGGAAAAGCCCTTGTCGCTCTGCTTGGTCACCTTCAGGTAGTCGTCGTAAAAGCCGATGGCGCCAAAGCCGAGCGTCACCAGAAGAACCGCAACCACATAGACATTCGACAGATCGCCCCAGAGCAGCGACCCGCCAAGAATGCCTGCGAGGATCATTAGGCCGCCCATGGTCGGCGTACCGGCCTTCTTGAAGTGGGTCTGCGGGCCATCGGCGCGGATCGGCTGACCCTTGCCCTGGCGAATGCGCAGCGAATTGATGATGGCCGGTCCAAACAGGAAGACGATGAGAGCGGAGGTGAAGAGCGCTGCACCCGCCCGGAACGTGATGTACCTGAACAGGTTGAAGATTTGAATTTTGTCCGACAGTTCAACGAGCCAGATCAGCATGTTTGCCCTTTCGAAAGGCGGTCGAAGCGGCGGGCGGGAGGTAATGCCAGCGCCGCTTCAAGGTCCTTGTTTCCGTATCGAGCGCAGAAAGCCGAAAAATTCGGGCTTTCAGGCTTCCTAATTCTGGCGCTCCGTCTCGGGGAATGCCGGATACTTGTCAAGAAGAGCCGAGACAATCTTGCCAAAACCGATGCCAAGTGACGATTTTATCATTACCACATCGCCCGGCTGCACCCATTTCAACACGAAGTCAGCCAGCTCAGCGGTCGTCGGGAACCAGGACACATTGACGCTTTCGGGAAGCGCATCGCGAAGATGCGCCATCGATTCTCCGGCAAGCCACACATGTTCGATGCCGGCAGAAAGGATCGGACCGGATAGCTCTTCATGCACCTCCGCGGTAAACTCGCCCATCTCGAGCATGTCGCCGAGAACCGCAATGCGCCGTCCGTTGCCGCGCACTTCCGCCTGCGCCAGGAGCGCGATCGCCGCGCGCATGGAGGCCGGGTTGGCGTTATAGCTCTCGTCGATCAGGAGGAATGACCCATCGCCAACCGACAAGCGGTGGCGCTCTCCCCTGCCCTTGACGGCTCGAAGATTGCCGAGCGCATGGAAAGCGCGATCGAGGTTGGCACCGGTCACAGCGACGACGCCAAGGGCAGCCATGGCATTTTCTGCGACATGACGACCCGGCGTACCGATGTTCAGCTCGCTGGTCTCGCCATTGATGATCGCCCAGATGGTCGAGCCATTCGGCGTGCTTTCGAAATCTGCAAGCCGGAAATCAGCCTTGGCATGCTGGCCGAAAGTCAGAATATGGTCGATGCCGACATGAAGTGCTGCCGCCTCCAGCCGCTCGAACTGCGCATTGTCGCGGTTGAGGATCACCGCACCGCCGGGCAGAACACCCTCGAAAATTTCAGCCTTTGCGTCGGCGATCTCTTCGAGACTGTTGAAGTTGCCGAGATGCGCCGCTGCAATGGTGGTTATGATCGCCACATGCGGCTTCACCTGCTTTACCAGTGGACGAATTTCGTTCGGATGGTTCATTCCCACTTCGAACACGCCGAATTCGGTATCGGCGGGCATACGCGCCAGCGTCAGCGGCACGCCCCAGTGATTGTTGAAGGACGAGACCGCGGCATGCACCTTGCCCGATGGGGCCAGCACCTGCCGCAGCATTTCCTTGGTCGTCGTCTTGCCCACCGAGCCGGTAACCGCAATGATGCGTGCTGAGGTCCTTTCACGCGCAGCAATACCAAGCTTGACGAGGGCGGAGAGAACGTCATCGACGACGATCATCGGCACCGTCAGGCGTCCAAGTGCCGGCAGCTTGGCCTCGGCGACAACCATCAGGCTCGCGCCATTGGCAACGGCAAAACTTGCATAATCATGGCCGTCGACCCGGTCGCCCTTGATGGCGAAGAAGGCTTCACCCTGCTGCACCGTGCGGCTGTCGATGGAAATGCCCGTGATACCTTGCGGCAGATTGCCGACCGGACGTCCCGACGTAACGGCAATCATGTCCGCAACTGTCCATAACCAGTTCAAATCTTCAATCCTTCCAGCGCCGAACGCACCTGTTCATGGTCCGAAAACGGCAGTGTTACGCCGCCGATGATCTGACCTTCCTCGTGCCCCTTGCCCGCAACGATCAATGTGTCTCCATTCCCCAGCATCGACACGGCATGGCGGATCGCCTCTGCGCGGTCTGCGATTTCCATTGCACCGGGCGCCGCCGCCATGATCTCGGATCGAATGGTGGCAGGCTCTTCGGAGCGTGGGTTGTCGTCCGTGACGATCACCACATCCGAAAGCCGTGTTGCCACCTCGCCCATGATTGGACGCTTGCCCTTGTCGCGATCACCGCCGCAGCCAAACACAGTGATGATGCGGCCCGAGGTGAAGGGACGCACCGAGCTCAGAACATTTTCCAGCGCGTCGGGCTTATGGGCATAATCCACATAAGCCAGCGCGCCATTCTTCGTCTGTCCGACGAGTTCGAGACGACCGGCAGCACCGATCAGCTTTTCCAGCGCCTTCATCGCCACCGATGCGGACACGCCGGTCGACATGGCAAGACCCGCCGCGACCAGTGCATTAGCAACCTGGAAATCGCCCGCAAGCGGGATATCAACTTCGTGGATTGCACCTTCGTGATGCACCTCGATCATCTGCTTATGGCGGAAGTGCTCGACACGCTTCAACGCCAGATAATCGCCCTTACGGCCAACCGTGCGCACATCGTGACCGGCCTTCGTCGCCACCTCTATCGCCTGAGCCGACCATGGATCGTCGGCAAAGATGACGACGGGTGAGCCCTTCGGAAGCAGCGTATCGAACAGCCGCATCTTCGCGGCCATATAGTCCTCGACCGTTGGATGGTAATCCATGTGGTCGCGACCGAGATTGGTAAAGCCGGCAGCAGAGAGTTTCACGCCATCCAGACGACGTTGATCAAGACCGTGGCTGGATGCTTCCATTGCCGCATGGGTCACGCCTTCCGATGCCAACTCAGCCAGAAGCGCATGCAGCGAAACCGGGTCGGGCGTCGTCAGCGAACCATATTCTTCGCGGCCGGGCGCAATCACACCGGTCGTGCCGATCTGCGCGGCTGGATGACCAGCGAAAGCCCAGATCTGTCGGGTGAAGGACGCAACCGACGTCTTGCCGGCCGTGCCGGTGACGGCAACCATCGTCTCAGGCTGCTTCCAGTAGAAGCGGGCAGCGGCAAGCGCGAGATACAATCTTGGATCGGAAACGACGAGAACCGGCACATCTGCGGAAACGGGCTGGCCCGAAACGATCGCGGCAGCACCCTTGGCAACCGCGTCCTGCACGAAGGTCGCGCCATCCGCTTTGTTGCCGGAAACGGCGACGAAGAGCGCGCCCGGCTCAACCTTGCGGCTGTCCGCCGTGATTGAGGTGATGGTCAGCGCTCCGGCATCTGCGCGAAGCAATTCATTCAGTTCCGGAAACGACTGTCCCGATAGATCTCGCAAATTCATTGATGTGTCCGTCATGTCCCCCCGACGCGAATCGCCGGTCCATCATAAGCTGTACCAATCAATAAGACACGAGCAAGGCCGAGCCATCCTTGCCGAACTTCGGCTTCACGCCGAGGATCGCAGCCGAGCGGGTGATGATGTCATGCACCATCGGGGCCGCGGACGTGCCTGCAAGTGCCGCACCATTGCCCTTGTCCGTCTTCGGTTCGTCGATGAAGGAAAGAACCACATATTCGGGCTTATCCATCGGGAAGGCCGATAGGAAAGCGTTGAAGTTCTTGTCGTGGACATAGCGGCCATTGACAACCTTGTCGGCCGTTCCGGTCTTTCCGCCGACGTTGAAGCCTTCGACGCGGGCGTTGCGGCCGGAGCCATTGACGCCGTTCCATTCGAACAGGAAGCGCATGTCGCGGCTGGTGGTCGGCTTGATCACCTGCTTCGCCACAAGGTCGGCCTGTTCGACGGTGCGCGGCAGGAAGGTCGGTTCGATCAGCTTGCCGCCATTGACGAGGGCCGCACCGGCAATCGCCGTCTGCAGCGGCGTGGTCGATACACCGTGACCGAAGGAAATCGTGATGGAATTGATCTTCTTCCACTGGCGCGGCTGTGTGGGCATCGCCACTTCCGGCAATTCCGTCTGCATCCGGGACAGCAGGCCAAGACGGGTCAGGAACTCCTTATGCCCTTCGGTCCCAACCGTATCGGCAATTTTCGCCGTACCGATGTTGGAGGAGTATTGGAAGATTTCCGGCACCGACAAGATGCGTCCCTTGCCGTGGAAGTCCTTGATGGTGAAGCCACCGATGCGGATCGGGAAGCGCGCATCGAAGGTGGAGCCGAGCGAGATGCCGCCTTCGTCCAGACCCATGGCGATGGTGAAGGACTTGAAGGTCGAGCCCATCTCGAACGTGCCGTTCGACATGCGGTTCAGCCAGCCTTCCTTGGCGCCTTCCGCCGGGTTGTTCGGATCGTAATCCGGCAGCGACGCCATGGCGAGGATTTCGCCCGTATGCACGTTGATGACAACAGCACCTGCGCCAATCGCCTGGAACTTCTGAATGGCATTGACCACCACTTCGCGCACGATCGCCTGGACGCGCAGATCGATGGAAAGCTTCACCGGCTCAAGCGGCTGGTCGGAGGTCATGCCAAGCGCTGTCAGATCGGCCAGCCCCTGGCTGTCGAGATAGCGCTCCATGCCGGCAACGCCGCGGTTGTCGATGTTCACGTGGCCGACAACGTGGGCCGCCGTCGGACCACCCGGATAGAAGCGGCGCTTTTCAGGACGGAAACCGATGCCGGGAATGCCAAGCGCCAGGATCTGGCTCTGCTGCTTCGGTGTCAACTGACGGCGCAACCACTGGAAGCGCGAATTGTTTGTCAGCTTCTGATAGGTGCCGCGCGTGTCGAGATCGGGCAGAACGGTGCGCAGCTTCTCGATCGCCTCATCCACGTCAACGATGCGATGCGGTTCGGCAAAAAGCGACACGGTGCGGATATCGGTCGCCAACACTTCGCCGTTGCGATCCAGAAGATCGGGACGCGAGGCCATCAGCCTGTCGGCGGGCGCAATACTGGAAACGGTTTCCTGCTGGGCCAAGCCATATTGCACCAGACGACCGCCGATAACGCCGTAGAAGCAGACGAAGCCGAAGATCAACAGGCCAACGCGGCTCTTGGCCTGCGAAGCGCGCTTCTTGCGTGCGCCCTCAAAGGCAGCATGGTCCGCCCCACCGATCGTGCTGGCGGAAAAATGGGCCTTGCTCTTCAAAACCATGACGCGAGAGAGAAAAGACATCAGTCCACCGATCCTGTTATCGTTTCATCCATTTCGCCGGACTCGTCGCCAATCGGCGCTTTCGCAGCAGGCATTGGCTGCTTGGGCACACGGGCCACATGCGAGCGCGGCGCTGGTGCCGGAACAGGCTTGCCGCCAGTGGCGACGATCTGGCCGGCAGGTGCCGATTTCGGCTTGGCACCACCAAGTGTGGCGCCCGGCTTGGAGCCGTTGACCGCAGCAGCGATCACATCCTCGACGCTCATGCCCTCCGGCTCTGGCGGCTGCGGCAGTTGCGAACGCAACATCGGCAGCTCCTGCGGCTGTGCGAGTTGCGTCGGCAGCGTCGGCGTCAATTGAAGATCGGCCTGATAGGCGTTGACCAGACGATGCAATCGGTTCGGCTGTGTCAGAAGCGCCCAGTCGGCGCGCAGAAGATCGATCGTATCGCGCTCGAGTTTGATTTCGGCTTCAAGCTTCTTGACGGATTCAAGCTTGAGATCGGCCTGATGCTTGATGGAATAGGTGACGACGGCCGCTGACACCATCACGCCGACGAGAATGAGGTCGAGTGTACGCAGCATGGTCAGCCTCCCATCTTTTCAAGGCTGGCGAGATCGGGAAGTTCGAAAATGGAAATATCTGCCGGACGTGCCGGAGCGGTGGTGCGAATGCCGGCGCGCAGCTTGGCGGACCGGGCGCGCGGGTTCAACTCCGCCTCTTCCTCGCTCGCCGCAATCATAGGCTTGCCGAGCGAATCGAAGATCGCCGGCTTGTCTTCCACCATCGGCATGTGGCGAGACCCTGCCGCGCGACCGGAACGATCGGCGAAGTACTTCTTCACGATACGGTCTTCTAGCGAGTGGAAGGTAACGACGACGAGGCGTCCGCCGGGCTTCAACACCTGTTCGGCCGCAAACAAGGCCTTTGCCAGTTCGCCCAACTCGTCATTGACGAAGACGCGCAGCGCCTGGAAGACGCGGGTTGCGGGATGGATCTTGTCCTTCGCCTTGCGCGGCGTGACGATTTCGATCAGCCCGGCAAGGTCGCGCGTCGTGCGGAAGGGCTCTTCCGCGCGCTTCTTTTCGATGGCACGGGCAATACGCCCTGACTGCTTTTCCTCACCGAGAAAGCCGAAGATACGGATCAGGTCGCCGACCTTGCAGCGGTTGACGACATCGGCCGCGGAGACGCCGGATGCCGACATGCGCATGTCGAGCGGTCCGTTTTTCTGAAAGGAGAAGCCGCGCTCGGCCTCATCGATCTGCATGGAGGAGACACCGATATCCAAGACCACGCCATCGAGGCCTTGTGCAGGCGCATGCGCTGCCAGATCGGAAAACTGCGATTGAATGAGAGAGAGCCGCCCGCCATTGGCGGCAACCATCGGCTGGCCCCCAGCGATGGCAGTGGGATCACGATCGAGAGCAATGACATTCGCACCGCGCTCGAGGATCGCCTGGGTATAGCCGCCAGCGCCGAATGTACCGTCGAGAATGATCTTGCCTTCCGCGGGATCGAGCGCGCTTAGAACTTCGCGAAGGAGAACCGGAATGTGGCGAACAGGTCCGCCACCGGCATCAGAAGATCGTCCGCCAGAATTCGCCGCCATTCCGTGTCCCCGCCTTATACGGGACGAACAGCAGAAAAACTGCGCCCCGTTCTTGCCGCCGTCTGCGCCTCGTGAAACGCTTCCGGCTGCCACAACTGAAAATGATCCGCCCGACCGACAAAGGTCACTTCGGTGGTGATAGCGGTGAAGTCCCGGATGAAATCCGTGACCATCAACCGCCCTTCCCCGTCGAGCTTCATGAACACGCCGCCACCGTGAACCAGCAGCGACATTGCATTGGCTTCCGGCGAAAACGCGTCCATCGACGCGATCTGCCGCTCGTAGCGATCCAACAGGTCCGGCCCGCCAATGCTGATGGCCGGAAAAGCGAAATCCTGAAGACAATAAAGCTCCTGGATGTCGCGTTGTGCCAGCACCGAACGAAACGCCGATGGAACCGAAACGCGCCCCTTGGCGTCGATCCTGTTCGTCACGTTCGATAAAAAGCGCCCCATATGACAACTCGCCAGAAACGCCTGAAGCCGCATGCTCAGGCGACACCGATACGCACGACAAATCGCTGACCGGCAGAACAAAAAGTCCTGCAGCCTTGGAAAGGCCTTGTCTCCGTTTCAGCGATTGCGGGTCAAAAACACGACCCCTTGTGGTGTGCATTTGGGATACCATGGGACACTATGGGCGTCAATGGGAGAAGGCGGCGCGAACCGACTTCGGATTCGAATATTCATATCCCGTTAAGTTTAACGAATGGTTTACCGGCAACCGTTTCACGCGGCATCTCTGCCTTCCGTAACGGAAGTTTTAATGAAAAATAGTTGAACGATAACAATGACCTATTGCGATCGCCGGAATCGGCTTCGCATGAGGAGTGAAAAAGAGAGAAATCGCCAGTTGGCCTGTAAGCCGGGTTCTGTATGGCCCCGGTTTGACCCGGAACGTGGCAGCCATTCATCTGGGACGACATTTGCATGCCGCCTCGCGCAACCCACCCGGATGACTCGCCCAGAAACAGGCTGTAGGCGCTGCTTCCGCGGCACCCCACGTCATCCCTATTCGGTCTTGCTCCCGGTGGGGTTTACCATGCCACCCCTGTTACCAGCGGCGCGGTGGGCTCTTACCCCACCCTTTCACCCTTACCACCTGAAAGGTGGCGGTCTACTCTCTGCGGCACTTTCCCTAGGGTCGCCCCCGCCGGACGTTATCCGGCACCGTGTTTCCGTGGAGCCCGGACTTTCCTCACCTCACCGTCTTTCGACATTGATAAAGCGCGGCTGCCCGGCCAACTGGCACGCGCTCCTTAGACGGGTTCAAGATGAAAAGCCAACGGAAAATCGTCGCAAGTTGAGCTGCGGTTAAAGGGAGCCGCCAGACTTACGAGGCGAAGACCGGTGCGAAATCCGTCTCGTAACCTTCGTCCTCGATATGGCCTTGGGCCAACAGCACCGCGCCGAGCCGCCCGATCTCATCTGAACTCTTCGCCGCTGCGCCACAGCCGCCGGTCAGAACCGCAATCCGCCCAGATCCGCAATAACCTATCGCCGGATATCCGCTTGGCGTATAGGACGTGACACAGGCCGCCATCGACAGTCGTGTCACATCGATGCTGGGAACAAGCGTCTCTATGATGGCTGCGAAATTATTCCGCACCTCAGGCTTTCCGCCAGTCCGAAACCAGGCGCGGATCTCCGCATCCGTACCGAGCAGAATATTTTCCGGATCGCCGCCAATCTTCAGATAGGCCTTGCCATCGGGATAGACGACCGGCGGCAGAAGATAGATGTGCTTGGTCGGGTCACTCGGCTCATAGATCAGCGACGGCATTTCTGAAAAGCCTCGAAGATCGGCATCATCGACCTCGAAGAATGCAACGGTGCGAGCATACACATTCATCGAAAGTGCCTGCGGCAACAGCCCTTCCGCAATCGAAAATCCGCCCGCAGCCACGAGCACCTTTTCCGCCGTATAGCTTTTGCCGGAGGCAGTGGTGACGGTCGCCACACCACCCTCGTCCCGGACCGAAACGACAATATCGTCATAGCGCATCACGCCGCGCTTCTGCGCTGCCAGGATTTGCGCGCGCACCATTTCGCGTGGATTGATGTGACCGGCATTGCGCCTTTCGAAGACACCTTCGCAACCACTTTCGAAGGAAAAATAAGGGAAGCGCTCGATCAACTCGGCATCTTCAAAAACGTCGGTATCAACCCCAAGCGTCTCGGCCGCAGCGCAGACATTCTCTATATAGGGCACACCGGTGCCACGCGCCTTGCCGACAATCAGACAACCGACCTCGTGGTAGAAGCCTATCCCGCTCTCGCGCTCGATCTCCCGGTAGCGCTCAATCGAGCGATTGGCGAGCCGCGCCCAATCCGCATCATCATCGATGGTCCGCGTGATCCGCGCCGCATCGTAGTGGCTGGCAAACACACCCTGATGATGTCGGATGTCGGCGGGCTCATGCGGCCCGATCAGCGCCACACCATCCGATTCGAGAGAAAGATGCCGAGCAGCAGCAGCCCCCATCATGCCCGCACCGACGACAATATATTTGAACTGCGCTGCCATAACTGCTCTCAACCGATTTCAGATTCTGCGTCAAAGACTTGTAGCGGCTTCCTGATTCACCGCCAGAGGGATTTGAGTGTCTTGATGAAGGACTGCCTCCTGACACATAGGCCGTCAGACGAGCACCGGCGCCATCTGCGCCGCAAAATTATCCTCGCTCAACTGCCCCTCAAGCAGAAGCACCGCCCCAAGCCGGCCAATCTCATCGGAAGATTTCGCCGAAACGAAATTGCCACCGGTCAGCACCGCAATATTGGAAGACGATGTGTAGCCGATATACGGATAGCCAGTGCGGGTAATGGAGGCAACGCAGGAGCCGGACGTCACGGGGCATCCGGCAAGAGCGGGCATCAACTCGATGGCGCGACGGACAAGGAAATCCACCTCACTCGCAGTCCCGTCGGAATGAAACCACTGGACCGCCTGATCGAGTGTTTCCAGCCTGCCCTTTTCGCTTTCCCCGCCAATCTTCAAATAGACCTTGCCATCCGGATAGCGAACAGGTGGGAGAATGTAAACGATGTCGTCTTCGCTCGCCGCCAGCACGATGGTGGAGGGCATGCCGGCAAAGGCTTCCTGCTTCTCATCGTCCAGTTCGAAGAAGGCGATGGTGCGGCCGGTTGCCGCCATGTCCACTTTAACAGGCAGAATGTCGGCCATATTGGTGAAGCCGCCCGCTGCGACGATCACCTTCTCCGCCGTGTATCGATGCCCCTCCGAGGTCTCTATTTCGACGCCTGAACCGCCATCGAAAACCTTCACCACCGTCTGACGAAGGATCGAGGCACCCTGTTGCCCGGCAATCGTGATTTGAGCCTTCACCAAGGCGCGTGGATTGACGTAACCGGCATTGTGCGGCTCGAACCAGCCATGGTGATCGTCCGGCAGAGAGAACATTGGAAAACGAGAGGAAAGCGCGTCCGGCTCGTAGGTCTCGACTGTCAGACCCAGCGCGTCTTTCCTGCCCATGGCGCCCGAGACATAATCACCGCCCAGCCCATTGCCATTGCCGGTGAAGAGGCAGCCCAACTCGTGATAAAACCGGATGCCGCTCTTTTGCTCGATCTCGGCATATCGTTCGATCGAGCGCTTCGCGAGTTCCGCCCATACCGGGTCGCCGTCAAAACCGCGCGTGATCCGCGCCTCATCATAATGGCTGGAGAACACGCCGTAGTGGCTCTTGCGGTCTGTCGGCTCGGCAGGACCGATCAGCGCCACGCCCTCCGTCTGCGAAGAAAGATGGCGTGCCGCAGCGGCCCCCATCATTCCAGCTCCGATCACGATGTATCTGAAGTCGGTCATCCTGCGCTCCGTCGTAGAGCGCCGTGCGTCCTATTGGACGCACGAAGGACGCTTTACCTTTTTGAATGGACGCATCGTGCTTTCCGAAAATCGCATCCAATTTTCGGGCCGATGCTATCGCCGTTCTCGACTAACAAAATCTGCCGGCAGAAAGAAGCCCAAACCGCACCGATACGATCATCCCTGGAGCAGCGCCTGCACCTTGCCACAATAGGCCTTCGACACCGGGTTCATACGGGTTGCCCCATGACCTGCATTGTAGCGCAAAATGGTGCTGCAGACTTCGCCGCCGCCCAGCTGATGCGCCGTGGCGAGATACTGCATCCCCCAGCGAATATTGGTTTCCGGATCGTAGAGCGCCTTCACCGTGCCGCGATAGCCCATCATCCTTGCGGTAGCTGGCTTGATCTGCATGAGCCCGACTTCGCCAGCACTTCCGCGGGCCTTCGGATTGAACCGGCTTTCCACCGAAACGACCGCGTGCGCCAGGTTCGTCGGTACGCCGTAACGCTTGGCATATTTGACGATAAGATCGGAGTAATCGTTCTTCAGCGTGGCAGGAAGGGTCCGCTCAGGGATGGGGTAACCGGGTTTGCGGAAATAGGTCTGCAGCGTCACGGTCTTGGTTTTCACGTCATCCTTGGCAACAACAATTCCGGTCTGCACGGCCAGCATCGAGATGCAGACCGAGACAGCAACAATCACTCTTCTCATCAGTAGAAATAGTCTCCAGTCACAAAGACATCCAGTAATGGACGCGCAAGGGCACGCATCGGGAAAGTCACGGGAACAATCCTTCGGAAAGTCTTCGTCATTGATATTGACGGCGTCTAGGACAACACCCAGCCGGCCGCATTTCGATGCGGCGTTTAAAGTCGGCCAATAAGGATTTACTGTGGCAAGGGCCTAGGAACGCAATGTGGACCAGCGCCGATCACGCCGCTTTTATCGACAACGACGCCTACGCGCGCTTGAACTTGGGCAGTTGCGAAATCAACCGGTGCAGCGTGTCGATGGTGGAGAAATCGGCGATGCCATCCACCAGCGCAGGCCGGAAATGACGCTGGAAAGCTGCAACTGCGCCTTCCGTCTTTTCACAATAACTGCCCGAAATTTCAACGCCGTAGCCATAGAGCGACAGCATGGACTGCAAGGCCTCAACCGGTTGTCCGCTGTCGCCGCGCTGGAAGAAGCGTCCGCCGCCGATTGGCGCGGGTTGGACCCAGTGGCCGACGCCCTTCTGCGACAGGATGTCCCATGGGAACTTCTCGCCCGGATCCACCTTGCGAACAGGGGCAATATCGGAGTGCGCGAGCACCCGCTCCGGCGCAATCGACCACCGCGCGCCACAGTCGCGACATAATTCGGCAACGGCGTCGATCTGGGCTTTAGGAAAATCCGGAAGGCCAGCAGGGTGGCCGCCATTGGCGATCTCGATGCCTATGGAACGCGAGTTCAGATCGATTTCGCCCGCCCAGAAGCTCTTGCCCGCATGCCAGGCCCGACGGCTCTCCGGCACCATCTGAATGACATGTCCGTCTTCGAAAACGAGATAGTGGCTGGAAACCTGACTTTCCGGCTCGCAAAGCCAGGACAGCGCGCGCTCGGCGCTTTCCATCCCCGTATAGTGAAGAATGATGGAGTCGGGTGCGCTCACCCCCACCCGCTCGCCATGGTTTGGCGAGGGCTGGACGCTGGCACCGGCATAATCCGGCAGAAAGTCACTCATGCGACGCGGCGTTCTCTCTCGATGGCCGCATAGGCGGCATTGAGTGCCGCCATACGCTCATTCGCGGCCGCATGCAATTCCATCGGAACGCCACGGGCAATGAGCTTGTCGGGGTGATGCTCGGCCACCAACAGACGGTAGCGCTTGCGGATATCGGAGAAGTCGTCGGATGGCGAAACGCCGAGGACGCGGTAGGGATCTCGGCCGTCCATGTGGACATGGCGCGCCATGATCGTTTCGAAATGATCCTCGGTGATCCGGAAGATTTCCGCGATCCGTCCGAGAAAGGCCATTTCACGCTCATGAATCAGGCCATCGGCTTTGGCAATGTGGAACAGACCATCGACGACGCTTTCCAGCATCTCGCAATTTTCACGGCCCGTACCGCAGAGACCCGCAAGCCGCTCGGCGTAGGCCTCATAACCGGCAACGTCCTGACGCGCGAGGTTATAGAGCCTTGCGACGTTCTTGGCTTCCTCCTCCGGAAAATCGAATATCTGGCGAAAGGCGCGCACCTCGGCATCGTTCACGACACCGTCAGCCTTCGCCATCTTGGCGGAAAGAGCGATGATCGCGACTGAGAAGGAAACCTTGCGGCGGGTTTCCGGATCGCCTTCGAAAACGGTTCTAACCGCTTCGATCACTCGACCCAGCACATTTCCTGCCGCTTCGCCGATCGCGCCGAGCAGCCGCTCCCAGAGGGATGAAATGTGCAAACAGGCGAAATCGAACATCATGTCTCTCAGCATGACGGCTCCATGGTGTGAATGCAAGACGCATAAAGGTCGCAGATCATTAAGTTTTCGTCATCTTAGCTTCGCTTTATGCTGATTGTCTGACACCGCCGTAACAGCTTTTCCACAAGCCGGTTCCGAGGTCGTCGACACTTCTTGGCATTGAAACGATTATATTCGCCAAGCAGTTCACCGATATTCGAAAATACCGCGAAATACCCGTTTTTCTTGAGAAATTAACTTTACATGCAAAACAGGCTGTCGCATCCATTTGCCCCAACACGCATTGAGAACCGACAAAGGAGAGCCCCAATGGCCAAACAGAAAGTCGCAATGTTGACCGCAGGCGGACTGGCGCCCTGCCTCTCGTCTGCCGTGGGCGGATTGATCGAGCGTTACACCGACATCGCTCCCGAAATCGACATCGTGGCCTACCGCTCCGGCTATCAGGGCATGCTTCTCGGCGACAGCGTCGCCATCACCAAAGAGATGCGTGAGAAGGCTCCCCTGCTGCATCGCTATGGCGGCTCTCCGATCGGCAACAGCCGCGTGAAGCTCACCAATGCGGCCGACTGCGCCAAGCGTGGACTGGTGAAGGAAGGCGAAAACCCATTGCAGGTTGCCGCCGATCGCCTCGCCAAGGATGGCGTCACCATTCTTCACACCATTGGCGGCGACGACACCAACACGACCGCGGCAGACCTTGCCGCCTATCTCGGCGCCAATGGCTATAACCTGACGGTCGTCGGTCTTCCCAAGACGGTTGATAATGACGTGGTCCCGATCAAGCAGTCGCTTGGCGCCTGGACGGCTGCCGAAGTCGGCGCAAATTTCTTCGACAATGTCGGCAATGAACAGAGTGCGGCGCCCAAGACCTTCGTCATTCACGAAGTCATGGGGCGTCACTGCGGCTGGCTCACGGCGGCCACCGCACGCGCCTACATCCAGAAGGTCAAGGGCAACGACTATGTCGAGGGCCTGCTGATGGGAGAAGAGTTGAAGCGCATCGACGGTCTTTACCTGCCGGAAATGGCCTTCGACATCCAGGCAGAAGCGGCCCGCCTGAAGAAAATCATGGAAAAGAACGGCTTCGTCACCCTCTTCGTCTCCGAAGGTGCAGGCCTCGATTCGATCGTGGCGGAGCGTGAAGCGGCCGGCGAAGCGGTCAAGCGCGATGCCTTCGGCCATGTGAAGATCGACACGATCAATGTCGGCGGCTGGTTCCAGAAGCAGTTTGCAAGCCTGATCGGCGCCGAGCGCACCATGGTACAGAAGTCCGGCTACTATGCACGGTCTGCCCCGGCCAATGGCGAAGACCTGCGCTTGATCCACAGCATGGTGGATCTGGCGGTCGAAAGCGCGCTGAACAAGGTGTCCGGCGTCACCGGTCATGATGAGGATCAGGGCGGCAAGCTGCGCACCATCGAGTTCCCGCGCATCAAGGGCGGCAAGCATTTCGATATCTCGACGCCTTGGTTCTCCGAGGTGATGGACCATATCGGCCAGCCCTTCAAAGCGGCGTAACAGTTCCAGTCTCCCTAAATAATTAGGAAGACGTGATTGACGTGATGCATCCATCGGCCCGGAAATCCGTTTTGGTTTCCGGGCCGATGCTTTATTCCCCCATGGTCTTCTCCTGGAGGAATGCGTGGCTTTCGCACAACGCAGCGCGGGAAAGCCCGCATTGTTCCAAACTCCATGTGACGAAGGCTTTATTATCGCCTCATCGCTTGGTAAAAAGATGTGAAGGGCAAGGAGGTCGTCATGTCCGCACAAGTCTGGCTGGTGTTCTGCACAGCCTGTGCCATTCTTTTTGCGCTGCCATCGCCAATTGCTTTCAAGGTTGCAAATTATGCAGCGGTGCGCGGCAAGCGCACCATGATCGCGTCGGTCAGCGGCGCGACGCTTGGCGTCATGACGACATTTTCCGCGGCGGCCATCGTGGTGGCTGGCGCGTCCTATGTGCCCTCGTCCTTTCTCGATGTCATCCAATGGGCTGGAATCGGCTGGTTGATGCTGTTCGGCCTGTGGACGATCGCAACGCCCGCCGCGCGCGAATCACAGGCGGAGAATGACAATCTGCGCGCCAGAACACTCGGCACCATATTTGTCGATTGCTTCGTCTTGGCGGCGCTGCGCCTACGCTACTTCGCCTTCTTCATCGCCTTCCTGTCGCAGTTCATCAATCGCTCCCGCGACGTGGTGGAAACATTGACGCAGATGCAGGCCGCGACCCTGGTCCTGTCCCTCCTCTGCCTCACTCTGCAGGCCACTTTTGCCCGCTCGACGATCGCCATGGTGCGTCGTGCATCGGTGACGAAAAAGGTCCGAAACAACCGCGGAACGCGCTTCATTACCGGTCGCGCCGTCTCCGCCGGCTACCGTCGCATCGCCGCCTGAAACACATCTGACGCCTCCCGTCTTGCCGGAATCCTTACGATAGGTTAATGATCCGCCCAGGAGACTGCGTGCTTCGTTTGATACGGGGGCATCAACAGGCAGGCAAAGTAGAGGCGGCAGCATGATATTTTCTGGCAATTTGCGCCGTAAATCGGCGTCACTTTTGTCGTCCACCATGGGCTTGACGCTGGCATTGGCAGGATGCACCAGCGTCGAATATTCAGCGAATTCCAACGTTCATTCCCCGAAGATTGCAGCCGCACCCGTCGCAGCGCCGGCAACGGCGGCAGGTACGGTAGCGCCCGGCACGCAAACGACGACCGAGGGCCATCAGCCCGGCACCGTAGCAGCGGCAGCGACCAACGCGCCGACAGCCGACGCGGCCTCCCCGGTTCAGGTCGCATCCAATTCCGCGACAACCCCTATGCCCTCCACGCCGGCCCTAAAGGGCGGTCGTGTCGCCCTTCCCCCGGCAGCAGAAATTGCAGCCGCAGCCGCAATCTCCGCACAGATGCAATCGCCGACCGGCACGCCACAAATGGCATCGGCTACAACGGCAGCATCGCTTGGCGCAACGCCAGTTGCCGCGACGGCAATGACGACCAATCACGCCGCCGGCCTTCAGGCCGCAGCAAACACCTCCGCCACCGCATCCCTGCCGCAGGTCGTAGCCGTCAAGGGCTCCTTCCCACCGGCCCCGCCACCACCCGGTACGCCATCGGCGGCCCCTGTGCAGTTGACGGAAGACATGGTGCGCGCGCAAACGATCGTGCCGCTGCCCAAGCCTGACAGCACCGTTCTCGCCTACGCTTCCGCCCCGCAGAACGCAGCATTGGCTGCGATCAGCACGCGCGAGGGGCTCAGCACCGGGCCGCAGCCCGTCGGTCGCGAGAAGCTCAGCGGTCTGATCTCCAAATACGCCACCATGTACAGCGTGCCTGAAGATCTGGTGCACCGCGTCGTCATGCGCGAAAGCCGCTACAATCCCGGCGCCTATAATCGTGGTCACTTTGGCCTGATGCAGATCAAGCATGCCACCGCCCGTTCCATGGGTTTCAGTGGCCCCGCCTCCGGTCTTTTCGATGCAGAGACAAATCTGCGCTATGCCGTCAAATATCTGAGCGGTGCGTGGAAGGTATCTGAGAACGATCGTGACGGCGCTGTGCGTCTTTATGCCCGCGGCTATTATTACGACGCCAAGCGCAAGAACATGCTCCACGTCCTGCGTCAGTAGCAGAACGCTCTATTCCCTCAACTCTCTATGATCTGACCTGCCCTTGAACAAAGGGCAGTCGAACGCCTTTTGGCGTCTGCGGCACTGCTCAGGGCAACCTTTTATCAACGCGCGCTAACGGAGTGACTGCCTCCATCTCCTCCCGTCATTAAACTGTTGCGTCCTGACGCTACACGCCTGTCACCCGAACGATAGGTGGAATCATATGACGAGTGCTGCCCCCAAAACCGGCTTCAGCAAGAATACCAAGCTCCAGGCCGCCCTTCTCCAGCACAAGGCGCTTTCAACGAGCGGCCTGTCGGAGCGGCTGTTTGGCATGCTGTTTTCCGGCCTCGTCTATCCGCAAATCTGGGAAGACCCGGATGTCGACATGCAGGCCATGGAGCTTTGCGAAGGTCATAGCATCGTGACCATCGGTTCGGGCGGCTGCAATGCGCTGGCCTACCTGTCGCAGAGCCCGAAAAGCATCGACGTCGTCGATCTCAACCCCCACCACATCGCTCTCAATCGGCTGAAGCTCGCGGCCTTCCGCCACCTGCCGAGCCATGGCGATGTCGTGCGCCAATTCGGCAAGGCCAATATTGGCTCCAATAGCGAAGGCTATGACCGCTTTATCGCCCCGAACCTCGATGCGCAGACGCGCGCTTATTGGTCGAAGCGCACGATTGCAGGACGCCGTCGCATCTCCGTTTTCGATCGCAACATCTACCGTACCGGACTGCTCGGCCGCTTCATCGGCGCCGGACACCTGCTGGCGCGCCTGCACGGCGTCAAGCTCCAGGACATTGCAAAGACCCGCTCGATAGAAGAGCAGCGCCGGTTCTTCGATGAGAAGGTGGGACCTCTCTTTGACAAGCCGATGATCCGCTGGCTGACCAAGCGCAAAAGCTCGCTCTTCGGCCTTGGCATTCCACCGCGCCAATATGACGAGCTTGCCAGCCTCTCGGACGGCAACACCATCGCGCCCGTCTTGCGCAGACGCTTGGAAAAGCTCGCCTGCGACTTCTCCCTGAAAGACAACTACTTTGCCTGGCAAGCCTTCGCCCGCCGCTACCCCGATGCCAGTGAAGGGACGCTACCGGATTATCTGAAACCCGAATATTACGACGCCATTCGCAAGAATGCCGATCGCGTCACCGTCCACCACGCCACCTTCACCGAGCTTCTGGCGTCCAAACCCGCCTCGTCGGTGGATCGCTATGTGCTGCTCGATGCGCAGGACTGGATGAGCGACGTGCAGATCAACGAGCTATGGGCCCAGATCAGCCGTACCGCGACACCCGACGCCCGCGTGATCTTCCGCACGGCGGCAGAAAAGAGTGTCATCGAAGGCCGCCTCTCTGCTGATATCCGCGCCCAATGGTCCTATCTCGAAGACCGCTCCCTTGAACTCAATGCTAAAGACCGGTCGGCCATCTATGGCGGCTTCCACATCTATCAGAGGGCATCGGCATGAAGAGCATCGGAGACAGCGTCGGCCTCGCAAACGCCCAGCATGCGACCCTGATGGACAGAATGTACCGCCATCAGCGGCACATCTACGACATTACCCGCAAATACTATCTGCTCGGACGTGACCGCACGATTGAACGTCTGGATATTCCCCATGGCGGCAGCCTTCTGGAGGTCGGCTGCGGCACAGGCCGCAATCTCCTGCTCGCCGCCCGTCATTTTCCGCTGGCCAAGCTCTACGGTCTCGATATCTCCGCCGAGATGCTGAGCACGGCGGCAGAGAACTTCTCGGGCAAGGTGGCGCGTCCAACGCTGCGCGTTTCTGACGCCACCACCTTCAGGCTGGGAGAGTTCGGTCGCAGCGAAGGGTTCGATCGCATCATGATCTCCTATGCGATCTCGATGATTCCCGAATGGGAAAAGGCCGTGGAACGTGCCCTCCTGTCGCTGGCACCGGGCGGATCGCTGCACATCGTCGATTTCGGCCAGCAGGAGCACCTGCCCGTCTGGTTCCGCAGCCTGCTGCAGGCGTGGCTGACGAAGTTCCACGTCACACCGCGTTCAAACCTCCGCTACGTACTGGAGACGCTTGCCGGAAGCCATAATGCATCCCTGGAGTTCGAGCCGCTCGCCCGCGGCTATGCGTGGCGTGCGGTGCTGACGATGCCGAAAATTTGAGAAAGCCGCCTCACCGCTCAGGAATGAATTCTTAATCCTTCCTCTTGTCATAACCGGTTGTTTACCCTGTTATGGTAAATACGGATTAACGATATGCCGCGTCGGCCAATGAGCCGGCGCGCGCAATCGGCGGGAACTCATTCAACTGGGAACATCATGCGGCGGCTCATTCCGGCTCTTCTTGGCACCTTGCTGGTCCTTAGTGGCTGCACCTCGACCAGTTACGATTTCCTCGAGACCGCCTCCGTCGCACGACCGAAGTTCAAGGATAACGATCCGCACGATTTCGGGCGCAACTCGCCGCACAGGCACGAGGTGCACGGCATCGACGTTTCCAAATGGAATGGCGAAATCGAGTGGGCGACCGTGCGCAAGTCCGGCGTATCCTTCGCCTTCATCAAGGCGACCGAAGGCACCGATCGTCTCGATTCCCGATTCGAAGAATACTGGCGCGGCGCGGCCGCAGCCGGTGTGCCGCACGCGCCCTACCACTTCTATTACTTCTGTGCGCCCGCCGATGCGCAGGCCGACTGGTTCATCCGCAACGTGCCGAAGGAATCGATGAAGCTGCCGCCGGTACTCGATGTGGAGTGGAACCCCGCCTCCCCGACCTGCAAGACGCGGCCGTCACCCGATGTGGTTCGCTCCGAAATCCAGCGCTTCCTTACCCGCATCGAAAACTACTACGGCAAGCGGCCGATCATCTATACCAGCGTCGATTTCCACCGGGACAATCTGGTCGGCCAGTTCAAGAACTATCATTTCTGGGTTCGTTCGGTCGCAGCTCATCCATCGGAAATCTATCCGCAGCGCCAATGGGCTTTCTGGCAATATACCGGCACGGGCGTCATTCCGGGCATCAGCACCCCGACCGACATCAACGTCTTCTCCGGAAGCGAGAAGAACTGGCGCACATGGGTCGCGTCTGCCTCCAACGCCCGCAGCTGACGACGAACGAAACGCCAGACCGCCGTGGATAGCGGGTTCAGTTGCCACAAAAGCGTATACCACTTCTGCGCGACCTGCTTTGGACTTGCTTTTTGAGCCAATACAGGCAGATGTGCGACGAAATAATCGCAGGGGCGACGAAACAAAACCTCTGCGATTGTCTTTCACGATCTTGCCCATGCTTCCGCCACAAAGGGAAGGAAACCAGTGGGCCAATCGCACATTTGAGGAATTCTGATGTTCAGCTTCTCGCAACGCAGCCTGGTTCTTGCTGCCACTCTTTTTGCCTTGTCCTGCGGTTCCGCGCTCGCCGTGACCCCAACCGTCTCCCCCGATGACCCGAAGCAGGTTCCCTGCGGTGGCGATCTGCCGACCTTCCTCAAGGGCGTGAAGGACGAAGCCATCGGTAAGGGCGTATCGGCAGAAGCTGTCGACAAGGCGCTCGCCGGTGCCCAGATCGACCAGAAGGTTCTTTCGCGCGACCGCGCTCAGGGCGTCTTCCGCCAGACCTTCCTCGAATTCTCGCAGCGCACCGTCAGCCAGGGCCGTCTGGACATGGGCCGCAAGAAGCTTCAGGAATATTCCTCCACCTTCAAGCGCGCCGAGGACGAGTTCGGTGTGCCCGCTGGCGTCATCGCCGCCTTCTGGGCGATGGAAACCGATTTCGGCGCCGTACAGGGCGATTTCAACACCCGCAATGCCTTGGTCACACTGTCGCATGATTGCCGCCGTCCGGAGCTCTTCCGTCCGCAGCTGATCGCACTCACCGAAATGGTCCAGCATGGCGATCTTGACCCTGCGACCAACACGGGTGCATGGGCAGGCGAAATCGGCCAGGTGCAGATGCTGCCGAAGGACATTATTGCATTCGGCGTCGATGGTGATGGCGATGGCCACGTCAACGTCAAGGGTAGCTCGCCGGACGCGATCCTGACGGCTGCGAAATTCATCCAGCACCTCGGCTTTAAGAAGGGCGAGCCCTGGATCCAGGAGGTTTCGGTACCGGAAAACCTGCCGTGGGAAAAATCCGGCCTTGGCGGCACCATGACCGCTGGTGACTGGTTCAACCTTGGCGTTACGCCGCGCGACGGCGACAAGAAGTTCGCCAATCTCCAGGCAGCGCTCATCATGCCGCAGGGCCGCAAGGGACCGACCTTCCTCACCTACCCGAACTTCAACATCTATCTCGAGTGGAACCAGTCGTTTATCTACACGACCTCTGCGGCCTATTTTGCCACACGTCTGATGGGCGCTCCGGTCTACAACAAAGGCAACCCGGATCCCGGCCTCAACGATGCCGAGATGAAGGAACTGCAGACGAAGCTGGATGCCAAGACGCATGATGTCGGCAAGATCGATGGCATTCTCGGCTCCGGTACTCGCATCGCCGTTCAGCGCGAACAGCAGCGTCTGGGCCTCCCCGCCGATGGCTGGCCGACCCGCGAGCTCCTCGACAAGCTTTAATGATCTGAGACGATCGGATTCGATGAAAATGGCCGGGGGAAACCTCGGCCATTTACTTTTTTTACGGTCGGAATAACGAAATCTTCACCGTGTAATATAAGTTGTTTTTCAATGGATTGCTGCCGCAATTTCACCCAGAAGCGGCCTGTTTGGTGTGCAGCGCATCATAAAAAGCGCTTTTCAAAAGACACAAAAGGGTCATAATGCTTACTGTCAACGAACAGGAGGCAGAGCATGGGACTTACAAATTCTCTTAATGCCTTGGCAGTCGGCGTGGCGTTTGCGTTTGTCGGATTGATGCTTTTCATCTGACGAAGCGTTGGGGTTTAGGACGCCCGGCCGCAAGTTGATCCTCATAAGCCATTAAAAAAGCGCAGGTTTTTCTACCTGCGCTTTTTTTATTTTGATTTGATCGCGGCTCAATCAGGCGGCAGATTTGCGCGCTGGCCGGAAGCCGACATTCTCTAGAACGGCATTGACCAGTGGTGCGCGGTTCATCGTGTAGAGATGGAATTCGTTAACGCCGCGACGCTGCAGATCAAAGATCTGCTCGGCAGCAACATCGGCGGCAACCTTGGCACGACCGACCGGATCATCATCATAACCGGCAAAGCGCTCGTCGAGAAAAGCTGGAATGCTGGTGCCGCAGCGACCGGCAAAACGCTTCAACTGCGTAAGGTTCTGGATCGGCATGATGCCCGGCACGACCGGTATTTTGATACCGGCTTTGGTGACGCGCTCCATGTAACGTTCGAAGATATCATTGTCGAAGAAGAATTGCGTCAGCGCCCGGGTTGCACCGTTATCCGCCTTGAGCTTCAGCATCTCGATATCGACGGCATTGCTTTCGCTCTCCGGATGCTTTTCCGGATAGGAGGACACCGAAATCTCGAAGTCGCCCAGTTCCTTCAAGCCGCGCACAAGGGCAGCGGCGTTCTCGTACCCTTCCGGGTGCGGCTTGTAGGCCGTACCGATTCCCGTCGCAGGATCACCGCGAAGCGCAACGAAATGCTTGACGCCCACATTGCGTAGCTCTTCCACAACCTCGTGTGTCTCGCGCTTGCTGGCATCCACGCAGGTCAGGTGCGATGCCGTCGACAAGCCTGCCACCGAGATCATCCGGCGCACTGCTTCCAGCGTCGGCGCCTTTGTGGTGCCCCCTGCCCCATAGGTCACGGATACGAAGTCCGGGTTCCAGCGCGACAGGTCTTCCACCGTTTCCCAAAGCTGCACATCCATATCAGGGCTCTTCGGCGGGAAGAACTCGAAGGAGAGCTTGAAGTCGCTGGAAGGGTTGCGGTCGATCTCTGTCTTGGTCATGTCATGCCCTCCCGGCGGAAACGAATTGAGGCTCTGCGGATTGATCCCCGGCAATCAGCAGGCGCGGGTCGCGTGCAACCCAGATGGTGACGTCCAGCGACTGGGCGGATGCCTTGCCGGAATGCAAGTCCACCGACTTTTCCGGCGAGAGACCGGCCTTCTTCAGCCACTCTTCCATGGTCTGGTTTGAGAAGCCCAGGCGAACATGCGCGTGCTCTTCTCGCAGATATTCCAGCGAATGGGGCGCCAGATCAATGATCACCAGACGGCCATTGGGGCGCAGCATCCGCGCCGCCTCGGCAATCGCCATTTCCGGATGATCGAGAAAATGCAAAACCTGGTGGACGACGACCAGATCGAAATCCTGGCCTTCGAGCGGCAGGTTGAGAATATCGCCGTGACGCACGGAGGCATGTGCCACACCCACCTTGTCCAGATTGGAGCGTGCAACTGCCAGCATGTCGCGGCTGGCATCGATGCCGATGGCGCGACGATAAATGCCGCTGAGAAGCTGCAGGATACGGCCAGTGCCCGTACCGAGATCGAGCATCGAATCAACCGGTGTCGTACCGATGAGCTTCAGAAGTGCCGCATCGACGGCCTCATCGCTGACATGCAGGCGGCGAAGCTCGTCCCAGGCAGAGGCGTTACGGCTGAAATATTCCTGCGCGCGCGTTGCGCGCACGCGCTTGACGGCCGCAAGTCGCTCATTGTCCCGCGACAAAACGGCATCGGCAGAAGACGCAAGCGACAGCAACTGCTTGACGAGTTCGGCAGACTTGCCATCCTGCTTCAGGCGGAAGTAAGCCCAGGCACCTTCCTGATAGCGGTCGATCAGATCTTCCTCGGCCAGAAGCTTGAGATGACGCGAGATACGCGGCTGCGACTGACCGAGAATTTCGGTGAGGTCGGTCACCGTCAAGTCACCGGCAGACAGCAGCGCCAGCAAGCGAAAGCGCGTCGGCTCCCCCGCTGCCTTCAACAGATCCACCAGATTATCCAACCCGAGCGCCAAAGCCGCAACCTCATCCAATCAACATATAAAGATATCTTTATACGATTAGCAAAGAGATGCAAGACTGGACTTGCATCCAGACTCGAAAACCAGTGGAGGAGAGCAAGCACCAAATGTTCCGTCCACGACCGGACACCTCTTGGCCGGCCACCAAGGATTTCTCCCACCAAGATCAGCGGCTTTCCGCCACTGGAAATATCTGCAAAGAATGCCTTGACCTCAACTATGGTTGAGGTCGTACCAACGCGAGCAACTCAAAAAGCAGCCTCGAAGCAGGCGCATAACCAGGAGTACGCTCATGATTTCCCTCAAAGGTCTCTACGAAACCCATTTCACCGTTTCAAACCTTGATCGATCCATCGATTTCTACCGCGATGTCGTCGGATTGGAGCTGGCGCATGTCATACCCGAAAGGAATGTAGCGTTCTTCTGGGTTGCAGGCCGCGAGACCTCTATGCTGGGTCTATGGTCCATACACAGTTCTCCACTGCGAAACCGGCTGCACATCGCTTTCCAAACAAGCCTTGAGCAATTGCTGAAGTCTTCCGACTATCTGCGCTCCAAGGACATCACTCCAAGAGACGGTGCTGGATCGGAGATCGAAGAGCCCATCATCTTTCCCTGGATGCCGGCTGCCAGCGTCTACTTTGATGATCCCGATGGCCACTCGCTGGAGTATATCGCGCTCCTGCCAGATCAGCCTCGCAGAGACATACCCGGGACGCTAACCTTCTCCAAGTGGAAGCAAATTGCTGCTGGTCAATCCTAAAGCAGAGACCGCTCCACAAAAAAAGAGAGGCGGAATGATCTCCCGCCTCTCTCATTATCCTAGAACGCGAGCCGCTTTCAGAACTCGGTCCACTCATTTGCCGCGACGGCTGCGTTGCCATGCGTCATCGGCGCCGAGCGCATGCGAGCAGCTTGTGGCTGCGGCGCCGGTCGTGAAGATGCTGCGTGACGCATCGTTTCGCCCATGCCGCGCAATTGGCTTGCGGCGTGGCCAAGCTCGAACTGCGAGAGAAGCTCCTTAAGCTTGATGCTTTCCTGCGCAAGTGCGGCACCAGACGCACTCATCTCCTCCACCATCGCGGCGTTCTGCTGGGTAGCCTGATCCATGTGGTTGACGGCGTGATTGACTTCGGCCAGCCCCACAGACTGCTCTTGCGCGGCAGTGGCGATGGCGTCCATGTGGATATTGACCGACTGTACGAGCTCGGCAATTTGCGAAAGACCCGAACCGGTATCGCTGACGAGGCGAACGCCTTCGCTGACCGCGATGGCGGAGTTGCTGATCAGCTGCTTGATCTCCTTGGCCGCACTGGCGGAGCGTTGCGCCAATTCGCGCACTTCCTGCGCGACGACCGCAAAGCCCTTACCCGCTTCGCCAGCGCGTGCCGCTTCGACACCGGCGTTCAACGCCAGAAGGTTCGTCTGGAACGCGATCTCGTCGATGACGCTGATGATCTGGCCGATCTGCTTCGAAGACCCTTCGATCCGCTCCATCGCAGCAACGGCGTTGCCGACGACCTCACCGGAATGATCGGCCTTCTTTCGGGCCTCGAGCACCACGTCGCGGGCTTCATTCGTGCGTCTGGATGTCGCCGTCACATTCGCCGTGATCTCTTCGAGCGCAGCAGCCGTCTCCTCTAGAGAAGCAGCCTGTTGTTCCGTACGCTTGGAAAGATCGTCGGACGCGTCCGATATCTCCCTGGAGCCGCCGGTGACCGTATCGACAGAGCCCCCGACGCTTACCAGGGCTTCGCGCAACTGGCGGACCGAGGTGTTGAAATCGTGGCGCAGTCCCTCGAACTGTGCAGCGAGAGGCTCATTGACTTCGCAAAGCATGTCTCCCGCCGCAAGGCGTTTCATGGCCGAAGCGAAGGTGCCGGTGGCCTGCACCAGTCGTGCTTCGGCCTCTTCTTCCGCCTGCCGGTGCATTGCCACGCGCTCGTTCTCCGAACGAACACGATTGGCTTCGGCCTCTGCTTCCAACTGCTTGTTACGGATCGCAGCTTCGCGGAAGACCGCCACGGAGCTCGCCATGCCGCCGATCTCGTCGTTGCGGCTCGCACCGTCGATCGTAACGGAAAGATCGCCGTCAGCAAGCTGGCGCATGCTGCGGGTCAGGGCAGAGACTGGCTTCGTCACACGGTTGACGACGATGACCATACCAGCGACGCCGATCGCCACGGCAGCGACGAGAAGCACCAAGTAGAAGATAAGGGACTGCAGATAGGCTGCTTCATGCGCCATCGCGACGCGGTTCAGTTCGTCCATGGCAAGCGAAGCGACCGAGGCAATCGTGCCCAGCGCAGCCGTGACCTTCGGGCGCCATTCGTCGATGGAGACGCCGCCAGGCTCACCGGCCTTCAGCTTGCTGACGATTGCGGAACGCCAGCCAGCAAAATCACCCTTGAAATATCCATTGTCGGCCTTGACCAACTCATCCTTCAAGGTCTGAGCAACATCGGGATGATTGATCAGGACGCGAACGGACTTCCAGGCGAAATCGACACCTGCATCCGCCGATGTGACACTGATTACCTCGGCCGGGTTCAAACCACGATTGGCAGCGATCGCGCCGTTCATCACCACCGTACCGGTACCACCCAGGGCACGCGCGGCCCACGCCTGGGCACGGATCTGGATCAACGCGACCGAGCTTGGATCGAGATTGCGCATCTCACCTTCGATTGCCAGCGAGGACGCCTCAAGCGAATTGAGGAATTCCGTACCCAGATCGAGCGTTACCTTGTCGAGGCCCTTTTCCCGTTGCTCCAGTTCAAGCGTGAGGGCCTCGTCAATCTTCTTTCGATGGGCAACGAGCCTATCATACATGGAGCGAGTGGTCGCCATGGCGCTACCGATTTCTGGCGTTGCCACGGTTTCGCTACCAGCCAATGCTTGAGAGATCGCGGCATCGACCTTAGCCCGCGCCTTCTGAACGGATTCGTAGGATGTGGCGCCCGCGGCGCGCGACATCGTCAAAGCAGTCGCACTATCGCCGCGCTCGCTGCGAAAGTTCAACAGAACGTTGAATAGCGCGCGATCGAGGTCTGCCAACTCGTTGACCGACTGGCTGACCTTATATTGCGAGTATGCCGAATAGGTCAAAGAACCGACGATGCCGCAGAGCATAATGCTCACAAGCAAAAAGGCACCGACAAGAATATTCCTGATAGAAAACATGGGTCCCTCAAAAAGCGGAGCCGCACGATTTGGAAAATCTTGACCGCGCGGGAAAGGTTGATGCTGTGCTTTCCCAACCTAAGCGAGTGCGGCATAAAATTTGGTAAACCCGGGTCGAGTTTCGTGATGACGGCAACAAAGAGTTGCAAATCAATAGAAAAAAGGCACCGGCTTTCGCCGATGCCTCGTCCTCATTGCTGAGCGGCAACCGATCTTAACGCGTCAGGCGCTTGTACGCCTGGCTGCCGGGGTTCAGCGCATCCGGACCGAGACGGCGGACCTTGTCCTGCTCGTAATCTTCGAAGTTGCCTTCGAACCACTCCACATGACCGTCGCCTTCAAAAGCGAGGATGTGCGTGGCCAGACGGTCGAGGAACATGCGATCGTGGCTGATGATGATGGCGCAGCCGGCGAACGCTTCCAGCGCGCTTTCCAGCGCACCCAGCGTTTCGGTATCGAGGTCGTTGGTCGGTTCGTCGAGGAGAAGAACGTTGCCGCCGGCCTTCAGCATCTTGGCAAGGTGAACGCGGTTGCGCTGACCACCGGAGAGATTGCCGACCTTCTGCTGCTGATCGCCGCCCTTGAAGTTGAAGGCGCCGCAATAGGCTCTGCTGTTCATGTCGAACTTGCCGAGCTTGATGATTTCCGCGCCGCCGGAAATTTCTTCCCAGACGGTCTTGTCGGCATCGAGAGCATCGCGGCTCTGGTCGACATAGCCGAGATGAACCGTTTCACCAATGCGGATCGAACCGGCATCCGGCTTTTCCTGGCCGGTGATCATCTTGAAGAGCGTCGACTTACCGGCACCGTTCGGGCCGATGATGCCGACGATGCCACCTGGCGGCAGCTTGATCGACAAATCGTTGATCAGCGTGCGGCCTTCGAAGCCCTTCTTGACACCTTCGAGTTCGACGACGACCTGACCGAGACGTTCGGAAACAGGAATGATGATCTGCGCATCGCCGGGACGAATGTTCTCGGCCGCATCGACCAGCTGTTCGTAGGCCTTGATACGCGCCTTGGACTTCGCCTGACGGGCCTTCGGGCTGGATGCAATCCACTCCTGTTCGCGCGACAGCGACTTCTGGCGACCGGCTTCTTCACGCGCTTCCTGCTGCATGCGCTTGGCCTTGGCCATCAGGTATGCGGAGTAGTTGCCTTCGTAAGGAATGCCGCGGCCACGGTCGAGCTCGAGGATCCAGCCCGTGACGTTATCGAGGAAGTAGCGATCGTGGGTGATCATCATGACGGCGCCGGGATAGTCGCGCAGATGCTTTTCGAGCCAGGCGATCGTTTCAGCGTCGAGGTGGTTGGTCGGTTCGTCGAGCAGCAGCAGGTCCGGCTGCGACAGCAGCAGACGGCAAAGGGCGATACGACGACGCTCACCACCCGAAAGAACAGTCACGTCGGAATCCTTAGGCGGGCAGCGCAGCGCTTCCATCGCCATTTCGACCTGCTGTTCAAGGTCCCACAGGTTCTGGCTGTCGATGATGTCCTGGAGCTTGGCGCCTTCATCGGCGGTCTCGTCGGAATAGTTCATCATCAATTCGTTGTAGCGGTCGAGCACGGCCTGCTTGTCGGCAACGCCTTCCATGACGTTTTCGAAGGCGTTCTTGTTGGGATCGAGCTTCGGCTCCTGTTCCAGATAGCCGACAGTCGCGCCTTCGGCCAGCCACGCTTCGCCCGTGAATTCCTTGTCCTGACCGGCAATGATGCGCAGAACGGTGGACTTACCGGCACCGTTGGGCCCGAGAATACCGATCTTGGCATCCGGGTAGAAGGAGAGGTTCACGTTCTCGAGAATCTTCTTCGCGCCATAGGACTTGTTCAGCCCGGACATGTGATAGATGAATTGGCGTGCCATTGTAGCGAATGCTCCGCGTCGGATGTGAAAATTCGGATTGGGAAATTTGCCGCTATGTAAGGTAAACGGGGCTGAGGAGCAACCTCTTGGCCAATAATAAGCAAGTGGAAGAGCGCATGGGCGACGATCTGATGTTCGGCAAAATCGAGCGGCTGGAAAGCTCATCCGGCGCCACGCTCGCCTATCGCCATGAACCTGCCAGAGGCGAACCGCAAGGTGTTCTGATGATCTGCCACGGGCTTGTCGATCATGCCGGGCGTTATCGCCACTTCGCCGATTTCATGGCCGATCACGGCTTCGAGGTCTATGCGCATGACCATCGCGGCCATGGCCGCACGCGCTCGGCGGACGCACCGATCGGGCGCTTCGCTTCCAGGGACGGACTCTACAAGGTCGTCGAGGACGTCATCGCCATGCGCGATCTGGTCGAGCAACGCCATCCAGGCCTCCCCGTCATTCTCTTCGGTCACTCCATGGGCGGACTGATCGCACTCAACACCGCCGTCAGCCACCCGGATCGTTTTGACGCACTCTCCATCTGGAACTCCAACCTCAACACCGGCGTGATGGGGCGCCTCGCGCAAGCTGTTCTGCGCATCGAAAAAATGCTGAAGGGCTCCGACGTGCCGTCCGCCGTTCTGCCAAAAGCCACCTTCCGCATCTGGAATGCGCGCATGCCGGAAAAGCGCACCACAGCCGACTGGCTGAGCCACGACAAGGCGGCCGTCGATGCCTATGTCGGCGATCCGCTCTGCCAGTTCGAGGCCAGTGTTTCGCTGTGGCAGGATGTCTTCGAAATGTCCTACCGCGGCCCGAAACTGATCCAGCGCTTGTCCAAGCAGCTTCCGATCCTGCTCGTCAGTGGTGACCAGGACGCCGCGACCAATGACGGCCGAGAAATCCGCTGGCTGGCGGAGAAATTCCGCAATGCCGGCTTCTCGGATGTGGAAGACAAGATCTACACGGGCATGCGCCACGAGACGCTGAATGAGATCGGCTGGGAAAAGCCTGCTGCGGATTTCGCGGCCTGGGCTGCAAGAGTGACCACGGGCAAGAACAGCGTCGTTTCCCAAACGGAATAAGGCCATGAGATAAATTCACATGCGCGCCTCAACCCGCCCGTCTATAAGGCTCGGGAAAGCGCAAGGTAACTCATGGTCGAACCGTCATCCTCGAAAGAGCCGCCCCTAAAGGGCATTCGTGTCATCGAACTTGCCCGCGTTCTGGCAGGCCCATGGGCGGGCCAGATGCTTGCCGATATGGGTGCCGATGTCATCAAGGTGGAAAGCCCGGATGGTGGCGACGATACCCGCGCCTGGGGACCGCCCTTCGTCGAAAGCCAGGATGGCGACAACCTCTCGGCCGCCTATTACCACTCGACCAATCGCGGCAAACGCTCCATCACTGTAGACCTCAAGACCGAGGAAGGCCGCCAGATCGTGCGGCGCCTGGTCAAGACCGCCGACGTAGTGATCGAGAACTTCAAACGCGGCGGGTTGGAGAAATATGGCCTGGATTACCAGAGCCTTCGCGCACTGAACCCGAAGCTGATCTACTGCTCCATTACCGGTTTCGGCCAGACGGGACCATATGCGGATTTTGCCGGTTACGATTACATCGTCCAGGGCATGTCCGGCTTCATGTCGATCACTGGCGAACCGGACGGCCAGCCGATGAAGGCGGGCGTGGCCGTTGCCGATATCTTCACCGGCATCTATTCCGTCACCGCCATTCAGGCAGCCCTGATCCACACCCTCAGAACCGGCCAGGGTCAGCACATCGATATGGCGCTGCTGGACGTGCAGTCCGCCGTGCTCGCCAATCAGAACATGAACTACCTGATCTCGAGCAAGCCGCCCGTCAGGCTCGGCAATGCGCACCCGAACATCTCCCCCTATGAGGTGGTGCCGACAGCCGATGGCTTCCTCATTCTTGCCGTCGGCAATGACGGTCAGTTCAAGCGCCTCTGCAAGATCCTCGGCATCGAGGCGATTGCCGATGACGAGCGCTACGCCACCAACAAAGCGCGCGTGGCGCACAAGCTGGACGTCCGGCAGATCGTTTCCACCGAGACGCTGAAATGGATGAAGCGGGATCTTCTGACCGCCTGCGAAAGCAATGCGGTTCCGGCAGGCCCGATAAACTCCATTGAGGAAATGTTTGCCGATCCGCAGGTTCAGGCACGCGGTCTTCGCATCGATCTGGAAGCCGCCGATGGCACGGTCATCCCCGGCGTCCGCACGCCGATCGTGCTCTCGGAAACGCCGCTGCGCTACACCCGTCCAAGCCCGCGCCTTGGAGAACATCAGGCCGAAGTTCTGGCCGAACTGGACGATATCGAAAGGAACATCGCGCAATGACGACTTTGGGAAAAAGAACCGGCGGGCAGCTGATTGTCGAGGCGCTGAAAGCCAATGGCGTATCGCGCGTCTCCTGCGTGCCAGGCGAAAGCTATCTGGCGGTTCTGGATGCGCTTTATGAAAGCGGCATCGAGACCGTCGTCTGCCGCCAGGAAGGCGGCGCCGCGATGATGGCCGACACCTGGGGCCGCCTGACCGGCGAACCCGGCATCTGCATGGTCACACGCGGTCCAGGCGCCACCAATGCGTCCGCCGGCCTGCACGTCGCAAGACAGGATTCGATCCCGATGATCCTCTTCGTCGGCCAGGTGCAGCGCGACGCACGCGAGCGCGAAGCCTTCCAGGAAGTCGAATATCGCCGCGCCTTCACCGAATTCGCCAAATGGGTCGGCGAGATCGACGATGCACGCCGTATCCCCGAATTCGTCACACGCGCCTTTGCGGTTGCAACATCCGGCCGCCCCGGCCCAGTCGTGCTGACACTGCCCGAAGATATGCTGGTGGAAGAGGTCGAAGCGCCCGAAGCCAAAGCATACACGCCGGTCGAAAACCATCCCGGCCGCAAGCAGATGGAGAAGTTCACTGAACTGCTCGCAAACGCCAAGCGCCCGATGTTCATCCTCGGCGGCACGCGTTGGTCGGAAGAGGCCGTCACCTTATTCAAGCACTTCGCCGAAGGCCTGAAGGTGCCGGTCGGCTGCTCCTTCCGCCGCCAGATGCTCTTCGATCACACGAGCGCCTCCTATGCGGGCGATGTGGGCATCGGCATCAATCCGGCGCTGTCGAAGGAGATCAAGGAGTCCGATCTCATCGTGCTTGTCGGCGCCCGCATGTCGGAAATGCCGTCCTCCGGCTACACCATGCTGGACATCCCCTACCCGTCGCAGACGCTGGTCCATGTCTTCCCAGAGGCCGAGGAGCTTGGCCGCATCTATCGCCCGGATCTCGCCATCTGCGCCGCGCCGGAGGACTTCGTCGAAGCTCTGGCAGAGCTCAAAATGGATGCAAACCCAGCCTGGGAAGAACGCACTTCTGCCATGCACGAGGCCTATCTGAAATGGTCCACACCCCCCAAGACCGGTCCCGGCAACGTGCAGATGGGGCCGATCATGGACTGGATCGAGGCCAATGTGCCGGAGGATGCGATCTTCACCAATGGCGCCGGCAACTACGCCACATGGGTCCACCGCTTCCACCGCTTCCGCCGCTTCAACACGCAAGCCGCGCCCACCTCCGGCTCCATGGGCTATGGCCTGCCCGCAGCCGTTGCGGCAAAACACCTCTTCCCGGAACGAGAAGTCATCTGCTTTGCGGGTGATGGCTGCTTCATGATGCATGGGCAGGAATTCATCACCGCCGTGCGCTACGGCCTGCCGATCATCACTGTGCTCGTCAACAACGGCACCTATGGCACGATCCGTATGCACCAGGAGCGGGAATATCCCGGCCGAGTCAGCGCCACCGATCTCGTCAACCCGGACTTCGTCGCCTATGCCCAAGCCTTCGGCGGACATGGGGAGTTGGTGGAAAAGACCGAAGACTTTGGTCCTGCCTTCGAACGCGCACGCGCCAGCGGCAAAGCGGCCATCATCGAGATCAAGCTCGACGCAGAAGCCATTACCCCTGCCCGCACGCTGACGCAGATCAGGAACAAGAGCTGAGGACAATATCTTTCGTCGGGATCGAAACATTGGTCGCGTTGCAAGAAGATCAGCGCGACCACTGGTCCTGAATGAAAAGCAATGCGATCGTAGCTGGTACAATGACAAAGCTGCAGCAATAGATCCAGTAGGCCGTCAGCGCCCACCGATCTCCGTTTTGGGAATGCTTCCGCAGCATGCTGGCCACCCGATGGTAACCACGGAACCCTCCGAACCACCTCGGCATAGCCTCACCAGGTGCACCTTCTTTGCGACCAAGTTTCCGCGCGTAGAAAAACGGCATTAAACCCGCAAGTGCATTTAGAGCTAAGAGAGTTGCAACCCAGGTTGGCATGTCCTTCACCACTTGAACGTATTGCGCATTTTGCGGGTAGTGCCTCTTATCATTCGCTTCGCTTCTTGCGTATGATCGGGGAATGCAAATTGTGCAGAGAGTGCATAAGAATTTAAGACTGGTCCAACGTAGGACACAAGCACAGGACGTCACGGACTGCCATGCACAACAGCAAAATCCCGGTCATCACACCCCGCAATGCCAAGATCGAAGCTTCGGCCGGTGCTCCCTTCGAAGCCATCCGGGTGGCACGCGATGTGCTGCTGACATCCCGAACCTGCGGTCTGGCAACTCTCGATCCCGCAAGCGGCTACCCCTACAATACCGCCACCAACATCGCCGTCGAGCCGGATGGAACGCCGTTCTTCTTCGCCGCGCGCCTGGCGCTTCATGCGCGAAACATCGAGGCTGATCCCCGCATCTCGCTGGTGCTTGCTCCCTTTAACAAGGGCGACGCCCTTACCTTGCCTCGTCTGACATTGGTCGGCCGGGCCGAACTGATGAGCGACGCGGAAACACCACTTGCCAAGGCGCGCTATATCGCACGCTACCCAAAGGCCAAGCTCTACCTCGGTTTACCGGACACCCAGCTTTACCGGATGAGGATTGACGGCGTGCAAATCAATGGCGGCCCTGCGCGCAACGCCAGCAACATCACCGCCGACAACCTGCGCACGGATTTGACCGGCGCAGACAGTTTGATCGCTGCGGTCGACCACGAGATAGCCCACATCAACGCGATCAAGGGCGAAGCCTCAAGGCTCGCCGTCATGGCCGGTAGGAAGCCCGGGGCATGGAAGGTCACCTCGATCGATCCTGACGGCGTCAATCTGGCCTCGTCACAGGATCTGGCAAGACTGTGGTTTGCCGAGCGGGTCACCGACTTGAATCAACTTGCCAAGGCACTGACTCAATCTGCGAAGTGATACAGCTAAGAGATTCGGATGAAACGTTTTTTTCGTTTCCCACGCTCTCACCCAACAAAAAAGCCGGCCCTAAGGACCGGCTTTCAAAACACTATCGCTGATGATCAGATCGCGGCGGTGACGATGAACTCGACCTTATAGTCCGGCGTTGCAAGGGCTGCTTCGCTGGTGGCGCGCGCCGGTGGGTTGGCCGGGTCGATCCAGCCTTCCCAGACGGCGTTCATCTCACCGAATGTGGACATATCAGAGAGGTAGATGATCGTCTGCAGGATCTTCGACTTGTCGGAGCCGGCCAGAGCCAGCAGGCGATCGACTTCAGCCAAAGCAGACTTGCTCTGTTCGGTCACGGAGGTGCCCTCGCCGACCTGGCCTGCGAGGTAGACGGTGTTGCCGTGAACGACGGCACCGCTCATGCGCTTGCCGGGTTCGATACGCTTGATGCTCATGGAAATACTCCTGTTTGGTAGGCTCTAGATAAACGGCGCAGGATCAACCGCGCAGATGATGGGTCTTTTCGTAAATAGCGGTGGAGCGCGCACCCGAACGGCAATAGCCGAGCATCGGGCGCTGCAATTCGTCCAGCGCATCCACCATGCCGCTAACCGCATCCGGATCGACTCCGAAGCGACCAACCGGCACATGCATGATCGTCAGGCCGAGCTCTTCAGCCCGTTCGGCGATATCGGCAAAACGCGGCTGGCCTTCTTCCTCGTCATCGGGACGGTGACAAACGATGGATTTGAAACCGAGCGCCTTCACCTCATCGAGATCGGCCACGCTGATTTGGCCGGTTACGGAGTAATCGTCATCGATGCGTCTGATATCCATCTTCTATCCTCCGAAGGTGACGGCATTGCGGGACCCAAAGCCCCGCCATTTCGCAAAATCCGTATCCGATGTAAGGGGTTGAGCCGGATGCGTCAATGACAGGCTTTTTCAATTAAACAGCCGTTGAGAGAATAGAAAAGCGCAAACCATAGCTGCGGCTTTCACCCGGCTGCAACATATTGAACTCGCCTGCTCTTTCCAACTCGGCCCGGTCCACCCAGCGATGTGAGACCGGCTCTATGCCAAGCACATTGGCCGGCGCCTTCTGGTTTCGCCACATCTGCAGATAGGGGAGTGTGTCGGTCCGAAACGAGACTTTCAGGCGCCGCCCACCAATGGATGCCATCGGCCCAAGTGTTAGCGTCGCCCAGCCATTTTCTCCCTGCGCCGGCACACAAAAGACGCTGCCCGGCTCGTCTCCGAAGCGCCAACCGAAGCCACCGCCGTCAAAAGACGCGCCCTCAAGCCGCACCGCATCGTCAAACAGCTTCGCCGCAACGTTCATGTGATACATGAGGAATGTCGGACGAGCATGATCGCTGGTGTTGGTCACCCGGTCCTCAAGGCTCACCTCACCGCTTGCACCATCGATTCGCCAGACCCGCTCCAGGAGCGCTGTCCCGCCCTCTGCGAGCGAGACAGGAACCTGCGCCGCCGCTTCGGCATTACCATCCGATACGGACCAGCGCGTGATCTCGGCCGGATGAGAGGAGAAGGAGCCATGCAGGGGGAACTTTCGCCCGCTCGCATCACCCGGAATGAGCTGCGGATGACGAATATGGTCTGGACCACAGGTGAACAAAAACCCTTCGAGCGAATGATCGATACGCGGGTCGCCATCGTCTGGAATGGCGCGCTCGGGCGCGATGTTCACACCATCGACGATGCAGGGGCCGATATCGAGAACGGAGGTCTCGTCAAGGAAAATCGACGGCGACTTTCCGGCTTTGAACTCTTTCATCAGCGGCTTCTCCCACGCATGTCTATGACGCCTTCGAATGAGGCTTGTCCCGCGCGAATACGTAATATCTGTGATGCTATTGACGCAAGTTCACGCAAAAGCGATCGCAAGGGCCAGAAATTAAGATTGCATTAACCGCGAATTCACCTTTTTCACAATAGGGTCAAGATTACCGTGTGTTTATTGGGACTAACCCGAGGGATCGCAAGAACGTGAAACTTTTTCTTAACGCCGTGTTCTGTCTGGCAGTCGCAGCATCGCCGGTGCTTGCACCGTCGCACGCCTCCGCACAGCAGCGCTATGTCACTCAGGAACAGGGCGTCCTGGTCGCGCCAGACGGCACCGTTCTCGACTATCTGCCGAACCCGAATGATGTGGTCATCAGCCGGGACCGCATGGGCCGCACCGTCTATTACGACCGCTATGGCAACCTCGTCGGCACGCAGATGCCGGGCGGCGCTCAACAGCAGCGGCAGGCGCCGCGCGACCCTTACCAGGCGCAGCGAGATCCCTACTACAGCGAACCCGACACCTATTATCCCCCGCCGCCCGGCCGATACCGCGAGCCTGAACAGCCGCGCCGCAGTTATGGCTATCAGGAGAATCAGCGCCTTCAACAGGGTAACGGCCAGTACCGCGACTACCGCGAGTTTCGCAATGATGGCATCGGCGACGATGTCTATACCGGCTCGGTCGAGCCCCAGCGCGGCGATGTCGAAAGCGGCCCTCTGAGCCAGCCGATGCCGGGCGAGAGCACGACAGCCGCCGTGCCACAGCCGGATCATCTGATCGAGCGTAACCAGCCGGTCACCGCACCGGTCAACCGCTCACGCCAGGAAATCGTCGCTCTTCAAGTCTTTCTCGACCGCGAGGGCATTTCGCCCGGCGTCATCGACGGCAAGATGGGTGACAACGTCAACAAGGCCATTTCCGCGTGGCAGGAGATGACTGGCGAGCGGCTGGACCCGAACAACACCGACGACATTCTCGAGCGTCTTCGTAACAGCGGCGGCATGGCGATCGTCGACTACACGATCACCGCAGCAGATGCGGCAGGCCCCTATGTCGCTTCCATCCCGGATGACTATGCCGCCAAGGCTGAGCTTCCCGCCATGTCCTACACGTCCACCACGGAAGCGCTAGCCGAGCGATTCCACATGGACGAGACCTATCTGAAGGAACTCAACCCCGGCGTTGATTTCACCGTTCCCGGCACGATCATCAAGGTTGCCAATCCGGGTGAACCAAAGAAGGGCCAGGTCGCGCGCATCGTGGCGCATAAGGGCATCAAGCAGGTCTTCGCGTACGATGAGGGCGGCACGCTGATCGCCGCCTATCCGGCGACCATCGGGTCTTCGGACACGCCGTCCCCGAGCGGCACCCATACGGTAGAGCGTATCGCGCTCAATCCGGGCTATACCTACAACCCGAAGATCAACTTCCAGCAAGGCCAGAACACCCAGATCCTGCAGATCCCGCCAGGGCCGAACGGCCCCGTAGGGACGGTATGGATCGCGCTTTCCAAACCTACCTACGGCATCCATGGGACGCCGGAACCTTCGAAGATCGGCAAGACCAACAGCCATGGCTGTATCCGCCTGACCAACTGGGATGCCACGGAGCTTGCCAAGATGGTCCGCCCCGGTGTCGTGGTAGAATTTGCCGAGTAGTATCCGGTTCCGCTCAGCAAAAATCCCCGGCTAGTTCATGGCCGGGGATTTTTCGTTTGAGCGGCTCGTTTGACTCAGCAGATGATCGAGACCAGCCGAAGCCTCAGCCCACTCTCACTGCCCGCTGCTCACTTCTCCGCTCTGTCAGGAAGAAGCCGAGAGCCATGACCGGCAAGGCGAAACCCAGCCAGGACGCCGCTGTCCACTGTCCGTGGGAATAGGCCCAGCCGCCAAGCGCCGATCCGACCGCACCGCCCATGAAGAAGGTTGCCATGAAGACGCCGTTGAGGCGGCTGCGGAACTCTGCGCCGAGCGCAAAGATGGCACGCTGGCTCAGCACCAGATTGGTGGTGACGGCAAAGTCCAGGATGATGGCGGCGACGACCAGCAGCGCCAGAGACAGACGGGATCCTTCCGGCGCGATATGGGTGACGAGGAAAGACGTCGCAGCCGTGATGAGCGCAAAGAGCGTTGCCCCCCATGTCCAGCCGCGATCCGCGACACGTCCAGCGATGGGAGCCGCAATCGCACCGGCCGCACCCGCCAAGGCAAAGAGCGCGATTTGTCCCTGCGTCAGTTGGAAAGCCGGGCCGCTCAGATAAAGCGGCGTGGTCGTCCAGAACAGGCTGAAGGCGCCAAACATCGCTGCCTGATAGGCAGACCGCCGCTGCAGGATCGGTGTCGTGCGCGCAAGCTCCGCCATGGATGCCAGAAGCGCGCGATAGGGCAGCTTCGCGTCCGGCATGCGCCGTGGCAGCTGCCGGTAGAGCACCATCGCCAGAATACCCATCGCTACAGCAGAGACCAGGAAGACGCCACGCCAGGAAACAAACTGCGAGAGAACACTGGAGACCGGGCGCGCCAGCATGATGCCGACCATCAAGCCGCTCATGACATTGCCGACGACCCGTCCGCGGATCGCAGCCGGCGTCATATGCGCAGCGAAGGGCACGATCATCTGTACAGCCACCGAACTGACGCCGACGAGGAACATTGCAAACAGAAAGGGGCCGGCATGCGGCGCGAGCGCCGCGGCAATCAGAGCCAGAACCGCAGTCGTAACGGTGCCGACGATCAGCTTGCGATTTTCCACCAGATCGCCGAGCGGCACGACGAACAGAAGGCCAAGACCATAGCCGATCTGGGTCAGAGTCACGATCAATCCAGTCGCTGCCGCTGACAGGCCGAGTTCAGGGCCGATCACGCCCGCCAAGGGCTGCGCATAATAGATGTTCGCTGCCACGAGCCCACAGGCGCTCGCCAGCAAGGAGATCATGGCGGACGACATCGTCTCTGCCGCCGTTTCATTCGTGTCGACAGCTTTCAAAGCCATAACGTCACTCCAAATTAGGAAACAACCATTTCCAAATTAAACAAAAGATCAATCGAAAATCCGCATGGCGGCATCCACGACCGACGACATATCCTCCCGTGAGGGGCCGGTCTTGCCGACAACCCGCATTCCATACAGCAAGCAGAGTGCCGTCTTGGCCAGAACGTCCGCATCGCCCCGACCCGTAACAGAGCCATCCGCCTGCCCTTCCCGCACAAGGCGGGCCAGTATCTTCTCGCGCGCCTCGATGGCGCTCCTCACCACGCGCGCCACATCGGCATCCAGCGACGCCAGATCGGCGGCAGCCCCGACGATCAGGCAGCCCTGTTCACCGGACGAGCCCGCCGAGTTGCCGGCATAAAACTCCATCGCCGCCCTCAGCCTCTCGCGGCCGTTTTCCCCGGCCTGCACCTTGGCCTCGAACCGCTTCGTCTGCACCAGCTTGTAGCGCTCGACCGCAGCGATATAGATATCCTTCTTGTCCTTGAACGCCTTGTAGAGACTACCCTGCGTCAGTTCCATCGCCTCCGTCAGATCGCCCACCGAGGTCGCATGGAAGCCACGCTCGGAAAACACACCAATCGCCCTGTCGATAGCGGCATCGACATCGAACTCGCGCGGTCGGCCGCGCTGGCGATTGGGTAATGGCGAGGAGGCAATCTCTGTCATGGATCGAGATATAGGAAATGATCGTTTCCAAATCAAGCAAAAGTTTTCAGCCTTCGTCATGGAACGGCCTCCTCACAGAGAATTCCCCTTGTCAAAAACGCCACAGAACGTTCCCGATTTGGGAATTTTCTTGCCCGAGCGTGCCCTTTGTGTTACATGGTGATGCATGCAGATCATCGCCAAATCGACGTTGAAGGCCTTTTGGGAGCAACACTCCCAAGCTGAAACTCCGCTGAGGACGTGGCATGCAATTGTCAGCAAAGCGGACTGGACTGGCCCCTCGGATGTAAAGGCCGCATTTGGCGCTACGGTCGATTTTGTTTCGGACAACAGGATCATATTCGACATCGCGGGAAACAAATATCGACTGATCGTGCATGTTGCTTATGCGTATAAACGGGTCCTGATAAAATTCATCGGCACCCACAAGGAATATGACAAAATCAACCCGGAGACAGTGTAATGGATAACATTCGCGCCATCAGGAACAATGATGACCTCGCATGGGCCATTGCCGAGGTCTCACCCTACTTCGATAATCCGCCGGAACGGGGAACGCCTGAAGGGGAACGCTTCGATATTCTGGCGGCTCTCATAGAGGCCTATGAAGATACGTACTACCCGATCGATGCGCCTGAACCGGTGGAGTTAATAAGGTCGCATATGGAGATGACCGGGCGGACACAGTCGGATCTCGGCGCGCTTTTCGGCTCCCGCTCTCGCGCATCTGAAGTGCTGAACAAGAAGCGCGCCCTGACCGTAGACATGATCTATAAGCTTCATAAGGAATGGGGCATTCCTGCAGATTGTCTGGTGAAGCCCTATCATCTCGCAGCCCAGCAAAGGGACGTGGCGTAAGTCAGAGTACCCCCGTTGTCGTGGAAGCGATCATAACAGGGGCACGGCAAACCAGGACGGTGAGCGCCCTAGCTTGCATCGCAGTTGCCTATCATGCAGCCCTGCGGCCGAACCTGAAATCCCGGCCAGAACGAACGACACGTGCCGGGAGAAGAGCCAGCACCTCGGTAGCGAAGAGCCGCACATTCTCCAGCGCCTTGTCGACATTGCTGACCTTCTGACAGTCGAGCGCGGCAATCGTGCCGCCGTGGTCGAAGATGTCGCGGAAGGCAGCACGTTCGGCAATCGGTGTGTTGAGCACACGCACGTTGCGGCTTTCGAGCAGCATCTTCACCTGAAGCAGCGCACGCGTGCTGACCATGGCGTTGACGCGCGTCAGCACGACGGAATGATCGATCTTTCGGCCCATCTTCGCGTCGAGAAATGCCAGATGGTCAAGCACCTCCGCTGCACCACGGGCGTCCATGGCGGAACCCTGCACAGGGATCAGTACATGATCTGAAATGCCGAGCGCCATCGTCAAGAGCGGGCTCTTGGTGCCAGGCAGATCGATGATGAAACAGTCGGTATTGGACCGGTTCTCACGGATATGGCCTTCCAGCGAGGCCATCGTCACGTTTGATATGACGCTGAGATTGTTGATCGAGCCGGAGATTTCAAACCAGTGCGAAATCCAAAGCTGCGGGTCGGCATCGAGAACGGTGACGCGGTGGCCTGTGCGGGCCAGTTCCGTTGCGAGCAGAAGAACCGCAGTGGTCTTGCCGGCCCCACCCTTTGTGTTGGCGAATGTGATGACTGTCATGGTGACCCCGAGATGTCAGAGCCTTTGTAATGCGATGCTCTGGAATGCACCGAAGCATGGTGCTTGAGAGAGTGTTAACCAATATGGTTAACAAATTGGAAACACCTCTGAAGCACATCATCTTAGGCCGATACCGGTGACAAGGGTCAGTCGCCGCGGCGCGCAGCCTCGATCCTTGCCACATCGATTTTCTTCATCGTCATCATCGCCGCGAAGGCGCGCTTGGCCTCCCGGCCGCCTGCAGCCAACGCTTCGAGCAGCGTGCGCGGCGTGATCTGCCAGGAAATGCCCCACCGGTCCTTGCACCAGCCGCACTCACTTTCCTGCCCGCCATTGCCAACGATGGCGTTCCAGTAGCGGTCGGTCTCCTCCTGATCGTCGGTTGCGATCTGGAAAGAAAAAGCTTCGCTGTGTTTGAAGGTCGGGCCACCATTCAGGCCGATGCAGGGAATTCCTGCGACGGTGAATTCCACCACCAAAACGTCACCTTGGCTGCCACTCGGATAATCGCCCGGCGCACGCGTAACTGCGCCAACCGAACTGTCCGGAAAAGTCTCGGCATAGAACCGTGCCGCAGCCTCGGCGTCTTTGTCGTACCAGATACAGACCGTATTCTTGCTCATGATCCTTCCTCCCGTGGAAGAAAGGATCGTAGCGCGTTTATGAGAATATGGCGATATTGGAGGATGGAGCCTGCACTTTGGTACCGGCAGGAAATGGACAAGGCGGGACGCGTGACGTCCCGCCTCCATCAATCAGAAACAAGCCTCGAACAAGGCCTTGGTGTTCTCCAGCGTCATCTCGACCGGGTTGCCACCGCAGCTCGGATCTTTGATCGCCTCAGCTGTCAGCTCGTCGATCCGATCCGGCTTGATGCCCATGGCCGTGAGATTGTCCGGCACACCAAGTTCCTTGCGAAGCTCCAGCACGTAATCGTAGAAGCCGTCGAACCCACCTTCGATCCCGAGATATGCAGCCGCACGCACGATCTTGTCTTCGATCGCCGGACGGTTGAAGCGCAGCACGGCAGGCATCACCACAGCATTCGTCATGCCGTGATGGGTATTGTAGACAGCGCCAATCGGATGCGACAGCGAATGAATCGCGCCGAGACCCTTCTGGAAGGAGACCGCACCCATGGCGGCTGCCGTCATCATGTTGGTGCGTGCTTCAATATCCGTGCCGTCCTTGTAAGCCCGAGGCAGGAACTCCTTGATCAGCCGCAAGCCTTCCAGGGCAATACCCTGGCTCATCGGGTGATAGAAGGGCGAGGAATAGGCTTCCAGGCAATGGGCAAAAGCGTCCATACCGGTGCCCGCGGTGATGACCTTCGGCATGCCAACGGTCAGGTCCGGGTCGCAGATGACGACGCCCGGCAGGAATTTCGGATGGAAGATGATCTTCTTCACATGGGTCTTGGAGTTGGTAATGACGCTCGCGCGTCCCACTTCCGAACCCGTTCCAGCCGTCGTCGGCACCGCTACGATCGGTGCGATCCCATCGGAATTGGCACGCGTCCACCAGTCGCCGACATCTTCAAAGTCCCAGACCGGCCGCGTCTGCCCGGCCATGAAGGCGACAGCCTTGCCGAGATCAAGGCCCGACCCGCCGCCGAAGGCCACGACGCCATCGTGACCGCCATCCTTGAAGGCCTTCACACCCGCCTCGAGATTGATCTCGTTCGGGTTAGGATCGACGTCGGAGAAGATCGCGCGGCCAAGTCCATTCTCGTCAAGAATATCCAGCGCATGGCCGGTGATCGCCATGCCGGCAAGACCGCGATCCGTGACCAGAAGCGGCTTCTTGATGCCGAGCGTCTTGCAGGCATCCGCCAGTTCCTTGATGCGGCCACGCCCGAGCTTGATGGGGGTCGGATAGCTCCAGTTTGCGACGATGTTCATTTCGTGACTTTCTTCAGATGGTATGATTTTGGACGTGTCAGGTTCTGGAAGCCGATGACGGAGAGCGAACCGCCGCGTCCGGTTTCCTTGACGCCTGTCCAGCAAAGCGCCGGATCGAGATAATCCGCACGGTTCATGAAGACGGTGCCCGTTTCGATCTCGCGGCCGATGCGCCCTGCCCGTTCGGCATCCTGGGTCCAGAGCGAGGCGGTCAGGCCATATTTGCTGTCGTTCATCAGCCGGATGGCTTCCTCGTCATTCTTCACCTTCATGATGCCGACAGCCGGGCCAAAGGTCTCTTCCGTCATGAACTCCATGGAGTGATCGACATCGATCAGAACTTGCGGCGCAACATAGGCGCTCTCGCCGTCATCAGCGGCGAAGAGCTTCGGATCGACGAGCGCCTTGGCACCCTTCGCAACCGCGTCGGCCAGTTGCTGGCGCACCACCTTGGCGAAACGCTTGTTGGCCATCGGCCCAAGTGTCGTTTCCTGCTCCAGCGGGTTGCCAAGCTTGTAGTTCGAAACCCAGGCAACGGACTTTTCGACAAAGGCCTCGTAGAGCGCTTCGTTGACATAGATACGCTCGATGCCGCAGCAGCACTGACCGGAATTATAGGTCGCACCATCCATCAGCGTATCGACCGCCGCATCGAGGTCGGCATCTTCCATGACATAGCCTGGGTCCTTGCCGCCAAGCTCCAGTCCAAGACCGGTAAAGGTGCCAGCCGCCGCGCGCTCGATGGCGCGCCCGCCTTCCACCGATCCGGTGAAATTGACGAAGTTGAACAGCCCTTCTGAGATCAGTGCAGACGTTGTCTGGTGATCGAGGAAGACATTCACAAACACATCATCGGGAACACCCGCCTCGACAAAAGCGCGCACCATGCGCTCGCCGACAAGAAGCGTCTGCGCCGCATGTTTGATGACGACGGTATTGCCGGCCATCAGCGCTGGCGCCACCGTGTTGATCGCCGTCATATAGGGGTAGTTCCAAGGCGCGATGACGAAGACCACGCCATGCGCTTCGCGCTCGATGCGGCGTTCGAAATTGCTACTCTCCTCGATCACAAGCGGCGCCAGTGCGTCGGCGGCAATCGAGGCGACGTAATTCGAGCGTTCGTTGAAGCCTTTGAACTCCCCGCCATAGCGAACCGGGCGGCCCATCATGTGGGCCAGTTCCGGTACCACCTCATCCACCATTTCGTTGAGGCGCGCCACGCCCTTCAACACCAGTTGAACGCGTTCTTCCAAAGGGCGGCGTGCCCACGCTTTTTGCGCAGCCCGCGCCTTCAACACAGCGCCGCGCGCCGCATCCAGCGACATCGCCTCCCGTTCGGCATAGACCGAGCCGTCGATCGGCGAGATATTCTGGATCATGACCATGATATGTTCCTAGCCTGTTATGCTCTTTCGAAACCGCGCGCGACTTCCCAGTCGGTCACGCGGCGATCATATTCTTCCTGTTCCCACTTTGCAGCACGCACATAGTGGTCGATCACGTCGTCCCCGAAAGCTCCGCGCAGCATGGCGGAACCGTTCAGGTGATCCGTGGCGTCGCGAAGCGTTTTCGGTATCTCCCGAACTTCCTTGCCACCATAGGCGTCGCCGACGAATTGCGGCTCAAGTTCCATCTTCTTCTCGATGCCGTCAATGCCGGCCGCAAGCAGTGCTGCCATGGCAAGATGCGGATTGAGATCGGAGCCACCCACACGGCACTCGATGCGAATGCCCTTGGTGCCATCGCCGCACAGACGATAGCCGGCCGTGCGGTTGTCCATGCTCCAGACTGCCTTGGTCGGCGCAAATGTGCCGGCCATGTAACGCTTGTAGGAGTTGATATACGGCGCAAGGAAATAGGTGATCTCGCTGGCATGCGCCAGAAGCCCCGCCACATAATGCTTCATCATCTCAGACATGCCGTGATCAGCATCCTTATCGAAGAACTTCGATGTCTTGCCATCCAGGCTCCAGAGAGACTGGTGAATGTGCGAGGAGCTGCCAGCAGCGCTATAGTTCCACTTGGCAAGGAAAGTCACGGACTTGCCCTTGGACCAGGCGATCTCCTTGGTGGCATTCTTGATGATGGCATGGCGGTCGGCCATGGTCAGTGCGTCGGCATAGCGCACGTTGATTTCTTCCTGACCGGCGGACGCTTCGCCCTTGGTGTTTTCCACCGGAATGCCAGCCCCTTGCAGACCGTTGCGGATGGCGCGCATCACCTCTTCTTCCTTGGTGGTCTGGAAGATGTGGTAATCCTCATTGTAGGCGCTGGCCGGATTGAGGTTGCGATAGCCGCTGGCACGTACCGACTCGAAACTCTGGTCGAAGAGGAAAAACTCAAGCTCGCTTGCCATATAGGCTTTTAGCCCCATGGCCTCGAGCCGGGCCACCTGGCTTTTCAGCATCGCACGCGGCGAATGCGGGACTTCGGCATGGGTGTGATGATCATAGGCATCGCAGATAACCAGCGCTGTTCCTTCCAGCCAAGGCACCCGACGCAGCGTCGCCATGTCCGGCTTCAGCGTGTAGTCACCGTAGCCTTTCTCCCAACTCGTGGCTCTATAGCCGGGGACGGTCTCCATCTCCATGTCGGTGGCGAGCAGATAGTTACAGCAATGCGTTTCATCATACGCACTCTCGACAAAGAACTGCCCTTGGAACCGCTTGCCCATCAGGCGACCCTGCATATCCACGAGGCACGCCAGAACCGTGTCGATGCGCCCTTCGGCGACATCCTTCTTCAACTCGTCGAATGTGTAGGTCGTCATGATCTCGTTGTTCCCTATGTTGGTTTTTGTCAAAGGGCGGCCCTAAGAGCGCCGCCCTTCTCTTTTTGATCTTCAGGCTTTCGCGGCAGAAGCTTTGAGTGCAGCCTGCTTGTGCTCCATCGCAAACTCTTCCTCCGGCGAGAGGATCAGGCGATGACGACCGATGATGGCGAAATAGGCGATCGCCACGGCAAACCAGATCGCCACCCACAACACACCCTTGGTGAAGTTCGGGTCCTGCACCTGATAAAGCAGTGTCACGACGGCGATGATGATGGTGAGCACCGCACCTGGAACGCCAAGCGGCGAACGGAATGGCCGTTCGATATGCGGCAGGTTCTTGCGCAGCAGAATGAAGGAGATCGCCTGCATGATGTAGGAGAACATCGCGCCGAACACGGCCATGTTCAGCAACACGCTGCCGATGATGCTGCCGCCCTGCTCCGCACCGAGTGCGAACCAGATGATCATCATGACGCCCAATCCGACGATCGCACCCGTTAGCATGGCGACATGCGGTGTCTTGAACTTGGCATGGGTGATGGACAATGCTGTCGGGAAATAGCCAGCGCGAGAGAGCGAATAGATCTGCCGCCCCTGCGCATAAAGGATGGTGTGGAAGCTGGCGATGAGGCCGGTCAAAGCCACCAGACCCAGCAACACCACGCCGCTATCGCCATAGACCGCCTTGAAGCCATCCAGCAGCGGCTCCAGCGCCGAACTGAGGTGGAATGCGCCGACGCCGGGAAGCGATGGATTGAGCAGCACGATCATGAAGGCGGAAACCATCAACGTGATGATGCCGAGAATGATGCCCTTCGGCATGTCGCGCTTGGGATCGACCGACTCTTCGGCTGCGAGCGGCAACTGTTCGATCGCCAGGAACAGCCAGACGGCAAATGGAAGTGTCGCCAGAACGCCGGAAATGCCGAACGGGAAGAAGGAGCCATTGCCCTCCGGCAATTCGACCGCCTTGCCATCCGGCCCGACGCCGATATTCAGCGCCCAGCGGGAGAAATCGATATTGGGAATGGCGCTGATCCAGAAAAACACCAGAACGCCGAGCGAAATCAGCGTGATGACCAATGTCACCTTGAAGGAGAGCTCAAGTCCGAAGACGTTGAGCGCCAGGAAGATGATGTAAAACAACACCCACAGAAGCGGCGAATAGGCCGGATCGAGCCCTAAAATGGAATTCACATAGGCCGTGATGAAAGTGACGATGACGGCGGGGGTGAGAACATATTCGACATTTTCGCAAAGCCCGGTAATGAAGCCGCCCCAAGGCCCCATCGCAGTCCGCGCAAAAGAGTAAGCCGCACCGGTGTGCGGCAACGCCGGGCTCATTTCCGCAATGGAAAAGGTCAGGCCCAGATACATGATGGCGATGATGATACCCGCCACCAGCATGCCGCCCCAGCCGCCGGTCGCAAAGCCGAAATTCCAGCCGGAAAAATGTCCGGAAATGACGGCGCCGACGCCGAGCGCCCACAGCGACCAGACGCCCGCGTAACGCGATAGTCCACGCTTTTCGAAATAGGATGCGTCCGCCTTTTTATAGCTGACGCCGGATGATGAACTGTCCATGCCTTGTCTCTCCTGATCAAGAAAAAAGCAGGCAGTCAGCCGGATTGGCCGATTTTGCCCCAGTTCGGCTGGCGGGACCTTCCCACCGGCCGCATGCATCTGCTGTTCCCTATCCCGTCTGGCGCGCGCCATTTTTGGCGTTCTGGACCACACGGCACATTATTCTTCGGCAGGGTAACCTGCCGACATCCAAGTCTAGTCTCCTATGCTGGCAAGCGCTCTTTCGAGGCTTTCCCCCAAATAGTCGGCAGCGGCACGCTGTCCCGCCTCGTCTGCGATGAGATCGTTGCGAACTTCGATCATCACATTCAACAGACCTTCCGGCAGCGCGTGCAGACGAAGCGTGTGGGTTACGCCGTCCTCCGGCCCGTAGGGCTCATTGCGCTCAACCTTGAAAGAGGCGCCTTCCCGGTCGGCGAGCATCGCATCGGCCAGACGCGAGTCCCTGTCATGCAGGATGCCGATTTCCACCTCGCGCACCCGCCCATGATAGACCGGCGTAAAACTGTGAATGGTCACGATGACACTCTCAATGCCGAGGATCTTCCTCTTTTCGACGAGGCTGGACACGGCTTCATGGAACGGGACGTAGAGGGCGGCAGTTCGGAGAAACCGTTCGGCCTCATCCAGATCGGCGTTGCCCGGAATGTCATAGATCTCGCTTACGACCGGCATGGCGGAGGCCGATTCCGGTGGACGATTGCAGTCATAGATCAGCCGCGAAAACCGCTGGAAAACGAGCGCTGCATCGAGCTTCTGAGATAAAAGACGCGCCACCGCGAGCGCGCCGGGGTCCCAGGCAATGTGGCTCGACAAGACATCCTCGGCAAGACCGAGATCGCCATAACGGGCGGGAAGCGTTTTCGAGGCGTGCTCGCAGACGAGCAGCACCCGGCTTTTCCCCATTTCGTTTTCCACCGCGACTGCGTCACCTTCGTCGGCGTGGAAAAATTGCGAACGAACCGTCATGGTCGTACCCCATCTGGTTTTGCCGTTCCCCAACGACGCGAAGAGAATTCTTCACATATCCCGAAGTGTCAAATGGATTTTTGAAATTTTCTCTTCATTTTTCCGATTGACTTCGGCGTGACTGCGTATCTTAATCTTGCGCAAAACCCGGTGACAAAACCGGAAAAGGGGAAGAATTTGAGCAACACGTCGTCTGCGACGGTGTCGGAGGTCATCCAGACCCACTATGAGGGTTTGACGCGCGCCGAAAGGCAGCTCGCGGAGAGCCTGCTCGCGAATTACCCCGTGTCCGGCCTCGGCAGCATCACAACTGTCGCGGAAAATGCTGGCGTCTCCACCCCGACCGTTGCCCGCATGGTGCAAAAGCTTGGCTACAAGGGTTACCCCGAGTTTCAGGCAAGCCTTCACCAGGAGCTCGAAGCCACCATTTCCAACCCGATTGCCAAGCATGACAGATGGGCAAGCAACGCGCCGGGCTTGCATATCCTCAATCGCTTCGCCGCTGCCATCACCAACAATCTGCGCGACACGCTGAGCGATCTGGACACGGCCGATTTCGACAATGCGGCCGCATTGCTTTCGGACCGGAAGCGCGGCATCTATTTCGTCGGTGGGCGCATCACCGGCGCGATTGCGGAATATTTCTTCACCCATATGCAGGTCATTCGCCCGAAGACGGCGTTGATGTCATCCAACTCCAGCTCATGGCCGCAATATATGCTGAACATGAGCGCCGGCGACGTGTTGGTGATCTTCGACATCCGTCGCTACGAGCAGGATATGGTGACGCTCGCCCAGGTGGCGCATGACAACGATGTCAGCATTCTTCTGTTCACCGACCAGTGGACATCGCCTGTCTCCCGCTTTGCCAAACACACCTTCCGGGTGAAGATCGAAGCGCCTTCGGCATGGGACAGCTCGGTCGTCACCCTCTTCGTCGTCGAAGCGTTGATCGAGGCGGTGCAGAGCAATGGATGGGACGAAACTCGCCAGCGCATGAACGCGCTTGAAGGCCTTTTCGAACAGACACGCCTGTTCAGAAAACCCGATCGAGGGTGACAAGCCGGACGATCGAAACCGACTGAGGGACAAAAGGGAGAAGACGCAAGCAGAACGACAAATGTCGCACACACCGCAACATGACAAAAAAGTGACGTAATGATGGCGAGGAGGCCCAAACGGGGCTAGCGTGACCGCGATGAGCACCCTTACAACCGTCACATCACATTCATGCAAGCCACGTACAGCGTCCGCCGACGCATGAGACACGAAGAGGAGAACTAAAGTGATCTCGCACAGCCGCCGACTGCTTTCGCTTACCACCGCAATCGTGCTTGCCACCACGGCAATCGCCACGGCAGCACCAAGCGAAGAACTCATCGCAGCTGCCAAGAAAGAAGGCATGCTGACGACCATCGCCCTGCCGCACGACTGGTGTGGATACGGCGACGTCATCGCGTCTTTCAAGGCTAAGTACCCGGAAATTCAGGTCAACGAGCTGAACCCAGACGCGGGCTCGGCCGACGAAATCGAAGCCATCAAGGCCAACAAGGACAACAAGGGCCCGCAGGCGCCTGACGTGATCGACGTTGGTCTGGCCTTCGGTCCGCAGGCAAAGAAGGAAGGCCTTCTGCAGCCTTACAAGGTCTCCACCTGGGACGAAATTCCAGACAACGTCAAGGATGCCGAAGGCTACTGGTACGGCGACTATTACGGCGTCATGTCCTTCTTCGTGAACAAGGACCTCGTCAGCAATTCGCCGAAGGACTGGTCTGATCTTCTGAAGCCGGAATATGCCGGCCAGGTTGCGCTTGCTGGCGACCCACGCGCCTCCAACCAGGCGATCCTCGGCGTTCTCGCCGCTGGCCTCTCCACGGGCGCCAAGGACGGCAAGGAAGCTGGCGAAGCCGGTCTGAAGTACTTCGCAGACCTCAACAAGGCTGGCAACTTCGTTCCCGTCATCGGCAAGGCCGGGACGCTTGCTCAGGGCGCAACCCCGATCGTGATTGCCTGGGACTACAACGCTCTCGGCTGGGCAAAGACCCTGAACGGCAACCCGCCAACCGAAGTCGTCGTTCCTGAAAAGGGCGTTCTGGCTGGCGTCTACGTGCAGGGCATCTCCGCCTATGCACCCCATCCGAATGCTGCGAAGCTGTGGATGGAGCACCTCTACTCCGACGACGGTCAGCTCGGCTGGCTCAAGGGCTTCTGCCATCCGATCCGCTTCAACGCGCTTGCCAAGGCCAACAAGATTCCGAAGGACCTTCTCGACGCCCTGCCGCCTCCGGCAGCCTATGAAAAGGCCACCTTCCCGACGCTGGACGATGTCGATGCCAACAAGGCAGCGGTTACCGGCGGCTGGGACAAGGTTGTCGGCGCGAACGTCAAGTAAGACGTAAAGACCAATGGCCGCCCCGGCATGAAAACTCCGGGGCGGCCTGCTGCATATAAAGAACGAGACCGCGATGATCGCGGCAGTGGGGACAGCATGTCATCAGCAGATACTGGCACAGCACTGCCGGTGAAACGGCGCTATCGGCCGAAGCTCGAATGGCTCGGCATTTTGCCTTTTGCCATTTTTGTCCTGCTTTTCTTGATCATGCCGACGATGAAGATCGTCATCGGCGCGTTTCAGAGCCCGGACGGCAGCTTCACCTTTGACAACATCATCGGGCTCTTCACGCCCTCCATTCTCGCGGCCTACTGGATATCGATCAAGATCAGCGTTGCCTCGGCGGCGCTTGGCTGTCTGATTGGTTTTGCCGTGGCCTCCGCCGTCGTGCTGGGCGGCTTGCCGCAGAAAATCCGCGCGCCGCTTTTGACCTTTTCCGGTGTCGCGTCGCAATTTGCAGGCGTGCCGCTCGCCTTCGCCTTCATTGCCACACTCGGCCCGGTCGGCCTCGTCACGCTGTTTCTCAAGACCCAGCTCGGCATCGACCTGCGCGTGATGGGCTTCAATATTCTGTCCTTCTGGGGCCTCACGATCACCTATCTGTTCTTCCAGATCCCGCTGATGATCCTCATCATTACGCCGGCGCTCGACGGCCTGAAGCGCGAATGGCGCGAGGCGGCCGAAATTCTCGGCGCCAGCGGCTGGCAATATTGGCGCATGGTGGCGTTTCCCATCCTGCTGCCGTCAATCCTCGGCACCTTCTCGCTTCTCTTCGCCAACGCCTTTGGCGCCGTCGCAACCGCGATTGCGCTCACCGGCTCCTCGCTCAACATCGTCCCGATCCTGCTCTTCGCCCAGATTCGCGGTGACGTTCTTGGCAACCCCAATCTCGGCTATGCGCTGGCCTTCGGCATGATCATCGTCACCTGTATCGCCAATACGCTTTACATCTGGATGCGCACGCGCAGTGAGAGGTGGCTCAAATGAAGCGGATTTTTGCCTGGGGCGCCCTCCTCTTCGGCATCCTCTATTTTGCCCTGCCGCTGATCGGCATGACGAACTTCTCGCTGAAGATGCGGCGCGGCGTCTACTCCTTCGACGCCTATGCCGTGGTCTTGAGCGACCCACGCTTTCAGGAGACCTTCACCTACTCGGTCATCATGGCGCTCGTCACCATCGTCTTCGGCGTGCTGCTGGTGGTACCAACCGCCTATTGGGTGCGGCTGAAACTGCCGACGCTGCGCCCCGTGATCGAATTCATCACGCTGTTGCCACTCGTCATCCCCGCCATCGTCATCGTCTTCGGCTATATCCGCCTTTACAACACCTCCAGCTGGCTGCCTCTGACGGGTACGACCTCCGGTACCAACCTGCTGTTGATGTTCGGTTACACGACGCTCGCGCTACCTTACATGTACCGCGCCGTCGACACGGGCCTGCGCACCATCGATATCGGCACGCTCACCGAAGCAGCGCAGAGCCTTGGCGCTGGCTGGACCACCATTCTTGCCCGGATCATTTTGCCGAACGTGCTGGTGGCTGTTCTTTCTGGCGCCTTCCTGACCTTTGCGATCGTCATCGGTGAGTTCACCATGGCAGCGCTTTTGAACCGACCGGCCTTCGGCCCCTATATGCAGCTTCTCGGCGCAAATAGAGCCTACGAGCCCGCTGCCCTTGCCGTTATCTCCTTCGGCATCACCTGGGGTTGCCTCGGTCTCATCCAACTCGTCTCCCGCTACCAGAAGGGCGCGCCTCCCAAGGCCTGAGGATTTTACATGAGCTTTTTGACACTCACGCACATTAAGAAGTCCTTTGGTCCGGTGCAGGTCGTGCATGACTTCAACATGGCCATCGAGAAGGGTGAATTCGTTTCCTTCCTCGGCCCATCCGGTTGCGGCAAGACGACGGTCCTGCGCATGATCGCAGGCTTCGAGACGCCAAGCGATGGCGCCATCGTCATTAATGGTAAGGACCAGACGACACTTCGACCCAATCAGCGCAATATCGGCATGGTGTTCCAGGCCTATGCGCTGTTTCCCAACATGAATGTCCGCGAAAACGTTGCCTTCGGCCTCAAAGTCGCGGGCAAGCCAAGGTCGGAAATCGATGCGCGCGTCAAGGAAATGCTGGCGCTCATCCATCTTGAACATCTGGCAGACCGTTATCCCTTCCAGATGTCCGGCGGCCAGCAGCAGCGCGTTGCGCTGGCCCGCGCACTGGCGCCAAAGCCGGAAGTCCTGCTTCTCGACGAACCGCTTTCCGCACTCGACGCCAAGATCCGCGTGTCGCTTCGCGAAGAAATCCGTCAGATCCAGCGCAAACTTGGCATCACCACCATCTTCGTCACCCATGACCAGGAAGAAGCCCTGTCAATTTCCGACCGCATCGTGGTGATGAATGCCGGCCGCGCCGACCAGATCGGCTCGCCCTTCGAGATCTACAACAACCCTGCCACTCGCTTCGTCGCCTCCTTTGTCGGCACGCTGAACCTGATCGATGCCACTGTTGTCGATGCAACGACGAGCACGATTCTGATCGGCGATCAGAAAGTATCGCTGCAAAAACCGCTTGCAAAAGCCAATGGTGAGAAGGTCACCGTTGCGCTTCGTCCGGAAGCGGGATCACTTGCAGAAAGCGCCAAGGGCGATGTCGCCATTTCCGGCGTCGTTACCTCAAGCCACTTCCTCGGCTCGGTCATTCGCACCCGTCTCGATGTCGGCGGCAGCGTGCTTTCCTTCGACATGTTCAACGATCCCGGCACGGCGCCACCTGCCATTGGCGAGAGGATCACGCTGCACTTTGCATCAGAAGATTTGATGATTGTAGCAGAGTAGCGCACTGTTTCGGGGCCGAAAAACCGGGTAACTCCGGGCCAGATCAGGAGGCACCTATGCGCGCATTATTCTACGAACGGTTTGGCGAAGCTCCGAAAATTGCGAGCCTGCCGGACCCTGAACCCACGCCGGGCGGCGTGGTAATTTCAGTCAAGGCCACCGGTCTGTGCCGCAGCGACTGGCACGGCTGGATGGGTCATGACAGCGACATCCACCTGCCCCATGTGCCGGGTCACGAATTCGCAGGCGTGATTTCCGCCGTCGGCAAGAATGTCATGCGCTTCAAGGTCGGTGACCGCGTCACCGTTCCCTTCGTCTCCGGCTGCGGCCACTGCCAGGAGTGCCGCTCGGGCAACCAGCAGGTTTGCGAAACGCAGTTCCAGCCGGGCTTTACCCACTGGGGCTCCTTCGCCGAATATGTCGCGATCGATTACGCCGATCAGAATCTCGTCCATATGCCGGATGAGATGAGCTTCGATACCGCGGCAAGCCTCGGCTGCCGTTTTGCCACCTCCTTCCGCGCCGTTGTCGATCAAGGTCGCCTTAAGGGTGGCGAGTGGCTCGCGGTTCACGGCTGCGGCGGTGTGGGCCTTTCCGCCATCATGATCGGCGCCGGTCTCGGCGCGCAGATCGTCGCGATCGATATTGCCGATGACAAGCTGGCGCTGGCCAAGGAACTCGGCGCCACCGTCACCATCAACAGCCGCAATGTTGCCGATGTGACCGAAGCGGTGCGCGATGCGACCGGCGGCGGCGCGCATGTCTCCGTCGATGCGCTCGGACACCCGCAAACCTGCTGCAACTCCATCAGCAATCTCCGCCGCCGCGGTCGCCACATTCAAGTGGGCCTGATGCTGGCCGATCATTCCATGCCGCAGATCCCGATGGCACGCGTCATTGCCCATGAGTTGGAAATCTATGGCAGTCACGGCATGCAGGCCTGGCGCTATGACGATATGCTGGCAATGATCCGCACCGGCAAGCTTTCGCCGCAAAAGCTTATCGGCAAACATATTTCGCTGACCGATGCCGTCACTGCGCTACCCGCCATGGACAGCTTCAAGGACAGCGGCATCAGCATCATCAACCGCTTCGAGTGAGACCCATGCAGATTGACGTCATCGACAGCATCAGCGATCCCGGCAAGCCAGAGCGCGCCAACGAAGATCGTCTGGCGTGGAATGCCTCCAGCGCATTCGTCGTCGATGGCGCAACCGGCCTCGGCGACCAGCAGTTCATGACGGGTTTCGGCTCCGACGCCGCATGGATTGCCGAATTCGCTGCCAAGCGCCTGATGAGCGAGGTTACGCCTGAGGCTGATTTCGCAGAGATCGTCCGCCGCATCTCGCACGATGCAAGGATCAGCTTCGAGGCCTTGGCCGGCGATCAGCCGCGCTATGCCTGGCCGGTCGCGGCACTCGCAGGCTTGCGCCTCATCCCAAACGGACTGCAATTTGCAGGCCTCGGCGATAGCGTCGTCTACATTCTTCACGATGACGGTCGCGAGGAAGGTCTGATGGCGCTCCCCGACGCCTTCGAGCGCGAGCAGGCCGCCGCCCGCGCCCATGTCGCGCGTCTGGGGGGCATCGGTGCTGCGGGCATGGCAACCAGCGATCCAAAGACGCTCGCCGATCTTCGGCGAAACCGCGAACGACAGAACACGGCAGACGGCACCGTCTGGTCCTTGAGCCTCGTTCCTGAAACGGCTGACCACATCGCCACCGCGACGATCGACATCGCCGGCGGCGCTACGGCCATTATCTGCTCCGATGGGCTGGCCGACCTTGTCAGCCTTTACGGGCAGTACACGCCGGGCTCCCTCATCCGCCGCGCCGTCACCGCGGGTTTGCCGAGCTTGATCAAGGAGCTTCGCCAATTGGAGCGGGAGATCGATCCAGAAGGCCTGAAATACCCGCGCCTTAAACAATCGGACGATACGACTGCCATCCTGTGCAGGATCAACTAAAGCATGGTCCGCGCAAAAGTGTGCAGCGGTTTTGCGATAACGACATGCGGTAAAGGGACCAACTCAAGCGCAAGGAGCGAATCTTGAAGATTGCGACACGCGTTAAAAGAGCCTGTGACATCTGCCGACAAAAGACTTGAATTAGCGGCGGCTATACCGCATGGCACAGGGAACGATCCCTGAAAGAAGAAACCGCTCATGTCTCCCACCACGACCCCGGTTCCCGCCCGCGCGCTGAATGCGCAGGATTACAGAACGCTTGGCCTCTCCGCGCTTGGCGGCGCACTGGAATTCTACGACTTCATCATCTTCGTCTTCTTCGCGACCGTGATCGGCCACCTCTTCTTCCCGCCGGATATGCCCGACTGGCTGGTGATGATCCAGACCTTCGGCATCTTCGCTGCCGGCTATCTCGTGCGTCCCATCGGCGGCATCATTCTTGCGCATTATGGCGACCGTTATGGCCGCAAGCGCGTCTTCGCCTTCTCGATCCTGCTGATGGCGCTCTCCACGCTCGGCATGGCGCTGATGCCGACCTACGCGACGATCGGCGTTGCAGCCCCTATCCTGCTCATCGTGCTTCGCATGCTTCAGGGTGCGGCCATCGGCGGCGAGGTTCCCGGTGCCTGGACCTTCGTGTCTGAGCACGTTCCCTTCCGCTACGTCGGCCTTGCCTGTGGTCTGCTGACCTCCGGCCTGTCTTTTGGCATCATGCTCGGCTCGCTCATCGCCTTTGCCATCAACACCATCTTCACGCCGGAAGACGTGTCTGGCTATGCCTGGCGCATCCCCTTCCTCATCGGCGGTATCTTCGGCCTGATCGCCGTCTATCTGCGCCGCTGGCTGGAAGAAACGCCGATCTTCACGCAGATGAAGAACTCCAGATCGCTCTCAGACAAGCTGCCGCTCAGCCTCGTCCTGAAGAACCATATGCGCGGTGTCGTGGTCTCGGCGCTGCTCACCTGGGTGCTGTCCGCGGCCATCGTCGTCACGACGCTGATGACGGCAACCTTCCTGCAGAAGCTTTACGGCTACACGCCGACGCAAGCCCTGGCAGGCACGAGCTTCGGCACGTTGTTCCTGATCTTCGGCGTGATCATCGCCGGCGCGCTGATCGACCGCATCGGCAGCGGCATCTTCTTCATGGGTGCCAGCATCTTCTTCGGCGTCGCCACCTTCACCTTTTACAGCTATGCCGGAACGTCGCTCACCACGATGTTTGCGCTTTATGCGGTGATGGGTCTCTCCGTCGGTATGGCGGGTGCGGTGCCCTATGTAATGGTCCGCGCCTTCCCGGCGTCGGTCCGCTTCTCAGGCCTCTCCTTCGCCTACAACGTCTCCTACGCCGTCTTCGGCGGCTTGACGCCAATTGCGGTCAGCTCAGCGCTTGCGATCAACCCCATGGCGCATGCCTGGTACCTGGTCTTCATCGCGGTGCTTGCCTTCTTCATCGGGCTTTATCTTCACCTTCGCGGCAGCGCCGTGGAGAGCCATGTGGGCGTGGAAGAACTGGCGACGCTTGAGGGGCGGTAACAACGCGACAGAACGGGAAGCGGCGCGCATGGCGCCCCTCCCCACCAATCATGCGGCAGCCGGGATCTTCAAAGCCGAGCCGAGCTTGTAGCCGATGAACGCTGCCACCAGAATGATCCCGATCGTCCAGAACAGGGGCTCGCCGGGCAGCACGACGCCATAGAAATCGACGTGGCTGTCCATCCTCTTTCCTTGCGAAATCATGGCATCGACCTGCGCAGGTGTCGGGGCACCGGCGATAGGCCGTCCGTCGAGCGTCGTCACGATATTGTATCCCGGCAACCCGGTCAGCAGGAGACCGAAGAAGGCGAAGATGATCGTCGAGAAGACCGGAATGACCCCGTTTCGAATAAAGCGCATATGTTTCCCCCAAATGTTCGAGGCAACATTGAGGGAAATTCGTGATTCGATCCAGCCACGGATGCAGGCAGTTTCAGACGGGCGCAAGCGCCTTGGGCGGCTCGAAATCGGGGGCGACCAGACCGCCGGAAATCAAAAGCTTCGCGGCATCCTCCGGCGACATGTCGAGCATGATGATCTTGTCCTTCGGCACAAACAGCAGAAAGCCCGCCGTCGGAACAGGCGTTGGCGGCAGGAACACCGCCACCATTTCCTGGCCTAACTCATTGAAACGGAAGGCAAGCTCGCCCTTGGCCTCGGATGCGACGAAGACCATGGCCCAGGTGCCGGGCGACGGAAACTCGATCATGCCGACGCGCTTGAAGGAATTGGAATGCTCCTTCAGCACCGATTCAAACAGCTGCTTGATGCTTTTGTAGATCGGCCGCACCAGCGGCATGCGGTTTAGGATGGATTCGCCGACACCGACGATCCATTTGCCGATCAGATTGTTACCGAGAAAGCCGATGACCGTGATGCCGATGACGGCAATCAGCAGGCCGAAACCGGGGATGGCGACATTGAAATATTCTTCCGGGTCGTAACGCGTCGGAATATACGGCTTCACCCAGCTATCGGCCCATTGCAGGAAGGTCCAGACCAGCCACATCGTGATCGTGACGGGCGCCAGAATGAGAACGCCGGTCAGAAAGCTGTTACGCAGGCGTGTCGCGAAGGAAATTCTGATTGGGTGATCCGTCATCAACTCACTGAATGTTGGAGCATCTCCAGCCGAAGCGTGATCGCTTTGGCGTCGGACAATGCGGTAAAACAGAGACCGAGAGCATTGAAGGTGGTCCCGTTATCACCGGAATGCTCTAGGCGATGTCACCGAAGAATGCCTGATGATAACGGACAATGCCGGACGGCGTTCCGCCCTGCAAGGGCAGGATCATGAAATATTCGTCATCAATGCCCTCGGCCTTCAGTCGCTCATCGTGGTGAAAAACGAAGCGACGGTAATAGGCAGGATCGCCCATGACGACGCACCCGCCGGCATTCAGCTGGCGCAACGCGTCGAGACCGCGATGAACGAGCGCAGAACCGACACCCCGCCCCTGCCATTCCGGCAACACGGAAAGCGGACCAAGGCCAAACCAGATGTCACTGCTTTCAGGAAGTCCGACATGCGAAAAGCCGATATGGCCAATGATTGCCCCGCCCTCCTCCGCCACAAGCGAAACAGCGAGCGCACCGGCCCGCCGTAAGCGTTCGATGACGAGGTGCTCGTTATGGTCACTATAGGGAACATCCCGGAACGCCGCCTGCGTCACGACGCCGATTGCGTCGAGATCGCCGACCTGTTCCGGACGGACAATCATTCCACCGTAACCGACTTTGCCAGATTGCGCGGCTGGTCCACATCCGTGCCCATGAAGACGGCCGTGTGGTAGGCCAGCAGCTGGATCGGCAGCGAGAAGACCATCGGCGCAATGAGTTCATCGACGGTCGGCAGCACGATGGTCGCCATGGTTTCCAGCGACGAGGCCGCGGCCCCCTTCGCATCGGTGATGAAGATGATGCGCCCACCGCGGGCTGCCACCTCCTGCATGTTCGATACGGTCTTCTCGAAGAAGCGGTCATGCGGTGCAATGACGATGACCGGCATGTTCTCGTCGATCAGCGCAATCGGCCCATGCTTCAACTCGCCTGCGGCATAGCCTTCCGCGTGGATATAGGAAATTTCCTTGAGCTTTAGCGCGCCTTCCAGCGCCAGCGGGAAGGATGTGCCGCGGCCGAGATAAAGCACGTCCTTGAAGCGCGAGAGATCGCGCGACAGGGTTTCGATCTGCGGCTGGATGGCGTTCAGCACTTCGCTCATCACCCGCGGCATCTCGATCAGATGACGGACAAGCTCGGTTTCCTGCTCTGCCGTCAGCGTGCCACGCGCCTTACCGGCTGCGATCGCCAGCGAAGCCAGAACGGCAAGCTGGCAGGTGAAGGCCTTGGTGGAGGCAACGCCAATTTCAGGGCCAGCCAGGATCGGGAAGATCGCATCGGATTCACGCGCAATGGTCGATTCGCGCACATTGACGACCGCGCCGATTTTCAGATCGTTCTCCTTGCAGTAGCGCAGAGAGGCGAGCGTATCCGCCGTCTCACCCGATTGGGAGATGAAGAGCGCGGCCTGCGTCGGCAACAACGGCATTTCGCGGTAGCGAAACTCGGACGCAACATCGATCTCCACTGGCAGGCGCGCATAACGCTCGAACCAGTATTTGCCGATCAGACCGGACAGATAGGCCGTGCCGCAGGCGGAAATCGCCAGGCCGGTGAGCTTGCAAAAGTCGATCGCCGGGTCGACATCCTTCACCCGCTTGTCGGCAAAATCCACATAATGGCTAAGCGCATGGGAAATGACTTCCGGCTGTTCGTAGATCTCTTTTTCCATGAAGTGGCGGTGATTGCCCTTGTCCACCACATAGGCCGTCGCCTGGGAAATCTGCCGCTGGCGCTGCACTGGCTTGCCGGCGAAATCGATAATCTCGGCACCGGCTGCGGTGATGATGGCGCAATCGCCATCCACCAGATAGGTGATCTCGTTGGTGAAAGGAGAAAGCGCGATCGCATCCGACCCAAGGAACATCTCACCGCGTCCATGGCCGACGGCAAGCGGCGGACCGGAGCGGGCGGACAGCAGCGTGCCGGGCTCATCCTGGAACATCACCACCAACGCAAAGGCGCCGGTCACGCGGTTCAGCATCGTCAGCATCGCATCGCGGTGCGACAGTCCCTCACGAGTGAATTTGGCAAGCAGCTGCGCCACCACTTCCGTATCGGTCTGGGTGGTGAAGGTCGCGCCCTCGGCCTTCAACTCCTCACGCAGCTCGGAGAAATTCTCGATGATGCCGTTGTGAACGACGGCGACGCCATCGACGAAATGCGGATGAGCATTGGTTTCGTTCGGAACCCCATGCGTTGCCCAACGGGTGTGCGCAATGCCGGTGATGCCGGGAAGCGGCTCTTCGAAGAGCTTCTTCTCCAGATTGAAGAGCTTGCCCTCGGCGCGGCGGCGGTCCATTGCGCCATCATGGATCGTCGCAACGCCTGCGGAGTCATAGCCCCGATATTCCAGCCGCTTCAGCGCATCCACGAGGCGCTCCGCAACCGGTTGCGTTCCAACAATTCCGACGATGCCGCACATACAGGTCTCCAAGATTTTTTGGTGAGCATCCGATGATCCGAAAACCGAGTCAGGTCTTCTGACGGATGCTTTTTCAATGGGCGGAAGTCGTAGCGATTTCCGCAAAAACCGCAATCGCAACCGCGGTCACTTTCAATGTCTATTCGTTACCTTTGTCAGAAGGTTACGCCGGTTTCTTCTTGGCATCCTTGATCGCCTGGGCGCGGGCGCGAAGCACACTGGCACGGCCTTCCTTGACCTCCTGGCGTGCCCGACCGAAGGCCAGCGCATCGCCCGGAACATCATCGGTAATCACACTCCCGGAGGCGATGTAAGCATCATCACCAATGGTCACGGGTGCCACGAGCGCTGAGTTGGAACCGATAAAGGCGTTTCTGCCGATCCGCGTCTCATGCTTGTTGATGCCGTCATAATTGCAGGTGATCGTACCCGCACCGATATTGCTGCCCGCGCCGACGAACGCATCGCCGATATAGGTCAGGTGATTGACCTTGGCACCCTCGCCGATCTCGGCCTTCTTGATTTCACAGAAATTGCCGACCTTGGATTTCGCCGCCAGATTGGCGCCCGGACGAAGCCGCGCATAGGGACCAACGGTCGCCCCGGCGCTGACATGCGCGCCTTCCAGATGCGAGAAGGCGTGGATGATCGCACCCGATTCGATGGTGACGCCGGGACCTATGACGACATTCGGCTCGATCAGAGCGTCCTGACCGATCTTGGTATCCCAGGACAGGAAGACGGTTTCCGGCGCGATCATCGAAACGCCGTCGATCATCAACTGATGACGCGCCCGCTCCTGCCAGAGCCTTTCTATGATGGCAAGTTCGGCGCGGTTGTTACAGCCGGTCATTTCCGTCTCGGGGGCATCGACAGCCACAGCCCTGCCGCCCTGAGCGCGGGCGATCTCGACGATGTCGGTCAGATAATACTCGCCCTTGACATTGTTGTTGCCGATGCGGTCGAGCAGATCCAGCGCCCGGCGACCATTGATCGCCATCAAGCCGCTATTGCACCATGTGACCTTGCGCTCGTCGTCGCTCGCATCCTTCTCCTCGCGTATGGCGACCAGCTCACCATCCTGCACCAGAAGACGCCCGTAACCCGTTGGTTTGTCTGTATGAAACCCGATGACGACGACATCGACATTGTCGGTCAGCGCCTGGCGCGCCCGGTTGAGCGTCTCGGCGGTCAGCAACGGTACGTCGCCATAGGCAATCAGAATATCGTCGAAGCCCTTCTCGATGGCTTCGCGCGCCGCAAGCACGGCGTTGCCCGTGCCAAGACGTTCCTTCTGCAGATAAGGCTCGACAGAAACACCCGCCACCCGCGCGGCATCCGCCACCTTGTCCGCATCACGACCTACGACGAGAGCAGCAGCGGAAACGCCAGCACCGGAAACCGCCTGCATCACATGCGCAATCATTGGACGGCTAGCAACCGGATGCAAAACCTTCGACATGGAGGATTTCATGCGTGTGCTTTCACCGGCGGCGAGAATGACGGCAAGACAGGTGCGTTCCACTGATATCTCCATTCCAAGCATCGGATGTCTTTTGCCCGCTATAACCGCTCGACGATAAAGACACCATGGAAATTGCGTGACGGCTTGAAAAGCGACGTGATGGCTGGCGTGGTTAGGCAAGTGAAAGGCGAGAACGCGCTTTCCACCGCCAAAGAATCCTCTAATCTGCCGCGACCACCTCATCCCGAAATGCGGAAATCTCCTATGTCCTCTTCGCACAGCATCAGCCAGCCGGTCCGCGGCATGCTCATCATGGCGGCCTGCATGATCGTGCTGCCGGTGATGGATGCGATTGCGAAATATATGGCCCATGCCGGCATGTCCCCTGGCCAGGTCACCTTCTATCGCTTCTTCTTTCAGCTGGTCTGCACCCTGCCGCTGCTGCTCTTCATGTCGCCGAAGTCGCTGATCCATGCCAAGCGCCCCTGGCTCAACCTGCTGCGTGGCGTCCTGCATGCGGCCGCGAGCCTGACATTTTTTGCCGCCGTCAAATACATGCCGCTGGCCGATGTCTTCGCCATCTACTTCGTCGAGCCCTTCCTGCTCACCATCATGTCGGCGCTGTTTCTGAGCGAGCGGGTCGGCTGGATGCGCTGGAGCGCCATTGCCGTGGGTTTTATCGGCGCGATGATCGTCATCCAGCCCAGCTTCGAGCTTTTTGGCCTCACCTCGCTTCTGCCGGTCGCCTGCGCTTTCCTCTTCACTCTCTATCTCTTCCTCAACCGCGCGATCGGCGATGGCGACAGCCCGTTGGTGATGCAGACGATGGCCGGCATTGCCGGAACGATCTTCATGGGCGGCGCCCTGTTGATCGGCACCGGTTTCGGAGACGCCAATTTCGAGATGTCCCTGCCCGGCTGGGATCATGGGCTCGTTCTGCTGATCCTGCTCGGCTCGATTTCCGGCTACATGCATCTTCTCGTGGTCAAGGCCTTTCGGCTTGCGCCGGTGTCGCTGCTTGCCCCCTTTCAGTATTTTGAGATCATCTCCGCCACTATTCTGGGATACCTGCTGTTTTCCGATTTCCCGACGCCGTCCAAATGGCTCGGCATCGTCATCATTGTGGCATCCGGCCTCTTCATCATCTGGCGCGAAAGGCTGAGCGCCCGCCGCCTCAAGATGACAGAGGTCGCGGAAGTTTGAGGAATTGCCGCAACTGCACTTGTTCATAAGGCCCGCGTCGGGCAAAAAGTGCTTCCACGAATGACAAAGATACGAAGGAGACGAGACGATGGACGTTCGCGCCGCAGTCGCCGTTCAGGCAGGCAAGCCATTGGAAGTTATGACCGTTCAGCTGGAAGGCCCGCGCGCCGGTGAAGTGCTGATCGAGGTCAAGGCGACCGGCATCTGCCACACGGACGATTTCACCCTCTCCGGTGCCGATCCGGAAGGTCTCTTTCCCGCGATCCTCGGCCATGAAGGTGCCGGTATCGTCGTCGACGTCGGCCCAGGCGTCACCTCGGTCAAGAAGGGCGACCACGTCATCCCGCTCTACACGCCGGAATGCCGCGAATGCTATTCCTGCACCTCGCGCAAGACCAACCTCTGCACCGCGATCCGCTCCACCCAGGGCCAGGGCGTGATGCCGGACGGCACCAGCCGCTTCTCCATCGGCAAGGACAAGATCCATCACTATATGGGCTGCTCCACCTTCGCCAATTACACGGTTTTGCCGGAAATTGCCGTTGCCAAGATCAACCCGGACGCGCCCTTCGACAAGGTCTGCTACATCGGCTGCGGCGTGACGACCGGCATCGGCGCGGTCATCAATACGGCCAAGGTCGAGATCGGCTCGACGGCGATCGTCTTCGGTCTCGGCGGCATCGGCCTCAACGTGCTTCAGGGCCTACGTCTTGCCGGCGCGGACATGATCATCGGCGTCGATATCAACAATGACCGCAAGGCCTGGGGCGAAAAATTCGGCATGACGCACTTCGTCAATCCGAAGGATGTTGGTGATGATATCGTGCCCCACCTCGTCAACATGACGAAGCGCAATGGCGACCTGATCGGCGGCGCCGATTACACCTTCGACTGCACCGGCAACACCAAGGTCATGCGCCAGGCGCTCGAAGCCTCGCATCGCGGCTGGGGCAAATCGGTCATCATCGGCGTCGCAGGCGCCGGCCAGGAAATCTCCACCCGCCCCTTCCAGCTGGTCACCGGCCGCAACTGGATGGGCACGGCCTTCGGCGGCGCTCGCGGCCGCACCGACGTTCCGAAGATCGTCGACTGGTACATGGAAGGCAAGATCCAGATTGACCCGATGATTACCCACACCATGCCGCTTGAAGACATCAACAAGGGTTTCGACCTGATGCACAAGGGCGAAAGCATCCGCGGCGTCGTCGTCTATTGATGTGAAGAATGGCTGGCGCGGGGCCGGTTAAGGGTTTCCGCGCTGGAAGGTTTTGGAGGGGCTGCGAGGCCCCTCTTTCTTTTCGACGGCAGAGATGGCGGAAGGTACCCCCTCTGTCCTACCGGACATCTCCCCCTCAAGGGGGGAGATCGCAAAGAAGACAGCTCCTCAATCCATTCGCGACATTAGAGATGGCCGGGTGGCGGCCGCATCCGATCTCCCCCCTTGAGGGGGAGATGTCCGGCAGGACAGAGGGGGGTATCGCGCCTCAGCCTCTACGTAAGACCCGAACCCAACCCATCAAGCCGCCGTCTCAACATCCTTCGCCGCATCCACCGACACATAGTTCAGCACTGGTCCAAGCCAGCGCTCAATATCCTTCACGGGCATGCCTTTGCGCCGAGCATAATCCTCAACCTGATCCCGCTCCACCTTGGCAACGCCAAAGTAATAGCTCTCCGGATGGCCGATATAGAGACCGGAAACAGACGAACCAGGCCACATGGCATAGCTCTCCGTCAGCACCACACCCGTCTGGTTTGTCGCATCCAGAAGGCGGAAGAGCGTGTCCTTTTCCGTATGATCGGGCTGGGCCGGATAGCCGGGCGCCGGGCGAATACCGGCGTATGCTTCTCCAACAAGGTCCTCACTGCTGAAGCGCTCATCCGGCGCATAGCCCCAGAACTCCTTGCGCACCCGTTCATGCATGCGCTCGGCAAAGGCTTCCGCGAAACGGTCGGCCAGCGCCTTCACCAGAATGGATGAATAGTCGTCATTGGCCCGTTCGAAACGTTCGGCAATGGCCACTTCCTCGATACCCGCCGTCACCACGAAGCCGCCGACATAGTCGGCAATGCCGCTGTCCTTCGGCGCGACGAAATCCGAGAGTGCGACATTGGGCCGTCCATCGCGCTTGGAAAGCTGCTGACGCAGCGTGTAGAAGGTTTCGAGCTCCGAGGTGCGGCTTTCATCGGTGAACAGACGAATATCGTCCCCCACCGCATTGGCCGGCCAGAAGCCGATCACCGCGCGCGGTCGGAACCACTTTTCCTCGATGATCTTCTTCAGCATGGCCTGCGCGTCGGCATAAAGATGGCGTGCTGCCTCACCCTGCTTCTCATCCTCGAGAATGGCCGGGAAACGACCCTTCAATTCCCAGGTCTGGAAGAAAGGCGTCCAGTCGATATAGCGCGACAACTCTTCGAGATCGTAGCCCTCGAATGTCTTGGTACCGATGAATTGCGGCTTGACCGGCTGATAGCCTCTCCAATCCACTTTCTGCGCGTTTTCGCGCGCACGCGACAGCGGCAGGCGCTGCTTTTCGCGTTCATTGCGCGCATGCGCATCGGCAACCTTGGCATATTCGGCGCGAATGCCGTCAATATAGGCTGGCTTCTGATCTTCCGACAGAAGTGCAGACACCACGCCGACCGCGCGCGAGGCGTCCGTCACATAGATTGCCTGGCCCTTCTCGTAACGCGGATGGATCTTCACCGCCGTATGAACACGGCTCGTCGTCGCCCCACCGATCAGAAGCGGCAGGTCGAGCCCCATGCGCTCCATCTCGGAGGCCACATGCACCATTTCATCCAGCGACGGCGTGATGAGGCCGGAAAGACCGATGACATCGACCTTCTCCGCAACAGCCGTTTCGAGAATCTTGGTGGTCGGCACCATCACGCCGAGATCGATGATCTCGTAATTGTTGCAGGCGAGAACGACGCCGACGATGTTCTTGCCGATATCGTGGACATCGCCCTTCACCGTCGCCATCAGCACCTTGCCGGCCGACTTGCGCTGATCGCCGCCGTTCAGGCGCTTTTCCTCTTCCATATAGGGAAGAAGAACGGCAACAGCCTGCTTCATCACACGGGCGGATTTGACCACCTGCGGCAGGAACATCTTGCCTGAACCGAAGAGATCGCCGACCACATTCATGCCCGCCATCAGCGGACCTTCGATGACATGCAGCGGACGGGCCGCCTGCTGGCGCGCCTCTTCCGTATCCGCATCGATATATTCGGTGATGCCATTGACCAGCGCATGTTCCAGCCGCTTCTCAACGGGGAGTTCGCGCCACGACAGATCCTGAACCTTGCCTTCCTTGGCACCTGTACCCCGGTAACGCTCGGCAATTTCAAGCAGCCGTTCGGTCGCGTTGGGGTTGCGGTTCAGCACCACGTCCTCGCAGGCCTCGCGCAGTTCAGCATCGATGCTCTCATAGACCGCAAGCTGGCCCGCATTGACGATGCCCATATCCATGCCGACCTGGATCGCATGATACAGGAACACGGCATGCATCGCCTCGCGCACCGGCTCGTTGCCGCGGAAGGAGAAGGACAGGTTCGAGACGCCGCCGGAAATATGCACGAGCGGCATGGTTTCGCGGATGGTCTTGGTGGCCTGGATGAAGTCCACGCCGTAATTATTGTGCTCTTCGATACCGGTCGCAACGGCGAACACATTCGGGTCGAAGATAATGTCTTCGGGCAGAATCCCGGCCTTCTCCGTCAGCAGCTTGTAGGCGCGCGTACAGATCTCGACCTTGCGCTCGTAAGTATCGGCCTGCCCCACTTCGTCAAACGCCATGACGACGACAGCAGCGCCGTAATTGCGCACCAGACGCGCCTGCTCGAGAAACTTCTCCTCGCCTTCCTTCAACGAGATGGAGTTGACGATCGATTTGCCCTGAACGCATTTCAGGCCAGCCTCGATGATCTCCCATTTGGAACTGTCGATCATCACCGGCACGCGGGCGATATCCGGCTCGGCGGCAATCAGATTGAGGAACTCGACCATGGCCTTCTGGCTGTCGATCAGGCCCTCATCCATGTTGATGTCGATGATCTGCGCGCCGTTCTCCACCTGATCGCGGGCGACGGCAAGTGCAGCGGTATAGTCACCAGCGGTGATCAGCTTGCGGAACTTGGCAGAGCCCGTCACGTTCGTGCGCTCGCCGACATTGACGAAGGGAATGTCCTTGGTCAGCACGAAGGGCTCGAGGCCGGACAGCGACATGAGGGACTTGTGTTCCGGCACCTTGCGCGGCTCAAAACCCTTCACGGCGTCGGCGATGGCGCGAATATGCTCCGGCGTCGAGCCGCAGCAGCCGCCCACCACATTGACCAGTCCCTCACGGGCAAACTCGGCAACCTGTGCCGCCATCATCTCCGGCGTTTCGTCATACTGGCCGAACTCGTTCGGCAGGCCGGCATTCGGATAGGCGCAGATGAAGGTATCGGCCACATCCGACAGTTCCTGCAAATGCGGACGCATGGCGTTGGCACCGAGCGCACAGTTGAGACCGATGGTAAACGGGTTGGCGTGACGCACCGAGTTCCAGAAGGCCGACGGCGTCTGACCCGACAGCGTGCGGCCGGAAAGGTCGGTGATCGTGCCGGAAATCATCACCGGCAGATGAATGCCCTTGGCAGCAAAGCGCTCCTCGCAGGCGAAAATCGCGGCCTTTGCGTTCAGCGTGTCGAAGATGGTTTCAATAAGGATGAGGTCGGCACCGCCGTCGATCAGACCGTCGATCTGCTCACCATAGGCAACGCGCAAATCGTCGAAGCTGACAGCACGGTAGCCAGGATTGTTCACATCCGGCGAGATCGACGCGGTGCGGTTGGTCGGGCCGATGGCACCTGCCACGAAACGGCGGCGGCCATCCTCGCGCTCGGCGCGTTGAGCGGCGCGACGCACGATGAAGGCGCCCTCGCGGTTGAGGTCATAGACCGCGCCTTCCATCTCGTAGTCGGCCTGCGCGATACGCGTGGACGAAAACGTGTTGGTCTCCAGAATATCCGCCCCCGCCATGGCGTAGCGGAAATGGATATCCTCGATTGCATCCGGCTGCGTCAGGATCAGGAGGTCGTTATTGCCCTTCTGATGACAGGCACAACCAATGAAACGATCACCGCGGAAGTGGTCCTCGTCAAATCCAAGGCCCTGGATCTGCGTGCCCATGGCGCCATCGAGAATGAGGATGCGCTCTTCAGCCGCCTGTTTCAGCGCCTTCAGAATTTCCGCGCCGTCGCGTTTGCCGCCCAGGGGGCCAAACAGATCGTCCAACATCGGCACTCACTCCTCATTCTTTGCAAATCAGCAAGATATCAAGTCACATAAAGATATCTTTATGTCAACATATCATCCGGCATTCGCGGTTCTGGACTAAAAAGGAAGCTACGAAATTCCGACCGTGGATGACACCCTTGCGCCTCAAAGATATAGGTATGCTCCAACAGCGCATCAAAGGAGGAACGGATGACCGAGACGGAAAGCACGAAAGCCTATTGGAGCACGCTGCCCTGGCATCGCCAATGGCTGGTAAAGCAGGCGGAAGGCCTCTTCGACTTCTTCCAGTATCGCGCGGTCAATCCCAAAGGCGGCTTCTTCGATCTCGACCGGAAAGGCGCTCCCCTCTCCTCCGACAATCCGGTGCGCGGCATCCACGCGTCTGCCCGCATGGTCCATTGCTTCTCCATCGGCCACCTGCTCGGTCGCCCCGGCTGCGGCGATATCGTCGACCATGGCATGACCTATCTATGGGACAAGCACCGCGACAAGGAGCATGGCGGCTACTTCTGGCAGGTGGATGACAACGGTCCTGCCGACGCCACCAAGCAGGGTTATGGCCACGCCTTCGTGCTGCTCGCCGCCTCCTCCGCCAAGGTCGTCGGTCATCCGCTGGCCGATGCGATGCTGGCCGATGTGACCGAGGTTCTCGAAACCCGATTCTGGGAAGAGAAGCACGGCGCCATCAATGAGGAATTCCACCGAGACTGGTCGCCGATCGAAAACTATCGCGGCCAGAATTCCAATATGCACCTCACCGAAGCCCTGATGGCCGCCTTCGAGGCCACGGGCGACAAGACCTACCTCATCAAGGCCGAACGCATTGCCGACCTCATCATCCGCCGCGCCGCTGGCGCGCTGGACTTCCGCGTGCCGGAGCATTTCGATGAGAACTGGGTGCTGGACAAGGATTATCGCGGCAACGAAATGTTCCGCCCCTCAGGCTCAACGCCGGGTCACTGGCTGGAATGGTCTCGCCTTATCCTGCAGCTCTGGATCCTTGGTGAGCGCAAGCACGACTGGATGCCGACCGCCGCCAAGTCACTCTTCGTCCAGTCCATGGCGCTCGGCTGGGACCGCGAAAAAGGCGGTTTCTTCTACACGCTCGATTGGGACAACACGCCTGCCAAGACGGAAAAGCTCTGGTGGCCGATGTGCGAAGCCGCCGGTGCGGCCCACTTCCTCAACGAGCATCTGCCCGCCGACGAATTCTACGAAGATAGCTATCGCCGCATCTGGAGCACGATCGCCAACACCTTCCTCGACCATCAGTTCGGTGGTTGGCATGAGGAACTGACGGAAGACCTCGTTCCGGCCAACACCCTCTTCCCCGGCAAGGGAGACATCTACCACGCCCTTCAAGCCTGCCTCATCCCGCTTTTCCCGGCGGATGGCAGCCTGACGAAGATGATCGCCGAAAAAGGCGCGCGCTTCTGATTGAAGCATGACAAATGGCACGGCGAAGCGCAGAGACCCAAAAGCGCCGTGCGTCCTATTGGACGCACAAAGGACGCTTTACTTTTTTGAATCTACGCATCGTGCTTTCCGAAAATCGAGTCCGATTTTCGGGCCGATGCTGTATCGCCGCGCCATCAGGAAGCTCACTCGAAATCTGCTGAGTTCACCGTCACACGCCATTCCAGCCGCGCGGGATCGGCCTGCTCATTGCTGCGCAACCGAAATGGCCGGCACGCAGCGTAGCTCTCATGCGGCCCTAACCGCCTTTCGTTTGGCTGATAGGCCTCGAGCGAAATCGGCGCACGGAAGGCGGGCTCAAAACCTTCCAGCGTATAGGTCAACCGCTCGACCGCGACATCATTGGTATTCTGAAAGCTCACCCGGATCGGCGCATTCTCATCCCGACAGGTTGGGTCATAGGCCGCCGTGGCAATGATCTTCTCCAGCCTTTCGCCAGAGCGGACCCAGTCAAACAAAACCCAGCCTCCGAGGCAGGCCCACACCACGGCAAGTGCTGCCACAACGGGTTTCAGATGTCGCGGGAAAGCCATCAGAAACAACAGCAAGGCGACCGTCAGAACGATGCCGACGATCATGAACGACGCTCCGCGATATACGACATGATGTCAGTCAGTGTTTTTTCTCCCAAGGCAGTCGACAAAACGCATACGAAGCTCCCTTATAGCCCTAAACGCGAAGCCGCACAGGCAGACGCAGTAAAGTCGGCGTGACAAGAGCACTCCGAACCGAAAAGACCATTAAGCTCTTGATCGCCACGGTAAGGCGCAACGTGCCCGATCCGCGACAACTGGCGGATAGCCTTTGTCATACATAGCCCGGCCACCAGAGGCCAATGAGAACGGATGTCCTTCCGTCAATTGACTGTTCCGAAGATCGCACTCAAAAAATTCTTTCTTTCGATCGACTGCAGTTCGGAATTTCCTGGCGTCACTATCAAGGCCAGCCAGGCATTTCCACCCCTCATGAAAACCGTGAGTTCTGCGCGTGTTTCCGATGCAGTCGTGGCAATTCCGGATACCCGCATGATCTGCACTCCGTTGACATAGGCTGCCCCCCAATCGGAGGTCGGTTTCATAATATGGTCGACGCGTCTTTCCAGATCCTTCAGATAAGCCGTCGGATCGGCGCCGTCATTCCCAATAAGCTCGTGGGAAACCAGTGCTGTCATCCCCAGCGTCGGCGCCCGGAAGACGAAGCTGTCTTTAGAGGAGTCATTATAAGGGTGCTCCCAGATTTTGCTGATCCTGGCGCCCCTGCCCGACCTGGGATTCACCCATGTTTTGGTTGAGTCGGTCGGTGTCAAATTCGGTACGACCATCCGATCGAAGGGGACACTTTCGTAAGATGGCACGGGAAGAGCGCCATGGCTCGCAGTGATCCTTTCGTCGGAGCGATAGTCGCTCACATTTACAATAGCGCAACCGATGAGAAGCAGCATAACCGGCACCATGATCAAGGCTGCGATGCGGCTTGGCCGAAGCACCAACACACTCGAGCGTTCCCTGTCATAGCTCGCGTTCAGATCGACCTTCAGTCGCCTGTACTGAAAAAGGAATGTGAGAATGAACAACGGCGGGATGCCCATCGCACACCCCCAAAACCACACCCTGTACTCGCGACCGAAATAAAATCTGAAACGTGGCCAAAAACTCTCGTGAGGCGCAAACACCCATACGCCGAATATGGCCTTGCCTGGCGTGGTGCCAAATAAAGCCATGCATATTGCGGGTATCATAGCTGCGAGAGAGATCAGCATTAGATACAGGACGAGTGCAGCGAGGAGAAGACCGGGTCGGTTCCCATGGAAATAGAGGTAAGCAGCAACCAAGATGTCGTGTCCGACGATCGTGAACAAAGGTGACATCATCAATAGATCGAAAAGCCTTGCCCATAGGCGGCGCCAAGGACGCGCGGGCAAAAAGAACGGTTTCGGCGCGACACGCTGTTCCTCAGACCCGAGGGCCAGTGATGCAAAACTATCGGCAAAAACGCGATTGAGACCGGCCTTCTCCCAGTCCGTCATCTGTTCGTGCCAGAGGTAGTCGTCGCGGGTGACATGACCAGTCTCGATCAGCCTGCGAATAATCTCCTCGTCGACGGGGCCTCCGCGCTTCGGCCCGATGGTGTAATACCAGTCAGCCATACCGTTTCACGCCTCGTTTTCCCGGCTGCGTTTTAGCAGACCATAGCAGGACGATAATTTTGTATGACGGAACTCGGATCGACGGTTTTTGCCAAGATTCGGTCGAATTTGAGGGCTTGGACGGCACATTCAGCTGATCCAGTAACGAGCCTTCAGGCCGTCGCCCGTTGACTGCGAGCAACACTTCCAGAGTGTGTTTCAAGTCGGTCAAACGGATTGCTCACTTAATCGTTTGGAGCAACGCGCTTAGGAACCGATCCCTCTCCCTCAATTGATCGGGGCTGTTATCGTACGTCGATACTGAAACCTGCCAAGCGTCTCTACCCTGAACGATGAGGGTGGTTTCGACATCGACCCTGGACCGATCCCGAGAATAGCCGGTAGCGCGAAGCGCTTTGAAACCCTCTATTTCCACTGGGCGCCAGTCGGAGGAGCGGGTCCAAAGTTTGCCTGCCATGCCATCAATGATACTCGCATATTTTTCAGGAGTAATACCATCCCAACCGAGCGTATCATGGCCGAATAAAGCCGATAAAACGAGCCTGCTTCCGACGTCCGCGTTCAAATCATCCGCATGTTTAGTGCCTCGGGCTCTTGCCGAGGCGTCCATTGCCAACAAGTCATCTGTTGCGAATTGTATCTCTGTCTCGCTTGAGGAGTTTAACGGCTGGAAATTCCAGAACGATGGTAGCAGAGTTTCGTTACCGTTGATCGGATTGACCCAAACCTGTTTTCCAATGACGTAAGTGGCAGCACGGTCACCTTCGTTCCAAAGGAAAACGTGACCGGCGAAAAGAACGACCGCAAGAGCGATTACAGGAACGAGAGACATTCGTGCATTGACGGCAATCGGCTGAGAAGCCGTATCATAACTTGCTGCACGAGAAGATACCAATCTCCGGTATTGAACTACAAGAGCGATTGGCAAGAAAACGGGAATACCCATTCCAAGGCCAGAAAACCATACTCTGAACTCGCGTGCGAGATAGAAGAAAAGTCTGTTCGTCCCTTGCGGAACACGACCCTGGACGCCAGCAAGCGCCTTTCCTGGAGTTGTATCGAAGAGAGTCATACATAGTGCCAGCGCCACCGCTATAATCGGCAATAGTGCGACCATAAGCAGGACGTCCAGCATCGGTCTTTCCATCGAGGAGATGTAAATGTAGACGGATGGCGCCCATGCTGCCAGCGTGAATGCGATCGCTGCGGCAAGCAAAGGCCCCAGAAGCATGATGTCAACAAGTCTTGCCCAGAAGCGCCGCCAAGGACGCATCGCGTTCTGCTCACCATCCAGCGCTTTGGATGCGAAGGGCAGAGGTGGTGGTTTAACCGAGAGCGGCGCCACGAACGTGTCTTCAAACTCGGGATGCGTCCCAACAATCTCCCAGTCCGCCATCCCCTCCCGCCAGACATAGGCATCGCGGACAATCTTGCCGCTTGCGATCAACGCGCAGACTTGCTCTTTGCTGACAGGCCCTTCGCGTTCCTGCCCAACAGTGTAGTACCAGATCGTCATGCTGCTATGCCCCGCTTCCCCGATCAAGCTTTAGCAAGGCGGTCCCAACCCGTAAAGCTGCGAGAATGGCTACGGCAAAGCTCTCATCCCGTGAGAGGATGCTTGCGCTATCCAGTTGAAGCAAAAGAAAAATGGTGGGCCCGGAGGGCCTGCCGAATTCCAAGAAAATCAGCAGCTTAACCCCTTGTGGGACGAAAACACCGCTTCATAGAAATCAATGGCTTAGTAAAGCCGCCGTCCCACTTTTTCCGGTCGTTTTCGGCCCTTCTTTCCCGGTCGTATTGCGGCCAGGGAGGCGCGCATGAGCGGGGCGCGGCCATTTCGGGACGTGAAGCTGCAATGGCTTCAGCAGTTGAGCTGTGACAAGGATTTGAGCGACAGCGCGCGATCCGTAGCGCTCTATATCATCACCACGCATTTGAACGGCCACACCGAAAAGGCGTGGCCGTCCTATCAAACGATTGCCGACGCGACCGGCAAGAGCGTCAAGACCATTCAGCGCGCCGTCCGTGAACTTGAGGTCAAAGGATGGTTCGAGGTCCAGCGCGGAAATGGCGTCGGGCACAACACAGAATATCGTCCCTCAGCGGCGTCGATTTTACGCGCATCGGACGCCCGCGAAAAGACGGACAAAGTTGTCACCCTTTACCCTGACAAAGGCGGTCAAAATCGTCCGGCAAGGCGGTCAGATCTGTCCAGCGAAGGGGGACAAATATGTCCACCAAACCCAGAGAAAGAAAAAAATATATAAACCTAACCCGCGCGAGGACGCCCCGCCGCGCATCGAGACGCGGCGAGCCATCCCGCTCGTTTTCGTGGCCGAGAGCAAGGCGGATCAGGTCGAGCAGTGGCGCGATTGGCTACGTCGTCACGGCTTTCCTTCGATCGACGCCTTGGGCGTTCGAACGGTGAAAACCAGGAAGCCGGGTTATGCCTTGCCGGGCTACTGGCCACCTGATGACGCAAGCCCCAGCGCCCTCGATTGGATCGCATTCTTCAGCCGTCGCCGTGACCACATCGCCGATGAACCCGCGAGGCAAACCGATCTTCGGAGGGCATCATGATGGCTGGCGATTTGAAGGGAGCAAGGCGACCCCTGTCATACGGCGAGCCTTCTGACCGGGAGCCTTATGAGGGGAGGCAGACCTCCCCTTCAAACCCCACCAAGAGCACGCCGCGATCGCCCAAAGGCGAACTCAATGCCGTCGTGGTTTTCCGCTGCACGGCCTCGGAAAAGCAGGCGCTGACCGCACGCGCGGCGCGGGCCGGTCTGCCCTTCGCCACGCTGATGCGGGAAGCGCTTGGCCTCACCGAGGCACGGCGTCGCCGTCCGGTTCCCAAGGTGGACCCGGAACTGGTGCGCGCCGTCGCCCGGATCGGCGGCAACCTCAACCAGATTGCGCGATGGCTGAACACGACCCAGGCACAGGGCCAGTAGTCCGCCATCGACGCAATCACGGTTGCCGCGCGCCTGGTCGCCATCGAGCGGGCGCTATCGGAAACCCTTTGAGCAGTTCACGGCCAAGGATGGCGCGCCGTGCTGATCAAGTTCTTCCGAAACGGCCAGGGCGGCGGATCGGGACCGGTTAACTATCTGGTCGAGCGCGACGTCGTCGCCTACGACCAGAACCGCAACGCGATCCGCGATGAGCGCGGCGAGGTCATGCTGTTTGCCCGCGAGCCTTTGCCGGAGGTGCTGCGTGGCGATGCCGACCGCATGCGCGCGCTGATCGACGTCTGTCCACACCAGTGGACCTATCGGGCCGGCGTCATCGCCTTCACGGCTGAAGACGGGCCGAACCCTGCCCAGCAACGACAGGTGATGGACGCCTTCGAGAGCCTTGCCTTTGCCGGCCTCGAACCCGACCAGCACGATATGCTTTGGGTCCGCCATACCCACGAGGGCCGCGTCGAGCTGCATTTCGTGACGCCACGCATGGAGCTTGCGAGCGGGCGCAGCCTCAACATTGCGCCGCCCGGCTACCAGAAGCACTACGACGCCCTACGCGATGTTCTGAATAAGGAGTATGGCTGGAATGACCCAATGGCGCCGGAGCGCGCCCGCGAGACCGTTAGCCTCATCGAAAGCGTCCGGCGCGGCGATGCCGCGCTCGATTCTCCAGCATCCCGTTTCAAAGAGCTCCAAGATGAGAAGCCAGAGGAGGCTGAGCTATGGCGAGGAAAGCTGTCGGCCTTCTGCAGCCTCTATGGTTTCCTCAGCCAGATTATTCCTTATCAGGATACGGACCTGGAAAGACTGTATGTGTTCCTGCGTCACCTCGCAACGAAACTACCAAAGCGGGGGGCGGGCCCCTCCTATCAATTCGATGACGAAGTGAGGCTGGAATATTATCGGCTTCAAAAGATTAGTGAGGGCTCAATCAGCTTTAGCGATGGCCAGGCTAATCGGCTCGAGGGGCCATCCGAAGTCGGCAGTGGAATACTGCGGGAAGAGGCTGTTCCCCTGTCTCGCCTTATCGACGTTGTGAATGAAAGATTTGGCACTGATTTCAACCAAGCTGATCAGTTCTTTTTCGATCAATTGGTTGAGGTTGCGGTTTCAGATGCTGCTTTGAAGCAAGCCGCGGCGGTGAACCCAGCCGACAAATTCGAGCTTGTATTCAAGAACTTGCTTGAAGCCCTTTTCGTGGAGCGCATGGATCAAAACGAGGAGATTTTTGCCCGGTTTGTGAATGATAAATCGTTCCAGAAGGTTGTGACCGGCTGGCTGTCCTCTGAAGCGTATCGGAAGCTTCGACTTGCAGATGCAATGGGATTGGGCGGCGAGCTGCAGGATGCCAAGACCTAGTTTACAGTGTGCATTTTTAGGTTCCCTTTGCTGATGTGCCGGGACCGCCTGCCTGGCGTGCTCGCAAGGGTGATCACTTCAACCGCCTTTGGGTACAAAACCCACTCCAAAACCGAACAGTCGCCCAATCTTCTCCAACGTCTCCAATGTTGGATTTCCCGCACCCGCTTCAATCTCCGCAACTTGGCGCCTAGTAAGCGACAGGGTCTTGGCAAACTCTTCCTGCGTCATGCCGAACCCTTTGCGGATTTCGACAACCGCTTCAGGTAGCCGTAAGTCTCCGTTTCGCGCACGCTCCGCAAGTGTTCGCCGGTTTTCAAGTATCTCCTCTTTCGCCGGCTTCTTCCATCGAGCCATTTAGCGGTCCTTTGCCATCATTGACACGCGGCCAGAACGCTGTCCGCTATCGCGATACAGCGCCCCATTGCACGATCCAGAATGTCCGGAGACGCGCCCAAATCTTTCGCAATGATTGGTGCCTGACGCAGGTGTTCGGCAAACATGGCAAGCGTAGCTGCGAGCGCACTGTGCTCAGCAGGATCAGGCATCAGTTCGGCGCAAATCCGCGTCCAATCGGGAAGATGATCCCGACCGCCGTCACGCATCATGGCCCAGCGGGTGGAGCGAACGATTCCCTCCTTGGCTAGCCGCATTGGAGCGAAATCAAACAGCGGGGACAGGCGGATCGTGCCGTCCTGGTGCTTGCTGAGAGCGGAATTCCGGCCGTGATTGTCGGGATTGCCGAGGGCTAGGTTGGCTATGTCGCGCTTCAGGTATTCCACAATGTCCGCGAAGGGATCGGCCGAATATCGGCGTAGAACGTCGATATAGGCCTCATGCGTGCCGACATGGCCGAAATCGGCAACGCCGATCGCGGACACCAGGCTTTCCTGCCCCAGTCGGACGGTTCCGCCGCCTTCTCTCTTCTTCCGGTCGAAACGGGGAATGATAAGGACGCCTTCGGCATAGGTCGAAGGTTCGCTGACATTCAGACCGATCTCTTGCGCGATCCGCGAATAGAGGGCTTCTCCTTCGAGGATAAGGCGATCCACAGGCTCGTTGCTGCGGACCAGCTTGACAATGACGTGGCGCATGGCCTCATCATCGGCCACGAAGCTGTCGGGATAGTAGAGCCCATCCTTCGCCTGAGTCATAGAGACCTTCGGCCATTCGCCTTGCAAGCCGCTTGAGCCGGAGGCCAGCATTCCGAAGCGATCGGCGACTTCCATAAAGCGATCCGACCGCTCAAGGATTTCCGCCTCTGTCACACCTTGGCGCTCGACACCGCACAGCCGTTCAGCTTCGGCGTCCGCCGCTTCTTTGATGCGGATATTGCCGATGCCGCCTGTCGCCGATCGGAGAAGCAGTGGCAGATCAGAAGCGCGCGAGCCTTCTGTAAGACCGAGGTGCTCGGCTAGCTTTCGCCGTGCATGCCCCTGAGGCATAAGATCCAAGAGGAAGGGCGGCCAGCTGCGGCTATATCGATTTTCGAGATCGACGGGATAGCGGACGGATAAGGCGCGATGATCACGAACCGTTTTTCCAGCAGAGAACTCCGCCGATGCCACGGTGACGAAATAGTCGAGATCGTAATCGACGATCGACGCGCCCTGGAAGCCGGCCGCGTCGTCCTTGAGTTCCAATGTCGCAGCGTGATGCCACTCACCGTCAAAATGGGTTTGGAGCGTTAAGCGCATTAATTGACCCCTTTCAATGGTTCAAATAATGCGTTTTTTAAAATTATTCAACCCATCAAAGTGGGTTGAATAATTGCCTTCAGAACTGCCAGCTACCGAAGCGGTCATCAAAGCTTCTGATACGGCTGACCATCTTCCGGCCACGCAGCGCATTGCCACACGCGAACAGAATGAGCGACAGGCTCAGCACTGGTGTCAACCAAGCTTCGGAGCCGCTGTTTGCGTCGAACAAGATGAGCGAAACGGCTCCCATTGCAGCGAAGAAGACCATCCCGAAATCGTATTGCTTTGAAAGGCTTTTGAGTCGGACCGAGTGCTGAGTATAGCGCAACTGCCTTGCCAGCCTTCGTTTTTCGGATGCCAGTTGGTCGCGCTGGCGACAAAGGGCGTAGGCGCCCTGCATTATCTGCTCTTCGAAGCTCGATTTACTCATATCGCTGACCTCAAATATTTTTCTGCGATTTCCTCTGTGAATTCGCCGTGCTGTTCGGCGTAGTCGATCAGGAACCGGATGAGCTTCAAGCGCTTATCCGGTTCCACCTGACAGTTTTCCCTCGCGATGAAAGCGTTAACCGCCCCCGTCACCTGGTGATACAAGTCGACCTTGTCCCGATTGTAGGGGCTTCCTTCTCCCGTAAGCATCCAGGCGGGATTCACATTGAATTTTAAATGCAAAAGGCGGAGAAGCTTCGCGGGCATCTCGCGATTTCCGCGCTCGTAAGTGTTGTAAGCGCTTTGCGAGACCTCAAGCGCTTCGGCAAAGGGCACTTGCTTCAACCCGGAATCCTTTCGAATTTTCCCAAGCCTTTGCCCCATCGCCTCCATAAATCCGTCTTGCATCAAAATATCTCGAATGCGATAAAACTGTTGCGGTTAGTGCGATTATATGATTCGTTCTGTCTTGTGTCGAATTATCTCTATGGAGTTGGGCAGTTATGCATTCTCAGCTTTTATCACCCAAACAACTCGCAGATCGTTCCGGATGGCCGGTTGCTCGCATCCGGAACCTGATCGCCAAGCAGGAGATCCGTCATGTCCGGATCGGCGGTAGCCTGTTTCTGCCGGAAAACGCCGTGGATGAGTATCTTGCGGCGAATATGGTCGAGCCCAAGCAGAAGGCTTTGGCACTTGCTGACAACGCCTCCAAAGCGTGAGGAGCGGCACATGAAGCAGCAAGCTGAAGCGCTGGCCCCACGGCCCATTTACAAGGTTGCGGTTAGCCGCGTCCGTGCGGCGGAACTTCTCGACGTCTCGACGGGCACCTTTGAAGACTGGGTTCGCCGTGGCCTGATGCCGAAAGGTGTGAAGATCGGCGCGTTGCGCCGTTGGGATGCCGAGGAAATCCGGGCGTCTTGGTACGACATCAAAGAGCAGGGCTTGAGCGGAGACGAAGACGATGGCGAAAACCCGTTTGATTACGCGGTTGGGTAGCCAGCGCGTCCCCTTCAAATATTGCTCGCGGGATGTCGATCGGCACGGCAACGAGCGGTTTTATCTCCGCCTGCCAGGTATGCCGAAGTACCGGATGACGTCCGCCTATCTGGACGAGGCCGGCAGCGTCACCCAGGCATTTACCGAGGAATATCACCGTGTGCTCGCTGGCGATCGTGGTGAAAAGACGGTCCCGATTTCAAGACTGGAGCCCGGCTCGGTTCGCTGGCTAGTCGAGACCTATTATCGGTCCAAGGCATTTCAAAGCCAGTCTCCGGCCACGCAGAAAGACAAGAAGAGCGTTCTCAATCGCTATTGCGTCAATGTGGGCGAACTGCCGTTAAAGAAGATTCGCAAATCCGACATCGAAGCCAGCCAGATGAAGCGCAGCGGCACGCCCGGTGCGGCTGACAAGCTGGTGAAATATCTGAAGGCGCTTTTCAATTGGGCTATCAGCGCCGAACTGGCGACCTTCGACCCCGCGAACGGCGTCACCAAAATCCATAAGTCTCCCGGCTTCCACACATGGAGCGAAGCGGAGTTGGCGCGCTATCGTGCTGCTTATCCGCTCGGCTCCACAGCCCGGCTTGCAATGGAACTGATGCTGAATCTGGGCGTGAGGCGCTCCGATCTCGTCAAGCTCGGCTGGCGGAACCTGGTCGGCGACCGTATCGAATTCATGCCGGAGAAGGGCTCAGGCAAATATGCACAGTCCCTCAGCCTGCCTGTCACAGACGAGCTACGCGAGGCGCTGGACGCGATCACGCATGATCAGCCGACCTTCCTTGTTACCGAATACGGCAAGGCGTTCAGCGGGAACGGGTTCGGCAACAAGATGCGCCAGTGGTGCAATGACGCCGATTTGCCGGAATGCTCGTCGCACGGCCTGAGAAAGGCGTCCGCAACAATCCTCGCCGAGGCAGGCGCTACCGAACATCAGTTGATGGCGATCTTCGGCTGGTCTGATTCCAAGATGGCGCAGCACTACACGAAAGCCGCTCAATCCAAGCGCATAATTGATGCCGGTTTCGAACGCCGGAAGACCTATGTGGCCCGCAAAAATGTCCCACTCTCATCGAACCGGAATTCCGGTGAGACAAATCGAGGAAAAAACGATGGAAAAACAACGTCCGAAGACAGAAATGGTGGGCCCGGAGGGACTCGAACCCCCAACCAAGCGGTTATGAGCCGCCGGCTCTAACCATTGAGCTACAGGCCCTTCGATGCAAGACGCGTCGATGCGCAAGGCTGCAATGGTCCAGCCGGTGCGTGGGTCTCGCTCTAACGCAATTTTTCCGGTGCGACAAGCCGTTGAAAATCAGCGGACACAATCTATGCCGTAATAGTCTCATAATCTAAAGCCATAGGATGTAGAGGGACATCAACAGAGGACTTTTTCATGGTATCCAGACTGGCTCGTTCGATCGCTATTGGCTCCGTCACGCTTGCCGCGCTCGCGCCATTCGCAGCCGTTGCGCAAGACGCCAAGCCGCGCGAAGCGACGATTACGGTTTCGGGCGAAGGCAACGCCTCTACCGCTCCCGATATGGCCGTTCTTTCCTTCAGTGTCCTGAAGCAGGCGCAGACGGCCGCCGAGGCCTTGAGCGAAAACAACAAGGCGATGACGGAAGTTCTGGCAGCGTTGAAGAAGGCCGGCATTGCCGACCGCGATCTGCAGACTTCCAATTTTTCGGTGCAGCCCGTCTACAAGCAGTTCGAACCGAAGGATGGTGTCTATATTCCGCCGGAAATCACCGGATATCAGGTTACGAACGGGCTGACAGTGCGGGTGCGGGACCTGACCAAGCTCGGCGCGATTCTCGATACGTCGGTGAAGCTCGGCATCAACCAGGGTGGCGATATCGCCTTCACTAACGACAATCCGGAAGCGGTCTTCACCGATGCACGCAAGAAGGCGGTGGAGAACGCCGTTGCCAAGGCAAAGACGCTGGCCGAAGCCGCTGGTGTGAAGGTCGGACGCGTTCTTGAGATCAGCGAGAACAGCCCTCGGCCACTGCCGGTTCCCGCACCGATGATGCGCGCCACCATGCAAAAGGAAGACAGCGTGCCGATTGCCGCAGGCGAAAATACCTATGTCATCAACGTCAATGTGACATTCGCCATCGAGCAATAAATCAGAAAGGGCGCGCCTCCCAAGCGCGCCCTTCCCCAAGCTCGATGCTGAAATCGGCCAAAACAAAATTGCCCCCGCCATTCTCATGACGGGGGCATTGTTCTGATCGGATTAGCGATCAGGAATTAGCGGCGGATGACGGGGCAGCCACGAACATTGGCGAACACGACGCGGTCGCGGCCGTAGCGATCGAAGCCGGCGACAACGACGCGGCGCGGCGAAACATCGACAACGCGAGCGCGACGAATGCCCATGCGGCTTGCTTTCTCTTCTGCAAGCCAAGGCGAGCAGCGATCACGACCACGATCCGGACGGCCCCAACCCGGACCACCGTGGCCGCCATGGCGATAGCCATCCTGAACATACATGCCGTACCGGAAACCGTCGGCAGAGGCGCTGGTGGCTGTGGCGGAAACACCGCCAAGTGCGATAAGGGCTGCCAAACCTGCTTTTACAAAGTTGCCAATCATGGGTCTTGCTCCGTTTCTAAAAACCGTGGCCTGGCATTTGCGCCGGACCGATTGAGCAGACACTAATCAAGGGCTGCTGAACATGATCAGAACCGGCCATTCACCCATCGTTCAGGCAAGAGAAACTCTCAAACGGAAAGATGCAGCACCACGTTGCGCCGGTGCGGACGATCCCGATGCTCGAAAAGATAGATGCCCTGCCACGTGCCAAGCATCATCCGGCCCGCGGACACAGGAATGCCGATCGAGACCTGCGTCAGCGCCGCCTTGATGTGTGCCGGCATATCATCCGGTCCTTCCATCGTATGGACGACCCAGCGCATCGTCGGATCGCTGGACGGCGGCACGAGGCGCGAGAAGAATGTCTTGAGATCACGCTGCACATCCGGGTCGGCATTCTCCTGAATGATCAGCGAGCAGGAGGTGTGCCGCACGAACACCGTCAAAAGCCCCTCCTCCATCCCGGCATTCCTGACGAACGCGGCAGCTTCATCGGTAAACTCGTAAAGACCCTGTCCCCTAGTGCTCAGTTCAATCGTCTTTTGTGGCATAATTATTCTTTCCTATTGCTGGAACCAAAGTAAAAGCTGGCCGTTATTGCTCACTATGGGCAAAGTCGGTGCGTACTGGACGCACACCCCACGGACGAGACGATCTATGAATTGCCTTGCAAGCGCAGAAGAACTTGGAATATGCACTTTTGACGAAATGCAAGACAACGGCTCTGGGACCTTTGCACCCTCTCCTTTAGGGAGAGAGATAACAAGGGATTTCCACTGGCCCAACTCTTCCCTTCAAAGAGCGGCCCACCTGCAGTCCAGCATAACACTGCGCTTGGAACACTGACCCATGATGCCTTTAGACGAGAAGGTCGATCTCACAAACTGCGATAGAGAACCGATTCACATTCCAGGCAGCATTCAGCCGCATGGATGTTTGATCGTGTGCGATAACGCAATGCGCACCGTCCTTCGCTATTCAGAGAACTGCGAGGCCTTTCTTGGCATTGCAGGCGACCTAACCGGGCGCCAGACCGAAGAGATCTTCGGCAATACGGCCGTGCACGATCTGCGCAATGCCTTGACGGTGACGGCAAACAGCAACCGCGCCGCCCTTCTGCCCAATGTTCGCATGGGCAATGGCAGAGCCTATGATGTTGCAATCCATCGCTATAAGTCCGTCACGATCATCGAGCTGGAAACGGCGACCGATGAGGCGCAGCCTCTTCACACGGCCCAGTTGATGATCGATCGCATTCGCGAAGCCGACAATGTCGACAGTCTGATTTCCCGTACATCCCGTCTGATCAAGGCAATGCTCGGCTATGACCGGGTGATGATCTACCGCTTCGAGCAGGATGGCGCCGGCAAGGTCATATCGGAAGCAAAGCAGCCCGCGCTCGAGAGCTTCCTCGGCCAGTACTTTCCGGCAAGCGACATTCCCCAGCAGGCGCGCGCGCTGTATCTCAAGAACACGCTGCGCATCATTTCCAACACAGAGGGTGAAACGGTCCCAGTCATCCCGCGTCTCGACGCATCCGGAGAGCATCTGGATCTTTCCTACGCCCATCTGCGCAGCGTCTCGCCCATTCACCTGGAATATCTTCGCAATATGGGTGTGTCGGCCTCCATGTCGATCTCCATCATTGTCGAGGGGGAACTGTGGGGGCTGATTGCCTGTCACCATTATTCTCCGCGGATCCTGCCCATGCCGGTGCGCATTGCGGCGGAAATGTTCGGCGAGTTTTTTTCCCTCCACCTGCAGGCACTCAAGCAGCAGAAAAAGCTGATGACCGCGCAGGACGCGCACGCAGCACTTGATCGATTCCTGCGTCTTGCCACCCACCAGACGAATATCGAAGAGCTGCTGGCGGACAACCTGCATGACTTCAAAACACTGATGCCCTGCGATGGCGTCGGTCTGTTGATGAACGACAATTGGTATAGCGTCGGCAGCACGCCGCCGGACACCGCCATTCCGCACATCGGCAGGCTTCTGCACTCCGTGGCAGAGGGCAAGGTGTGGGCAACCCATGCGCTCTTCAACCACTTGCCCGAGGCCGAGGAGTATAGCGGCGTGACGGCGGGCCTGATGGCCGTTTCGCTCTCGCAGGTGAAGAACGATTATCTCCTGTTCTTTCGCAAGGAGTTGATCCAGACGCTGAACTGGGGTGGCAATCCAGAAAAATCCTATCAGACAGGCCCTATGGGTGACCGTCTGACACCGCGCAAGAGCTTCGCCATCTGGAAGGAAACCGTTCACAAACAGGCCCAGCCCTGGACGGACGAAGACCGGCAGATTGCGGAAGCGGCGCGCGTTGCGCTGGTGGAGGTGGCATTCCGCCATAGCGAGTTGATGGCGGACGAGAGAGCGCAGGCAGAAGTACGCCAACGCATGCTGAACGAAGAGCTGAACCACCGCGTCAAGAACGTGCTGGCCATTATCAAATCCCTGGTGGGCAACCCCACCCAGGAAGGCCGCACCCTGCAGGAATATGTGACGGCGCTCAAGGGACGCATCCAGGCGCTCTCCTTCGCCCATGATCAGGTGGTGCGCGGCGAAGGTGGTGGCATGTTGAAGGATCTGCTGGAGGCAGAGCTTTCTCCTCATCGCTCGCCGGAAACCGTGATTACGCTAGATGGACCGGCCGTGGTGCTGGATTCGCGCGCCTTTTCAGTGATGGCACTCGTCCTGCATGAACTGGCCACCAATGCCGCCAAATACGGCGCGCTTGCCCATGCCGGCGGGGAGTTGTCTGTTTCTTGGCGCCTCAACGAGCGGCGTGACGTCGTGCTCGATTGGCAGGAAAAGGCCCGCACCAGAATAACGCCGCCAGCAAAAACCGGCTTCGGAACGGCACTCATCAGCCGCAGCGTTCCCTATGACCTCGGTGGCAAAAGCCGCATCGACTATCTGCCCCATGGCTTGGAAGCACAAATTCTCATCCCCGCGCGCCATGCCTCGGTCAGTGTCGTGGAGACGACCAACGACACGCAGATCGGCGGAAAAGTCGATTTCGCATCCTATTCCCCGGAGGAAAAGTTGAACGTATTTCTCGTTGAAGATCAGATGCTGATCGCCATGGACGTGGAGTACATGCTGGAACAGCATGGCATTACCGACATCGAAACCGCGACATCTTCCGCAATGGCGCTGGAAAAGCTGAAGACGGCCAAGCCGGACATAGCCATTCTCGACATCAATCTCGGCAGCGATACCTCAATCCCGGTGGCCTACGAGTTGCTGAGACGCGAAATCCCCTTCATGTTCGCCACCGGCTACGCCGACGGCATCATGGTACCGGGCGAACTGGCGCATGTGCCGATCATCCGCAAGCCCTATGACGAGGATTCCTTGCTGTCGTCTATCGGCAAGCTCATTGGCAAAAAGGTCGACGCGTAAAACGCCGAGCGGCGTCTAGAGTGCCGTGCGTCCTATTGGACGAACGAAGGACGCGCCCCACTGTTAAAATCTGCGTATCGCACTTTTCCGGAAATCGATGCCGATTTTCGGGCCGTGCTATAGGGCACTTTTAGGGTGGTATTCTCGCTTCAAGTCCCATTCACAGGGGTCGCTGACGATCTTCCGACCAGTACTCTGCACGCTATCAACCCTCTGGAAGCTTGAGGCGCTTGACGTCTTCTGGTGCAAACTGGCCACCGATGTGAAAACGGAAATCCGTTACAATGTATTTGTCGATGTCCACTTCGCACCGGTAGTCGACAGCGAACCATGTATTGTTGCCGACATTGAACGCACCCTTGGCGTTCATGAGGTTGCCAGCGATTGGATAGTCTTTGCCCGTATGCGGCTGCAATCCGATGAAACTACCCTTGTTTACTCTGATTTGAGCCATCGTCTCCGCAATACATAGTTGCGCGACGCGCTCTTGCGGAGGCAACTTCCCCATGATTTGTCTAAGCATCGGTTTCGGGCGCTTACCGCTTGCCAGTATCTTTTTTGCGGGCTTCAGCTCTGGATTACCCTCACCGGAGGCCGGGGCATCCGCTTGCGAGGGCTTGAGTTCTTTCGGATCTGGCCTTGGCACAGGCACCACAGTGGCAATCTGATCCTGAACAGGCGGGTTCTGAGAGGCCGCGATCTCACCATTTGCGGCATTGGCAGGGATTGCAGAAGCTTCGGAAGACACTGGCGTTGATGGTGAAGGTGCGACCGGAGTTGCCGGCGGCTCCTGCTTGGCAACCATCTCGTCTTTCTGCGCTTCTGGAACCGCTCCTTGACCCGGCTGTCTCTGTTCCTGCCCGCCTTGGTCCGTTTGTTCCCCTGGCTCATCACGCGCATCAAGCTGCGTCTTGTCGGGACGAATGGCAACGCTGGGAAGGCTGGCCGCGCGCTGATTATCCGGCGGCGGCGGCGGTGGTTCCGGCTTCTTCGCTTCTTCCGCCTTCTTCTCCTCTGATGGCGGTGGCGGCTCCTCCTTCGGAGGGTCCACCAGTTCCACGCTCACGCTCTCCGGCTCAACGGGCATAGAAGCCTCATAGTCGCCGTAGAAATACAGTGCCCCGATGAGCACAACATGCAGCAGCACAGACGCTGGGATGATCCAGTTTCTTGGTCGCCGCATGTTCTGTTTCAGGGGTGTTTCCATAAGCGTTGACATCTCAAGCGACCGAAAATCGGCCCCGGCGTGAAAACTTTGACCGCATGAAAGCAAAAAACCCGGCCATCGTCTGACCGGGTTTTAAATCTTGTGCGACTGCCGATCAGCTGTCGAGGAACGAGCGCAGCTTGCGCGAGCGGCTCGGGTGCTTCAGCTTGCGCAGTGCCTTCGCCTCGATCTGGCGGATACGTTCGCGCGTGACCGAGAACTGCTGGCCGACTTCTTCCAGCGTGTGGTCGGTGTTCATGCCGATACCGAAGCGCATGCGCAGCACACGCTCTTCGCGTGGCGTTAGCGATGCGAGAACGCGGGTCGTGGTTTCGCGAAGGTTCGCCTGGATGGCGGCGTCGATCGGCAGAAGCGCGTTCTTGTCCTCGATGAAGTCACCGAGATGCGAATCTTCTTCGTCACCCACGGGCGTCTCAAGCGAGATCGGCTCCTTGGCGATCTTCAGAACCTTGCGGACCTTTTCGAGCGGCATCGCCAGCTTTTCAGCCAGTTCTTCCGGTGTCGGTTCGCGACCGATTTCGTGCAGCATCTGGCGAGATGTCCGAACGATCTTGTTGATCGTTTCGATCATGTGCACCGGAATACGGATCGTGCGTGCCTGGTCGGCAATCGAGCGGGTGATCGCCTGACGAATCCACCATGTGGCGTAGGTCGAGAACTTGTAGCCGCGACGATATTCGAACTTGTCGACCGCCTTCATCAGGCCGATATTGCCTTCCTGAATGAGATCGAGGAACTGCAGGCCACGGTTCGTGTACTTCTTGGCAATCGAGATCACCAGACGAAGGTTGGCTTCCACCATTTCCTTCTTGGCGATGCGTGCCTCGCGCTCACCCTTCTGCACCATCGAAACGATGCGACGGAATTCAGCGATCGAGATACCCGTTTCCTGCGCCAGGTTTTGAATTTCCTGACGAATGTCGCGGATCGTGTTGTTCTCTTCGCGCGCGAATTCCTTCCAGCCCTTGGCTGCAAGGTTGGCGATCGACTTCATCCAGTTCGGATCGAGCTCCGCACCATGATACTGCTCGAGGAAGCTGTCGCGCTTCACGCCGTAGGATTCGGCAAGACGCAACAGGCGGCCTTCGTTCTGCATCAGGCGCTTGGAAATGTCGTAGAGCTGCTCGACAAGGCTGTCGATACGGTTCTGGTTCAGCGACAGCGACTTCACCGCCGTGATCAGCTGATCCTTCAGTTCCTTGTAGCGGCGCTCCTGGCCGGTGGACAGCGTACCCGTGCAGGCAAGACGCGCCTCGACCTGCTGATCCTGAAGCTTGCGCAGCTTCTTGTAGGTATCGGCAATCGTGTCCAGCGTTTCCATGACCTGCGGACGCAGTTCCGCTTCCATGGCGGCAAGAGACAGGTTCGACTCGTCGTCGTCCTCTTCTTCCTCTTCCGGTGGCAGGCCTTCGCCGCCGACATTGGTCACGTCGTCATCGCCACCCGGGTTACGGGCGCGGCGGGTCTTTTCCTTTTCTTCGGCAGCCTTGCGGTCGGCCTCGATCTTTTCGGGGCTCTGGAACTGCGGTGCAGCCTTGGCTTCGGGACCGGAATAGGTGGTTTCGAGATCGATGATCTCGCGCAGCAGCGTCGTGCCTTCGTTGAGTTCGTCGCGCCAGATGATCAGCGCCTGGAAGGTCAGCGGGCTTTCGCAGAGGCCCGAGATCATCGTCTCGCGGCCGGCCTCGATGCGCTTGGCGATCGCAATTTCGCCTTCGCGCGACAGAAGCTCCACCGAGCCCATTTCGCGCAGATACATGCGCACCGGGTCGTCGGTGCGGTCGGTCGGCTCTTTCTTCTTGGCGGCCGCAAGTGCCGTGCCGCTCGAAGGCGCAAGTTCGCCACCTTCGGACTCGTCACTGTCGGAATCGTCGCTGTCAGCCTCGGGGGAAGCTTCCTCGGCGTCTTCGTCCTCGACCACGTTGATGCCCATTTCGCTGAGCATCGCCATGATGTCTTCGATGCGATCGGGATCGACCTGATCGGATGGCAGAACTTCGTTGAGTTCATCCATGGTGACATAGCCGCGCTTTTTGGCGGCCTTGATCATTTTCTTGACCGCGTCATCCGAAAGATCGAGAAGCGGCCCATCCGTCGCGCCATCGCGTTCGTTTTCAGCTTCTTCGTTTTCTTTGACTTTGGTTGCCATCTATCTCGTCGCTTTCCCTGACGCTCACATCCGCCTTGGGCCAACGCCGTCCACCTTGGAAAGGTTTCCGGCGACAGCCCCGAATCACGTCAAACACCTAACGGAATGATCTTTAACTGCCGATTAAACGCGGCACTTACCGGAGGAACCTTAAGACAGTGCATTCGGAAATACATGCTCATGCAGTTTCGATCCGCCAAGGTCCATTCCACCTTACTTTTCCTGAAATGGTGATTCCCGCTATTTCCCGTTACGTCAAGCCTTTCCGGCCAGACCTAGGGTTAAAAACCGAAAAAGCCGTCATAGCGGCAACATTTTGCGGGCCTTCACCAACTTATCCCCTATTTAGGGCAATAATTACAAAAGGCAAGCCTGAGCGCGTCGAAACAACGAATGCACGCTGCAGGAATGCGTCACGCGATTTTGCGGTAAGGACGGGCAACAACCCAAGACGCTAGCGCCTGAGCGACCGATCTCCACCATCGAAACACGCTTCACCCATGCCCGTAAGCGGGACCCTTCACCCTGCCCGACATCACACCGAAGCCGTCGATGATCGCCTCCTGGTTTTCCATCCGGCCGATTTCAAGCTGTACCTCGGAAAGAGCCCGCATCAGCAAAGTGACGCGTTCGCTATCTCCGGCCTCGATGGCCTCGGCAATTTCCCGTTCGAGATCGACCATCTGCCAGCGCAGAGCCTTGGTACGCTTGTGCAGCGATAGCGCCTGAATGTAACACTCGCGCGCATCCTCCGGTGCTGCCTGCTCAGTCGCGGTCCAAAGCCGTGCATTGCGCACCTGCTGGTTCATCGCCTTCACCATCGCGTCGAAACCATGTGCCTCCAACCGCTCCATCAGGCCAGTACGAGACAGCTCCGCCGCATTCTCCGCCGCATAGGTCAGCACCTGCGACCACAGCCGCTGAAGATCGCGGTTCTCGTAGTCGATGGCGGCGATCTCGTCATATTCCTCCAGCAGCAGCTGCGGATGATTGACGATGGTCAGTGCCAAAACGCTCTCGCGAAGCGCCGGCGCCGTCAGATAGCCTTTGACCAGACCGGATTGGCTCAGCCGATCCGAAATCCGCCCGCCACCGCCTGGAGAGGCTGCACCCTGCCCTCGTTGTCCATTCCTGCCATTGGGCTGCGCACCGCGACCAAAGTTGCGGTTCGGCATGTTGTTGCCGCCGCGCTGAAACTGCGGCTGGAAGAACGCATTCAGCCGGTCGCGCATATCCTGCTGGTAGAAGCGGCGCACGCTTTCGTCACCAATCACCGACACGATCTGGCGGAGCCGGTTTTCCAGCTCGGCGCGTTTTTCCGGCGTATCGAAAGCGGTCGAGCTCGTCTCACGGCTCCAGATCATCGCAGCCAGCGGCTTTGCCTCGGAGAGCACGCGGTCGAAAGGCGCCCTGCCCTCGTGGCGCACGAGATCGTCCGGGTCCTTGCCGTCGGGAAGCAGCGCGAAGCTGACCGAGCGTCCGGGCTTGATATAAGGTAGCGCCAGATCCGCCGCACGGTTGGCGGCGCGAATACCGGCGCCGTCACCATCGAAGCAGAGTACCGGCTGCGACGCCATCTTCCATAAAAGCTCAAGCTGGTTTTCGGTCAGCGCCGTACCAAGTGGCGCCACGACATTTTCGACGCCCGCCTGATAAAGCGCGATCACATCCATATAGCCTTCCACCGCAATCACCGTGCCGGCGGATTGCGTGGCGCGGCGCGCACGGGCGAAATTGTAAAGGACGCTGCCCTTGTGGAAGAGTTCGGTTTCGTTCGAATTCAGATATTTCGCCAGCGCATCTGCCGCCATGGCACGACCGCCAAAGGCGATGACCTTTTCGCGCGACGACAGGATCGGAAACATGATGCGGTCGCGAAAACGGTCATAGGAGACCGGCACGTTCTCATGCACGACAAGGCCACAGGCCTCCATCTGCTCCTTGGAGATCCCCTTGGCCGCAAGATGCTCTTTCAGCGCATTGCGGCTTTCCGGCGCATAGCCCAGGCGGAAGGTCTCAATGGTGCGTCCGGTCAAGCCACGATCGCGCAGATAGGCACGCGCTCTCGCCCCTGCCGACGTCTGCAACTGATCCTGGAAAAACAGAGTCGCCATTTCCATGACGCCCTCAAGCGAGGTCCGCTCGCGCTCGCGCCGCTCAGCCTGCACACTCGGCTGTGGCAGGGCAACACCCGCCATGTCAGCAATCTGCTGCACAGCTTCTGAAAAGGTCAGACCGTCGAGGTCTGTCAGAAACCGAAAATGATTACCGGAAGCCCCGCAACCGAAACAATGGTAACGCCCCTTGCGATCCTCGCAGTGGAAGCTCGGGCTCTTTTCGCCATGGAAGGGGCAGCAGGCCCAATAGTCGCCCTTCGAAGCGTTGCTCTTCTTCCTGTCCCACGTCACGCGTTTGCCGATGACATCGGAGATGTTCACCCGGTCGCATATGTCTTCGAGGAAGGAGTCTGAAAAGCGCATTGTACCTGAAATCTCTGCCGGCCATCCGGCGATCTTCTATATAAGCCTGTCGGCTGCCAAATACCAAGCCTGACGCGTCCTCGTACACGTTATTCACAGTGTCCGTCATTGAACGCAAAGCAGGGGCTCTATCGAAACTTCGGGCGAAATTGCGGCAGAAACCAACCGCCCAAATTACCTATTTGTAATTTGAAGAGGAGCGGCACGCGTGGCAATCTCTATTCATCGACATGAGGTCGAGAGTGATGAGTACCATCGGAAGGCCCGGGCGAAATCCCCCCACCGCTCGCCCGATAAGAGGTCGCCAGTCCGCAGGCGCACCTTCCGATAAAAGAAAGGCAGGGCTCCCACATAGGCCCTGCCTTTCTTATTTTCATCGTCTTACAACGGTGGCTGGATTTACTTCAGCAAATCCTTGATCTGTCCCGATGCCTTGCCAAAATCGATACGGCCCGGATAGCGCTCCTTCAGAACAGCCATTACCTTGCCCATGTCCCGCAGGCCCGATGCGCCAGTTTCGGCAATCACACCTTCGATGATTCCACGAACCTCCGCTTCTGGAATTTCTTCCGGCATGAAGGACTTGATGATGGCGATTTCGTCACGCTCCTGCTTGGCAAGCTCTTCGCGTCCTGCCTTCTCATAGATGGAAGAGGATTCTTCGCGCTGCTTGATCATCTTGGCGAGAATCTGCAGGATTTCCTCATCCGAAACAGGCTCCTTGCCGACGCCGCGATTGGCGATATCGCGATCCTTGATCGCCGTCTGCACCAGACGGATCGTCGACAGGCGAAGGGCATCCTTGGCCTTCATGGCTTCTTTCAGGGCGCTTGCGAATGTATCGCGGATCATCTCAGTTTCTCCTTGGAAAGCCGGGCGTGAAGATATTTCCAGCCCAAAACTTTCCTTAACAATTGTGCGGGTGACATAAACGAGCAGGCGTCAATCGGCAAACCCTTTGCTCAAGTCTTTGAAGACGCTTGCTTTTAATTCCTGCGAATTCGCCGGCCCCGCGGTTGACCGCACGGACCGCTTCCGTTATTTTCCGGCACCTGCACGAGAATTTAACGAAGGTTACGACGCGAAGGCTTTCGCGCGTCCTTGCTCCGCGAGAAAACATGACCGCTTTCGTCCTGCCTTTCAAGAGGCGGGCCGGACCGGCAGAAACGGAAAACGAGATGACCGAGACAGCTCCCTGGACAACACGCAAACCGACCGCCATGCTCGTTCTTGCAGATGGCACCGTGATCGAGGGAACCGGCATCGGCGCGACAGGCAAGGTTCAGGCGGAAGTCTGCTTCAATACCGCGCTGACGGGTTACGAAGAAATCCTGACCGACCCGTCCTATCTCGGCCAGATCGTCACCTTCACCTTCCCGCATATCGGCAATATCGGCACCAATGACGAAGATATCGAAGACCTGACGCCGGCAGCACGCCACGGCGCGGTTGGCGTCATATTCAAGGCGGACATCACCGACCCGTCCAACTACCGCGCCGTCAAGCATCTCGACGACTGGCTGAAGAGCCGCGGCATCATCGGGCTGTGCGGCATCGACACCCGCGCGCTCACCGCCTGGATCCGCGAAAACGGGGCTCCGAACGCAGTAATCGCCCATGACCCGAACGGCGTTTTCGACATCGAAGCGCTGAAGGTTGAAGCCAAGGCCTGGAGCGGCCTCGTCGGTCTCGATCTCGCCATTGAAGCCACCTCCGGTCAGTCCTCCGTTTGGAGCGAAACGCCGTGGGTTTGGGGCGAAGGTTACGGCACGCTCGGTGAGCAGGATGCCAAGTACCATGTCGTCTGCGTCGACTTCGGCGTGAAGCGCAACATCCTGCGTCTCTTCGCCGGTCTGGATTGCAAGGTCACCGTCGTTCCGGCCCAGACCTCTGCCGAAGACATCATGGCGCTGAAGCCGGACGGCGTCTTCCTTTCCAACGGCCCGGGAGACCCTGCTGCAACGGGCACCTATGCCGTGCCGGTCATCCAGAACCTGATCAAGACCGATCTGCCGATCTTCGGCATCTGCCTCGGCCACCAGATGCTCGGCCTTGCCGTTGGCGCGAAGACCGAGAAGATGCACCAGGGCCACCATGGCGCAAACCACCCGGTCAAGGACTTTACCACCGGCAAGGTGGAAATCGTGTCCATGAACCACGGCTTTGCGGTGGATGCGAAGTCTCTGCCGGAAGGCGTTGAAGAGACTCACACGTCACTGTTCGACGGCACCAATTGCGGCCTGCGCATCACTGGCAAGCCGGTCTTCTCGGTGCAGCACCACCCGGAAGCATCGCCCGGCCCGCAGGACAGCCACTACCTCTTCCGCCGCTTCGTCAACCTGCTGCGTGAGAAGAAGGGCGAACCGGCCCTCGCAGAGCGCTGATAAGACTCGGCTTTACTCCAGATAATGCTCGGCCCGCCTCAAAGCGGGCCGTTTTCGTTTCAAGCTTTACCTGCCGCTTTCATTTCCCGCTTCACCAGCAGATAGAAGCGCGTGGTGAGCATGATCGCCGCAGCACTCAGCCCCACAACAAAGCCGGACCAGACGCCCACGCCCCCGAAGCCGAGTGGAAAGGCCATGGTCCAGGCAAGGCCAAAGCCGATCGGCCAATAGGAAATCAGAGCCAGAAAAGCTGGCACGCGTGCATCCTTCAACCCGCGCAACAGGCCCGCGGCCACGGCCTGGATACCGTCCACAAGCTGGAATAGACCTGCCATGATGATCAGCGTCGACGCATAAGCCAGCACCTGTGGGGCTTCCGGCAGCCGCTCATCGAGAAACAGGCTGCCTAGCCTTCCAGGCACTGCCGCGAACAGTATCCCGCCACAAATCGCAATGACGCAGGCAACCGCATAGACGGTGATGGCGGCGCGGATCAGATTGGGATAATCGCCTCTGCCATGGGCAACGCCAACACGCACCGTTGCGGCCTGCGACAGCCCAAGCGGGATCATGAAGGCAAGCGATGCCAATTGCAGCGCAATACCATGGGCCGCAAGTTCGATCGTGCCGATCTGGCCGATCAGAATGGAAGCGGCCGAAAACAGCGTGACTTCCGCCAGAATGGTGATGCTGATGGGAAGACCGAGACGCAAGACTTCGCCAAGCGCCTTCCAGTCCGGCTTCCAGAAGCGCACGAAGAGCTCGTACTGGCGTGTTTCCTCCTGGGTCTGAATATAGACGACGATGAACACGAGGCTGAAAAGATTGACGATGACGGCCACGACGGCAGCACCATTCATGCCCATGGCGGGCAAGCCGAAATGGCCGAGAACGAGGCCATAGGCCAGAACGCCGTTGATCAGCAGCATGGCGATCGTCGCATAGAGAACAATGCTCGCACGCCCGATAGCGCTGACCAGACCGCGCATCACATAGAAAAGCAGGCCCGGAAGCATACCGAACTTGGAAATGGCAAGATAATCGCCGGTCAGCTTCGCCACATTCGGATTTTGCCCAAGCGCCACCAGAATGCGCTCCGCATTGTGAAAAATGCCAAGCGCCAGCAGCCAATAGACAATCGCAACCCACATGCCCATCCGAAGCGCGCGCCGGGCTGATGTCGCATCCCCCTGCCCGTAGGCATTGGCAACCATGGGGACGACCGCGACCGAAAAGCCGGAGCCGAAGATGAAAACGACGAAGAAGAACTGACCGGCCAGCACCATGGCAGCAAGCTTTTCCGCACCAAGCTGACCGACGATGATCATGTCGGTCGTATGGATGCCAAGCTGCGCGAGTTGCGCTCCGATGAGTGGAATACCCAATGCAAGCGTAGCGCGCAAATGCGCGGCCCATGAACTGCCGCCTTGCGACGCGTTCCCGACAGCTACCGACGAAGACATGATCTCACCTCAAACTGAAACCGCTTCCAGAGTATGCTGGAAGCGGTCGATGCTATGCATAAAAGACTTGGCAGAACTGCGCAACAAAAAGGCGCGCTGCCTCAAAATCAAGCTTTCCGTTGCCGTTACGGAAGATCAAGTCGATCGATCCGCGAAGCACTATGGAAAACATCAGCTTAAGCTTATGTTTACAGTTTTCACTCTAACGCTTCTTAACTGACGAAAATCAATTCTCGGGTGCATGACGCGCGCCGCAATTGCCAGTGGCATGTTTCCAGTCAATCCGGCTTCATGCCGGGCCATCCGAGGACCATCTCTTGTCCACGAAATCGAACTTGATGACGCGGATCGTCATTTCCGCATCCTGCCTTGTCGTCGCTGCCTTTGCCGGCTTCTCCCTCTATATCGACAGCCTCCAACGCGGCGCCGCCAACAGCTTTGTCTCCGACAAGGTGAGCTCTACCGGTGAAGAAGCAGCCCTCAGCATTGCCAACTGGCTGAACGGTCGCGTCATCATGACCGAGATGGTTGCTTCGGCGCTAAGCAAGGGCGCCGACCAGGTCACGCTTGACAAGGCGCTCGAGAACGACGTTCTGGTGCGCGAATTCAAGTCCACCTATTTCGGCGATGAGGCCGGTGTGTTCACCACTTGGCCAAACGAGAAGATGCCGGAAGGCTACGATCCACGCAAACGCCCCTGGTACCAGGCGGCTGTTGCGGTCAACGCGCCGATCCTGACCGAGCCCTATATCGATTCCTCCACCAGCGAACTGGTCGTCAGCGCCGCCATTCCGGTGAAGCGCAACGGCAAGCTCGCAGGCGTCGCCGCAAGCGACTTCACGCTGACGAGCCTTGTCGAGATGATCAAGAAGATCAATGCCGGCCCGGATGGCTACGCCTTCCTCGTCAATAATGACGGAACGATCCTGATCCACCCGGATGCGGGCGTGATTTCCAAGACGCTTGCAGATCTCTTCCCGACAGACACGCCGAAGATCAGCACGGCGCTCAGCCAGACGCAGTTGAACGGTGCCGATAAGATCATCGGCTTCATTCCGGTGCCGGGTCTGCCCTCGGTCAGCTGGCACCTGGGCTTCGTCGTCGACAGCAAGGCCGCTTTCGCCTCCGTTTCGACCTTCCGCGTTGCCGCGATCATCGCCACGGCTCTCGCGGTTGCCGGCATGATCGGCTGCCTGGTTCTGCTTTTGAGCCGCGTGGTCATCACGCCGGTGACGCGCATGACCTTCGCCATGGAGCAGCTTGCCGCCGGCAACCTCAACGTCGCCATCCCCGGCCAGGAGCGCACCGACCAGATCGGCTCGATGGCCAGCGCCGTTGCCGTCTTCCGCACCAATGCGCTGGAGCGCCAGCGTCTGGAGGGCGATGCCGAGCGCAACCGCACCATGACGGAACAGGAGCGGGCTGAACGCGAGCGCCAATCCGCCAAGGACAGCTCCGATATCCAGTTCGCCGTCGATGCGCTGGCCGAAGGCCTGACCCATCTCTCCAATGGCAACCTCAACCACCGCATCAACACGCCCTTCGTCGCGCGCGTCGATCGCCTGCGGTCCGACTTCAACGCCTCCATCGCCAAGCTCAATGCGGCCCTCGTCAATGTCGGCCACAATGCCAACGCCATCGATGCCGGTGCGAGCGAAATCCGTCACTCGGCGGACGATCTCTCCAAGCGCACCGAGCAGCAGGCAGCCTCCGTCGAAGAGACCGCCGCAGCGCTTGAGGAAATCACCACCACCGTCAAGGATTCGGCCAAGCGCGCCGAAGAGGTCGGTCGCCTGGTGGAGCGTGCGCGCCAGAACGCAGAACAATCCGGTGTCGTCGTTGGCGATGCAGTGAAGGCCATGGAAGGCATCGAGCACTCCTCCAACGAAATCTCCAAGATCATCGGCGTCATCGACGAGATTGCGTTCCAGACCAACCTGCTGGCCCTCAATGCGGGCGTGGAAGCAGCCCGCGCCGGCGAAGCAGGCAAGGGCTTTGCTGTCGTTGCACAGGAAGTGCGCGAGCTCGCGCAACGCTCTGCCAATGCCGCCAAGGAAATCAAGACCTTGATCAGCACGTCTACCACGCAGGTTGAATCCGGCGTGACGCTGGTCGGCAATGCCGGCAAGGCGCTGGAAACCATCGTTGCGGAAGTACAGGAGATCAACAAGCACATCGACGCCATCGTGCTTGCTACCCGCGAACAGTCGACCGGTCTGCAGGAGATCAACACCGCAATCAACACGATCGACCAGGGAACGCAGCAGAATGCCGCGATGGTGGAAGAACAGACGGCCGCGAGCCACGGCCTCGCGACAGAAGCCGCGGCCCTGAAAACACTGCTCGCGCAGTTCAAGCTCTCGCAGAACGAAAGCCGACATAGAGGCTACGGCCAGGCTGCCTGATCGTCAGCCTAGACCACACAAACGCGGCCCGAGAACCGCGAGCGGTTTTCGGGCCTTTTTCTTTTACCCCAGAGGCCAGAGGGTCTGCCTGCCCTTGCCTCCCCCTCAGGCGCGAGCCATCTTCTCCACATCACGATTCGGGAGGGACAACGGATGTGGGAGATTTTCTGGCGCGGCACGGCGATGGGCATTGGCGGTACGCTCTTCATGGATATCTGGGCGATCATCCTCCACCGCGCTTTCGGCCAATCGCCCGCCAATTGGGGTCCCGTCGGCCGTTGGTTCTGGCACCTGCCCAAGGGCAAAGTCTTCCACGACAGTATTGCAAAGGCCGAACCGCACGCCAATGAGGTCGCGATCGGCTGGATCGCCCACTATGCGGTCGGCATTCTCTACGGCATTATCCTTGCGTTGATCGCGCCACCGGGCTGGTTTACGGCCCCGACCTTCCTGCTACCCTTCATCGTCGGCATCGTTACCGTGGGTGCGGGCTGGTTCCTGCTCCAACCCGGCCTCGGCATCGGCTGGGCTGCCTCCAAGACACCGAACCCCAACAAGGTGCGCGCGCTCAACCTCGTTGCTCATACGATCTTCGCGCTTGGCATGTTTGTCACTGCGCTGCTGATTGCCTAACTCTCACCTTGCAGAAGCGGCTTCAACAGCGGGTTGGGGAAACGGCGCTTGATCGTCACAGCGTAGAAGGATTCGACCATGCCCGGCAGCGCATCGAACTCCACCAGCGTACCGGCCTCCAGTTCTCCTTTGACGACGATGGGTGGCAGAACCGCAAGCCCTGCCCCCTCGCGTGCCAGAAGACGCATCATCGCCATGTCATCGACTTCGGCTGAGATCTGAGGACTGAGGCCAAGCCGCGCGGTCAGAGCCTCGAACTGGGTACGCACGCTGCTTTCGAGCGTCGGCAGGATCACCGGATGTTCGGCCAAAAGATCAGCGAGCGTCGCTCCCGGCTTGCCGAAGGACGGCCTGCCGACAAGGCTGACCCGCTGCTGATAGATATGTTGGGCGATGAAGGGTGTGACGGAATCGGCCATCGGCGGCTGGTTCAGGAGAACGATATCGAGGTTCAGCGTTTCCAGCGCGCCCAAAAGCTCGCTCGTACTACCCGAGCGCAGAATCATGTCGACATCCGAACGTCCGAGGATCGGGCGCAGAAACTCGATCTGGAAGTTGCGTGACAGCGTGGCGAGTGCGCCAATGCGGATGGCGCGGCGGCTGCGTCCCGTCTCCTTCAAAGTCTCGATCAGCTCCTCACCAGCAGCAAAGATCGTGTCGGCGCGGTCAAGCGCAATGCGACCAGCTTCCGTCAGGTAAAGCTGCCGCCCTCGCCGCTCGAAGAGCGCGTGACCGAGCCGCTCCTCCAACTGCTTGATCTGAATGGACAATGCCGACTGCGACAGGTTCAGCCGCTCTGCCGTGCGCGTCAGATTGCCGTCATGAGCAACAGCGCGAAAATAGCGAAGATGATGATAATTCAGATCGGACATCGTTCTATTTTATAGAACGTTTTGAGAGAAACAATGAATTTTTATAGGGCTTTGGTTCCTGATAATCCGTCTGTCACACGCCGCTGCTCATCCTCCCAAGCAGCCCACAGACCGGAGAACTCTCGTGATCTACGCTCTACCGCTCCTCGCACCGCTTCTTCTCGCCTATGCCTCGTATAGTGCCTTCAAGGCACCGGGTCTTCGTCCGCGCGCGGCGATCCGCCTTGCCGAACTGGCCGCGCTCGCGTCCATTCTCGTCGCTCTCCTCTCAGGCCTCGTCCTCGCTCTCTACGGACCCGGCACGAGCCCGATGATCGGCTATGGCTACGTGGCGCTCGCCTCGAGGCTCGACTTCGTCAGCCTGGTGATGCTTCTGCTCGTCTCCTTCATCGGCTGGGTCGTGCTGCGCTATGCCGGGACCTTTCTCGATGGCGAAGCCCGGCAAGGACCCTTTACCGGCTGGATGACGGCAACGCTTGCCGCGGTTCTGCTGCTCGTGCAATCCGGCACGTTGCTGCAGCTCGTCATCGGCTGGTGTGCGGCAAGTCTTCTGCTTCACCAGTTGCTGATCTTCTATCCGGAGCGGATTGCTGCAAGGCGCGCAGCGCGCAAGAAGTTCTTCGTCTCGCGGCTGGGCGATCTCGCCCTGATCGGCGCCGTTGTCCTGCTTGCCGTCACCTTCCAGACCGGTGACATCGCCACCATCCTTCTCGAAGCGCAGCAGGGACAAGGCCTGCCGCTGACGATCGCCGCTGCAGCACTTCTGGCTGTCGCTGCTCTGTTGAAGTCCGCACAGTTCCCCACCCATGGATGGCTGACGGAAGTCATGGAGACGCCGACTCCGGTTTCTGCGCTTCTCCATGCCGGCGTCGTCAATGCCGGCGGCTTCCTCCTGATCCGCTTCGCCGATGTCATGCTGCAGGCCCCCATCGTCCTTGCGGCTCTGGTCATGGTCGGCGGCTTCACGGCGATTTTCGGCAGTGTGGTGATGCTGACCCAATCTGCGGTCAAGACCTCGCTCGCCTGGTCGACAGTGGCGCAGATGGGCTTCATGATCCTGCAATGCGGCCTGGCACTCTTCCCGATTGCCCTGCTGCACATCGTCGCGCATTCGCTCTACAAGGCTCATTCCTTTCTGGCCTCCGGATCGGCAATCGAAACCGTCGCCTCGATCCGGCGTCCCGGCCCAATCACCATCCCCAATGCCAAGGCGGTCGGTCGTGCCTTCCTGCTGGCTCTTGCCATCTATGCGGTGATCGGCCTCCTCTTCGGCTTCGCCGACAAGCCACCGCAGGCACTGGCACTCGGCGCGATCCTGATCTTTGGCGTGGCCTATCTGATCGCCCAGGGTCTGGCGGATGCCGCTCCATGGGCGCTCACCTGGCGCACCTCGCTCTACGCCATGCTGGCCGCAACTGCCTATTTCGCCCTGCAGAAGATCGCTGACGGGCTGATGCACGGTACGCTCCCACCTCCACCCCAGCCCGGCCCACTGGAGTGGACGCTGATGCTGCTGGCCGTCGTTACCTTCGGCCTCGTCGCCGTCGCCCAGTCGCTCTTTCCTCTCTGGGCCTATCATCCGGCAGCAGCCGGTCTGCGCGTCCACCTCGCAAACGGGCTTTACGTCAATGCCCTCTTCGATCGCCTGCTTGGTGGCTGGAAACTCCCCGCCTCCACCTCCGCAACCTCCGCTTCCGTGAAGGAGTAAGTCTCATGACCACCATAACCCCAGTCGATACACTTCACGGCGATGCTCTGGCAAAAGCTGCAGATCAGGCCGTGCGGGCCATTCCACCTGCCTGGCCCTTGACGGCGACGGTTGCCGTCAACCCTTTCCTCGGTCAGTCGAACGAGAGCTTCGATAAGACGGCGGCACTGCTTGCCCGCATCGGCGGCGTAGGGCTTGCTTTACCCCGCAAGCATTTTGCAGACAAGATCGCCAAGGGTGACATGACGGATGAGGACATCCTCGCGGCACTCCAGACGAACGCCGCAGACCCGAGCATCGATCTGGCTGCGATCAAGGCTGCCCTCTCGAAGGAAGCGTCACCCATCCGCGCTCTGCCCACCGTGGCGGATCTTGCGTCAAAGGCGACGGATCATGATTGGCCGGGCCTGATCTCGGATCGGATCGGGACTTTCGCTGCGGGCTTTTTCGATCAGGGTCAGGCCCTTTGGGCGGCATCGAGACGCAACGGCCTTTACGGCGCCTGGCGGGCCTTTGCCACCCATGACCTCACCCCGGAAATTCTCGGTCTCAAGGGCTTCGGCATCCATGTGTCGGACACTCCCGAAACGCCCCATGCCGCCATCGAACGGGCTTCCGTTTCGCTTGGGCTTGGCGCAGAGCCCGGCACCTATTTCCACCAGCTGCTACTGACGCTGGGTGGCTGGGCGCAATATGCCCGCCACATCCAGTTCAAGGCCGAAGTCGACGGCGGCGTCGACACAACAGCGCTTGAGCTTCTCGCAATCCGGCTGGTGTTCGAGGAAGCGCTATACCTGCAGCACAAGACGGATATCGAGGCCGAGTGGCGCAAGGTCCGCACAGCCCATGTGGAGCCTGTTCTCGCCAATCGCGACATCCAGATCGACAACCTTCTGCAGTCTGCGGCCGAGCACGCGGCCCAGAGGAAGCTCGCAGCCGCTCTCGCCGCGCCTTCGACCGCGACCGTGGCAGACCAGCGGCCGATACTGCAGGCAGCCTTCTGCATCGATGTCCGTTCCGAAGTCTTCCGGCGGTCCCTCGAAAGCATGGACCCCTCCATCCGTACAATCGGTTTTGCCGGCTTCTTCGGCCTTGGCGCCAGCCATCACGGCTTTGCCTCCGATGTCGCAGAACACCGGCTACCGGTGCTGCTGAAGCCATCCGTCTTCACCTGCAGCGCAGTCGATGACAATCAGGAGGCTGACCAGAAGGCCCGCTTCGGTGCGCGGGCTATCCGTGCCTGGGGCCGGTTCAAGCTCGCCGCCGTCTCCTCCTTCGCCTTCGTCGAAGCGATGGGGCCGGTCTATGCCGGCAAGCTTCTGCGCGACGGCCTGCGTTTCACCAAGGGTGCGAAGCCCGACAAGGCCAAGCCTCGCTTTGTCCAAAACCTCGACCTGGAAACGAAAGCAGCCATGGCGGAAAGGGTGCTGAAAGCCATGTCGCTGACCGAGGGCTTCGGCCGCTTCGTGCTGATCTGCGGTCACGGCGCCAATGTCGTCAACAACCCTTACGCCAGCGCGCTGCATTGCGGCGCCTGCGGCGGCCATGCGGGTGACGTCAATGCCCGGCTGCTGGCCGATCTCATCAACGATCGGGCGGTGCGTGAGGCCCTGTTAGCAAAAGGGATCGCCATTCCGGACGACACCATCTTCCTTGCTGGCCTGCACGACACGACGACGGACGCCGTCACGCTCTTCGAAGATGATCTGGACTGCAACATCGCTTCGAAAGATCTGGCTCAACTGCGCAAATGGCTGGCGGATGCTGGCCGCCTGACGAGAGCAGAGCGTGCACGCAACCTCCCTCGGGCGACAGCGGATAATCTGCATGCGCGCAGCCGCGACTGGTCGGAGACCCGGCCGGAATTCGGCCTTGCCGGGTGCCGCGCCTTCATCGCCGCTCCACGGGCACGCACGGCGGGCAAATCGCTGGAGGGACAGGCCTTTCTGCATGACTATGTCTGGCAAAAGGACAAGGACTTCAAAATCCTCGAGCTGATCCTGACCGCACCTGTGGTTGTCGCAAGCTGGATCAGCCTGCAATATTTCGGCTCGGCGGTTGCACCCTCCCTCTTCGGTGCGGGCAACAAACTGCTGCACAATGTCGTCGGCGGCATCGGCGTGGTGGAAGGCAATGGCGGCGATCTGCGCGCCGGGCTACCCTGGCAGTCGGTGTATGATGGCGAAAAACTGGTCCACGAACCGCTGCGGCTGACTGTCGCCGTGGAGGCCCCGAAAGAGGCGATCGCCGACATCCTGCGTCGGCATCCGCAGGTGAGCGCGCTGTTTGACAATGGCTGGCTCGCGCTCATCACAATCGACGATCAAGGCCAGCTTGCATGGCGTTACGGGAACGGTGGAACTTGGGAGAAGATGGACGGCGGAGAGAGGGACGCTCCGTCGCGGAGGCTGGCGAGTTAAATCGTCGATCTGGTTGCTCCCCCAAGTTCAACGCGCTGTGGTTTCTCAAAGGGACGCCGCGGCGCCTCAACGGGGCCCGCGTTTTCTCATAAAAGAAACGCGGCGTTCATCGTAATGCGGGAGGTCTAGACCTCTACTGCCGTCATCCTCGGGCTCGACCCGAGGATCCATAAGCCGTTGACTGCCCCGGAAGATATGGATCCTCGCCTCAAGGGCGAGGATGACGAGGAGAACTCGGGATGCCCCTTAAATATCAGCCGAGAATGTATCGCAATCCTCAACCCGCCCGCTCTCAAACCCGCGGCGAAACCATTCGACGCGCTGCGCCGAAGTGCCGTGATTGAAGCTGTCGGGAACGACATAGCCCTGCGTTTTCTTCTGCAGCGTATCGTCGCCAATCTGGTGGGCGGCGTTCAGTGCCTCTTCCAGATCGCCGGCTTCGAGGATGCCCTTCTGCTGTGTGGACTTGCCCCAGATGCCGGCATAGCAATCGGCCTGCAGTTCCACCTTCACCGAAAGCGCGTTGGCCTGGCTCTCGCTCATAGACTGGCGACGCTGGTTGAATTCAGGAAGCACGCCGGTGAGGTTTTGGACGTGATGGCCCACCTCATGCGCAATCACATAGGCCTGAGCAAAATCGCCCGACGCGCCGAAACGCTGTGAAAGCTCGCGGAAGAAGTCGGTGTCCAGATAGACCTTGCGATCCACCGGGCAGTAGAACGGGCCGGATGCCGACGTCGCGTTGCCGCAGGCCGAGCGAACCTGGCCGGAGAACAGAACCAATGTCGGCTTCTGATAGGTTTCACCGGATGCCTGGAAGATCTTGCCCCAGGTATCTTCGGTCTCCGCCAGAATGGTGCGCACGAACGCCGTCGTCTCATCACTGGATTGGCCTTGCGGGCGCGTTCCGGTCTGTTGCTGCTGACCGCCGCTATCCGTCGACATATCGCCTGAGAGCAAGGCGAGCGGATTAATGCCAAGCGCCCAGCTGATCAGCAAAATAACGACAAGACCGCCGATACCGATACCACCACCGCGACCGCCGGTCGGTAAGCGAAAACCACCACCGCCGCCCATCCCGCCGGTCGACATGCCGCGTCTATCTTCGATGTTGTCCGACTGGCGGCGCCCTCTCCACTGCATGGCAATCTCCCCTTCAATATGCTTGCGCTAAACGCTAACTACCGCAAAGCGTTCCCGCAAGAGGAGTACTCGTGTCAGCTGCGCGCGTAGATATAGGCTCCGCCTTTCTCAAGCGCGCGCTGGTAGGCAGGCCGTGCGCGTATGGTATCGAGAAAGCGCCTGATCGCTTTCGTTTCGCCAACGCCGTCCGCGCGGCTCATGGCCGCCTCGACCGGAAAGCTCATGGCAATATCCGCGCCGGTCAACGTGTCTGCGGCAAAATAGCCGTCCCTGGAAAGCTCGGCCTCCCAATAGGCCACATGGTCGATCAGTTGCGGATCGATGAGCTTTGCCGCCACGCCCTTGGAGATCATACCCGCCACGGGCCTTAGGAAAAACGGCATCTGGCTCGGCAGGCGGGAGAAGAGAAGCTTGAGCAACAGAAGCGGCATGGCCGATCCTTCGGCATAATGCAGCCAGTAAAGATAGCGCCGATAGCCGTCCGTGTCTTTCTCCGGCCGGAACCTGCCCTCTCCATAGGTATCGAGCAGATATTCAATGATCGCGCCGCTCTCTGCATAGACCGTGCCCCGATCCTCGATCACCGGAGACTTGCCGAGCGGATGGACTTGTTTGAGGCTCTTCGGCGCGCGCATATCCGACCCGCGCTTGTAGGTCTTCACCTCATAGGGAAGCTCAAGTTCCTCCAGCAGCCAGAGAATACGGTGCGCGCGGGAATTTTCCAGGTAATGAACAATGATCATGATTATCCTGCATCCGGTTGGAGGCTACGATTTAAGCGGTTGAAGAAGCTTACGTTTGACAACGCGCGAAGGATCACCCGGCATGATCCTTTTGCGGCGCGAGAACTTTCCTGTCGGAAAGCGAAGATTCGGGGTTCCGTTCGCCAAAACATTTGCCTATAAGCCGCTTCTAGCCTGAAAAGATTTGGAATTGCGCGCCCCGGCCGGTGAAGTTTCACCATGGCCGTTTTTTGCGCAACACGAAAGCGGAACGAGAGCCATGCCAAAGCGCCAAGATATCAAATCCATCCTCATCATTGGCGCGGGACCGATCGTCATCGGTCAGGCATGCGAATTCGACTATTCCGGCACTCAGGCCTGTAAGGCGCTGAAGGAAGAAGGTTACCGGGTCATCCTGGTCAACTCCAACCCCGCCACCATCATGACCGACCCCGGCCTTGCGGACGCGACTTACGTCGAACCGATCACGCCGGAAGTGGTCGCCAAGATCATTGCCAAGGAACGCCCCGATGCACTGCTGCCCACCATGGGCGGCCAGACGGCACTCAACACCGCGCTCTCCTTGAAGCGCATGGGCGTGCTCGACCGCTACAATGTCGAGATGATCGGCGCCAAGCCGGAAGCGATCGACAAGGCCGAAGACCGCGCCCTCTTCCGCGAAGCCATGGCCAAGATCGGTCTCGAAACCCCGCGTTCGATGCTGGCAAACGCCACCGAGATCAAGGACGCCGACCGCAAGAAGCATGAGGCAGCCCGCGCAGAGGTGAAGAGCAAGCTTTCCGGCGCCGACCTCGACAAGGCTCTGGACGAGCTGGAAAACCAGTGGAACCTCGGCGAGACGGACCGCAAGCAGCGCTACATGGCGCATGCCATGGCAATTGCCGCCCAGGCGATCGACCATGTCGGCCTGCCAGCGATCATTCGCCCGTCCTTCACGCTTGGCGGCACCGGCGGCGGCATTGCCTATAACCGCTCGGAATTTTTCGATATCGTCTCTGGCGGCCTCGATGCCTCGCCGACGACGGAAGTTCTGGTCGAAGAATCGGTTCTCGGCTGGAAGGAATATGAAATGGAAGTCGTCCGCGACAAGGCGGACAACTGCATCATCATCTGCTCCATCGAAAACATCGACCCGATGGGCGTTCACACCGGCGACTCGATCACCGTTGCCCCGGCCCTGACGCTGACGGACAAAGAATACCAGATCATGCGCAACGCCTCGATTGCGGTTCTGCGTGAGATCGGTGTCGAAACCGGCGGCTCGAACGTCCAGTTCGCCGTCAACCCGAAGGATGGCCGCCTCGTCGTCATCGAAATGAACCCTCGCGTGTCGCGCTCCTCCGCGCTTGCCTCGAAGGCAACCGGCTTCCCGATCGCCAAGGTCGCGGCCAAGCTTGCCATCGGCTACACGCTGGACGAACTCGACAACGACATCACGGGAGGCGCAACGCCTGCCTCCTTCGAACCGTCTATCGACTATGTCGTGACGAAGATCCCGCGCTTTGCCTTCGAAAAATTCCCCGGCGCTTCGCCGATCCTCACCACCGCCATGAAGTCGGTTGGTGAAGTGATGGCAATTGGCCGTACATTTGCCGAATCGCTGCAGAAGGCGCTGCGCGGCATGGAAACCGGCCTCACCGGTCTCGATGAGATCGAAATCCCCGGTTACGAAGAAGGCGAAGGCTCCAAGAACGCCATCCGCGCTGCCATAGGCACGCCGACGCCGGACCGCCTGCGCATGGTTGCTCAGGCGCTGCGCACGGGGATGTCCGAAGCCGAAGTGCACGAGAACTCCAAGATCGATCCATGGTTCATCGCCCAGTTCAAGGCGATCGTCGATATGGAAGCGCGTGTGCGCGAACACGGCCTGCCGACCGATGCCGAAAACCTGCGCATGCTGAAGGCCATGGGCTTCTCCGACGCCCGCCTCGCCTCGCTGACCGGCAAGCGCCCGAAGGAAGTGGCCGAGCTGCGGAACAGCCTAAATGTGCGCCCGGTCTTCAAGCGCATCGATACCTGCGCTGCCGAGTTCGCCTCTCCGACCGCCTACATGTACTCCACCTATGAGATGCCTTTCGTCGGCGCGCTGCGCTCCGAAGCACAAGTGTCCGACCGCAAGAAGGTCGTCATCCTCGGCGGCGGTCCGAACCGTATCGGCCAGGGCATCGAATTCGACTATTGCTGCTGCCATGCCGCCTTCGCGCTGAAGGATGCGGGCTTCGAAGCGATCATGATCAACTGCAACCCGGAGACGGTTTCCACCGACTACGACACCTCCGACCGCCTCTATTTCGAGCCTCTGACCGCCGAAGACGTGATCGAGATCATGCGCGCGGAACAGGAAAAGGGCGAACTGGTCGGCGTCATCGTGCAGTTCGGTGGTCAGACGCCGCTGAAGCTAGCAGAAGCGCTGGAAAAGAACGGCATTCCTATCCTCGGCACCGCACCGGACATGATCGACCTTGCCGAAGACCGCGACCGCTTCCAGAAGCTGCTGATGAAGCTCGATCTGGCGCAGCCGAACAACGGCATCGCCTACTCGGTCGAACAGGCGCGTCTCGTCGCCTCCGAAATTGGCTTCCCATTGGTCGTTCGCCCCTCCTACGTTCTGGGTGGCCGCGCCATGCAGATCATCCATTCGGAAGGCCAGCTGCAGACCTATCTCCTCGATACCGTTCCGGGCCTCGTGCCGGAAGACATCAAGCAGCGCTACCCGAACGACAAGACCGGCCAGATCAACACGCTGCTCGGCAAGAACCCGCTGCTTTTCGATAGCTACCTGACCAATGCTGTCGAAGTGGACGTGGATGCGCTGTGCGACGGCGAAAGCGTCTTCGTCTCCGGCATCATGGAGCATATCGAAGAAGCCGGCATTCACTCGGGCGACTCCGCCTGCTCGCTGCCTGCCCGCTCGCTCTCGCCCGAAACGCTGGATGAGCTGGAACGCCAGACGGCAGCACTTGCCAAGGCGCTGAAGGTCGGCGGCCTGATGAACGTGCAATACGCCATCAAGGACGGCACCATCTACGTTCTGGAAGTCAACCCGCGCGCGTCGCGTACCGTGCCCTTCGTCGCCAAGACCATCGGCGCGCCGATTGCCAAGATCGCAGCCCGCGTCATGGCGGGTGAAAAGCTCGATGCGGCGATCGCCGCTTACGGCGAGAAGCCCGATCCACGCAACTTGAAGCACATCGCCGTCAAGGAAGCCGTATTCCCCTTCGCCCGCTTCCCCGGCGTAGACATTCTGCTCGGACCGGAAATGCGTTCCACCGGCGAAGTCATCGGTCTCGATACCGATTTCGCGCTGGCATTCGCCAAGTCGCAGTTGGGTGCTGGTGTCGACCTGCCGCGCTCCGGCACGGTGTTCGTCTCGGTCCGCGATCAGGACAAAGAAGGCGTTCTGCCAGCGATCCGCATTCTGGTGGAAGCAGGCTTCAAGGTTCTGGCAACCGGCGGCACGCAGCGTTTCCTCGCGGAGCAAGGCATCGCAGCCGAGAAGATCAACAAGGTGCAGGAAGGTCGCCCTCACATTGAGGATGGCATCCGCAACCGTCAGGTCCAGCTGGTCATCAACACCACCGACAGCAACAAGGCGATCTCCGACTCCAAGTCGCTGCGCCGCGCAACGCTGATGCAGAAGGTCCCCTACTACACCACCATGGCCGGTGCCGAAGCCGCAGCCCTTGCCATCAAGGCGCTGAAGGCCGGCAATCTCGAAGTGAAGCCGCTGCAGAGCTATTTCTAAGGCACCGTTTCCGTTCGAAAGGTAAAGTGTTCAAAACAAAGGCCTCCCCAACCGGGGAGGCCATTTTCATTGCAGTATGTGGAAGGGCAATTAGCCCTTTGGAGCAGCGGTCTTGTCTGTCGAAGGCGTAACCGCTGCGGCATTGGCAGGCTTTTCTGCCTTTGCCTTGTAAGGCTGACCGTAGATATCGACGATGTTGAGCATCGCGTTATCCGTCACATCCTTCAGCACCGCATTGGCTTCATAGAACTTGCCCTGGTTGATCAGGTCGGCAGCCTTGCCAACATCGGTGACTGTCTGATTGAGCGGTAGGGCGGCGGTGATGAACTCGACATCGACATCCGCGACAGCAAGCTTTTCAAGCGCACCCTGGCGATCGGAGGTCTTCAGGCTCTTGTTGGCTTCGGTGATGGCCGCGACCTTTTCAGGCGTTGCCTTGAAGTCTTCACCGAGCGTCAACTGCGAGTCGACTGGCAGCCATTGGATGGGTGTTGCAGATGCGGGCTTCGCATCTGCCTTTGCATCACCAGCGACGGGTGCCTTGGTGGGCTTCGTCAGATCCGCTTCAGCCTTCATGAAGACTGCTTCGTCCTTGGAGGCCTTCTGCAGCTCGTCCTTCGCCTTGTTGATGAAGGTCTTGGCCTCATCCGGCTTCGCGTTGAAGATTGCCAGGCGTGTTGCCTGAATGTCGGCCAAGGCCTGTGCGCCGTCCTGGGAGAGACGTCCAACATCCTTGTCGATGGCCTTATTCGGAACAACAGCGCCCTTGGTTTCCGTCTGCGCTGCAGTTGCCGATGCAGCTTCGGCAGTGTAAGCAATTCCGCCGAGCATAGTACCGGCAACAAGAATAACAGCAAGATTATTACGAATAGACATGATACAAATCCTTTTATAACTTCCACATACAACATCCTAACCACCGTTGGATGTTGATGCTGATTAAACTCCCAAAAACGGAGATAGTCGCATTACAATTACTTCATGAACGGCTTTTAATGTTTAGAAACAGCGCATTTTCGAAAAGGGCGAACTGTTCTACTGCGGCAGCAAGAACCAGACGCGGGGACGCTTCACCTCACGCTTCGGACAATCGCCGCACGGCGCGCAAGTCTTCGACGAAGAGCGCCCTCTCCTGCGCCTGACGTGCCGGGTCGGGAATTCTAAGCAGGTAGGATGGATGGACCGTGGCAAAGAGGATGCGTGAATTCTCCATGGGGATCGGCCGGCTGCGAACGCTCGAAAGCGTCTCTTTCGTCCCCGTCAAAGCGTAAACCGCCGTTGCGCCCATCGCGACGATCAGCTTGGGCTGAACAAGATCGATCTCCCGCGTCAACCACCAACGGCAACGCTCAACCTCACCGGCATTGGGTCGTTGGTGAATGCGTTTCTTGCCCCGCGCCTCATATTTGAAATGCTTGACCGCGTTCGTCACATAGAGCGATGGACGCTCGATCCCCGTTTCCCCCAGGACCTGATCGAACACCCTACCCGCCGGACCGATAAAGGGTCGCCCGGCAAGATCTTCATGATCTCCCGGCTGCTCACCGACGACCATCACCTGCGCCTTCTCAGGCCCCTCGCCGAAGACGGTTTGCGTTGCGGCACAATGTAGCGGGCACATCTGACAGCTTTGAGCTTCACGCTTCACGCCAGCGAGCGTGTTTGCATCCGGCAGCACTTCCTGCGGCTTGGCTGCGGCCGCCGCCTGGATGCGATGGTGAAACATCTGCGGCTCGGTCGCAGCCTTGGCCGCCATGCCAAGCACGCGCGCCTCCGCGCCGATGACAAGTTCCGGGATGAGATCAGCCTCTGGCAGGTTCTTCCAGTATTTCTTCGGCATTTCCGCCGTCATGGCTTTGATCTTCAGCCGCGCCGGATTGAAGATATTGGCATAGTAGGTGCGCCATAACTCATCCGTCTCGTCGGAAATATCCGGCCGCTCCGCTGGTTCGCGCGACGTCTCAAGCAATTGACCATTCCACCGCGCAGACCCTTTCGGAGTCGCGATCAGCCAATCCATGTCGTTGAAGCGCCGCTGGAAGAACGGCGCCTTTCGCTCGACAATGAAATGATCCGGCTCAAACCACGCAATGAAGCAGCGCCGTGCTTGCGCGCCCTCGCCCGGCACTTCCTTGAAACGGACGAAGGCGGTCATCTTGTGGCTGTCGCGACGGACGGATTTCTCCATTTGCCGGGCCGCTTGAACATCGGGATCGGCCTTGATCTGCAATAGCGCCCGATCCTGCTGCAGCCGCCACAGGAGACGATACAGCAAAGAAAAGCGCGCCGGATCGCTGTGGCAGATGATCGCCTCCGCCAATGGCAGGAAGGCCGATGGAACCGTGATCTGCGCTGGCGTCTTCGCCACCGGTAGAGAGGCCTGCTGCTCGAAATCAAGACGCGTGCCGCGGTCGCTCTTCAGCCGCCAATCCACCTCGCTCGGTGCCACACTCGCCGCAAGAAGCGAACGCGCGGCATCGCGCCATTCGCAAAAATTGCCCCTGCCCTCCAGTTCGACCGCATACATCACAGCAACGACAACTGTTCCGGTGGCGGTGTAAACATGGCGCGCAGGTCGGGCCGCTCGGTCAACTTGCCCGGCGTCCAGCCATCCGCGACGACAAACGCCTTCACCTTCTTCAGCGATACGCCAAAGCGCGCCAGATCTTCCAAGCGCAGTCTCCGAAAGCGGCGCGAAGACAGGATGGAGTTCACCGTCTTCACGCCGAACCCAGGCACGCGCAGCAGCATCTCTCTCTCACCCGAATTGACATCGACAGGAAACTTCTGGCGGTTGCCGAGCGCCCAGGCGAGCTTGGGATCGATATCGAGATCGAGCATTCCGTTCTGTTGCGTCGAGGTAATCTCGCCGATGTCGAAGCCGTAGAACCGGTAGAGCCAATCGGCTTGATAGAGCCTGTGCTCGCGCATCAAGGGCGGCTTGATGAGCGGCAGGTTCTTCGACGAATCCGGAATGGGGCTGAAGGCGGAGTAATAGACACGCCGCAGGCCATAGCTTCCGTAAAGCCGCGCACTGGTCGAAAGAATCGTGCCGTCGTCGGCGCCGTCGGCACCGACAATCATCTGCGTGCTCTGCCCCGCCGGCGCAAAGGTCTTGACCCGCTTCGTCTTCAGGGTCGGCTCGCCCGCCTCCTCGATCTTCAAACGGATATCCGCCATGGAGCGACGAATATTGCCGGGCTGCTTTTCCGGCGCGAACTTGCCAATTCCGCTATCGGTCGGGAGTTCGATATTGATTGAGAGACGATCGGCATAAAGCCCCGCTTCTTCAATCAGATGCGGCGATGCTTCAGGGATGGACTTCAGGTGGATATAACCCCGGAAGCCATGGGTGACGCGCAATTCTTTTGCCACGCGCACCAGTTCCTCCATCGTGTGGTCGGAAGAGCGAATGATGCCGGAAGAAAGAAACAGACCCTCGATGTAATTTCGCCGATAAAATTCCAGCGTCAGCCACACGACCTCTTCCACGGTAAAGCGTGCGCGTTCGACATTGCTCGACGAACGGTTGATGCAATAGGCACAATCATAGATGCAGAAATTGGTCAGAAGAATCTTTAAAAGCGAGATACAACGACCATCCGGCGCATAGGCATGACAGATGCCCGAACCCTCCGTCGACCCCAGCCCGCCGCTTTGCGCCGAGTTGCGTTTCGAGGTCCCGCTGGACGCGCAGGAGGCGTCATACTTCGCTGCATCCGAGAGAACTGCAAGCCGCTCTTTGATTGACTTCTTCATAGTATGTTCTTTATATGTTCCAATGACGAAAGTCAAATCACAAGCGGAGCACATTGAAAATGCTTGTTTTTTACGGGCCTTTTAATTTGCTGGCATTTCAGGATGCTCTTCTGATATAGTCCGACAAATTGTGATTTTGACATGGTTCCGAAGTTTTGCTCCGGAACCTGTTTCTTTTTGTGTCTGCGACTACCGCGGTGCGAATGTGAAGGAATAAAAAGATGGTAGAAAAAGTACCGATGACCCAGGGTGGTTACGTCAAGTTGCAGGAAGAACTTCGCTGGCGTCAGCAGGAAGAGCGCCCGCGCATCATCGAGGCGATCGCCGAAGCGCGCGCCCATGGCGACCTGTCGGAAAATGCCGAGTATCACGCCGCCAAGGAAGCGCAGAGCCACAATGAAGGCCGCATCTCCGAGCTCGAAGATCTGACTGCGCGCGCCGAGATCATCGATCTCTCCAAGATGTCCGGTTCCAAGATCAAGTTTGGCGCCACCGTCAAGCTCATCGATGAAGACACCGATGAAGAAAAGACCTATCAGATCGTTGGCGATCAGGAAGCCGACGTGAAGGAAGGTCGCATTTCGATCTCCTCTCCCATTGCCCGCGCCCTGATCGGCAAGGAAGTCGGTGACAGCATTGAAGTGAATGCGCCTGGCGGCTCGCGCGGCTACGAGATCCTGTCCGTCAACTGGAACTGAATCCCCCGCTCCTGTTGCGAGACTTCAAGACTTGCCCCATGTCGATCTGAGAGATGTCCGCGTCCTTGCGCCGAACTTCAAGCGCAGGCTCTCGGGCGTGACATCCACGATCATTCAGCTCGTGCCGGTGCAGAACCGGCTCGGGCAGAAGATCGCCGTCATCGGCCCCGGCCTGCCCGAAAGCCTGCCATATGTGCGTTTCCGCGATCTGTGGCGGCTCTGGCAAAACGGTCCGGCAGGCAGACCGCGCGTCTGGCACGCGCGCCGCAATATAGAAATGCTGCCGGCCATCATCATGCGCGATATTCTGCGCATGAAGCTGAAGATCGTCTTCACCTCCGCCTCGCAGCGTAAGCACACTGGCTGGACCAAGTTTCTGATTTCCAGAATGGATGGCGTGATTGCCACCAATAGCCAGACGGCTTCTTATCTGGAGGTACCGAGCACGGTCATCATGCACGGCATCGACACCGATCGCTTCTCCCCGCCCGCCGATAAGCCTGAGGCAAAAGTCGCACGCGGCCTCGATCCTCAGCGCAAATATGCCGGCTGCTTCGGCCGTATACGGCACCAGAAGGGTACGGATCTCTTCGTTGACACGATGATCCGCGTTCTGCCAGACCACCCGCAATGGTCGGCCATCGTTGCCGGACGCGCGACAGGTCCGCATGTGGATTTCGAGAATGGCTTGAAGGAAAGAGTGCGCGCCGCAGGTCTTGCCGACCGCATTCTCTTCGTCGGAGAGCATACCAACATCAACGAATGGTACCGCGCGCTTGACCTCTTCATCGCCCCCCAGCGCTGGGAGGGATTTGGCCTCACCCCTCTGGAAGCCATGTCGACGGGTGTGCCTGTGATCGCAACGGATGTCGGAGCCTTTCCGGAATTGGTGCGTGAAGGCGAAACCGGCACCGTCATTGGCCGCGATAATCTCGATGCGATGACTAATGCGGCGAACCTGTTCCTGAGCGACGAGCAATTACTGAGAGCAGCAAGCGCAGAAGCAAGAATCCTGGCGACGAACAAATTTGATTTGCGGCAGGAAGTGGACGCCTTGTCAAAGTGCTACCAAGACGTCGCCTTCGAATGAAGATGCTTTGCAGGTGGTTCAAAAATTGCCGTTTGCCGGCGAAAGTGATGGTTTCGGGAACCGGAGCACGGCGTCTTGAATGTAGGTGAGCACCACAAGCACAGAAGTTGCCGTTTGCAATCCCCAATGAGGATTTCTGAATGGTGTCTTAGACTTTCATGAAAAGGAAGCGATACCAGTTCCGGTCCCAGGCAACTAACTCGTAATTTCTCTTTAAAAGAAAGTTGGCAACGGGCACCAGCGTGCTTTCCTGTGCCATTCCACGTTCGAAACCACAATCGACCGTCACGAACTTTGCGCGAGTGAGCGCTGCCTCAGCACCGAGAAGAACTTCAGGCTCCGCACCCTCTGCCTCAATTTTCAGAACCGCGATGTCGGTGATGGCTGCGTCAGAAATGTACTTGTCGATGGTGGTCGTTTTGATTTCTTTTTTGGACACAATATCGGTTTGTTCAAAAACTGATGAATCAGCCGTGTTGGGCTTCGAGTAGAATGTGAGAGTGGTTTCCTCTGACCAAAGCGCCAACCGATTGCATTTCGGCTGCCCTTGGAACGCATTGATATCACAGCAATCTGCCTCTAGTTGCTCCGGCTCGAAGGCGTGATATTGCCAGCCTCGCGCACGTGATACCAACCCCAGTTCGCCAATATTCGCGCCGCAATCAATGAACGCACCGGTAACGTCTTGGGGAATTTTGTCGAGATTATAGGACGTCATCAAAATTTGCAGGCGTCTCCCAATACCATTCTTGTAGAATGGCGCTCGTATCCTTCTGCAGAAGATGAGCGATTGCTCACCATCGTCGACTTTAAAAAAAGGTTCGCGCTCCGCGCGTGAGTAATGTGAACGTCTACCTTTAAACTTCATTCTTACATTAACGAAATGGAGGACCATAGAGTAGTAAAGAAATAAGGCTTTGCTAAATTTTGAATTCATACTGTAGCTCGCGACAGAATAGTATTTCTGTCTAAGCATTAAGAAAAACTGCCTACCTAGGATAGGGGACCAGCTCTATTTAGTGACGTTCCCACAGCCTTCGCGTTCTAAACGTTTGGACCGAGCGACGTTCCTCGTCTCAGCCCCTCGAAAAATTCGAGATATTGATCGACGATCCGCTCTGCGGAAAAGCGTGCGGCCAATTGCTCTCGCCCACCTTGAACCAGCTTCGCTCGAAGCTCGGGCGACCCTTGCAGACGCAAGAGCGCCTGCGCCATACCCTCGACATCGTCGATCTCGGTGAAGAGAGCGCTTTCATCATGCGCAGCTGCCCAGGACGGCCCTTCGGTTTTGGTGGACACCACAGCCACTTCCGCCTTCCAGCCTTCGAGTAGCACGTTGCCAAGCGGCTCCTGTCGGCTCGGCACGCAGAACATATCCGCCGCCTTGATATAGGCCGCCGGCTCCGATACCCAGCCGATGAAGCGGACGCGATCGGCAATCCCAAGCTCTTGCACCAACCGCTCCAGATCGGCTCTATCGGGGCCATCGCCTACCAGCCAGAGCCACAGGTGAGGCGTCGCAGCGATCGCCCGCAGCAAGGTATCGAAACCCTTGGTCGGCACGAAGCGGCCAAGACCGCAAACCAGAGGAACATCGTCCGGCGTCGAAAAATCCGACCGCTTGACGAGGGAAGTGCCAACCTCGCCCGGAAAATTGGATATAATCGTCGTCTTACCCTGCCAGCCGAGTGTACGGCAGTGTTCGATGACATTCGGTGCATTGCCGACGATGGCATCGGTGTTGCCGAAATAGCGGACGTGATGAGGATAGTCGCCAAGACGCACGACGCGTATGGCATGACCGGCGTCCGGCATCAGCCGCGCCGTCGGCGCACGCCACCCCATCACCACATCGGCCGGCCACCGCTTCATCGAGCGCTTCAGCAACTGTGTGCGCAGCCACCAGTTGGGCCAGCGGCGAAGATAGTAGCCCTCATGCACCATCCCCCGATCGTCAAGCTCGTGACGCCACGTTACGCCCGGCCGGATGGCGAATTGCTGCTCTATGCCACGCTCGTGAAAAGCGCGGGTGAGGCGCAGGAAGAATTGCTCGGTGCCGCCATCCGTGCCGAACTGCAGATGAAAGATCCGCTTCACGCTCATCGTAACGCACTTTCTCGGGCTTGGACTGTAAGGTGATTGTAACGGGGCGAGATCACAAGAAATACTTCCGCTTGGTCGCGATCAGCTTGTCCACCAGAAGCCGCCGCTGTTTGCGCAGACCATAAAGGAAGCTGCGGGCATTACGGCTTCTCGATATCTTTCCGGGATGCGCAATATCGCTGACCGCATCGGTGGTGGACACGGGCCTTGGAAAGAAAGAATAGCCGCCGCCAACGCGGGTGATCCAGTAGCGGAAGAAGTTATCGACCGGCGCGAAGATCACACGGTGTCCATCGACGAACTCCTGCGCACCTTTCCTCGACCACAAGATGGCACCTGTCGTCATCGGAAAATAGTGGGCGGAGCAAAGAGTAAATATATTTTTCCCGAAGCTCATGGTCTTCAGTGGACGGAAGATCTTCAGCTTCTCATTGCCCATGTTGACGATCCGCCAGTCGGGATCATGCGCATTGAGAAAACCGATCGTTTCCGTCACGATCGCCTGCAGAGCTTCATGCGGTGCGGCGTCATCTTCGATTACTAGGCAGTAGGATTGGTCCGTGCGAAGAAACGCCTTCGCCGCATTCAAGTGACTGTAATAACAGCCGATTTCGCCACCGACCAACTCGCGCCCCATATAGCGTCTGGCAGCCGCGGCATCATAATCGGCGACCGTGTCGAGGGACAGCTTGCGTCCATCGAAAGCCGAGAGACGCTCGAATGCGACGCCGGCTTTCTCAAGCGACGCCGACACCTGTGAGAAACGCTCCGTGCTGCCATCCAGATTGATGACGTAGCAGCAGAAATCGGCATTTGCCGGGATGTCATTTGAGTTGGAGACCATCAAAACGCCCTACCGTTTCATCTGCTTGAACAGATCGAGATAGGCATCCACCACCGCATCCTTGCGGAAATCGGCGTCAAGCCGCGCCCTGCCCTGCTCTCGCAATTTCGCCGCCAGTTGATCATCTGTGCGGATGCGATTGATCGCCGCAAGGGTGCCATCCACATCGTCGATGTCACACATGAGCGCATCTTCCCCATCCCGGATGAACCAGGAAGGCCCTTCGGAACGGGTGGAGACCACCGGCACATCCGCCTGCCAGGCTTCGAGCACCACATTGCCAAGCGGCTCATGGCGCGATGGCATAACGAAGATCGAGCCCGCGGCAACATAATCCATCGGCTCCTCGACCCAGCCGGTGAAGCGGGTGCGGTCTGCCATGCCCAGTTCCTGCACCAGTTGCTCCATCTCGGCCCGCTTGTCGCCTTCGCCGATCAGCCACAGCCAGGCATCGGGAATCTGCGCCACGGCCTTGATCAGAACATCGAACCCCTTGCGCCGGATGAACCGTCCGGTACCCACAACGAGGAAGGCATCCTCCGGTGTACCCATGCTGGCACGCGATACCGGCTTGATGGTGGTTTCACGAACGAAATTGGAGACGACCTTGACCGGCTTCGTCCATCCCAATTGCACGCAGGCCTCGGCAATGCCGGGCGCATTGGCGACAATGAGATCGTTGTTACGGAAATTCTTGAGATGACGGGGATAATCGCCAAGCCGCGTCAGCCGCACGCTGTTGCCATGTGCTGGAACAAGCCGCGAGGAGCGCGACATCCAGGCCATGACCACATCCGGCTTCCATTCGCGCATGATTTTGTTCACCTGCCAGCGAAGCCAGAGTGCCTTTGGCGAGATGCGGCGATATTCGCTTTCAATGGTGGGACCAAGGGCTGCAATCTCGTCGCGCCAGATGCGACCCGGACGCACGATAAAGCGCTGCTCGATCCCACGATCGCCAAACGCTGTTGCCAGATTGACGAAAAAGCGCTCGGCACCGCCCTCCTTGCCGAAATGCATATGAAGAATTCTTTCGGCACTCATCCACTATCGCTCCGCACCCGGCCAACGCTTAAGCGCTATATAACCGCGTCCGATAATAGTCCACGTGACTTATAGGGCAAAAGTGTGCTTGGCGGCCTTGCGAACAATAAAGGTAGCCAGAAACTGAAGCTTATGCAGACCAAATGACCGTTAGGGCGCGGAATCTTTCCAGAAAATCTCTCTGATGGCGCCGCGCTTGGTCAGGAAAACCACGAGCTGCCGGTGAATCTGGCTGATCTCGTTCCAACCCCGACGCAGCTTCCTCAGTTTCAGCCGCCAGCCCGTGGGGCGAGCGGCCTTCCCGAACTTGGCAATATCGGAGTTGTACTCATAGTGCCGCTGCGTCGCCATTGCCGGCTGGACGATGAATGGCTTCAACTGCCGGAAGACCGGCGACACCGTGTCGTTGAAAAGAAAATGATCGACAGGAACCCTCATCCGTCCTCGATAGGACAGCGCTAGCTGCGCGGCCCGGCGCGACAGAATATAGGCCCCGCCCCCGACATGCCGTGAATACATACGGTGCAGAGCGCGCTCCGTGCCAGGGACCTTGATCTCAGCATCCCCCAAGAGGACCTTGGAGATACCGGAGCCGAATTTCTCCAGCTTGATCACATCGACATGAGGGGGAATCCAGTCGTCAGACCGCAAGAGATTGGAGACATCGCCTGAGAGAAACACATCGTCCTCAAGCATCAAACCGAACCGCGCGCCTGTCTGCAAAAAGGCTTCCCATGCATAGGTGTGGCTCACCGTGCAGGACCGATCGCCGAGGCCGAGCGCACCGAGTGGCCCCGCAGGTGTAATGACGCCATCCAGAACCGCTTCATCCACCTTCGTGGCATCGCAGGCATCGACGCGGGTAAACGCCACGCCACGCTCTTGAAGATGATGCGACACGCGCTCCAGCCTGTCCTCGCGGCGCGCAAGGTTAATGACGAAAACGGGAATGGCCTGGTTCATGTCGCACTCTTCCAACTCTTGAAGCCCAACAAGGCCTTCGCAGCTCAGCGACTCTATAGGCTTTTCAACGATCACAGCACAAGATGCGCCGCCAGCGAGGCCCGGTCTCAATACTCTCAAGACATCGGCGTCAACTTCCCGGTTTATTTTGCCGACGACTTGCGGTATCGCAGCGTGAACGCGCGCCTGCTTCTGCTCGACGCGCCAGCGCGAAGAAAAGATGAAAGCAAGCCGATGTCCGAAAAAGCAAAAGTAGCCCTCATTACCGGCGTCACCGGCCAGGATGGTGCTTACTTGGCTCAACTGCTGCTCGACAAGGGCTACATCGTCCATGGCATCAAGCGCCGTTCCTCGTCCTTCAACACCGGTCGCATTGAAAACATCTATCAGGATCCGCACGAGGAAAACCCACGCTTCATCCTGCATTACGGCGACATGACGGACGCAACCAACCTCATTCGCATCGTTCAGGAAACCCAGCCGGACGAAATCTACAATCTCGCCGCCCAGAGCCACGTTCAGGTTTCCTTCGAAACGCCGGAATACACCGCCAATGCCGACGGCATAGGCACGCTTCGCCTGCTGGAGGCGATCCGAATTCTCGGTCTCGAAAAGAAGACCCGCTTCTACCAGGCCTCCACCTCCGAGCTCTACGGGCTCGTACAGGAAGTGCCGCAGCGAGAAACCACGCCCTTCTATCCCCGCAGCCCATACGCTGCAGCCAAGCTCTACGCCTACTGGATCGTGGTGAATTACCGCGAGGCCTATGGCCTGCATGCCTCCAACGGCATCCTATTCAACCATGAAAGCCCGCTGCGCGGCGAGACCTTCGTCACCCGCAAAATCACCCGCGCCGCCGCCGCCATCAAGCTCGGCCGCCAGGAAAAGCTCTACCTCGGCAACCTCGACGCCAAGCGCGACTGGGGCCATGCGAAGGAATATGTCCGCGGCATGTGGATGATGATGCAGCAGGACGAGCCAGACGACTACGTTCTCGCCACCGGCGAAACCACCCCCGTCCGCACCTTCGTGGAATGGGCCTTCGCCGACGCCGGCTTCACGCTGAAATGGGAAGGCGAAGGCGTCAACGAAAAGGGCATCGACACCGCAACCGGCAAGGTGCTGGTGGAAGTAGACCCCCGCTACTTCCGCCCAACGGAAGTCGATCTCCTGATCGGCGACCCGACGAAGGCACATGAGAAGCTGGGTTGGAAGCATGAGACGAGTGTTCGGGAACTGGCAAGAGAGATGGTTGTCGAGGACTTGCGGCTCATGCAGTCCGACACCATCGCAAAAGGCGTATAGCCATGAGCATCTATAACCTTCAAGGAAAACGCGTCTGGGTGGCCGGCCACCGCGGGATGGTCGGCTCGGCCATCGTCAGGCGGCTTGAACAGGAAGGCTGCGAAATCCTGACCGTCGGTCGCGATACCGTCGATCTCGCAAACCAGGCGCAAACGAGCGAATGGATAATGGAAAACCGTCCACAAGCGGTCTTTCTGGCGGCAGCAAAAGTCGGCGGCATTCTCGCCAACGACACACGCCCGGCCGAATTCCTCTACGAAAACTTGATGATCGAAAGCAATATCATCGACGCATCCTACCGCGCTGGCGTCGAAAAGCTGCTGTTCCTTGGGTCATCCTGCATCTACCCGAAGTTCGCGGAACAACCGATCAAGGAAGAAGCACTCCTCACCGGCTCGCTTGAACCGACAAACGAATGGTACGCGATCGCCAAGATCGCCGGCATTAAGCTGACGCAAGCCTATCGCAAGCAATACGGCTGTGACTTCATCTCAGCGATGCCAACAAATCTGTATGGCCCGGGCGATAACTTCGATCTGAACTCCAGCCATGTTCTGCCAGCTCTTCTTCGCAAAGCTTGTGAGGCCAAAATACGCGGCGACAAAGAGATCGTTATATGGGGCACCGGCACCCCACGCCGTGAGTTTCTCCATTCGGACGATTGTGCGGACGCGCTCGTTTTTTTGATGAAGAACTACTCGGAAGATGCGCATATCAACGTTGGTAGCGGTGAAGACATCTCCATCCTGGATCTCACTCAACTGATCTGCGACATCGTGGGCTTCAAGGGCGAGGTCAAGCACGATCTCAGTAAACCGGATGGCACGCCGCGAAAGTTGATGAGTGCGGGAGAATTGCGTGCAATGGGGTGGGAGCCCCACATTGGGTTGAATGCCGGAATCAAAGGCATGTTGACCACGTTTATGGCGAGTTTTAACAACCCAGTTAAACGAAGTATTCAATGAGGGCGGCTTGAAGATACTTATCGTTACGGCGTTTTACGATCTAGGCCGGGCCAAATGGGATATATCGCCTCGTTCAAAAGACGACTACATCAAGTTCGCGACAGAATATGTTAAGAGAATGTCGCCGCCGAAATACATATTGACCGACGAGCTCGGAGCGATTTCCGACGGATTTGACCACAAGGATATAGCTGGCTTCGGTGAGCTTGAGGCTCATAAGTATCTACAGGAATCACGGCGCACTTTATCCTCTACGTCTTTCTCGGAGTTAACAAAAAAGGCAAAGGTTGATAGAATAGAGTATCATCATGCCGAGTATAACATCGTAGGATTAGCGAAGTGGGATGCTATCGAACGTGCCTTTTTAAGAACAAGTGGCAGTTTCACGCACTATTTATGGCTGGATTACGGGCTGGGAAGACGCGGAGGCGCTGCACCGTTTCTTCCATCCCTCACCCAGGTGACACCGCGCGCCAGAAGAAAAATTGTCTTGTCCGCCAAGAAAACCGAGAGATTAACTGACATCAAACCTGAAGAGCTCAGAATGCGGGTCGTTGAAGGAAGGTTCGCCTGCGCGGGAGGAATGCAGCTTGTTCCAGCAGAACTGGTCTCTAAATACTGCAGCTTGGCACGGTCTTCATACAAGAAATTACTGGAGCTTGGATTGTGCGTTAACGATCAAGTTATTCTTGATGTAATGAGCGTCACGAACTCCGATATGTTTCATTTAGCAACGCCGCCGAAATATTTTGATGTATTCGAAAATATTGATCGCGTCCTACGCGGAGTCGACGGTCCGCTCGACCTTACAAGAGCTCCTCTGATCAAAAAAATAGCTGCGAAGGCGGCAAAGGAAGATTTCTTCCGGCGGATGTAAAGCAATTGAAACGTCAAGTGGCACAACAACTGAAAGTATGCATATGCAAATCGATGACACGAATGCTGCCGACTTAGTCCGACATTTCCGGTCTGTGCACCACCAAGTCTGATCTATAGCGAAACGACTCAAAGATCATCACCGACAACTCTGGAACGGCAAAGGTATCTTCGTTCTTCACACCCATGAACTTATCTGCAAGAGTTTGGGCATTTGACCAGCGCGATTTGGGCGAACTTTACCGAGACACTAAGGCCGATGAGCGAAGAGAAAATGAAAACGATGAGGCGAAGGCTCTCGCCAGCCACTAACTTCGACTTTTGCCACGTCTGAACACTATTCAACGGCGAAATAACAAGGACCTGGAAATGCCCAAAGTTGGCCTGATATCGTCATGTACGCCTGAGTTCTGGCTACGATATTTTCCAGACAGGTCTCCCTACTGGAACGGTATCGAATTTGAGCTTTCCGGCGATGTGAACGATTGCGACCTCATTGTCGCATTCAACGAAATTCCAGAGGATCAATCCGGAAAGATCAAGGCAACTACTAGCATCTTTTTGGCATCCGAACCACCCAGCATTAAAACCTATAACGAGAGATTTCTATCTCAGTTTGACGTGGTTTATGGAGTTGATCAAAGCAGCAGACACAAGAACTTGATTGTAGGCCACGTTCCAACACTCTGGCATATTGGATTATGGGATGAACAGGGCGTCCCACTCAAAAAAATGTGGGATTATTCTGACTTTGAACAATTTCAACCGACAAAAAAAAAGTCCATTTCGATCATCACGTCCAACAAAGCATACACTACGGGGCATCGGCAACGCATTGAGTTTGCGGAGAAAATAAAAAATTACTTTGGAGATGAGGTCGATTTGTTTGGCAGGGGCAGAAATAATTTCGGTGATAAGCTGCAGGTAATTCCTGAGTACCGCTATCACATAGCCATCGAAAATAGCTCGTACTTTGACTATTGGACAGAAAAGCTTTCTGATACATATCTTTCCATGACCTTACCTATATATTGTGGTTGCCCAAACATCGGCGAGTATTTTTCAGACAAACAAATCATCACCATAAACCCCAGAGACCTGGAAGGATCACTGAAATCCATCAAGACGGCTTTGGAGTCGGATCGAGCAGAAATCTCAGTTGACGCAATTCGCGCCGCGAGAACAAAAGTCCTGAGTGAATACAATGTGATAAATCTGATTTCAAAAATATGCAACAACGTCACTCTCACTAAGTACGCCAAGAGTAAGACATTGTTTTCTGAAGTCTCTTTCGAGAGGCGATATAGCCAGGTCCGGAACGGCGCGAAAGCGCTGTGGCACGCAGCTAAACTACATCGTTCGCGAAGCAATTCTTGACGGCAATTTTACGTTAAATACATTTAAATATGGGGAACCAGATATATTAAAGTAAATAACCCAGAGGAACAAAAGAGAAAATGCGACAGAGTAATATTATTCATAACAATAATAACATAAAATAACTAGGGTATATATTTTATATGGGAGGAGATGATGATTAGGATATCGAGACACTTGTTAGATTTACTGAGGTATCACCTAAAAAGGCCAAAGCTAACTTTGGTAACCGCAGCCGATGAAACCCATGCCCGTTCTTTAGAGCAATTTCTAAAGAGCGCACAGAAAAATCATCAAAAAGATAAAATGGTTATAATTGATCTTGGTCTATCGGACGAAAGCGTCCAAAGACTTCAAAAAATAGACCTGCCATCGGACATCAGACGATTCAATTACAGCAAATATCCCGCATGGTTCGACGTGAGCGTTAATGCTGGCGAGTACGCGTGGAAGCCAATAATAATCAATGACATTGTTCAAGAACAGGGTGGCGTCGTCATCTGGATGGACGCGGGAAATATGATCCTTGGCAAACTCTGGAGACTTCAAGCACATGCTCTGAAATATGGCTTGTTCTCTCAAGACTCATCAGGAGACTTGGCGAGATGGACACATCCGGCGACCCTAAGCTATTTTAACAAAGATATAGAATGGGCCAAAGGAAAAAGAAACATCAATGGCGCATGCATAGCCGTATACTCGGAGCACCCAACGGCAAAAAGCATTGTTCCTGAGTGGGCACGATTGGCGACGATCAGAGAAGCAATTGCTCCGATTGGATCGAACAGGCAGAATCACAGGCAGGATCAGGCTTTGCTGTCTGTCTTGCTCAATCTGTCAGGGAGGATACCCAATAGCTACAGCCAAAAATCGCTAAATTTCGCGACACATAAAGACGTAGAATAGCAATACTCACCGCACATTTGGTACAGTTCAATGAAGATCGCACTTATCGCTCCGGGTCTGATCAGCGTTCCACCTCAAGGTTGGGGAGCCGTCGAGACACTGGTTTACGACTATAGCCTCGAACTTCAAAGGCAAGGATGTGATGTACTGATCGTCAACCAACAATCGGCAGACGAAGTTATCGAAAAAGTGAATAGTTATAATCCCCATTTTGTACATTGCCACGCGGACAATCATATTGGAATCATGACTCGCATAAATTGCAAGAATAGGGCATTCACGTCTCATTTTGGGTATCTGGAAACCCCCCACCTGTTTCCCAAGTACATCGCCAGCACGCACAGTTTCGCCGTCTCTCAGGAGGATTTATATTTATTTTGTCTGTCTCCTTCAATTGCGCAAATGTATCTTCGGGATGGCGTTGATCCTAGGAGGATCCGTATCACTCCCAATGGCGTCAACACGGGTCTCTTCAAATACGATCCCGCGCCGACGAAGCCTCACAAAAGCGTATGTCTGGCGCAGGTCAGCGTCAGGAAGCGTCAGAGCTTGGCACAGCGCGCTCGGGCCGATATCGATTTCGTCGGCGGTATAGGAAGTTACTCCAAGGCATACCGTGCCGGTTTCAACCCTACAACTGAAAGTTATCTGGGGGAATGGACGAGAGAAGACGTTTATAATGAGCTTACGCACTACGGCAATTTGGTACTGCTAAGTGAGGCAGAAGCCCATCCCTTGGTATGTTTGGAGGCACTCTCATCAGGCTTAGGAGTGGTTGTCAGCGAAGCATCGTCGGCGAACCTCGATACCGCAAGATCTTTTATTACCGTAGTTCCTGAAGAGAAGATTAAAGATCTTAAATATTTGCGCGAAAAAATTGTTGAAAATCGCGTTCAGGCAGTCAAGTCTCGAGAGGAGATCATCGCATATGCCAAGAGCTTTGATTACAAGAACATTGTGGACCGCTATAGGCAGATTGTTGATGACATAGTATCCGACACCTCGAAAATCCAGCCGGTGTTTAGCATCGAAAAAAGCCACTTCGTCCCACTCGCTTCGAATAGCCCCCAACGCAAGACCCGATTTAGGCGAGCTCAGGGACTTACGAGACGTGTGGTCGTTTTCTACTGGATCGTCAAAAGTAAATTGCTGCGGCGGGGTGGGAAGAAATCCCCTTGATGCCGATGCCCAGAGCATTTCCTGTTAAAATCGAATCGTCTAAGACGCTCAATCTTTTTGTTTTGATGCAGACCGGACGCAAAATCGCCAACGCACTTTTGCTGGACGTGCTAGCGCGAAACTCTGGTTTATACGCGCTCCCATTGCACCGGAACCAAGTCGCTGGCGTTGTGTGCTTCGGAACGAAACCATCGAGCGGGCGCGATCACATGTTTATCTTGGCGCGGATTGAGCCAGGCGCCCCACCAGCTAAAGGTACTATTGGCAATAATATGGGAATGGCACCTGGCCATAAGATGCATATCCTCCCCGTCGCGACCGTCTGATTGCGGTTCAACGAAAACCATTCGATCAAAACTCGGAAGGTTATTACGCGCCCACTGCGGGTCATCGGAGAAAACAAAGAATGTGACGGGGCCTGTATGCTCAACCATCCTCTCCATCGCCGCACGATACCATTCCGGTTCGCAGGTGCCATGGGTTAAGTTCGCAGTGGGGTTTGTGACATAATCTCCTCTACGCACGTGGACGGACACAGCGATTTCCGCGTTTCGGATTTGACTAAAGCTTCTTTCTCTTTCACCGCTGAAAGGTCGCTTTAGCGAAAAATCCTGCCTGATAGCGTCCGCATGAACTGTAAAATATTTCTCGCTCTGCCAATAACCGGATAGATGCACTGAACCACGCAGTTGCAGGATGGCGGGATCAAAAGAGATGGACTTTTCGATCACCTGAGCAACACGGCCCGCGTTTTTGAAAGAGGTAATGATTTTTCCGAAGAAGCTTTTGCGGAGGCGGAAAGGAATTTCTTTTTCGTCTGCTACGTCACAGTGAATACCAAACTGATCAAGCTGGAACGACCGCAATTTATATCGATCCATCTCAGTCAAATCGAGTTTGAGTGTCTGATTCTTTTCAATGGAAAGCGCCCGTCCGACAGCATACTGAAACATCTGGTTACCGAGTCCGCCTACTATGCGAGTAATAATCACCATATTTCCCAACTGCATACTTGATCGAAAGGCGGTATTCTTGCTCTATTTTGAGTGGCGTTGCCAGCGACCGACATAGCAAATATTGAATATAAAGCGGGCGAACTTGTCTGCTGTCCGGTAAAGCGCGCGCCGGTGCCTGAATCTTCGCGACTTCTTTTCACGTTCTTTACCTTGCCAGATTTCCGATTCCGCTGCCGTTTCTGCGGCATGGGTCACAGGCGACGGAGAAAAACTGTAGCAGTTGACGCCGTGCAACCAGAACCGGTCGAGATGGCAGTCCACAGGCTCGAACCACACCTTCGCCGTCTCCACCAACTTTTTGGCAGCTCTCGGGGAAACCGCGTAGCATGATGTGCCGTGCGGACCGATCTTCAACCTGACGATGTCCAGCCCTTCCGCCGGCGTCTCCACGACTGCCCACGGTGGTCTCTTGTGTCGAGAAAACCGTATGACGCCATACTTCTCAATGCGATCAGCCGCCACCTGATACGCCGTGAGGAAGTTTTCATTGAGCGCCACATCATCTTCAAAAATCAGCAGCGGCTTATCTTCTGAGATGCAGCGTTCCCAAAGAAGATAGTGGCTGGCGTAGCAACCCAGTTCGCCACCGGTCAAAGTGTAGCCACGGCGCATTTCAGCCATTCGCGGATCGAATCTGGCAAAAAGAGGATGTGGTCCTGAGCGCCCATCGACCGCTTCGAAAAAGCTATAGGGCAGACCCAGCGGATCCAACAAAGCAGTCATCGCATCGCGCCGCTGGTGCGAGCGAGCCAAATTGACCACAACGATATCAAGCTGTTTCATGTCCAGTCCCGAAACAAAGGTTCCGTCCCCTAACACATAGCGGTCAGAGGTAAAATGGATATTCCTTGCCACCTATCGCAAAGGAGTTGGTTTTGTTTCGGACATGAAGTGGCTCATGCATGCCTCGAGACCAGTCTGTCGTTGAAACGACATACGGAAGTCATTAAACCTCAGACCGCCTGAACAATTGCCTGCAGCCTTTTTGAGGACTTTGCCGAATGCCGCCAATCGATATCTGCCTTGTCGCTGGCCGCAGGCCGGAGCTCCTTGAGAGAACGCTGAAGAGCTTTAAGGCCTCGATGTTCGATCGTTTTGAAATCGCCAATTTCTACGCTAATATCGATCCGATTTTTGGTGATACCGATGATGAGGCCGCGACGATAGCGGTCATTCGCTCCCTCTTCCCGAACGCTCGCATCCATACGCCAGAGCAACCAGGCTTCTGCAAGGCGGTGAAATACCTCTGGCAGCAGGCGCAATCCGAAATCCTGTTTCACCTCGAGGATGATTGGCTGCTTGATGAGCAACTCGACCCAACTGAAGTCTTTCGCATCTTTTCTGACAAAGACGTGGCCCAATTATCCTTGAACCATTACCACAAGCACTGGAATTTCAGATACGGGCATTTCCATCGCCGCTGGGACAGAAAGACCATCCTCGGCATCCGTTTCAAAGTCGGCAAGCCATTCCCGCTATTCGCCACCTCGCCCTCTTTCTTGAAAACCGATTTTGCCAGAACCGCGGCATCACTCATGGATGATCGCTACGATCCCGAAAAGCAGTTCTATGACGGTATCAATCCGGCCATGGAGGACTTCGTGCGTCCCTACAAGAACTACATGCTTGGGGCGAAAAAGCGCTTTCTCATTACCGATATCGGGCGCGAGTGGCGCGATGAGCGGAAGTTGACCAAGACTTATGTCGATGGCGTTTCCAACTGGGAAAAGGAAGGCTGACCGCCTCCCCTCAAACCTCAACCAATCCCAACCGTTTCACCTGCCGGATGGTCAACATCGTCCGCACCGTCTCCACATGCTCGTCGGCGGTCAGCACCTCGATGACGAAATCCTGAAACTGCGTGAGGTTTTCGGCCACGCAGTGAAGCAGGAAGTCGCTGTCGCCGGAAACCATCCAGGCCTGGCGCACCAGCGGCCAGCGGTCGGTGGCGGCGGCGAAGGCTTTGAGGTTGGCTTCGGACTGGCGCTTCAGGCCGACCATGCAGAAGGCCACGAGATCGAAGCCGAGCTTGGGGGCGTTCAACATCGCGTGGTAACCTTCGATGATGCCGGCCTCTTCCAGCTTGCGCACGCGGCGCAGGCAGGGCGGTGCCGAAATGCCGACGCGGTCGGCGAGCTCGACATTGGTCATGCGGCCGTCGCGCTGCAGTTCACGCAAGATTTTGAGATCGATGGCATCGAGTTCGACGCTGGCCACGCATGCATTCCTTCGTCAGCGGTTGTGTGCTTCCTTCTACTCCACGCGGCGGGATTCGCAATAATCCGTCGTGCTCGGGACACAAAATTACGTGTTCTGTTGCAACTGCCCTGTTGGTAATGCAAGGCTGCCCTTGAATATCGACACTGGACACCCTTAAATGCTGCGCAAGAAGGGTATCTATCCTGGCGCAACCTCCAAATCCGGCTGCCTGCACCCTGTTGAAAGGAACCGTCCCATGTCCGCCCGCCATACAAAGGTTTTGATCATTGGCTCCGGCCCCGCCGGTTATACCGCCGCCATCTATGCTGCTCGCGCCATGCTGGAGCCTGTGCTGATTGCCGGCATGGAACAGGGTGGCCAGTTGATGATCACCACGGATGTGGAAAACTACCCAGGCTATGCCGACCCGATCCAGGGCCCGTTCCTGATGGATCAGATGCTGAAGCAGGCGCAGCACGTCGGTGCGGAGATCGTCAACGATCTGGTCACTGAGGTCGAGACGACTGTCCGCCCCTTCACCGTCAAGACCGACTCCGGCGCGGTCTGGACAGCCGACACGCTGATCATTTCCACCGGCGCCAAGGCGAAGTGGCTGGGCATCGAAAGCGAACAGCACTTTCAGGGCTTTGGCGTTTCCGCCTGCGCCACCTGCGATGGCTTCTTCTATCGCAACAGGGACGTGATCGTGGTCGGCGGCGGTAACTCCGCCGTGGAGGAAGCGCTTTATCTCGCCAATATCGCCAAGTCAGTCACCGTCGTGCATCGTCGCGACAGCTTCCGCTCGGAAAAGATTTTGCAGGAGCGCCTCTTTGCCAAGGAGAATGTGAAGATCCTGTGGAACACCGAGGTAGCCGAAATCACCGGCACGCCGGCCAAGCCACCCATGCCACCGTCTGTCACTGGTGCACGTCTGCGCAACACCAAGAGCGGTGAGATCACTGAAATGCCGATCCACGGCGTCTTTGTGGCGATCGGTCATGCACCGGCGGTCGAACTGTTCAAGGACAAGCTGAAGCTGAAGCCAAACGGCTACATGTGGACGGCACCGGATTCGACGGCAACGGATGTCGAAGGCATTTTCGCCGCAGGCGACGTCACCGACGATACCTATCGCCAGGCCATCACCGCGGCCGGAATGGGCTGCATGGCGGCTCTTGAAGCCGAACGTTATCTCGCCGCACAGGCGCCGCTGGCTGTTGCAGCCGAATAAAGAAGGGCACCAAACCGCATGCCTATGCCATTGGACTGGGACAAACTGCGCATATTTCATGCGGCTGCCGAAGCTGGATCCTTCACCCACGCAGCCGACAAGCTGCATCTGTCCCAGTCCGCCATTAGCCGCCAGGTCAGCGCGCTGGAGCAGGATGTCGGCGTCAAGCTCTTTCACCGCCACGCGCGCGGCCTGATCCTCACCGAACAGGGCGAGTTGCTCTATCGAACTGCGCATGACGTGCTGCTGAAGCTCGAAACCGTCAAGATGCAACTTACGGAGACGACCGAAAAGCCGAGCGGCAAACTGCGTGTCACCACCACCGTCGGCCTCGGCCAGGGCTGGCTGACGGACAAGGTGCAGGAGTTTCTCCAGCTTTATCCGGAAATGGCGATCCAGCTCATCCTCGACAATGAGGAGCTGGACGTGAACATGCGCCATGCGGATTGCGCTATTCGCCTACGCCAGCCACAGCAGTCGGATCTCATCCAGCGCAAGCTCTTCACCGTGCATATGCACGTCTATGCCGCGCCCTCCTATATCAACCGATATGGAGAGCCGCAGTCGATCGAGGATCTCGACAACCACAAGATCATCTCGTTTGGCGAGCCTGCACCCAACTACCTGCTGGACGTGAACTGGCTGGAAAATGCCGGGCGCTCATCCGACAACACCCGGCTTGCCCACCTGCAGATCAACAGCCAGACCTCGATCAAGCGCGCCTGTCTGCTGGGAATCGGCATTGCCTGCCTTCCTGATTATATTGTGGGACGCGATCCAGGTCTCATTCAGCTGTCGCTTCCGGCCGATATTCCATCCTTCGATACCTATTTCTGCTACCCGGACGAGATGAAGAACGCCGCCAAGCTGAAAGCCTTCCGCGACTTCATCGTGGCAAAGGCCCGCAACTGGAACTTCTGACGCGTCACTCAGTGCCTGAAAGATGAACCAATACAAGGCGATGAGCGGTACCATAGTGCCGAATTTCATCTCGGCGCAGTGGCAGCCTTGCGAAGAAAATATGACAAAACAGGCAAGCAATGCACAGCACGCATGCCTGTCTTGCACAAAAAAGAGTTGAAGCCTGCCCATAAAAGCATCATATCGCACATAGCTGATGCACACGGCGGCTTTTCCTCCCAGTTCCGCCGCATCAGCTGTTCCCCTCTGGAGGTTTTTTGACCTTCACAATTACAAGGGCCCTGGAGCAATCCGGCGGCCCTCTTTTTTTACCCGCAATAATTTTCTGGATTTGAATGCATTATTAAGGGAAATTGCCCTTGTTTCCAGCGTATTCCGCCTCCATATCTTGATCAGCACCCGACGCTTTCCAGTTGTCCGGTGCTGTTCCCCTCTGGAGGTTTTTACCTTCAAAACTGTCGGCCGCTGAGAAATCCAGCGGCCTTTTTTTTGAGATAAATTCCCACCATTCCTTGATATCGAAAATTCTCGATATAAATATCATGATGTTTAGATATGCAGGAATGAGATGAACCCCGAAGACGCATTGAAAGCCATCGCCCATCCGGTGCGGCTGAAGTTTCTCAACTGGCTGAAAAAGCCTGAGAACCACTTCAACCAGGCGCACCCTTTCAGCATGGGCGTATGTGCACATCAATTCGAAATCAGTGGTCTGTCGCAGTCCACTGTCTCGTCCCATCTCGCAGCCTTGCAGGCGGCCGGTCTCGTCCGCTCGCGCAAGGTTGGCCAGTGGAATTTCTATGAACGTGACGAAGAAAACATCGCCAAGTTTCTGGCCTATCTGAACGAAACCCTTTGACGTATTGGCGCAATCGCTGCGCTCCCTATCAACAGGAAGAGAAAGCACCATGACCAAACTGTTCGAACCCGCGCAGGCTGGCGATATCGCCCTGGCAAACCGCGTCGTTATGGCGCCGCTTACCCGCAATCGGTCCCCGGGTGCGATCCCGAACAACCTCAACGCCACCTATTACGAGCAGCGGGCAACCGCAGGCCTGATCATCACCGAAGGCACACCCGTCTCGCAGCAGGGCCAGGGCTATGCCGATGTTCCGGGCCTCTACAAGCAGGAAGCAATCGAAGGCTGGCAGAAGGTCACCGATGGCGTTCACAAAGTGGGCGGCAAGATCGTCGCGCAGATCTGGCATGTCGGGCGTATCTCGCACACCTCGCTGCAACCGCATGGCGGCCAGCCCGTCGCCCCGTCTGCCATCAAGGCAAAGTCCAAGACCTACATCATCAACGATGACGGCACCGGGTCCTTCGCCGAAACATCCGAGCCGCGCGAACTCGGCACCGCTGAAATTCCGGTCATCCTGGAAGATTTTCGCAAGGGCGCACGCGCTGCCATCGAGGCAGGTTTCGACGGCGTCGAGATCCATGCCGCCAATGGCTACCTGATCGACCAGTTCCTGAAGTCCGGCACCAACCAGCGCACCGATAACTATGGCGGCTCGATTGAGAACCGTGCACGCTTCCTGCTGGAAGTGGTGGACATCGTTGCCAAGGAGATTGGTGCGGGCCGCACCGGCATTCGCCTGTCTCCCGTCACGCCTGCCAACGACATTGTCGAGACCGACCCGCAGCCACTCTTCAACTACGTCGTGAAAGAGCTTGGCTCCCGAGGCCTTGCTTTCATCCACGTGATCGAAGGCGCAACCGGTGGCCCGCGTGATTTCAAGCAGGGCGACAAGCCTTTCGATTACGCTGCCCTGAAAGCCGCTTACGTTGAAGCTGGCGGCAAGGGACTGTGGATCGCCAATAATGGCTACGACCGTGCATCCGCCATCGAAGCCGTAGACAGCGGCAAGGCCGATGCCATCGCATTTGGCAAGGCCTTCATCGCCAATCCGGATCTCGTTCAGCGCCTGAAGGATAATGCGCCGCTGAACGAACCGAACCAGCAAACCTTCTACGGCGGCGGCGCTGAAGGCTACACCGACTATCCGGCGCTTGCCTGATCATAGATTGAACGCCGCGCACCTCAAACGGGTGCGCGGCTTTCGTTGCGGGCTAGGTCCATCCCTGAGCCGGCAGGATATGGCTCAAGGCAATTCAAATCCTTGAGCGTCGCAAAGACGGCCGCATCGATCGGCGTGCACGGCTCGTCGCCAAGAAACGCCACAAGCTTCTCGTTGCTCATCCGCACTTCCTGTTGCCAGAGATAACGCATCTCCAGGACTTCCTTGAACAGCGGGACGAAGGGTGCGCAGATGCGAAACAACCACCATGGAACGCGCTTCATCTTAACGTGGTGCCCAACGACGCGCTCGATAGCGGCAGGCAAGTGGCGCCCATTCGCATCCCAGAAGCCTTCCATGTGAAAGACGGCGAAGGGTGGTAGCTCATCGGCACGCGCGAGCAGACGCATCATTGTTTCCGCCACATCCGGAAGATAGGCCCATTGGTGGCCGATCCCGGGTCTTCCCGGATTGGAGATAGCGCGCACAGGCTTTCCGGGCTGAATGAGACCCTGGCTAAACCAATTGTTGCGCGCCTTCGGTCCAAAGAAATCTCCGGCGCTAACAATCAGCACCGGCACGCCGCGCGTTGATGCCGCGCGCAAGCGGTCTTCCATCTCCACGCGGATCTTTCCCTTGCGCGTCGTCGGCCTCTGCGGGCTGTCCTCCTTCAGCAAGGGAAACGCATCGGGGCCGAAATTATAGACGGTGCCGGGCAGCAATATGCGCGCACCGACTGTCTCCGCCGCATTGATGGCACTATCGAGCATGGGGAGAACAAGGGTCTCCCAGTTTCTATAACCGGGTGGGTTGACCGCATGAACGATGAGCGAGACGCCTTGCGCGGCCCGCACTACATCTTCCGCCATCATCACGTCACCGACGCACCATTCGATCATCGGGTGGTGAGAGCTTGGCACCTTATCCCTCACGAGCGCCCGTACCTTCCAGCCTCGTCCAAGCAGAGCTTCGGTAATGTGCCCGCCAATGCCACCGCGGGCGCCAAGAACCAATGCTGTTTGCTGCTCGCGCTCTTTTTCCTCTGCCATGATGAACTCCAATCCTTTTGAGCAATCGTTCTGGACTGGAGCATGGACGAAAAGATTGCTATACAGAATTAGCTAAACACGTTTACCGGCCATACAAAAATTATGATAGTCGATCGCGAAATCAGTTGGGATTATTACCGCACCTTCCTCAGCGTGCTGCGTGACGGCTCGCTGTCAGCGGCGGCAAGAGAGCTCGGCATCACACAGCCAACCGTGGGCCGCCATATTGGTGCTCTTGAGGAAGCGATCGGCTATCAGCTCTTCATCCGCTCGCCCCATGGCCTTGTTCCCACCGATGCGGCGATTGCCTTGAAGCCCTATGCGGAAAATCTGTCTGCGACCGCAGCGGCGCTTGTGCGTGCCGCCTCCGGCGAGGTCGGCAAGATCGAAGGTGCCGTGCGCATCAGCGCCTCGGATGTGATTGGGGTGGAGGTCCTGCCACCCATCATCGCCGCGATGCAGGACACCTATCCAAAGCTCGAAATCGAGCTTTCGCTCTCCGACACCATCGAGGATCTGCTGCGGCGGGAGGCGGACATCGCCATTCGCATGACCGAGCCGGTCCAGGATGCGATCGTCATGCGCTATGTCGGCAATTTTCGCGTCGGCTTCCACGCGACAAGCAGTTACCTGCAAAAAATGGGAACGCCGATAAAGAAGGAGGATCTGGAGGGGCACCGGCTGGTCGGCTTCGATCGCAAGACGCCCTTTATTAGAGCCATCCTTCAGAACATGAAGAAAGAAAATCCGGCGATCCCCGACGCCGATCAAATTCCTTTCGCCACGCGCGCCGATAGCAATCTGGCCCAACTCGCGCTGGTTCGCGCAGGTGCGGGTATCGGCATGTGCCAGATCGGACTGGCCAAACGCGATGAGAGGCTAAAGCACATCCTGCCGGAATTCGAAGTGGCACTCCACACCTGGGTTGCCATGCACGAAAATCTTCGAACCTCGCCACGCTGCCGTGCGGTCTTCACTGCGTTGGTGGATGGGCTGAAAGCACATCTAAAAGCGACTGATCCCGAAGCGCCATCATCCAAGCGCTAAAGCATGGGCCTCGCAAAAGTGGTCACCGGTTTTGCGATAACGACACGCGGCAAAACAAGGACTTGAAGCCTATGGAACGAATCTGAAAGATCGCGACACGCTTTAAGACCCCTGAGAGAAGTCAACCGGGGGTGCCAGCCTGTCGTTGAGCATAGATATCGACAACCTCAGCTTCCGGCCTGTCGCCGCCCTGACTGAACTCTTCGTGCCAGCGTCCACGTTCGTCCTGATAGCTGATTTCCTCGTCCTCACCGCCAACCTGCTGTTCGGCAGCCGCGATCTTCGCGGCCTGGACGGCGTCGGAGTGCGTGGGGAAGGCTTCGGAGTAGGCACCGTTCATTCGGTACGCCCAGCCGCCATCGTGCTCGACGATTTCATAACACACCTTGGTCATGCGCATGTCCTCCTGTTATGCTTGGAGAAGATTGACAACCAATACCGCAAACAGGCATTTCAGGACTGAGATCGCGGTTTCGTTATCATGTCCTCGCGCTCACTATCCTACCAAATGGCCAAGAGTGCAAACCCGCCTCTCGACCTGTCACTGAAAAGATCATCGGCCCGAAGCATTTTCGCCTGCTCACAGTTGGGCGTGAAAATGCGCAGGACCGAAAAGTTGCAGCAGCGGAGCCGGTATTCGCCCGAACGGCTCTGAGATCTGGAGGAAAGATGTCCGTCGCCACCACTTTGAAGCAGGAGCGTATGCTGTTGCTGGCCGTTCCAGTCGCGATTGTCGCCTATCTGGCAGAACATAGCGTGCTGGAAGCAAGCAAGGCACTCTCCTTCGTCGTTGCGGCGGCGCTGATTGCCGTAATTGTCGCGGTGTCCATGCGGGTTGCCCATCACGCCGAAATCCTCGCGGCAAAGGTCGGAGACCCCTACGGCACGATGATCCTTACCCTGTCCGCTGTCGCGGTCGAGGTACTGATCCTCGCTATCATCATGAGCGAGTCGAGTTCCCCTACCCTGGTGCGCGATACGATCTACTCGGCGGTGATGATCGACATCAACGGCATCCTTGGTCTGGCCGCACTGTTGGGCGGGCTTCGTCACGGCGAGCAGCCCTACAATGACGATTCGGGCCGCACCTATGGCGTGATGATCCTGACGGCCATGGGCATTTCGATGATCGTGCCGGAATTCGTACCAGAAGCAAAGTGGCACCTCTATTCCGCCTTCACCATTGTCGCGATGATCGCACTCTACGGCCTATTCCTGAAAATGCAGGTTGGCCCGCACAGCTATTTCTTCAGCTACAGCTACCCGCGTGCAGATCGTAAAAAGGCCGCCCCGGAAGGTGAAGCACATGCCGAGAGTGAAGAGGACAATTCGGCCGCCTATTCGATCGGCGTCATTCTCGTCGGCGTGGTGCTGATCGGCGTTCTGGCGGAATTCATGGCCACCTTCCTCACCCATGGGCTGGAAGGAAGCGGCGCACCGGAGGGTCTGATGGCTGTCGTCGTTGCCACCATTTCGGCAGCACCGGAAATCCTCACCGCCATGCGTGCCGCCTTGCGCAACCGCATGCAGCCCGTCGTTAACATTGCCATGGGCGCCTCGCTTTCAACGGTCATCCTCACCGTTCCGGTCATGGAAGCTATCGCACTCTATTCCGGCCAACCCTTCATCATGGCGATGACGCCGGTCCAGACGGTCATGGTCTTCATTACCCTCATCGTGGCTGCCATCAATCTCAATGACGGGGAAACCAATGCCATCGAAGGCATGACGCATCTGATCCTCTTTGCCACCTTCATCATGCTGCTGTTTCTTGGGCTGTGAGGACGTAGGTTGTTTGACGTCAGAAGGGCCCAGTTGAGCAATGCGCAGACCATCGCGCGTCTCCATGTCGACGTCTGGAGTGAGACGATGCGGGAGTTGGCCTCCCCTTCCGTCATTGCGGCGCTCAATGAGGAGCATCGGCTTCGCTACTGGACGAAGAAACTGTCCGAGGCAGAGCCGCACCAACTGGTTCTGATGGCCGAGGTGAGCGGCGAGGTTGTCGGCATCGGCGCGATCGGCCGACCCTCGGACCCGGTCTTCGGATCCCGCGCAGAGATCAAGAACCTCTACATCCTGCCCAGCTTCCAACGGCAGGGGATCGGCAAGCGTCTTCTAAGGGACCTGGCACTTCACGCCAAAGCGATGGGCTACGGTGCCATTGCCCTCAGCGTCGTCAAGGGCAACGAGCCCGCCTGCAGATTTTACGAAGCGCTCCATGCACGCAAGATCGGAGAGTTTCGCGACCCCGGGCCGATCTGGCGCTCGGACAACATCGTCTATGCCTGGGACGACATCGACCAACTCATCGAGCAATAAAAAACCCGGCATCGCTGCCGGGTTTCTGTTCATCAATGCCATCAAGGCTTAGCGGCAATTGGCGCAGAAACGCTGGATGCGGTTGCAGGCCTCTTCCAGAAGCTTTTCCGACGTTGCGTAGGAAATACGGAAGTTCGGACCAAGACCGAAGGCGGAGCCGTGAACGACCGCGACACCTTCCGTTTCCAGAAGCTCGGTGACGAAATCTTCGTCGGTCTCGATCACCTTGCCGGACGGCGCCGTCTTGCCGATCAGACCGGCGCAGGACGGGTAGACGTAGAACGCGCCTTCCGGAACCGGGCAATTGATGCCCTTGGCCTGGTTCAGCATGGAGACGACGAGGTCACGACGGCCTTCGAAGATTTTCTTGTTGGCCGGGATGAAGTCCTGGTTACCGTTCAGAGCCTCGACGGCTGCCCATTGGGCAATCGACGTGGCGCCCGAAGTTTGCTGGCCCTGGATCATGTCCATCGCCTTGATCAGCTGCAACGGACCGGCGGCATAGCCGATACGCCAGCCAGTCATGGCATAAGCCTTGGAAACGCCGTTCATCGTCAGCGTGCGGTCATAGAGCGAAGGCTCCACTTCCACCGGCGTCACGAACTTGAAGTCGCCATAGGTCAGGTGCTCATACATGTCGTCGGTCAGGATCCAGACATGCGGATGCTTGACGAGAACGTCGGTCAACGCCTTCAGCTCGTCGTGGCTGTAAGCCGCGCCCGACGGGTTGGATGGCGAGTTGAAGATGAACCACTTGGTCTTCGGCGTGATCGCCTTTTCAAGCGCTTCCGGCTTCAGTTTGAAGTTGTCTTCCAGCGTGGTGTTGACGAAAACCGGCGTGCCGCCGCAGATCGCCACCATTTCCGGATAGCTCACCCAGTAAGGTGCTGGAATAACGACTTCGTCGCCCGGGTTAAGGGTTGCCATGAAGGCGTTGAAAAGAATCTGCTTTCCACCGGTGCCGACAATCGTCTGCTCGGGCTTGTAGTCCAGACCGTTCTCGCGCTTGAACTTCTCGGCAATCGCCTTGCGCAGTTCCGGAATACCGGAGACAGGCGTGTATTTCGTCTTGCCCGCTTTGATAGCGGCAATGGCTGCTTCCTTGATATTGTCGGGCGTATCGAAATCCGGCTCGCCGGCGCCAAGGCCAATCACATCGCGACCCTGTGCCTGAAGTTCGCGAGCTTTCTGCGAAACGGCGATGGTGGCGGATGGCTTTACGCGGGAGAGAATGTCGGCAAGGAAGGCCATTTTTATCGGTCCTATTGAAGTTGACATCGAGAGAAGTTGCAGGCGGAGCGCCGCCCTCTGCGGCAAGTGGTATGTCGAAAGACCGAAAGTCTTTCAAGGTCAAAACCCATCAAAAGATAAGATGAGTCGTATTTACTTTGTTGCAGAATGGGCGATTGGCCCCGCCCACATGAAACCGCGGCCGTGCCCGAAAGATAGCGTGTCGACGCAAGCCCGGTCATGACGCCACAAACGGGCAGACGCCAAAAAAATCGGCAGATTTACCAGGCTTAACCTCTCGTTAACTGGTGTCTTTTTTTCGCCACAATAAATACGCCGGACTGACGAAATTCGGTCTCCAAGGGGTCCACTTCCAAGCCTCTTTTTGGCACGCGGGCAGAAGAGACAAGGACCACGGCGATGCTTACGAATGACCGGAATTTGGCAGATCGGCTGAAGATACAAAAGATGCTGTTCTCTCTTTGGATGGCGCTTGCGGCCATCATGGTCATCCTCACCATGGCAGCGGGTCTTGCGACCTCTTCCGACGCTTCGGAAGCGGTCGATCCCATGACGACATCCGCCATTGCCAGCGCACCGATTTCAAAGGCATCGGATCGCATCTTCGTCACCGGCCTCGTGGTGCTCGGCTTCGGCACCATGGCGGTTGGCGGCGTGCTCCTGACGCTCAGCAGCATTCGCGAAAGCCGTCTGCGCCGCAACCGTGACTGAGCGCGCCTGCCCGTGCCTTGCCGAACTCCGCCCTTGCTGATAGAGCACCGATGAAATGGCTGTCCGAGGCACCTGCTACGACACGTAGCGATATCTCCGCCATCTTCAGGGTCAAGATCTGCTGCTTCATGCAACCCCGCCGGTTTTACCGAGCACCTCTGCTCGTCGGGCCTCAGGGGTAACGGATCGCCTTTTCGACAAGACGATGAAGCAACGGGCCGTTGCTTCTTTGATGGTGAAGAATGACGCGCATTCAGGCAAACCTCGTACTGCTTCTTGCTGCCGCGATCTGGGGCGGCGGTTTCGTCGCCCAGTCCACGGCCATGGACTCCATCGGTCCGTTCTGGTTCGTCGGCTTGCGCTTCGCCGTTGCGGCCCTTGCGGTCCTGCCTTTCGCGCTCATGGAAACGCGCCGTATGGGCTCAAAACCCAGCAAGGCGGAATACCGCGCCTTCGGCCTGGTCGGGTTGGCACTGTTCATGGGTGCAACCACACAGCAGGTGGGATTGCTGACCACCTCCGTCACCAACTCCAGTTTTCTGACTGCGCTCTACGTCATCTTCGTGCCGGTCATCGCCGTTCTGATCTATCGGCGTTATCCGCACTGGGTCGTCTGGCCAGGCGCCACGATGATGCTGATCGGCATCTTCCTACTCTCGGGAGGCGCCTTCAGCGGTCTGACGACAGGGGATTTCCTCAGCATCACCTGCGCCTTCTTCTGGGCTGTGCAGATCACACTTGCCGGGCGTGCCGTTATGGCCAGCAATCGACCGCTTGCCCTCTCCTGCGCCCAGTTTTCCGTCTGCGCCATTCTCAGCATGGTCATCGGCGCTCTCTTCGAGCCGATCAACACCCAGGCGATTGCCGCATCGATCCGCGAGATCCTCTATGTCGGGCTCGTCTCGTCCGGTCTTGCCTTCGTTCTCCAGGTCATCGGCCAGCGCTATACCACCGCGCCACAAGCGGCGATCTTCCTGTCCTCCGAGGCTCTGTTTGGTGCCCTCTTTGCGTCCCTGTTTCTGGGAGAGATCATCCCGACGGCGGGTTACGTTGGCTGCGCCATCATCTTTGCCGCCATTTTGCTGGTGGAACTGGTGCCGGAACTTACGAAAAGACGCCAACGAAAACTTGGCGAAATGGCCTGAACTCAGCCATATGTTGATGAAGTCTTCATCACTGTGAGCGAAAATTGCCGGAAATTCCAATGCTAACGATGGTTTTGTTTTCTTAACCACGCCCTGACGGGAAAAAATTCCGCGCCACGCGTTATACGCGTCAAAACGCCCCCGATTGATCGCGGTTGGCGCCTAAAAACTTTTGCTTGCCAATTTTAAATAAACACATCACTCTGTCGCCGTTCGGGCAATTTGCGAGCGTGGGAAGACCTAGAAATAGATGCATCGGAGACAATACTTCGAGCGGTGGGAACAACAAAACGTTGATCAGAACGTCAAGACTTCCACGGCGATGGTTCAATCTCTCAAACATCAAGAACTGCCTGCCGTACGCCCTAGCGGGCAAAACTGTAATGCTGCCTGGAGCTGAACACGGGCAGAGCGAAAAGGACCTGATGCATGGCCGAGACTGGCACCGTTAAATTCTTCAATACCGACAAGGGCTTCGGCTTCATCAAGCCAGACAATGGTGGCGCTGATATCTTTGTTCACATCTCTGCTGTACAGGCTTCCGGCCTGTCCGGTCTTTCAGAAAACCAGAAAGTGAGCTTCGACACGGAACCGGATCGTCGCGGCAAGGGCCCCAAGGCCGTCAATCTTCAGATTGCTGGCTGAGCCATAACGACTTTCTCTTCTAGTTGAAGCCCGGCAGGAATGCCGGGTTTTTTTATGGATCTGATTGAGAAGCGGTGCCCTCGCCTCTATCAGTTTTTACTTTTCTCAATCCCGCCTGGCGCCGCAGGCGCAGCCCCGATCGGTCCGAGATTTTGCAAATAAGGGTTCGAGCGCCGCTCTTCACCGAAACGCCCGCCCGGACCATGGCCGCAGATGAACCCTACATCGTCGCCAAGAGGCAGCACCTTGTCGCGGATGGAGGCGAGCAACTGCTCGTGGTTTCCGCCGGGCAGGTCCGTACGACCGACGGAACCATTAAACAGCACGTCGCCGACATGGGCGAAGCTCTGCGCGCGATTGTAGTAGATGACGTGGCCCGGCGCATGGCCTGGGCAATGATAGACTTCGAAACTGTGGTCGCCGAAGGACACCACATCCCCATCCTTCAGCCAGCGATCGGGAAGCACGTTCTGTAAGCCGGTCATCCCATATTTCTGCGCCTGGGTTTCAATCCGCTCGAGCAGCGGACGATCGTCCTCATGCGGGCCAGTGATCGTCAGCGACAGACGTTCCTTCAACTCCTTGGCCCCACCCGCGTGATCCAGATGGCCATGGGTCAGCCAGATCTCCTTCAGCGTGATGCCGTTTTCGGCAGCGGTCTGAACGATGACATCCACATCTCCGCCCGGATCGACGACGACGCCTTCCTTCGTGTCTTCATCGAAGAGAATGGTGCAGTTCTGCTCGAATGGCGTGACCGGAATGATCCCTGCCTGCAACTTTCCCATGATGACCTCTTGCTTTCAAAAAACCGCCCTCCCTATAGACTCCCATGCGCGACAGCACAATGAAATGTGAAAAAAAGCAAAGCTTCGAAAGCATTATCGACAATGTTAAAGGAGTAAGTAAATCAGTATCTTAAAACCGACTGCATAGTGCTTTTTCAAACATAGTGTTCACGATTCCGGGAACGGAAAAGCAAAAGCTGCGTTCTTGCCCCAGTCTTCAAAGGAGAGAGACAGATGGACAAGAAGCTGAAACTGATGATTGCTGGCGGCGCTTTCGCTTTGATCGCCGGTTATGCCAATGCAGCCATGGTTGCCACCACGGCATCTGACATTTCCGTGCGGTCCGGCCCGGGCGAAGATTACCCGGAAGTGGGCCTTGCCACGCGCGGCAGCAATGCGGTTCTTGACGGATGCCTCGAAGGCAGCGCCTGGTGCCGTATTGAAGTCAACGGCGTTCGCGGCTGGGCCAACGCCGATTACCTGAATGTCATGTATGAAGGCTCGCCGGTCATTCTGCACGAGCGGCGCGCTGACATCGAAGTTCCGGTCGTGACCTACGAGAAGACGGCCAGCGTTCAGCAGGAAGAGCCGAACCCAGGCGATCCGAACCTCGGTCGCGTCGGTGAGGTGAACCCGCCGGAGCAGGTCATCACCTATATCGATCAGCATCCGGGCAACGTCGTGCGCGTCGAGGGCGATGTCGCCATCGGCACGACCGTTCCTGCCAACGCGGAACTAGTCGCCATTCCTGACTACGAGTACAGCTACGTCCGCGTCAATGATCGCCGCGTTCTGGTTGAACCAAGCACGCGCCGCGTGGTGTACGTGTACGAGTAAAGTCGCGTAGAGTACCACCGTATATGAGTAGCGAAGAGCGCGGCCCGTCCGCGCTCTTTTGCTTGCATGCAATTGCCTATGCCTTGGCCGAGCTTCGGCATTGATGTTCAACCTGCGGCATATTATCGAACGCAACAGAAAATGATCGAGTGACGCCCGGGTCGGACACCATTTGGGCCAATCTCGTGATAATGATGGTCCACATTCGGTAATGTGAAGGAAGAACAGTGCCTGCCCAATCGCTGAAAAAGGCTGCCGTCAAACAGGCTCCGGCCCTGCCCCATGTCGATGATGCAAAGATCGACTTCGACACGATTGAGGCCTTCTTCTTCGCCTACCGGGACTTCGTCTCCGATCCGGACGCCATTCTGGAGAAGCTCGGCTATGGCCGCGCCCACCATCGTGTGGTCTATTTCGTCTGCCGCAACCCCGGAATGACGGTCGCCGATCTTCTCGATACGCTGCAGATCACCAAGCAGAGCCTCGCACGGGTCCTCAAGCAGTTGATTGACGACGGCTACATCCGCCAGATGGCGGGACCCGAAGACCGTCGCCAGCGCAGGCTCTACCCAACATTGACCGGTCGCGAACTGGCGCTTGCCTTGAGCGATCCGCAGTCGCGCCGCATCGCGCGGGCCTTGGAGGGCATGTCGACGGAGGCAAGGACCTGCGTTCTTGAATTTCTCGCCAGAATGCGCGACGCCGAACCGACGGGAGCAGAATGACGATGGCCACAGCCACACCAAAACAGCCGGCGGATGACGACGCCCCCCATCTTCTCATCGTCGATGACGATGCGCGTATCCGCGATCTTCTCCAGCGCTTCTTGAGCGACAAGGGATACCGCATTACCGCTGCGGCAGACGCCGCCGAAGCACGCCGCAAGATGCAGGGTATCCAGTTCGATCTTCTTATCCTCGACGTGATGATGCCTGGCGAAAACGGCCTGTCGCTGACGAAGTCCCTTAACGAAAACAAGACCGTGCCGGTCATTCTTCTGACCGCACGCTCCGAAGCGGATTCGCGGATTGCCGGACTTGAGGCGGGCGCCGACGACTATCTCGCCAAGCCCTTCGATCCGCGCGAACTCGTGCTGCGCATCAACAATATCCTGCGACGCAACACCTCGCCGGACACGCCAAAAATCGACCAGATCATCTTCGGGCCGTTCAACTTCTCCCTCCACAAGAAGGAGCTTCGACGCGGTGCAGAGATGATCCGGCTGACGGACCGCGAACTGGATATCATGATGCTCTTTGCGCTGCGCGCTGGCGACACCATTCCCAGACATGAACTCGTGGATGCGGACGCGGATGTTGGGGAGCGCACCATCGACGTGCAGATCAACCGCCTGCGGCGCAAGATCGAGGACGATCCGGCCAATCCGGTCTATTTGCAGACGGTGCGCGGCATCGGCTACCGTCTGAGCGTGGATTGAACCACACCCTTCTGGCGCGTCCGGAAAAGAGCCGGATGGACAGGTGATCTATGGCAAGCCTCGATTTCATGAGTTTCGCCCGAAACAGCGCCCCGGCACGAGGGTGGCGCTTCTTCGTGCGGTGGCTGCGGCACTGGCTGCCCACCGGGCTTTATACACGCTCGCTGCTGATCATCATTCTGCCCATGGTTCTGTTGCAGGCGGTCGTTGCGGCCGTCTTCATGGAAAGACACTGGCAGTTGGTGACGGAGCGTCTGTCTGCTGCGGTTACGCGCGATATTGCCGCCATCATCGAACTGATCGAAACGGATCCTGAAAAGGACGACTATCAGCGGGTCATCAATATTGCTCGCGAAAAGCTGGATCTCAGCGTCTATATCGAGCCGAAAACGGAACTGCCGCCTGCTCGGCCGCAACCCTTCTTTTCCATCCTCGATTCCATCCTGGCCGATCAGATCAAAGCCCAGATCGGCAGGCCCTTCTGGATCGATACCTATGGCAATGGATCGCTGGTCGAAATCCGCATCCAGTTGAACGATAAGACGCTGCGCATCTTCACGCGCCGCAACCAGACCTATGCGTCCAATACCCATATTTTCCTTGTGTGGATGGTCGGCGCATCGCTCGTTCTGCTGGGTATTTCCATCCTCTTCCTGCGCGGCCAGATCCGACCGATCCTGGCGCTGGCCAAAGCCGCCGAAAGCTTCGGACGCGGCCAGAAGATCACCGCCTATTCGCCCAAGGGTGCCGATGAAGTCAGACGCGCGGGCCTCGCCTTCATTCTCATGCGAGAACGCATCGAGCGGCAGATGGAGCAGCGCACCGCAATGCTGAACGGTGTGAGCCACGATCTGCGCACCATCCTCACCCGCTTCAAGCTTCAACTCGCACTTGCGAGCGACAATCCGGATCTGGAAGGCCTCGACAAGGACGTCGATGACATGCAGTCGATGCTGGAAGCCTACCTCGCCTTTGCCCGCGATGATGCGGAAGAGGATGTCGGCACACTGGAAGTGGAGCCATTGCTGCAGAAACTGCAGAGTGATTTCCACATGGTCGGCAAGACGATGACGTTTCAACTCAACGGCGTCTCACATCTTTCCGTTCGCCCCAATGCCTTTTCGCGGCTGATCGGCAATCTGTCCGCCAATGCCCAGCGTTACGCCAACACGCTGTCCATCGAGCTGCGGCGCGCACCCCGATCTGTCAGCCTGGTTTTCGATGATGACGGCCCGGGCATTCCGCCGGAATCCCGAGAGGATGTTTTCAAGCCCTTCTTCCGGCTCGATGAAGCGCGAAACCTCAATGCATCCGGCACCGGGCTTGGTCTTTCGATCGTGAGAGATATCGCCAGAAGCCATGGCGGCGATGTGACGCTGGACGACAGCCCGCTGGGTGGGCTACGGGTGATCGTGAAAATTCCCGCCTGACCGTGTCAGAATGATCTTAGCGGCATTGCGCGCTCAGCACATCTTCTCACCGTTCGGCACATCGCGCTCGACGGCAGCGAGCACGATATCGCCATTGGCATCGGCAAAACCGAGCGTGAGAACTTCCGAACGAAACGGCCCGATCTGTCGTGGCGGAAAGTTGACGACGGCAAGCACCTGTCGACCGATCAGCTTGTCCAGCGTGTAGTGAACGGTGATCTGGGCGGACGACTTCTTGATCCCGATCTCGGGACCGAAATCGATCTTCAGCTTGAAGGCAGGCTTGCGCGCTTCGGGAAAGGCTTCCGTTTCGACAATGGTGCCGACACGGATATCGACCTTTTCGAAATCCGCATAGGTGATCTCAGCGCTCATCCGCGTCCCTCTTTTAACGCGTGTCGCGATCTTTCAGATTCGCTCCTTACGCTTTAAGTCCTTGTTTTGTCGCATGTCGTTATCGCAAAACCGGTGACCACTTTTGCGCGACATGCTTTAGTTCGCCAGTTCTTCTGCCCGCGTCTTGGCTGCGGCAATCGCCTTGTCGAACAAGGGCTGCATGCCGTCTTCGGCCATCAGCACTGAAAGTGCCGCTGCCGTCGTGCCGCCGGGAGACGTCACATTCTGGCGCAGCTTGGATGCATCGTCGGAGGACTGGTAAAGAAGCTCACCAGCCCCCGCGACGGTTTCTCGCGCGAGACGCATGGCAAGGTCCGCCTGCAGACCGGCTTTGCGACCTGCCTCTGCCATGCATTCCACGAGATAGAAAACATAAGCGGGGCCACTGCCGGAAACGGCAGTGACGGCATCGATATCACCTTCGGTCGCAACCCATTCCACTGGGCCGCTGACTTTCAGAAGCTCTTCCACCAGCTGACGCTGGTCGGCCGAAACGCGCTCATTGGCATAAGCACCGGTCACGCCGCGCCCCACCATGGCGGGTGTGTTGGGCATGGCACGCACGGTCGCCGCCTCACCGAGATGGCTCTCGATGGACGACAGTGTCTTGCCCGCGGCGATCGAAACGATGACTGTCTCTTCACCGACCAGACCTTTCAGGCCCGGCAGAACCGCATCCATCAATTGTGGCTTGACCGCCAGAAACAGAATACTGGCCGTTACGCTATCCGGTGCGCTCTCGCAGTGGCGAGCGCCAGCCTGGCTCAGTGTCGAGGACATGGCGTCGGAAGGACGCGGATCGATGACGATCACCGAAGAGCCGGAAACGCCCTTCTTCAGCCAGCCAGAAAGCATGGCGCCGCCCATATTGCCGGCGCCGACGAGAACGATAGGGTTGGAACCGAAGGACAGCACGCGTATCAGGCCTCGCCCACTGTCTCGAACAGGGCCGCATCCATCGCAGCCTTGGCATCCATTCCTGACCAGACGACGAACTGGAAAGCCTGGTAATATTGCTCGCAGGCTTCAAGCGCACTGGACAGCAGAACCTCGACCTGCTGGTTTGTCGGCTCGGCACCGCCTGCCAGAAGCAACGACTGGCGGAAGATGATGACATCTTCCTGGCGCCACAGGTCAAAATGCCCCATGAGCGTCTGGCCGTTGACATGCGAGAGAAGCCGGATCACTTCATTGACGCGATGGTCGGGCACCCGGATGTCGAAGGCGCAGGCGAGATGCAGCGCTTCGAACTGTTCCATCCAGGAAAACGAAATATGATAGTCGGCCCAACGGCCTTCCACCGTCATGGCAATTTCGTCCTCGCCCGAGCGCTCGAAAGACCAATCGTTGGCGGCTGCCACGAACTCGATCATATCGACCGGGTTGGAGAGACGTTCAACTTCGAATTCTATTAGGCTCATACGGCACCTTTTCAGCCGGAGATGAATGTTCTGTTTCGCACACGAAAGCACAAAAACGCACATACAAATGCCGGTACATCAGTTTAGGACGATTGCCCGACGCCGCCAGATTAACGCAGTGAACCTGTCTGGAGCTTACCGAGTTCGTTTCGAATCATCATTTAAAATCAGTCTATAACGAGCGAGTCCGAGCGCCACCCCCCGTCGTCCCATTTTCCGGGGAGAACCGTGGATATCTCTTGGCGCGTCGGATCAGTTGGGAGTCATAACCGACTCTGCCGATTGCGCTTTTTGGATGTGTCCACAGAGTGAAAAAAAATGCTGATGAAAATGCTTGCTCTTTGGATACGAATCCGCACTCGCGTAGGTTGGCGGTTGGTAGCACGCGAATTGAAAAGGCCGCGCCCTTTTTGAGGGCACGGCCTGTCTGACAGAAGTCCAAAATCGAAGATCGGATTTGGCTTAGGAAGCGTTTCCGGAAAGCTTTGCCTCAAGCGCTTCGATCCTGGCACGCAGAGCGTCATTCTCATCGCGGGCCTTGATCGCCATTTCGCGCACGGCATCGAACTCCTCGCGCTTGACCACGTCGAGGCTGTTCAGCCAACGATCGGCCTGCGCGTGAAACGCCTGTTCCACTTCCTTGCGTACACCCTGCGCCGCCCCTGCGGCATCAGTCATCAGCTTCGCGAATTCATCGAAAATGCGGTTCGTTCCGGTTGTGCTCATGGCGCGGTGTCCTCGTCTTCATCCGGAGAAACATATTGCTCTATCCGGCTCATGCATTTCAGGTAGGCACTCCCTCGGCGCGTTGCAAGCAAAAACGGGATTATGACGGGCAGTAACCTTACTTGTGACAGTCGTGAAAGCGCCAAAGAATCGCCTTGACCGCTCCCTTTTCACCCGCCATTTTCGCCCGGCGGGAAAGATCGTGCCAATACTGCCTGCCGTGCGAAAACCCGGTGTTTTCGACAACAACAAGAGAATGGAATACGCGACTTGTTTTCACCGCTTGCCTCGCTTTCGATCATGCCGTTTCCCAATATCGATCCGATCGCCTTTTCCATCGGCCCGATCTCGATTCACTGGTATGGCATCGCTTATGTCGTCGGCATTCTTCTGGGCTGGTACTACGCACGTAAACTGAGCATGACGGACCGACTGTGGCCGGGCGACAAGTCGCCCGTGACACCGGTCCACCTGGATGACTTCATCATCTGGGCGGCAGCCGGCATCGTGCTGGGCGGGCGTATCGGCTACGTGCTTTTTTATGATCTGCCTGCGGTCATGGCGAACCCCGTCCGCGCCTTCGAAATCTGGAATGGCGGCATGTCCTTCCATGGCGGCCTCCTGGGTACGACGATCGCGATGATCCTCTTTGCCCGTCGCAACGCCATTCCCGTCTGGAGCATGTTCGACATCATCGCGGCCGTCGCACCCGTCGGCCTGTTCTTTGGCCGCATTGCCAACTTCATCAATGGCGAATTGTGGGGCCGTCTGACGGATGTTCCATGGGCCGTCGTCTTCCCGACCGGCGGACCTTTCGCCCGCCATCCAAGCCAGCTTTACGAGGCCGGGCTGGAAGGCATCGTGCTGCTGATCATTCTCTCCGTACTGATATGGGCCTTCAAGGCGCTGAAGACACCCGGCACCGCGACGGGCACCTTCGTTGCCGGATATGCGCTGTCGCGTATTTTCGTGGAGTTCTTCCGCGAACCCGATGCGCAGATTGGCTATCTGGCAGGGAACTGGCTGACCATGGGAATGGTTCTCTCCGCGCCCATGTTCGCGCTCGGCGTCTGGGCAATCCTGCGGGCACGCTTTGCTGCCCGTGCCCGCCAGAACGGATAAGTGACATGCCAACGCCCCTTGCCCGTCGCATCAAGTCTCTTATTCGGCTCAACGGCCCCTTAAGCGTCACCGATTACTTTTCGCTGTGCCTGGCAGATCCCGAGCATGGCTATTACAAGACACGCCAGCCTTTTGGTCGGACGGGCGACTTCGTCACTGCACCGGAAGTCAGCCAGCTTTTCGGTGAAATGCTCGGCGTCTTCATGGTCCATGCCTGGCAGCGTCATGGCCTGCCCGCCAATGTCCGGCTGGTGGAGATCGGCCCTGGCCGTGGCACGATGATGGCAGATATGCTGCGGGTCATCCAGCGTATCGCCGCCCCGCTCTATGACGCCATGAGCGTGCATCTCATCGAAACGAGCCCGCTTCTGACCGAAACGCAGCAGAAGACGCTTGCCGCGCATGAGGGCAAGATCAGCTGGCACGAGAGCTTCGACGACGTGCCGGCGGGCTTCCTGCTGATTGCCGCCAACGAACTCTTCGATGCTATTCCCATCCGCCAGTTCGTCAAGACGCCCCAGGGCTTCAGGGAACGGGTCGTCAGCCTTGATGGGGATGACGAACTGATCTTCACCGCAGGTGTCGCTGGCATCGATCCGGACCTTCTTCCTCCACAGCCGGAGCGCCAGGCGCTCGGCACGATCTTCGAATATTCGCCTGCGCGCGAGGCCGTCATGGCTGCACTCTGTGAGAGGCTGCAAGCCAACAGCGGCACGGCTCTGATCATCGACTACGGCCATATGGTGTCCGGCTATGGCGACACCATGCAGGCACTTAGAATGCATGAATATGATCCCGTGCTTGCCCATCCAGGCGAAGCCGATCTGACCAGCCATGTGGATTTCGAAAGCCTGGTAAAGACGGCAACGGCAAATGGCGTTCATGTCAACGGCTGCCTGCACCAGGGCGATTTCCTCTATGGCCTCGGGCTCAAGGAACGCGGACAGGCTTTGGCGGCCACCGCGACGCCGGATCAGACGCTCGCGATTGCCGAAGCCATCAACCGTCTCGCAGGCGAAGGTGCAGGCAAGATGGGCGAGCTTTTCAAAGTGCTTGCAGTCTCCAGCCCTGCCCTTCATTTGCTGCCATTTCGCGCGCTGGATTGAGCCCGCTGACGAGTGGAAACGTGCCGGACGCCTGAGAGGAGATTGACACAGGCCGTCCGCTTGGGCCAACATTGGGTCAATTCGAAGCAGAGCACATCTGCCGCACGGCATCTTTTTGAGATGCGCCCATCGGAAACACTCGCTCAGAATCATCACTGAAAAATCGGCGACACCGCAAAGGATTGAACACCCCATGCAGGACGACACGCTGCCGCTTCCCGTTCAGAGCACATTGCTTGAGGCGGCATCTGAAAACGGCATACGCCATGGTTTCTTCACCCGTGAAGGCGGCGTTTCGAAGGGCATCTATCGCGGTCTGAATGTCGGTCTCGGCTCGCAAGACGAGCGTCAGTCGGTGCTGGAAAATCGCAGCCGCGTCGCCAAATGGTTCGGTCTTTCCGTAGAGCGGCTTGCAACCGTCCACCAGATCCACTCCCCTAACGTGGTCGTGATCGATGAAGCCTATGATGGCAACAGGCCCCAGGCCGACGCCATGGTGACGGCGACGCCCGGCGTCATTATTGGCGTATTGAGCGCCGATTGCGGGCCGATCCTTTTTGCCGACAGCCAGGCTGGCGTGGTTGGTGCGGCCCATGCGGGGTGGAAGGGCGCGGTTCATGGCGTATTGGAAAACACCATCGACAGCATGATCGCGCTTGGCGCACGCCGCGAAAACATCGTTGCCGCACTTGGCCCCTCCATCGCGCAGGAGAATTACGAAGTGGGCCCGGAGCGTGTCGAAGACCTCAAGCGGCTCGACCCCAACTACGAACACTACTTCGCCCCCTCAAAGAACGATGGCCATGCCTATTTCGACCTCAAGCAACTGACCATGGATCGCCTCGCCAAAGCAGGCGTCCGGGCCGAAAATCTCAATCTCTGCACCTATCCGGATGACAAGCGTTTCTTTTCCTTCCGCAGGACCACGCATCTGTCCGAGCCGGATTACGGGCGGCAGATCTCAGCAATAGCAATTTTGGAGACGTAAGATGGCTCTACACTTCGAACCCGCCGAATTCGAGGCCCGTCGTGCCCGCCTGATCGAGAAGATGGCAGAGGAAAAGCTGGATGCGGTGCTGCTCTTCGCCCAGGAGAGCATGTACTGGCTGACCGGCTACGACACCTTCGGCTATTGCTTCTTTCAGACGCTGATCGTCAAGGCCGATGGCTCGGTGTCGCTTTTGACGCGCTCCGCCGATCTGCGTCAGGCCCGTCATACGTCGAATATCGAGAACATCGTCATCTGGGTGGATCGCCTCAACGCCGATCCGACGCTCGATCTCAAGAACCTGATGAGCGAGATGGATCTGCTCGGTTGCCGCGTCGGCATCGAGTTCGACACCCATGGCATGACCGGTCGCGTGGCGCGCCTGCTGGACAACCAGTTGGCAAGCTTCTGCCAGATCGTCGACGCCTCCTACCTCGTCAGCACGCTTCGCCTGGTAAAAAGCCCAGCCGAGATTGCCTATGCCAAACGCGCCGGAGAGCTTGCCGATGACGCGCTCGATGCGGCCATCGCCCTGATCAAGCCAGGCGCGGATGAAGCCGACATTCTGGCCGCCATGCAGGGCGCGGTCTTTTCCGGCGGCGGCGATTATCCCGCCAACGAATTCATCATCGGCTCCGGCCCTGATGCGCTTTTGTGCCGCTACAAGGCCGGCCGCCGCAAGCTCGATGCCAAGGACCAGATCACGCTCGAATGGGCAGGTGCGAGCGCCCATTACCACGCGGCTATGATGCGCACCGTCGTCATCGGCGAACCGGAGTTTCGCCACAAGGAACTCTACAACGCCTGTGCAGAAAACATCCGCGCCATCGAAGAGGTCCTTCGTCCCGGCTACACCTTCGGCGATGTGTTCGACGTGCACGCCAAGATCATGGATGAGCGCGGCTTGACCCGCCATCGCCTCAACGCCTGCGGCTACTCGCTCGGCGCGCGCTTCTCTCCCTCCTGGATGGAGCATCAGATGTTCTACGCCGGCAACACCCAGGAAATCCTGCCGAACATGACACTCTTCGTGCATATGATCATCATGGATAGCGATGCCGGCATCGCCATGACGCTGGGTCAGACCTATGTAACGACCGAGGGCGCCCCACAATCGCTGTCCCGTCACAGCCTCGATATGCTGACCGCCTGATTTGACTCCGAACCCAAACCACCCTTAAATCACAGCAATCCTGGGGAGGACGGAGCCAATGATGAAGAGATACAAGGCATGAAGAGGCTCGGTGCGGTCCTTGCAGTTCCCGGCCTCGTGATGGCTCTTTCTGCATGCAACACCAGCGATGCGCTTACCCCGCAAGTCAATGTCGGGCACAACCAGACGCCATCGACCCCCGTCAATCAGGGAGATCTCGACCAGATGGCGGCAGCCGCTGATCGCTCCGGCTCTGGCGTCGCTTCGCAAGTGCCGGCCTATGCGCCACAGAACACGCTGCAGGCGCAAGCCCAGGCGATGACGAGCGGCGGTCAGTATGGGCAGCCCGTCAGCCGCCAGCCTCAGCAGCCACCGTCCCAACCGCAGCAGCAGACCGCAGCGCTTGCGCCGTCGGGTGGCGCCAGCATTCGCTTCCTGCCGATCATCGGCGCGCCGGTACAGGCCGTCACGCCGCTCTCCAGACAACTGGGCGCCGAAGCCCGCGCCAAGGGCCTGACGATCCTGCCTTCCGCCGATACCTCGGCCAACAACATCCTGAAGGGATACCTGTCCGCCTTCGAAGATGGCAGCAAGGTTACGATCGTCTATGTCTGGGATATTCTCGATGCCAATGGCGCGCGGCTTCATCGCCTCCAAGGGCAGGAATCAGTGGCCTCGCGCGGAGGCGACCCATGGTCGGCCGTCACCGATGGCGTGATGCAGAAGATCGCAGCCAAGACGCTGGATGATTACCAGGTATGGCGGCAGAGCGGGCGTGGATAAGTCAGTCGGTCGAAAGCGCTTGCGCCGATCCAATCGATTGAAGCGACATTGAAAACAGCCGAGTCACAAAGTTTTCACGAAAATCATGGGTAACGCGGTTCCGGCTATTGCATTCACAGGCAACAGCGCTATTAAGGCGCCCATGGCAAAACGGCATGTCCGGCGCCCTTCTGGGCCGGGTATTCCTTCCCGTTGAACGACGCAGTGGCCGCGGACAGACTTTAAAAATCCCGGGCTCAAGCGATGGCATGGAAAACAGGCGGCACCCATGAAGGTTTTCGCAGGCAATTCGAACCGGCATCTGGCCGAAGCGATCTGCAAGTATCTCAATGTTCCCCTGGGAAATGCCACAGTAAAACGGTTTGCGGACCAGGAAATCTTTGTAGAAATCGGTGAAAATGTACGCGGCGAGGACGTTTTCCTCGTCCAGTCCACATCCTTTCCCGCCAACGACCACCTGATGGAACTGCTGATCATGATCGACGCGATGCGTCGCTCCTCGGCAAAGCGCATTACCGCCGTTCTCCCCTATTTCGGCTACGCCCGTCAGGACCGCAAGGCCGGTCCAAGAACACCGATCTCGGCAAAGCTCGTTGCCAATCTCATTACCGAAGCCGGCGCCGATCGCGTCCTGACGCTCGATCTTCACGCCGGACAGATCCAGGGCTTCTTCGATATCCCGACGGACAACCTTTTCGCCGCACCGATTCTGGCCCGCGACGTCAAGGAACACTACGACACCAACAACGTCATGGTCGTTTCGCCGGACGTCGGCGGTGTTGTTCGCGCACGCGCGCTTGCCAAGCGTCTCGACTGTCTGCTCGCGATCGTCGACAAGCGTCGCGATCGCCCAGGCGAGTCGGAAGTCATGAACGTCATTGGTGACGTCTCCGGCAAAGACTGCATTCTGATCGACGACATCGTCGATTCCGGTGGTACGCTCTGCAACGCAGCCGAAGCGCTGCTGAAAAACGGCGCAACCAGCGTCACCGCCTACATCACCCACGGCGTTCTCTCCGGCGGCGCCGTCGCCCGCGTTGCATCCTCTAAGCTGCGCGAACTCGTCATCACCGACAGCATCCAGCCGACCACCGGCGTCCAGTCCGCGCACAACATCCGCGTGATCACCACCGCCACTCTGCTGGGCGAAGCGATCAACCGCACGGCGATGGAACAGTCGGTTTCGGGTCTCTTCGATTGATCTAGCTGCTCCTTCGCCTTCTACATCCGCCGTTGGAAACGAGTAGGACTCAATCCTATCTTGGTGTATTCTCCGATGGCGATATGAAGGTGATGACCATGCGCACAACACAGTCCCTCAGCATTACCCTACCATTGGACATGGCGGAAATGGTCAAAGCCAAGGTAGCGTCTGGTGAGTATGCGAGCGAAAGCGAAGTGATCCGCGATGGTTTGAGAACGCTCGCCGCGCAAGACGCGGCAGTGGACCGTTGGCTTCGGGATGAAGTCGTGGAGGCATACGATGCTCACAAATCAGATCCGACACGCGCCGTGCCGCTCAAGCAAGCAATGGGTCATGCACGCCGCATCGCAAAAGGTGTAGATGAAGTTTGATTGACGAGCAGTGCGCTTCGACCTTGAAGCCACGAGGCGATCTCGTGTGCACCGCGCCTCATATCGTCGGCGCTCTCCTTACTTGTTGTAGTAAGTCCTTGATTTCGATCTCTGTATTAACAGCAGAGCTCCAATTTTCCTGATCAAGACTTCCCTGTAATGTTGATGGCTGTTTATGACTTCTTCCACTAAATGCGGTGTTTCTCGCGATCATCTTATCAACCTGTGGATGAGAGCCATCATAGAGAAGGGCTTTTTCGAATTCTTCTGGAGTTGCCTTAGGCGGTTCGTTTAAAGGTTCTATCCGATAATTTGGCGAGTGCCCCTTCCCAGAAAGACCAATGCGGACGCAAGACGGCCCATACTTTTTTTGCGCCTTAATAAAATTGCCGTACATTGCGGGCAACCAATCAACAGGCTTGAACAGTAAGTTATGTTTTACTAAAAAGATCAGATCAGCGTCTCGCGGTAATTTTCCCACCCGAATCTCCTTAAATCATCCCGCAGATTGATCGGTTGTGGCACCGCAAGTCAACGTAATGGTAAGGGCTACCTCTCACCGCTACTTCGCGCCCATGCTCGAGAAATGCTGTGAAAACCTTGTCCATTCTCTCGCTGCGTAAGTTTGCATATAAATAGCTGCCCTGACAGTGTTCCGCAACACCGTCGTCAGCAACCGAAGTCCGCGGTTTTGCGCATCCAAAATGATTACTGAAACGTCCGCCACCACCGAGCGGACTGTGAAGACTTGCCGATGTTGCCCAATCGCGAGAACACGATAGAGGATAAGGGACGTCAGCGCGGCAAAAAGGATCGACATCGTTGTGTCGCTGAGGAAATGGCGTCCCGCAGCCATGCGCATCGCGGCCGTTGCGATGACCAGGAAAGCAGCGATCACCGTGCAGACGACCTTGCCGCTGCGTGACAGCTGCGGCCAGAGCAAGACGCACACCGGCAGGACGACGCTTGCAATCAGCGCCGCCTCGCCGGATGAAAAGGAACAGTTCTTGAAGCACTGATTGCTCAGCTGAAACGCCGGCGTAAATGTCTGGACCCCGCCGAATTCGATCACGCCGTCAGGCCTGGCGCGGCCAAGCCATGTCTTCAGGATACCATTGACCAGCAGCCCAGCGCAGGCCAGCGTGTTGCCCCAGATGAACGCCCAGACCCGCCAGCCGGTCTGTTGCGTGGTTCCGATCAGGATGTTGCCCAGGAAGATGAGGAATGTGACGACAGCAAACGCCTCCCCGCCGTGACGCAGCACATCTCTCCAGAACATGAAGTCCGGGCTGCGGCCCATCCAGTCACCAGCCTGCCCGTTGAAGAACAGGGAGGAAATTCTGAGGTCCAGGAAGGGGAAAGCCGCAAAGACGATGACGGCGCAAAGCGTTGCGATCGTCAGCCAGATGGTGAGCCGCATATGAAGGATGTCATGGTCCATGGTTCGCCCCCTCAAGGCAGGAGGCTGGGATCTTCCAAAGACCCACCGTGGCGCGTTCCATGAAGCCGGCGGTTGCCGCCCACTCGGCCTGCGGCGGCTCATCCTTCATGCAGGCGGGAAGCGAGTCGGCACGCGATAGGAGAAGCGCGTTCGCCGTCTCGCCTGGCTGCAGCGGATAGAGCAGCGCATAATGACTGGAGGGAGGCTCAGCACCCTCGTTCCATGCCCGTGGCACAATGTGGTGGTCGTCTCTCAACTGATAGAACATCTCCGCCAGGAAGGACCGGTCGGACGCAACGAGAACGTGAGCGTCCAGCCTTCTCGCATCTGCAATCGCTGTCGATACCAGAGCAGACCGTCCGAGATAGCGCTTCAGCGCCAGATCACCATTGGGAAGACGCAACTCCGTACCGAAGATGGTCAGCAGCGGCAGGATGATGGCAACGACAGTGTTGAGAATGAGCGACGCCCGCAGCCAATGCGGCCGTGCCGCAAGCCACGGCGTTGCAAGCAGGAGGCCTGCCGCATAGGCGCCGACGGCCCAGTTGGCGAAAGCGCGTGAGATCAGAGCCTGCGCTGTCATCAATAGGAGAAGTGGAATGCTGAGTGCGCACAGAGACCGCACTGTCGGCGTTCTCATGTCACGCAGGGCCATCAGCATGGCGATGAAAACGAAGGGGCCGACAACACCGGCCTGCGCCCCAAAGAAACCCAGCGCCGAGCCGATATTCAGGCCGGCAGCATTCCAGTGGGCGATCGAAACCGTGTGACGGGCAGTGGCAAAGTCATGCGCATAATTCCACCACAGATTGGGCGCGACAACGAGTGTGGCGACCGCTCCCGCGAGCAGAGCATGCGACCACCGAACCCGCCAATCCCTGTCCAGATAGGCCGCCAGCGGCACGAAGGGAAACAGAAAGGCCATGGCGTATTTCGACAGAAATCCAAGTCCGACAGCAAAGCCAAGCCCGATCGCCAGCATCAAGGCCAGCGGCCCGCCTTCAGTCCTTATGGCAGAAAGTTTACGCCACAGGATCAGCGAGACGACGATGAAAAGCAGCATCGGCGTATCGGTGGAAATCAACAGGCTGGAAAGCGAGACACCCGGCAGCGTGATGTAGATGATTGCCGCCAGCGCGCCGATCCGTGCATCGTAGATCATCCGCCCCAGATAGAACATCGCAGCCGCGGTCATCGCATGCAGGATGGGCGCCGCCAGACGGACGTCGAAAGTCCCCTCGCCGCCCATAAGCCAAGTGGTCAAGCGAATGACCCAGCCAATCAGCGGCGGTTTGGAATAGGCCCCGAAGGCCATCTCCCGGCTCCAAAGCCAGTATTGCGCCTCATCGACGAAGAGGTCTGTCCTGTCGAAGGCAAGACAGATGATGCGAAACAGGGTTACGCCAAGCACCGAGAAGACAGCAATGGCAAGCCAGCGCGAACGCTCCGTTTCCAGCCCGCCGATACGTTCCGCGCCGTGAAATTGTCCGGCAACACCGCTCATGATTGGCACCTACGGGCGGCGCGAGCGGAATGAAAAAAATAAAAAAAGAAAGGGCGCATATCGATCCACGCAACAATATCGTTGAGGATATGCGCCCGATTAATGACACTATTACGTCAACTCAGATCGCCTTGATACAAATGGCATCGGCGCACTTAAAAGACCTTATGCGAGCCATGGCCGGAGTCGGCACCGGCGGAAATACCGCCGGCACCGGGTTCGCACGACATCAGAAGAAGCCCAGCTTGTTCGGGCTGTAAGAGACCAGCAGGTTTTTGGTCTGCTGGTAGTGATCGAGCATCATCTTGTGGGTCTCGCGGCCAATACCCGACTGCTTGTAACCACCGAAAGCAGCACCTGCCGGATAGGCATGGTAGCAGTTGGTCCATACACGACCGGCTTCGATGCCACGACCTGCGCGATATGCCAGATTGGTATCGCGGCTCCAGACGCCTGCACCCAGGCCATAGACCGTGTCATTGGCGATTTCGATCGCCTCTTCCACCGTCTTGAAGGTGGTGACGGAAACGACGGGGCCGAAGATCTCCTCCTGGAAGACCCGCATCTTGTTGTTGCCTTCAAACACCGTCGGCTGGATGTAGAAGCCGTCCTTCAGATTGCCGGAGAGCGACTTCTTGTCGCCGCCGGTCAGCACCTTCGCGCCTTCCTTCTTGCCGATCTCGAGGTAGCTCATGATCTTGTCGAACTGTTCCTGAGATGCCTGTGCACCGATCATGGTGGAGGCATTCAGCGGATCGTCCTGGCTGATCGCCTCGACCCGCTTCAGGGCTTTTTCCATGAAGCGGTCATAGATCGATTCATGCACCAGTGCGCGGGATGGGCATGTGCAGACTTCGCCCTGGTTCAGCGCGAACATGGCAAAGCCTTCGAGCGCCTTGTCGAGGAAGGCATCATCCTCGTTCATCACATCGGCAAAGAACACGTTCGGCGACTTGCCGCCGAGTTCCAGCGTGATGTTGGTGACGTTATCCGCCGCATAGCGCATGATTTCCTTGCCGACCGAGGTCGAACCGGTAAAGGCGATCTTGGCGATGCGGTTGCTCTGCGCCAGCGGCTTGCCGGCTTCCATGCCAAGCCCGTTGACGATGTTGAGCACGCCAGGCGGCAGAAGATCCTCGATCAATTCCATGACAAGCAGGATGGAAGCGGGCGTCTGCTCGGCCGGCTTCAGCACCACGCAGTTGCCGGCGGCGAGTGCCGGCGCAAGCTTCCACGCAGCCATCAGGATCGGGAAATTCCAGGGAATGATCTGGCCGACGACACCGAGCGGCTCATGGAAATGATAGGCGACGGTATCATTGTCGATCTGGCCGATCGACCCTTCCTGCGCGCGAATGCAGCCTGCGAAATAACGGAAGTGATCGATGGTCAGCGGAATATCGGCATTGGTGGTTTCACGAAGCGGCTTGCCATTATCCCAGGTTTCTGCCCGGGCGATCAGATCGAGATTGTCCTCGATACGCTGAGCGATTTTGAGAAGAATATTGGAGCGTTCGGTGACGCTGGTGCGGCCCCAGGCTGCACGCGCCTTATGCGCGGCATCGAGGGCTGCTTCGATATCGCTGGCATCGGATCGCGGCACTTCACAGATCTTCTGCCCGGTAACGGGGGAGATATTGTCCATGTAGCGGCCGGACTTCGGCTCCACCCATTGGCCGCCGACATAGTTGCCGTATTTCAGTTTGAACGGGGTTTCTCCCGCTTTGTGCTGAACCTGGATGTTCATGTTTTCATCCTCCCTGATGAACAACGATCATTGGTTGATCGCGTGGAGAGAGGTTGTGCCTACAATCGGGCAAATCAAAGGGGCGGCAGGCCGTTCCGCAGTGCACAGTGTTTCACATCTGCGACAACGGCCAGGCCAATCAAGGCTTGCGCCTCCGTTTCAATGCACGGAGAGCTTCTTCATCTTGCGGTGGAGCGTCGCGCGGCTGATCCCCAGCAATTCGGACGCCTGCGTCACGTTGCCATTGGTGCGCGCCAGGACCCGTCTTAAAGCAGCGCGCTCGGCTTCCATCAAGTCGCTGCCTTTGTCATGCCGCTCTTCTTTGAGTGCGTCCGATGCGGGGATCCCTTGCGCTATCCGCGCATCATCGAGCCGCAGCGCCAGCCGTGCAGCGCGGGTCGCCCCCAGGATGATATCGTCCTGATCGACGGCCAGCAGCGACAGCATCGTCGATTGGCCAGGCGGCACGATCAGGATGCGGGCGCCTGGGAATGCGCGGCGGAACAGATTGCCCTCGATGCGCTGTGCGGCATCGCGCACGGTCTGCGTCACCATGGAAAAGGTCAGTTCGTTGATGTCGTCCCGGCAGGTGGAAATGTCGAGCGCGCCCGTCACCTGCCCCCGGTGGTCGCGGATCGGCGCTGTGGTGCAGGAGAGATTGATGTTGGAGCTGAAGAAATGCTGGTCGCGATAGACCACCGCCGGCCGCTCGTCGGCAAGTGCGGTGCCGATGCCATTGGTGCCTACACTCGCCTCGCTCCACAGCGCGCCGGACCAGAGCCCCGCCTTTCGAAAATCGTCATCATCGCCCGCAGCACCGCGTCGTTCCAGGGCAACGCCCTTGGCATCGGTCAGCAGCAGGCAACACCCTGCCCTGCCAACAGTGGAAAAGATGCGGTCGATTTCATCGGTGCTTTCGGCCAGAAGAGCAGATGCCTCGTCGCGCGCCCTGCGAAATTCCGCCTCGGACAGGAAGATCGGCTTGCGATTTTCCTCCGGCGCCAGATGATGCATCGTCATGCAGCGTCGCCAGGATGCGACGATCGGAGAACTTGCGGCAGCCGATGAACGGTTGGCGCTCTCATAGACATGATTGGCATGTGCGGCATCGTTCGACATAGGCTCCTCCCAAAGCTTCTGTTATCGTGCGCCGGTTGTGGCGATCTTTCAACGGTAAAATAGTCGCATGCGACCCCACATGAGGTCGCGATGCGTGGACCAGGTGTGATCCCATCGTAAAACCCCCGCGGTCTTGCGTTCAAGGCCGCTTTATACTATAGCGCGCGCATCCGTGTAGACACCCTTGGAGGCAACGCGGTCGGGTTGGCGCAAGCGCCGCCCCAGTTCTCGTCCGGCCAAGCCGGTTTGAACTCTCCATATAACCTCGAAAAGGAAATGCCATGAGCAAAGAAACTTATGAGCTCAAGGCCGAGGCGCGCGAACGAGTTGGTAAGGGGTCCTCTCGTGAACTTCGCCGCAACGGTTTGATTCCCGCTGTCATCTATGGTGACAAGCAGGCCCCGATTTCTATCGCGATTTCGACCAACGAAATCACCAAGCGCATCCACGGCGGCGGCTTCATGACGACGATCGCAACGATCGACGTCAACGGCCAGAAGTACAAGGTTCTGCCGAAGGACTACCAGCTTGACCCGGTTCGTGACTTCACGATGCACGTGGACTTCCTGCGCGTTTCGGCCAACTCGAACGTAACCGTCGAAATCCCGGTTCACTTCATCAATGAAGAGAAGTCCGAGATCAAGACCGGCGGCGTTCTGAACATCGTTCGCCACACCATCGAAGCCAACGTTCCTGCGGACCAGATCCCTGACGCCATCACCGTCGACCTCGAAGGTCTGAAGGTCGGCGACAGCGTTCACATCTCGCAGATCAAGCTGCCGAAGAGCGTGGTTCCGACGATCACCGATCGCGACTTCACCGTTGCAACGATCGTTCCGCCGGTTGTCGACGTTGTTGAAGACGAAGCACCTGCTGCTGAAGAAGCAGAAGGCGAAGACAAGTCCGAATAAGACCTGTTTGGTTTTTCTTGAAGAGGCCCCGTATCGAAAGATGCGGGGCCTTTTTGCATGTTGGTTCATCCGCACGACGACGCTGCCCGCGCCATCTGACGCGCTTCGAATGCCATCACTCAATTCAAGAATGATTAAGCATTCTGCGAAACGATACCTCAAAGCTTTGGTTCTACAACCGCAGCTGGAAAAGGCTCTCGAGCAATCGAAAACGCCCTCACGGCGCTTGGGCCTTTACCGCATGGACGGGAGTTTTTGAGGATCAAGAGAGGGCAGATGACCCATTCGGTAGAAAGGCGATTTCTGGTGATCATATCCGGCGCGTTGCTGGCTATCGTCGCGCCGCTTTTTACGATTTTGCTCAGCCTGTCCTACAATGCCGCGATCTCCAGCCAGGCCGACCGGCTCGAAATTCTCATCGTCGCCAACGCGCAGGCTCTCGGCCGCCCCCTTTGGGATCTGGATGACGAAAGCATCAACCAGATTACCGGCACGCTCATTAACGATCCTGCGATCTACATGGTCCGGGTCAAGGACAGTTTCGGCCAGCTCGACGTCACTCAGACATCAAGCGCCCCCAGAAGCGACGACATGTCGTCGCTTAGCCGTGACATCTACTACAAGAACCTCGACGGCGAAACCAAGGTCGGGACGATCAAGATCATCTTCCGTGATGTCGGCGTCTTCTCATCGCTGAACGGCATCGAGCTTTCCTTCCTGTCGATCTTCATTCTGGCGATCTTGACGGTGTTTGGCGCCGCCATCGTCGGCAACCGGATGATGATCATGCGCCCGCTTCTGCGGCTGACGGCCGCCATCGAGGCAACTCGCAGGCTGGGCTCGCGCCACCATGTCGACTGGCGCTCGCGCGACGAAATGGGACGGCTGGCTCTCAGCTTCAACGAAATGCAGACGCAGCTCGAACGGGAAGAGCACGAGCTCAAGCGTGCCCATCGGCGCACGACGGAAATCTACAACCGCACCCCGGCCATGCTGTTTTCACTCGATCCCGAAAATCGCGTCGCAGCGGTGAGCGATTATTGGGTGAAGGCAACCGGCTATAGTCGCGAGGATTCCCTTGGCTGCGCCTTTGAAGCCTTCCTCCATCCGGACGATCGCGAAAGTTTCCGCCAGCGCCATCAAAACCGCCCATCCGACCATACCGATGAATCCTACGCGGCTGAGCTCACCGTCCGCTTCATCTGCGCCGATGGGCGTTCGATGGATGTGCTGATTGCCGAGAAGACGCTGCAAACCGGCATCGAGGAGACCAGCGCAGATGTACTGAGCGTGATGACGGACGTCACCGAGCTTCGTCAGTCGGAACAGCGCAACGGCCTCCAGGCCATTTCCGACCACCTGACCGGGCTTTTGAACCGCCAGGGTTTCGAAGCCATGCTGGACCAGAAGATACTGCATGCCGATGCGGCTCAGACGAAACTTGCCTGCCTGTTCATCGATCTCGATCGCTTCAAGGGCATCAACGACAATTTCGGCCATGCCGCAGGCGATGCGGTTCTGAAACAATTCGTTGGTCGCCTGAAAGGCGTTCTCAATCCGCTCGACTCCGCGTCGCGGCTTGGTGGCGATGAGTTTGCCCTATTGCTTGCGGGGTCGGACGCGGAAGAGCGATCGCTGAAAATCTGCGAGAAGATCGGCGCGATGTTCAACGACCCCTTCATTTTCCATGGTCAAAGCATTCGTCTCAGCGCCAGCATCGGTCTTGCCATCTATCCGGAACATGCCCGCAGCGCCTCGGAACTGCTGCAACACTCCGATCTTGCCATGTATACCAAGAAGCGGGCCGGAAAGAATGGCGCCCAGATCTTCGACGCCACGATCATGAACGAAGCGCGCCAGCGGGCAGAGATCGAGCAGGAAATCGAGCAGGCCATCGAGGAAGACTGGCTTGAGGCACACTTCCAGCCCATTCTCAACTTGCAGACCGGCGTGACCTGCGGCTTCGAAGCCCTGATGCGTTTGAACCATCCGCGCAAGGGCATTCTGCCGCCCGGCCCGATCATCGGCGTGGCGGAAGAAAATGGCAGCATCAAGCGCCTCGGTAACCGCGTACTCGAGCATTCCATCCGCAACCTCGCGGAAATCTCAACCGTTCCCGGCCTCGAAAAGGCCTATGTCGCCGTCAACTTCTCCGCCCAGCAGTTTGAGGCCGGTCTACCGACGCGCATCGCTGGCCTGCTGCACCACCACGGCATCGTTCCGCAGCGCCTTGTGGTGGAGATCACCGAAGCCGTGATGATGCATGACGACCCGCAGGTGCGCGCCGTCTTGAATGCCATCAGCCTGCTTGGATGCCGCATTGCGCTCGACGATTTCGGCACAGGCTATTCGTCGCTGAGCTACCTCAACCGCTTCCCCGTCGATATCGTCAAGATCGACCAGTCCTTTACGCGCTCCATCAGCAAGGATGCGCCCGACATCAGCAAGAAAAGCCGGATGCTGGTGGAAGGCATCAGCGCGATCTCCCACAAGATGAACTGCCTCGTCATTGCCGAAGGGATCGAGACGGAAGAGCAGAAGACGATGCTGCAAGAGATCGGCGTGGATTGCGGGCAGGGCTATTTGTTTTCCAGACCGCGCGCGATACAGTCTCTGATCGAAACCTATCAGGTTCCGCTGGAGGATGGAAAAAGGCTGAAAGCCGCGCAATAAACGCTGTGGGAGGGGTAGCAGTGTTACGAGCAATTCTCTTATCGATTGGTCTGTCGACCTGCTTGCTGGCCGCGACATCGGCCAGTGCCGAAAAACTGTTTCTATCGACGGAATATTATCCGCCTTACAATCTGCGCGACGCCGATGGACAGCCAAGCGGCGTCTACTGGGATCAGTTGAAGATCATTCTGGAACGAACCGGCACGCAGTATGAAGCGACCGTCATGCCTTGGGCGCGCGCCATCAAATTGGCCGAGACCGCACCCATGCACTGCGTCTTTGCCGCGGCCCGCACCGCCGAGCGCGAGCCCCGCTTCAAATGGGTTTCCCCCATCCACACGGATCGCAATGTTCTGGTTGCGCGTCAGGGCCACGTCATGAACATCAAGACGCTCGAGGATGCCAAGGAATATACCGTCGGAACACAGCGCAACGACTACACCGAAGGCCTGCTCCGCTCGATGAATTTTCCACGGATCGACATCAGCGCCGATTTTAACAATACGCTCTCAAAGCTCGCCGCCGGTCGCATCGACCTGATGCCCATGTCGGAAAGCGCGCTGAAGAACCTCCCCCAGAAAGACTTTGAGGAGGTCATCACCTTCAGCCGGCAGAGGCTTGGTATGGCCTGCCACAAAAGTGTGCCGGACAGCCTGATCGAGAAGATGCAGAAGGTGCTGGACGATCTGATTGCCGATGGTACCCAGCGGCGCATTTACGAAAAATACGGTCTGATCATCAGCGACTAACAGTTAGCGCGCCCACAAAAAAGTTGACACCCGCGGCGTTTCGCGTTGGTGAAGTGTATCGATTTTGAGTGAAGCGGAATTTCGTCCATGATCATCATTGCAGGCCTCGGCAACCCCGGCAATCAATATGCGGGCAACCGTCACAACATTGGCTTCATGGCTGTCGATGCCCTGCAACGCCTGCCCTCCTTCACGCCGTGGTCGAGAAAGTTCAAGGCGGAAATCTCAGAAGGTGAGATCGCCGGTGAGAAGATCCTGCTGATGAAGCCGCTGACCTTCATGAACCTGTCGGGTGAATCGGTCGGCGAAGCCATGCGCTTCTACAAGCTGGCCCCTGGCGACATCATCGCCATTCACGATGAGCTGGACCTGCCCGCCGGCCGCGCGCGCATCAAGACCGGTGGCGGACATGGTGGCCATAACGGTTTGAAATCACTCGACGCCCATTGCGGCAAGGAGTATCGCCGCCTGCGCCTCGGCATCGGCCACCCGGGAGACAAGGACCGCGTGCATGGTCATGTGCTCGGCGATTTCGCCAAGGCCGACAAGGCATGGCTCGACCCGCTGCTCGACGCCATCGCCGACAACGCCGCCATGCTGGTGAAGGGTGAAGACTCCCAGCTTATGAATAAGTTGGCGCTTGCGACCGGCGCGAAGGCCGAAGTCGAAAAGCCCATCCAAGCGGCAAAACCGGCGGCGCAGTCGCACATCCATCAGGCGCGGAACCACGCCCAGCCGAAAAAGCTGCCGGAGACTGGCCCCATGGCCGAGATGCTGAAGAGGATGTTCGGCAAGAAGGACTGACAACAAAAGTCGTCACCGGCTTTAGCCTGATCAGACGACAGGCCACGCAGGATTGGGGATATGGCGCCTTGAAACACGGCGCGACCTCCCCATCTCTTTGCGCATGACCAATATCGGCCATTTGATTGTGATCTTCCCGAATTGGGCGCTCCATGGATAAGGAAGCGCCGCATCAAAGCATGGCGGCAGCGCTGAAGCGCCTGCCGCACGACCTCCCAGAACGTGTCACGCTCGACTGTCTGCTGGACCGGCTGGGCGACAAGGCGATCGCCTTCGTGCTGCTGGTCTTTGCCATTCCCGCGATCATTCCGACGCCGGGTATTCCGGCTGGCATGATCTTCGGCACCGCATTGGCGATCCTGTCGCTGCAGATGATGTTTCGAGCACGCAGGCTTGTTCTGCCTGGTGTCCTGGGTCGTCTCTCCATCTCGCGCTCGATCATCGAACTCACGGCAGACAAGGCAGCACCCCGGCTGGAGAAGCTGGAAGCGCTGCTGAAACCACGCGGGCACATGCTGGCACGCTTTGCCGGACCGGCCTTCATCGGTATCGTGATTTTTATGATGGCCGTGATCATTGCACTCCCGATCCCGTTCGGCAATACGCTCCCCGGCATCACGGTGCTGATCATCGCCCTGGCGCTGGCGCAACGCGATGACCTTGCGCTTCTCGGCGGACTGGTTCTGGCCGTCGTCTCGGTGCTCTTCTCCATCGGCATCGTCTATGGTGGCTGGGCGCTGATATCCGCGTGGTTCGGCTTCGGACAGCCTTAAGCCTAGTCGCAAAAGGGCGGATTTCTCGCCCTTTGCTGCAACAAGACTTGACCTTGCTCCGGCGTTTCCGCAAAAGGCTCGCAATCGGAAATTCAAAAGTCAAAGACAGGTTTAAGCCATGGGCTTCAAATGCGGTATCGTCGGCCTGCCGAATGTCGGCAAGTCTACCCTCTTCAACGCGCTGACAAAAACGGCAGCAGCACAGGCGGCAAACTATCCCTTCTGCACCATCGAGCCGAACACCGGTGAAGTCGCCGTGCCGGATGCCCGCATGCGCGTTCTGGCCGACATTGCCGGCTCGAAGGAAATCATCCCGACCCGCATCTCATTCGTCGATATCGCCGGTCTCGTGCGCGGCGCATCGAAGGGCGAAGGCCTCGGCAACAAGTTCCTGGCCAACATCCGCGAAGTGGACGCCGTCGTTCACGTGCTGCGCTGCTTTGAAGATGACGACATTACCCATGTCGAAGGCCGCATCAACCCGGTCGGCGATGCCGACACGATCGAAACCGAGCTGATGCTTGCCGATCTGGAAAGCCTGGAGCGCCGCGTCGAACAGACCCGCAAGCGCGCCACGTCCAAGGACAAGGAATCGCTCGCGCAATTGCCGGTCATGGAAGCGGTCATCAAGCTTCTCAACGAAGGCAAGCCTGCCCGCCTTCTGCTGAAGACGCTGGCAGCCGATGAGATCGAAGTCCTCAAGGGCCTGAACCTTCTGACCTCGCATCCAGTCCTCTACGTCTGCAACGTGGCGGAAGCCGATGCCGTCGATGGCAACGAACACACCAAGGCCGTTGCCGAAATGGCAAAGGCGCAAGGTGCCGAATGCGTCATCATTTCCGCAGCGATCGAATCCGAAGTTGCACAGCTGCCGGAAGACGAATCCAAGGAATTCCTGTCGGCACTCGGCCTTGAAGAGGCTGGCCTCGACCGGCTGATCCGCGCCGGTTACCACCTCCTCGATCTCATCACCTACTTCACCGTAGGCCCGAAGGAATGCCGCGCCTGGACCATCGTTCGCGGCACCAAGGCCCCGCAGGCCGCAGGCGTCATCCACACCGATTTCGAGCGCGGCTTCATCCGCGCCTTCACCATCGGCTATGACGACTACGTCGCCTATAAGGGCGAAGTCGGCGCCAAGGAAGCTGGCAAGGGCCGCGATGAAGGCAAGGAGTATGTCGTTCAGGACGGCGACGTCATCCACTTCCGCTTCAACACCTGATCGAGTCTCGCCGCAGGTGGCGAAACACCTGCGGCGCTCGGACGGCCGCAAAAGTTCCTGCCGTCCTCTGCGTCACCCGCGCTTTAATCGAGGCTTGTGTGGGTAGCGCTCGACAGAAGCGCACTTGCCCGTGAGAGGAAGCATCATTTACAGCTTCTCATGCGGGGCGCCTCAGCGCCTCTCACCCATCATCGATTTTCATTAACCCGTAACCGATCTGACCTTTACGTAAAGGGAACATTTGCGTTAGCTTGCAGTCGGAACGTGTTTGGAAACCTGACGCAAAGGTGCGCGACATGCATCGCGAAATCGACCTGTCGGGGTGTCCAGACCGGCTCTGAGCATCACGGGACGGAGGAGTAAGCTCGTGAAATACAGTTTCGACGATTTTGCGCCCGGGCGCAGCTTTCCGCTTGGGCCAAAAACGGTGACGGCGGAAGAGATCATTGAATTCGCAATGGAATTCGATCCGCAGCCCATGCATCTTTCGGAAGAAGCCGGCAAGGCCAGCATTCTGGGCGGCCTCGCCGCCTCCGGTTGGCACACATGCGGCATGCTGATGCGCATGACGGTAGATAGCTACATCGGTCAATCGAGCGCCCACGCCGGACTTGGCGTTGATTTTGTCGAATGGAAGAAGCCGGTTCTGGCGGGCGACACGTTGACGGGCTCCTCGACGGTTGTCGAACGTCGCGTGTCGAAATCCAGGCCTGACCGGGGCGTCGTCAAGCTCCGTCATGAACTGCAAAATCAGCACGGCGACACGGTCTGCATTGTCGAATTGAATGCCATGCTGGCGACATCGGCGGAGGCGACGCCATGAAGTTCACCGAACTTTACCCCGTGGGCCACAAACTCGAACTCGGAACGGTCCACTTCTCGGCCGAGTCGATCATTCGCTATGCCGAAAAATTCGATCCGCAGCCATTCCACCTGAGTGAAGAAGGGGCAAAGAACTCCGTTTTCGAAGGTCTTTGTGCCTCCGGCTGGCAGACAAGCGCATCTTGGATGAAGTGTTTCCTGAATTACTGGACGAGGGAAGTGAAGCGGCTGACGAGCGAAGGCATTGAACCACCGAAGCTCGGTCCCTCCCCGGGCATCGCCAACCTCAAATGGTTGCACCCGGTCTATGCCGGCGACGACGTAACCTATTTCGCCACCCTTCTCGCTACCCGCCCCCTCGCCTCGCGGCCCGGCCTGCTGCTGAACACGACGCTGAACGAAGGCGTCAACCAGCATGGCGAGCTCGTGGTCACGTTTGAAAGCAAGGTGCTGGAGTTCGAGTGAAGGTAACGCAGCAGGCAGGATCACCGGCGGATGACAGATGTTCTGAAAGGCTACGCAGAGGCAGCGACCCCCGAACTCATATCTCGCTTCGATAGTTTGGACTGCCGCGAGGTCTACGCGCCCGTTTTGGATTTACTGCCCATCCGTCCTGTCAGGATTGCTGATATCGGTGCCGGAACCGGTCGCGATGCCGCCTGGTTCGCGAGCCAAGGCCACGAAGTATTGGCGGTGGAGCCTGTCAGTGAACTGCGCGAGCCTGGCATGCGCCTGCATCCATCCGAGAGAATCAGATGGCTTAGTGACCGCTTGCCAGCTCTCAATAAAACCCTCGCCTACGCGCCCTTCAATCTCATCACGCTGTGCGGAGTATGGCACCATATCGAAATCGAACAACGCCAGCGCGCCTTGGAAGTCCTGACGCGCATGATGGAAGAAGGCGGGCTGCTGATTATGTCTCTACGGCATGGTCCGTCGCCGGCAGGACGCCCATCCTACCCAATCCGTCCTGACGAAGCCATCGCCCAGGCGGAGAAGGCAGGGCTTGGCCTAATCAGGGCCTTGGAAACCGATTCGATTCAAGCAGGCAATCGAGCTTCAGGTGTTACTTGGACCTGGATCGTCCTGAAAAAATCCATACCAAAACCTAAGCAGTCGCCTCCTCAGGATCAGTGCCCGGAGAACTCCACGAGCGTCCGCACCTCGACGCCGAGTTCTTCCAGCTTCTTGCGACCGCCAAGATCGGGAAGGTCGATGACGAAGCATGCCGAGACGATCTCGGCGCCCATCTGCCGCAATAGCTTCACGGCACCCTCGGCCGTTCCGCCGGTTGCAATTAGGTCATCCACCAGAATGACTTTCTCGCCCGGCTGGACCGCATCCACATGCATTTCCATCTCGTCGACGCCATATTCGAGGCTATAGGCAACACGCACCGTTGTGTGCGGCAGCTTGCCCTTCTTGCGGATCGGCACGAAGCCGGTGGAAAGCTGGTGCGCCATGGCGCCGCCCAGAATGAAGCCACGCGCTTCGATGCCGGCGATCTTGTCGACCTTGGTGCCCGCATAGGGATTGACGAGTTCATCCACGGCGCGGCGGAAGGCACGCGGATTGCCGAGAAGCGTGGTGATGTCGCGAAAGATGATGCCGGGCTTCGGATAGTCGTTGATGGAGCGAATGGCGTCAGCAAGTTCCGAGGCAATAGCGGTCATGATATGTCCAGTTGATGTGGCAGATTGGAAAGTTGCCGTACCTTATCAAGTTGATGTCGGCGAACCAACGAAAAAGGCACGGCCCTTATTCGCCCGTCGTCATGCTCGGCATTTTGGCCCATACCGGGCAGACATCTTCGAAAGAATGGGTGTGAGGCCGTAACGCCTCATCCTCACGATCGTCAAAACTTGCCCAGACAAGCGCAACGACAGGCTCATCGTCGATTGCGCCCAGCGTGCTGCCGCAGGCGGCGCAAAAGGCACGGCTGGAGTAATCGGAGGAACGATAGGTCGATGGCGCACCGCCGGACCCGATCCAGAGACATCGTCCGCGTTGAACTCCACCCAGGTGAGGCTGGTCGCACCGGAGTGCCGCTGGCAGATCTCGCAGGAGCACGTGTGAGCATTGCGCGGCACGGCCCTGGTTTCAAAGCGGATCGAGCCACACAAACATCCACCGGTTCGGATTCTCGTCATCGAGCGCTCCCACGCGTCACAAAAAAAGCCCCGCGGGTGACCGCGGGGCTCTTACGCAGATCATGCGAAAGCTATCAGTGCTCTTTTCGCGAATAAACCGACTTCTTCGTGAGGTAGATCAGCACCGTGAAGATGAACAGGAATATCATCACCATGAAGCCCGTGCGCTTACGCTGTTCCAGATGGGGCTCGGCAGCCCACATCAGGAAGGCCGAGATGTCTCTGGAATATTGCTCCAGCGTCTGGGGCGTACCATCATCGTAGGTCACCTGATCGTTGCTGATGGGCGGAGCCATTTTCAACGATGTAGCGCTGCCGAAATACGGATTGAAGTGCGTGCCTTCCGGAACCTTGTAGTCCGTACCATCCGGGTTCTTGATGCCGGGCGGCGGCTCCTGATATCCCGTCAGTAGCGCGTGGATGTAATCCGGGCCACCTTCCTGATAACCGCCGACGATCGGAATCATGTCGATGATGAACTGCGGGAAACCGCGTTCAACACCGCGTGCCTTGGCAAGCAGCGACATGTCCGGAGGGGCAGCGCCGCCATTGGAGGCAGCCGCCGCTTCCTTGTTCGGATATGGCGACGGGAAGTGGTCGGAAGGCACGGCCTTGCGGGTGAACATTTCACCGTCGGCATTCGGACCGTCCTGCACTTCATATTCCGCAGCGAAAGCCTTGACCTGATCTTCCGAGTAACCGAGGCCCTCAAGCGTACGGAAGGAAACCAGGCTCATGGAGTGGCAGGCGGAACAGACTTCCTTGTAGATCTTCAGGCCGCGCTGCAACTGACCCTTGTCATATTTGCCGAAGGGACCGGCAAAGGACCACGTCTCCTCATGCGGCTTCAGGATGGGGAAGTGCCCGCCTGCAATCGCATGGGTCGCCTTCGACGCGAGATCGTCATGGCCTTCTTCTGCCACGGCGGCGGTAAACCCGCCGAGAGCGGCCATGAGCGCGATGCCCGTTACAAGCTTCTTCATTGTCATCATTCTCTCCCGCACTCAGATCTTCACGCCGGCAGGCGCGTCTGTGGTCGCCTTGGCGTTCTTTTCAAGAACGGCCTCGGTGATCGAATTCGGGATTCGCCTTGGCGTCTCGAACAGGCCGAGAAGAGGCATGATGAGGAGGAAGAAGCCGAAGTAGTAGAGCGTACCCAACTGCGACATCGTCACATAAAGGCCTTCTGCGGGGCGCGAGCCGAGCCAGCCGAGCATGATGGCATTGGCGACGAAGATCCAGAAGAACAGCTTGTACCAGGGGCGATAGACCGCAGAGCGAACCTTGGATGTATCAAGCCATGGCAGGAAGAAGAGCACGACGATCGCACCGAACATCACCAGAACGCCACCGAGCTTGGAGTCGATCGGGCCGACATTGAAGGTGATGGCGCGCAGCATGGCGTAGAAGGGAAGGAAGTACCATTCCGGCACGATGTGGGCCGGCGTCTTCAGCGCGTCCGCCATGATGTAGTTGTCGGGGTGGCCCAGAAAGTTCGGCATGTAGAAGACGAACCAGGCATAGCCGATCAGGAAAATCGACACGCCAAGCGCATCCTTCAGCGTCGCATAGGGCGTGAAGGGAACGGTGTCCGTCTTGCTCTTGACCTCGACGCCCGTGGGGTTTGTCTGGCCGGTCACGTGCAGCGCCCAGATATGCAGGATGACGACGCCGGCAATCATGAAGGGCAGCAGGTAGTGCAGCGCAAAGAAGCGGTTCAGCGTCGGCTGATCGACAGCGAAGCCACCGAGCAGGAATTGCTGGATCCACTCACCCACCAGCGGGAAGGCGGTGAAGAAGCCGGTGATAACGGTCGCACCCCAGAAGGACATCTGGCCCCAAGGCAGAACGTAACCCATGAAGCCGGTTGCCATCATCAGAAGAAAGATGACGCAGCCGAGAATCCAGAGGATTTCACGTGGAGCCTTGTAGGAACCGTAATAGAGACCGCGGGCAATATGCAAATAGACCGCGATGAAGAAGAAGGACGCGCCATTGGCGTGCATGTAGCGCAACAGCCAGCCATGGTTCACGTCGCGCATGATCTTCTCGACGGAGGTGAAGGCGACCGTCGTATCAGCAGCATAATGCATGGCAAGCACCACGCCCGTCAGGATCTGCACGATCAGCATGACGGCGAGCATGGCACCGAAGGTGTATGCGTAGTTCAGATTGCGCGGAACCGGATAGGCCACGAAGCTGTCATAGATCATACGCGGCAGCGGAAGGCGGGAATCGACCCATCTCTCGATGCCGGTCGATGGCTGGTAACTGGAATGACCACTCATTTCATCTGTCCCCTTATCCGATTCTGATCACGGTATCGGATGTGAATGCGAAGGTCGGAATATGCAGGTTTTCCGGCGCCGGACCTTTGCGAATGCGGCCCGCCGTATCGTAGTGCGAGCCATGGCAGGGACAGAACCATCCGCCGAAATCGCCCGCCTGACCAAGCGGAACGCAGCCGAGGTGGGTACAGGAGCCGATCATGACGATCCAGTTTTCCTTGCCCTGACCGGCCGAGCGGTCAATGTCGGTGGCCTGTGCATCGGGCGCAAGGTTGGCGTTGCGGGCAACCGGATCCTTCAGCTGAGCCAGTTGAACGGCATTGGCCTCCTGAATTTCCTTCTCGGTGCGGTTGCGGATGAAGATCGGCTTGCCGCGCCACTTGACGGTCAGCGACATGCCAGGCTCGACGCTGGCAACATTAACTTCGATGGAAGCGAGTGCGAGCGTGGACGCATCAGGGCGCATCTGGTCGATGAAAGGCCATGCAACGGCGGCGGCGCCAACGGCACCGGCCATACCCGTCACAAGGTAAAGAAAATCGCGACGGGTGGGCTCACCCGACGCGTCATGGTCATTTACGTGCTCGCTCACCGCTACACCATCCTCTGCGCTAATTTCGTTGAAAATCGCATGAGTCCTCCCGCTCCGATTTGATCCAAGACAAACTCCATCCCCAGCGTCTTGGTCATGCATGCGCGAAGATAAAATCGCGCTTATATGTGTGATCGCAAAATATGCCCGACCTTGGCAAGAGGAAAGCACACAAAGCTGCCGTAATTTCGCCTTGAGCCGCATCTTTTTCGTCCGTTTTTGTCAGCCGGCTGTCCATCCAGCAACATTGTGTGCGGGCATGGGCCGTGCTAAGCGACATCCGGGAGCGCGAGAAGACGGGAATTTAAGCGTGAAAGCACGGCTCACCTGCATCGCCTCGACTGCGATCCTTGCGGCGCTTTTTTCCATAAGCTTCAGATATATCTATGATTTCTGGCTGCTCGCTTTCGTCACCAGCTTCCAGCTTCATATAGCGCTTCTGGCGTCGTTTGCCTCGGCAATCTGCCTTTGGGCATTGCGCTCGCGGCTGTTTGTCGCCCTTCTGGCCTGGTCGCTGGTTCTCACTGCGCATGGCGTCATCATGCAACAGGATTTCTCCACAGACGGGATTCATTCGTCATCGGCCAAGCCGTTCCGGCTGTTGTCCTTCAATGTGCTGAGAGAAAACCGCAGAAGCGCCGAATCAATTGCCGATGCCATCGTCGCCTCGCAGGCGGACGTGGTCTACGTCATGGAAGCAGCGGCCCTGCGAAGCGTCCTCCCCCGGCTTTCCCAGATCTATCCCTATCGTTTGGGTTGCGGCATCGCTGTCAGCGACTGCGATCTTCTTATGCTGTCGAAAAGACCGCTCATCGATGGCAAGATCGGCAGCCTCAGCTACGTCAGCCAGGAACGGGCAGGCCTTGCCCATATCGACCTTGAGGGCATAACGCTGACGCTTGCGCAGGTTCATCTGACAAAACCGTACTTCGACAAATATCATAGCGAAGAACTGAGCAAGCTTTCAGACATACTGGGCCAGATAGAGGGACCACTCATTCTCGGTGGTGATTTCAACTCCGCCAGCATCGTCCCCGATATGCGGGAGTTCATGGCGCAAACGCGCCTCCAGAAAGCGCCGTGGGAACCGGCAACATGGCCGATCCGCGCCGGACGCTTCGGCATCGCCATCGATCATATCTTCGCTCGCAAGCCAGCGACGCTGATGAGCGTCAAGCGTCTGCCAGACAATTTCGGCTCGAACCATTACGGGCTGATTGCCGACTTCATGATTACTGCCAAGACAGTCGACAGCGACTGACACCTCGCTCTATTCGAAAATCATCGAAATTCAAAGTATATCGAAGGAAATCTAAGTATTTCCCGAAATTTACTTATTCGGGAATCGGCACAGCTGACTTTTGCTGCCCCGCCTGATCGTTCGAAAAACGGCACAAATCCAGGCAATGTCCGTCTTACTTTTCGTCCCAAACAAGGAAAGTGAATTCCTCATCTCGTCCCACTAAAACAAAGCACGACGACCCTGCGTTTAACAATACGCAATACAATTAATTATTTTTTTAAAAATTATAAGTAATAAATATTCCGTAATATCGTCTCGCGCCTATGTGTTCAGCTTAGACGAATGTAGAAATTGTTTACCCATCCTGGGAGAGTTCTGTGCTGGTTCCAAAAACTGCAATTGCCCGAAATATGTTTGCTATTGTCGCCACCGGGGTTGCAACCACCGTAGCAACGGCAAGCATTCTGCTTTGGATGTCGTATCGCACGGTCGAGGAGCGTTCGGTTTCGGAAATGGTTGCCAATGCCCATTCCAGCGCCGAAAAAGTGCAGACCCATTTTGCCAGCATCAAGACGCTCGCCTGGAACATGCGGTCCTCGCTTTACGCAATGAAGCGGACTGGCACACCGAACCGCGATGGCATGACGGCATTCATGGAACGTCTTCTTTCGGACAACACTGCATTCGGCCTCAGCACGGGTTGGGAGCCCAACGCCTTCGACGGCAAGGACGCAGATTACGTAAACAAGCCGGGTCACGACGCGACGGGTCGCTTCATTCCTTATGTCGCGCGCGTCGATGGTAAGGTCACGCTCATGCCGCTGGTCGACTACGAAAAGCCCGGCGATGGCGACTACTATCTGGTGCCGAAGTCGAACGGCAAGGACATGCTCACCGAACCTTACGACTACAAGGTCGGTGACAAGGTGGTCAACATGACCTCCTTCATGACGCCGGTGATGATTGACGGCAAGTTTGCTGGCGTCGTTGGCGTCGATAGCGCGCTCGACGCTCTGGCCAGCGAGATGGCTAAGTTGAAGCCGTTGGGAGAGGGTTATGTCGCACTGCTGAGCCAGAAGGGCAATATAGTCAGCCATCCAGACAAGGCTACGCTGGGCAAGGCGCTTAAGGATTCCGGTCTCGATGCACAGGCTTGGCAGGCTTTGATCGCCAATCCGGAAAAGCCGCTGGAGATCGCCGACAAGGATGGTACGCCCTATCTCTCGGTCGCGGTCCCGGTTCCACTTGCTGAAGGCGCCACATGGTTTACCGTCGTCAGCGTTCCGAAAGCTGTCGTCTTTGCCGAGGTCACATCGCTTGCTATAACCTCCATTATCATCATCGCGACTGCCGCTGGGCTAATGGTTGTTGTAGGCTGGTTGCTGGCAACGCGCATGCGCAAACGTCTGGACAAAGTTATCGTAGCCACCAGCGAAATCGCTCGCGGCAAAACGGATGTAGATCTCTCGCAATCAGTTCACAAGGATGAAATCGGCGAGATGGCCCGTTCGCTGGCTGTGCTGCGCGATGCGACCCTCGCCAAGACCCGCCTGGAGACCGAGGCCGAACGTGACCGCGCAATAAGCGAAGCAGAACGTCGCGAGCGCGCCGAAGAAGCTGCCGAGCGCGAGCGTCAGACGCGTGCCGCCGTCGAAGCGCTGGCCGAAGGCCTGAACAAGCTCGCAGAAGGTGACATGACCCACAGGATCGATACCGCCTTCGCAGGCTCCCTCGATCAGCTACGCCATGATTTCAACGCTGCAGTGATGAAACTCCAGGCCGCCCTGCGCTCGGTTGGCGATAACGCCAATGCGATCCGCGCCGGTTCGTCGGAAATTCGATCGGCCTCCGACGATCTGGCCAAACGTACGGAACAGCAGGCGGCATCTGTCGAGGAAACTGCGGCAGCATTCGAGGAAATTTCCACGACACTGCGGGATGCCACCAAACGCGCCGAAGACGCAGGCTTGCTTGTCGAGCAGACAAGGCTCGGTGCGGAGACGTCGGGAGCAGTTGTCCAGCGTGCCGTGGACGCGATGTCCGGCATCGAGTCCTCATCTAGAGAAATTTCCAACATCATCGGCGTCATCGATGAAATCGCCTTCCAGACGAACCTTCTTGCGTTGAACGCAGGTGTGGAAGCCGCACGTGCTGGCGAAGCAGGCAAGGGCTTTGCCGTCGTTGCCCAGGAAGTGCGCGAACTGGCGCAGCGCTCTGCCAATGCCGCCAAAGAGATCAAGGCGCTGATTACCAAATCAGGAACCCAGGTGACATTGGGCGTGGAACTTGTTGGTGAGACCGGCAATTCCCTGCTTCAGATCATCAATCAGGTTCAGGAAATCGACCGGAACGTGACAGCGATCGTCTTGTCGTCACGCGAACAGTCGACGGCCCTGAAAGAAGTCAGCGAAGCGGTCAATAACATCGATCAGGCAACGCAGAAGAATGCTGCAATGGTGGAAGAACAGACCGCCGCGAGCCACTCGCTCGCAAGCGAGGCAGATGAGCTGACCCGGCTGATATCGCAGTTTCGGATCGGGAACACTCAGGTTTCCGAGGCAGCACGTCCGGTCGCCGCCTCAGCAACGGAACATCCCCCCATCGCCTCCGCTGCCCGCGCACTCGGCAACCGTCTCGCCAGTGCCTTTGGCGGCGGCAGAGCCACAGCGTCCAATGCGGCAGCAAAAGAGTGGGAAGAATTCTAATATCTGCAAAACAGAGCAGCAGGGCGGGCTCTGCGAGCGACCGCCCTTTTTTTGCTCATACGATAGTGGCAAAGCTTGAAATGAGAATGGAAGTCATGACGCAGCGGAGCCGCATCTAACCGACGCGTCTCGGATGCCCGGGACTGGGCTCAAGATCTTATTCTCCTTCAGCATCCAGAAACCCACCGGACTGACGCGCCCAGAGGTCCGCGTAAAGCCCGCCGCTCGCTACCAGTTCGCTATGGGTACCCTGCTCGACGATCCGCCCGGCATCCATCACCACCAGCCTGTCGAGCGCGGCGATCGTTGACAGACGATGCGCGATTGCCAGCACCGTCTTGCCCTTCATCAACGCGTCGAGATTGCTCTGGATCGCCGCTTCCACTTCGGAGTCGAGCGCAGACGTCGCCTCGTCCAGAATAAGGATCGGCGCGTCCTTCAGCATGACGCGGGCAATCGCGATGCGCTGACGCTGACCACCGGAAAGCTTGACGCCGCGTTCGCCCACATGGGCGTCGAAGCCCTTGCGGCCTCGCTGGTCTTCGAGCCGCGCGATGAAATCGTCGGCCTGCGCCCGACGTGCGGCTTCCAGCAACTCCTCATCGGTCGCGTCCGTCCGGCCAAACATGATGTTGTCGCGAATGGAGCGGTGCAAAAGCGAGGTATCCTGCGTCACCATGCCGATATGGGCGCGCAACGTCTCCTGTGTCACATGGGCAATATCCTGCCCATCGATCAGGATGCGCCCCTGCTCCACGTCATAGAAGCGCAAAAGCAGATTGACGAGTGTCGACTTGCCGGCGCCCGAGCGCCCCACGATACCGACCTTTTCGCCCGGCGCGATGGTGAGGTTGAGGTGGTCGATGACACCCTTGCCGCGTCCATAGTGGAAGCTGACATCATCGAACTGGACGCTCGGCGTCGTCACCTCGAGCGGCTTTGCGTCCGCCGCATCGACAAGGCCGATCGGCTGCGAGATCAGTTCGGCGGCGTTCTGCACCGTGCCGAAATTGCGCATGATGCCGTTGAACTGCGTCATCAGCCGCCCGAGGAGGAAGTTGAGCCGCAGCACCAAGGCAAGCGTGAAGGCCACAGCACCGGAGCTGATCTTGCCGGATAGCCAGAGATCGATGCAAAGGGCGGCCATCGACGTAATCATGATGCCCGATAGCAGCGCCATGGACGCCCGGACCCCCGTGATGAAGCGGGTAAAGGTCATGGTGGTGCGCTGGAAGGTATCGAAGCCCTGGCGCATATAGCGGTCATTGGCATCAGCGCGGCCAAAGAGGCGCAGCGTCTGGATGTTGCTATAGGCATCTACCATGCGCCCGTTCAGCATGGAGGCGGCTTCCGCGGTCTCGCGCGAATGGAAGCGAATGCGCGGCACGAAATAGCGCGCCAGCATGGAGAAGATGCCGACCCAAAGCACCACCACCAGTCCAAGCCGCCAGTCCAGCCCGCCGATCAGGAAGAGCATTGACACCGAATAGATGCCGACGAACCAGACGCTCTCCATCAGCGACGTAACGAGGTCCCCTGCCGCCTGCCCGCCCGACCAGACCTTGGTGACGATACGACCGGAGAAATCGTTCTGGAAGAAGCTCAGCGATTGCCGCGCGACATGCATATAGGACTGCCAGCGCACAAGGTTGTAGAAACCCGGCGTGATGATCTGCTGATCGACGAGCGCCGTCAGCATGGTAACGACGAAGCGCACCACAGCGATCAGGAACAGCATTCCGATCAGTTCATAGCCGTGGCTCGCCAGCAGGCCAGACCAGCCATCGCCCGGCTTGACGGTCGAAAGAATATCGACGAGCCGCCCGACGAACCAGAAGAGCGCCGCTTCGATCGCCGCCGTCAATCCACCGAGCACCAGCATGGCAAAGAACGGCGCCTTGGCCTGACGGAGATAGAACCAGATGAAAGCGAATGTGCTTTCCGGGGGCCTCAGATCGTCCTTGCGGGCGAAGGGCTCGATCCAGTTTTCGAAATAGTGGAAAACACGGGTGATGATCATATTGATTGTATAGGCGGATTCTTGAGAGGGGCAAAGAACAGGGCAGATTATATTTCGGTAATGCGGCCCCACAAGATCGATCGGTTGTTGGGCCAGAAGTGACCATCTGTAATGAAAAAAGGCGGGAGATGTTCCCGCCCTTAGGATTGATCGGCCCGCAATCTGGTCAGAATTCCGTCCAGCTGTCCTCAGCAACCGCCACCGCCGCAGAACCCCGCCCTGCAAAGGCAGAAGCAAGTCGCTGGCCCATCGCGCGGGCTGGCGATCGTTGTGCCGGCTGGTTGGATGCCTGGACCGGCTGGGAGAGGGGCCGGGCCACAGCCCCCTCTTCCAGCTTGAACTGGGAGAGAAGCGCCATCAGCGAAGCCGCTTGCGTTGCAAGACCATAGGTCGCAGCGCTCGATTGCTCCACCATGGACGCATTCTGCTGCGTGCCCTGGTCCATCTGGTTGACGGCCGAGTTGATTTCAGAAAGCCCGGTGGACTGTTCGCGGGCAGAGGCAACGACGGCTGCCACGTTCCTGTTGATCTCCTGAACCTCCGCCACGATCGCTTCAAGCGCCTGCCCTGTTTCGCCAACCAGCGTCACGCCGTCACGCACCTGCTCGCCGGATCTTGTGATCAAGACCTTGATTTCCTTCGCCGCACTTGCCGAACGCTGGGCAAGCTCGCGCACTTCCTGAGCAACGACGGCAAAGCCCTTGCCCGCTTCCCCGGCCCGGGCTGCCTCCACGCCTGCGTTGAGCGCCAGCAGATTGGTCTGGAAAGCGATGTCGTCGATCACGCCGATAATGTTGCTGATCGCATTCGAAGAGTTCTGGATTTCGGTCATGGCGGTCACGGCTTTCCGCACGACCTCGCCGGATCGTTCGGCACCGGCCCTGGTCTTCGCCACCAGTTCACCGGCATCACCCGCCTTGACGGCGGAATCCTTCACCGCCGTCGTCACCTGCTCAAGCGCTGCAGCGGTTTCCTCCACCGATGCGGCCTGCTGTTCGGTGCGTCTGGAGAGATCATCGGTGGCCGAGCGGATCTCATTGGCGCCAGCATCGATCATTCTCGCATTTTCACCCACCGAGCGAAGTGCTGCCTGCAGCTTTTCGACCGAGTCGTTGAAATTCAGCCGCACACCATCCAACTGGCTGACGAAGGGCGTCTCGAGCCGGAAGGTCATGTCGCCATCGGCAAGGTGCTTCAGGCCATCGGCAAGACCATCCACCGCAAACGTCACGTCCGCAGCCTCCTTCGCCTTCTGCTTCTCGCGCGCCACCCGCTCCTGTTCGCTGAGACTGCGATTGGCTTCCGCTTCCCGCTCAAGTCGCTCACGCTCCAGCGCATTGGCGCGGAAGACGCAGACGGCGGCAGCCATTTCACCGATCTCGTCGCTGCGCTGCCCATGGGGAATGTCTCTTGCGGTATCGCCCGCCGCAAGCGCATTCATCGCCCAGGTAATGTCGGTGATCGGCCTCGCAATCCGGAAGAGCGACAGAAGCGCCGCGCCAATCGCAATGATGCTCACCGCAATGAGAGCCGTCATCGTGGCTTCCAGAGCAAAGTCCGAGGCATCTTTCAGATGCTGATGGGACTGAGCCGTCAAAACCTTGTTCGCGGCAATCAGCGCATTGATGGCCTTGGTCGACGCATCCGCCGCAGGATTCATCCGCGCGGTCCTGAGCGCCATCGCCTCATCCACTTTGGAGGCAGCAAGGAGGCTGACGAACTCGCTGCCCGCCTTCTCGTAATCGCCGACAGCCGCTGAAAGCGCCTCGAAGACGTGCTTTATCTCGGGAACGACCACTGTCGAACCATAAGCGTCGAAGGCCGCCTGCCGCGCCGCGATCGCGGACTGAAGTGGTACGGATGCTTTTTGGACATCGTCCGGCGTTTTGGCGCTGAGAAGAACGGCATATTCCCGGCGCACATCGCCGAAGCTTCGATCCATATCGCCAATAAGAAGTGTGCGCTCAAGCCGGTTCGCCAGCTGTGTGCCCTCCTCTTTCATTATGCTCATGGAATAGATTGCCAGCCCGCCCTGTATCGCTCCCAAGACAATCAACAGCGTGAAGAGTGCAGGCAAAAGAAGTTTAATTTTCATTCTGAACAAGCGCATGACACCCCCAATAGTAGAATAGATATCCGAAAACGAACAATTCAAACTACTATTACGAGTGATTATTAAAGATAATGTTATTGATAAATATCAAGAAAAGAGAAGACACTTCAAAAAAATAAGGTCCCCACATGATGATGCGGGGACCCAATACTTCGGTATACTGATTATGCCAGACTCAGGTTATAGAGACTTCCTATTCGCCCGCTGCTTTCATCTCCGGCTCCTCGTCGGCAATGAAGCCACCGGACTGGCGCTGCCACAGATCGGCATAGATGCCGCCATGGGCCACCAGTTCGGAATGCGTTCCGGCCTCGACGATCTTGCCCTTGTCGAGAATGATCAATCGATCCATCTCGGTCAGTGTCGAAAGCCGATGCGCGATCGCAATCACCGTCTTGCCTTCCATCAGCGCAAACAGGTTTTCCTGGATGGCCTGCTCGACTTCCGAGTCCAGCGCCGAGGTCGCCTCGTCGAGAATGAGGATTGGCGCATTCTTCAAGAACACACGCGCAATCGCGATACGCTGACGCTGACCGCCGGACAGCTTGACGCCGCGCTCGCCAACCTGCGCATCGAGCGCGTGGCGGCCATGCATGTCCACCAGCGTTTCGATGAAGTCCCAGGCATTGGCACGCTTGGCCGCAGCGATGATCTCCTCGTCGCTTGCACCCGGATGACCATAGGCGATGTTGTCGCGAATGGAGCGGTGCAAAAGTGAGGTATCCTGCGTCACCACGCCGATCAGGCTGCGAAGGCTGTCCTGCGACACGTGCGAGATGTCCTGCCCGTCAATGGTGATCCTGCCGCCCTCCAGATCGTAGAAGCGCAACAGAAGATTCATCAGCGTCGTCTTGCCGGCACCGGAGCGCCCGACGAGACCGACCTTTTCACCCGCCTTGATATCCAGCGTCAGCCCATCGATGACACCCTTGTTCTTTCCGTAGTGGAAACGGATGTCGTCGAACAGGATTGCGCCCTTGTGTGCGCTTAAGCTTGGTGCGTTTGCAGCATCGACGATATCGTGCGGCTTGGTCATCATCGACATGCCGTCATAGACGGTGCCGATGTTTTCAAACAGCGCGGTCACTTCCCACATGATCCACTGCGACATGCCGTTGACGCGCATGGCAAGGCTGATGGCAATGGCGACCGAACCGGCGGTCACCGAGCCCTGCATCCAGAAGTAAAGACCAAGGCTCGCCGTCGAGAACATGACGATCGCATTGTTGATGTCGATCAGCATGTTGAAGCCGGAAATCTTGCGCATCTGGCGGTGAACGGTTCCAAGGAACACGTCCATGCCCTCCCGCGCATAAACCTCCTCGCGCCCCGCATGCGAGAACAGCTTGATGGTGGAGATGTTCGTGTAGCTATCCACGATACGGCCCGTCATCATCGAACGCGCATCCGCCTGTTCCTGCGCCAACCGGCCAAGCTTCGGCACGAAATAGGTCAGGATGCACAGATAGATACCGAGCCATGCGAGCAAGGGAATGACCAGGCGCCAGTCGGCGGCCGCCACCATGAACAGCATCGAAATGACGAAGCTGATCGCGTAGACGAAAACGTCGATGATCTTCAATGCCACTTCGCGGATGGCGAGCGCCGTCTGCATGACCTTTGTCGATACGCGCCCCGCAAACTCGTTGGCGAAGAACGTCATGGAGTGGCGCAGCAGATACCGGTGCATCCGCCAGCGCGCGATCATGCCGAAATTGCCGGCCAGCGTCTGATGCATGGTCATGGTGTGGATCGAGCCCATCAATGGCAAGCCGATCAGAACCAGCGCACCCATCCCGACAAGATGCCAGCCCTCATCCGCAAAGAAGGTCTCGCGGTTGGCGGTGGAGAGCCAATCGACGATGCTTCCAAGGAACTTGTAGAGCATGGCTTCGGCAATCGCGATGCCCATGGACATCAGACCAAGCAGAAGAAGCCATGGCCATGCCGGTTTCACGTAGTGCCACATGAAGGCAATCAGCGTCTTCGGCGGTGTCGACGGCGTGGACGAAGGAAATGGATCGAGTCGTTTTTCAAACCAGCCAAACATGAGGCTAAGCTCCGAATAGAATACCCCGAAAGAACATGCGCAATGGACATGAAGCGCCACCGCCAGAACGGGAAAACACATGGAACGCGGCCGTAACAGCCACATGACGAAATTTTAAATCGGAAAAATGCGGGAGACCCGCAAAGACACACCTAGGCCTGAAACGGCACCACAAAGCCCGGGAGGCGATATCGATTGTGCTGATCCATCTGAACCTCCTATGGCTGGTGTTGAAGATGAGGCCTTGTAGCTCAAAATATAATCATTGACCAGATGTAAACGGCTGCACATCCAAGATTGTGTCGTGCACGCGCCAGGTTGTGGTGTTTGAGTGACATCAAGGTAGCCCTTTGACTGGCCATCGAGAGCCCTCCATGCTAACCGCCTCCACCTCGTCGAAAACAGGAACGCCATCATGTCCAACATCAGGATCGCCCTTTATCAGCCGGATATTCCAGGCAATACCGGCACGATCCTGCGGCTTGCGGCCTGTCTTGGCGTCGGCGTCGACATCATCGAGCCCGCAGGCTTCGATATCTCCGACCGCAACCTGAAGCGCGCGGGCATGGATTATATCGCTTCGGCCGCACTCGTTCGCCATGTCAACTGGGAGCGGTTCGAAGAGTGGCGCGCCACAACCGGACGGCGCCTGGTCCTGGCGTCCACAAAGGCTGCCCTGCCCTATACGAAGGTGGAGTACCGACAGGACGATATCCTGCTCTTTGGTCGGGAGAGCGCCGGGGTGCCTGACCACGTGCATGACAAGGCGGATGAGCGGGTTCTGATCCCGATGGTGGAAGGCCAGCGTTCGATCAACGTCGCCATGTCGGCGGCAATGATCACCGGCGAAGTTCTTCGTCAAACATTTTGGCCATAAATTTCAGGAAATTCTGAAAAGATTGTTTCAGAAACCTCTGTACCACTGAACTTTTCGTCCCTATGTTGGTTAGCCAACGAAAGATTTCCCGCTCGATTTCTTCCTGCCCGCCGCACGCGCTCGGCGACGAAGACCTCGTGCAAGGCTATTCTTCGATCATGACCGAATAGACGGAAAGGAGTGGCCGCTCATGGAATCCACCATCGTTATCGTCAATTTGCTCGGAGCGGTCGCGCTGCTGCTGTTCGGTCTGACGCAGGTCAAGGATGGCGTCACGCGAGCCTTCGGGCTGAAGCTTAGAACCATCCTTGCCACCAGCACCCGCAACGGGCCCCGCTCCTTCGTCTCCGGCTTCTTCGCGACCATCGCGCTCCAGAGTTCGACCGCCACAGCACTCACCGTCGCCTCCTTTGCCGAGCGTGATCTGATCCGCCCGCGCATGGCGCAGATCGTTCTCCTCGGCGCCAATGTCGGCACCGCCGTCACCGCCTGGATTTTCGCAACCGGTGTGGCATGGCTGTCGCCTCTCCTCATTCTGTCCGGCATCGTGCTGCGCAAGGGCAACTCCAATGCCCGTCAGGGTGGCGGCACGGCCCTCGTCGGTGTCGGGCTGATGCTGCTTTCGCTGCATCTCTTAAGCAACGCCACCGAGCCGATGCGCGCATCACCCGCACTCGGCGCCTTCATCGGCCTGCTCGACGATGCCTGGCCGGTTGCACTGCTTCTGTCGGCAGCCATGGCCTTCTTCTCCTCTTCCAGCCTTGCGATGGTCGTGCTGATCCTGTCGCTGGCTTCGGCCGGCATTCTGTCCACGGGGCTCATCATCGTTCTCGTTCTTGGCGCCAATCTCGGCGGGGCGATCCCGCCGGTCATTGCCACGATGAGCGGCCCTGCCGCCGCGCGGCGCATCACGCTCGGCAATCTCGTTATCCGTGCCATCGGCTGCGCCATCGCCATGCCGCTTGCCTCCTATGGCGCGATCGCGCTGCAACAACTGCCGCTGTCTGAAAGCATGCTGCCGGTGGATGCCCATCTGATCTTCAACATTCTGCTGACGATCGTTGCATGGCCGCTCTCAGGCTTCGTCTCCGATTTCATGGCTAAGGTCGTGCCAAGCGATGTGCAGAGCGATGATGGCCCGCGCTTTCTCGATAAGGATGCGCTCGATACGCCGGTCGTCGCGCTGGCCAATGCCACGCGCGAAGTTCTGGTCATCGGCGATACGATCGAGCGCATGCTGATCCGCGCCGAAAACGCCTTCAAGCACAACGACCTGGCACCGCTTGCCGAAATCGCAATGCTGGAAAAGAAGGTGGACCAGCTACAGCAGGAGGTGAAGATCTACCTCTCGCAGCTTGGCCGCAAGGGACTGGACGAAAATGATGCCCGCCGTTCGATCACGGTCATCGACTACGCCATCAATCTCGAACATATGGGCGATATCATCGAGAAAGGCCTGTGCGAGCAGATCCGCAAGAAGATCCTGAACGGCTTCAAGTTCTCCGATGAAGGCTATGACGAATTGAAAACGCTCTTCGACATGACCATCGAGAACCTGCGCGCCGCCCAAAGCATCTTCGTGACCGGCGACCTGTCGCTTGCCCGGCGGCTGATGGAAATCAAGATCGATATCCGCCGCCTCGAAAAGCGCTCCTCAGGCCGTCATCTGGAACGCCTGCGCGACGGCTTGATGGAGAGCCTGCAGACCAGCTCGCTGCATCTCGACATGCTGCGAGACCTGAAACGCATCAACGCCCATATCGTCTCGGTCGCGCATCCCATTCTGGATGAAAGCGGCATTCTGGGCGAGAGCCGCCTTCGCACCGCCGAGACGCGGGCGTAAGGGCTTGGCGGCAAGGTTTTTGGCGGACTCTGCCATCCGCGCCACCCATCGCCTTCATCCTCGGGCTTGACCCGAGGATCCATCTTTATCCAACGATCTCATGAGGGTGTAAATCCTCGGGTCAAGCCCGAGGATGACGGCACTGAGTGTGGACAGTCCCGGCAAAACAGCGACCGCCCCTCAGTCCGCCGAGGGCAAACGCCGCATGGTGAACTCGATCTGGTCGCCTTCCAGCTGCCGCCAGCTTTCCACTTCCGTCCAGTAAGCAGCCTTTGGATATTCCTCGAACCATTCTTTCGCCTTGGCACGGGCTTCGGCCCGCGTCATGCAGAATGTCTGGCGCACGAACATGCCGCTTTTCTGGTTTTTGGGTACGCCGCCATCGCGGTCGCGGCGGTGCGCGGCGATCCTGCGTTTCAAGCCTTCAAGCGGTGGCGGTCCGGTAAATTTCGTCATGCCAATACCTCTGATCCTCAAAAGATAGTGCGCGACTGCCCGCTTGGCGAGTCGAAATCGCATCCGCAACCCATGGCGATCACCTTTTGTTGGGACGTCATTTCCGTGCGCAAAACCGCTACACACTTCTGATGGAAATGCTCTAAATCGACAGAACAAAATCGAATCGCATGAAGGAGACCGGATATGGAACGCCCCGTTTTGCCAAAGGGCCTGCCGGACGACATCGAGGACAAGAAGGCGATCGCCAAAGCCTGGTTCGAGAGCCTGCGAGACACGATCGTCGCCTCCTTCGAGACCATCGAGGATGAGCTTCAGGGTCCGCTCTCCGATCAGCCGCCGGGACGCTTCGTTCAGAAGAAATGGCTGCGCGATGAAGGCCAAGGCGGCGGCGGCATCATGTCGATGATGGAAGGCCGGGTGTTCGAGAAAGTCGGCGTCCACACCTCTACCGTTCATGGCGAATTCTCGGAGGAATTCCGCAAGCAGATGCCGGGCGCCGACGAGGACCCAAGCTTCTGGGCGTCCGGCATTTCGCTGATCGCCCATCCGGTCAATCCCAATGTGCCAGCCGTGCACATGAACACACGCATGGTGGTGACGACCAGCCACTGGTTCGGTGGCGGCGCCGATCTGACGCCGGTCCTCAACCGTCGCCGCACCCAGGACGATCAGGATACGCAGCTCTTTCACCGCGTCTTCGAGATCACCTGCAACCGACACGCGGTCGCCGACTATCCGCGCTACAAGCAATGGTGCGATGAATATTTCTTCCTCAAGCATCGCAACGAGCCGCGCGGCATCGGCGGCATCTTCTTCGACTGGCTGCACCCGGATGAAGACAAGGGCGGCTGGAATGCCAATTTCGCCTTCGTTCAGGATGTCGGCCGCGCGTTCAACCTTGCCTACCCCAAGATCGTACGCGGCAATTTCAATCAGCCATGGACCGAAGAAGACCGCGACGAACAGCTGATTCGCCGTGGTCGCTACGTGGAATTCAATCTTCTCCACGATCGCGGCACGATTTTCGGCCTGAAGACCGGGGGCAATGTGGAGTCGATCCTGTCGTCTCTCCCGCCTGTCGTGCGCTGGCCTTAAAAAAAATCAAGCAATCACGAAAATTTTGATCGTCCTTCGCGTGAAGTGGCGGTTTTTTGAAAAATTGACCCTATCGCAAAAATCGGGCGGTGATAGTCTTTGAGTGCTAGATGGACTGGAGGAGCTATCGTCATGATTACTTCGAACAGCATGCCCATTTCTACGGTTGACGGCAAACAGCCGCGCATCATCCCCACATCAGAACTGATCGACCGGCTGGCCACGGAAATGCGCGAGACGGGAGATCGCGAACTGCCGCTGTCGTTCTATGTCGAGCAGGTGAAGCGCAAGCTGGCCAATGAAAACGCCGCCAATGACGACAAGGTGAATGAGAAGACTGGCCCTGCCGTTGCAACGTCCTCAGTCTTTGCTTGCTGGGCTTTGCCCGAGCAGGGTTGAAGATGACCGATATTTCTGGCGCGCCTCGCTCGCAGGTGCGGCGCGTCAGGATAACACCCCTCATAGTTTCAGCGTAAAATTTCATAGAAAATTAACATCCGCACCCCAGAAACTGGATTTCTGTTTCTAGGAGTTGCGATTTGCCATATTCACGTGCGCTTGCCCCGCAGGAGTTGTTAAACGAGGCCGTTGATCTGAGGTCGGTGCCGACCCGGCGTCATGTGGCACAACATCCTTTCATGGAGAGGCTGCGCAAGGCCGTGCCGTTTGACTTCTTTGCTGTATCGGGACTCGATTTGGACGGATATCGCTTCGGTAGCGGGTTCTCGATCGACACGGACGTGCCGCCGGCGTTTCTTGATGCCTATTACGGCGACGATCTTCTGAAAGCCGACCCATTCGTTCAAGCCTCCGTAACGGCAACAGATGTCATCATCGACGAGAAGGTTTACGAGCAGGCAGCTCCACCGCAGCGGCTGATCTATCTTGCACGCACCTTCGGCGTTCTGAACCGCACGTTGTTTCCGATACGGCGGGGCGACGTTGTCTTCGGCGCAATAACCTTCTCGAGAGCGACGCCGTTCGATCAGGATGAAATCAGCTTCCTCAAGGATCAGGCGGAAGTGACGCATCGCGTTATCACGCGTCCGATCATGGAAAAGTTCTCGGCTCAGACCCTGAAACTGAGCGAGGGCGAAATCGTCTGTTTACGATATGCCAGCCTTGGCAAGACGACGGATGATATCGCGAAATCGAGCGGCTATACGCCTGATACGGTGAACAGCTATATCAAGACGGCTATTCGCAAGCTTGGCGCGGACAATCGTGTTCACGCAATTGCCGAAGCCATCCGCCGCGGTCTGATCCATTAAGGCCGGCCGCGATCCTTCAGGCTCGCTCGCCCTGACTTCAGTTCCGGCTTGATCGGACGGCCTTTTCGCGCCCCCCAATTCTGCGCCGCCTATTTTATGTCCCTGCGTCAAACGACAGCAGCGGCTCGAAAACCGGAATCGACTTTCGGAAATCACCATGCGTAGATCAAAGGAGATAGAGTTTCTTTGCGCATCCAATACGCCACACGACGCTCTATGAGCCACTTATTGGGCAAACCGCGTAATTTATGAGCAAAAGCTCAATTGCGGATATTGGCATTAAGCCTTTTGCAACAATTGACCCCTAAAACTGGGGGCGACAGGACGAAAGTAGCTCTCAAAACAATTGGTCGCCCTGCCTGTATTGCGTTTAACAGCCGTGGCCAAACTGACCGAGATCGATAGGGATCAGGCACCCGAGCCTCCGGCAGATAGGGAGTGTCTTGAGAATGATGTCTTTGAGTTTCTCGAACGACGCCAAAGCCGTTTTGGCTGCAATGAGTAAATCGCAAGCGATTATCGAATTCGATATGACCGGCAAAATCCTGACGGCGAATGAGAATTTTTGTAAAGCGCTCGGCTATGAGCTAAGCGAAATCGTTGGCCAACACCACCGCATCTTCGTCGATCCGGCTGAAGCCGCCAGCGCAGATTACAGGCAATTCTGGAGCGAACTCAACGCCGGCAGGTTCGATCGCCGCCAATACAAACGGATCGCCAAAGGCGGAAAGGAAGTCTGGATCGAGGCATCCTACAATCCGGTGTCGCGCGGCGGCAAATTCTACAAAGTGGTCAAATTCGCAACCGACATCACCGAGCAGAAATTGAAGTCTGCCGAGGACGCAGGCAAGCTCGATGCTCTTTCCCGCTCGCAGGCCGTCATCGAGTTTACACCGACAGGCGAAATTCTGACAGCCAATCAGAACTTCCTGACGGTCCTCGGCTATCAACTGGCCGAGATTAAGGGCAAGCACCACTCCATGTTCTGCGACAAAGCCTGTGTCGGCAGCAACGACTACCAGAATTTCTGGGCGCGCTTATCGGCAGGAGAATTTGTCGCAGACGAGTTTCTGCGCATCGGCAAGGGTGGCAGAAAGGTGCACATCCAGGCGTCCTATAATCCGATCTTGGACATGAACGGTAACGTCTTCAAGGTGGTCAAGTTTGCGACTGATGTCACGGCTCGCGTAGACAACGTGGACTTGCTTGCGGCGGCGCTCCAGAGCGTCGCGGAAGGCGATCTGACACAGCAGCTTTCAACACCCTTCCTGCCGGCGCTTGAGAAACTCCGCACGGATTTCAACGTTGCGGCGTCAAAACTCTGCTCAGCAATGGAAGCGGTGTCGGAGAACGCCAGCGCCATCGCGGCCGCGTCCCAGGAAATCCGATCTGCCTCTGACGATTTGTCCCGCCGGACGGAACAGCAGGCTGCGTCCGTCGAAGAAACGGCGGCGGCACTCGAGGAAATAACAACGACCGGTTCGGATTCGAGCCAGCGCGCGCAGGAAGCAGGGCAGCTTGTCCGCAAGACGAAGGACAATGCCGAGCGCTCCGGTCTTGTGGTTCGCCAGGCCGTCGACGCAATGGGCAAGATTGAATCCTCTGCGTCCGAAATTGCCAATATTATTGGCGTCATCGACGAAATTGCCTTTCAAACCAACCTCTTGGCATTGAATGCCGGCGTTGAAGCGGCACGCGCCGGAGACGCAGGCAAGGGTTTTGCCGTTGTCGCGCAGGAAGTTCGTGAACTTGCGCAACGCTCGGCTAAGGCCGCCAAGGAAATCAAAGGTTTGATCAGCGCCTCGAATGGACACGTCAAGAGCGGCGTGGCTCTTGTCGGCGAGACAGGAAAGGTCCTGGAGGAGATCGTCGGACAGGTCGTCCACGTCGATGCGAATGTTGTCGCTATTGTCGAGGCCTCAAGGGAACAGGCGACAGGGCTGAAGGAAATCAACACGGCCGTCAATACGATTGATCAGGGCACCCAGCAAAATGCTGCCATGGTCGAAGAAACATCGGCTGCGGCCCACAGCCTTGCAAAAGAAGCAGAGGCGCTCTTTCAGCTGTTGTCTCAGTTCAAGATCGGCTCAAACGCACCCGCGCGCCGTTCGATGCCAGTGCCTGTATCAGTCGCTGCGCGTCCCGTGGCATCCCAGCCCCGGCAGATGGTGGCAAGGATATCGAACGCGTTTCAAGGCAATGCCGCGATCAAAACCGAAAGTTGGGAGGAGTTCTGATGTCCAACCTTACGCAAAACATGAACGGTCTGACGACGCTCGATATTATCGCCTTCCAGCTTGGGGAGCAAACCTTCTGCATCGAAACAACCTCTGTTCGCGAGATCCGTGGATGGGCCGCTTCGACACCGCTACCGCATGCCTCGCCAGAGCTTCTTGGGATCATCAATCTGCGTGGGATGGTCATTCCCACGATCGACCTGTCGCGCAAACTCGGTATGCGATCAGGCGAGACCACGGAGAGGAGCGCCATCGTCGTGGTGGAGGTGAGCGGCACGCCTTTGGGATTGGTGGTCGATCAGGTGACCGACATGCTGTCTGTCACCTCCGATCAATTGCAGCCGACACCGTCCGTTGCCAGTTCCTTCGATAGATCCTGGTGCGCAGGCATCATTACCCACATATCGGGCATGATCTGTTTTCTCGATCTCCACGCCATGTTTGCATCGAGTGATGCGCTGGCAGCTTGACGCGGAACCGCACGTGCCGAGGCAGAATGCTTTAACACGTCCGCAACGCATATTCGGCAATATACATAAACGTTGGGAGGATGCATTCCCATACGACCGGCATGATGCCATTTCTCAGCGCGAGGCAGAAACGTCATGCCGTCCATGCATCCAAACCGCGCCAAATGGGAGGCGATTGTCTGGCTCCTCGCATTTGCGCTCATCTATGGCGCCGCCTTCTTCTTCAACGGCCACGAAGCTATCGACGCCCTGTTCGTCTCTCAAGAGACTTACAATCTCGATGAGATATTCACCGCGTTGACCATAGCCGGCGGGCTTGGTCTGATTTACTCGGTGCTTCGCATCAAGGACATGCACCGAGAAATCCAACTGCGTGTAACGGCTGAGAAACATGTCGACTGGATTGCCTGCCATGATCCGCTGACGGAGTTGCCGAACAGGAGGTTGCTGGAGGTCGCCCTCTTAAAGCTTCTAACCCTCTCTCACACGCAACGAAGTGCGATCTTCAGTCTCGACCTGGACGGGTTCAAGAAGGTGAATGATCTTCTTGGCCACGAGCATGGAGACCAGGTGCTGAAGGTCGTGGCAAAACGGCTCTGTTCGATGTTCCCAGAAGACAATGTCTATCGGCTGGGTGGCGATGAATTTGTCGTGGTGGTCGAGAGAAAGGGCAATCAGGATCTGTCTGCTCTGGGAAAACGCATGGTTGTTGCGATCAGTAAACCCATCGCCATCAATGGCGCGACTGTTGAAATTGGTGCGAGCATTGGATTTGCTCGTATCCCGGAAGACAGCGCTTTCCCGGCAGAAGCCATCCAATACTCCGATTGCGCGATGTATGCGGCCAAGAAAATCGGCCGCAACATCGTCAAGGCCTTCGCGCCGGAAATGCAGGAAGAGTTGATCAAGAAAATTCAGATGGAAGCGGACCTGAAGCTTGCCATGAAGCTGGGGAAAATCCGCCCATACTATCAGCCACTGGTTGATCTGAAGACACAAGAGGTTGTTGGCTACGAGGCACTTGCCCGTTGGGAAAGAGAGCCTGGCAAATTCGTCTCCCCGTGCGAATTCATCCCTTTGGCGGAAAACGCTGGACTGATTGTGGAGCTGACCGACCAGTTATTCCGCATTGCCTGCCAGGATGCGTTATCATGGCCCCCTCACACCGTTCTGTCCTTCAATATCTCTCCGGTCCAGCTCAGCGACAGACTGCTTGGACTGCGTATTCTCAAGGTGCTTGGCGAGGTCGGCCTTCCTGTGCATCGCCTGGAACTTGAGGTCACTGAGAGTGCTCTCATCAACGACGCCGAAACGGCGCGCCACGTTCTTGACGATCTTGTCAAATCCGGCATCAAAATCGCTCTGGATGACTTTGGGACGGGCTATTCCAGTCTTTCGCAGCTATCAAACTATCAGTTCAATAAAATCAAGATCGACAGAAGTTTTGTGGCATCATTCGAAGAATGCGACCGGCAGGAAAAAATCGTTCGGGCAATCATTGCGCTTGGGATCGGGCTCGGGGTTAAAATCACCGCAGAGGGCATCGAAGACGCATCACAGCTCCGGCGGCTTCAGGACCTCGGATGCGATATCGGTCAAGGCTACCTCCTTGGAAAACCTCGCCCCATCGAGGAAACGCTGGCGGTCTCTGAACGACAGATCGCTTGAGCCGATTGAGCATGGGATCAATCGGACGCACAACGCCAGGAACATAACCCTGTCGCGACCGTTTGAACGTCAGGCCGGTTGCAACAGTGACCCTGGCCGACAATCCATATAGGGAGGCTGTTATGAGACTTTTCGAATGTGGAACATTGGTGCCCGGTTGCGAATGGCACACCCGCGCCGATGAAGACGCAGAGGTTGTACGCCGCAGCGTCGAGCACATGCGCCAGGCCCATGGCGAAACCATCATCCGCGAAAATATGGTCGAAAACATCAAGGCCCGTATTCGCGATGAAAACCAGGTCGAAGCCTGAGCTTCGACGCGCCCAATTACGTATCACCCCGGACGTTGTCCGGGGTGGAATACATCATGAGCGCTGCTGCAGTTTCGTCACCAGGCGTGTAAGCAACGTCTCACGGTCAGCCGCGAAGTTGCCATCCACCCACGCCGCTTCGAGTTCAGAGAGAACCTCGCCCACCTGAGGGCCAGCAGGAAGACCGGCTGCCAGCACATCCGCACCGCTGAGTGGGAAAGAAGGCTTGTTGAACTTTTCGGCACGCGCAAGCAAGGTGGAAAGCTTGGCAATCTTCTGCATCGAGGCCTCCCCCGCAGACATGTCCGCTCTTGCAGAGGAAAGAGCAAGTTTCAGCCGCGTCTTCACGCCCTCGACGCCTTGTCGATAAAGGAGACGATCGAGTGCGGTCTCCGCGAGAGACGGATCGATCGCCGGGGCTTTCGCCCATTGATCGAGACGCGCCGCTTCGTTCTTGGACATGCGCAACCGGCTGGAAAGAGCGGTCACCCGCTCTGCATCGGGCGGGATGATGGAGGCGAGCCGTAGCATCGGGTCGGGCCTCCAGCCCAGCGCCTGCTCGGTTGCGACCAGGCCGTGGATCGAGTCGATGCCCCACTTCTCCGTCTCGGGCAGGATTTGCGCCAAAACACCGGCTTGCCGCATCCAGAGCAGTGCCCGTGACGGGTCGTCGGCGCTAAGCAGCTTCTTCATTTCGCTCCAGACCCGTTCGGCCGACAGCGTCGAAAGCTTGTCCTTGGCGCGCGCACTCGCCCGCAGGCCATCCGCATCCGGGCGACCAGAACCATAATAGGCAAAGAAGCGGAAAAAGCGCAGGATGCGCAGATGATCTTCGGCAATTCGTGTTGCCGCATCGCCGATGAAGCGAACGGTCTTGGTTTCGATATCGGCAAGTCCACCGATCAGATCGATGACCTCGCCGGAGGCATCGGCATAAAGCGCATTGATCGTTAGGTCGCGCCGTTCGGCGTCCTCTTTCCAATCGGTACCGAAGGCGACCTCCGCGTGGCGGCCATCGGTCGTGACATCGCGACGAAGCGTCGTCACCTCATAACCCTCACCATCAACGACCAGCGTCACCGTGCCATGGTCGATACCCGTCGGTACCGCCTTGATACCGGCCTCTTTCGCCCGTTCCACCACGTCCTGCGGCGGCAGCGTCGTCGCCATGTCGATATCGCCAACCGGCAGTCCCATCAGCGCGTTGCGCACAGCCCCACCCACCACGCGCGCCTCGCCGCCATCGGCGTTCAGAAGCGAGAAAATCCGCTGAAGGCCGGGTTTGGAAAACCAGCTCTGCCCGGCAATGCCGCTCATGAATAGAACCTCTCGTAAATGCTGCGCACGATGCCCGCCGTAATGCCCCAAATGTAGCGCTCGCCATAGGGCATTTCGTAGAAAAACCGCTCTCTCCCCTGAAACATCCGGCTGCCCCGGCTGTGGTTGGCAGGGTTCATCAGAAAGGACAATGGCACCTCGAACACCTCATCCACCTCCGCCGGGTTTGGCGTCAGCGTGAATCCAGGCCTGACCACAGCCAGAACCGGCTTGATGCGAAACCCCGTGCCGGAAATGTAATCAGGCATGCGCCCGACCGTCTCGATGAAACGGCGCGACATGCCGGTCTCTTCTTCCGTCTCACGCAGTGCAGCCTCTTCCGGCGAGCGATCCTGCGCATCGATGCCGCCACCGGGAAAGGAAATCTGGCCGGAATGATTGCGCAACGTCTTGGTCCGCTGGGTAAAGATCACCCGCGCCTCGTCGCCGTCATTGATGACCGGAACCAGCACCGCCGCATCCTTCAGCCGGATACCATCGCCGGAAAGTCGCACACTCGGATTGAGAATATGATCGCCGATATCCCGCGCGTCGCGATCCTCCCGCTCGGCGACACCTTCGCCATCCTCCAGAACCCGCCGCCGGAAGTCGGCAGCAGAAAATGCCATCAGTTCAGCTCTCATCGGGCAAGCGCTTCCAGCTCGTCCGCAGGCATGATCGGAAACACCTCTCCGCCGGAGCGCACGGAGAACATCGCCCGGCCGTCAATATCGATCACTTCCCCGAGCTCCACCAGATCATACATCACTGCCCGAGACACCAAAGCCTCCAGCCGCCCACGCACGAGGATATAGGGTTTCAGCTCATTATTCTCGCCATCCGTGGTGAAACGAAGGGGATGCTCAAGCCCGGCTTCGACCACATCACCAACATTTGTTCGGAAGGTCAAAAGCGGGGCGCCGTCCCTCTCGCTGACACTCATTTCGACGGCGATGAAAGGTGCGTCGACAACCCGGATGCCGACCTTTTCCACCGGCGTGACGAGGTATGTCTTGCCATCCTCATCCTTGCGCAAAACCGTTGAAAACAAACGCACAAGCGGGGCTCTGCCGATCGGCGTGCCCATATAGAACCACGTCCCATCGGCGCGGATTTCCATATCGAGATCGCCGCAGAAAGGCGGGTTCCATTTCTCTACCGGAGCCGGTCCGCGGGGCTTGTCGCCCGCCTGCTCGCTGGCACGGGAAATCAATGCCGCAAGCCCTGCCGCATCCGGTGCCGCATTAATCCTGTCATCTGCCATATTCGAGCCCTGCTTTGCCAATTATGCAATAAAGGAACATGGGTAACGAGATAGTCATTTAAAGGATGCTTGTCAGCGGCAAGCGTGGCAATAAGCTATAGGCAGCGCCAAATCCCTCCTGTATTCCAATAGGAAGGTTGACGTTTAAGAACCGCTGCGGCGGGGTTTTGAGGAGAGCCATATGGGCGTGATGAACACCACCGAAACCCTCGACGAGAAGACGATCGTCGCCGCTGCCGAAAAGGCATTGGCCGATATCGCTGCCATTCGCGGTGAAGTCTCCAAGGTCATCTTCGGTCAGGAGAAGGTGGTGCAGAACACGCTCCTTGCCATCCTGTCCGGCGGCCATGCGCTGCTTGTCGGCGTGCCGGGTCTGGCCAAAACCAAGCTCGTCACCACCCTCGGCACCGTCCTTGGGCTCGATGCCAACCGCATTCAGTTTACTCCGGATTTGATGCCGTCCGATATTCTCGGCTCCGAAGTCATGGATCAGGATGAGAGCGGTCGCCGCTCCTTCCGCTTCATCAAGGGTCCGATCTTCGGCCAGCTGCTGATGGCGGATGAAATCAACCGCGCAAGCCCCCGCACCCAATCGGCACTTCTGCAGTCCATGCAGGAATATCACATCACCGTGGCCGGCCAGCGTTATGATCTGCCCAAACCTTTCCATGTGCTCGCAACCCAGAACCCGCTGGAACAGGAAGGCACCTATCCCCTGCCCGAAGCGCAGCTCGACCGCTTCCTGCTGCAGGTGGATGTCGATTATCCGGAGCTTGCCGCCGAACGCCAGATCCTGCTTGACACCACCGGAACGGCATCTGCCGAAGCGCGCCGGATGATCGAGTCCGAGCGGCTGATCGAAATCCAGACGCTGATCCGTCAAATGCCGGTCAGCGACAAGGTGGTGGATGCGATCCTCAGCCTCGTCCGCTCCGCACGCCCCGGTCAGGGAAACAAGCTGACCGACAAGAATGTCGCATGGGGTCCAGGACCGCGTGCCGGTCAGTCGCTGATGCTGACGGCGCGTGCACGTGCGCTTTACGAAGGTCGTCTGGCGCCCTCGCTCGATGATATCTATGCGCTGGCAGAACCCGTGCTGGAACACCGCATGGCGCTGACCTTTGCAGCGCGTGCCGAAGGTATGTCGGTGCGGGACGTCATTGCGGGACTTGTCGAGCAGGCGAAGAACTAAACCGTCACCAAAGACGACGGTCTTTAGAAACAGACAGGAGCGCATGTGGCATCCATCGGCCAGATCGTAGAGCAGACATCGGGCAGCGACGTGCTGGCCCGCGCGCGCCAGCGCGCCGCTCTGGTGCCGGATTGCATGGTGGAAGCAAGGCGTATAGCTAACACCGTGACCGCCGGCTGGCACGGCCGCCGCAAGCGCGGCATCGGCGAGAACTTCTGGCAGTTCCGCCCCTATGCCGATGGCGAAAGCCTGTCGCGCATCGATTGGCGGCGCTCCGCCCGCGACGATCATACCTATGTGCGCGACCGCGAATGGGAAGCCGCTCACACGATCTGGCTCTGGGCGGATCTGTCACCCTCCATGATGTATAAATCGACGCTGGGAACGGTCTCCAAGGAGAGCCGCGCGCTTGTCCTGCTGCTGGCACTGGCGGAGATCCTCGCCCGTTCCGGTGAGCGCATCGGCTGCCCCGGCATCATGGAACCGGTCTCCGCCCGCAACGCCGCAGAACGGCTGGCCAATGCCATCATGCACGCTCCAGCCACCACTGGCTTGCCCGATACCAGCATGATCCGTGGCGCCAGTGACATCGTCCTGATCGGCGATTTTCTCGATGATGCGACCACGATCATGGAGCGGCTCTCGCCGCTGGCACGCCGTGGTCTTGGCGGTCACGTGGTGGAGATTGCCGATCCGGCGGAAGAGGTCTTCCCCTATAGTGGACGCACGGAATTTTCAGATCCCGAGACCGGCGAGAAGCTGACCTCGGGACGAGCCGAAACCATCCGCGAGGACTATACCCGCGCCTATTTCGCCCGTCGCGAGGCGCTCTCCTCGTCGCTGCGCCGGCTTGGCTGGAATTTCATCTTCCACCGCACCGACCATTTGGCATCCGAAGCGCTGGTCGCCATGCACATGTATCTCTCCGGCTCACCAGCTGGCGGGCGAAACGGAGACCGCCCATGAGCGCGCTCCCCTTCGTCTTCACCAGCCCCTATATTCTTTTCGGCCTGCTCGCTTTGCCCGCCATTTGGTGGTTGCTGCGTCTCACGCCACCGCGACCGAAGGCGGAAGTCTTTCCGCCGCTGCGCATTCTCGCAACGGTTCTGAAGCGAGAGGAAACGCCATCGAAAAGCCCCTGGTGGCTGACACTCTTGCGCATGCTGCTGGCCGCAGCCGTCATCTTTGCGCTTGCCGATCCGGTCATCAATCCGCGCAACAACACGCTGGCGGGAAGCGGCCCGCTGGTGCTGATCGTCGACAATAGCTGGGCTGCTGCCCCGGATTGGGAGCGGCGCGTCAGAACCGCAGAAGCCTTGATTGGCGATGCGGAGCGCGCCGAGCGCCCCGTGTCTATCACCTTCACCGCGGACCGCGAACATGATGCCGAGCCTGGCACGACGGCAGCCGCACTGGAAAAGCTCGCCGCCGCAAAGCCACAACCGCTGGTGCCGGACCGTGTTCGCGCTGCCGAGTCCGTCATCGAGGCGATGAACGGTACCGCGCCGGGTACGCTTGCCTATATCACCGATGGCGTCGCAACGCCGGAAGACCGCGCGGCGCTGAGCAGCCTTGCCAGCCTGCAGGCCTCCGAGTTCCGCGTGATCGAAGGCGATGGTCAGCAGGTTGCCGCGATTACCGGCGCGGAGAACGGCGCCGACACCATGACGGTGTCCCTCTCTCGCCTTAACACCAGTGGGGCGGCCAACTACACGATCAACGCGCAGGACTCCCAAGGGCGTATTCTCGCCAGCGACAGCGCGAGCTTTGCGCCCGGTGCCGCTGAAACCACCGCGAAGATCAATGCGCCATTCGAGCTGCGCAATGATTTCGCCCGTCTCTCCATCGACCGGCTGTCCACCGCTGGCGCAGTCCATCTTCTGGATGACGGTTTCCGCCGCCGTCGCGTGGCACTTCTTGCCGGTGAGACTGGCAATGATTTCCAGCCGCTGCTCCAGCCGCTGTACTACATCAGCCGCGCCCTCCAGCCCTATGTGGATCTGGTACCGCAGCAGCAGCCCGATCTGGCCGTCGCCATTCCAGAATTGCTGCAGACCAATCCCTCCGTCATCGTCATGGCCGATATCGGCCGCTTGCCGCAGGAAACCTATGCGCCGCTGGAACGCTGGCTCTCGCGCGGCGGCACGCTGATCCGCTTTGCCGGTCCACGCCTTGCCGCCGCACCGGCAGACGATCCGCTGGTGCCGGTGACCTTGCGCCAGGGCGAACGTGCGCTGGGTGGGGCCCTGTCCTGGGCCGAGCCACAGCCGCTGGCGGACTTCCCCAATTTTGGTCCCTTTGCCGGCATGCCACGCGCCGAAGGCGTTCACATCAAGCGCCAGGTTCTCGCCGAACCGACGCCCGATCTTGCGGAGCGCACCTGGGCAAGCCTTGCCGATGGCACGCCGCTGGTGACCACGCGCACGGTCGATGCCGGCCGCATCGTGCTCTTCCATGTCAGCGCCGAAGCAAGCTGGTCGGACCTGCCCATCTCCGGCCACTTCGTCGAGATGCTGCGCCGGATCGTTCAGCAGTCGCAGGTCGGCGGCTCTTCGGCGTCTGCGAATGCGCCGGCCGCAGCCTTGCCGCCTTATCGCGTGTTGACCGCGACAGGCTCGCTCTCGCCCGACATTGGTGCCGCCCGCCCGCTGGAAGCGCGCCCCGGTCAAGCGCCGCGCGCAAGTTTCGACAATCCGCCCGGCCTCTACGGCACGGAAACCGGCTTCGTTGCATTGAACCTGCTGCCACCTGGAGCGACGCTTCGCCCGATCGACACGTCACTTGCCGGCACGCCCGTCGCCACCGAAGGTCTTGTCGGCGAAGCGGCAACGTCGCTGCGCCCTGCTCTCTTCATCGCCGCTCTTCTCATGCTCTTTGCCGATAGCCTGATCATCCTTTTCATGAATGGCGCATTTTCCAAGATGCCGCGCGCACGCTCATCTGCAGCCGCGATCCTCATTGCAGCATTCTCCGCCTTCGCCCTGCTGACGCCAAACCCGGTCCATGCCAATGACGCCAAGCCGGGTGACGAGGAAATCCTCAACCGTCTCGACACCACCCATCTTGCCTATGTGAAGACGGGGGAGGATGATGTCGATCGGGTTTCCCAACAGGGATTGCAGGGGCTGACCGAGTTCATGACCTGGCGCACGACGCTTGAACCTGGTGCGCCGGTCGGGCTCGATATCGCCAAGGACGAGCTCTCCTTTTATCCGATCATCTATTGGCCGATTTCCGCCACAGCACCCATGCCATCAACGGCGGCCATTTCCCGCATCGATGCCTATATGCGCGCCGGTGGCACCGTGCTCTTCGATACGCGCGACCAGTTTTCGTCTTTGAACAGCGGCACCAGCGCCAACGGCCAGCGGCTTCAGGAAATCCTCGCCAATGTCGATATTCCGCCGCTGGAACCCGTGCCGCAGGACCATGTCGTTACACGCTCCTTCTATCTGCTGAAGAATTTCCCAGGCCGCTACACCGGCAGCCCGCTTTGGGTCGAGTCGCGCCAGGATGCGGCCAAAACCACCTCCGGCATTTCGTCTTCGGGCGATGGCGTTTCGCCGATCATCATCACCGGCAACGACTTTGCCGGTGCCTGGGCGGTGGATGACAATGGCGCGCCGGTTCTGCCAACCGTGCCGCCAGACGAGATACAGCGCGAATATGCCTACCGCGCCGGCGTCAACATCATGATGTATATGCTGACCGGAAACTATAAAGCCGATCAGGTGCATGTGCCCGATATTCTTCAGAGATTGGGGCAGTAACGCATGACGCTCTCATTCGCCCCCTTCCTTCCCTGGACCGTCATCGCCATTCTGGCCGCAGCCGCGCTCGTTCTGGCTGTCGCCGGTCTGCTGCGTGGCGTGCGCGGCGCATGGCTGCGCGGACTTGCGCTTGCAGCCCTTCTGCTCGCCATCGCCAATCCGCTGCTGACCAATGAGGAGCGTGAGCCGCTCTCCACCATCGTGCCGGTGATCGTCGACCGGTCGCAGAGCCAGGACGTGCAGCAGCGCACCGCGCAGACCGATCAGGCGCTGGCAAACCTTCGGGAGCGTCTTGCCCGCTTCCCCCGCATCGAGCCCCGCATCGTCGAGGTTCGCAACGATGAGAACAGCGATTCGCCCGCGACGAACCTCTTCTCGGCACTCTCGGCCTCCGTCTCGGATGTCTCGCCCTCCCGCGTCGGTGGCGCGATCTTCCTGAGCGACGGTCAGATCCACGACATCCCCAACGCTACGCCGGATGTGGAACAGACGCTTGGCTTCAAGGCGCCGATCCATGGCCTGATCACTGGCCGCGCCGACGAATTCGATCGCCGCATCGAGGTCGTTCGCGCTCCCCGCTTCGGCATCGTCAATGAAGAGCAGCAACTCACATTGCGCGTCTTCGACGAGGGTCGCACGCAAAGCGGCACGGCGAATGTCACCATCAAGATGAACGGCCAGGAAATCGGCAATCTGCAAGCCGTGCCGGGACGCCCCATTCCCTTCACCTTCAAGGTTCCGCGTGGCGGCAACAATGTGATGGAATTCTCCGTCGCCGAGCTTCCGGGCGAAGTCACCACCGCCAACAACCGCGCCGTCCATGTTATCGAGGGCATTCGCCAGAACCTGCGGGTGCTGCTCGTCTCCGGCGAGCCGCATGCCGGTGAGCGTGCCTGGCGCAACCTGTTGAAGTCGGACACCTCCGTAGACCTCGTTCACTTCACCATTCTGCGTCCGCCGGAAAAGCAGGACGGAACGCCGATCAACGAACTGTCGCTGATCGCTTTCCCGACGCGTGAACTCTTCGTCGAAAAGATCAACGATTTCGATCTGATCATCTTCGACCGCTACCAGCATCGCGGCGTACTGCCGATCCTCTATTATGATTACATCGCCCAATATGTGGAAAAGGGCGGCGCGCTCCTGATTGCCGCAGGCCCCGAACATGCGGGCCAGGATTCGATTGCGATGACGCCGCTTGAATCGGTGCTGCCCGCCCAGCCGACCGGCCAGGTCAATCAAGGCGCCTTCTTCCCCCGCCTTTCCGAGGCCGGAAAGAAGCACCCGGTCACACGCGGCTTGGAAGGCTCTGGCGACGAGCCACCCCATTGGGGTCGCTGGTTCCGCACGGTCGGGGTGGAACAACCCCAGGGCCAGACAGTCATGCTCGGTGCTGGCCAGGACCCATTGCTGGTGCTGAACCGCCAGGGCGAAGGCCGCGTTGCCATGCTGCTGTCCGACCAGGGCTGGCTCTGGGCGCGCGGCTTTGAAGGCGGTGGTCCGCATGTGGCGCTTTATCGCCGCATCGCCCACTGGCTGATGAAGGAGCCGGAGCTTGAGGAAGAGGCCCTGACGGCGCGGGCCAATGGCCGCATGCTCGAGATCACCCGCCAGACCATCGGCGACAATCCGGGCGACGCCACGGTCAAATTCCCATCCGGCAAGACCGAAACCATGAACTTCACCCAAACGGACCCCGGTCTCTACAAGATCGAGCGCCGCATGAACGAGACGGGTCTCTACGAGGTCTCCAATGGTGACTTCACCACGCTGGTTCATGTCGGCGCAGTCGATGCGCCGGAATTCAAGGCGATGATCTCCACCACGGATACGCTGAAGCCTCTGGCGGATGCGACAAGAGGCAGCGTCCATCGCGTGGTAGACGATGCCAATCGTGTGGTCCTGCCGGATATTCTCCCCGTGCGCGGCGAGGTCCGCGTTGCAGACAATGACCGCATGCTGATCCGGATGACGGATGAGACCGTGCTGAAGGGCGTCAACACCCTGCCACTCTTTGCAGGCTTCGCCGGCCTCGCCGCCCTGCTGCTGGCCTTCTCTGCTCTGTGGTGGCGCGAAGGCAGATAAGATGCACGACAAGATCGAACTCAGCGATGGCGCGGATGAGAGCGCCACGGCCGCCATTCTCGCCGGCCTGAAAGACTACAATCTCCATCGCTTCGGCCCTGCCGATTGGAAAGAGTTGGTCATCGCGCTGAAAAACGACGACGGCAAAGTCATCGGCGGCCTCTCCGGCCACACCGCCCGCGGCTGGCTTTACATCGCCCTTCTCTTCATTCCCGAAGACCTGCGCGGACAAGGTCTTGGCCCCAAACTTCTTCAAATGGCGGAAGATGAAGCCCGCAAACGCGGCTGCACCGGCGCCTATATTGACACGATGAGTGCTGACGCGCTGACGCTCTACCAAAAATGCGGCTACGAAATCTTCGGCCAGATCGCAGAGTTCGGCCCGGATTACGCCATGACCTATTTGAAGAAGTCGCTGGTCTGACGCCTGAGCAGGCATACCCACTCAGGCTGGATGATAGGCTCGCGAGTTTTAAGACAGGCTGACCTGCCGCGTCTCGGCATTGATCATCGTTGCAGCGATTGCCGCCAGCACCAGGAGACCTGCGAATATGCCAACTGCAAACCCAAACCCTTGAGCGACGGCGTAGCCAAGCACCGAGGGTGCCAGCAACCCGCCGAGGCGGGCCATGGCGCCGGCTGCCCCCATGCCCGTGGCGCGTGATTCGGTCGGGTAGAGCTCCGGCGTATAGGCATAGAGCGCACCCCATGTGCCGAGCAGCGCAAAGCTCATCAGGAGCAGAGATGCGGCGATGATCGTACCGGTCGTCGCGAGTGTGAAGAGCAGGCAGCCGAGCGCGGAAAGCAGGCAGAAGCCGATCAGCGTTGGCTTGCGGCCCCATTTTTCCACGCCGTAGGCAGCAAGCGCATAGCCGGGGATCTGGGCGAGTGCGACGAGGACCAGGAAGCCGTAACCGCGGACGAAGCCGAAGCCTTCACCCGCAAGTCGAGCTGGCATCCAGGTGAAAACGCCATAATAAGAGACCGAGACCAGGAACCAGATGGCAAGGATCATGATGCTGCGCTGACGAAGAGCCGGCGAAAACAGGCCCTGCCCCTTCACAGCCTTGGACTGGGCGATGCCGGTGCCTGCATCCAGTTGCGCGCGACCATTGGTCTTCAGCATGGCATTGACCACGACTTTCGCTTCTTCCGAACGACCGCTCTTCAACAGATAAAGCGGCGATTCCGGCACGAGGAAACGCAGGCCGATGCCGATCAGCGCAGGGAACGCGGTGACGGCAAAGATGTAGCGCCACGCATCCTGGAGTTGGTAAAGGCTCGCAATCCATGCGGCGATTGCCACCACGAGCGTTCCGACGGCCCAGAAGCCTTCCAGCAGAACAAGCCAGCGGCCGCGGTTTTTTGCCGGCAGAAATTCCGCCATCATCGCATAATCCACCGGCAGCGTACCGCCGACAGCTGCACCCGTGAGGAAGCGCAGAACCAGAAGAATGGTGAAATCCGGTGCAAATATAGAGAGAATGCCGAAGACGGCATCGCAGGCTACGGTAACGATCAAGACCCGACGGCGACCATAACGATCCGCCATCCGACCAAAGCCGATGGCGCCAAGCAGCATGCCGAGGAAGAATGCGGTCCCCGTCTGCAGTGCCTGCGGGACGGTAAGCCCGAATGTCGCGGCAATCGAGGCGGCGGTGAAGCCCACCGCCAGAACCTGCATGGCATCCGCGGCCCATACCAGTCCGAAGATACCCATTAACCGGCGCTGATAGGCACCGGCTCCTGCGCGATCCAGCGCATCGTTCATCGTAATTGACGTCATCATCGCCCCCTTGCGACCAGAGTCGTTACCTTGGGGCAAAGTGCTACGGTCCGCTGGTAGAGACTGTCAAGGCGTTATAGCTGCGGTTGCGTCACCCCATGGCACGAAGAGGCAGATTAAACACAACCTCGTCCTGCGCATCCACCGCTTTGGCTTCGTCATTCCGCCAGCCAATCGTGCCTTTCAGTCGAGCATGAACATCATCCGCCAAGGGCACGACGAGCACCCGGTTCATGTCGACAGGTCCTGGAAAATCGAGCGCGCCATAGGCGACCTTCTCGAAGCCGAGCGGCATGTAATAGGGTGGATCGCCAATCAGGATTACCGCGTCGGAGCCCTTGCGCTTGGCAGCTGCAATCGCAATGCGTACAAGTTCACGCCCGATGCCCCTGTTCTTGTGCGAGGGCCGAACCGCCAGGGGCCCAAGCATATGGCCATTCACCTCACCTGCGCGAACCGGCGTCATCCGCACCGACGCGATGGTCTCGCCATCATCGGCGCAGATAAAGGAGAGCGAGCGGTCATGAGGCCCCTGCTCGCGGATCCGCGCGGCAGCGCGTGTGTGCCGGCCTGGGCCGAAAGCTTCTGCATTGATGAGTTCGATAACGGCGTCGTGAGACGCGTCCTCGGTAAGATAGACCAGTTCGTGCTTGGACATGGAAAGACCGGAACGTTGAATACGGACATGACGATATGTGACGGTGCACCTGACATTGCCTGACAGGGCAAGAAGAGCGTCAGCGTCGTCGGAGCGTCCGTGGTTCGGTCATAGGGGAGAATTTCCTCAAGATTATGAAAATCGCAGATATCAGGAAATTATCAGACGGTCCAGAACAAATGGCCCTTCGGTTGCATTCACGAAGGAAGAACGCATTGTTCATCGATGCGAGGGTTCGCTTTGCCCGCTGCGCGACTTAGGGTGAGAGAAGAAACAAGGGAGAATGCAGATGGGCAGGCTGGTTGAAGGCGTTTGGCAGGATGTGTGGTACGACACCAAGGAAACCAAGGGCCATTTTAAGCGCAGCGCTTCGCAGTTCCGCAACTGGATCACCGCCGATGGCGAGCCCGGCCCCCCCGGCAAGGTCGGCTTCAAGGCGGAAAAGGATCGCTATCACCTCTACGTCTCGCTCGCTTGCCCCTGGGCGCACCGCACCCTCATCTTCCGCAAGCTGAAGAAGCTCGACGACTATATTCCGGTCTCCGTCGTCGATCCGCTGATGCTGGAAAACGGCTGGGAGTTCAAGCCTGAGGGGGAGCGCACGCCGGGCGCGACGGAGGATCATCTCTTCGGTTCGTCGTTTCTCTGGCAGGTCTACACCAAGGCCGATCCACACTATTCCGGCCGCGTCACCGTGCCCGTTCTTTGGGACAAGCAGCAGAACACCATCGTTTCCAATGAGTCGGCGGAGATCATCCGCATGTTCAACAGCGCCTTCGATGCGTTGACCGGATCTGAACTCGACTTCTATCCGGAACAGCGGCGCAGTGAAATCGACCAGCTCAACGACCTGATTTACGACACCGTCAACAACGGCGTCTACAAGGCGGGCTTTGCCACCACGCAGGACGCCTATCGGGAAAGTGCCATCAAGGTGTTCGAAACACTCAACATCCTCGAAGAACGCCTCGCAAACCAGCGCTTTCTTCTAGGGGCTGAGCAGACGGAGGCCGACTGGCGGCTGTTCACCACGCTGGTCCGTTTCGATCCGGTCTATGTCGGCCACTTCAAATGCAACATCCGCCGCATTCACGACTACCAGAATCTCACCGGCTATCTGCGCGATCTCTACCAGACGCCCGGCGTGCCGGCGACGGTCGATATGCGCCACATCAAGGAGCATTATTACCTCAGCCACAAGACGATCAACCCGACGGGCATCGTCCCGGTCGGACCGGAATTGGAACTCGAAAAGGCCCATGATCGCGCAAGGTTGGCGGGAGGCTACCAGTAATCGTCCGGCAAAGCGTCACCCGTGAGGTCCGCGAGACGACGCCGCGTCGCAGGTGTCGTCCCGTCGGGCAGAGCATCGAGCGGGAAAAACCCGCTCTCGGCAATCTCGCGATCCGGCACTTTCACCGCGGTCTGTCTAACGCTAAGGCGATAGAACAGCACATGGTCGCGATCGCTCGTGCGGTTGTTGAAATAGACGTGGACGAGTTGGGGCACAGACGTCGCAACGAGATTGCCCTCTTCGCGGATTTCCTTGTGCAGCGCCTGCAATCCGGTTTCCTGTCGCTCAACGCCGCCACCCGGCATATGCCAGCCAGAGACATAGGTGTGGCGCACGAGAAAGAGGTGGCCCTCATCATCGAAACACGCCGCCCGCACCCCAAGCGTCATGCCGCGCCGCAGGAAAAAGAACCGGTGAACAATCCTTTTGGCAATATTCCGAAAGAGTTGCCGGAACCCTTCACCGAGCTTGCGGTTCTCAACCAACGTTCAACTCTCCGTCACCTGATGGGTTTCTGCCCGATTGAAGCACTTATCCCCTTGAAATGCCGAGGCTTCGCATTGGACGCCTCAACACGGATACGATATGTCTGACCCCATGTTCAAGCTCGCCCATATTTCCGACGTTCACCTCGGCCCATTGCCCAAGCTCACCTTTCGCGAATTGGCGTCCAAGCGCATCACCGGCTTTGTGAACTGGCGGCTCAACCGCCGCAAGCATCTTTTCACCGACACGCTGGAACGCTTGGTGGACGATATGGAAACCAAGGCGCCGGATCACATTGCGATCACCGGCGACCTCGTCAATCTGGCAACCGGCATCGAAATCCGTGCCGCCGCCGACTGGCTGGAGGAAGTTGGCGACCCGCTGAAGGTGTCCGTCGTGCCCGGCAACCACGACGCCTATGTGCCGGGCGCACACGACAAGGCGATGGCGGCATGGTATCCCTACGTTCGAGGCGATGGCGATGCGCAAGACTGGAACGAAGACCGCAAGATATTCCCCTATATGCGTGTGCGCGGCCCGGTCGCACTGATCGGCTGCTCCACCTCGATCGCCACCCCGCCCTTCTCCGCTACAGGATATTTCGGCCGCCGCCAGGCGCGTGCGACCGCGGATCTGCTGAAAAAGGCCGGTGAACAAGGCCTGTTCCGCGTGGTGATGATCCACCACCCACCCGTGCGCGGCGCTGCCGCCACCCACAAACGCATGATCGGCATTCGCCGATTTGCCGCAGCACTCGGCACCGGCGGCGCCGAACTCGTGCTTCACGGCCACACCCACCTCAACACCGTCTACTGGCTGAACACCCATCGCGGCCAGGACCACATCCCTGTCGTCGGCATCGCCTCGGCAAGCCAGGGACCGGGCGGTGAAAAACCCCGCGCCGGCTACAATCTCTTCAACATTTCCGGCGGCCCGGGAACATGGGAAGTAACCTGTGAACGCTTCAGCCTCAACGAGAAAGTAACCGGGATAGAGCTCGAAGACATCCGAGTCTTCTACCACAACGGCCGCCCGCTTGGCTTCAGCAACCCGGTGGAACAGGCGCCGGAGGAGTAACCGCTGTTTTAGAGAAGAGTCTTATTGTGATCAAAGACTTGATCACGCTGGATCCCTGTGACGAGCACAGGGATGAGGGAGGGTATGTAATCCGTCCTGCCACTCAAATACCTTCTGGCCTCGGTTAAACTGCCTCCGGACGCAAGCATCTTGCATCGTCATCTCTCTCTAGGCACGATGAGACCATGAAGGGTTATGTCTACATCCTTGCCTCTAAGCGGAACGGTACACTTTACACCGGTGTGACGAAGGACTTGCCCAACAGGCTTTTTGAACATCAAAACGAGCTAACGCAGGGTTTCACATCCAGGTACAACGTCAAAACCCTGGTCTGGTTTGAAGAGTACGATCTGCTGACGACGGCAATTACGCGTGAAAAAACGATCAAGAAATGGCCGCGTCAATGGAAGCTGAACCTCATAGAGGCGGAGAATCCTGATTGGCAGGACATCTCCCACTACCTGCACGGTTTATGATCTCTCTGAGCGCTCCCAATTCTCCCCTCATCCCTGTGCTTGTCACAGGGATCCCGCCGTTGCGCGTCTGCGCAACGAAGAGGACGTCAGCCCGAAACTCGGGCTGACCAGATACTCTCCGCTTACTTCGCCCGCTCTTCCAGCACGCGGTTGGCCGCAGACACGATCGCTTCCAGCGAAGCCGCAACGATGTTGGTGTTGATACCCGCACCGAAGAGCTTGCCGCCCGGATGCTCCATCTCGACATAGGCGATGGCCGATGCGTTGGAGCCGTGCTGCAGCGAGTGTTCGGAATAGTCATTCACCGACAGATCGATGCCGAGATAGGTCGACAGCGCATTGATGAAGCCGTCGATCGGACCGGTACCCTTGCCTTCGATCCGCTTCACTTCGCCCTTGTCCATGATCTCGGCAGCAACGACGCGCACGCCCTTGAAGTCGCCGGCCGGATAGGTGTGGTGATCAACGAATTTCAGACGCGCATTGGACTGCGTCACGTAGCGCTCCATGAAGCGCTCATAGATCCGCTTGGCGGGCAGTTCCACGCCTTCCTCGTCGGTGATGCGCTGAATGTCCTCGCGAAACTCCACCTGCAGATTGCGTGGCAGGTTCAGGCCGTAATCTTCTTGCAGGATATAGGCGATGCCACCCTTGCCGGACTGCGAGTTGATGCGGATGATCGCCTCGTAGGATCGGCCGACATCCTTAGGATCGATCGGCAGATAGGGCACTTCCCAGACCGGGTGGTTGGCGACCTTGATCGCCTTCAAGCCCTTGTTGATCGCATCCTGATGCGAGCCGGAAAAGGCGGTATAGACCAGTTCGCCGACATAGGGGTGACGCTCGGGGATCGTCATTTCGTTGGAATATTCGTAGACGGCCTTGATGCGCTCGATATCGGTGCAATCCAGTTCCGGGTCCACGCCCTGTGTGTACATGTTCAGTGCCAGCGTCACCACATCCACATTGCCGGTACGCTCGCCATTGCCAAACAGCGTGCCTTCGACGCGGTCGGCACCGGCCATCAGGCCGAGTTCGGTGGCGGCAATGCCCGTGCCGCGGTCATTATGCGGGTGCAGCGAGATGATGACGTTTTCGCGGTTGTCGATATTGCGGCACATCCATTCGATCTGGTCGGCATAGATGTTGGGCGTCGCCATTTCCACGGTGGAGGGCAGATTGAGGATCAGCTTGTTGTCGGCGGTCGGCTTCACCACGTCGATGACGGCGTTGCAGATGTCCAGCGCCACTTCCAGCTCCGTGCCGGTAAAGCTTTCCGGCGAATATTCGAAGCGATAACCGCCGCCAGCCTTTGCCGCCATGTCGGTGATCATCTTCGCCGCGTCGACGGCAATCTGCTTGATGCCGTGGACGTCCTTGCCGAAGACCACGCGGCGCTGCAATTCGCTGGTGGAGTTGTAGAAATGGATGATGGGGTTCTTGGCACCTTCCAGCGCCTCGAAGGTGCGGGTGATCAGTTCCGGGCGGCACTGCACCAGCACCTGCAGCGATACGTCATCCGGCACATTCCCTTCTTCCACGCACCAGCGGGCAAAGTCGAAATCCGTCTGCGAGGCGGATGGAAAACCGATTTCGATTTCCTTGAAACCCATGTCCAACAGCAGCTTGAACATGCGGGCCTTGCGATCATGACCCATCGGATTGACCAGCGACTGGTTGCCGTCACGCAAGTCCACCGAACACCAGATCGGGGCCTTGTCGATGGTCTTGCCGGGCCATGTGCGGTCGGGAATGTTGATGGCGGGATAGGGGCGATATTTTACGCCTGCTTCCGGCATACCCTTGGAAATGCTGTTTGTCTTCGCGTCCATTGTCTTGCTCCTTGAGCATCCAGGCGCTTGAAAAGCCGCTGGCGGATGCTTCACCCGTTGTCGGGCCTAAATCCAGAATGAAATGAGATTTCGAGATGAGGAGCATTGGCACCAGCGGGCTTTCGGCCGCCGGGCGCTCCTCACTGGACCCGGCAACCGCGTGTAAGGTCGAGGCTAAGAAGCGAGAGTGCACCACACGGCGAAGCCTTCGCAGAAATCTGCGCGCTCATGCCGGAAAAGGTCCTGATGCAACTGGTCATGGTTTTTCTATAAACAGCGGTTTTTGATCTGACAAGTAATCTTCTGCCGTGACTTGTCATTTTAGCGAGCGTGCTCGCACGGCGATGACCGCTCGCTGCAGCGCTAGCATCAGCCCTCCCCCGAGCAAACCCCAGAATGCGCCGGAAATTCCACCGAAGGAAAGCCCGGATGCCGTGACGAGAAACGTGATCGCCGCAGCTTCCCGTGTCTCCGGCTCCTTGAAGGCCGCAACCGCCGAACCTGAAAAGGCGCCGACCAGCGCCAGACCCGCCACCGCTTGAATGAGAATGGGCGGTGCCAGCGCAACGAAGGCGGTCACGACACCGGCCAGCAGGCCGAAGATGATATAGCCGACGCCGCCAATGATCGCGGCCCAGTAGCGGCGCTTAGGATCGGGATGGGCGTCCTCGCCAGCGCACATGGCAGCGGTGATGGCGGCGAGGTTGACCGCATGGCCGCCGAAGGGTGCGGAAAGAAGCGAAAAGAAGCCGGTCGTTGCAAAGAGTGGCCCGGGCTGCGGATCGTAATGATTGACCTTCAGCACCGCGATGCCGGGAATATTCTGCGATGCCATGGTGACGATGAAGAGCGGCAATGCGATGGAAACCACCGCATGCAGGCTGAAACTCGGTGTCACCCATTCCATTGGCGGCGTCAAAGATTGCGCCAGCGCATCGAAGGCGCCGGCAGGGATGTCCACGCCGAAGATCATCACCAGCACGAAAGCTGCGAGTGCTGCGGGCACGGCAAACAGCCGCTTGAAGGCCCCAACGACGATCCAGGCCAGAATGATCGGCAGGCCGAGTGCCGGATTGAAACCGATGGCCTTGATCGGCGCAAAGCAGAGCCCGATGATGACGCCCGAAAGCATGGCATTGGCAAGCGGCGCCGGAATGGAGGCCACCGCGCGCCCAAGCGGGCGGAACAGCCCGGCAATGATGATGAAGGCGGCGCAGATGATGAAGGCGCCCACAGCGGCCGGAAACCCGCCCTCGATCTCACCCGTCGTCGCCAGCAGTGCCGCTCCGGGCGTGGACCACGCGATGCTGACCGGCAGTCTGGTTGTCACCGACAGCACGATGGCGCAAAGCCCCATGGAAACCGACAGCGCCATCAAGCCGGACGCCGCCTCGAAATCCGTTGCGCCAACCGCCTTCAACCCTTGCAGCACCACGGCAAAGGAACTGGCAAAGCCGACGAAAGCCGTGAGGCAGCCCATGAACAGGGCTTGAAGGGAGAAATCTTTGAACATGGTCTACTCTGATAATGGATCGAGTAGAGGCTGACCAAAAAACACAGAGTCGTGCAAGGCCATTACAGCCATTCCGGGTGCCGACCCGCTCTTTCGCTTGCCTTGCAAGCCTCGCATCGCGTGAGGTTGCGGTGGGAGAGTGCCAAGGTTCAGACCCAAAGCAAAAAGCCCGCACTGGCTTTCACCGGCACGGGCTTTGAATTTAGATCGAAACGTCTCACAGTCTGTTCAAGAATTGTCGATGGTGAGACGAAAATGGTGATTTCGAGAACTGGAGCGCAGCGTACTTAAGGTACGTGAGCACCGGAAGCGCAGAAATTGCCATTTGCAGTCCACCAACGGCGATTATCGGACAGACTGTCAGACTTCCGACTGGTGCTCGACGATCTTGCCGACCAGACCATAGGAAACGGCATCGTCTGCGCCGAGCCAGTAATCGCGGTCGATGTCCTTGGCGATCTTTTCTTCCGTCTGGCCAGTGGCCTTAGAGAAGATCCTGATCAGGCGCTGGTTCATCTTGATGATTTCACGCGCCTGGATTTCGATGTCGGACGCCATGCCGCGCGTGCCACCGGAGGGTTGGTGCAGCAGGAAGCGCGTGTTGGGCAGGCAAAGACGACGCTCCTTCGGCACCGATACGTAGATCAGCGCGCCGGCAGATGCGACCCAGCCCGTGCCGATGATGTACACCTTCGGCTTGATGAACTTGATCATGTCGTGGATGCTGTCGCCGGACTCGACGTGGCCGCCTGGCGAATTGACATAGACGCGGATGTCGTCGTCGCTCGCAGCAGCGAGTGCGACAAGCTGCGTGCAGACCTTCTGCGCCAGTTCCTGGGTAATACCGCCATAAATGAAGATCGAACGCGACTTGAAAAGATTCGCTTCCGTTTCTTTACCGATCGGCAGTTCCTTGCTCTTGTCGTCTTCTTCTTCGTTCATACGGACGGTCTCCAACATAATTCAGTGCCTATCGGACATAGTGTGATTTGTGTCGTAAAACAATGAGCGAAAAAGACAAGGCGCGGAACTGCTTAATAAAAGCGCTCAATCCATGGACCACCGGCAAATGCCGCATGGACAGGCTCTTCTGAATCGACATATCGTTGGCTGCGATAAGGTGTGGCCGTTATCCCAAGAACGGCAGGCACCCGACCAGACATTTGAAGAGGGAACGATGTTGAAAAGACTTATCCTTGCCGCAGCCAGCCTTGGCGCCACCACCCTGCCCGCTTTCGCCCATCTCAATCCGGAAGAGCACGGCTCCTTCATGGCCGGCGTTTCACACCCGCTGTTTGGTGCAGACCATATCCTTGCGATGGTGGCAGTTGGCCTTTGGGCATCGCAGATCGCCACGACAGAAGGCCGCAAAAACGCATTGTGGGCCGTCCCGGCAGCCTTTGTCGGCACCATGGCGATCGGCTTCTTCATGGCGGTCTACGGCATCGAGCTGCCCTTCGTCGAACCTGCGATCCTTGCGTCCGTCATCGGCCTTGGCCTTCTGGTCGCCATCGCTGCCAAGCTGCCAACCGTTGCGGCGGCCGCCATTGTCGGCGTTTTCGCACTCTTCCACGGTCACGCCCATGGCGGGGAACTTGGAACGGCTGGCGCGCTGCAGTTCGGCATCGGCTTTATGATCGCCACGGCACTTCTGCATCTTGCCGGTGTGGCCCTTGGTCTGGGCGTCTCGCGCTTCGGTCCCATCGCAGCCCGCATCGCCGGTGGCCTGACAGCGCTGGCTGGTCTCTCGCTCGCCTTCGGCGGATGAGGTATCGGATTACAGAAATGTAAGAAATCGGGGCTTTGAAAAATCCGATTTGAACTCTACTTCCTTGGTATGCGTTTCTCGACATGCCAAGGAGGCAAGAGATGTCACCAGAAGAAACCCAACTGCTCAAGGGCCTGTTCGACAGGATCAGGACCGCATCGTCCACCGCCCGTGACCCGGAAGCCGAAGCACTGATCGACCAGTCGGTTCGGGATCAGCCGCATGCACCCTATTACCTCGCACAGGCCGTCATCGTGCAGGAGAAGGGATTGGAAGCGGCCGCCGCCCACATCAAGCAGCTTGAAGAACGCATCCACCAGCTGGAAAGCGGTGCGAGCGATCAACAGCGCGGAACCCAAGGCGGCTTCCTAAGCTCCATTTTCGGCACCAATCAGCCGCAGGCACCCGCCCCTGCCCCAACCCCGCAGTCCCCACAGCCGCAGTCGGTCTATCGCAACGACATGTCCGGCCAGACATCCGGACCTTGGAGCAGAAGTCCTGAGCCACAGCAGCCGAGTGGGCCGTGGAGCCAGCAGACATCCGGCTTCGGACGCTCCGGTGGCGGTGGTGGCAGTTTCCTTCAAGGTGCGCTTGGAGCCGCCGCGGGTGTCGCAGGCGGCATGCTGCTTGCCAATTCGCTGAGCGGCATCTTCTCCAACCACATGGCGTCGTCCGGTTGGGGTTCGCCCTTCTCCGGCGGCAATGCACTTGGCAATGCGCCGGTCGAGGAAACGGTCATCAACAATTACTATGGCGACGACCAACAGCAGGCCAATGCCGATAACAACGGCAACGACGTGCAGCAGGCGGATTACACGCCTGATGACAATGACCCGAGCTATGACGACAGCAGCAATGACACGGATTACGACTCAGGCGACGATAGCTCCTTCGTCTGAGCCTCGATCAGTTTGATCAGGAACTTCCGTTGGTGTGAGCACCGGAAGCGCAGACATTGCTATTTTGCAGGCGACCAACGGATATTCCTGGATAGGCTGTCAGCCGCGACCACGATAGGTCGCCACCCCTTGATCCGGCAGCCAGACGCCTTCGGGCGCTGGCCCGGTCTGCCAGAAAACATCGATGGGAATGCCGCCGCGCGGATACCAGTAAGCGCCGATACGCAGCCACTTAGGCGCCAGCAGATCGACCAGCCGCTTGGCGATATAGATCGAGCAATCCTCGTGGAAGGCACCGTGGTTGCGGAAGGAATGCAGGAAGAGTTTCAGCGACTTCGATTCCACCAGAAAGTCACCGGGAATGTAGTCGATGACGATATGGGCGAAATCCGGCTGTCCCGTCATCGGGCACAGCGAGGTGAATTCCGGCGCGGTGAAGCGCACGACGTAATCCGTCCCTGCATTTCCGTTCGGCACGCGCTCCAGAACAGCACTTTCTGGATTTTCAGGGGCTGCGACCTGCGCGCCCAGCTGGGACAGGCCGGAAACATCCGTCACTGACATGGCTTAAACTCCTGGTTCTAGAACATTGACCCTGACGCCATGCGCCTGTTCGCTTTCAGGCTCGACGTGGATGGCGAGTGTGGCCCCGGGTATCACGCCCCTTATGGCATCTTCAAGGCGATCGCAAATCTCATGCGCCGCGCCCACCGACATGCTGGCGGGCACGACGACGTGAAAATCGATGAAGGCGGCAGACCCTGCCCGGCGCGTCTTCAAGTCATGCACGTTGAGGACGCCAGCGGAATGCTCGGCAATGGCCTTCTTGATTGCCTCGTCCTCTTCCGGCTCCACCGCCTTGTCCATCAATCCGCTCAGCGAGTGGAGAATGACCTTCGAGCCCTGGATGAGAATATTGATGGCAACCAGAATGGCGAGCAGCGGATCGAGGATCGCATAGCCGGTGACGATGGCCAGCACGAGGCCGATCAGAACGCCAATCGAGGTCACGACATCCGACATGATGTGATGGCCATCGGCCGTCAGCGCAGGCGAAGCATGCTTGCGACCGACGCGAATGAGGATCGTCGCCCAGACCGCATTGAGACCGCCGGCAAAAGCATTGATCGCCAGACCCAGCACCGGCGCTTCCGGCAGGCGCGGCTCGAACAACCCACCCCAGGCTTCCTTGACGATCAACAGCGCCGCCACGACGATCAGCACACCTTCCACGACAGCGGATATATATTCCGCCTTGTGGTGGCCGAACTGATGATCGTCATCGGCAGGCTTCTGCGCATAGCGAATGACGAAGTAGGCAATGAAGGCCGCAACCACATTGACGGTCGATTCCAGACCGTCGGACAGCAGCGCGACGGAGCCCGTGACCCACCATGCCGAGAGTTTCAGTCCAAGGACGAGAAACGAAAACGGAATGCCCCAGAAAGCCAGCTTTCGGACGAGAGCGTTACCTTCATCATTCATGGCGAAACCCCGTGCAGATGCAAACGAATTGCAGAAATGAACCCCAAAACGCACGAACCGCCCGCACGAGGGTTCGTGCAGGCGGTTCGCTGTTGGCGCGTTCTATGATTTAATCTTGCAGAAGGGTCAAGCGCTTTCCGTCTCGAGCCGCTCGCAGAAGCGGATACGATTGCCGAATGGATCGGTCACTTCCATCTGCAGGCCCCAGGGCAGCGGCTCGACGCCCGGCTTCATGTAAGTGTAGTCCTTCGCCGCAAGCTCGCGCTGATAGGCTTCCACCCTAAGCGTTTCGACAAACACAGTCGAACCAGGCGTCGCATCGCCATGATGTCCGGAGAGATGAAGAACGAGCCCCGCGCGCGAAACCTGCATATAGAGCGGAAAATTCTCCCCGAAGCGATGCTCCCAATCCACCGAGAAGCCGAGGAAGTCGACATAGAACTCCCGCGCCTTGGCCTCATCGAAAATACGCAGGATCGGGCAGACACGGGTGAAGCGGGTGGTGTGGGTTTCGTGCGACATGTGAATTCCCGTCTGATTGGCGCAGTCTATCAAACCCTGCTGAGCAGCAGCTTGATACCCGCAAAGCCGAAGAAGAGCGCAAGCGTTGCCTCGATCGAGCGCTTGGCCTTTTGATACATGCGGATGGCGGGCGCGGTGGAGAACAGCAACGCATAGCCACAGAAGACCACCAGTCCAAGCAGCCCGCAACCGCCGACGATTGCGGCAAGCGTGGCAGGGCCAGCACCGGGTTTGAGGCCAAGCGACATGACCGCCATCCACCCGAGAACCGCCTTCGGGTTGGTCAGATGCAGCAGAAGACCACGGCGATAGAGCTTGCCGTAATCCGCCTTGCCGCCATTCCCTGCACCAATCCCTGCTTGCGGCGCGTTGATGAAAGCGGAGCGCGCAGACTTGTAGGCCAGATAGAGCAGATAGATCCCACCCAATATCTTGATGACGAACAGCGCGTTGGCGAAGGAAGCCAGCACGGCGGAGAGGCCGGTTGCGGCAATCGCAGCCCAAGTGAGAGACCCGGTCATCACACCGAGCGCAAGCACCACAGCCGGCGCCCTGCCCTGGCTCATGGCGACGCCCATGATCGTCATGTTGCTCGGGCCTGGGCTCGCGGTCGCGATGATATAGGCGGCGTAGACGATTAGAAGTTGGTGCGGGTCGAGCATTGTGGCTGGCTTTCTTCGGGCGAGGCTTCAGGTGCCATGTCATCCGAGTGGCAGTGTCGTGTCAATTCGGGGGGTGCCGAAACGTTGAACGTGAGGGGGGGTACAGCAACAATGCCAACCGGCTCGACCGTCGCTCACCCCAAACCGCGGACCCGAAGCGGCCCAACTGCAAACACGCCCGCATCATTATGCAAGCGCAAGGACGTCGTTAAAAGCCAGGGCAACGGCGTCCACCACCCCGTGCCGATCCCCGCCTGCCGAAGTGCCGCAGCCGTCCAGATGTTGCAGCCGACCAGCACGTTGAAAGCGCCTTCCGCTTCGAAAAACGCATCGTCTGCACCATAAGACTGGCCAATGAGCGGAACCTCCCTCCCCTCCGGTCGAGAAAAGCTCGCAACAATAAAATCGAGCAGTCTCGCATATCCCGCAGCCGAGAGGTCAACCGGCATGACACTCGGTTCTGACAGTGGGATATCGCCCGCAAGCGCCACATGCATCACCGACTGATCGACGGTCAAACTCTTCAACACAGGCATGGGTTTAAGATCGGCCCATGTCGGCGTTCGCGTGTAGAACGCCCGACCGCCCCAGCCGAAGACGATATAGCGAAGGCCGGGGTGATCGATTTCAAGCTGGCCATCCCGCAGGAAGGCAAAGCGCGCCAGCAGTTCCGCATCCACCGGCACCGCAATGTCTGTATGGATCGGATTGCTGAGCACCAAAATGCGACGGGACGGTTCCGCGGGCGACGCGTCATCGGAGACGGCTGGCTGCCTTGGCACAGCCACGCCGAGGGCGATGCCCGTAACGGCAAGAACCAGAACAATAAATATATATTTGAGGATTTTCACCAGCGCTCACGCGATCAGGAGAAATGGCGGCGCCTAAAGTCGCCGCCAAAAGATTTCAAATGATCACGCAGCCTTGGTCTTCGCCTTGCGCACCAGATGCGTCACCACATTCTCGATCATCCGCATGCCGGCATCGCCGCCAAGCGTCATGATCGATTCCGGGTGGAACTGCACCGCTGCCACTGGCTCCTTCGTATGCTCGATGCCCATGATCGTGCCGTCTTCGCTTTCCGCCGTGATCATGAAATCGCGGTGAAGCGTGGCCGGGTCGGCAAAGATCGAGTGGTAACGACCGACGGTGACTTCACGGCCCAGGCCGGAAAAGACAAGGCCCGGCTCCAGAACGCGGATGCGCGAGGGCTTGCCATGCATCGGGATCGCCAGTTGACGAAGCTCGCCGCCATAGGCTTCGGCCAGCGCCTGGAGCCCGAGGCAGACGCCGAAGATCGGCAACTCGCGCGCACGCGCAGCCTTGATCGTCGCCTTGCAATCGAAATCGCCGGGGTTGCCCGGTCCGGGAGAGAGGACCACGAGATCCGGCTGGAAGCGATCGAAGATTTCCGCCGGAACCGGTGTGCGAACGGTCGAGACCGTTGCACCGGTCTGGCGGAAGTAATTCGCCAGCGTATGCACGAAGCTGTCTTCGTGATCGACCAGCAGGATCTTCACGCCCGTTCCGACCTTGGCCGCATCGCGCTTGCCGACGGTCGAATTCTGGGCTTTTGCATCGCGAATGGCTGCAATCATGGCCGATGCCTTCAGTTCGGTTTCCGCTTCTTCTTCCTGTGGAATGGAATCGTTGAGCAGCGTCGCCCCTGCCCGCACTTCCGCAATGCCATCCTTGATGCGGATGGTGCGCAGTGTCAGCCCCGTATTCATGTCGCCGTTGAAGCCAACCATGCCGATGGCGCCACCATACCATGCACGCGGGCTCTTTTCGTGGTTTTCGATGAAGCGCATCGCCCAAAGCTTTGGCGCGCCCGTCACCGTCACGGCCCATGCGTGGCTCAGGAAGCCGTCGAATGCATCCATGTCGTCGCGCAGGCGTCCCTCGATATGGTCCACCGTGTGGATGAGGCGCGAATACATCTCGATCTGGCGACGACCGATGACCTTGACGGAACCCGGTTCGCACACACGGCTCTTGTCGTTGCGGTCGACATCCGAGCACATGGTCAGTTCGGACTCGTCCTTCTTCGAGTTCAACAGCTTGAGGATCTGCTCGCTATCGGCAATCGGATCGTCACCGCGCTTGATGGTACCCGAAATCGGGCAGGTCTCGATACGACGACCGGAGACGCGCACGAACATTTCCGGCGATGCGCCGACCAGATATTCCTGATGTCCAAGATTGATGAAGAAGGAATAGGGCGACGGGTTGATCGCCTTCAAGCGTCGGGAAATCGCCGATGGATTGCTGTCGCAACGCTCCATGAATTTCTGACCGGGCACCACTTCAAAGAGGTCGCCACGACGGAAGCTTTCCTTCGCCTTGATCACCAGTTCGGAATATTCGCCAGGATGATGATCGCCGCGCGGCGGGATCGTATCGGTGGTCTTGAAAGGCTCGGCCGTGGTCTCTTCCGACTTGCCCTCAGTCGTCAGCCCGGCCTTCTCAAAATCGTAGCGGTCGATCCAGGCCTTGGCGGAGTAGTGATCCACCACCAGAATTTCGTCCGGCAGGAAGAGCACCATGTCGCGCTGGTCTTCCGGGCGCTGCAGCGAGAGCTTGATGGCATCGAACTGGAAGGCGAGATCGTAACCGAAGGCACCGAAAAGCCCAATGGCCGAGTCCGCGCTGGAATAGAACAGGTCGACAATGGCACGAAGCGGCGTGAAAACGGTCGGAATCTTGGAGCGCTCTTCCTCGGTAAAGACGCGGTCTGGCTCGTTGACCGTCAGATCGAGACGGCGGGCGGTCAATGCACCGAGTGTGAGATCCGGCGTTGCTTTCAGCTTCTCTGCAATGAAGGAAAGCAGGACCTCGCCGCGACCGTTATAGGCTTCGATCCACATCTTGCGGCCGAAGGAGGAAATGCCGAGCGGCGGATCGATGATGGCGGTATCCCAGCGCGTGTAGCGGCCAGGATACTCATAATTGGACGAGAAGACCGCGCCGCGACGGGAGTCGAGACCATCGACATAGCTGTCGATCGCGCTGGCATAATCGGCTTCGCGACGCTTGCGCGAGACCTTGATGCCGCCCTTGGTCTCGTAAATTTCCGAACCGTCATCCTGAGTGATTGTAACCATTTTACCTGCAGTTCCCGTTTTTTAGACCCGATGATGACCGGCGGCAGAATAACAAAAAAGCCGCCTGAAATTTCGGGCGGCTTGGACGTGTCGTGTGAACATGACTGGTCAAGGCCGCCTCAGCTGCCCCACCACCAGATCGCAATGTTCTTCGATGTTGTGTTCATGGGCGAAATTGTTAGCGGCAATAAACCCGCTTGGCAAGCGGATTTGCGGGCCGTTCCTGAACCGGATCGCCCATTGGCGCGTTCTCGCTTTCGCGCAACCATCTGCGCGACAGGGGGCGACAGACCGACATGCTTCATCGTTTCTTCATTCTGGTAGCGGCATCGCTGCTGATTGCCGCATCCGAACCGCCAAAACAGGTTCCGGTTCCGGAGGCAAAGCCACAGCAGGAAACGCCTGAAAAGGCGACCTCGCCGGAGAAGAACGAGAAGGCTCCCGAGCAGGTCTCGCCACCACCAGAGAACACGGTGCCTAAGCCGCAGGAAAAACCTCAGACGCCAGCCCCTCAAGAGGCGGCGCCGGCAGATGGCAAGAAGCCGGAGGACAAGAAGTCCGAGGATGGAGAACCGGAGGCCGACAAAGCCGAGCAAGGCAACCCAGGCGATGCAAAGCCGACCGAGGAAAAGTCCACTGAAGAGAAGAAAGCCGACGAGCCCGCGCCCGAACCGGTCATGCAAGAGAACCCGGATGAGCTGAAAGCCTGCCTGTCGCAACTGAAAGAGCTCGGCGCCGAGTTTCAGGAGATCGAGCCGATCAAGGGCGAAGAAGACGGCTGCGGCATAGCCTCACCGCTGGAGGTCTCCGCGGTTCTGCCCGGCATCAAACTCGAGCCGAAGGGAACGATGCGGTGCGAGGCAGCGCTTGCGCTTTCCCGCTGGACAAAGGACGTGGTCATCCCCTCCGCCAAGATCGCCATGCCCAACCGTCAGGTCACGGCCTTTGGCAATGCCTCAACCTATATCTGCCGCAATCGCAACAGCGCGGCGACAGGCAAGATGTCGGAACATGCCAAGGGCAACGCCGTCGACATTGCGACCATGACCTTCGACAAGGGCGAGCCCCTGGTGATGAAACCGCGCACCGAGGACGGCACCATGGAAGGCGCCTTCCAACGCACCATCACCACCGCCGCCTGCCTGTTCTTCCGCACCGTCCTGTCGCCCGGAAGCGACGCGACCCATCAGGACCATCTGCATCTGGATGTGCTGGAGCGCAAGGGTGGGTATTTGTATTGCCGGTGAAAACCGCGGCGTAATTCAGTTGAAACGGTGGCGCTTCCGCGCCACCATATCGATCTAGAAGACCCTGATCAGAACGTTTTGGTCAGAGAGACCTTAAACGACCTGCCTGCCTCGGTGTAGAAATCGACCGGCTGGTTGCCGCTGGATTGTGACGTCGGGTTGACCTCGCGGACGGCAACGGCGTTCCAATATTTCTTGTCGAAAATATTGTAGACGCCAGCCTGGATACGAAGGCCGTTCAACTGTTCCGGCTCCCACCAGCCAGTCAGATTGGCGATGCCGTAGCCCGGCGCGTCGAACGTGTTGGGATTGTTATCGTTGGGCATTGGTGCTGAAAAGATGCCGGACAATTCGAGGCCCCAAATATCCTGATCATAGCCGACGCCTGCCACCGCTTTGAACGGCGCAACGGATCGTAGATAGGATTTATCAGTGCTGTTTCGTCCATAGGCGTAGGCAATAGAGCCGTTGAGGAAAAGCCCGTTTGCAAACTCCTTGCGGGTTTTTAGCTCGATACCGGAAATCTGCGCTTTATCGACATTGCGCCATGACATGACGAGCGGCGCCTGTGAGACGGTGTAATCCTCGATGAAGTTCGAGTAGCGGTTATGGAATACGGTGACTTTTCCAGAAAGATCGCCGCTCTCATAATTCGCGCCGACCTCGAACCCCTGCCCGGTCTCTGGTTTCAGGTCCGGATTGCCGCGAACCTCGTAGCCGATATTGGGGAAATAGATGTAATACTCATCGATCGTTGGTGGCCGATATGTCATCGACCATTGCGCGAAAAGCTCGGTTTCAGGCGTGACTTGATATGTCGCCAACACTTTCGGCGAGACGCGCGTACCGCTTTTCGGTGTCAATGCGCCGTTGTAACCGGCCGTCGTCTGCGGATCATAATCATACCAATCGAAGCGTACGCCAGGGGTCAAAGCAAAACCGCTATCGCCAAAACCGATCCGATCATCGAGATAGATGCCAAGCTTCTTGCCATCCACATCCGGCATATCTGGCTTGTTGACGGCAGCGCTTGCGGGCAGACCTGCCAGATATTGTTCGGTCTGGAAAAACTGCAGCGTGCCGCCAAAGCGAATTTCGTGGTCGAGAGAGCCGGCATCGAAACGCGAGATAGCGTTGCCCGTCAGACCGTAGGAGTTTTCTTCCACCCTGTTGTGTCTCATGTACCGAGCGGAATCGCTGGTGCGCAGGCCATCCGATCCAGCTTCTTTGGTCAGCTTTTGCCAGAAGATCGTTGCATTGGCCGCGTCGATAACGGAGTCTTCGCTCTCCGCCTCGTAGCTATAATCGAAAGATACGCGGTCGCGGTGGGTGTTTTCCTCACCCCAGCCCTGACCGGGCAGATAGGTCGTAGCAGGACGCCCGCCGGATATGACGACTGTGGGGCTCTGCATTGTTCTCAGGTCGAAATCGGTATCGAGATCATAGCGCTCTGCGGTCACACCGATGCGATGCCCACCAGCAAGATCCTGACGGACCTTGGCCATCACATTCTTCTGATCGAAATCGGCAGGGTTTGGCGCGGTCCGCTGGAAGCCGTCAATGTCTTGCTTGCCGAGGTTGTCGCGCTCATGACCTTTCTTGTAAGCGCCTTGGAACAACACCGAGGTGTTCTCGATCTTTTTCGCAACCGCCAGCGAACCACCGAGGCTCTTGTCGGAGCTGTCATAGCCAAGCTTCGCCACGCCGCCCCAGCCCTTTTCTGGGTCTATCAGGTCTTCCGGTTCAAGCGTTCTCAGCACCAGCGCGCCGCCCATGGCACCTGGACCGATGCGGCTCGAATCCGCGCCGCGCACAACATCGACAGTCGAGAGCGCTGCAAAGTCGAACGTGTTTGCGCCGTCACTCAATCCCGTCGTTGGCGATGACGCACCCGCACGCACGAGGTTGCCGAAGGAGGAAACCGGGATTCCGTCCAGCAGCGTGACGATGCGTGGACCACCGAGACCGCGGATGAACAACCCGCCCACCTTGCCTGGCTTGCTCTCGGTGAAATCCACCCCAGGCTCCGTCGTATTGCCGAGATCGCGCAGGTTGCTGATGTCCTTTTTGCGGATTTCGTCTGCCGTCGTCACGCTGGCAAGCGGCGTATCGGACGCTGCGTTCGCCGCCGGGTTACCCGACGCAACGCGCGCGCCCTTGATGGTAATCCGTTTCAGCACAGTGGGCCCTTGTCCGTCCTGCGGAGACACGGTCTCCGCCTCTGCGCCAACGCTATTGATCACAAGCGCCAGCGCCGTGCAGACGAACAAGGCGGATTGAGAACCGCGGATAAGCATGATGACCCCCTGATGTCGAACAGCAAGAGACAAGCGCGACGGTGCGCGCTACAGCCTCAAGGCTCGCTCGACGGATATGTGCTGAAATGTGACGGCTGAGCCGCTGGGGGAGAATTAGAAAACATGATTATGTGAGTCAACATAATAAATATGATTATAACAGTCATCATTTAGCGGGGACCATACTGTTGCAAAATTGTGACGCCGAACATGCAGCAGCCTCATGCTCGGTCCACCGTAAAACATCCCGTGATAAACAGAATGTGCAGAATGCTATGGTCTTGAAGATCGGTCTTTTCCGCTTAAATCACCGCTTTACGAATACGCACATTATCTCAACGCGAGCCAAGGGCGCCCCGCTGACATGAAAGCACTTGAACTCATTATTGAACGAATCATTCTCTCGAGCCGCTGGATCCTCGTCGTCTTCTATTTTGGACTCGTGGCAGCACTGGCCGTTTACGCTTTTTCCTTCGCACTGAAGTTTCTGAAGATCGCCCAGAACGTCTTCGTCTACACGGATGCGGACATGATTCTCGCCATGCTGGCCTTGATTGACGCGGCGCTGGTGGCAAGCCTTATCGTGATGGTAATGATCTCCGGCTATGAGAACTTCGTCAGCCGCTTTGATGAAGCCGACGATGAGGTGTCGTTCCTCGGGAAGCTCGACGCCGGCAGTCTCAAGATCAAGGTCGCCTCCTCAATCGTGGCCATCTCCTCGATCCATTTGTTGCAGATCTTCTTGAACGCCAACCAGTATTCCGACAGCAAGCTGATGTGGTTCACCATCATCCACCTCGCCTTCGTCATCTCTGCCGTGATGTTGGGTTTCCTGGAAAAGCTGATGAATAAGCCGAAGTCCGGCAAGGCCGATCTCGATCTTTGATCTCGTCGATCCAAAGCATCTCGCGCAAAAACGTGCAGCAGTTTTGCGCGACATGCGGCACGCTTTGACAGGCACAAGGCGAGAGGCCCGCTCGCGAAGCAAATCCCGCGACTTTGAAAGTCGTGACCCCAACCGCTCCAATAATCAAGATATTCAAACGATTAGAAAAACACCGTGCTAACCAAAGTTGGGACTATTGGAAATTAGGGGTGGAAATTTGTTGCCGTTCGTATATTTCTTGATGTTAACATATAAACCTTATCGAATGTAATCACCATGACAACACTGGAACGGCAGTCTGTATTCAGTCAGGAGATAGTGGCCTCCCAAAGTCGTCCTGAGTGGCTGCAGACCGTCTCCCGTCTCACCAAAACATTCGGCTTCACCCACACCACCTTGATGAAGGTGCCGACGCAAGGCGACGACCTTCTGGCTCCGGTGGTGCTGGAAACGACTGTCCCGGTCAACTTCATTCGTAGCGTCGATCAGCATCGCAAACTGCCGGATTGCCCTATCCTGGCAAAAATTGCCAATTCATCGATGCCGCAATATTGGTGCTTCGAAGACGACATTCCCGTGCCGCCCTATAGCGCGGAGTTGAAGAATTTGATGGTGCAATACGGGCTCGTCAGTGGCGTGATCGCACCCATCAACTGTCTCAATGGTCGTCGATACGTTCTGCGTTTCGAAGGAGATTCGCCAAAGCCCAGTCAGAATGTGCTCAATGAGCTGGGCATTGTCGCCATCCATGCCTTCGACGTTTACGATCGTATTCGCAAGGCGGAACTGGTGGCGCCGAAAACGCTGACGAAGCGCGAGATCGAAGTCATCCGTTGGACGTCTCACGGAAAGACCTCCTCCGAGATCGGACAAATCCTTTCGCTGTCCGACCACACGATCAACGCCTATTTGAACAATGCGATCAAAAAGCTGGATTGCGTCAACCGGACCCAGCTCGTCGCCAAGGCCATTCGACTGAAAGTGATCAGTTGATCATGATCGAAGCGCCGCGCGACGTCGCGGTTCGCTCCTGACGCTTTACGTCTTCGCTTGACGGAGCGTGCCAGCCGCACAACCGCTCAATAGTTTTAGGGCCGGCTCAAGCGCTCCGTAATCCAGTCGGAGCGCTCGGCTAGGCCCTTGCGCTCAGCGGTCCAGCACGGAACGCAACTCCACAAGGTTGGAGCGCACGCGCAGCACATAGAAGCCCATCGTCGCCAGATGCGATGGCATGATCCACCCGCTTTCATCGCCATTGGAGATGATGAAGGGCTGAATGCGAAGGGCTGCCCGCGTCTGCGCCAATGTATCGTTCCACAAGCTGGTCACATTGCGCTCGCGAATGACCTGCTGGAAATCCGCACCAGCGGCTGAGAGAATGCCGTAATAGCCGTAAAGCTGACCATAAGCGAACCAGAAGCGATCGTCGGCACGCGTGTCAAACCAGCCGCCATTATAATTTTCGGAACGCTCGCGAAGGATCGCGGAGGTGCCGCCAATATCGTTGGCGATGCGATCGATGAACTGGATAAGGTTGTCCGCACGCGTATCGAAGACAGAGGCGCATTGAGCAAGACTGGTGTTGAACTTGCGCAGACTGTCTGCGGCCGAGCGGTAGTAGCTTGGCGTCGGCGTCTTCGGGCCGAAGGGGCTCAGACCGAAATACCAGGAATACTCGTCATATTGCAGATTGCCACGGGCATTCTGCAGGTCGTTGTTGATGCCGGACGTGCCGCGCACACGACCGAGCGTATCGACAAGCTCCACCGCGGTACGGCGAACGGCCTGGTTCACGCCGCGCTGGAAGGAGGCCTTGTTGTCCAGAAACGGCGTACTGTCCCAATCGACGCCGAAGAGGCCGAGCTTGTAGAGCAGCATGGAGGAAATCCAGGCATTCTGATCGACATTGAAGTCGATAAGCCCTGCTGCAACATCGACGGTGGCGGATGGCTGGCAACTGCGGGCAGCCTGAGCTGCGGCAACTGCGGCCGGCGCGGTTGCGGCTCCCTCAGTCGCGGGCGGCGCCTCTGTTTGCGCCTGAGGCACTGTCGCAGGCGTGGCAGGCAGTTCCTGCCCTGCTCCGACCGTGCGGGTCGAAAGCTTGTAGTCGTTGACGTAATCCGGGTTGAAGTTCGTCCAGACCTGCGTTTGCCAGATGAAGTAGCCATAGAGACCGAAGATGAGCACGAGGCCAACAGCAAGCGGTGCCTGTACCATCCATGCCAGCGGGCCGGCAGATCCTTGCCGCGCGCGGAACGGCCAGATCAGCGCGGCGCCAAGAACCGACAGGCCTCGTCCAAGCGCGCTGAAAACACGTCTGAAGAACGCCGAAACGGAATCAAGCATACTCACCTCTCTCGATTGTCAGTCAACGGCCCACTCCTCTGCGAGTACAGCTTCGTTCTCAGATAGGTGCGCGCGCGATGGATACAACGCAGCAAAGGTATCTTTTTACCGCGCAGCACCCTCAATCGCCACGATACGGGATCGTTCTATTCTGTAGCGACGGACAAAGGCCTCGCTGACAGGGGCCTTGCGCTTGTCGATATGATCGAGCGTGATGGCGTTGTGCGCGTGGATCCTGAGAAGATCGAGAAGATGGGGATGTGGCGACGCGTCTTTTTCAATGTCCCGCATCAGCCCGTCAAGCGTCATGGTCACGGCGCCGTAGAGTTGGATGGCGCGCTCCATCGCGAGCGACAGCATGTTGTAGAGCATGGCATGTGCCGAGAGCCGCTGGGTCGCGCTTTGCGACAGCGATTCCTGCAGCTGGATCTGGTCTTCCAGACGCTGGTGGCGGGTTCTCAAAACATGATAGGATTTTTCCTGCTCTTCCAGTTCAAGCGACAGGCTTTCCCGTTCGGCTTCCAGTGAAGCGCGGCGCTTGTCATCCGTCACACTGCCAAGCTTCCATTGCACCGTTGCGAGCGACGCGTTGATCTCCTTCAGCCGCTGACGCCCAGCCTCGATCTCGGCTGCCGACTGGCGGCGCTTTTCCATCATCGCAAGCAACGGCGCTTCGCATCTCTCGTAAAGCTCCGAAGCGGCAGCTTTCTCGTTCGTCAGAAGCACGGCAACATCATCCGAAAGAAACAGCAGCCGCTTCACGGTCCCGGCGATCGCAAACGTCTTCACCCGTTCGGCCTGAAGCTTCGTCGCCCTGTTGCGCGAGAAGAAGGCGACGAAATTCTCGTAGCGCGTCCGTTCGCTGGCGGCGTCAAAACGCTCGAAACATTTTTCGATCTCGCCGGAAAGGTAGAGCGTGAGATTGGCGAGAGTCTTCTCAACCTCATCATAGCGTGCAAGGAGGGAATCGAGCGCTTGGCGCTCGCGCTCATGACTGACCTGCGCCTTCTCATCCGCGTCATCTGCGCCAAGAAGTGTCGAGAACTGTTGGAGCAGGCTTACCTCGGCAGCGCGCGTGTCGCTGATTGCCGCCTTGGCCTTTTCAATCTCGCTCTCAAGGGGCGGCGTCTTCGCCATGGCAGGTTCTCTCTCTCCCGAATCGAGTGGGCACTAAAGCATGTCGCGCAAAACTGTGCAGCGGTTTTGCGATAACGACATGCGACAAAACAAGAGCCGACGCGGGGAGGAAATCCGAAAGATCGCGACACGCATAAGGCCGCTCGTTTCATATATCCACGAACGGCCTCATCTCAATGCAAGAGCTTGCAGGAAGGGACGCTTACAGATTGAGCTTTGCCAGTTCCGCATCCAGTCTCTCACGCGCCTTCTTCGGCATCTTGCCGGCCTTCACCGCATCAAGGTTTGCAGGCTGATCGCCAACGACCACAAGCGCCACCATGCCCATGCCGAAATGCGGGGTGCATTTGAAGACGTAAGCGCCTTGCCTGTCGACCGTCACCTTCAGCGTCTCGTTCATCTTGCCCTTGGCTTCCGCCACACCCTCCGGCACCAGTTCCTTGATCGAAGCGGCATCGTGACCCTTATCGACCGGAACGAAGGTGATGACGTCGCCCACATTTGCTTTCACGGCTGCGGGCTCGAACACCATCGCCTGCCCATCTGCGCCCTTGTTCAGCATCTTGATCTCGATTTCGGCGGCAGCGGCCGGAAAGGTGAAGAAGCCGGCAATGGCGGCGGCTGTAAGAAGACGAAGAACGTGACTTTGCATTGCGCTTACTCCTGAAGTGGAACCGCCGGATGCGGTCTTTCCACGCCAGGTCCTACTCCCCCACGCACCATCCTTCTTTGACCAAAATCAAACGGAGCAGAACGCGCGGCTCAGGTGTCTTGAACGGCCTCCACCCAGTGGCGCCGGCAGAAGGACACGTATTTCTCATTGCCCCCCACATCGATCTGCGCGCCCTCCTTCACCACCTTGCCGCTTTCATCGAAGCGCGCCACCATCGTTGCCTTGCGGCCGCAATGGCAGATGGTGCGGATTTCCCGAAGTTCGTCGGCAATCGCAAGAAGCTCCTTGGAAGCGGGAAAAAGCTTGCCCTGAAAATCCGTCCGCAGACCATAGGTCATCACCGGAATGTTCAGCCTGTCGGCAATCATGGCGAGCTGCCAGACATGGTGTTCGGAGAGAAAATTCGCCTCGTCGATGAAGACGCAGGCGACCGGCTCCTCGCCATGCAGGCGCGCCACCTCGGCAAAAATATCCGTGCTGTCTTCAAAGATCATCGCATCCGACGACAGGCCGATGCGCGAGGCCACCTTTCCCACACCGGCCCGGTTGTCGAAGGCGGCGGTGAAGATCAGGGTACGCATTCCGCGCTCCTGATAATTGTAGGACGCCTGCAGGAGCATGGTGGATTTTCCGGCATTCATTGCGGAGTAATTGAAATAGAGCTTGGCCATCATGCCCTCTAAAGTCTGTCAGGGATAAGTGGAAAACCGGTTATCCCGAAAAGACAAACGACAACAAAAGAATCAGGTTTCAGGCTCTTTTGCCCCGCAGGACCCGCAGAAGGAAGGGTGTCCGAACGAAAGTCACAGCTTTAGGGTCAAAACCCGATTCGAATAGGAGTTCTGTTCGTCGCGGCTGATAGTGTACAATGTCGCAAACAACACCGCCGCTCACGCAAATGCGCATGAGTTGATTGTGATTGGCGGATATTGATAATGATAAAGGAACAAAAAAAGGGAGTAAGCAATGCTTGCACATCAACGTCGCTGTCTGGCTCTTGCCGCGGCAATTTCTGCAATCGCGGTCTTTTCCACCAGCGCCCAGGCTGCCGAACCGGCAAGCTGCGGAACCGTCCGCTTCTCCGATGTCGGCTGGACCGATATCACCGCGACGACCGCCACAGCGTCCGTCATTCTGAAAAGCCTCGGCTACGACACCGACGTGAAAATCCTCTCCGTTCCGGTGACCTATACGTCGTTGAAAAACAAGGACATCGACGTCTTCCTCGGCAACTGGATGCCGACGATGGAAGGCGATATCAAACCTTACCGCGAAGACAAGTCGGTCGAGACGGTGCGCGAAAACCTGACGGGTGCAAAATATACGCTTGCCACCAATGCCAAAGGTGCCGAACTCGGCATCAAGGACTTTAAGGATATTGCAGCCCACAGCGACCAGCTTGGCGGCAAGATTTACGGCATCGAGCCTGGCAATGACGGCAACCGCCTGATTCTCGGCATGGTCGAAAAGGACACCTTCGGCCTGAAGGACTTCCAGGTGGTGGAATCCTCCGAACAGGGCATGCTGGCGCAGGTGGCGCGTGCCGATAAGGCTGGCGAGCCCATCGTGTTTCTCGGTTGGGAACCCCACCCGATGAACTCCAATTTCAAGCTGACCTATCTGACAGGCGGCGACGACGTCTTCGGTCCGAACCTTGGCGGCGCAACAATCTACACGAACGTGCGCAAAGGCTATCTGGACGAATGCCCGAATGTCGGCACCTTCATCAAGAACCTGCAATTCTCGCTTCCCATGGAAAACGAGATCATGGGCAAAATCTTGAATGACGGCATGGAAGGCGAAGCCGCAGCCACCGCATGGCTGAAGGCGAACCCGAGCGCCATCGAGCCATGGCTCGCGGGCGTCAAGACCAAGGACGGCAGCGGCGACGCGCTGGCTGCAGCCAAGAAGAATATCGGCCTGTAAAGGCCGGTTACCCGCCTGCTACGCCCGGCTTCCGACCTTTCAAGCGTCGGAAGCCGAACAGATGAACCCGTTCACGAAAGGCATAATCTTACCGTGGAATGGCTCAGTGCACCCCAAAATCGTTTACCGGTCGGTCGTTACGCCAAAGAGGCAGTCGACTGGCTGACCACAAATCTTTCTTTCTTTTTTGATTGGTTAGCCTTTATTTTCGGAAGCGTTATCGACGCTATCCTCTACCTGCTACAGGCGCCCCACCCTCTTATCATCGTGGCGCTTTTGACCGCGCTCTCCGCCTGGATGCGACGCTCCATCGGAATGCCGCTCTTCACAGCCCTTGGCCTGCTTCTCATCATCAATCTCGGATATTGGAAAGCGACCACCGAAACGCTGGCGCTCGTGATCGCGGCAAGCTCCGTCTGTATGCTGATCGGCGTCCCGCTCGGCATTCTCGCGGCACGGCGCAAATGGGTCTACAGCTTCATGCGTCCCGTTCTGGATTTGATGCAGACGATCCCGACCTTCGTCTATCTGATCCCGGCACTGGTGCTCTTCGGTCTCGGCATGGTACCGGGCCTGATCGCAACAGTGATCTTCTCCGTCCCCGCTCCCATCCGTCTCACTCGACTTGGCATCATTTCCACGCCGCCGGCGCTGGTGGAAGCCGCCGTCGCCTTCGGCGCCACGCCCTCCCAGGTGCTGCGCAAGGTAGAACTGCCCTTTGCCATGCCGCAGATCATGGCGGGACTGACACAGACCATCATGCTATCGCTTTCCATGGTGGTGATCTCCGCACTTGTCGGCGCGAACGGCCTCGGCGTGCCGGTGGTTCGCGCGCTGAATACGGTCAACATCGCCATGGGCTTTGAAGCGGGTCTTTGCATCGTCATCGTGGCGATCATTCTTGACCGGCTCTTTCGCCTGCCAGGCTCGGAGGATGAAGTATGAGTGACGCGATCATCTTCGGAAACGTCGATATCGTCTTCGGCGACAATCCTCATCTTGCGCTTCCGCTGATCGATGCGGAGCGGACCCGCAGCGAAATCAACAAAGAGACCGGTCTGGTGCTTGGCGTTGCCAATGCCTCGCTCTCGGTCAAGGAAGGCGAAATCCTCGTCCTCATGGGGCTGTCGGGCTCCGGCAAATCCACGCTGCTGCGCGCCGTCAACCGCCTTGCCCCGGTGGTGCGCGGCAGTGTCAGCGTCAAGACCGATACGGGCTATGTCGATCCCTATCGGGCATCGTCCAAGGTGCTGCGCGACCTTCGCTCCCGCACCGTCTCCATGGTCTTTCAGCAGTTCGGACTCCTGCCCTGGCGCAATGTTGCCGATAATGTCGGCTTCGGGCTGGAGCTTTCCGGCGTGCCGGAGGCCGAGCGCAAGAAGCGTGTTGCCGAACAGCTCGAACTCGTCAATCTCTCCGACTGGGCCGAGCGCAAGGTGGGCGAGCTTTCCGGCGGCATGCAGCAGCGTGTGGGTCTTGCCCGCGCTTTTGCGACCGGCGCGCCGATCCTTTTGATGGACGAGCCGTTCTCAGCCCTCGACCCGCTGATCCGCAGCCGACTTCAGGAAGAGCTGCTGGAGTTTCAAAGCAGGCTGAAGAAAACGATCCTCTTCGTCAGCCACGATCTGGACGAGGCCTTCCGCATCGGCAATCGCATCGCCATGATGGAGGGTGGACGCATCATCCAGTGCGGCACGCCGCAGGAGATCGTGCGTAACCCCGCCACCCAGTATGTTGCGGATTTCGTGCAGAACATGAACCCGATTTCCATGCTGACCGCCGCCGACGTGATGCGGCGCGGCGTGGCAGTCGATAACGGCAACAGCCCGGTCGTGGCCACTGCTCGCCCTTCCCTGCCCTTGATCGACATTCTCGATGCCATGGCAAGACAGCCCGGTACGATCGGCGTCGTCGAACAGGGAGCGGTCATTGGCACCATCACCTCGGAAGACATCGTCCGAGGACTGACGCGTCACCGCAACGTCTAGATTCTGCCTGGCTGGAGGAGAACCAGCCGAGGGCGGTCTGATTCCAAAGAACGGGATCTTTTCAATACCACAGCATCCGAAGCAGCGTAGGCCCGACAGGCCTGCGCTGCTTTCTTTTCCTCACCCCGCAACGCACGCACTACTAGATTTGGGACATGCCGAGATTTGAGATCAAAATATGACAGCAGCAGTCAAAATTACGAAGAATAAAAAAATATTATTTTTGACCGAATTTGACATTAATCATTTCTTCGTTTGCGTTACTTACGATTTTTAGAAGAAAATAATACCCCGAAACAGCCTAGCGGCATAATGAGTATCTAAATTACGACACTTCTAATAAAGCGTGGCCTTTACCTTAGATTTAGGTATATACAGTCTCGCGACCATGTTGGTAAAACTTGACGCATGGGGCAATTCGTTGCCGGACAAGAAAGCCTAGGGGCGGCTTCGAATTAGGAGACTGGAAATGACAGAGCAGACCTTATCAGAACAGGCTAATGCAGCGGCAGGGCTTCTGTCGGCAATGGCTAACCCCAAAAGGCTGATGATTCTTTGCAGCTTGGTCGAGGGTGAAGTTCCGGTCGGCGTTCTGGCTACCCAGGTTGGCCTCAGCCAATCGGCTTTGTCTCAGCATCTCTCCAAGCTTCGTGCACAACGCCTCGTCAAGACGCGCCGCGATGCACAGACGATCTACTATTCCAGCACGTCGGACTCGGTGAAGAAGATCCTGGCATCGCTTGAAGAGATCTACTGCGCGCAGAACGACAGCAAGTCCGCGGCCTGATCGACAGCATCGGCCCGAACATCGGGCTCGATCTTCGCAAAGCACGATCAAAAAGGTAAAGCGTTCTTTGTGCGCCCAATAGGCCGCGCGGCGCTTTGAAGCATGGTCCAAGCAAACTGTTCAGCGGTTTTGCGATACCGACCCGCGACAAAACCAAAACCTAAAGCGCAAGGAGCGAATCTGAAAGATCTCGACGCGCTTTAGAAGCCCGAAAACGGGGTGCGCGCCGCTCCAGACGAGTCTTTAGTGCTCAAGCCACGCAGGCACCTCAACCGTTCAGACTGATGACGCCGAACGCTCTTTCAGCATCTGCGCCGCACGTGCATAGCCACCGGCAGCCCCATCGACAAAATGCATGTGATCGCGTGACAGTGGTGACGGAACGACGCAGGTCATCAGGGCCGCATCCTGCTCATGCAATCCATAAAAGCAGACACCGTCACGCTCCGCACCTTCCAGCCGTGCCTTGATGCGGGAAAGCCGGTCTGCATCCACATCGATCGTCATCTTCAGCCCGTCGTCGAACTTACGAAAGTCCGTATTGCTCGCGACAGTCGTCTTGTACTGAACAGGGTCGAAGCGCCCCACCGGCTTTCGCAACCAGTAGAGCACCGTGATCAGAACGGTCTGGAACGCCACCCAACAGCCTTTGCGAAACTGCGACACACGATCACCGAGACCGGACAGCGCTTTGGCCTCCATCACCAGCCCCTCACGAATGAAACCGAGTGCCGGCCCCTCGACAGGCACGGGGTGGCCTTCGCGACCATCCTCATTCGCAAGTGTGACGATATCGGCAACCAGCCGACGGAAGGCCGCCATGTCTCCGCCCGGACGTGGGGTGGCGATGATCGACACCACCGCACCATAGCGCGCCTGTATGGGATTCCATCGGCACGACAGGCCGGAAAGATCAGGCCTGTCGCCTGCCTCCGCCTCGTCGACAAGATAATGCCCGCCCTTCATCTGCATGTCGGCCCAGTTGTTGCCGCCACCGGAGAACATCGCATAGGACACGTCATCGCTCGCCTGAAACCGCGCCACGCGCACATCCAGCCCATTGGCCCTGATCTCCGTCAATGGCACGAGTGCTGCACGCAGCGTCAGGCCAAGATCCTCGCTCACCCACCGCCGGACTTTTGACAACGCCGCGCGCGATGCTTCGATCGCCTGCGGCGGCACGGCGACAGCCGCACCGTCGCCGCCGAAAACAAAGGGCAGATCATGGCGGTCCAAGGCGTTGAGGATGCCGGAGATGACGCCAGCACCCGCCATATTGACGGACTTGTACCGGCCTTGCGCAATGGCATCGGTGGAATCGACAATATCGGCAAGCGCCAGCGCCCAGCCATCGGGAAGCGGACGATAGAGTTCCGGCTCCGCGACATCTTCGAAATGTCGAAAGACAGGCAGGTGGGACAGAAATTCTTCATCGGACGATAGCATCGTCATAATATCCTCCCCGCCAGATGGAAAAGCCAGTCTTTATCGCGCTGTCATAGACCAAACCTCGCCTCTCTACTGTGGCGGCGATCACATAGCTTTTACAAGGGCTTTTACGTCCACGCGCCGCTTCCAGATCAAACACGACTTGCTAAATCGCCACCGCCTTGTCACAAAGCAAGACTGGGGTACGGAATTCAAATGTGAAACGGCACTCCTTTGCCTGACGAACGGCGCCTCGTATCAGCGAGCACGTTGCCGGTATCGGGCCGAATCGGGCGATGCGCCCAACCCAAGGAGAAATGAATGAAAATCAAGATTTTGACCGGCCTGGCGCTTGCCGCCTCCGTGGCCTTTGCACCCGCAGCGCATGCCGAGATCGTCATCGGTCTCGTGGCGCCGCTCACAGGTCCGGTTGCCGCTTACGGCGACCAGGTGAAGAACGGCGCGCAGACTGCCGTCGATGTCATCAACAAGAATGGCGGCATTCTCGGCGAGAAGATCGTGCTGAAGCTTGCCGATGATGCCGGCGAACCCAAGCAGGGCGTTTCCGCCGCCAACCAGCTGGTTGCAGACGGCATCAAATTTGTCGTCGGCCCAGTCACGTCCGGCGTTGCCATTCCGGCCTCCGACGTGTTCGCTGAAAACGGCGTCGTTATGGTCACACCCACAGCAACGGCACCGGACCTCACCAATCGCGGCCTAACAAACATCTTCCGCACCTGCGGTCGTGACGACCAGCAGGCAGAAGTGGCTGCGAAGTTCGTTCTGGCGCAGCTGAAGGACCGTCAGATCGCCATCATTCACGACAAGGGCGCTTACGGTAAGGGCCTTGCCGACGCCTTCAAGAAGACCTTGAATGCCGGCGGCGTGACGGAAGTCATGTATGACGCGCTGACACCGGGCGAAAAGGATCTGAGCGCGCTCACCGCCCGTCTCAAGTCCGAGGGCGTGGACGTCGTCTATTTCGGCGGTTACCATCCGGAAGCCGGTCTTCTGGTGCGCCAGTTGCACGACATCGGCGCGAAGGCAACCGTGATCGCCGGTGACGGCCTTTCCAACTCCGAATTCGCCAATATCGGCGGCACCGCGGCAGATGGCACCATCTTCACCAATGCTTCCGACGCAACGAAGAGCGCGGACTCCAAGGCCGCCGCTGACGCGTTGAAGGCCGCCAACATTCCGGCCGAAGCCTTCACCCTGAATGCCTATGCCGCCGTGGAAGTTCTCAAAGCCGGTATCGAAAAGGCTGGCTCTGCCGAGGATTCCGAAGCGGTTGCTGCAGCGCTGAAGGGCGGCGAGCCGATCCCGACAGCCATCGGCAAGCTGACCTATGGCGAAACAGGCGACCTGACCTCGCAGGCCTTCTCGCTCTACAAGTGGCAGGGCGGCAAGATCGTTTCGGCCGAATAAGGTGCCGCCTCTCCTCCGCGGATTAAGCGCGAGGATGGTGACCGCAACCGAAAGACAAGCTGATCGGACCGGGCGCGCTCAACGCGCCCGGTTTTCTTTTTGCATGAAAAGCGCTTTCCAGGCTTAATTGTCGCAAAGCACAGAATCGAAATGAGGTGACGCGTGGTATCGAAACTCGAACGCAAGATCGACCAGGGAACCGGACGTAAGAAGGCGGATATCGTTCTGAAGGGCGGACGCTTCTTCGATCTGGTCACCGGTGAACTCGTCGCGTCCGATATTGCGATCTGCGGCGATACGATCGTCGGCACCTGCGAGACCTATCACGGCGTCGAGGAGATCGACATCTCCGGCCAGATCGTCGTGCCGGGCTTCATCGACACCCATCTTCACATCGAATCTTCGCTGGTCACACCGCACGAATTCGACCGCTGTGTTCTGCCCTATGGTGTGACGACCGTGATCTGCGATCCGCATGAAATCGCCAATGTGCTCGGCGCGGAGGGTATCCAGTTCTTCCTGGATTCCTCGCTCGAGACCATCATGGATATCCGCGTGCAGCTTTCCTCCTGCGTGCCCGCCACCCATCTGGAAACCGCTGGCGCGGATCTGCCGATCGAAAAGCTCCTGCCCTTCCGCGATCATCCACAGGTCATCGGCCTTGCGGAATTCATGAATTTCCCCGGCGTGATCCATAAGGATCCGATCTGCATGGCGAAACTCGAGGCGTTTCAGGGACAGCATATCGACGGCCACGCGCCGCTTCTGTCCGGCACCGGGCTCAACGGCTATCTGTCGACCGGCATCCGCACCGAGCATGAATGCACCAGCGCCAAGGAAGCGCTCGAAAAGATCCGCAAGGGCGTGCATATTCTGGTCCGTGAAGGGTCGGTATCGAAAGACCTGCACGCGCTGATGCCGATCATCACCGAGCGCCTGTCGCCCTATCTGGCGCTCTGCACCGACGACCGCAATCCCCTCGATATCGCCGAACAGGGTCATCTGGACTACATGATCCGCACCGCCATCGCCAATGGCGTTCAGCCGCTGGCCGTCTACCGCGCCGCATCGATTTCGGCAGCCAAAGCCTTCGGCTTGCGCGATCGTGGCCTCGTCGCGCCAGGCTGGCGAGCCGATTTGGTGGTGATCGATACGCTGCAGAACTGCAAGGCCTCCATGGTCTTCTCCGCCGGCAGACGCGTCACGGACGCGCTTTTCGCCACCCGCAAATCGGTTGCTCCGGTCGGCCTCGACAGCGTCAAGGCAAGGCGGGTGCTCGCCGCCCATTTTGGCGTGCCGGTAACGGAAGGCAAAACGTCCGTTCTCGGCGTATTGCCGGGCAAAATCATCACCGAACATCGCCGCTACAAGCTACCGAGCGACGGCAACCAGACGAGCGTCGATCTCGACAACGACATCATCAAGGTGGCCGTCATCGAGCGGCACGGCAAGAACGGCAATCACGCCAACGGCTTCGTTCAGGGCTTCGGCCTTAAGAAAGGCGCCATCGCCTCCACCGTCGGCCATGACAGCCACAATATCTGCGTCGTGGGCGTCAGCGAAGATGACATGGCGCTCGCTGCCAATCGTCTCGGAGAGATCAAGGGCGGCTTCGTCGTGGCGGAAAACGGAAAGATCACCGGTGAAATCGCCCTTCCCGTTGCCGGTCTGATGAGCCTGGAGCCCTATGAGACCGTACGCGACACGCTGCACACCCTGCGACAGGCAGCCTATGCGCTGGGCACGACACTGGAAGAACCCTTCCTTCAGGTGGCGTTCCTGCCTCTTCCCGTCATACCTCACCTGAAGATTTCCGATAAGGGCCTGGTGGATGTCGATCTTTTCAAGCTCATCACGGCTGAAGGATGAACACGTGCCTGCTCGCGGAGACAATCATAAGTAAATAGTCTAATTCTATTTCCCGCGGGCGCCAAAATCATAGTAAATTAAGGCCTGAGGAAGTATATATGATGATCGTTCAATGACCGGCGACCTGGAGGAAATCTTTGGTCATCAAACGCATCGACAAAAAGCAAGTCAAGATCGGCATGTTTGTCGAGGGCATAGAAGGCCCCTGGCAGGATGACCCTGCTGTTGGCCGCCGTTTCACCGTAAAGAACGCCAAGCAACTCTCCGCCATCGTGAATGGTGAGATCAGCGGTGTTTTTATCAACACCGCGCTCGGCACGAATGCCCCGGACTCTGGTGTTGACGGTGCGGTGCCGAAAACGATCAGGACTGCCAGCAAGGAAGACAAGAGCCGCGTCGCACAAAAGATAAGCGCGCAGGCCGATGAAGCGAAAAGCCTCATCGAGGGTGTGTTTGACGGTCGCGATATCGCCATCGATGCATTTGCGCCGCTTGCGGACGATATCGGCCGGGCAATGGACGAGAACCCCGGTCTTTACATCGGGATCTCACGCCTTCGGTCACGCGATACCGCAACCTTCGTCCATTCGCTGTCCGTCGCGGCGTTGCTCACGCATTTTGCCCGATCGCTGGAAATGGATGAAGCCGTAGTCCAGCGGCTCTGCGTTGCCGGAATCCTGCACGACGTCGGCAAGCTTTCCATCCCGCGGGAGGTTCTGCACAAGCAGGGGCCGCTCACCGCCGAAGAGCGATTATATGTCGAGCAACATCCCGAGCTTGGCTACAAAATCTTGCAAAAACAGTCGGATATGCCGGAACTGGTACTGGATATCTGTCGATTCCATCATGAGCGGATTGATGGCAGAGGCTATCCGCAAGGCCTCTCCGGCGCGCAGATCAGCCCGGAGGTGCGCATGAGCACGATCTGCGATGTGTTCGATGCCCTCACATCCGCCCGTTCCTATAAGAAGGGCTGGTCCTCACAGCAGGCTCTGTCCTGGATGATGGATCGCGAGGGCCAGTTCGACAGGACATTGCTGCGTCGCTTTATCCTCAGCCTCGACACCGAAATGACGAAGGGCCTCCTCTGAGGCCACATGTCCGTGATCTACCGAATTACGACCGCTCGATCCGCGCACAGAACGCATCCAGCGGCTCCAGCTTCACCGTATCGACATCGAAGGCCGGCTCAAACCCGGGCATTGCCAGATGCTCGACGACGCGAAACTCCGGCGGAAGGCGAAAATCGACCGGCTGACGCGTAAGGTTGAAGACGAAGAGCAGGCTCTCGCCGTTTTTTTCACGCGTGAACACGAGCAGATCCTGATTCGTATCGAGAAACGTCATGTCGCCATCGCGAAGGCCCGCATGGCTGCGACGGAAGGCCAGCATCGCCTTGTAATGATTGAGAACCGAGTCCGATTTCCGCTCCTGCCCGTCCGCCGCCAGCATGGCATGAGCGTAAGGAACCGGCAGCCACGGCTTTTCGGCGGCAGTGAAACCGGCATGCGGCTTGCCCGTCTCCCACACCATCGGCGTGCGGCACCCATCGCGGCCCTTGAAAGCCGGCCAGAAGCGAATGCCGTAAGGATCGCGCAGATCCTCAAAGGCAAGATCCGCCTCCGTTAGCGCCAGCTCTTCACCCTGATAAAGGCAGATGGAGCCGCGCAGGGATGCCAGCACGCAGACGGAAAGCTTTGCCACGCGGATCTGCTCTTCCACACTTTCGGCAAAGCGGCTGAGATGACGGACAACGTCGTGGTTGGAAAAAGCCCAGCAGACCCAGCCATCGGTTACGGCTTTCTGGAAGCCATCGACGGCACCGCGAATATGGCTGGCGGTGAAATCCGGCCCCAACAGATCGAACGTGTAGCACATGTTGAGCTTGTCGTTATCCGCCGTATAGGCGGCGACGGTTTTGAGTGAGCGCGCACCATCGCCCACCTCGCCGACCGTCATCCGTCCCTCATACTCGTCCAGCAGAGCGCGGAAGCGCTTGAGGAAGGCGAGGTTCTCCACCTGCGTCTTGTCATAGAGATGGCTCTGCATGCCGTAGGGATTGACGTCCGGCGCGTCGAGACCGGCATCGTCGCTATCCGGCTCATGCGGCGGGTTATCGCGCAACAACTTGTCGTGGAAGTAGTAGTTGACCGTATCCAGCCGGAAGCCGTCGACACCCCGCTCCAGCCAGAACCTGACGGTGTCCAGAAGCGCGTCCTGAACGTCCGGATTGTGAAAATTGAGATCCGGTTGCGAGCCGAGGAAGTTGTGCATGTAATATTGCTTGCGCACGCCATCCCATTCCCAGGCCGGACCGCCAAAGACCGAGAGCCAATTGGTGGGCGCCGTTCCATCCGGCTTCGGGTTTGCCCAGACATACCAGTCCGCTTTCGCATTGGTGCGGCTGGTCCGGCTTTCCTTGAACCAGGGATGCTGATCGGATGTGTGCGAGATCACCTGGTCGATGATGACTTTCAGGCCAAGCTTGTGCGCCTCGGTGATCAGTTCATCGAAATCCGCAAGCGTCCCGAACAGCGGATCGACATTGCAGTAATCGGAAACGTCGTAGCCCATATCCGCCATGGGCGAAGTAAAGAAGGGCGAGAGCCAGATGCCATCCACACCAAGCGCATGGATATAGGGCAGATGCTTGGTAATCCCCGCCAGGTCACCGAAACCATCCCCCGTCGTATCCTGAAACGAGCGCGGGTAGACCTGATATATGACCGCTCCCCTCCACCAGTCTGCATCGTGAACTCTGTGTCCGGTGGTAGACGTGGCTTGCGGCATGAACGATCTCCAAAGTGAAGCTGCCCAACCATATAAAGCCCGGATTGATCCGTAAACGGCCAATGCTTGTCGAATGTGAGAAGAGACCCGCAATCGGCTTTCGCCGCCCTTGCAAGCCGGCCCACGGCGTCGTAATGGCGAAGCGTCACGACAGGAGGAGAGTGCAGTGGGTGGACGGTTTCTTTCGATCGGCGAATGCATGGTGGAGCTTTCGCAAGCCGGTGACGGCCTGCTGCGCAAGGGCTTTGCCGGAGACACGCTGAACACCGCCTGGTATGCACGCGCCTGCCTGCAGCAGGACTGGTCGGTGGATTATTTCACCGCGCTGGGTGACGATCCCCTGTCGCAGGAGATGCTGTCCTTCATCGAGGGTGCCGGCATCGGCACGCAGTATATCTCCCGAATTGCGGGCGGCACGCCTGGCCTCTACCTCATCAACCTGAAAGACGGTGAGCGCACCTTCAGCTATTGGCGCAGCACCTCTGCCGCCCGCCAGCTGGCGGCTGATGCCGATCATCTGCGCGAGACTATCGACGCGGCCGACATCGTCTATTTCTCCGGCATTACCCTTGCCATTCTCGCCACACCGATTGCGGTCGACACATTCCTCTCCGAACTGCGCCGCGCCAAGGCGTCCGGCAAGCAGGTCGTGTTCGATCCCAATATCCGCCCGCGGCTTTGGGCCAACCGCGAGATCATGCTGGAGACGATCACCAATGGTGCGCGCGCTGCCACGCTCGTCATGCCAAGCTTCGACGACGAGGCTGGTAACTTTGGTGACACGGATGTGGAGGCGACCATCGCGCGCTATCGCGCGCTCGGCGTCGCCAACATTGTGGTGAAAGATGGCGCAAAGGGCGCAACGCTCGATTTCGGCGGTGAGCGCAGCCACGCGCCTGCCGAGCAGGCCGTAAAGGTGGTGGATACGACGAGTGCCGGAGACAGCTTCAACGGCGCCTTCCTGTCCCGCTTCGTCACCGGCAGCACACCCGAAGAAGCGGCCACTTTCGCCGCCAAGGCTGCCGCCACCGTCATCGGCCACCACGGCGCGCTGATCAGCCCGGACCTGCTGCCGAAAGCCTGAAGGACGTCGCGCAAACGCATGCAGCGGTTTTGCGATAACGACATCCGAAAAGACCAGGATTTGAAGCGTGATGAGCGAATATCAAACTTCGCCATCCGCTTTGAATCCGCTGACATGATGCTGTAACACGCCTGTCGCATATACCCGAAGGCCGGTGGATCACCGGAGAGTCGCAAGCGGCGAGGGTCGGCACGGCATGACCAGAATTACCATCGTCACGGATGCATGGCATCCCCAGGTCAACGGCGTGGTGCGCTCCATCGAGAACACCAATGTCGAGCTTGAACGCATGGGCGTCGAGGTTCGCATGGTGACGCCGCAGAGCTTCCACTCCATTCCCTGCCCCACCTATCCGGAAATTCGCCTTTCCGTCGCGAGCTATCGCCGGGTTTCGAAGGAAATCGAGAAGAGCCAGCCATCCTATGTGCATATTGCGACGGAAGGTCCGCTCGGCTTCATGGCGCGCCGCTGGTGCATCAAGCACGGCATGGGCTTTTCCACCAGCTACCACACGCGTTTTCCAGAATATGTGGCGGCCCGCTTCCCCGTGCCGGAAAGCTGGCTCTACGGCTTCGTGCGCTGGTTCCACAATGGCGGTAGCGCCTGCATGGTGGCAACGCCGAGCCTCGAAACGGAGCTCCAATCCAAAGGCGTGAAGAACCTCAAACGCTGGAGCCGCGGCATCGACGCCAAGCTCTTCCGTCCCAGACAGAAGGAGGAGCGTCCCTTCGGCCTCCCTCGCCCGATCTTCATGACCATTGGCCGCGTTTCGGTGGAAAAGAACCTGCCGGAGTTTCTCGATCTCGATCTGCCGGGCTCAAAGGTCGTTGTCGGTGACGGCCCTGCCCGCGCCGAGCTTCAGCAGAAACATCCCGATGTGCTCTTCACCGGCGTGAAGACCGGCGAGGACCTGGCGAAAGCCTATGCGCAGGCCGACGTCTTTGTCTTTCCGTCCAAGACAGACACCTTCGGAAACACCATTCTCGAAGCACTCTCGAGCGGCGTACCGGTCGCAGCCTTCCCGGTGACCGGCCCGCTTGATATTCTCGGTGGCCACCCGAAGGCCGGTGCGCTTAGCTCGGATTTGCGCAAGGCCTGCCTTGCCGCACTCGATTGCTCCCCGGAAGCAGCCCTTGCCGTGTCACGCAACTATTCCTGGGAAAAGGCGTCCCGCCAGTTTCTCGACAACGTGACCTCTGCTGCCGCAAGCCGCCTTCCAGGCTTCTGCGCCGCCCATGCGATGTGAGCGGATTACAGGCAAATTGCCTGCATTTTCAGTGGACGCACGAGCCCATTGCTGTCAGAAGGCGTCAGGACGCGACTGCCGTTATCTTTAGAACGGGGTCGGGCTGCTGATTGACGTCAGGCGGCTGCCGCGAGGTTACGCAGGCCGTCCACTTATCGCAAAACCGCCGCACAGTTTTGCGCGCATGCTTTAGCTCACCAAGCGCCGTTCAGCATATTGCCTGCGAGCGGGATCGTGCGGCTCTTGCCATTGCTGTCGTTGACGGAAATCTCGCTTTGCATCTGCTTGGGAGACTTGCGAAACCAGCCGGCGGCAATCGAAGCGAGATCGCCGATCATTCCATGCTTGCGCCAATCGGCGAAGCGCTGCGCCATGGCCTCTGCCTCATGCTTGAAGAAGAAGTCGCCCGACTGGGCCAGGTCGTTGATGGAAGAGGCCATGGATGACAAAGGCTTCTGGAACATCTTCGGCGGAACCGAGAGGCCGTCTGCCGCTTGCGGAAAAGCCGGCGCCATGAAATCGATCGCCCAGCCATCTGCCTCCACCCAGCAGTGAAAGTTCTCGCCAGCACCTGTCACATGGCCGTCCTCGCGATGATCGGCAAACAGCAGCATCGTGCCGCCAAGATTATAAGCCGACAGCCCACCCTTCGGCTTCGCCTTCACCTTGTAGTGATGCTCCAGAATGAAGGCACCAAATGTGCTGAAATACATCGATGCCGTCGCGGGATCGGCGTTCTCGTTGAGAAGCAGGCTGTTGATGACGCGATAGATGCGATGATAATCGCTCTGCTTGATCAGCATGATGTTTGACCTGACATTTGAAATTTACAAGACGAGCGCGAGCATCACGCCATGATCTCGGCACAGGGAGGAGAGATGTCCTCTCCCACGTCCCCAAATCCTCTGCCGTCATCCTCGGGCTCGACCCGAGGATCCATAGCCCCACCCGTAAGCGTTTGAAAACATGATCCTCGGGTTAAGCCCAATGATCACGGAGTGTGAGGCGGCCCTCAGCGAGCCAAACCCCTGACTAGCGCTTCTTCGCCTTATGCTCGAAGGGATTGTCGGACCCACGATAATGCACCCGGATCGGCACGCCCGGCATGTCGAAATCCTTGCGCAGACCGTTCACCAGATAGCGCGTGTAAGATTCCGGAATGGCCTCGGGCCGTGTGCAGGAGATCATGAAGGCCGGTGGCCGTGCTTTGACCTGCGTCATGTATTTCAGCCGCAGACGACGGCCCGACACGGCCGGCGGCGGATGCTGTGTGACCTGCATATCCAGCCAGCGATTGAGCTTGGCGGTGGAGATACGGCGGTTCCACACCTTGTCGGTGTCGATGATGCTCTGCATCAGCCGGTCGAGGCCATAGCCCGTCTGGCCGGAAATTGGCACGGCGCGAATGCCGCGCGCCTGCGGCAGAAGGCGCTCGGTCTTCTCGCGCAGATCAGCGAGAAACGCCTGTGCATCCTCGACCAGATCCCACTTGTTGAAAGCGAGCACCGCAGCGCGGCCTTCGCGGATGACCAGATCGACGAGCTGCAAATCCTGCTTCTCGAAAGGAATGGTGGAATCGAAGACGATGACGACGGTTTCGGCGAAACGGATGGAGCGCAACGAATCCGCCACCGAAAGCTTCTCCAGCTTCTCGGTCACCTTCGCCTTGCGACGCATGCCAGCCGTGTCGAACATCTTGATCGTGCGGCCGCGCCAATCCCACTCGACCGAGATACTGTCGCGCGTGATGCCGGCTTCCGGACCGGTCAGAAGACGGTCTTCACCGAGAAAGCGGTTGATCAGCGTCGACTTGCCGGCATTCGGCCGACCGATGATCGCAACGCGCAACGGCTTGGTATCGTCATAGGCGGGCTCGTAATCCTCGTCTTCTTCCTCTTCACCGGAAAGCACGACGTCGGTTTCAGCCTCTTCGAAATCGTCTTCCGGCGGGAAGGCGACATCTTCACCGATCGCGGCAACGATGGCGTCGCGCAGATCGATCATGCCCTGCCCGTGCTCGGCAGAAATCGGGCATGGCTCGCCAAGACCGAGCGTATAGGCATCATAGAAACCGCCATCGGAGCCGCGGGCTTCGGATTTGTTGGCAACCAGCACGACCGGCTTGCCGCGACGGCGCAGCATTTCGCCCAGCGTCTGGTCGGCCGGTGTCAGCCCGTATTTGGCGTCGACGACGAAAAGCGTCAGATCGGCCTCCTCGATCGCCTCTTCCGTCTGCGCCCACATGCGACCCTGCAGCGTCTCCGGTGCGGATTGCTCGAGACCCGCGGTATCGATGATGGTGAAACGCAGATCCACAAGCTTTGCGTCGCCCGGACGACGGTCGCGGGTCACGCCTGGCGTGTCATCCACAAGCGCCAGCTTCTTGCCAACCAGACGGTTGAAAAGCGTGGATTTGCCGACATTCGGACGTCCGACGATGGCGACGGTGAAGGTCATGATAGTGCCCTAACTTCTATAGCGTCGGACCGGAAACCCAACGGGCTCCGGTCCGACGCCTTCAACAGAAAACCGATGCAGTTCGCGGCGATCCTTATGACCGCCCGTCCCTGCAGGAAATGAGAATTTACGCTGCCTTGCCGGATGCGGCAATATTATCGAGCAGGACCTGCGCCCGGTTCGCCACATTGCGCGGCGCCTGGGAATCACTGGTAATGAGTTCGAACCACTGCTTCGCCTGGGCAAGATTGCCGGCCTTGTAAGCGGCAAGACCAAGCGCCTCACGTGCGGAGTTGCGCAGCGGCTGGCCATCGCTGGACAGCGCTTCCACCTCTGCCGACACCTGCTCATATGTGCCATTGTCAATCAGAAGGAACGCCGCGCGCACCTTTGCCATGTCACGGAAAATCTGCGGCGCGCTGGAATCGTTGCCAATCGCAGTAAAGGCTGCGATAGCGCCAGCGGCATTGCCCTTCTGTGCGAGGAGCGTTGCAGCGCGGAACTTGGCGAGGATCGGGTACTCGCCGTGGCCGGCGCTTTCCAGTTCCGTGAGTGCCTTCAACGCTTCGTCATTCTTGCCCTCGGAGGCAAGCTTCAACGCGTTGGAGAACTGGTCGCCAGACGCCGAAGCCCGGCTGTTGCTCCAATATTCGTAAATGCCTGCGCCCGCAGAAGCGAGCACGATCAAAACGGCAGCGCCAATCACGACCGCGCCGTAACGACCCCAGAAGTTGCTCAATTTTTCTGAGCGGATCTGCTCGTTCACTTCGCGGATGAAGCTGTCATTCTCGTTCGCCATCGAATTCTCCGTTACCCGCACCGAAAGGCAAAAGCCGATCGGTCTGCGGACATGCCAAGGCAATCTGGTTGCGGCAAGCCGCAAAAAGGCCAACCACATTTATTGGTGGGCCTTCTAGCCTATTTTCCCTGAGATGTAAGGGGGAAACGTCAGTTTCCTACATCGCAATCGGTTGGACGCCGATCAACCATTCGTGCAGCTTCCAGATGAATGCAGCCCACAGCACCACGCCAAGGAGAACGGCGATCGCATCGTAACGCGCCGAAACGAAGGGACGAGCGAGATTTTCGCCGGCGCGTGCGCGGCGCTTGAGGAAAATCCGCATCACCACGCCCCAGGCGAGGAAGGAGGCGAAGAGGATGACGGAGGAGGTCTCGCCATTGGCAAGCAGGTGCGAGAAAGCCCAGATCTTCACCGCAAGGATCAGCGGATGCTTGGTCTTGGTTGCGATGTGCCCGGCCGGCAGGGCACTTGCCACAAGACAGATCATCGCAATGAGCATCAGCGTGACGGCGATATGGGCCATCCAGACCGGCGGATAATAAAGCATGCCCGTCACCTGTCGCGCTTCATTGAAGGCATAGGCAATGAAGACGATGGTGAGAATGCTGACGAGCGAATAGACGCCCTTGAAGGGCTTTTCGCCCATGTTATCGATCAGACGCGCACGAAGCCCCGGCGCAAAAAGCCTGAGAGAATGGGTGGCGAAGAACAAGATGAGAGAGACGACGAGCAGAAGCATGGTGGCGTCCTTGCGCGGGGGAAGATAATCTTTTGACAATGAGTTATGGCGAATACCAAAGATCACTGATGCTGACCCATTCGATAGCCTGGAAACGGTCGCCCGGGTAGGAGAAACCGCAGAGCGATGCTTTTTCATCGGTCGAGGATTTCGACGCCCCCGGCGGCCGATTTCCGGGCTATCGAAGGGATCAGCATCAGTGATCTTTGGTATAACCCCTGGAAAAAGCCAGTCAAATCAAAGCTTCGCCTTATTCCAAGCTCAAAAGGCCGCTTTTGAAAATTCCGCGTGGTTCCCTCATGTTGCGTTCGCTTGCCCTCATTACCCTGTCTCTCGCCTGCGCGCCGCAAGCCTATGCGCAGGCTGTCGAAGGTGCGGCAAAGCCAAAGCAGCTCGTGCTGGTGTCCTTCGATGGTGCAGGCGACAATGCGCTGTGGGCGAGAAGCCGAGCGACCGCCAAGGAAGTCGGCGCGCATTTCACCTACTTTCTTGCCTGCACGCTGGTGATGGACCGCAAGACCAGCGCCAAGAGCTATCAGGGGCCGGGCCAGAAACTCGGCCGCTCCAATGTCGGCTTCGGCCAGTCGGTGGAAGAGGTTGCCACGCGCCTGCACCACATCTGGGACGCCCGCCAGGAAGGCCACGAAATAGCCAACCACACCTGCGGCCACTTCGATGGCGGCAACTGGACGGCGGATCAATGGGACGCAGAGTTCACCACATTCACCAGCACGCTCGAAAACGCCTGGGCGGCAATCGGCAAGAAGGACGAGGAGCCACAGGGCTGGCACGATTTCGTGCGCGGCATCAATGGCTTCCGCGCACCCTACCTGTCGCAAGGCGATGCACTCACCGCCGCGCAGAAAAAGCACGGCTTCGTCTTCGACGCCACCAGCATCACGAAAGGGCCGGCATGGCCCGTGCGCAAGGATGGCATCGAACATTTCGGCCTGCCGCTGATCCCTGAAGGACCGGGCGACCGGCCGATCATCGCCATGGACTACAACCTCTTCGTCCGCCACTCCATGGCAATTGAGACGCCCGCAAAGTCCGCCGAATTCGAAGAGCGCGCCTACAAGGCCTTCCGCGCCGCCTTCGACAAGCAATATGAGGGCGAACGCATCCCCCTCCAACTCGGCTTCCATTTCGTCAAGATGAATGGCGGCGCCTATTGGAACGCCTATGAGCGCCTGCTGCGCGAAGTCTGCAAGAAGGACGATGTCGCCTGCGTCAGCTATGAAGAGGCGATGCCGATGATCGACGCGCGGCGTAAGGAAAAGTCACAAGGGTGAGAGAGCAAGTGCTGCAGGCGCAGAGACAGCGGCGCCGTCACATTTTTCAGCCACCGGCTTTCAATAGACCATCATTCCGGCCCCGAGCAGGAAACGGGCCAACACGAATCCTCCGGCTGGACCCCGGCTCAATGCCGGGGGTGGGTGTCAGAGTTGAACGCGTCGAGCCTTACGGCTTGTCCGCCGCCAACTCGCCCTCTTCCGCCTCACGCTTCAAATAGCGCTGATCGATCTCCGGCAGCGGTTGGTCGTAGATGGCAGCCTCAAACGCTTTCAGACGTTTGTAGATCGACATCAGTTCGACGATCGTCGTCCAGGAATTGATGAGATACTGGAACGATCCGCGCACCTGATCGAACACGTTGCCGATCTGCGTGAACACGCCAAGCGTCACCTTGCCTGCTGCGATTGATGGAATGAGAACAATCAAGCTGTAGATGTTGTCAGCCTGCAGATAGAAAATGCGGGCAACGTTGAAATACATGTAATGAAAATAGAGCCGGAAATAGTTCTTCCGGACGTTCGAAAACAGCTCCTGCACGGTCGGCGGCTGAGCACGATCTGCATGGTCTTCACCATAAACCAGCTCCTTACGATAAGCCGCTTCCACGCGCTGATTGCGGAATTCGAGGCCGGGTAGCTTGATACCCACAAGTGCAAGAAAGCCCGTTCCGAAGAGCGACCACAAGATCGCCGCCCACACCAGAGCATGAGGGACGTAACCGATAATCGGCAACTCGTTGATGGTTTCGGAGAAGGTGAAGAGGACGGGGAGGAACGCGATCAGGGTCATGATGGCCCTGACGAAACCGACGCCCAACCCCTCGACGGTCGAGGAGAAGCGCATCGTGTCTTCCTGAACACGCTGAGAAGCGCCTTCGATGTGACGAAGCCTATCCCAGTTTGCCATATAAAAGTCATTCATCGCCGTGCGCCAACGGAAGATGTAGTGGCTGACGAAGAAGAGATTGAGCACGCCGACAGTGATCGCAAAAAACAGAATGCCTGAAACGCCGACAAGGCCGAGATAAAGCTGCTCGGCAGTCACCGGCGCGGTTTTGGCAAGCGCTTGCTGGATGAGGTCATAATATGGGCCGTACCATGCGTTCATCGCCACGCTGACTTGCACGGAGAAATAGGTCGCAAAGACAATGAGGGCAGAGCCGAGAACGGACCACATCTGCCAGCGATGTGGGCTGTAAGTGAACCAGAAGCCCGCGAACACGAGCACTGCAGCGGTGTAATAGATATAAAACCAGAGGAATGGCGGCGACCAGAAAATCGATACGCCCGTGATCGGCGGCTCTCCTGGTGTTGCTGGAGGCATGCCGAGTGCCGCACCCCAGTTTCTCCCGCCTGCGTACCAGAGGCCTATCATGAGCAAGGACCAAACAATGGCAGAGGTAAAAAACAGCTTGGGTTTGGGAAAGAAGGAATGAAACACGTTCGAACTCTCGCGAGCTTGAGATCAGCCATTATTGGCGAAGCAGATTTTGGGAGAAATTAGGCCAGACACTTCGCCGACGCAATGCAGCAAACGCTAAGTTACGAAGATGTAAGCCAAAACCGGCGATGGCGGCTGCAACATGACAGCCGCAATACAGCAAAGCCGTGCAGGAGCGACCGTCTTACTCGGCAAGCGTCAGGATCAGCGGGCCGTTTTTGGTGGCGATCACCGTGTGCTCGAACTGCACGGTCGGCGCGCTCGGGTCGCTGAACAGCGTCCAAGGGTCGTCATCGCCATCTTCGGCCCAATAGGCACCCGTGGAGAGAAATGGCTCGACAGTGAAGACCAGCCCGTCGGTCATGATGCGGGTTTCGTCCTTGTCCGGCCAGGTGGCAAGCTCTTTCGGCTCCTCGTGCAGCGACCGGCCGATGCCGTGACTGGCGAGATTGGTGATCAGCGTGTAGCGGTTCTTCTTTGCAAAAGCGCCGATGGAATTGCCGATATCGGCAAGCGGCCTGCCCGCTTTCACCTGTTGCAGCCCGGTCCAAAGGGCGCGTTTGCCATCGCGGCAAAGGCGTTCGATATCCTTCTTGACCGGCGGCACGGCGTAGGAAGAGCCGGTATCGCCAAAGAAGCCGTCCTTCACCGCCGACACATCGATATTGACGAGGTCACCCGCCTTGATGATGCGCGGGCCTGGAATGCCGTGGGCCACTTCCTCGTTGACGCTGATGCAGGTGGCGCCCGGAAACTGGTAGCAGAATTCCGGCGCCGACTGCGCGCCATTGCTTTCCAGGATATTGCGTCCGATGGCGTCGAGTTCGGCGGTGGTGATCCCCGGCTCAAGCGCGTCGGCCATGGTCTGCATCGCAAGGGCGCAAATCCGGCCAACATCCTTCAGCTTTTCGAGCTCTTCTTCCGTCGAGATAACCATTCTGCGTCCATATCCTGCGCAATGTCTTCGGCAAAGGGCGCCAAAAGGCACCCGATCATGCCGTGGCTTTCGCCCTATCGGCACTGCCAGTCAATTCTTTTCTGACGATTGGGGCGACTTTCGTGCCGTAAAGCTCGATCCCGCGCATGATCTGATCATGCGGCATCAGACCGATTGCCATCTGCAACAGGAAGCGATCATTCTTGAAGACGCCATGCGCCTTGATGATCTTTTCGGCCACCAGTTCCGGCTCGCCGAGGAAAAGATTGCCCTCCGCACTTCGTGCCATATCGTAATGCGCCCGGTTGGTCGGACCCCAGCCGCGCTCGCGGCCAATCCGGTTCATCACCTCCGCCTGCGGGCCGTAGAACTGATCGGCCGCCTTGTCGGTGGTATCGGCGATGAAGCCGTGGACGTTGATGCTGGTCTTCTGTTTTTCGAGCGGCTGACCTGCTCGGCGCGCGGCTTCCCGGTAGAGATCGAAGAGCGGCGCAAAGCGGCGATATTCGCCACCGATGATGGCAAGCGCCACCGGCAGACCCATGGCGCCGGCCCGCGCCACCGATTGCGGTGTGCCGCCAACCGCGATCCACACGGGTAGAGCCTCTTGCAACGGACGGGGATAGACACCGCGCCCGTTGATCGGCGCACGCTTTTCGCCCGACCAGGTGACGATTTCGCGATCTCTCACTGCCAGAAGCAAATCGAGCTTCTCGGCAAAGAGATCGTCATAGTCCTCGAGATTGTAGCCGAAGAGCGGATAGGACTCGATGAAGGAGCCGCGCCCCGCCATGATCTCGGCACGCCCGTTCGACAACAGATCGACGGTGGCGAACTGCTGGAACACGCGGATCGGGTCATCGGAGCTCAGAACCGAAACGGCACTGGAAAGGCGGATGGTCTTCGTCTTGACCGCTGCAGCCGCGAGCACGGTCGAAGGCGATGATACGACGTAATCAGGCCGATGATGCTCCCCCAGGCCGAAGACATCGAGCCCCACCTGATCGGCAAGCTCGATCTCTTCCAAAAGGTTCTTCAGGCGACGCGCACCTTCCGGGCCACGACCATCAGCCGGGTTCGGATTGACATCGGCAAAGGTGTAAAGACCAAGTTCCATGGGTGCGCTCCTCGCTTTGTCCGGAGCGCTCGCTTGCAAAAACTGGCTACGCTCATGCCCTCAGATAGACATCGAAGGTTCCCGGCGCAAATTCAAAATCTGAACCGGAAACTTCGATTTTCTCGATGGATGGAGCAGTGCTCAAACGTTGCTGAGCGTGCGGCGCACCGCATTCTTCCAGCCTTTGAGTTTCCGCGTGCGCACCTCGTCATCCATCTTCGGCTCGAAGCGGCGGTCGCGCGCCCAGGTTTCGGCAAAGGCCTTCATGTCCGGCCACACCCCTGCCCGGCTGCCCGCAAGCCATGCGGCACCAAGTGCGGTGGTTTCGAGGATCACCGGACGGTCGACAGGCGCATCGATCAGGTCTGAGAGGCGCTGCATCGTCCAGTCGGAGGCAACCATGCCACCATCGACGCGAAGGACGATATCGCAATCGTCGTTCTTCCAGTCCTTATGCATGGCATCCAGCAGGTCACCAGTCTGGTAGCAAACGGCCTCCAGTGCCGCGCGGGCAAATTCCGCCGGGCCGGTGCCGCGCGTCAGGCCGAACATCGCGCCGCGGGCTTCGGCATCCCACCAGGGCGCGCCGAGACCGACGAAGGCGGGCACGAGATAAACTTCCTGCGCATCGTCTGCCTTGTCCGCAAGCGCTCCGGTTTCCGGTGCGGCGCCGATCATCTTCAGCCCGTCGCGCAGCCATTGAACCGCAGCACCGGCAACGAAGATCGAGCCCTCCAGCGCGTAATAGGACTTGCCGTCCAGACGATAGGCGATCGTCGTCAGCAGCCGGTTCTTGGAGCGAACGATGTCCTCGCCCGTGTTCAAAAGCGCAAAGCAGCCCGTTCCATAGGTGGATTTCAGCATGCCGGGCGAGAAGCAGGCCTGGCCTATGACGGCGGCATGCTGATCTCCGGCGACTCCCAGGATCGGGATTTCGGCGCCGAACAGGTCAGCATCGGCAATGCCGAAGTCCGCGGCGCAATCCAGAACTTCCGGCAGGACGGATTTCGGCACGTCGAGAATGTCGAGAAGTTCCTTGTCCCAGACATTCTTCTCAATGTTGAACATCAGCGTGCGCGAGGCATTGGTGGCGTCGGTCACGAAGGACTTGCCGCCCGTCAGCCGCCAGATGAGGAAGGTATCGACCGTGCCGAAGCAAAGCTCGCCCTTCTCCGCCCTCTTGCGCGCGCCCTTCACATTGGAGAGCAGCCAGGACAGCTTGGTGCCGGAGAAGTACGGGTCGAGCAGCAGACCGGTGCGCTTGGCGAAGACCTTCTCATGCCCGGCTTTCTTCAGCTTGTCGCAAATTTTCGCCGTGCGCCTGTCCTGCCAGACGATGGCATTGTGCAGCGGCTTGCCGGTTTCTCGATCCCAGATCAGCGTCGTTTCGCGCTGGTTGGTGATGCCGATGGCAGCGATGTCGGAGCCCTTGAGACTGGCTTTGTCCAGCGCCTGCTTGATCGACCAGACCACCGTCTCCCAGATTTCCTCCGGATCGTGTTCAACCCAGCCGGAATTCGGGAAGATCTGCCGAAACTCCTTCTGCCCCGTGCCAACCACCTTCATCGATCCGTCGAAGATGATCGCGCGCGTGGACGTGGTGCCCTGGTCAATGGCGATAACGTAGCCGCCCATTCATTCCTCCCTGAAATCAGTCGCGCGCACCACAATATGCTCAACAGACAAAGTCAAGCCACAGCGGCGTCGGTTTCGAATCCAATTGCCAGTTCCCCCGGTTTGAGCATAACGTTGTCTAAAGTCTTGCATCGACGTCGAAAAAAGGGGACCGCATGCTAAGGACAGTGATCGTCACGGGCTCGACCAGCGGAATTGGTTTGGGCATCGCGCAAGCCTTCGCCAATAATGGCTGCAACGTCATGCTGAACGGCTTCGGCGATCCCGACAACATCGAAAGCAGCAGGCTGTTGATGGAGGCGGAAAGCGGCACGCGCGTGCTCTATCACCCCGCTGACATGACGAAGCCGGACGAGATTTTCGATCTCGTCAAGGCCACGCAGGAGAAGCTCGGCTCGGTGGATGTGCTGGTCAACAATGCGGGCGTTCAGCATGTGGCGCCAGTGGACGAGTTTCCGCCGGAAGAGTGGGACCGCATCATTGCCATCAACCTGACAAGCGCCTTTCACACCATGCGCGCCGTCATCCCGCTGATGAAGACTGCGGGCAAAGGCCGCATCATCAACATTGCTTCCGCGCACGGACTTGTCGCCTCGCCATTCAAATCCGCCTATGTGGCGGCAAAACATGGTATCATGGGCCTGACGAAATCCGCAGCACTGGAACTGGCCGAAACCGGCATCACCGTGAATGCCATCTGCCCCGGCTATGTGCTGACATCGCTCGTGGAAAAGCAGATACCGGATACGGCCAAGGCGCGCGGCATCAGTGAAGAGGCGGTTAAGAACGACGTGCTCTTGCGCCTGCAGGCCACCAAGGAATTCGTGGCCGCGGAAGATGTGGCGGCAACGGCGCTCTTTCTCGCAAGCGACGCGGCAAAGCAGATCACCGGCACGCATATTTCCATCGACGGCGGCTGGACCGCGCAGTAGATCGAACACCGCAATTCATTCGGGCCGAACCCGAAACCGGAACAAAGACGAAGGCAGTGCATGAAAGACGCAATCAGCTTCATCCTCAATAACGAGACGATCACTCTGTCGGACTTCGCGCCGACGGAAACCCTGCTCGACTATCTGAGGCTGCGCAAACGCCTGACGGGCACGAAGGAAGGCTGTGCCGAGGGCGACTGTGGCGCCTGCACCGTGCTGATCGGCAGGCTCCTGGAAGGCTCGCTGCGCTATGAAAGCGTCAATGCCTGCATCCGTTTCCTCGGCTCGCTGCATGGCACGCATATCGTCACGGTGGAGCATCTGGCCGGCAAGGACGGTACGCTCCACCCGGTTCAGCAGGCCATGGTGGATTATCACGGCTCGCAATGCGGCTTTTGCACGCCAGGCTTCGTCATGTCGCTCTACGGTCTCTGGCTGTCCAGCAGCAAGCCCTCGCGCGCCGATATCGAAAAGGCGCTGCAAGGCAATCTCTGTCGGTGCACCGGCTATGAGCCCATCGTCAAGGCCGCCGAAAGCGTGACCGCTGCCAGGCCAAGCACGCTGTTCGACCCGATCGAAAGCGACCGCGCCACCATCATGTCGCGCCTTTGGGGCATTCAGCAGAACGACACGATCACGGTTACCAAGGACGGCCATCGCACCATCATTCCCGGCAATCTCACCGAGCTTGCCAATGCCTATGCCGCAGAGCCGAAGGCGACCATCGTTGCCGGTTCGACGGATGTGGGCCTTTGGGTCACCAAGCAGATGCGGGAGCTTAAGACCGTCATCTTCATCAATCACCTGAGCGAGCTGCAGTCGATCTCGGTTGCCGACGGTAGGATTTCGATCGGCGCAGGCGTGACCTACGCCCAGGCCTTTGACACGCTTGCAGACAACATCCCGGCATTCGGACGGCTGATCGATCGCCTCGGCGGACAGCAGGTGCGCAACATGGGAACGATCGGCGGCAACATCGCCAACGGCTCGCCCATCGGCGATACGCCCCCGCCGCTTATTGCGCTCGGTGCCGTGCTGACGCTGCGCTCTTCCTCCGGCAGCCGCTCGATGCCGCTCGAAACCTTCTTCATCGAGTACGGCAAGCAGGACAGGCTTCCAGGCGAATTCGTCGAGAAGATCGAGGTGCCGCTGCCGACGCATGACAGCCACTTCGCCATCTACAAGATTTCCAAGCGTCGTGACGAGGACATCTCGGCACTCTGCGCCGCCTATCATCTGACCCTTGGCGAAGACGGCACGGTGCAGGACATCCGCATCGCCTTTGGCGGCATGGCCGGCACGCCGAAGCGGGCGAAGGCCCTCGAAGAGGCCCTGAAGGGCAAGGCCTGGACGCAAGAAACCATCGATGCCGCGCGCGATACGATCGACGCGGATTTCCAGCCGCTGACCGACTGGCGCGCCACCGCGCAGTATCGTCAGCTGACGGCGAAGAACCTGCTGACCCGTTTCTTCCTGGAGACATCGGGAAAGAAGCAGGAGTTGCAGCGTTTTGAGGAGATGGCGTGATGGGAAGCCTGGATCATTCCTCCCTCATTCCTGTGCTTGTCACAGGAATCCAGTGCGCCCAAGTCCTTGGGCGCGAGAGAGTTTTATGCGGCGCAGACGCGCCTTGGCTGGATTCCTGTGACGAGCACAGGAATGAGGGCGTAGGGAAACCCTTTACCTCTCCAGCGAGAAGAGAGGTCTGACACATGGACACCACCACATTCGAACGCGCCAAGAATGATGTCGATGGCAAGATGCATGGATCGCTCCGTCATGATTCAGCGCATAAGCATGTCACCGGAAGTGCCGAATATATCGACGACATTCCAGAACCCGCAGGCCTGATCCACGGCGCGCTTGGCCTGTCGGACCGCGCCCATGCCGAAATCCTGGCCATGGACCTTTCCGAGGTCGAAGCCACCCCCGGCGTCATCTGGGTGATGACCGGCAAGGATGTACCGGGCGAAAACGATGTCTCCTCCGGCGGGCGCCATGACGAGCCCTTGCTGGCGGAAACGCTGGTGCAATTCCACGGCCAGCCGATCTTTGCCGTCTTTGCCGAGACCCGCGAGATTGCCCGCCATGCGGCGCGCAAGGCGAAGATCACTTACAAGGATCTGCCGCACTTCACCGATATCGACGCCTCGCTTGAAAATGGCGAGCCGCTCGTTACCCCCGGCATGGTGCTGCAACGCGGTGATGCGGATGTGGAGATGGATGTCGCACCGCGTCGCCTGACCGGTACCATGCGCATCGGCGGACAGGAGCATTTCTACCTCGAAGGCCATATCGCCATGGCAGTGCCAGGCGAGGATGACGAGGTGACGGTGTGGAGTTCCACCCAGCACCCAAGCGAAATCCAGCATATCGTCAGCCACATTCTGCAGGTACCCTCCAACGCCGTCACCGTGCAGGTTCGGCGCATGGGCGGCGGCTTCGGCGGCAAGGAGACGCAGGGCAACCAGTTTGCCGCACTCTGCGCGATTGCCGCCAAGAAGCTGAAGCGTGCTGTCAAAATCCGCCCGGACCGCGATGAAGACATGGTCGCCACCGGCAAGCGTCACGATTTCCGCGTCGATTACGAACTTGGCTTCGATGACGAGGGTCGCATTCACGCAGTCGATGCGACCTACGCCGCCCGTTGCGGCTTCTCATCCGATCTTTCTGGCCCCGTCACCGATCGCGCGCTGTTTCATGCGGATTCGAGCTACTTCTATCCGCATGTAAAGCTTGCCTCCAAGCCGTTGAAAACCCACACGGTGTCCAACACCGCCTTCCGTGGCTTCGGCGGCCCGCAAGGCATGCTGGGTGCCGAGCGCTTCATCGAGGAAATCGCCTATGCGGTCGGCAAGGACCCGCTCGATATCCGCAAGCTGAACTTCTATGGCGAGACCGGTTCTGGCCGCACCACCACGCCCTATCACCAAGAAGTGGAAGACAACATCATTGCCCGCGTGGTGGAGGAGTTGGAGACCTCCAGCGATTACCGCGCGCGCCGTGAGGCGATCGTCGCGTTCAACCGCACAAGCCCGATCCTTCGCAAGGGCATTGCACTGACGCCGGTCAAATTCGGCATCTCCTTCACCATGACCGCCTTCAACCAGGCGGGTGCGCTGGTGCATGTCTATAATGACGGCTCCATCCACCTGAACCACGGCGGCACGGAAATGGGCCAGGGTCTTTACACCAAGGTCGCGCAGGTCATTGCCGATACGTTCCAGGTCGATGTCAGCCGGGTGAAGATCACCGCCACCACGACCGGCAAGGTGCCGAACACCTCGGCAACTGCCGCCTCCTCCGGCACCGATCTCAACGGCATGGCAGCACTTGATGCGGCCCGACAGATCAAGGAGCGGCTGATCAAATTCGCCGCTGAGAAGTGGAATGTCACGGAACAGGATATTGCCTTCCTGCCGAACCGCATCCGCATCGGCACAGAAGAGATCGCCTTCAACGATCTCGTTCGCCAGGCCTATTTCGCCCGCGTGCAGCTGTCCGCCGCAGGGTTCTACAAGACCCCGAAAATCCATTGGGACCGCGCCGCCGGACGCGGCACGCCATTCTACTACTTCGCCTACGGCGCTTCATGCTCGGAAGTCACCATCGATACGCTGACCGGCGAATATATGATGGAGCGCACCGATATTCTCCACGATGTCGGCAAGTCGCTGAACCCGGCGATCGATATCGGACAGATCGAAGGCGGTTTCGTCCAGGGCATGGGCTGGCTGACGACGGAAGAACTGTGGTGGGATGGCAAGGGACGGCTGCGCACCCACGCGCCCTCCACCTACAAGATCCCGCTCGCCTCGGACCGTCCGAGGATCTTCAACGTCAGGCTGGCGGAATGGTCCGAAAACGCCGAACCCACCATCGGTCGCTCCAAGGCCGTTGGAGAGCCGCCCTTCATGCTCGCCAACTCGGTGCTGGAAGCACTCTCCATGGCGGTTGCCTCTGTCGCCGACTACAAGGTCTGCCCACGCCTCGACGCCCCGGCAACGCCGGAGCGCGTTCTGATGGCGGTGGAGCGGTTGAAGAAGGTGTGACGGAACGTGGAGAGGGCTGTTTCGACGCTCGATCAGCATTACCTCGACCGCGATCTGGCCCGGTTGTATGATCTGGATAGCGGCTGGTCAGAGGATCGTGATTTTTATCTTCGTCTCCCCACAAGAGAGCAATGCCGCATTCTGGATATCGGATGCGGCACAGGCCTTTTAGCCGATGCCTACGCAGCGCGCGGCCATCGCGTCACCGCGATTGACCCGGCGGGTGCGATGTTAGATGTCGCGCGAGAAAAGCCGAACGCTGCATCGGTTGAGTGGGTCGAAGCCGACGCTGAAGGTTTCCGTAGCGACGAGCGCTATGACCTTATCGTTATGACCGGCAACGCGATGATGGCTCTCAAGGACTCGGCATCGATGCGTGCTTGTTTCGATACGATGCGATACCATCTCGACCGTGAGGGCAGCATCGTCTTCGAGGTTCGGAACCCGAATATCGATTGGTCATCGCAATGGGAATACGACATCACGTTGAGAGTGGATGACGCGATCGTCAAAGAGAAACGACGTTTCGTCCGCATGGCCGGACCCGTCATGCATTTCGAGTTTGACTATGAGTTTAGCGACAAAACCTTCAAGACTCGAAGCGCGATCCGCTTTCACAGCGAGGATGAAATTGTCCGTGGCTTGGGCGACGCGGGCCTTCGGGTGAGCAGCATTGTCGGCGGCTGGCAAGGTCAAGATTTTGATGCCGTCAATTCCAGGTATATGATCCTCACCGCAACACATGCTGCTTGAGCGCCACCAATGACAGATTTCCAGACTCTCCTCTCCGAAGGACCTGCGATCCTCGTGGAGATCGAGGCCGTCAAGGGCTCGTCGCCGCGCGAGGCTGGGACCTTCATGCTGGTGTCGGCCGCCCGCATCTGGGAAACGATCGGTGGCGGGCAGTTCGAATATATGGCGATCGATCACGCCCGTGCCATGCTGGATGGCAGGACGGAGATAAACGTCCTGGACATTCCGCTCGGCCCGGAAATTGGCCAATGCTGCGGCGGACGAACCCTTCTGCGCTTTACCAAGGTGACGGAAGCGGTCGCGGACGCGCTGATTACGCGCATGCGAAAGGCCGAGGATGAGCAACCCGCCGTCTTCATCTTCGGTGCCGGCCATGTGGGCAAGGCACTTGCAAACAGCCTGTCGCTTCTGCCGCTGTCCATCTCGGTTATAGAGACCCGCCGTGAGGAACTGATCGGCCTCCCCGGCACCGTCTCGACGCATCTGACACCCATGCCCGAAGCGATGGTGAAGGACATCCCGGCAGGCGGCGCGTCAATCATCGTCACCCATGATCATGCGCTGGACTTCCTGATCGCCAAGGAAGCACTTGGCCGGGGCGATCTTGCCTATGTCGGCATGATCGGATCGAAGACCAAGCGCGCCACCTTCGCCAACTGGCTCGCCCGTGAGGGGCATGTCGGCACGCTCGACAATCTCGTGCTGCCCATCGGCGGCACGCTCGTCAAGGACAAGCGCCCCGCCATCATAGCGGCCTTGGTAACATCCGAAGTGCTTCACGCAATTCAGCACTTTGCTGCACGGGCTCAGGTCCAATCCGGTTCCGCCCTTCGCTGAAGCCGAGATCGCGCTTCAGGTGGTCGCTCAACTCCTCATCGTGGAGCGTGTTCGACGGCGTGTGACCCTCCCCAAACCAGTCCGTGTTCCATAGCCACGCGAATATGCGCAGCCAGACGTTTAACGCCGTGGCACCCATCGTTCTGTCTCCTCAGGTGGTTTGATGCTGTGAGGAGAATTTGCTTGATTTTGCCGCTGATAACCAATGAAACATTGGACAGCATGAATAAAGAGAGCTTATCCATGAAGATGTCGAGAAACTTTCCTCTGAATGCGCTTCGCGTCTTCGAAAGCGCGGCACGGCATTTGAGCTTCACCAAGGCGGGTGACGAGCTTGGCATGACGCAGACGGCGGTCAGCTACCAGATCAAGCTCTTGGAGGATTATGTCGGGGCGACTCTGTTCGTCCGTCGGCCAAGGCAGGTCACGCTCACCTCGGCGGCGGAGAAGCTGGCGCGACAGACATCCGAAGCCTTGACCATGCTGGAAGCAGCCGTTGCCGATACGAGGAAGAGCGTCTCCGATGTGCTGACGATCTCCGCGACGCCCACCTTTGCTCAGCAATGGCTTGCACGGCGGCTCGGCAGTTTTCAGGAGGCCAATCCCAAGACGGCCGTTCACCTCGCGCTCAGCAACGAGATCATCGATCTCTTGCGCGAAAACATCGATGTCGGCATTCGCTGGGGCAAAGGCGACTGGCCGGGGCTGATCTGTCACCGTATCATGCGCCTGGATTTTGCGCCCGTCGTTAGTCCGCTGCTGGTGGAAAAGATGGGTGGCTTGAAAGAGCCAGCCGACCTCCTGAAGCTGACGATCATCAGCCCGCAGGACCGGTGGTGGAAGCACTGGTTCCGCGAAGCCGGCGTGCCGGACACCGATCTCGACAGCCGTACCGGCAGCAGCTTCGGCTTTCAGTATCTCGAAGCCGCGGCTGCCATGGCCGGACATGGCGTCGCCATCGTCAACCCCACCCATTTTGCCGAGGATATGGCCGCCGGACGACTGATCCAGCCTTTCGACCTCGTCTGCAACGATGGACACGACTACTGGCTAGTCTATCCGGAAGGCCGCCGCAATGTGCCGAAGATCAAGATCTTCAGGGATTGGATCCTGTCGGAATTCGCAGACGCTGTTTGACGGATGAGACGACCTGCCTAAACCGCACACGACATTCCTGCGCAAAACACCGCATTGCCTCTTCCATCGCACAACGATTTTTCGCATTGTGCGACACAAAGACAGGGGAACAGAATGTACGAATACGCCATTGCGTGGGAATGGATGGCCTTTGCCGTTCGCTGGCTGCACGTGATCACCGCTATTGCCTGGATCGGCTCTTCCTTCTACTTCATCGCGCTCGATCTCGGGCTGGTCAAACGCCCGAACATGCCACCGGGCGCCTATGGCGAGGAGTGGCAGGTGCATGGCGGCGGCTTCTATCACATCCAGAAATATCTGGTCGCGCCCGCGCAGATGCCGGAGCATCTCACCTGGTTCAAATGGGAAAGCTACGCCACCTGGCTCTCCGGCTTTGCCATGCTCTGTATTGTCTATTACGGCGGCGCCGATCTCTTCCTCATCGACCATTCGGTGCTGGAGCTCACGCAGTTGCAGGCGATCGGCCTGTCGCTCGCCTCGCTTGCCGTCGGCTGGCTGTTTTATGATTTCCTCTGCAAATCGCCGCTCGGCAACAACACCTGGGGCCTGATGATCGTGCTCTATGTGGCGCTGGTTGCGATGGCCTGGGGCTATACGCAGGTCTTTACCGGCCGCGCCGCCTTCCTGCATCTTGGCGCTTTCACCGCCACCATCATGTCGGCCAACGTCTTCTTCATCATCATCCCCAACCAGAAGATTGTTGTCGCAGACCTGATCGCGGGGCGCACGCCCGACCCGAAATATGGCCGCATCGCCAAGCAGCGTTCGCTCCACAACAATTATCTGACGCTGCCCGTCATCTTCTTCATGCTGTCGAACCACTATCCGCTGGCCTTCGCCACGCAGTTCAACTGGGTCATTGCAGCGCTGGTCTTCCTCATGGGCGTGACGATCCGTCACTGGTTCAACACCACCCATGCCCGCAAGGGCAAGCCGACATGGACCTGGCTTGTCACCGCCATCATTTTCATCCTCATCATGTGGCTCTCCACCGTCCCGAAAGTACTGACGGGCGAGCAGGAGGCCGCTGCTGCGAAGCTATCGCCTGCTCAGCAAATCTTCCTCACGGACGCGCATTTCGCCAGCGCCCGTGACGTGGTCCAAGGCCGCTGTTCCATGTGCCATGCCGCCGAACCGGTGTGGGAGGGCGTTCCATTCACGCCGAAGGCGGTGAAGCTTGAGACCGATGCCCAAATTGCCGCCCATGCGCGGGAAATCTATTTACAGGCGGGCCGCTCCCATGCCATGCCCCCCGGCAACATCACGGCGATCACGCCACAGGAACGCAAGGTGCTGACCGCTTGGTATGAAAGCGCCGTTTCTGAAGGAAAGACTGAATGAGCATGCTGCTGCTGCGCGGACGCCTTTTGAGCTTCAAGCGCGCCCCCCTCTCCATCGACGACACCGCAAGCTATCTCTATATCGAAGATGGCGGATTGCTGGTCTCCGAGGGAAAGATCGCAGCGACCGGCGAGTATACCGATATTCGTGCCCAGGCGCCCGAAGACGTGACGGAAAAGGATCACCGCCCTCACTTGATCGTTCCGGGCCTTATCGACATGCATCTGCACTTTCCGCAAATGCAGGTGATCGGCTCCTATGCCGCAAACCTTCTGGAATGGCTGAACACCTATACCTTCCCGGAAGAGTGCCGTTTTGTCGAAAGCGCGCATGCTCAGCGTATCGCCACCCATTTCTATGATGAGCTGATCCGCCACGGTACCACCACGGCAGTCGCCTATTGTTCCGTCCACAAGACGTCTGCCGATGCCTTTTTTGCCGAAGCCCTCAAGCGCAACATGCTGATGGTCGGCGGCAAGGTGATGATGGACCGCAACGCGCCGCAAGGGCTCCTGGATACGCCGGAACTCGGCTATGACGAGACGCGCCAGGTGATTGCCGACTGGCATGGCAAGGGCCGCAACCATGTCGCCATCACCCCGCGCTTTGCCATCACCTCCACGCCGAAGCAGATGGAAGCTGCCCAGGCCTTGGCGCAGGAGTTTCCGGATCTCTTCATCCAGACGCATCTTTCGGAAAATCTCGACGAGATCAAATATACGTGCGAGCTTTACCCGGAAGCGATCGACTACACTGACATTTACGTGCGCTACGGCCTGATGGGCAACAAGACGCTGCTTGGCCACGCCATTCATCTGTCCGATCGCGAAGCAGACGTTCTGTCGGAGACGGGCGCTGTCGCCGTCCACTGCCCAACCTCCAACCTCTTTATCGGCTCCGGTCTTTTCCCGATGAAGAAGCTGCAACGGCGTGAAAAGCCGGTGCGCATCGCGGTCGCGACCGATATTGGCGGCGGCTCCAGCTACTCCATGCTGCGCACGATGGATGAGGCCTACAAGATCCAGCAATTGCTCGGTGAGCGGCTGAATCCTTTGGAAAGCTGGTATCTGATGACCCGCGGCAATGCCGAAGCCCTGTCCATGGTGGACAAGATCGGCACGCTTGATGCCGGGACCGATGCCGACATCACCGTCCTCAACGCCTCCTCCACACCTGCCATGGCACTGAAGATGGAAGTGGTCACATCGCTGACGGAAGAACTGTTCCTGATGTTGACGATGGGTGACGACAGAACTGTGGTTGAGACCTATGTGGCAGGCAGCGCGTCAAAAGCTGCGCAGTAAGTAAAAAACAGACATAATACTAATAGTTGCATAATTATTCATTAATATTAATCAATGCTTATAATTATTCACTTCATTTAAACTATATTGTCTTACGTTGTAACAGACAAAGAATGGTCGCCATGATGGCTAGGACCCTTTGTCATGTGGAGAGTCTATCTGCCTTAATCCCTGCAGTGGCACCGGTTCCCGGTTCCAAAAGTGCTGCCCCTGCGTCGTACAGGCATTTTTGATCGGAACGGAAGATCTATGTCATTTCTGAAGAATGCCAGCATTCGCACAAAAGTGTTGTCTCTTGTGCTGCCTCTGTGCGCTGTTGGATTGAGCGCCACGCTCTACATGTCCTACAATTACAAGCTCGCCGACAACACCTACTCAACCTTTATTTCGAAGGACACCACAGGGGCAACCGCGATGGCCCGTGCGAACAGAAACCTGACGGCCACTGCCTATGCCGCCTACCAGATTCTCGTTTACGATCGGGATAGTGCAGGCATGCAGAAGGCCATTGCTTTCTACAATGAGAGCAAAGCGAAAATATTCGACCGGCTCGCAGCCGCGCGCGAAGGGCTGCCAGGGGAGCAGGCTGCCATCGATGCAATCACTGCGCAGGCGAAAGCCGTCGTTGCCATTACCGACCAGGCGGTCAAACTGGGTGCCGCGGATCAAGATGCACAAGCAAAAGCAGAGCTGGCGAAAGCTGATGACTTGCTCATCCCGCTGGCTGACGAGGCATCCAAATTCCTGACACAGGAACTGAATGAGGTAGCAACGAGAAGCAAAGCTCTTAGCGCAGAGACGGATGCCACGATCTTCTGGTCCCTTTCCCTTGCCGGCTTAGCATTCGCCATCGGCATCATCGCATCGCTGATTGTTGCCTCTAGAGGCATCACGACCCCGATCGCAAATCTGCGCCAGCGCATGATTTCGCTGGCCGATGGTGAAACGCAAGCCCCGGTGGAGGGCCAGGAGCGCCACGACGAAGTCGGCCAGATGGCCAAGGCCGTTTCCGTCTTCCGCGACAACGCGCTCGACAAGATGCGGATGGAGAAAGAAGCCGCAGCCAATCTCAGCCTGACGGAAAAGGAACGCGCAGAGCGTGAGGCGCAGAAGGCCAAAGACGTGGCAGACATTCAGTTCGCCGTCGATCAACTGGCAACCGCGCTGAACAAGCTGGCAGCAGGCGACGTTGCCAACCGGATCGATACGCCGTTCGTCTCTCATCTCGATGCGCTGCGCACCAACTTCAACAGTTCTGTCGGCAACCTGAACGATGCGCTGCGGGCCGTCGGACAAAACGCCAGGGGCATTGATGCCGGTGCCAATGAAATCCGTGCCGCGGCAGACGATCTTTCCAAGCGTACCGAACAGCAGGCAGCTTCCGTCGAAGAGACCGCCGCCGCTTTGGAAGAAATCACCACAACGGTGAAAGACTCCAGCAGACGTGCGGAAGAAGTCGGCAAGCTGGTGGATAAGGCGCGTCACGGCGCGGAAAGATCCGGCGATGTCGTCCGCAAGGCCGTCACCGCGATGCAGGAGATCGAACGCTCGTCGGGAGAGATTACCAACATCATCTCCGTCATTGACGAGATCGCCTTCCAGACCAACCTTCTGGCGCTGAATGCAGGCGTCGAGGCGGCACGCGCGGGTGAAGCCGGCAAGGGCTTCGCGGTCGTTGCACAGGAAGTGCGTGAACTGGCGCAGCGCTCGGCAAAGGCCGCTAAGGAAATCAAGGAACTCATCACCAATTCCGGAACGCATGTTCGCTCAGGCGTGGAACTTGTCGATGAAACCGGCCGCGCGCTCGAAGTCATTGTGAGCGAGGTGCAGGAGATCAATCGTCACGTCAATGCGATCGTCGAATCCTCGCGCGAACAGTCAACCGGACTCCAGGAGATCAACACGGCCGTCAACTCGATGGACCAGGGAACGCAGCAGAATGCGGCGATGGTCGAGCAATCCACCGCGGCCAGCCACAGCCTTGCCAAGGAAGCGGCATCGCTGAACCAGCTGCTGTCTCGCTTCAATCTCGGCGAAACGGATGGCCGGAGCCGCAATACGGCAGCACCCGTTGCAGGCACACCGAAAGCCGCCACAAGCGCCTCCAAGCCTGCCGCTTCGCCTGCCCATGCCCTTGGTCGCAAGATCGCCAGCGCGTTTGGCGGTGGTGCTGCTGCGGCAGCCGCAACAGCCGCTTCCGCTAGCTGGGAAGAGTTTTAAGACAAGCACTCTCCAGCGAAACACATGCGAACAGGCGGCCTCGAGCCGCCTGTTCTGCTTTTTGCCACCTTGATCGTCTTGACGGCAGCTCTATCGGGATCGGGGATATCCTTCGCTTGAAGTCCGGAGTTTATCGATTTTGAATTTCTAATTTAGCGATAATCGGAACTCCTGTAGCGAAGCCGACTTCAAAAGAGGGGACACTTCCGTTTCAACAGCAGGGACCGATTTGAATGACACAGCTCGCCGATCACTATCGCGCCTACATTGCCTGCCTCAACGACCAACGCTGGGATGATCTCGGGACATTCGTTGCCTCCGACGTGACGCATAATGGCCGGAGCTTCGGGCTCGATGGCTACAGGCGCATGCTGATCAACGATTTCGAGACGATTCCGGATCTTTCCTTCAAGATCGGACTCCTCGCTTGCGATCCGCCCTTCATCGCGGCCAGGCTGGAATTCGACTGTGCGCCAAAAGCCATGTTCCTCGGACTTCCCATCGACGGACGGCGCATTTCCTTCGCCGAAAACGTCTTCTATGAGTTCCGCGATATGCGGATCGTCTCTGTCTGGTCCGTGATCGACAAGACTGCTATTGAGGCCCAACTGAGACTCAAGGAAGACGCGCGATCACCTTGATTTCGAAGTCGAAACCGGCAAGCCAGTTTACGCCGACCGCAGTCCAGTTCGGATAGGGTGCCTCCGCAAAGATCTTGTCCTTGACCGCAAGCACTGCACCGAACTGCTGCTCCGGATCGGTATGAAAGGTCGTCACGTCAATGATGTCCTCAAACGTGCCGCCAGCGGCCTCCAATACCGCTTTCAGATTGTCGAAGGCCAATTCAACCTGCTGTCCAAAATCCGGCTCGGGCGATCCATCCTCGCGCGCGCCAACCTGTCCGGAAATGAACAAAAGATCGCCGGATCGGATGGCGGCGGAATAGCGGTGCATGTCGTAAAGTGCCTGACGGCGGGCCGGGAAAATTGCTTCTGATTTTGTCATGTGCTTCTCCTTCTTTAATCGGCCGGGATCGTTCACCTCGGCTGGTGGAGAGATAGCAATGACGCATTGATGCGATTAGACGTTGAAGTTGAGATGCGCTCATGCAAAATTCCCATCAATCATGCGCCCATCCTTGACCGAACTCACCGCCTTCATGGCCGTCGCCACCCATCGCAGCTTCCGGCGTGCGGCGGACGAGCTTGGAACGGCGCCGTCCACATTGAGCCACACTGTGCGCGCGCTTGAGGAACGCCTTGGCGTGCGGTTGCTGAACCGGACGACCCGCAGCGTCTCGCCCACGGAAGCGGGACTTTCACTGCTCAATCGGCTGCACAATGTGATGAATTCATTGGATGAGGCGCTCGATGCCACGGCTGCCTTTCGCGGCAATGTGGCGGGGCGAGTAAGGATCAACGCGCCGCGTGTCACCATTGCCTATCTTGTGCGGGAAATCCTGCCGCTGATGACGGAGCGGTATCCGGATGTCGAGGTCGATCTCGTGGCAGATGGCCGGTTGATCGATATCGTGTCCGCCGGCTTCGACGCCGGTGTTCGCCTGATGGAGGCAATCCCGAAGGACATGGTCGCCGTCCCTTTCGGCAAGCCCGTGCACTTTCTCTGCGTCGCCTCACCCGCCTATCTCGAGCGCGCCGGAGAACCGTTCACGCCGCACGATCTCACTCAACATCGCTGCATCGGCCACCGCCTGCCGAGCGGCAAGCTTTACAAATGGGAGTTCGAGCGCGCTGGGCAGGAACTGACCGTCGAGACTGGCGGAACCGTGGTCCTGGATGACGAGGATCTGATGATCGAGGCTGCCGCAAGTGGTCTGGGGATCGCCTATGTCGTCAGCTGGATTGCCGAACCCGCGATCGCCGCCGGCCAATTGAAACCGGTGTTGACCTCCTGGATGCATCCGCCTGAGAGAATGGCGCTCTATTATCCCGGCCATCGATCGGTTCCGCCACCGCTGCGCGCCTTTATCGACGTGGTGAAATTCCAGCCGAGCGTATAAGCCGAATGCCAGCTCTATCTATTGGAAAGGCTAAGGAAGCCAACCGGCTCCCTCCGCCCTGTTCACATCAGGCACCAAAGGCGCCGTCGATGGTGTGCATCGCACCGGTCACGAAGCCCGCTTCCGGGCCGGAAAGCCAGACCACCATGCCGGCCACTTCCTCCGGGCGGCCATGGCGCTTGATCGCCATGAAGCTGTGCATCAGATCCTTCATCGGCCCGCTTTCAGGATTGGCGTCGGTATCGATCGGGCCAGGCTGCACGACATTGATGTTGATGCCCCGGGGTCCGAAGTCACGCGCAAGTCCTCTTGCCAGTCCCTGCAGCGCAGACTTGCTGACCGCATAGGACGCCATGCCAGGCACCGGCATCCGGTCGCCATTTACCGAGCCAATGACGATGATGCGCCCGCCGTCCGGCATCTGCCGCGCGGCCTCGACCGATGCGTGATAGGGCGTCTGGATGTTGATCTGGAAAAGACGATCGATTGCATCCGGGTCCTGTTCGAGGGCATCCCCGAAGATGGCGATGCCGGAATTGACGACCAGGATATCAAGAGGGCCGCTCTCGCGCACGACCTTGATAACCGCATCTCTGTTAGCGCTATCGGCCTGGATCGCGGTGCTTCCCGTTTCGCTCGCCAGGCTCTCCGCCGCATCTTTCGAGGCGCCATAGGTGAATGTGACCTTCGCGCCATCGGCTGCGAAACGGCGCACGATGGCAGCGCCGATGCCCCGGCTGGCGCCGAGCACCAGAATGGATTTTCCTTCGAACATGGTCTGTGCTTCCTTGAAGATTAACGTAATGATCGATACATAAATACCCAAAGAGTACCTTGGTCAAGGCATTATGTAATGAACGATACAAAAATCTCCAAGCCCCGAGGCCGCCCGCGCCGCTTCGATCCTGACGAGGCCGTTGCTACGGCAAAGCATCTCTTCCACGCGCGCGGCTTCGATGCGCTGGGGGTCGCGGAGATTACGGCGGCACTCGGAATCAATCCGCCAAGCTTTTATGCCGCTTTTGGCAGCAAGCTCGGTCTCTACCGGCGGGTCCTCGATCAGTACAACAGGACGGACGCCATTCCGCTGCCAGATCTGTTGCAGCCGGATAGGCCCATCAGCGAAAGCCTGACGGCGGTGATGGAGGATGCCGCGCGGCGATATGCGGCAGATCCTGAGGCCAGGGGCTGCTTGGTCATCGAAAGCACCCGCTGCGACGATGAGGAAGCCCGAAACGCCGCAAGGGCGTTCTATGCGGCGGCAGGCCAGGTCATCCGGTCTCACATCGCCCAGAAATTTCCCGACAAGGCGGATCGGCTGGCCGACTTCGTCTGCTCAAGCATGGCCGGCCTTTCCGCCATGGCGCGCAACGGAGTGAGCCTCGCGCGCCTGCTGGAAATTGCGCGGCTGGCAGGCAAGGCAGTCGAACTGGAGCTTCATTCCGCGAACGGATGAATGCTGCTTTGCCCTTGCGGCGTAACACGCGAGGTGAGCACCCTTTCCTGCCCGCTTGCGCAACGATTCCGGTGACATGGTGCCGAAATCCGTGCTATGGCCAACTGTCATTCAAATTTGAAGGCTTTATCCATGAGCAAAATCCTCACCATCGCGGACCTGAAGAAACAGGCGCAACGCCGCGTGCCGAAAATGTTCTTCGACTATGCCGATAGCGGCGCGTGGACCGAAGGCACTTACCGCGCCAATGAGGACGATTTTCAAAAGATAAAGCTGCGTCAGCGCGTGCTGGTGGACATGACCAATCGTTCGCTGGAAACGGAGATGATTGGCGAGAAGGTCTCGATGCCGGTCGCACTCTCTCCAACGGGCCTCACCGGCATGCAGCATGCCGATGGTGAGATGCTGGCGGCCAAAGCCGCCGAAGAGTTCGGCGTTCCCTTCACCCTCTCGACCATGAGCATCTGCTCGATCGAGGATGTCGCCTCCGTCACCTCGCGCCCCTTCTGGTTCCAGCTTTACGTGATGAAGGACCGCGATTTCATCAACAACCTGATCGACCGGGCGAAGGCCGCCAAGTGCTCGGCGCTGGTGCTGACGCTCGACCTTCAGATCCTCGGCCAGCGCCACAAGGATCTGCGCAACGGTCTCTCTGCCCCGCCGAAATTCACGCCCAAGCACATCTGGCAGATGGCGACGCGGCCGAAATGGTGCCTCGACATGCTGCAGACCAAGCGTCGCAGCTTCGGCAACATTGTCGGCCATGCCAAGAATGTGTCCGATCTTTCCTCCCTCTCTTCCTGGACGGCAGAGCAGTTCGACCCGCGCCTCTCCTGGAAGGATGTGGAATGGATCAAGGAACGCTGGGGCGGCAAGCTGATCCTCAAGGGCATTCTCGATGAGGAAGATGCCCGTGCTGCGGCTGACACGGGTGCGGATGCCATCATCGTCTCCAACCATGGCGGTCGTCAGTTGGATGGCGCACTCTCCTCCATCGCCATGCTGCCGAAGATCGTCGATGCCGTGGGTGACAGGATCGAAGTCCATATGGATGGCGGCATCCGTTCTGGTCAGGACGTGCTGAAAGCCATCGCGCTCGGCGCCAAGGGCACCTATATCGGCCGCCCCTTCCTCTACGGTCTCGGCGCAAACGGAAAGCTTGGCGTGACGACGGCGCTCGAGATCATCCGCAAGGAAATGGACATCACCATGGCGCTCTGCGGCAAGCGTCTGATCACCGATATCGATCGCAGCATCCTCGTTCAGAACGCCTGATCATCGCACCACCGCACCGATCCGACGTTCCGGCGCCCTCACAATGACGTGAGGGCGACATGCCTGTAGGCGGCTCTCAAGATGGACGCCGGTTGATCTGCCGAGCGCTTCTGCCACCTGCCGTGTGGACGACCCGCCTTGTGTGGTGAGCACCTAAAAAACCCCGGAAACTCAGCACTCCTAGATGGCCCTTCCGCGTGATTGCTATCGTGCCGAGCCCCCTGACACAGCCGTCCGAAGCACTGCAGAAACCCTTCATCCACCCGCCAAGCCCCAAATCTGACCCGCCACCAGTGGGGGTCGATTTTCATACTTAATTAAGCATGAAGGCAGTCTTTAAACTTTGAACGGTTTTGTTGCCCGAAAGCGGCGTTACCTTATGCGGAACGGGCAGCTTCGGGACGAACCCACATTCGATGGGCAGTAAGGGGAATTTCATGTCGGGTAAGATCAGACGGGGAACGGCTGAAGCGTGGCTTTTCGCTTTGGCATTTTTCTGCGCGATCCTCACTTTCGGGGCAGCACCAGCGCAGGCACGCTATGCGCATATCGTCATCGATGCGAATTCTGGAAAGGTGCTGGATTCGCAGAATGCCGATCAGCTGAAATATCCCGCATCGCTAACCAAGATGATGACCCTCTATCTGACGTTCGAGGCGCTGCATAAGGGCCGCATCACCTGGGATCAGCGCATCACCATGTCGAAGAATGGCGCGGCGACCATTCCCTCCAAGCTTTATGTCCGCGCCGGCACGACCTTCACGGTACGCGAAGCCGTCTATGGCATGATCGTCAAATCCGCCAATGATCTCGCCGAAGGCATGGGCGATTATCTTGGCGGCTCCGAAGCCCGCTTTGCCGACATGATGACGCGCAAGGCGCGCCAGCTTGGCATGACGAAAACCGTGTTCCGCAATGCATCGGGTCTGCCGAACAAATCGCAAGTCACCACCGCACGCGACATGGCGAAACTCGGCCTCGCATTGCAGCGGGATTTCCCCCGCGAATACAAGATGTTCAGCTCCACATCCTTCACCTTTCGCGGCAAGACGATCCGTGGCCATAACCGCCTGCTAACGCGCTACAAGGGCGTCGACGGCATCAAGACCGGCTACACCAACGCCTCCGGCTTCAACATCGTCAGCGCCGTCAATCACAATGGCCGCAGCGTCGTCGCCGTGGTCTTGGGTGGACAGAGCGCCCAACGACGCGACAATCAGGTCGTCGCGCTGCTTGACCGTACCCTTCCGAAAGCATCGCGTTCGCGCGACACCGAACAATTGGTCGCCAGCGCCAGCACCAGCCGCACCTTCGACACGCCACCCTCCGTGGTACCTCTGCCGATGTTTGCCGAGCGCCATGACCCGATCGCCAATCAGATTGCGGCGGCAGATGGCATGATGGCCGATATAATGCAGACTTCCGTCGCAGCCCCATCCGCCGTTCCTCCAGGCAGAAGCCGCTGGGAAGTGCAGATCGCCGCAACCGACTCGGAAGCCGCCGCCCTCTCCATGCTGAAATCTGCCAAGGATTCGCTATCCTCCGGCCATGCCGGTGTAGCACCCTATACCGAAGCGGTCAGAACCGGCGGCGCAACACTCTACCGCGCCCGCTTCACCGGCTTCGACACTCAGGCAGAGGCGCTTTCGGCCTGCAAGGATCTGAAGGCACGCTCCTATTCCTGCGTGGTCATGACCAGCAACGGCTGAGCTCTGACAGCAGAGCTCCGCCCAGATCAGGCCAGTTCAGTCCAACCAGCCGCTCTCGATCGCGTTGCCGACGCGGTCCATGCCATTCTCGCGAGCCAATGCTGCCATGGGCGCTACGTCATAGCGGATATTGCGATGGGTCACCTGAAAGCCATGTGCGGTGTCTTCGAGAACCGCATATGACGCCAGGCCATGGCCGACATCGACCTGATGATAGACCGGCTCGTCATCCTTCCAGCCGGGACAACCCACACTACCCGGATTGACGATCAGGCGACCGTCGGAAAGCTGCAAGGTGCGGGCAAGATGGGTGTGGCCGCAAAGCATGATCGGCTGATCGATGCTGCGGGCGAGCGCTTCGATCTCGGCGCGGGCACGCAGATGCAGCACACCTTCCGGCAGGATACGCTCCAGCCAATAGTCCAGATCGCCAGCCGGTGAACCATGGCAGCAATAGGCCACGTCCTTGAACACCATGTCGAATGGCAGCGCTTTCAGCCATTCGAGATCCGATGGAGAAAGCTGCGGGTAGATCGTCTTTTCCCACGACCCCATCTCATCGGGCTGCTCCTCGATCAAGGCGCGGTCATGATTGCCCCGCACCGTCGGAATGCCTCGATCGATCAGCAATCTCGCGGTGCGCCCCGCTTCCAGCGGACCGCTGAAACAATCGCCGAGATTGACGATGTCGGTGATGCCAAGCTTTTCAATATCGGCCAGCACCGCTTCAAGTGCTGCATGGTTTCCGTGGACGTCGGCAATCGCAGCAAAGATCATGACGATCAGCTCCCGCGATAAGTGGAGTAGCTGAAGGGCGAAAGCAGCAGCGGCACGTGGTAATGCCCGGCCTCATCGGCGATGCCGAAGCGGATCGGAATGATATCGAGGAAAGCCGGTTCCGGCAGCACAAGGCCTTTCTGGCGCAGATAATCGCCGGCATGGAAGACCAGCTCATATTGCCCCGCGCGGAAATCCTCACCCACCAGCAGCGGCCCGCCATCCACCCGGCCATCGCTATTGGTTTCCACGCTCTTCAGCTTCTCGCGACGCTCACCATCCAGCCGGTAGAGATCGATTTTCAGTCCTTGCGCAGGCGTACCGTGGGCAGCATCGAGAACATGGGTCGTCAGGCCGGTCATGGACGTGGCTCCGCTATGAAAAAGGGTTGCTCGTAAAAATACTCTTCCAGATTGATGCCTGGACCATCGCGGTCCACCACCAGAAAGTCGCTCGTCTCACCAATTGTCATCAGCGGATGGTGCCAGACATTGCGATGATAGTTCACTCCTTGGCCGGGCGCTGCGAGATAAGCCTGGGGCCGACCGGGCTTGCCACCCTCATCCTCCGCGACCACCACCAGAAACGGTCGCGCTGAGAGCGGCGAAAAGCTCTGGCTGCCAAACGGATGCCGCTCCATCATATCAATGGCATGGGGAAAGTGTCGGGGCGTGCCGCGAAAGAGGTTGATCACCACGCGCGCGCCCTCACCGACCACATCGGCTTGAGCGAGCGCATGATACCGCTCGGTATTGCCGCCATTGATGAGGCGCATCGTCGACGGATCGGCTTCGATGACATCGCCAAAGGCACGAAAGGCTTCGCGCTCCAAAGGGCGGATTTCCAGAAATTCACTCAATGCTTATTCACCTTGCGCGCGCCAGTTCCGGATGGTGGCAACACCCTCTTGCAGATCGGGGATGATTTCAGTGACCGCCCGCCAGATGGCAGGCAGCTCGACCTGGACATAGTCAAGCAGAATGAGGTCTCGCATATCTCTGATCGGTGCCCAAGGCACATTGGGATGCTGCGGCAAGAATTCCGGTGCCTCACCGTCAATCTTGATCATGGCTTCGCCGATGAGAAACAAGCATAGCATCACCGCCATCTGGGTCCGCGTGTCGGAGCGGAACGACGCTTCGTCCATATCCCGCACGAAGCTCTGAACTCTCGACGCGATCGTCTCGATCGTCTCGATATGCTGAAGCAGGCTGTCCGATCTCATATCGGCCTTGCTTCTTCTACGACCCGAAAGCGAATGCGCTCAGGAAGATCGCCCGCCGTGAGAAGATGGACATTAGTCCCTCTCATCATGTCCGAAAGCTCCTCCAGCAACCCGCCGAGATCGAAGAGCGTCGTCCCTGGCAAGGCATCGACTAGAATATCGAGATCGCTGTCCGGCCGGTCCTCGCCGCGCGCCACCGAACCGAAGACGCGCGGGTTGGCCGCATTGAAGCGCTTGGTCGCTTCGCGGATCGCCTCTCGATTCTGCTCCAGCACGTCCGACGGTCTCATCGCCTAAATCCTTTGCTGGCGGGGAATATAGGGCGCAAAAGGCCGCATGGAAAGCCGCCGCCTCAGGCAGCAGCCTCAGGCAACAGCGCGGAAAGGCGCAAGTAAGCGATCTTCTCCACCTGTGCGGTTGCCGTGGCAAACTCCTGTTCGGCATCATTGTGAATGCGCTCTTCGAAGGCACGCAGAATATCGTCCTTGTTGAGCCCCTTCACTGCGATGATGAACGGAAAACCGTTCTTCTCGACATAGGCCGTATTGAGCGCGGTGAAGCGCGCATGCTCTTCCGGCGTCAGCCGATCGAGCCCGGCACCGGCCTGCTCCTTTTTGCTGTCCTCTGTCAGCCCGCCGGCAATAGCGAGCTTACCGGCAAGATCGGGATGCGCCCGCAAGACGCCGAGACGCTCCTCATAAGAGGCGGCACGAAACGGAACGCACAATGCCCCGTGAACACCTTTCGCCGTCAGCGGCTCCACCACCAGACCTGCACCATAGGCGCGTTCGGCAATGAAGGGCGAATGCTCGAAGACGCCGCCGAAACGGCTGATGAAATCGTCGCGCTCTAGCATCAAAGCGCCTCCGGCTTGTGATGCTCATGCCAGTGGCGCGCGATGTCGATGCGCTGCGGTATCCAGACCTTCTCGTGGCCGAGCACATATTCGATGAAACGGCGAAGCGCTGCCGCACGTCCCGGACGACCGACCAGACGGCAATGAAGCCCGACGCTCATCATCTTGGCGGAGCCTTCCACGCCCTCCTGATAGAGCACGTCAAAGGCATCCTTCAGATAGGTGTAGAACTGATCGCCGGAATTGAAGCCCTGCGGCGTGGCAAAGCGCATGTCGTTGGTTTCAAGCGTATAGGGGATGATCAGGAACGGATCGTTCTTCGAACCCTTGACCCAATAGGGCAGATCGTCGGCGTAGGAATCGGAGGAATAGAGGAAGCCACCCTCCTCCATCACCAGCTTCAGCGTATGGTCCGACGGCTTGCCCTGATACATGCCGTAGGGCCGTTCGCCCGTCAGTTCCGTGTGCAGCCGCACCGCTTCGAGAATGTGTTTGCGCTCTTCCTCTGCGGAAAAATCCTTATATTCCAGCCAGCGATAGCCGTGGCTGGCGATTTCCCATCCCGCTTCCTTCATCGCCGCAACCGCTTCCGGATTGCGCGCCATGGCGGAGGTCACGCCATAGACAGTGGTGGTTACGCCGAGCGACGTGAACATGCGCCAGAGACGCCAGAAACCGGCGCGCGAGCCATATTCGTAGATCGATTCCATGTTGAGGTTGCGCTGACCGGCCCAAGGCTGCGCCCCGACGATTTCGGAGAGCAGCGATTCCGACGCCTTGTCATTGTCGAGAATGCAGCTTTCCCCGCCCTCTTCATAATTGATGACGAATTGCACGGCGATGCGCGCCTCTCCCGGCCATTTCGGATCGGGAGCGTTGCGGCCATAACCAATGAGATTGCGGGGATAGTCTGCGGAAATCATCAAATCACCTTCACGAAATTTCGTGAACGGTAGCATCGCAGACCGGAAAGTCGAGAGCGTTTCAGCGCAATTTCACCAAAAGCGCCCACTGCTTTTACGCTGGGCTGAAACGTCCAGCGCGCCTTGCAATCAGGCGATCTTGCGCGCCGAGACGCGGCCCATGGGATGCAGCGAATGCACCCTGAAAGGCGCCCCCGGCTCCTCTTCGACGAAGAGCGCCAGATTGGCAAACTCCAGCGGTCGCTCCAGCAGGGCGGCGAAAACGCTTCGCAAGGCCCGCTCCAGGCGAGCGCAATCGGCTGGCACGATGGCGCCGGTCAGCGTCATCTGAAAACGAAACTCATCCATGACGTAAGGGTGTCCCCAGCGATGCAGATTGGTCAGTTGGGCGGCAGAGAGCCGGTGCGGATCGGCCCGGTCGATATCGGCATCCGACAGAGGCGCGCGGTAGCGGTCGAAGTCCTGCACCACGCTTGCGGCGAGGAAATTCAGCGTCTCCGACGGCCAGGATGGGACGAGCCCATAGCTGTTGCCCAGCTTGGCGATTTCGAGCGGCGGCAGCGTGAAGGGCTGGTGCGTGCCGGCAAACCGCATCAGGTCGCGCAGAAGCCCGGCTTCGGTCATGCCTTCGGCAAGGTAAAACGGCGCCTTGATCGCGCCGTGGAAACCGTATCGGCGCGGAAGTGCAGTGAAGTAGGAGAGTTCCTGCATCCCAAGCCCGGTCTGCGGCGGCGGCTCGACGCTGTGGCCGGAATAGACGTCACGACCAAGCCACGATGCAGCAGCAAAGGTCATCGGGTCGTTCGGGGAAGGCGTGTAATGAATGGCGTACCGCATGCGTCGTCACCTCGCCCCGCTCAACTGGGATTTACGTCTGTATGTGCATGGCGACAGCAGATAGGTGATTTGCGTGACAGATTGACGACGCAAAACGAAGACGAATCAAAGATTTCCGTGAACGAGAGCCAGGTGCGTTTCGGTGCGGAAGCCCAAAGGCACATCCATATCCTGGCCCTGAACGGCGCAAAGCGCAGCATTCGCAAGACGATGCGCCAGACCGAAGCTCACCTTGAAGCCGCCGGTCAGGGCAACGATCTGAGGATGATCAGGATGTGCGCCCACCATCGGATCACGACCAATTGCTTTTGGACGAAGACCGGCCCAACGCTCGATGACCTCGGCCGTTGAAAGCGCCGGCACAATTTCCCTTGCCGCATCCATCAGAGCGTCCAGCTTCGCATCGGTGCTGAAGGCATCGGCAAAATCTTCCTCGCTGGTGCTGCCGATCGCAACCGTTCCGTCCTCATGCGGCACGATGTAAAGCCCGTTGAGGAAGACCACCGGCATGGCGGGATCGATCGTCGCCCGCAACAGGGCGGCCTGACCCTTCACCGCCTGCCCCAGTGCTGGCTCGGCGGCAAGAGCAAATGCCTGCGTCAAGAGTGGAAACGACGTATGGCCCGCCGAGACAATGGCATGGGAAAATGACAGGCGCGCGCCGTCATCGAAATGCGCGACGCGCTCTTTTCCCAGCGAGACAACCCGTTGGCCCTCTACGACACGCACGTGCCGCGAAGCTTTGAGACGCGCAGTGAGTGCTGCAACCAAAGCCCGCGGCGAGACCTTGGCGGCAAAGGTATCATGCACAAAGCCCGCCTGCCCCGCGGATGCATCGACCCAGTTTTCCACGGGCGGCGCGTCCAGCACATGCCAGTGAAAACGCTGCCCCTGCTGATCCCAATTGGTCAGCGCCTCCTGGCGGTGGCGTTCGGCGATGGGCCGCAGATGCGGCTTCGGCAGCGGGATGATGCGCCCGCATCGCCGGTAACCGGCCGACATGCCGGATTCGGCTTCCAGCTGCGCAATCTCGTCTTCAAGCGTCAGAAGCGCATCGAACTGAAACTGCTTCTTGTCGTTCCAGCGATCTGGCATATGCGGCATCAGGGCGCCGAGCAGGCCGCCGCTTGCGCCGCTTCCCGTTTGGCCGGCATCGACCAGCACCGTATCGATCCCCAGACGGTCCGCCTTCAGCGCCGCCCACAGGCCCATGATGCCGCCGCCGACAATCAGCAGCGCGGCACTGGAGGGCCAAGGCGATTGACCTTGGTGATCGGGAAGACTATCGGCTTGGACCATGACACATCCCGAAGACGCAAGACCGGACAGCACCGGCAACAACATGCTGGATTGGCGAGAGGGCGATATGCCCTATTCCCTGGCCTTTGGCGATCATTTTTATTGCCAGACCGAGGGGCGGCTGGAATGCGAGCATGTCTCTCTCAACGGCAACGGACTGCCGGATCGCTGGGAAGATCACCCGAAAGAAACCTTCGTGATCGGAGAACTCGGCTTCGGCACCGCGCTCAATCTCACCGAGACATGGCGGCAGTGGAGGATTGCGCGCAAGCCTGGTCAGACATTGCACTTTGTGTCCTTCGAGCTTTACCCGATGCGCGCCGCAGAGATCGACCGGGCGCTCTCGCGCTGGCCCGAGGTGAATGCCGAGCGTCAGGCCCTCGTTGCGCTTTGGCCGGAAGAGCCCCACGGTATCGTTGAGCTGCAACTGGATGAGCAGACGAAGCTCACCGTCGTCTGCGGCGAGGCGTTACAGGGTATCAAGCAAAGCGACCTTGTCTTCGACGCCTGGTACCTCGATGGCTTTGCGCCATCGCGCAATCCGGACATGTGGTCGGTGGAGATCATGAGCGCGATCTACGACAAGACGCAAGAGCGCGGAACCTTCGCCACCTATGCCGCCGCGGGCTTTGTCCGCCGAAACTTGCAGTCCGCAGGCTTTGCAGTCGAGCGCCGAAAGGGCTTTGCCGGCAAGCGCGAAATGCTCTGCGGCACGAAGCAGGGCGATAGCAGATCGGCCGAGTAGCCTCGCCGTCCCATCGACAAGATACCCAAAACAAAAACGCCCGGATCATCGTCCGGGCGTTTCCAGTTTTACAAAGCTATATCAGCCGCGCTTGCGACCGCGACCGGCGTTACCGGCAGGACGAGCCTGACCGGCGGCGGCAAAGGAGCCAGCCTTGCGGGCAGGACGGCCCTGGCCGCCACGATGCTTGCGCGGACCTGCAGCCTTGGCGCCTTCGGCACCTTCAACCTTGGTACGCTTGAAGTCGGATGTGACTTCCAGATCGTTGTCGCGTTCGACAGGAGCGAACTCGCCCGCACGCTGTCCACGGAAATCGCCATTGCGACGTCCACCGTCGCGATGACCACCTTCACGGGGACCGCCCTCACGATGAGCACGGGCCGGACGATCGCCATGCGCACGCTCGCCGCGCTCGCCACCCTGACGACGACCGCCATTACCGGCGCCGTTTCCACGACCGCCACGGTTGCCGCTGCCACGGGTCGGGCTGGCAAGACCTTCTGGACGCTCGCCGGAGAGGACCGGAATTTCGATCTTCATCAGCTTTTCGATGTCGTGCAGCAGGCGGGTTTCGTCCGGTGCGCAGAATGCAATCGCAATACCATCGCGACCGGCACGGGCCGTACGGCCGATACGGTGCACATAGGCATCCGCCACTTCCGGCAGATCGTAGTTGAAGACATGCGTCACGGCAGGAATGTCGATACCACGTGCAGCAACGTCCGTCGCCACCAGCACCTTGACTTCACCATCCTTGAAGCCCTTCAACGCGCGCTCGCGCTGGCCCTGGCTCTTGTTGCCATGGATCGACGCGACCTTGAAGCCGATATGCTCAAGATGCTTGTAGAGCTTTTCGGCACCATGCTTGGTGCGAAGGAAGACGATGGCGCGGCCATCGGGGTTTTCCGACAGAGACTTCTTCAGAAGGTCCGTCTTGTCGTTCTTGCCGGCAACGAAGTGAACATACTGCTCCACCTTGTCGGCAGCCTTGCCCGGAGGTGTCACTTCCACCTTGACCGGATCGGTCAGGTAGCTACCAGCGAGATCGGCAATCGTCTTCGGCATGGTCGCCGAAAAGAGAAGCGTCTGACGCTTGGCAGGCACCATCTTCGAAATCTTGCGCAGATCGTGAATGAAGCCGAGATCCAGCATCTGGTCGGCTTCGTCGAGAACGAGATGCGTGACCTTGGACAACGAAATCGCGTTGCGCGCGATCAGGTCGAGCAGGCGGCCAGGCGTGGCAACGAGAATGTCGGTGCCCTTTTCCAGCTGCAGCTGCTGCTTGTTGATGGATGCGCCGCCGACTACCTGGTTGATGCGAAGCGGCGTCTTCTTCACGAAGGCGCGCAGGCTTTCACCGATCTGGTTGACCAGCTCGCGCGTCGGCGCAAGGATCAGGGAGCGGGTGGTGCGGTTTGCAGGACGTTCGGCATGCTTCATCAGCATTTCGATCATCGGCAGGCCGAATGCAGCGGTCTTGCCGGTGCCGGTCTGAGCCAGACCAATGACGTCGCGACCTTCCATGAGGAAGGGAATGGCTTTCGCCTGAATAGGTGTTGGTGTCGTGTAACCGAGAGCGGTGACCGCAGCCACGAGCTTTTCGGAGAGGCCGAGTTCGTTAAAACTGGTCAATAGAATACCTTTCGGGGCGCCAAAACGCTTCAGCCGGTTCAGCCCATGCTGTCCGGTTGTCTTGGCGTCAAGAACCCCGCGTGAATTGGGAACTTGGTGGTTGAAATGACTTTCTGCGCTGAGCACCGGCGAAGGGTCGCCGTATTCTGTATTGCCTGCGCTTTTCCTTCATGCGTGCGTATAATTTTCAAGTGGACGCTACAGCTCACGCGGCTGTGGAAGGTGAAAGCTTGACAGGCATGTGGTCGTTTTGCCGAAAAAAGTCAAGCAATTCTTTCGCAGGCACCACGCTCCCAACCTGATGCTTATGGTTAAAAAAGCGTGAAAAGCCTTGGTCGCCCATGGTTTTTCATGCTCACCTCTCCTAGCTTGCGATCAGATTAAAGATATTTTGATTCCATTGATGGTGCGGAGTACGGCTTGAGTATCGAGGGCAGCTTGTTGGAAAAGGCTTGCCAGGGCGTTTCGTCCCTGCACCTGCCGGCTTGCGTCAAGAACAGCGAGTTGCGCTATATCTGCGTCAACGCAGCCTATGCCCGCTTTGCCGGAAAGAACCAACAAGACTTCGCCGGGCAAACCAGCCGCCTCATCTTCAACACCGCGGACGATGTGGAGCGGGAGGACAAGGAACGCCGCTGTCTCGTCTTCGCCACCGACGAGGTCGCCACATGCCGGGGCATCTTGCCCGAGGCGCAGACCCTGCGATGCGAGCGCTTCATCGACGAGGCCGGGCAGATCTTCCTCTACGAAGTCTTCGAAAAGATGCCGGACTTCGACAGTGCGCCGCGGCCGAATTCGGTCAGTGTCATGGAAAATGACGGTCAGGGTGCAGAAGAAGGTGGTCGGCGCCGCGGCGACGCCGCCCGGTGGCTCTCCGAGATCAAGACGCCGCTCACCGGCATTCTTCGCATGGCAGACGCGCTGGCCCGAACCGACCTCGACACCCGACAAAAAACCTATGCGGACGCAATCGTTCACTCCGGCAACGCGTTGCTGCGAAGCCTGGACGCTGTGCTGAGCGCCTCTGCGACTGACGCCTCAGCATCCTTGCAGACCAGCCTCTTCGATCCCGCCGATCTGGTGGAAGAGATTGCGTCGCTGCTCGCGTTTCATGCGGAAGAGAAGGGGCTGACACTCTTTACCGACATCGATTCATCGGCAGAGATCACGATCGAAGCGGACGCAGCGCGCTTGCGCCAGATCGTCACCCACCTCGTCAGCAACGCCATCCACTTCACCAGGTCCGGTCATGTCATTATCAGGCTGAAGGCTGAGAACGTTGCGGACAGTGCCTCACTTCGGCTGACCGTCGAAGATACCGGCATCGGCATGTCGCAGGAGCAGCTTGCCTCTATCCTTGGTCAAACGAGTCGTTCTGCACCCGCCGCAGCCGGGCTCGCTGAAACCCTCAGTATCGTGTCTCTGTTCGGTGGCCGGATCGAGGCGAAAAGCGAAGAGAATAGTGGATCGGTCTTCACCGTGACACTTCCAGTTTCCGTGATTTCGGCACAACCCGTCACACCTCCATGGCCTGCCCATGCAAGCATCCTGGTGATCGACGGCAATCCGATGAGCCGCGATATCCTGACAAGACACCTCAGCGACTGGAAGCTGGACGCCTATGCCGCCGAAGACGGCACAACCGGGCTTGCCGTTCTGGAGGAAGCCGTAGCGCTCGGTCTGCGCCCCGCCGCCATCCTTGTCGATGAAGCGATGCCCGATATGCGTGCCAATGACGTGGTCGATTACCTCCGCCGTCATCCCGGCATGCAGGACATACCCGTGATCCTGCTGACCGCGCTTGGAGAGAAAGACGCTTGCGAGAACGCTGAAGCCTACCTTGCCAAGCCGGTTCGCAGGCGAAAGCTTCGCGAGACGCTGGAAGCGCTCATTCCCGCTCCTGCTCTGACGGACATCCCCTCGCCTTCGATCCCCGCACCTGTCGAGGATGACCAGCCGTTTCACCTGCCGCAGCCGCCCCGCAAGAACGGCTCCGGCATCGATGTGCTGGTGGCTGAAGACAATGATGTCAACCAGATCGTCTTCAGCCAGATCCTGCAGCAAACGGGACTCAGCTTCCGCATCGTCGCCAATGGCAAGAAGGCCGTGGAAGCCTGGCGCAAGGAGAGCCCGGCGCTCATCTTGATGGACGTGTCGATGCCGGTCATGAGCGGCTACCACGCCACCCAATCCATCCGTCAGACGGAAGATGACGAAGACGGCCGCCTCGGCCGCGTGCCGATCATCGGCGTTACGGCACATGCTTTGGATCTGGACAGCGAATTGTGCTTGGCGTCTGGCATGGACGACTATGTCTCAAAACCCATCAGTCCCGAACTGCTGCGCGCCAAGATCAGCCAGTGGCTACCGAAGGGCGCGCTGGAAGCGTTTTAAAGCGCCGTGTCCTATTGGACCCTCAAAGGGTGCTTTACCTTTTTGAATCGACGCATCGTGCTTTCCGAAAATCGAGACGGCACCGACTTTAAGCGCCTCCGATGGGAGTTGCGGTTGAATCCCAATAGCCCGCTCTCCGTCATCCGTGGGTCGAGCCCAAGGATGACGGCGAACAAGGGCGTCTTAACGCTTGTCGACTGCGAACGCGCCCGGACCGGCGGTCACCAAGAACAGGAAGACGAAGCAGAAGAGGATTGCAGCATCACCGCCATTGATGGCGGGGAAGAAGCTCTTCGGCGCGTGTGCCATGAAATAGGCAAAGGCCATCTGGCCGGAGAGAATGAAGGCAACCGGGCGGGTGAAGAGGCCAACGAGGATGAGAATGCCGCCGACGAGTTCCAGCAGAGCGGCCGCAAGAAGAAGCGGCGGAAGCGAGCCTTCCATTGTAGAAGGAGGAAAGCCGAACAGCTTCTGCGTGCCGTGTTCGATAAAGAGAAGTGCGGCGATGATGCGCAGTGCTGCAAGGGCGTTAGGCTGGTAACGGGACAATTTTTCAAATACCGACATTCAAGCGTTCCTGATTGGCGCATTTCCAGCGGCGGTGCTTAGCTTCGTGTCTAGAAATGCTTAAAAACAAAGGGTTGAAGCTCATACGATGGAAATACGGTCATCGCATTTGCTCTGGGTTGCGCTTCGTCGATAGGCGCGAAATCGAGCGCTCGATAATCACATTTCCGCTATCGAAAAGAAGGAGATCTATCAGCCACAGGCGCAACTCTCCGTTGAGTTGAAAAAATGGTCCGTTTCCCGCCTCGCCTAGCGGAATTCAACCGGCAGCATCTATTGGCGCCAGAAATTAATCCACATATTTTAGGTTTCGGTTGACGGCACACCGCACTCAAGCGGTCATCAGAACCGCATCGCGATAGTAAGGCGTGAAGGGCTTGAACTCGATCTTGCCCTTGGTCACCGTCGCCACTGTATTGGCAGGGATGATTTCCCACATCTCGCCGCCAGTGCCGAAGGGTTCGGAGGCGATGGCGATGCCCTCTCCCATATTGCGCCAGTAAAGGGTCGGTGGGCGGGCGTCGCTCGACCAGCGAAAGGCATGCAGCGTATCGCCATCGGCGTGGATGGCGCTGAAACGAATGGGTTGATCCACGCCTGCATCCAGCACCACATCCATGCAGATTTCGATGGTGCGCGAAAGCGCATCGACCGGGTCCTTATCGAGACCGAGGCCAGCGGCAATCAGGAACATCGCCTCGCTATCGCCATTGCCGGCCCGCGAGCAGTAAACATCATCGGAAATATGCGCCTCGATGGCGCGCTTCACCTTCTCATAGCCGCCGATCTGGCCGTTATGCATGAAGAGGTGTCGGCCAAAACCGAAGGGATGGCAGTTGGCCATGGAAACGCCGCCGGTGGTGGCGGAGCGCACATGCGCCAGAAACATGCCAGCGCGGATTTGATGACAAAGCGAGGTGAGGTTCCTGTCAGACCATGCGGGCAGGATGCCGCGATAAATGCCCGGCTCCGGTCTTTCGCCATACCAGCCGATCCCGCACCCATCGCCGTTCACCACCGTCTTGGCTTCCCTTGCGGCAAGCGACTGGCTGATCAGCGAACTCTCCGGCTCGATCAGCAGAGTGTCGAGCCAGACAGGTGAGCCGGAATAGGCAAGAAAACGGCACATGCGCATACCTTCATATCAGGTTGAAAGCGCCCCACCGATCGGGCCATTGGGGCGGCCTCATTGTTCAACAAGGCCGCTCTAACGCCCGATCAGGGCGTTAATGAGATGCTTCAGGCCTGGATCACGACCACGCGGGCGCCGACTGGAACGCGCTCGTAAAGGTCGATGATATCGTGGTTGAGCATACGGATACAACCACTCGACATGGCGTGTCCGATCGACTGCGGCTGGTTTGTGCCATGCAGGCGGAACATCGTGTCATTGCCGTTGCGATAAAGATAAAGCGCACGCGCACCCAGCGGGTTGTTAAGGCCGCCTGGCATGCCGCCGGCATATTTCAGGTTCCGTTCCGGCTCGCGGCGGATCATGTTCGGGGTCGGCGTCCAGCTTGGCCATTCGGCCTTGCGGCCCACATAGGCATTGCCCTTCAGCGCCAGACCCTGTCGACCGACACCCACACCGTAGCGAACGGCGCGGCCATCGCCGAGAACGAAATAGAGGCGGCGTGCCGGTGTGTCGACGACCACGGTTCCTGCCGGATAGGTGGTTTCATAGGCCACTTCCTGGCGGCGCAGTTCCGGCTTGATCTTCTCAAGCGGCATGGCTGCCATGGGAAATTGCTCATTCGGCAGAGCCGCATAGTTCTGCCGCTGGCCCGCGGGATTGATACTTGCACAGCCTGCCAGGAAAAGTGGCAACCCAAACAGGACACCACGACGCGAAATCGACATATTACCCCCTGCCGTCACGAATCTTTCGATTTAACCAGAGGTATATTTTTATGGTTAACAAATATCTAATATCCCTGCCCGGAGGTTAAGGACGAGCGAGCACCACATCCCTCTGCCGAGTCCATTCTTATTCTGCCTTGGCCGCGCCGCATCTTCTTCTCCGGCACTCAATTCTGGGGGAAGGACGCATAATAAAAATGCGCTCAATTTATAGGCATTGAGCCCTCGCATCGGGCGTAAAAACCTCCGCAATTCTACCAACACGGAATGAACTTTCCACGCGCTGCCGCATTTTGATGCTGAGAGGGAAAGATTGCTTTATTTTCAGTCGCTTTGAGGGACCGAGGCGGCCCAAAAAATCTGGATCGCCGACCGCTCATGCGGCTTGCATTGCTTCCAACCTTGTATTCAAATGTACAAAAAGGGGATCTGAAAGTTGGCATTTGATGAAATGATAAATGCGGACACCACGCCGCGAAGCCCATACGCAAACTACAACGACTGGTATAGCCGACAGGACCGGTCGCATCTGATCCAGAAATCCAAGGACGCGGAAAACATCTTCCGCAGAACCGGCATCACCTTTGCCGTCTATGGCCACGCCGACAGCGCCGAAAAGCTCATCCCCTTTGACATCATTCCGCGCATCATTTCCGGCAAGGAGTGGCGCAAGCTTGCCCAGGGCATCGAACAGCGCGTCATCGCGCTCAACGCCTTTCTGGACGACATCTACCACAAGCAGGAAATCATCAAGGCAGGTCGTATTCCCCGCGAGCTGATCGAGAAGAACGAAGCCTTCCTGCCGCAGATGATCGGCTTCCGGCCGCCGGGCGGCGTCTACACCCACATTGTCGGTACCGACATCGTGCGCACCGGCGAAGACCAGTTCTACGTGCTGGAAGACAATGCCAGAACGCCGTCGGGCGTCAGCTACATGCTGGAAAACCGCGAAACCATGATGCAGATGTTCCCCGAACTCTTCCATGAGAACCGGGTTCAGCGCGTCGAGGACTACCCCTATCAACTGCGCCAGTCGCTGGCGTCGCTTGCGCCGCCCGGCTGCAAGGGCAAGCCACGCGTTGCGGTGTTGACCCCCGGCATCCACAACTCCGCCTATTACGAGCATTCCTTCCTGGCCGACATGATGGGCGTGGAACTGGTGGAAGGTTCGGACCTGCGCGTCATGGACGGCAAGGTGAAGATGCGCACCACGCAAGGCTATGAAGCCATCGACGTGCTCTATCGCCGGGTCGACGACGATTTCCTCGATCCCCTCACCTTCCGCCCGGATTCGGCGCTTGGCATTCCCGGCATCATGGATGTCTACCGCGCCGGCAACATCACCATCGCCAATGCGCCCGGCACCGGTATTTCCGATGACAAGGCGATCTATTCCTACATGCCGGAAATCGTCGAGTTCTATACTGGCCGCAAGCCGCTTCTGGAAAACGTGCCGACATGGCGCTGTTCGGAACCGGACAGCCTGAAATACGTGCTCGACAATCTCGCCGATCTCGTCGTCAAGGAAGTGCACGGCTCCGGTGGTTACGGCATGCTGGTCGGCCCGACAGCCTCGAAGAAGGAGCGTGCCTTGTTTGCCGAGAAGCTGCGCGCGCGGCCGAACAATTACATTGCCCAGCCGACGCTTTCTCTCTCGACTGTTCCGATCATGGTGAAGAACGGCATCGCGCCACGCCATGTCGATCTTCGTCCCTATGTGCTTGTGTCCGACAAGGTCAAAATCATTCCAGGCGGATTGACCCGCGTGGCCCTCAAGCAGGGTTCGCTCGTGGTCAATTCCAGCCAGGGTGGCGGCACCAAAGACACCTGGGTACTGGAGGACTGAGCCATGTTGGGAAGAACTGCAAACGGGCTCTACTGGATGTTCCGCTATATCGAGCGCGCCGAAAACATCGCGCGTCTCGTCGATGCGGGCCTGCGTGTCTCGTTGACGCGAAGCGGCAGCGCGGATGAGGATTGGGACGGCGTGCTGCAAAGTGCGGGCGTTCGCGAAGCCTTTCTCAAAGACAACGAGAAGGTCACGTCGGCAGATGCGATCGACTATCTCCTGCGCGACAAGAGCAACCCGTCGAGCGTGATGTCCTGCATCGACTCCGGCCGCAACAACGCCCGCATGGTGCGCACCGCACTGACGCGCGAGACCTGGGAAGCGACCAACGAGTTCTGGATCGAGCTGAAGAGCCTGCTCGGACGCCGCTTGAAACCGGCGGAAATGCCGCATGTCATCGATGTCATTAAGCATCGGGCAGGCCTGGTGCGCGGCGCCTTCCACGGTTCGATGCTGCGCAACGACCTCTACAATTTCTCGCGCATCGGCACGTTCATCGAACGGGCGGACAACACCGCGCGCATTCTCGATGTCAAATATTATGTGCTTCTGCCTGCGGCAGCACAGGTCGGTTCCTCGCTCGACAATGCACAATGGGAATCCATCCTGCGCTCGGTGTCGGCCCACCGCTCCTATGGCTGGGTCTATGACGCGGAATACAAACCCGCCAACATTGCCGACTTCCTCATTCTCAACGCCCGCATGCCGCGTTCGCTCGCCTATTGCTATGAGAAGATCGTCAGCAACCTCGGCTATCTCGCCAAGGATTATGGCGAGCGGCACAAGGCACACGAAACGTCGGACGCCATTTTGTCGACACTGAAGGAAACCACCATCGACCGCGTGATGGATCGGGGCCTGCACGAGTTCCTGGAAGCCTTCATCAACAGGAACGGCCAGCTGGGTCAGGAAATCACGGAAGGTTACCGCTTCTATCAGTAGGCGGTACAAGACGGGGATACGGGGCGAATGCGTCTGAAGATCAATCACACGACCGAATATCTGTACGAAGAGGTGGTGCCATACTCCCTTCAGCGCCTGCGCCTGACACCGCTCAGCGGCCCAATGCAGACCGTGCTGAACTGGGACGTCGTCGTTGAGGGCGCGACAGTAGAGACGCGCTACGACGACCATTTCGGCAACCGCATCGAGCTTGTGGAAAGCGAAGGCCCGAGCCGCGCCGTGAAGGTTACGGCAAGCGGTGAAGTGGAAACGAAGGACAAGGCAGGCGTCTTCGGCGCGCATATCGGCAACGCGCCGCTTTGGCTTTTCATGCGCGATACGCCGCTGACCAAGCCCGGCAAGCTGATACGAGAGATCGCCCGACAGAGTTCAGGCAGCACCGAACTGGAACGCCTTCACGAACTGATGGCCCTGATCCACCTGGAGGTCGAATATCAGACCGGCAGCACCGGGACCGAAACCACGGCAGAACAGGCGCTGGAAGCCGGCAAGGGTGTCTGCCAGGACCACGCCCATATCTTCATTGCCGCCTCCCGCCTGCTCGGCCATCCTGCCCGATACGTCTCCGGCTACCTGATGATGGAAGGCGTCGAAGAACAGGTGGCAACCCACGCCTGGGGTGAAGCCCATCTTCCCGGCCTCGGCTGGGTCGGCTTCGATGCGGCCAACAAGATCTGCCCGGATGAGCGCTATGTCCGCATCGCCACGGGCCTATCCTACCGCGACTGCGCCCCAGTGTCGGGCATGCGCGTCGGCGTCTCTGGCGAAAGCCTGAGCGTGTCCGTCACCGTGCATGAATCCCAGAGCCAGAGTCAGTCGCAGAGTTAAGGCGCCGTTGCGAAAATCGAGCCCGGTTTTCGGGCCGATGCTTTAGAGCCAAAATCCACGCCCGTTTGAATGGACTCTGCGATCAATCGCGACAGGCGTCTTCAGGACCTTTCACCACGCTGTACTCGGCTTCATCGTCCAGCTGACAGATCAAGACGCTCCCCGCGCCGCTACTGTAGCCGCGAGATTGGAGCTGTGGCAGCGTCTATAAAACTCTATTGCTTCCAAAGACATACCCGCTGGAATATCGACGAAGTCTTCCAGCCTCATTCCTTCACGCTCATGCAGAGCCTCGTGTTCCAGAGCAGAAGCAGGAAGTAGAGCCACGGCGTTTTGAATGTTTTCAAAATAGGCGATGTTGCGGTCTAAGACGGCGGGGTCACTCGTCTGACCATGCGCAAGAACAAGCTGTTTCGGCTTCAGGCTGCGAATGAGATTCAACGAGGAGCAGAGACTGCGCAGATCGTCAGGCGAGCTGCTCCAAACTTCCGGGATGGGATGCTCGACCGCATCCACCGCCAGGCACGTCTCGATCTCCGGTATCCAGACGGCAAGATGATCTGGCGTGTGTCCGGGCGTGTGCAGAAGATGCAGGCTGAGATCCCCGCCATGCAGCGTCATGCTCTCACCGCTGAAGGTCAATGTCGGTGACACAAGCTCGACCTCGTCAAAGCGGGGCTCGGTCGTTCTCTTCTGTTCAAGCGTTTGAAGCGCAGACGGATTGCGCAACCGATCGATCGCGGATTGATGGGCAATGATCGGCGCGTCGCTGATGGCACGATTGCCCCAGAAATGGTCCCAGTCCATATGCGAGTTGACGACGATGAGCGGTCGATCTCGCATGCGATCGGCAAGCAGCTCCAGCGCACGCCGGCACAGGCTTGGCGTCCCCAGCGTATCGACCAGCACGTTGAAACGCTCGGTGCTGACGAACACAGCATCGACCTCATCACCCGCCCGAATAACCGTAATGCGATCATCGAGACCCGGGTACGATGTCAGACTCACATCAACCGTCATCATCACACCTTTCTGACGAAAACGAACGAGTCCGTCCTGCGGCTCCTCCCAATCATGGTGGTGCGGCTCTGAAATCGTCAAGCTCTGAAACACTTGTGGTGGCCAGCGCACCAACGTCCCCGCATCAAGCCTGGATGCGAATTGAACCCAACAGGCGGAGGTAGAGACGATCGCACAAAACTGCTAAGCGCTTTACCTCAATGGAATGTGACTGAGGAGAGAGAGCATTCATGACTGCCCGCGATGACCATACGATCGGTTTCTACGCCCGAGAAGTTGCCGCCTACACCACGCGAGGCGAAGAGGCCTCCCCTCGCCTTAAGGCCTTTCTCGCAGCGCTTCCGCCTGGCGGCCGCATTCTCGAACTCGGCTGCGGCGCAGGCCAGGATAGCGAAGCCATGCTTGCCCGCGGCTTCGACGTCCATCCCACCGACGGCACGCCTGAAATGGCACGCGCAGCCGCAGAACGGCTGGGCGTCGCAACCAGCACCTTGCTGTTCGAAGACATTGCCGAGCAAAACGCCTATGACGGCATCTGGGCCAATGCCTGCCTGCTGCACGTGCCACGCGCCACCCTGCCATCGATCATCGCCCGCATTCATGCCGCCTTGAAAGACAAGGGCGTCTTCTATGCCAGCTATAAGGCCGGAACGGCCGAAGGCCGCGACGAACTCGATCGCTTCTATAATTACCCTTCTCGGGATTGGCTCCTGGACGTCTACCAGCAACTCCCATGGGAGCAGATCACCATCGATGAAGCCAAGGGCAGCGGCTACGACAACAAGCCGACCGACTGGTTGCATGTAACGGCTGTGAAACCATAACTGTCTCATTAATGGGCGCGCCCCTGTTTTTCACGATGGATGCCGCACACCCGCGGAACCTAATCCACCCGGAACTGTTTGCCGGGTGGGGAACAACAGGGACAGATCAGTGACAGGACAAGACTATCGCTTGGCTAGGTTTTTGAGCCACGACGCCATAAAGCAAGCATCACGCTCTGCATCGAGAAGATCGGTACAGACGGACGAGCTTTTCTCACATCTACTACAGCAACTGGACGAGGCAGAAATGCCTGGGGACCGTTCGTCCCAACATGACAACCACGACAGCCACTGGATTTCAAAAGCCCGTAATTGACGATGGTCCGGATAGAGATCGAGATAGATTTTGAACTCCGGGACTATCTCACCATTCTGCTCGTTCGAACCGGTGGCATGGCAGCGAGTGATCGCCCTTCATCAGCCCTCTCGTCTTCAGCTTAGATCGTGGAGATCCTTTGTGGTCGCCGGACCGATCGTGAACTCAGAGAAATGGACGCTCAGTCCGCTGCGTTCCGGCGTACAGGCCGTCGGACCAACTTCGTAAGTTTCCGCAACTGGGAAAGACGCAAGCCGAAGAAGGGGCCAATAGCTCCGGTCTCGCGATGCCTGTATCCGCATCGCCCCCTTTGACAGCGTGACGCGCATGTAGAAATCGTCAAGCTGTTTGAAAGGCTGCGAGACAGACCAGTCCGATTGTCCGTTGGTGACAACCGTGCTCAGAAATGCCTCTCCGTCGGTGAACTCGACACCCGTCTTGACCCAACGGGTCTCATCGATCCGCACCATCAGACCGGCCTGATCGTACAAGGTGCGAAACTCGCCTTGCACGCGGATTTCCGCCGTGAACCCGTCCGCTGTTGGTACGCCGAGAAAATGGCCTGTATCACGGGTGAAGCCATAATAGGTCTCCCGCCAAAAATCCGTCTTCGCATCCGTCGTCATCGTCAGGCTGTGTTCCGTGACCTGCGCGTCGACCGGCTCGTTCAACCATCGTCCACGTCTAAAATCGATCGTCACAAGCAGGCTCCGTGCGTCTGAGAATGGGAGGGTTGGTCGGTTATGGTGGTATGCACTAGGCACTTTTAGATGGGGTGATGTGCCATCCACTGCCATCCAGCTTAAAGTAATAGGGCTGCCCGTGCAGACTGTCACACCAGCGCCCTGTCAAAATCTCGGATAGTCCTTGAAAGATGGCATCATGCCCAACCAGAACAACGACTGATGCATCTGTCTGAAGTCCCGCGACCCTTTCCAAAATCATATTGCAGCGTTCCCGTACGCTTGACCAGGTTTCCCCATCTATTGGAATGATGTCCGCCAACTGCTCTTTTCGAGTGATGTCGTTATCTTCCATCGCCTCTTTGATCGATTTGCCATCCAAACTGCCAAAGTCACACTCAATCAGAAGGTCTTCAACCTGAACACGATCGAGGTCGTTGGGGAAAGCAAGCGTCGCGGTCTCAACCGCCCTTTGCAATGGACTGACCAACACCTTAGAAATACGCACGCCCTTCATATCGAACGCTGCTGCGCGAGCTTGGCGTCGCCCGTTCTCGTTCAGTGCGATGTCACTTCGCCCCTGAAACAGTCCTGCACGGTTCCAATCCGTCTCACCATGACGAATGTAGATAAAGGGCTTGAGCTCAACCATGCTGCTGCCTCGTTTGCCTATCGCTTTATGAATCCATGTTTACATCCGCGTTTCCAAACAGAAACTAGAAACATGTGAGGTCCCTTCGTCAAACTTCCACCAACAAACGACAACCACTATGCAGCGATTGCACGTGCCCATTGCTCATGACCTGCATCGCCGAATGCGATCGGTCTTGGCCAGTCTCACCAGTGCATTTCCTGCAGCAGACAAATATCCCTATCATCTGTGCGATTGCGGATCACCGCGCCCTCGCCGATCCTGATGCCGAGCGCGACGATCGCATCGATCAACGCTTCCTCGCCAGAACTAATTGGCTTTGGCCCGGTGAACCTCGATCTGTGGATCAGATTTCGGAAAGCGATGCGAGGCTCGTCGATGCCGTGAAGACGACGCCTGTTTCGTTGTAGTCGATCGAGGCTTTGCCACTCAGGCCGAGGCCCAGCATTCTGATCAGACGTGTCCCGAAGCCTGATTTCTGGGGCGTCACCACGGGCGGTCCACCGCTCTCGGCCCAGCTGAAGTGGAAGTCCTCGCCCTCGATCCGCCACTCGATGCGAACCTCGCCGCCGCTTTTAGACAATGCGCCGTATTTGGCCGCATTCGTCGCAAGCTCATGCACCGAAAGCGCCAGCGTGTTGCTGCCCTGGTGGGACAGGAGAAAGTCGGGACCGGAGATGACAAAACGCTCGCCGGCATCGAAAGGCTCGATGGCGCGTTCGATGACTGCCCTGATATTGGCCGAAAGAAAGTCCCTGGACCGCAGCACATCGTGAGACCGGCCAAGCGCATCGAGGCGGCTGGTAATGTTGTTGCGCATTGTCGCCACGTCAAAATCGCCGCGCATCGACTGGTTCACGATCGACTGAACGGTCGCCATCATGTTCTTGATCCGATGACCCATCTCTTGCGCAATGACGGCTTTCTCTGCCTCAACTGTCTTGCGCGCGGTGATGTCCATCGAGATGCCGTTCATCAGGATCGGCTGCCCGTCGGCGCTGAACTTCGTTTCTGCCCGAACTTCTACCCAGCTTAAAGTCCCGTCCGGTCGGACGACACGATACTCGACCTGGAGATTGCCATCGGTGGAAAGAGCAGACATCACCGCATCCTGCCAGCGGTTGAAGTCGCCCGGATGGATGGAAGCCTTGAGTTCCTCGTAATCGAACCTGTCCGTCGGGCCGCGGCCAAAGTTCTTCTTGCAAAGAGCAGAACAAGACAGCTTCTGCGCTGGAACGTCGAGCGCCCAGGTTCCCAAACCGCCTGTCTTGAGCGTGAAATTCAAACGCTCTTCGCTGGCAATCAGATCGGCGATGCGCTGCTCCAGTTCGAGCTGGTAGTCTTCCTGATGCTCGATGGCCTTGACCGCACGCTCGCGTGTGACGTCGTATTGAGTGGCAAAGAAATACGCCAGTTCGTCGCCCTCGAAGACCGGCGAAATCAGCAGCCTGTTCCAAAAGATCGACCCATCCCGCTTGTAGTTCAGCAGGTCCAGTTCGACGGAACGGCGCTCCGCGATCGCCTGCTTAAGGCGACGAACGTCGTTGGCATTCGTACCCGGCCCCTGAAGAAACCGGCAGTTCTTGCCAAGCGTTTCCTCACGGCGGTAGCCCGTCAACCTGGCAAAAGCATCATTGACAAAGATGATCGGGTTATCCGCCTTTCGCGGATCGGTGATCACCATCGGCATCCGCGATGCCCGCATCGCCGCCGCAAACGGACCGGCACCAGATACCAGCTCGCTGATTTCATGTTCGGTGTACAGGTGCTCGGGATTGTCCATAAGAAATCCATATACTCCCTTTGTTCTTTTGTATTGTGGAAAATGGATCGCCTGGAAAAATGCCTCCGTCTCGAAGCAGAGGGCTCGCTCAGCGTCGCGGACGAAACTCATCCTGCAAAGAATGCCAGCAAAATGATAGCACGAGCCCATTGATGACCCGTCGCTCTCGATCAATATTTAAGGTGCCAGAGGCCCGTTCCCTTAATCCACCAAACAGCCTCCAGAACCCATTCTTAAGCTCAAGAGTGAGAGTGGGTGTAGGTAGTTCTACCACGCATTCCGGGACGTTTGACGGTGCACCGCGAGACTTACAGCCTTCCACCCCAAAGCTTCACCGAAGGCGCTTGTAAGCGACGACGCAGACTTGAGCGCGCACATGATCGCTTACGGTGAAGGCATGTCATCTGGCAATCGATCGCGTTCATAAGATCGACTATCGTAAAGTTGGCAGATCAACGAACAGGAGCTTTTCATGCAGCCACCGAAAGCCATTTTAGAAACCGTGATCTATGCGACCGATCTTGATGCCGCGGAGCGCTTCTATCGTGATGTTGTCGGGCTCGAGGTGGTCAAAACTTTCAAGAACCAGTTCGTCTTCCTGCGCTGCGGCGAGCAGATGCTGCTGATCTTCAATCCGGAGACCTCACGTATCGCACAAGGCGGCAATCCGCTTCCCCGTCATGGCACCGCAGGGGCCGGGCACGTGTGTTTCAGGGCAGAAAACAAGGCAGAGGTCGATGCGTGGCGCGATCACTTCGTCGCCAAGGGTGTAGCGATCGACCTCTACTTCCGTTGGGACAACGGCACCTATTCCGTTTACGTCCGCGATCCGGCCGGCAACTCCGTCGAGATCGGGGAAGTGGGTCTGTGGGCGAGTTGAAGGAACGCCTTGCCGCATGGCCCGAAAATCGGGATCGATTTTCGGAAAAGCACGATGCGTAGATTTGAAGAGCGAGGCCCGTCCTCAGTGCATCCAAAGGGACGGACGGCGTTTCAATCTGCGATTCCCTTGCGACAGAAAAAAAAGGGCTCGAACGCCATGCGCCGAGCCCTTTTCATCATGTCTGTGGGGCGGCAGTCCTTTGAGGAGAACCGCCCTGCCCGTTAGATTTGACGAACCGTAATCGTCTCTTCTTCGGCAACCTTCAGCGGGTTGCGGAGCGGCAGGCCAAAGCCGCCGGCTTCGATCTCGAAGACGTCGCCGGCTTCCGTCTTGATGCCATCGGCAAAGGACAGCGTCGCCGTGCCGAACATGTGCACATGCACTTCGCCAGGAACGCGGAACAGGCCGTATTTGAAATGGTGGTATTCAAGGTTCGCGAAGGTGTGGGACATGTTGTCCTCACCGGAAACGAAAGGCTTTTCGAAAATCACCTTGCCGTCACGCAGGATACGGGACGTGCCACGAATATCGGATGGCGGTGCGCCGACGCGAATTTCCGGGCCGAAGCTTGCCGGACGCAGCTTGGAATGCGCCAGATAGAGGTAGTTGATCCGCTCCGTCACGTGATCGGAAAACTCGTTGGAAACGGCAAAGCCGATGCGAACAGGCTCGCCCTTGTCCGAAATCACATAGATACCGGCCATTTCCGGCTCTTCGCCGCCATCGAGCGCGAAAGACGGAGAAACGAGTGCTGCGCCTGGGGCTGCCGAGACATGGCCGTTGCCCTTGTAGAACCACTCGGGCTGAACGCCCTTTTCGCCAGCCTTCGGCTTGCCGTTCTCCAGACCCATCTTGAACATCTTCATCGAGTCCGTCAGCGTGTCGTCGGACGCCTCGCTTGTCTTCTTGTGCATGCTGTCGCGCGTGGCGGCAGAGCCCAGATGCGTCAGGCCCGTGCCGGTCAGATGCAGATGCGCAGGATCGGGATGCGTGATCGGCGGCAGGAAGCGACCTTCGGAATAGGCTTTCTCCAGATCGACCGCTTCGCCATAACCATGGGCAGCAATCACATCGGCAAGAGACTTGCCGCCATTGGCAGCTTCCATCGCCAGCGCATAAACAGACTCGGCATTGTTGACGGCGCGGGCCTCGCCGCCATCTTCACGCGCGGCAACGATGATCTTGCCGCTGGCGTCCTTGATTTGAGAAATGAGCATAGTTGTTCCTTCCTGGGCGTCCTCAAACGCCCCCTCCTCATGGAAGTGGCCGGAAACCGGCCACTTGCTATCGTTCAAAACTGTTGGCGAACGCTAAGGTCAGCCCTTGTTCTTGTTGTAGACGTCGAAGAACACGGCGGCCAGAAGCACGAGGCCCTTGACCATCTGCTGGAAGTCGATGCCGAGACCGATGATCGACATACCGTTGTTCATTACGCCCATGATGAAGGCGCCGATGACCGCACCGGTGATCTTGCCAACGCCGCCGGAAGCAGATGCGCCGCCGATGAAGCAGGCCGCAATCACGTCCAGTTCGAAGCCCACACCGGCCTTCGGCGTCGCCGAGTTCAGGCGCGTTGCGATAATCATGCCGGCAAGACCGGCGAGTACGCCCATGTTGACGAAGGTCAGGAAGCTCAAGCGTTCGGTGTTGATGCCCGAAAGCTTCGTCGCCTTTTCGTTACCGCCCATCGCATAAATGCGACGACCGATCGTGGTGCGACGGGTGACGAAGCTGTAGATCGCAATCAGCACCAGCATGACGATGAGAACGTTCGGCAGGCCGCGATAGGTCGACAGGCTGTAGCCGAGGAAGAGGATCGCAGCGGCAATCAGAACGTTCTGCACCAGGAAGAAGCCGAAAGGCTCGACCTCGATGCCATGCTTCTGATTCACCTGACGGCGACGGAAAGCCAGAACCAGAAGGACGACTGAAATCAAAATCGTCAGGATCAGCGAGGTGGTGTTGATGCCTTCGATGCCGCCAATATCCGGCAGGAAGCCGGTGCTGATGACCTGGAAGTCGGACGGGAACGGACCGATGTTCTTACCGCCGAGGACAAAAAGCGTCAGGCCGCGGAAAACCAGCATGCCCGCCAGGGTCACGATGAAGGACGGAATGCGGTGATAGGCAATCCAGTAGCCCTGGGCGGCACCGATGACACCGCCGACGATGAGGCAGATCAGCGCGGCCAGGAACGGGTTCATACCCCATTGGACCGTCAAAATGGCGGCTATGGCGCCGACGAAGGCGACGATCGAACCGACCGAAAGGTCGATATGCCCTGCCACGATGACGAGCAGCATGCCGAGCGCCATGATGACGATAAAGGAGTTCTGCAACACGAGGTTGGTCAGGTTGACCGGACGGAAGAGAATGCCGCCTGTGTAGAACTGGAAAAAGAGCATGATGGCGACGAGCGCGATCAGCATGCCGTATTCACGGATATTGGACCGGATATACGAGCCGACCGAGATGACGTTGTTCTCTTCGGTGGATGTGTTGGTCGAACTCATCAGTTCTTCTCCCCTGAGCGCATAATAGCGCGCATGATACTTTCCTGGCTCGCCTCTCCCTTCGGCAATTCGGCGACAATCCGTCCTTCGTTCATAACGTAGATGCGGTCGCAATTGCCAAGCAGCTCGGGCATTTCCGATGAGATCATCAAAACGCCCTTACCGTCGGCGGCAAGCTGGTTGATAATGGTGTAGATTTCGTATTTTGCGCCGACGTCGATACCGCGCGTCGGTTCATCCAGAATGAGGACGTCCGGGTTGGAGAACAGCCACTTGGACAGCACGACCTTTTGCTGGTTGCCGCCGGACAGATTGACCGTTTCCTGGAAGATGCCGGACGAGCGAATGCGCAAGCGCTTGCGGAAATCCGTCGCGACCTTCATTTCCTGAATGTCATTGATGACGGTTCCAGACGACACCCCGGCCAGGTTGGCAAGCGTGGTGTTGTGCAGAATGTTGTCGTTCAGCACGAGACCCAGATGCTTGCGGTCTTCGGTCACGTAAGCCAGACCCGCATCAATCGCCTTGCGCACGGTGCTGACATCCACCGGCTTGCCGTGAAGCAGAACCTCGCCGGAGATCTTGTGGCCATAGGACTTGCCGAACACGCTCATGGCGAATTCGGTGCGGCCCGCACCCATCAGACCCGCAATACCGACAACCTCGCCCTTGCGGACATTGATGTTGATATCGTGCAGGACCTGACGGTCCCGGTGCTGCTGGTGAAAGGCGTTCCAGTTCTTGACTTCGAGGATCGTCTCGCCGATCGGCACGTCACGCGGCGGATAGCGGTCTTCCAGATCGCGACCCACCATGTTGCGGATGATCACGTCTTCGCTGATCTCTTCCTTGTGGCAGTCGAGCGTCTTCACCGTCATGCCGTCGCGAAGCACGGTGATCTGGTCGGCCACCTTGCGCACTTCGTTCAGCTTGTGGGTGATGATGATCGAGGTCAGCCCCTGGGTGCGGAACTCCATCAGGAGGTTGAGCAGCGCTTCGGAATCGCTTTCGTTGAGCGAAGCCGTCGGCTCGTCAAGGATCAGAAGCTTCACGCTCTTCGACAGCGCCTTGGCGATTTCCACCAGCTGCTGCTTGCCGACACCGATATCGGTGATGAGTGTTTCGGGCGATTCTTTCAGGCCAACCTTCTTCAGCAACTCGCGGGTGCGATTGAAGGTCTGCTGCCAGCTGATGACGCCGTTTTGCGCGACTTCGTTTCCGAGGAAAATGTTTTCTGCAATCGACAGAAGCGGCACGAGCGCCAGCTCCTGGTGAATGATGATGATGCCGATATCTTCACTGTCGTTGATGGCGCGGAAATTGCGCAGCTCACCTTCGTAGTGGATCTCTCCATCATATGTGCCAGCGGGATAAACGCCGGAGAGGACCTTCATGAGGGTCGACTTTCCCGCGCCATTCTCGCCGACGAGCGCATGTATCTCACCTTGGCGAACCTTGAGGTTCACGTTTTCAAGCGCCTTCACGCCTGGAAACGTCTTGGTGATGTTGCGCATTTCGAGAATGGTGTTGTCCATATCACAATCCTGCGCCGTACAATCCGGCGTTCTTATTTGGATAAACGGGGAGCGACGATCACGTCCCTCCCCGCCACGATCATGAAGAAATTACTTCAGCTGGTCAGCCTTGTAGTAACCGCTTTCAACCAGAACCTTTTCAACATTGTCCTTGGTCACGGCAACCGGCTTCAGCAGGTAGGACGGAACAACCTTGACGCCGTTTTCGTAGGTCTTGGTGTCGTTGACTTCAGGCTCTTTGCCTTCCATCAGCGCGTTGACCATGTTGACGGTAACCTTGGCAAGTTCGCGTGTGTCCTTGAAGACGGTGGAGTACTGTTCGCCAGCCAGGATGGACTTGACGGAAGGAACTTCAGCGTCCTGACCGGAAACGACCGGCAGCGGCTGGTCCTTGGTGCCGTAACCTACGCCCTTGAGCGAGGAGATGATACCGATGGAGATACCGTCATAAGGAGACAGAACGGCGTCAACCTTGGCGTCGGTGTAGTAAGCGGAGAGCAGGTTGTCCATGCGAGCCTGGGCCGTTGCCGGATCCCAACGCAGCGTGCCGACCTTGTCCATGCCCATCTGGCCGGACTTCACGACGAGCTTGCCGCTGTCGATGTAAGGCTTCAGGACAGACATTGCGCCGTCATAGAAGAAGAAGGCGTTGTTGTCGTCCGGCGAACCGCCGAAGAGCTCGATGTTGAACGGACCCTTGCCGTCCTTCAGGCCAAGCTTGTCGACGATGGAGGTTGCCTGCAGAACGCCAACCTGGAAGTTGTCGAAGGTTGCGTAGTAGCTGACGTCGCCGCTGTTACGGATCAGGCGGTCATAGGCGATAACCTTGATGCCCTGTTCGCCGGCCTGCTTGAGAACGTCCGACAAAGTCGTGCCGTCGATCGAAGCGATAACGAGGACCTTGACGCCCTTCGTGACCATGTTTTCGATCTGGGAAAGCTGGTTCGGAATGTCGTCGTCAGCGTACTGAAGGTCGGTCGTGTAGCCGGCGTCCTGAAGCTGCTTGACGATGTTGTTGCCGTCGTCGATCCAGCGCGCGGAGGACTTGGTTGGCATGGCGATACCGACCGTGCCCTTGTCCTGCGCCCAGACGGGCGACGCAAATGCCGCAGCGCCGATAGCGCAGGCAGCAAACAACGAAATGATGGATTTCATGAACTCTCTCCCTTGGAACCCTTTTAGGCTTCTGTATCCTTACAGAATGCCGTCAAATTCATGCGCGGTAGTGAAGAATCGAGCTTACTCGAACGGGCTCCCTGAGCATAATCCGTCTTTCATCGCTCCTCCCCGGCACGAGGTGCAAACTGTTCTGAATCTATATAACTGTCAAATAGAATATCTCTCTTTTCCTATATCAATTTTGATATATTAAATCGATACAAATTTTTATTCTAAGCTCTCCTGCCATAAACGGTGACGAAAATGGAACGCGATGAAACGAATCTGAGTGAGTTTCCCTCGATCATCGAAGACAACCCCCTGTTGCGCGCCGGGCTGAAAATGACCCATTTACGTATGCTTGTGATGGTGGAAGAACACGGCCAGGTAAGCGCTGCGGCAGCAGCCCTCAACATGACGCAGCCTGCGGCCTCGCGCGTTCTGTCGGAGATGGAGGCCATCGTGAAGAGCCCGCTCTGTCAGCGCGCATCACGCGGCGTTGTCTTAACCAAGTTTGGAGAAGCCTTGGCGAGACGGGCCAAGAAGATCCTTTTGGAGCTGCGCGAGGCAAGCCGGGAGCTCGCACAGATGAAATCCGGCAGCGGCGGCTCGGTCTATATTGGTGCTGTCACCGCACCCGCCATCAGCATGGTGGTGCCTGCACTTCGTAAAGCAATGGATATCTATCCGGGCATCGAAATCAGCGTGCAGGTGGAAACCAGCAATATTCTCGCGCGCGAGCTTCTGGCAGCACGGCATGATTTCGTCATCGGCCGCATTCCGGACGATCTCGACCCAGCCCTGTTCAATGCCCATGAAATCGGCATCGAGCGCGCCTGTCTTCTGGTCGGCAAGAATCATCCCCTGCTGAATGCCCCGCCTGCGCGGCTGGAGGATATTTGTGACTACGACTGGGTGTTCCAGCCGCCCGGCACACTGCTGAGGCGCACGATCGAGGATGCCTTCCTTGCCCAGGGCGTCTCGCTGCCACGCAACATCATCAACACACCCTCCACCGTGCTGACCCTCGCCATTGTCAGCACCACCCACGCAATCGCGCCGCTTGCGCTGGAAATGGCCGAGTTTCTCTCCGGCCAGCATTCCCCCATGGGCGACATCCGCATTCTACCGACCGAGTTTGAACTCAGCGTCAAACCCTTCAGCCTGCTGACGGTGAAGGACCGAGTGCTGCCGCCCAGCGCCCAGCTTCTTTATGATCTGGTGCTGGAGGAAAGCCGCAAGGCCGCGTAACGCTCAAGGCTCGGGCAATATTAGAGTGATTCTCTCTGCGGTAAGCAACGACCGCCGCTGTAGACCTGCTAAAGTACCGCGCGTCCTATTCGACGCACAAAGGGCGCTTTACTTTTTGAATCTACGCATCTTGCTGTCGCGCGGTCGCAAAGAGATGGGGTGTCATGCTTTTCGGCCAGTCGGTTTTCCAGTCTGTCGTCGCGCGCCTTGAGCGCGAGGCGGAAGATCGACCTGAGGAGGAAATTGCCACACCCTTTAGCCCGCGCGTCATCTTCGACCCCGGCCCCATCGCGACATCCGGCATACCCGACACAGAGCCGGACAATCGCCCGCTCTCTGCCTATCTCGATGTGCTGGAGGAAATGCCGACCTCGAATATCGAGCCGAAGGATGAGGAGCCTGAACCGGCGCCAATGCCGGATTATCTTCAAAAGACCTCTCTGGAAGATGTCAACCACGAGCTTGCCATCAACGACAGGGACACGCTGGAAAGCCTCAGCGAAAAGCGGCGGGCCTTCGCCAGGCTCAATCACCCCGACGCAGTCCCCGCCGCCTTTCGCGAGAACGCCCATTTGCGCATGACGGCCGCCAATCTTCTGATCGATCAGGCCATCCGGCTTTTGCCGCTGATGGGCAGAACCTGAAAACCGCCCGGTAAAGCGCGCATGAGGCCTCAGTCCTGCTCGGAGCGAACCGCTGGCTCGTCCGGCTTCGGCTCGGCCGGCTTGAAGGTAAACAGCAGCACATAGGCTGCATAAAGCGCGATGCCGCCGACGACGGTCATCCAGAAGGGCTCGTTGTTGACGAACTCCAACACCGCCCAGCCAGCGCAGACGCCAACGATCAGCAGCCGCACCCAGAGCGGGCGATACATCGGGTGGTTCGTATCGATCAAAAGCATGGTCTCTCCCTTGCGCCAGCCTCTCATGCGAAATCCACGCAAGCATCCGGCTTTACTGCATCGGCCCGAAAATCAAAATCGATTTTCGGAAAAGCACGATGTGTCGGTTCAAAAAGGTAAAGCATCCTTTGGGCGTCAAACAGGACGCACGGCGCTTCAAGCATTTTGCCGAGCATATCCCCTCAGAAACGCAACAATGCAAGACCGCAGGCCAAAGAGAGGCGCGAGAATCGCCTATCCAACCGGATTGTGATCGACCGAAGCCACTCTACTGCGCTGGCCTGGGCAGGATATGCCGGCGTTTAGAGAAGGCCGACACGCTTGACCCATGGCAAGAGCCTCGCTCCCAGCGTCAGGATCCAGCCAGATGACAGGCACACCCATCCGGCGGTATTGGAGAAACAGCCAGACCATTGTCCTTGATCTGAGAGAACTTGCCCTAAGCGGCTCTGCGTGTGGACTGGCGAGCGACAGCACAATACGGATGAGGAAACCGCTACCTCTTGCCCCAGAGCCACCGCACAATGAAGGGAATGGCGCAGCAAGAGGTCTCGTCCTAGGATCGTGCTGCAACGGCGAACACCATGATGGGTCAGTCCGCTCATCGCAGACGCGCCACCCCTAACCCGTCAACAAAAAAGCGGCGCAAAGCTGCACCGCCTTCAAGTGTTCAATGGATAACGCCGAGCATTATCTCTAGGGATCAATCCTCGATCTTGCGCAACAGCCCGACAAGTTGATCGCGAGCCTTCTCGCCTCCCAGTCTGCCGACGAGCTTGTCCTCATGGGCTTTCCAGATCTGCAGGATTTCGTCGAGCGTGGCTTTGCCCTCTTCCGTCATCTCCAGATAATGCACACGGCGGTCGGTCGCCGATCTGCGGCGGGCGAGCAGCCCCTTGTTTTCCAGACCATCGATGATCGCCACGAAGTTGGCGCGCTGAATTCCAAGCGCCTCTGCAACATCGCTCTGCTTCAGATCGGTATTGTTCGCCACAACGATCAGCACGGAGAAATCAGCCGGACGAAGACCGTAGGCAAGAAGGCTCTCGTTGAAGTCCCCCACCACCGCGAGTTGCGCCCTCCGGAGCCTGTAAAGTACAGCCTCGGAAAGAATGGAGTAATCGACATCGAGCTTCGAGAGCTTGGAATGCCCAAGCGACGGCTCATCGGCTTCCGAGTATTTACCCTTCGCGCGACCTTGCTCAAAAGCCATATTCAAAGTCATCCCGGCCTCCTGTGATTCATCCGCTTGAGAGGTCATTAGCGGCATATGTTTATTAGAACAATGTTTAATAGTAATTAATCCATAGGTCTAGGGCTCGTACGGATGAAATCTTCCATGGCGGAAACGATAAGCATTTCCTACTATTAGCATCACATAAATATTGGTTCTTACAACCAATATATTGTAAACAAACCACTAATCTCGCTCTTCTCAAACTCGAGCGCGAATAATCATCATGCACGTTCTCGTTAACTAGCCACTCATCATGCAACCGGCGAAAGATGAAGTACAAATTCCAGCCCGTAAGAATTAGACACAAGCAAAGCGTGCAAGAAGTAATAGATGATTTTTAACCATACCGATTCATCGGCAATATCATTGTCGCCGGCGACATTTTACGGATTGAAGAGACAGGAAAGCTAGTTTAAGAAACCCGGCATATCCAAACGCGACTCAAAAACGCGTCACGAGTGCACCCGTAGCTCAGCTGGATAGAGTGTTGGATTCCGATTCCAAAGGTCACAGGTTCGAATCCTGTCGGGTGCGCCATTTTTTAACGACTACGTCGCAACATAGATGGCACTTGATTACGACATAGCATAGACTATGACAGCGCAAACGGGGATCTTCACACATCCAGCAGTCCCGGACAGTCTGCCTGCTCGTGAAGCATTACAATCAATTCCACGCGACGAGTGTCAAAAATATTGCTAGCTCATCTGCCTTAGGCTGATTTCTATTCCATGAGCTTATACCAATCGCGTATCGCCAGCTTTAGCCTGATCGCCTCTTCCTCCTGCAAGAAATTGCAATGGGCGATGGGCCCTCGGACGAGATTCAGACGGTTGAGAACGCGAAGAACTCTATTTCGCGTAGCATTGGAGAACATCCCTGAAAAGATGTCCCAGTTATCCTTCACAATTTCACCGAGTTCGCCGAAGGTCGTATAGTCAATAAGGCGGTCAGAACGAGGAGGCAGCCCTTCAGCAGCCTCGCGATCGTAGTTCTTTTGAACGTTCTCTCTGACGACCTGTGGGACGCACGTTTTCCACCAGTCGTTTCCACTGCTCTCGAGCATCGTCGCCTCTATCAGCTCTCTGATGTCATTTTCGAGCGCATAGAACAGCTTGTAGAACTCGCTCATCCGTTCGGCGGCAGCGAGCGTTGCAAAGTCTACCTGCCTCAAATATTCGGCAACGAGGGAGTCGGCCTGGGCTTCAAGCGCACCTCTCTTATTGCCGATCCCATTAACGTTGAAAGCGGTCCGAAGATCGCGAGTTATCACCGCATTCTTAAGGATAAACAGTTCGATGTGATCTTCCTGACTCATCTGAGGAGATTTTCCCGCAGGCTTTTGAAGATCGCATTGAAGACCGCAATGTTTTCAGTTTCTGGCAGAACGATGTTTATCTGATATGACAGCCCAAGCTTCACAACGCTGACCGGCCGATCTTGAGGAATCTTTTCAGAAGCATTGCTGACATCGGTCTCGCCAACTGCATCCGACTCCTTCACGACGTCGCTCGTAATGAATGCGCGAACGGCTTCGAAGGACGCGTACATAAGGCGGATGATGGAGTCGGTTTTTTTCAGCCCTGTAATTTCGACCAGAACATCCTTTACGGCGTTCTCGTCGGCGCGATGCACAAATTCTTTCCGCTTGAAGAGTTCGCCGAAAGCATTCCGTAATCCCTCGTAAGCCGCTTGGCTCCGACCGCCATCTGTCTTGAACTTCGAGTACAAAGTTGTGGGCGAACCATCAGGACTGAGAAACTGCATTTTCTTCAACATTGGGGGCACCGCTCTGGCACCGCCACCAGTCAAGTGAAGGATAGTCTCCATGAAGTCAGGACTAAATTTGTCAGGTCGCTCCGCAGCTATCATCCCTTCTAGGGCGCGTTTGAACACGCCAGGAGAAGGGGTATAGGGAATGCCACCCTTGATCTCTCTTTGCTTGCTTTTGTCAGTGGAGGACGCCGAGACCTCCTCCACTACGTCGTTCGCATCTTCCGCCGCTCTAGCGACGCCTGCAGGATTAGATTGCTTTACCATGATATCTCCAGCCGACGGGAGCTTATCGCAACAGCCTGACTCTGCAAGAGTGTACCAGAACATATATGCAACTAATCATTTCAGCATAAATTAGTCGGAAAATCTTTGATGACCGCAATATACTAAGCCCTAATGTCTCGGAACGCCTGTCGAAGCTAGATCCAGACACCCTCCCAGCAAGCGAATCCAATAGATCATTTGCACCATTGTTTTGCTTCGCTAATTAGACACGATCCTAGGCAGCAGATTCGTGATCAAGACCCGGAAGAATCAATCCTCGTTTAGGGTGGCAGCCGCAAAACCAACTCGCGCTTTTCGGTAACCCAAACCAACTTTATAGTGGCGAACAAGTGGGAGAACCCATTCACTTCTATAGAGGTGAGTCGCGTTTGAAGTCGGCGCGCCGCAGATCGTGTGCATTGACGGCTTGCGATAGTGTGGTGCCCCCAATGCGGCTTCTCCTTTTTTGAGGCTCACGATCCCTGCCTCGACGGGATCGGGAGTTGGTTGGCGTAGCGAACCGGACGCCGGGATTTGTCCGTCAGAGCTTCAAGCCCGTCATCGTTGTAGCGATTGAATATCTTGTAGCCGGTCTTGCGTGATATGCCGAAGTCCCGGCACACCTCGCTTATCCCTTCACCCTCCAGTAATCAGGCGACAAAGCGTAGACGTTCTTCCATAACCGAAGTCTCTCTCAACGGCATCAACACCTCCCGCAAAGCGAAAAGTGTTACCCATGTCTCCGGTACAAAACGTCACGTATCTCTCAGGTCGGACAAGAGCATTTATTCTGACTGGTCACAGCGATGGGCGTCCTGCCATCCGCAGCTATTGGCTTGGTTGCCGTACGACGCTGCGAAACCACGCCAAAACACTGTCTTGACTCTTCCAAAAAATGAGAACATTTATAGAACAAATGAGAGGCCGAGAGATGTCCGGAACTGAGAAGATCATCGTGGTGCAGTTCAAGAAGGGGCGCGGCGGTATTGTGCCGGGGGATATTCGGCAGGCTTCCAACGCAGCCTCTGCCGAGAAGATTGCCGGTGCAATGGCGTCTCGCCATATTGGCGTTGCTGCCTATGCCGTCACCGTGGATGAGGAGAGCGGCGATATGGCCGATCCCCGTCTCCTGGTCTCTCATGGCGAGATAACCGACTTGATGCCTGACTGACCGGACAGGGATCAATCATCTTTCACATCAACGAGCAGGTGGCTCTGAAACAGGAGATCGGGAACGTGTGTGCCGAAATCAACGAACAGGTCGTGGATGTTGCGGCATATGTCATCCAATGCCACGACGGGGATGCGAAGGCGGCGGTAGAAACGCTGCTGGATGAGATCGAGCATCTTCAACAACAGCTTTCGGTCGCCGTCGCCGCGATGGGACGAGGATTTACGCGCGGGTGGATACCGAACGGCGAGCGGGAGTGACATGCGCCACCGTCGCGGTATCGATCTGGTGGGCGCGGGCGACGAGATAGCAGGACAAAAGGCCAACGAGGTTACATTTGCCGACCTGCCGCAGTGGTATTCGGTCAGCGGCAAATGCGGACAATGCGGAGAGGTGAGCATGCTGGAGCGATGGGAATTACAGCGACGGTTTGGCAAGTCGCAGCAGTTGATGCTGCTGGAACGGAAGTTGCGATGCAGCCGATGCGGCAACGGAACCGGCAACCATTTTGTCTTCGGGCATGTATCGCGCGATTGAGGACGGATGCTGCTTTGAAAAATGCAGATCGCCTCTCGACGATCGTCTTGTCCATATGCGCAGATTGATGCCGGGGAGAATGCCAGCCGCTCAGTAAGAGCCGTCCGCCAATCGGATAGCGGCCACTGAGGCGAAAGCAAGTCCCTACTCACCGATCGCACCCACTCGGCAACGGCGGTCGTAACCGCCACCCACGAAGGACGCATCGAATGAAGAGATTGGGAGAGAATCTTAGGGTCAGACGGGTCGAACACATGGCGACCTGCACATGGCACGACGCAAAGCGGGATCGTCTTTCCGCAGCGGCATTTAGCCCGCGACCATAAAGGACAAATGGACAAAACGATAGTGAGGTCGGCGCGATGGACAGACAAGAGACTGCACGGTTCCGCGCAACACTTTAACCCTGACACGGATTTTCATCAGCCATGCAAACGGAGGTTCCCAGCATGCGACGCGTTTCGTTTTTTTGTACTGTTTTCATGATCGCTCCAACACTGGCACTGGGCTGCTCCGAGCCTTCCAGCGATGTCCGCATTCCCAGGGCACCCTCCAAAATTTCACAGCCTTCCTGCGTGCTTTATTCCAATTGCTCGGAGTATGACATGCGCTCCTACAAGAACGACGTCGCGACCTATATTCGCGCCCTGACGGAATATGCAGAGGACGCAGCCGATGCTGCGGATGCGGCGAAGGACTTTGCCAGCGATGCGGCAGACTATGCGCGATGCGAAGGCAGTAACGCCAGTTCACGCATACGGTGACCTTTCATAGTCGCACGCATCTCCCGGTATCACGGCGAAACGCTGCCCACCCAAAGGGACGAAGGCGCCGTGCTCCATCTCGGCCGGGAGACGAGAGCATCCATCTCCGCCGCCTGCCCGTCCGGACGGATTTTTCACCCGGGCGAATCCTGCGGTCATCGTCCAAAACAGTTCAAATCGATGTCACTTCCAACTGAACGCAATAGCGAAAGGATCAAACTCATGAAGCGACTTATCCTATCTTCCATCATGGTGCTTGCAGCAAACAGCGCCTTCGCCGAGTGCGGGATGAACGCCTCGCGATGCTTCAAGAAAGATGGAAGCACCTACGAACTCCAGCAGAATCTTGGAGGCGGATATGCCGTCAGCCGCGACGGCAAAAGCGAGGGAAGGCTCTCGCAAAATCTCAGTGGCTCCTGGACGTTGTACAGGCCGGACGGCACGACGGAAACGTTCGACCGAAAGCCATCGTCCATTCCGAAATACTGAAGCATGCCGCGCAAGGGGTGCAGCGGTCTGGCGATAGTGACAGACTAAAGACAACGAGCTGAAGCGTGGCGAGGGAATCTGAAGATCGCGCCACGCTTTAGCACTTGCAGCCCACATCATTATACATTATAAAATAATATATAATGACTTAGGATGGAGGGCACCTATGCCGGTCACCAAAATCTCCGACAAGCTATCGGTCTCGACCCAGCCAAGTGTCGAAGACATCGAGGCTCTTCACTCTCAAGGCTTCACGACATTCATCAACAATCGCCCGGATGGCGAGGACACGGCTCAACTCGGCACGAAAGTGGAGGCGCAGGCAGCGGGCCAATATGGTCTGGCCTATAGCCACATTCCGGTGACGATGAGTACCATCACCGAGGCGGACGTGCGGGCCTTCCAGGATGCCATGCGCCAATCCGATGGCCCGGTTTTCGCCCATTGCAAAGGCGGCACCCGTTCGCTCAGCCTCTATGTGATCGGCGAAGTTCTGGATGGGCGGATGAAAGCAGCCGATGTCGCTGCCTTCGGCCGCGCCCATGGCTTCGACATGGGTGTCGTAGAGACGTGGCTTGCCCGCCAAACCTCGCGGCGGTCGCAGGTGAAAGGCTTCTTCGACGCCCGCACCTCCAGCATTCAATATGTGGTCTCTGATCCCGAGGCCGGCAAATGCGCCATCATCGATCCGGTGTTGGATTTCGACGAGAAGTCCGGCGCCACAGCCACCATCAATGCCGATGCGATCCTCAATTATGTGCGTGCCAAAGATCTCACGGTCGAATGGATCCTCGACACGCATCCGCATGCCGATCATTTCTCTGCCGCGCACTATCTGAAACAAAAGACAGGTGCCCGCACCGCCATCGGCGAGCGCGTCGTGGATGTCCAGGCGCTATGGAAGGATATCTATAACTGGCCGGACCTCGAAACCGATGGGTCGCAATGGGACCAGCTGTTTGCCCATGGAGAGACGTTCAAGATCGGTTCACTCGACGCGCGGGTTCTCTTCTCTCCCGGCCACACGCTCGCCTCGATCACCTATGTCATCGGCGATGCGGCTTTCATCCACGACACGCTATTCATGCCGGATGGCGGCACGGCGCGCGCCGATTTCCCCGGCGGGGATGCGAATGCCCTCTGGCACTCCATACAGGATATTCTGGCCCTGCCGGATGAAACGCGGCTCTTTACCGGTCATGATTATCAGCCGAATGGCCGCACGCCGCGTTGGGAAAGTACGGTGGCCGAACAAAAAGCCTCCAACCCGCATGTTGCAGGCGTCAGCAGGCAGGATTTCGTGACGCTTCGCACACAACGCGACAAGACGCTCCCCATGCCGAAGCTCATGCTTCATGCGCTACAGGTAAATATCTGCGGTGGCCGCCTGCCGGAACCGGAGGCGAATGGCAAACGCTATCTCAAGTTTCCGCTGGATGCCTTGCAGGGAGCCGTTTGGGAATGACCGCTCTGCCAAAAGACCTGGCGCTTTCGCCTGCCGAAATGGCAGACCGTGCCGCAGATGTCGCCACCCTACTGAAAACCCTGTCGCACCCGGCGAGGCTGATGATCGTCTGCACCCTGGCCGAGGGGGAGTTCTCCGTTGGCGATCTGGAGGAGCGGCTCGATCTGCACCAGCCGCATCTTTCCCAGCACCTCACCGTGCTCAGAGGCTCCGGCATTGTCGATACCAGGCGTGATGGCAAGCAGATTTTCTACCGTCTGACCGAGGAAAAGGCCGCCCAACTGGTCGCCGCTCTCTATAACATTTTCTGCGCAAGGGAGACGGCATGAGCCCTTATCTCGCCTCCCTTGCGGGCGGCCTGTTGATCGGCGCCTCCGCCGTCATGCTGCTCATCCTCAACGGTCGCATTGCCGGTATCAGCGGCATTGTCGGACGCCTGGCCAAAGGTGTCGGGCTCACCACCAATCTCGCCTTCGTGCTGGGCCTGCTGCTCGGGCCGATGGCCTATCTTTCTTTCTTCGGTGGCTGGCCGCAGATCGAGATCACCACGCCCTGGCCACTCATTGCGCTCGCAGGCTTGCTGGTCGGCTTCGGCTCGCGCATGGGCTCCGGCTGCACCAGCGGCCACGGCGTGCTGGGGCTCGCACGGCTGTCTCCCCGCTCCATGGCGGCGGTCGCGACATTTCTGGCAACGGGCATCGCCGCCGTTGCCGTCCTGCGGAGCATCGGATGATGAACCGCTCGATCCTTCGATTTTCCGCAGCACTGGCATCCGGCCTGATCTTCGGCCTCGGCCTGTCACTTTCCGGTATGCTGAACCCTGCCCGCGTTCAAGCCTTTCTGGATGTCTTCGGCAATTGGGACCCGAGCCTCGCTTTCGTTCTTGGCGGCGCTGTCCTTGTTGCCTTTATCGGCGGGCGGGCAGCACAACGCATGGGGCATCCCGTACTGGACGATACGTTCCACCTGCCGACAAAACATAAGATCGATGCGCCGCTCATCATCGGCTCAGCGCTTTTCGGCCTCGGCTGGGGGCTCGGCGGCTTCTGCCCCGGCCCGGCCATCGCGTCTCTCTCGGTGACAGCACTCACCAGCGGTGCGCCGCAAGTCATCCTCTTCGTCGTCGCCATGCTTTTGGGTATGACGCTTCATGACCGCCTGTGGAGCAGGCGTCCCTAACGACACGGACTTGCCACGAAATTCGGCACCGGGACGTTGAACGTGCTTGTCAGCGCTCCCCGGCAAGGCGATTTTGCGCAATGCACAGCGAAGAAAATCCGACGTGAAAGACCTCACGTAACGTCATTAACGAAGTATTGATGGGAACTTCTTCTTCTGTTGCGCCTTAAATGGTTATGGTATTGAACTAGCCTGTGTTTCTCGCAGACCCGCATCTTATTCAAGGTAATTTCCAGTGCTGGATAGCCACAATAGTTCTCGCTTCATTGCCGCTGCACTCGCTGTTTCGGATGACTGCATAAAAGTTATCGGCATGGATGGGTCCCTCCAATTCATGAACGAAGGCGGCCAGCGAGTGATGGAGGTGGACGATTTTTCCCAATTCAAGGGCTGCTACTGGCCCAATTTCTGGGAGGGCCAGGGCAATACCGAAGCTGTTGCCGCACTGGATGAAGCCCGCGCCGGTCGCGCCGCGCGTTTTACGGGCTTTGCCAATACAGCCAAGGGCACGCCGCGTTATTGGGATGTGAAGGTCTCGCCGCTCTTCGATGACAAGGGTGCTGTCGAAGGCATCCTTTCCATTTCAAGAGACATCACCGCTCTCAAATCCTTCGAGGATGAGCAGATCCTGTTGCGCAACGAGCTTGCGCACCGCATCAAGAATATCCTCGCCTTGGTGCAGGCTGTCGCGTCGCAAACGTTGAAAGACGACGCCGACATGGCAACCGCCAAGCCAACCTTCCTTTCGCGTCTGGGCGCTCTCAGCCGCGGGCATGACATCCTCATCAACGCCCACCACAACCCGACGCAACTGCGCACACTCGCCGAGGCCGTCGTTGCCGAACATAGCGCCGGCCGGGTTTTGATCGATGGCCCCGAAATCGATCTCTCGGCCAAATGTGCGCTTGCGCTTACCCTCGCCTTCCACGAACTCGCCACCAACGCCTTCAAATACGGCGCGCTCTCCAACGACACCGGCATCGTCTCGCTCACCTGGAAACTTAACGAAGGCGCCAACCGTCCCACCCTCGACCTCACCTGGAAAGAAACCGGCGGCCCCGAAGTCTTCAAGCCAACCCGCCGCGGCTTTGGATCGAGGATGATCGACAAGGCGCTCTCTTCCTATCTCGGAGGCACAAGCCGGATTGATTTCGACAGGGATGGGCTGGTGTTTTCGCTTTCGGCGCCGGTTGCCAATCTGATCGAAAACTGAGCCAATCCGCGACCCTGCGGCGTTCTGCACGCCCGAGAGACACGCGCTCTTGACGGAAATGAAATATCCATTATTCTGGATATATGGATACTAATCTTGCCATTGCAGCGCTGTCGGCCCTTGCGCAACCCACACGTCTTGAAACCTTCCGACTCCTCGTGAAAGCTGAGCCCGATGGTGTGGCGGCCGGTGAGCTTGCTCGGTTGGTGGACGTGCCCCAAAACACGATGTCGGCCCATCTCGGCATCTTGCAGCGAGCAGGCATCGTGAAAAGCGACCGGCAAAGCCGCTCCATCATCTATCGCGCCGATCTCGATGGTTTTCGTGCGCTGACGCTTTTCCTGCTCAAGGATTGCTGCAACGGCAATGCCGCGCTCTGCACCCCGCTAATCGCCGATTTGACGCCCTGCTGTAGGGTTGAAAAGTCGTGACGCAGCATCACGCCACCACGCCAGGATCAAACGCCGGAAAGACAAGTTGATGTCCACATTCGAACGCTATCTGACGGTTTGGGTCTTTTTCTGCATTCTGGTCGGCATCACGCTCGGCCACCTGTTGCCAGGGGTCTTTCATGCGATCGGCGCAGCTGAGGTCGCCAGCGTCAACATTCCTGTCGCCATCCTGATCTGGCTGATGATCATTCCCATGCTGCTGAAGATCGATTTTGGCTCGCTGTCGAAAGTCGGACGATATTGGCGCGGCATCGGCGTCACGCTTTTCATCAACTGGGCGATCAAACCTTTCTCCATGGCTCTTCTCGGCTGGCTGTTCGTCGGTTGGCTGTTTCGACCGTTGCTGCCGGAAGATCAGATCGACTCGTATATTGCCGGCTTGATCATTTTGGCGGCCGCACCTTGCACGGCGATGGTTTTCGTCTGGTCGAATTTGACGAAGGGCGAACCGCACTTCACATTGTCCCAGGTCGCGCTTAACGACGCAATCATGATTGTCGCCTTTGCCCCGATCGTCGCCTTGTTGCTCGGGCTGTCGGCAATCACCGTCCCGTGGGCCACGCTGACAATCTCGGTTGTCCTCTACATCCTGATCCCGGTGGCGATCGCGCAGGTCCTACGAAAGTTGCTGACCGCCGATGGGACGACTCGGTCTCTGGACGCCCTGCTATCAAAGCTGCAGCCGCTCTCTCTCGTCGCACTGCTGGCAACGCTAATCTTGCTTTTTGGCTTTCAGGGCGAGCAGATCATTGCTCAGCCTGCGATTATCGGACTTCTGGCGGTTCCAATCCTGATCCAGGTGTACCTCAATTCTGGACTGGCCTATCTGCTCAACCGCATGGCGGGCGAACAGCACTGCGTGGCCGGGCCTTCAGCTCTTATAGGGGCGAGCAATTTCTTCGAGCTTGCGGTGGCCGCGGCTATCAGCCTGTTCGGCTTCCAGTCTGGCGCCGCACTCGCAACCGTCGTCGGCGTGCTCATCGAGGTGCCCGTCATGCTGTCCGTCGTCTGGATCGTGAACCGCTCGAAGGGGTGGTACGAAAGCGCCCCATCCGTTTCAAAGAACGCCCAAACCAAGGAGGCATAACCATGCATGTGACCATCTATCACAATCCGTCCTGCGGAACGTCGCGCAACACGCTGGCCATGATCCGCAACGCCGGTATCGAACCCACGGTCGTCGAGTATCTCCAAACCCCGCCATCACGCGCAGAGTTGAAGGCAATGATCACCGATGCTGGACTGACGGTCCGCGAAGCAATCCGGGAAAAGGGCACGCCCTATGCCGAACTTGGATTGGACAATCCGGCGTTAAGCGACGAGCAGTTGCTGGATGCCATGGTGAAGGAGCCGATCCTCATCAACCGGCCTTTCGTGGTTACGCCGCTCGGAACACGGCTCTGCCGTCCGTCGGAAGCGGTGCTGGATATTCTGCCCGACAGCCATCAGGGTGCCTTCACCAAGGAAGATGGAGAACAGGTTCTCGATCATGAGGGAAAGCGTATTGTCTGAGCACCTCCCCGCTTTACAGAGCGAACATCTCGATCCCATCCCGGCCGAGGCCCTGCGTCCTGCAATGTCGGTCCACAGCCCGCGCATCCTCATCCTCTATGGATCGCTCAGAGAAATGTCCTATAGCAGGCTCCTTGCCTTCGAGGTCCGTCGCCTGCTGGAGCATTTGGGGTGCGAAGTGCGGTTGTTCGATCCCGCTGGACTTCCGCTTCCGGATGAAGCACCGGCCAGTCATCCTAAGGTGCAGGAACTACGCGACCTCTCGCAATGGTCGGAGGGGCAGGTCTGGATCAGCCCGGAGCGCCACGGCGCCATGACCGGCATCATGAAATCGCAGATAGACTGGATCCCCCTGTCGCTCGGTTCCGTGCGCCCCACCCAGGGCAAGACGCTCGCCGTGATGGAGGTTTCCGGCGGCAGCCAGTCCTTCAATGCGGTCAACCAGATGCGCATCCTCGGCCGCTGGATGCGGATGATCACCATTCCCAACCAGTCTTCGGTCGCCAGAGCATTTCAGGAATTCGATGCCGAAGGGCGGATGAAGCCATCTTCCTATTATGATCGCGTCGTCGATGTCTGTGAGGAACTGGTGAAGTTCACCCTTCTGACACGCGATGCCTCGCCCTATCTGACCAGCCGTTACAGCGAGCGGAAGGAAGAAGCTGCAGCACTTCAGAAGCGGGTGTCTCTGAACTCGATCTGATCGGCGGCGCGCTTACGCCACCTGAGCGCGGCAGGACCGCGCGACAATGACGAAAGCGGCAATGCTGAACGCGCCAAGTCCTGCATTTGCTGCAAGCGCAAAGCTTAGACCGACATTTTCCATCGCGGCAGCAAAGGCGAATGGCGCGAAAGCGCCGACCGCAAGCCGTGCAGCGGTCAGTTTGCCGGTCATTGCGCCATAGCCTTCCGAGCCGGCGAGATAAAGCGGCAGGCTTCCCTGTGCGATGCTGTTGATGCCGGAGCCAAGCCCGAGACAAATGGCAAAGGCCACCGCACCCGGCAACCAGTCTGCGCTGAGCAGCAGCATCACCACCCCGGACACGATCAGCACCGCGGACAAAACGGCAAGGCCCGGCGGCGAAAGACGCTTTCCAAACACCATGTTGATCAGGCGGCTCAAAACCTGGGCCGGGCCGAAGAGAGAACCGATCACGACCGCGGCAGCACCCAGCCCGATCGATCCGAGCATGGGCACCATATGTGCCAGCATGGCGGAAAGCGTAAATCCGAGAAGCGCGAAAGCGACGGAGACGATGAGCATGGTCCTCTGGCGCATATGCGGCGGAACGGCGCCGACGACAGTCGGTTTCGCGCCAACGGGCAAACCGCGTGCCTTCTTGCCGAGGCTTCTGATCCAGACATGCAGCGGCATGCAGACAACAAGGTTGAGTGCTGCAAAGACGAGATAGATTTCACGCCAGGAAAGATGGCTGGCAAGCACGCTGGAGATCGGCCAGAAGATCGTTGACGCAAAGCCGCCTATCAGCGTCAGATAGGTAATGCTCCGCGACGCGCTATGGGCATCGCTCTCCACCAGCGTGGCGAAGGCCGCCTGATATTGCACCATGCCGGACGAAACCTCGAGCAGGATGATGGCAATGGCAAAAGTCGCGACCGAAGGTGCCGCAGCGCATAGCACGAGCATCACCGATGCCAGCGCGGACCCGACCGCCATGATGGTTGCCGCACCCAGCCGGTCCATCTGTCTGCCGATGTAAATTGCCGAAAGCCCGCCGATGAAAAGGGAGACGGAGAACACCCCGAACACCTGCGCCAGCGAAAGCCCAAGATCCTGCGCCATGCCGGGCGCCAGGATGCTGAAGCTGTAATAGAGCGTGCCGTATCCGATGATCTGCGTCAGGCCGAGCGCTGAAACGAGAGAGGCAGAAACGCGCGACCTATTCAACGGCGTTCACCCTTGCAGCAGATAGATGACCCTCGGACGACGAGACGTTATGCCGGATCGCGGAGTTACCAGCGCAGCAGTCTTCCATCAGGAAGGTCACAAGCTCGGCAAGCGTCTCGAAACTGGCACGATAGATGATGGAGCGTGACACCCGTTGCTGGTTGATCAGCCCGGACCGCTCCAGTTCCTTGAGGTGGAATGAAACATTGGTGGCAGAAACGCCCATGCGTTCGGCAATTTTACCGGCCGCAAGTCCATCCGGACCCGCTACGACCAGGGCCCGCACGATGCGAAGCCGGGTTTCCTGGGAGAGTGCCGCGAATGAAGAAAGCGCCTGGCGCTCGTCCATATTTCAACAATCCTTGAACTATTGGATTGAGACATACGACATGCAATGAAGATCGGCAAGTGTGGCTGTGACTGGTCGAAATATCGTCCTGCCGTCACATCGCGCCCTTGTCGCTGGCAATTCGCGTTTCCACCGTCTTGGCGATGGCTTTCAGATTGCGGGGCTTGCCAGCGATTTTCTCCAGCGCTGCGACGACCAGATCGCGGGCGACGTAATCCGACTTGTGGCCGAGATTATGGACGACGATAAGCTCTGCTCCCGGGATATCGCGGGCAAGATGCTTGGAGTGGATTTCGGTCGAGACCACGCCGTCCTTGTCCCCGGCAATGATGATCGTCTTCGCTCTGATCTGCCGATAATTCGCAGAGGCATCTTTTGCCCAGCCGTTCAGCGCACCCACTTCCTGGGCGTTGTGACGAAAGGCAACGGGGCGCAAGGCACGGTAGGCTTTGGTCTTCGAAACATAATCGGATGGCATGGGGTTGGGTGCGAAGACGCCTTTGACCGCACCGTTCAACACAATCAGCCCGGCAGGCGGGGCAATCAGGGTGCTGAAGAATACGCCGGCCACGGGCACGCGTGCGGCGTCATAGTACCAGCTGATGCCACCCGGCCACGGGTAGAGGGCTGGTGACAGAAAGACGAGCCCTTCGACCATATCCTTGTGGCGCAGCGCGAAGGCCGCCGTGATCGCGCCGCCGAAGGAGTGACCAACAATGATTGCCTTGCGGATGCCGCGCTTCTTCATCGCCTCGGCAATCGCATCGGCCTGCGCGTCCGGCAGGATGTTTTCCTTCGGTCCGACATCGGAAAGACCATGCCCCGGCCGGTCGACGAAGAGCAGCTTGCCGCGTCCTTCCAGCGGCTCGCGGAAGGAAAAGAGCGGATCGTAAAGGCTGGCACTCGCGCCATGGATGAAGACGATCGGCGGAAGATCGGCCTTCTTTCCGGCGGGCAGCAGGATGCTGTTCAGCTTGAAGCCGCCGACATCGACGCTCTCCTCACCCTTGGTCGGGCTATCCGATCCAGCGATCGCAGGCGTCATCATGCTCATGGCAAGAACCGTTCCGAGCATCGGCAGAAAACTGTTGGGCATGATCGTCCTGAGAAGAGAGGTAACATCACGTCTTGAACCCGGCCATCTCGATACGCAAGACGGAAACGGCCGGGTCCTTAATGGGCAGAACGCCCATTCAGCTTTCCCGTCAGCCAGCAGGAGCAGAACGCCGTGGCCGCGGAAAGTACCGAACCCCAGATGAGGTCGGCAATGGTCAGCGTCGTCGGCCAGGTTACGAGCGTCGCCTGATTGGTGAGGTCATAGGTGCCATAGGCAGCAAAGCCGAAGAAGGCGCCATTGCGCAGCGCCACCACAAGGCGGCGCTGGTCGAGGCCGGGAAGAACCGCAAAGAAGCTCAACGCCGCACAATAGATCAGATAGAAGAGCACGGCGGGAACAAGGCGGAACTGCGGCGCCAGAAGATCACCCAGAAGCGGACGGTAGAGACGGTCCGCCATGGTGCTGAGCCACACCGCATCGATGGCCAGGAAGAAGACCATGGTCGCGATATAGGCGATGACGAACCGTTTCATGAGAACTCCCACGTCTTGAAGCATTTCTGGACGCAAAGCGCGCAAAGCTGTCGCGCCCGGCACCCCAAGGATCAGTTGATACGCGTCCAGTTGACGCCCTTGCAGATGATGCCTGCCAATACGCAGCCCTTGGTCGTCATGTTGGCGCCTTTGACGGAGACGGTCAGTTTGTAGGTGAGGTCGCGCTGCGGATCGAAAGCGGTGCCGGAATATTCGCCGTCGGATGTCGGCTTGATGCTCATCACCAGCTTGTCGCCCGTCTTTTCCTTCGGCGTACCCGGCTTGATCCAGGTGTTGATGGCGCAGATGTCAGAGCCGCAGGGCGCAATCCGGACCTTGGCATTGCCATCGCCGCGCGCCCACTGGCCCTCGATCGTATCTGCAAAGGCACTGCCACCACTCAAAGCAAGGGCAAGGATGGACAGTCTAAGAACCGTTTTCATGCTCAAATCCTTTAACAAGAGGCGTCACTGCGCACCGATGACGAGAACAACGCGCCGACCTTGATTTCGGATCACAAGAAACGGCGTAAGAATTTTTTTTCTTCTGCAAGGAAACCATGACCGGTCGTTCTCCGTAGATTTGGCAGACTCATCATGCTGATCACGGAAAGAACTTTCCTATGGATGTCCTCTTCCTGTTTCTGATTGCCCTTGGCCTGTCGCTTGCCATGATTGCGGCCTGGGCCGTGCAACGCCGCACGGGGGCAAGCGGCTGGATCGATACGATCTGGTCTTTTGCCGTCGGTATCGGCGGCATTGTCGCAATCCTTATTGCTGATGGCACGCAGGAGCGCAGGCTTGCCGCATTCCTGCTCGTGGCCGTCTGGTCCATCCGGCTGGGCAGCCATATCGGCTCTCGCACCAAGGGCGGCGGCGAAGATCCGCGTTATGCCAAGCTCGTCGAGGAATGGGGCGACAACGCCTCCAAACGCCTCTTCCTGTTTCTGCAGATCCAGGCCCTCGCCGGGTTCATTCTGGTCCTTGCCATCTATCTGGCAGCCTTCAGCACAGCCAGCTTCCCCCACTCGCTGGATTTGATCGCCGTCGTCATCGGTCTTCTGGCCATTGCTGGCGAGGCGCTGTCGGACCGGCAACTGGCACGCTTCCGCAAGAAGCCGGAAGCCAAGACCGAGGTCTGCGAGGAAGGCCTGTGGCGCTATTCCCGCCACCCCAACTATTTCTTCGAGTGGCTCTACTGGTGCTCATGGCCGCTGCTGGCGCTGACAGGCCCCTCGCCTTTCGCCTGGGCAGCGCTTCTCGCGCCAGCGTTGATGTATTGGCTCCTCGTCCACGCGTCCGGCATCCCGCCGCTTGAAGAGCACATGCTGCGTTCGCGCGGCGAAAAGTTCCGCGCGCTTCAGCGCCGCGTCAACGCATTTTTCCCCGGCCCACGCAAAGAGGAGGCATGACATGAACATGTTGGCATTCGCCATCAACGCAGCCGAAAAGGCACCGCTGTCCGACGGCCTCACGCTGACCGGCATCGATTTCCTCTGCAACCGCACCAAGCGCCGGCTGGAGAAGGTGCCGGAGAGCAAGGAGGCTGGCTTCGCCCGTGACATGGCGGATTTTCCTGTCGCCACGCACACCGATGACGCCAACCGCCAGCACTACGAAGTCCCGGCGGAATTCTTCTCTCTGGTGCTCGGGCCGCAGCGAAAATACTCCTGCTGCTATTACCTGGGCGATTCCAGCACGCTTGCCGACGCTGAAACCGCGGCACTGGCTGAAACGGTCAAGCATGCCGATGTCCATGACGGTATGGATGTTCTGGAGCTTGGCTGCGGCTGGGGTTCGCTATCGCTTTATCTGGCGCGGCAGTTTCCCAATGCCCGGATAACCTCGGTTTCCAATTCCGCCTCGCAGCGCGCCTATATTGTCGGGGAGGCTGAGCGCCAGGGCCTCAGCAACCTCACCGTCATCACCGCGGACATGAACGACTTTTCCCCATCGGGGACATATGACCGCATCGTTTCGGTCGAGATGTTCGAGCATATGTCCAACTGGCGCGCTCTTTTCGAACGCACCAATGGCTGGCTGAAGACGGATGGAAGGCTGTTCATCCACGTCTTCACCCACAAGAACCGCTCCTACCGCTTCGATCCGAACGACCCTGCCGATTGGATCGCACATCACTTCTTCACCGGCGGCATCATGCCGGCGCATGATCTCCCGCATCGTTTCGCCGATGTCTACGCCGTGGAAGCCGAATGGCGCTGGTCTGGCACGCATTACCGCCGGACTGCCATGGACTGGCTTGCCAATTTCGATGCCAAGTCGGAGAGGATCACACCGATCCTGCAGCGTGTTTACGGCAAGGACGCCTCGCTGTGGCACCGCCGCTGGAGACTGTTCTTCCTCGCCACCGCAGGGCTTTTCGGCCACGACAAGGGCGAGGTTTGGGGCGTCGGACATTATCTGCTGAAGCCGGTCAGCAAATGACAGACAAAGGCGCAAGCGCGAAACAGGATGCGTTGACGGCAGCCACCGTCACCGTTGCCTGGGTCATCATTGCCAACAAGCCGTTCTACCCGCCGACCATCTGGTGGGTCGTCGGCAATGGCGTCGAGGCGGCATGGATCAGCGTGCTTTCCATGCCCTTCTTTCTCGCCATCCCCTTCATCGCCAGGCGGTCCGCACTGGCGGCAAGAATTGCGCTTCCCCTCATCGGCACCATCGACACGGTGTTCGAAACCAAGCTGTTCGGCACGGGATCGGGCACCGAGCTGTTCTTTGCCGCCTGTATCATGCTCGTGGCACTATCTTTCAGGGCAAGCGAAAAACTCTGGCAGATCGGCCTGACGGGCGTCGTCTTTGCCGGGTTCTTGACCACGCGCTACCTGATCGGCGATGCGTTGCACATCTGGAGCGCGGAGGATCTGGGCAAGCTCTTCAACCTCAACGCTTTTGCCGTCGCCTGCCTCACCGCCTTCATCGCGCTTCGCTATTCAGGCCTTCGCGGCGCCGATCACTCCTCCGGCACCAGCCCGTCATAGACTTCCAGAAGTGCGGCGGAGATGGCCGCGCCCAGCGCATTCGCCGCATCGCGGATCTCCTCGTCCTTGCCATCGCGTGACGCGATCGCCAGCGCCGAAGCCTCGACCGCGATGATCTCCTTGGCACGCTCAATGGCCCAAAGGCCAAAATCGCCACGGTTGTCGATCGATACTGTGTCCATTGCTTTGTCATCCCTTGGAAGCAATGCGCCGATATGGAGCAGTGCCAGAAAAAGTCTGTAAGCAAAAAGGCCGGTAAAAGCCACCGGTTGCAGGCTTTGCAGGAGGATCGATGCCGCTCGCACGTTAACGCAATACCGTCTTTCCTGATGACACGCCGGGATCAATGCCGCATGTTCCGGGTTAGAAAACATGTGAGCCCATGTCTCGGGCTTCGAATAGATTTTGAACAAGGAGCTTTTTTGAGATGAGTTTGAAGTTTGGAACGAGCGGTCTGCGCGGCCTGTCGGAAGATCTGAAGGGCAAGGCTTCCGCCCTTTATGCCACAGCCTTCGCCCATCATCTTCTGAACTCCGGCCTGGCAAAACAAGGCGACCCGATCCTGGTCGGACAGGACTTTCGCGACTCCAGCCCAGCGATTGCCGCAAGCTGCATCGGCGCGCTGAAGGCCGCCGGCCTCAAGCCGCTCGATTGCGGCGCGCTGCCGACGCCGGCCCTGGCGCTTTACGGCCTGTCGCTCAAGGCAGCGGCCCTGATGATCACCGGCTCTCACATTCCCGCAGATCGCAACGGCATCAAGTTCTACCGCCCGGATGGCGAAATCGACAAGCAGGACGAAACCGCGATTGCCGATCTGGCCGCAAGCCTGAAGCAGGACGAACTGACCGTTGAGGAAGGCACGGGCGAAAGCCGCGGCAGCGAGGCAAACGAACTCTTCTATGAGCGCAATATCGGTCTTCTGCATGACAATGCGTTGAAAGGCCTGAAGATCGGCGTCTATCAGCACAGCACCGTGGCGCGCGATCTCTTCGTCGACGTCCTGGCCCATTACGGCGCCGACGTCGTGGCGCTTGGCCGCTCGGAGAGCTTCATTCCGGTCGATACCGAAGCGGTCTCTCCCGACACGCTCGAGAAGCTGAAAGCCTGGGCGCCTGAGCATGGTCTGGATGCGATCGTATCCGCCGATGGCGATGGCGACCGGCCTTTGCTTGCCGATGAAACCGGCACGCCGCTGCGTGGCGATCTCATCGGTCTCATTACCTCGAACTTCCTCAAAGCAGGCGTCGTTGTCACGCCGGTCACCTCCAATTCCGGAATCGAAGCGGCGGGTGACTTCAAGGTGGTGCGCACCAAGGTCGGCTCACCTTTCGTCATCGCCGGCATGGCCGATGCGCTGTCGGAAGGTCACGACCACGTGGTCGGCTTTGAGGCCAATGGCGGCTTCCTGACAGCCACGCCCTTTACCCTACACGGCAAGCAGATCGCCCCCCTTCCCACCCGCGACTGCTTCCTACCGATCCTCGCCACGCTGCAATTGAAGGCAAGCGAGGGCAAAACCCTGTCCGAGGTGGCCGCTGCATACTCGCTGCCGGTCGCAGCCGCCGACCGCCTGCAGGATTTCGCCCAGGAGAAGAGCTCGGCTCTGATGGAGCACCTGCGTGCCTCGCGCAGCAATCTCGAAGCGTTCCTCAAGCCGGTCGGCGCAGTCCAGTCCACCAGCGATATCGACGGCCTGCGGGTCACGCTCACAAATGGCAACACCATCCACTTCCGCCCCTCGGGCAATGCCCCGGAAATGCGCTGCTATGTGGAAGCCGCGAATGAAGACGAGGCCAATGCGCTGCTGAACCAGGGCCTCGACCTCATCCGCAATTTCGGCTGATCGTCTTTGACGATCATCAGGATGCGGCAACGCAAATTGCCGCATCCTGGCCTTTCCATTTGCACTTTCCCTGAGGACGCGCCAAAAGCGGAGCAAACGGAGACGGCTAAGGCGTGGCAGACGATACGATCACTCTCTATGAAGCCATTGGTGGAGACGCCACCGTGCGGGCGCTCACCCGCCGCTTCTATCAGCTGATGGACACATTGCCGGAAGCCGCCCATTGCCGCGCCATCCATCCGGCCGATCTTTCCGGCAGCGAAAGCAAGTTCTACGATTATCTGACAGGCTATCTCGGCGGACCGCCGGTCTATGTGGAAAAATACGGCCACCCCATGCTGCGCCGCCGCCATTTCGTCGCACCGATCGGTGCAAGCGAAAGGGATGAGTGGCTGCTCTGCTTCCGCCGCGCCATGGATGAGACGATCGAAAACCCGAAGCTACGGGACATCATCTGGGCGCCGGTCGAAAGACTGGCCTTTCACATGCAAAACCAGGAAGAGGCGCAGCCATGAACCAGGCTATCCTGAAAGCCGGGACACTGTTTTTGAGCGGCGTCCTCGGCGCCTCCGGCGTAGCCCTTGCCGCCGCTGCCACCCACACAGGCGCGACAGTGCTGCTCGGTAATGCGTCCGCCATGTGCCTTGCCCATGCGCCGGTGCTGCTCGGTCTTCACCTTGGTTGGGATCGTATCAAGACCGCGCTGCCCACTGCCCTTCTTCTCGGCCTTGGAACCGCACTCTTTGCCAGCGATCTCGTCTCCAAGCATTTTACCGGCGAAAGCCTCTTTCCCATGGCCGCGCCCGCAGGCGGTCTCGGCATGATCTTCGGCTGGTTGGCGCTTGCAGCCTCGGCCTTTTTTCCATCCGCACGGGACTAGCGCCGCGAAATAGCGGCTCACGCAAACCACGGCAAACGCGTCCAGCTTGACCCGAAGCGTTGCACACCCATTTACGGAACGCCCTCCGCGTGACGTCGTTATCGCTCTGAAAAGTGTCGGAGTGAAACCGGATCGTCGGCGATTGTAGACGATCGGGTTGCAATGGAGCGGGGGCTATATGACATCGAAATGGCAGTGGTGGCTCAACCAGATCGTCCGGCGAATATGGTTCAGGGCCACGTTGTTCTCGGTTGGAGGAGTCGTGACCGCACTTCTCGCCGTCGCCTTCTCCTCCTACATCCCGGCAGAGCTTCCCGCGAAGATCGGTGCCGACGCTGTCGACAAGATCCTCGGCATCATTGCCTCGAGCATGCTGACAGTGACCACCTTCTCATTGAGCACGATGGTCGCCGCCTATTCGGCTGCAACGAACAACGTGACGCCACGGGCCACCAAGCTCGTGATGGAAGACAGCACGACGCAAAATGTGCTGGCCACCTTTGTCGGCTCGTTCCTCTTCAGCCTCGTTGGCATTATCGCGCTTGCAACCGGAGCCTATGGCGACCAGGGCCGCGTGATCCTTTTCGTCGTGACGATCGGCGTCATCCTTCTGATCATCGTCACCCTGCTTCGCTGGATCGATCACCTTTCACGCCTTGGACGTGTGACGGAAACGACGGAGCGCGTGGAGAAAGCCACCATCGAGGCCTTACGGTCCTGGATAGAAAGCCCGTGCCTGGGCGGGAAAGAACTGGAGTACAATGATCCGAGGCTGAGTGCGCCGAACACGCCCGTTCACCAGCCGAAGGTTGGCTATGTCCAGCATGTGGATGGCGGCGCGCTCGGGCAAATTTCGGAAGAACTTGACGTGGAGATCGCAGTTGTGGCGATAGCCGGCAAGCTGGTTGCCCCCAATATTCCCCTGGCCTGGATCGTTGGGGATGTCGATGAAGAGGGTCAAAAACGCGTAGCATCGGCATTCACGATTGGGGACGTCCGATCCTTCGATCAGGACCCGCGTTTCGGTGCTGCGGTTCTGGCTGAAATCGCGTCCAGGTCCTTGTCGCAAGCCATCAACGATTCCGGCACTGCTATCGATCTGATTTCGAGATATATGCGTGTCCTGACGGTCTGGGATGAACACGCCGACGACATCGACGTGCAATATCCGCGCCTGCATGTCGCGCCCATCAGGCTCGAAGATGTCTTCGACGATCTCTTCATTCCGCTTGCCCGCGATGGCGCCGCGATCCTTGAAGTCGGCATTCGACTGCAGAAGGCGTTCATCACCCTTTCCGGTTTTCGCCACCCCGAGTTCAAACGCATTGCCGTCCAACATTCCAGAAGCGCAATCAAGCGTGCCGAAGCAACATCGATGATCGAAGAAGACCTCGACAAGCTTCGGCGTATCGCAGGCCTGTTGGGACCGGCGTAAGACCGGGCGGCGGACAAGGGCGATCCGCAGATCGCCTCGCTCGGCGTGTGAAATGGATAGCGATCCACTTTGACCGCAACGACGACGTTTCGGTGCGTCTTTGCCAGAACGCGCATGTGCTTTCGCGTCGATCCCCGAGACCTCTTATGAACTTCGCTTGCACGTGACTGTGCGCGCAAACGCATTTGACAACGCTCATCATCCCGCTACAGTATGACGCAATAAGAATGCATATTCCATTATTGTGGATTCAAAAGAGGGAACGTCATGCTCAAACGCACTTTGCTTGCAGCCTCCTTGTTCTTGCTGCCCGCCATGTCCACGCCGAGTTTTGCCAGCGGCGTCGTCAATGTCGCGACGATCGGTGAACCGCCCACACTCGACCCGATGGCATCGACCGCCGATGTGGTGGGCATGATCACGCAGCACATCTTCGAAACGCTCTTCACCTTCGATGCCGAATGGAACGTCGTTCCGCTGCTGGCCGAGGGAATGCCGACCGTTTCCGCCGACGGCAAGACCTATGACATCGCGCTGCGCAAGGGCATCAAGTTCCACGACGGCTCCACCATGACATCCGCCGATGTCGTCGCCTCGATCGAGCGCTGGGCCAAGATCGCATCACGCGGCAAGCAGGTCGCACCTTATCTGAGTTCGGTCACCGCCAAGGGTGATGACGGCATTCAGATCGTGCTGAACAAGCCCTATGCGCCGTTGCTCTCGCTTCTCGCCTTCAACAATTCCGCCGCCGTCATCATGCCAAAGGCAAACCTTGCCGAAGACCCGCTGACCAAGATCATCGGCACCGGCCCCTATATGCTGAAAGAACGCAAGGCCGACCAGTATATCCAGCTCGTCCGCTTCGATGGCTACCAATCGCGGTCCGAAGCGGCCAACGGCTTTGGCGGCGCACGCAAGGCCATTCTCGATGAAGTCCGCTTCGTGCCGGTTCCCGATGCCAATACCCGCCTCGAAGGTGCCGTCTCCGGCCAGTTCGACTATGCCGACTCTCTTCCGCCTGAAACCTTCGACCGCCTGAAGGCGTCGCAGGCGTCCGAGCCTGTGGTGCTGAAGCCCTATGGTGCGCCAGTCATGGTGATGAACACCAAGGAAGGTGTGCTTGCCAACAAGGAGATGCGCCACGCCATCCAGGCCGCGCTGAACCCGGAAGACATGCTGCTGGCCGCCTTCGGCAATCCGGAATTCTTCGCCGTCGATGGCGCGCTCTATCCGCAAGGCTATACCTGGCACACGGAAGAGGGCATCGAGCGTTATGGCGCGGGCGATCCCGAAGCGGCAGCAGCCATGGCCAAGAAGGCCGGTTATGACGGTGAAAAGCCGATCCGCATCCTGACCAGCCGCCAGTATGAGTTCCACTACAAGATGGCGCAGGTGGCGGCCGAGTATCTGAAGGCCGCCGGCTTCAAGGTCGAGCTTGGCGTCTTCGACTGGGCAACGCTGACCACCCGCCGGGCCGATCCGAAACTGTGGGACATCTTCATCACCCACGGCCCCTTCCCGCCGGAGCCTATCCTCAACGGCTGGATGTCCGACAGCTATCCCGGCTGGTGGTCGACACCTGCCAAGGCCGCAGCAGTCGAGCCCTTCATTGCGGAATCCGACCCGGAAAAGCGCAAGGCCCTCTTCGCCGAAATTCAGAAGGTCTTCTATGAGGAAGCCCCGGTTTACAAGGTTGGCGATTTCAATGCGCTGAGCTCGAAGAAGAAGACGCTCAAGGATTTCAAGCCATCCCCTTGGCCGTATTTCTGGAATGTCAGCACCGGAAACTGAGGTCACCTCTCCTCCCAAGAAGACACGTGTCCCGCATCCTGTGCGGGGCACGCCGCAAGCCTCCTTCATCGATTATGAGCATCTGTCATGACGCGTTCTTTTCCCAAGGACTTTCTCTGGGGCGTCGCCGCCTCCGCCTTCCAGACCGAAGGCGCCGTCAACAAGGATGGCCGCGGCCAGAGTGTCTGGGATGTTTATGCCCACACGCCGGGCCGCACCACCAATGGCGAGACGGCGGATATCGCCTGCGATCACTACCACCGCTATCCGGAAGATATCGGCCTGATGAGCGGTCTTGGCGTCGGCGCCTATCGCCTGTCGACCGCATGGCCGCGCATTTTCCCGCAAGGCTCCGGCCAGGTGAACCAGCGCGGGCTCGATTTCTACGACCGCGTCATCGACCTCCTTTTGCATGAAGGCATCGAGCCGTGGATTTGCTTGCATCATTGGGACATGCCAGTGGCGGTGGAAGAAAAGGGCGGCTGGCGCTCGCGCGAAACCCCAAAGATCTTCGCCGATTACGCCGCGACGATTGCCCGCCACTTTGGCGATCGCGTCAAACGCTTTGCGCCGATCAACGAACCGAACGTCATTCCCTGGGTCGCCTATAATGTCGGCCGCCACGCGCCGGGCAAACAGTCCTACGAGGACAGCCTGCAGGCCATCCACACGCTGAACCTTGCCCATGGTTACTCGGTCAAGGCCGTTCGCGCCGAAGCGCCCAAGGCGGAAGTCGGCAACATCGTCTCGCTCGGGCCGGTACGTCCGCATTACGACGACGCGGCCCACGAGGAAGCCCGCATTCTAGGCGATTGCCTCTGGCGCCGCGTGACCGTCGACCCGCTGTGGCTCGGCACCTATCCGGAGCCGATCGCCAAGCAAATGGAGCCGTTCATTCTTGGCGACGACATGGCCGATATCAGCCAGACAATGGATTTCTTCGGCCTCAACCACTACAATCCGGTCTTCGTCGGCCCCAACAAGAACACGACCTTCGGCGTTGCCGAGACCGCCCCGCCCACCGGCATGGGTCCGCTCACCGATGTCAACTGGGTCGTCGATCCGCAAGCTTTCCTCGAACAGATCCGCGATACCAGCGAGCGCTATAACAAGCCGACCATCTACATCACCGAAAACGGCGCCTCCTATCCGGACGCGCTCGGCCCGGATCGCAAGGTCATCGACAAGGATCGCATCGCCTATTTCGAAGGCTACCTGAACGTTCTTCTCGACGCACTCGAAGAAGGCCACGATATCAAGGGCTATTTCGCTTGGTCGCTGATGGACAATTTCGAATGGGGGCGCGGCTATTCCAAACGCTTCGGTCTGGTCTATGTCGATTACCCGACACTACAGCGTATTCCGAAGGCGTCATATCACTGGCTGAGCGATGTGATTCGGAAGAACGCTTTGTAAAAGGTGATAGGAACTCTCCTGAAGAGAGGTGACACTGCAAGCTTCAACCTCTCCGTCATCCTCGGGCTCGACCCGAGGATCCATGTTTCAAGCGCTTACGGGTGCGGCTGCGGATTCTCGGCTGAAGGCCGAGGATGGCGAGAGCCGAACTTGAGAGGCCTTTTAAGCCCCCTCAGCATCATCCCTTAATTCGCACCGCGCTCATTCATCGTCTGCAGCGCCCGCTCGAGGCTGGACTTGCTGCCATTGCGCAACGGGATGAAAGTCTTGCCGAACTTCTTGCAGCCGGATTTGACGCGCAGGCACGCGTCGTGGCTGATACAGTCGATGGGGCAGAAGACGCAGTCGACCGACGGTAGCAGCGTGTCGATGCGGGAAACCGCTTCGCGCAAGCCCCCGTCATGGTGGATCAGTTCGGCATCGAAGTTGCTGGCGATCTGGCGCAGATGCGCCACCTGGCAGTCGCGCCCGCCGACATAGAGAAAGCTCTTCGGACCGGAAGGTGCCTGCTGTTGTACGGACGTGTCCGGCGATTGAGAGCGATCATCCTGCTTGCCCCGAACTGCCTTCTTCTTTTCTTTCCGCGCCATGCCTCACCTTGCCGTTGAAACCCGGCCCTCTGCCGGTTCTTGGAGCGCACGATATTAAAGATGAGTTTTAGAGTAAAGAATAAAGTTGATGATAATCGTCATGTTTTTCTCAAACATGCAGCGCACTGCGCGGAAATTCCTGATAGGCTGGTACCTGAGTGCCGATGAACCCGTTGGCCACCCACCAGAACGCTATTCAAAAATGTATAGCCGGGCCATCGGCTAGACGGATTGAAAAGTAGCGATCTCGCATTTACATTCCCCTCACCAGAGCTTTTACAAAGCGTGCATCAGGGGAATGGGACACGCTTGCGTAATATCGCCGACATCGCGGTCAGGTAAACCGGATGGAGGCTGATATCGTAGAAGAGTCTAATGAATATCGCATGCACTTCTCGCCGAAGATGATTGGCGCCGATGACGGCGCATGATCATCGCGCGACCCACTGTGGACGGACAAATATATGCAGCGCATCGCACCGATTGCAGGTTTTACTGCCCTTCTTCTTCTGGGCTCCGCTCTTCAGACAGTGGCGCAGGCAGAAGGTGAGCCCGTGCAGGCAAGCCGCAACAACCTGCCCGCCATCGTGGTGACGGAGGTGGCAAAGCGCGACCTCGTGGACCGCGTGATTGCCACCGGCACCATTCGCCCGGTGGACGAGATTTATGTCCAGCCGCAGGTGGAGGGCCTTGCCCTCGACAAGCTTAATGTCGATGTGGGCGACAAAGTGGAGGCAGGCTCGGTTCTCGCCGAGCTTTCCCGCGACAGCCTGCTTTTGCAAAAGAGCCAGCTGGAAGCCAACCGGGCGAAAGCCGAGGCAGGCGTTGCCCAGAGCAAAGCGCAGGTGATCGAAGCCCAGGCCAATCTGGATGACGCCGTGCGCCAGAAGGATCGCGCCGCCCGCCTTGGCCAGTCCGGCTCGGGCTCTGTATCCCAGGTGGAACAGACGGCAGCGGCGGCAGATGTCGCCAAGGCGCGCCTCGAGGCAGCCAGGCAGACCGTGACGGTCGGTGAAGCCGATATCAAGGTGGTGGATGCGCAGATCGAGGATATCGATCTGAAGCTCGCCCGCACCGGCGTCAAGACGCCCGTCGCCGGCGTCATTTCCGCCAAGAATGCCCGCATCGGCGCCATTGCCAGCGGGTCGGGCAACCCCCTCTTCACCATCATCCGGGATGGCGCGATCGAGCTTGTCGCCGACCTGTCGGAGACCGATATTCAAAAGGTCGAGGTCGGCCAGAAGGCGCGCCTCACCGTCGCCGGCGGCAGTCAGAAGATCGAGGGCACCGTGCGCATCGTCTCTCCCACGGTCGATCCGACCACGCGCCTCGGCGCAGTCCATATCGTGCTTCCAGCCAATAGCCCGGCGCGCGCCGGCATGTATGCCAATGCCGAGATCGTCGTTGCTTCCGCCAATGCGCTGGCCCTCCCCCTGTCGGCTGTTACCTCGGGGCGTGACGGCTCCACCTCGCGCAAGGTCGAAAACGGTGTCATCAGGCAGGTGAAGATCGAAACCGGCATTCAGGATTCCGGCTTTGTGGAAATCAAACAAGGCCTGTCGCAGGGCGACAAGGTCGTGGAGAAGGCTGGCGCTTTCGTCCGCGACGGTGACAAGATCAACCCGGTTCCGGCTGCCGCCGCGGCCTCGAACTAAAGCGAAGGCACAACCATGAACTTCTCTGCATGGTCCATCCGCAATCCGATTGCGCCGCTGCTTGCCTTCGCGCTGCTGCTCTTCCTTGGCATCAAGGCATTCTACGACCTTCCGATCACCCGCTTCCCCAATATCGACGTTCCCGTCGTTGCCATCACGGTCACGCAGAGCGGCGCCTCGCCTTCCGAACTGGAGGCGCAGGTGACGAAGGAAGTGGAAGATGCCGTCGCCTCGATCAGCGGCATCGATGAAATCCAGTCCACCGTGACCGACGGTCAGTCGCTGACGACCGTTCTCTTCCGTATCGAAAAGCCGACCGAAGAGGCCGTGCAGGACACCAAGGACGCGATCGACAAGATCCGCTCCAACCTTCCCGCCGGCATCGAAGAGCCCGTCGTCAGCAAGATCGACGTCGAGGGCCAGGCGATCCAGACCTTTGCGGTCTCCTCGCCGAACATGACACTGGAAGAGCTTTCCTGGTTCGTGGATGACACCATCAAGCGCGCACTCCAGGGCCAGCCGGGCGTCGGCAAGATCGACCGCTACGGTGGTGCTGACCGTGAAGTGCGTGTGTCGCTCAACCCATCGAAGCTCGATGCCTATGGCATCACCGCAGCCGAGGTGAACAACCAGCTGCGCGGCACCAATATCGATCTGGGCTCCGGCCGTGGACAGGTCGGCGGCAACGAACAGACGATCCGCACGCTCGGCGACGCCCGCAACGTGGCGGAACTTTCCAATACGACGATCGCACTACCGAACGGCAACTTCGTCAAGCTGTCGGAACTCGGAAGAGTGACCGATACGTATGAGGAGCCGAAGTCCTTCTCGCGCTTCAACGGCAATCCCGCCGTCACCTTCGCCGTCTTCCGCGCCAAGGGCGCCAGCGAAGTGACGGTGTCCGAAACCGTGGCGCAGAACCTCGACAAGGTGCGCACAGACCATCCGGATGTCGCCATCCAGATGGTGGATGACTCGGTCTACTTCACCTATGGAAACTACGAGGCCGCCCTTCACACGCTGATGGAAGGCTCGATCCTGGCCGTCATCGTCGTGCTGCTCTTCCTGCGCAACTGGCGCGCAACGCTGATTGCGGCCGTCGCGCTGCCGCTCTCGGCCATCCCCACCTTCTGGGTCATGGACCTGCTCGGTTTCTCGCTGAACCTCGTCAGCTTCCTGGCGCTGACGCTGGCAACCGGTATTCTCGTCGATGATGCGATCGTGGAGGTGGAAAACATCTCGCGACACATCAAGATGGGCAAGACGCCCTATCGCGCAGCGCTTGAAGCTGCCGATGAAATCGGCCTTGCGGTGATCGCCACCAGCTTCACCATCATCGCGGTTTTCGTCCCCGTCTCCTTCATGCCCGGCATTCCCGGCCAGTACTTCATCCAGTTCGGCCTGACCGTCGCCTTCTCCGTCTTCTTCTCGCTGATGGTTGCGCGTCTGATCACGCCGCTGATGGCCGCCTATCTGATGCGCGCCGACGATGCCGTCGACGATCATCACGATAATGACGGTCGCCTGATGAAGGCCTATACGCGCATGGTGACGGGCACGACCCGCAGATGGTGGGCACGCTACCTGACCCTGCTCGGCGCGATCGGCTTCCTCGTCGCCTCGCTGATGCTGCTCGCCCAGGTGCCCGGCAGCTTCCTGCCGCCGGACGACTCCTCGCGCGTCGTGCTGTCGATCGAGCTTCCGCCCAATGCGACGCTCGACGAGACCGACGCCACGACTGCCAAGATCAATGACGCCATCAAGGGCATCGACGGCGTGGAAAGCGTCTTCATCCTCGGCGGCGCGTCCCCCAAGGGCGATCTTGAACTGCGCCGTGCGACAGTGCGTGTCATCTTGAAGAAGATCGACCACTCGCTGCTGAAGACCATCGTCAATCGTGGTTTCGGCTCCATTCCGCTGATCGGTCCTCATCTGCCAAAGATCGAAGAAAATGGCAGAACCCGGCCCCAATGGGATGTGGAGCGCGACATCTTCGCCAGCGTTCACAACATCCCGGATGTGCGCATCATCAAGCTCAACGACCGCGCGGAACGCGAACTCGCCTTCAACTTCCTCTCGTCCAGTGAAGAGGACCTGAACCAGGCCGTCGGCATTCTGGAATCGCGCCTGCGTGCCTCACCGATCCTCGCCAATGTCAGCTCGGAAGGTGCCTTGCCGCGTCCCGAACTGCAGATCCGCCCGCGCAAGGATGAAATCGCCCGCCTCGGCATCACGCCGCAGCAGATTTCACAGACCGTGCGCGTTGCCACCATCGGCGATATCGATGCGCAGCTGACGAAGATCTCACTTGATGACCGGCAGATCCCGATCCGCGTCCAGACCTCGCTCGATGTGCGGCGCGATCTGGCCGCCATCCGCGCGCTGAAGATCAAGACTGCTTCCGGCGCAACCGTGCCACTCTATAGCGTGGCCGATATCGACTATTCGGAAGGCCCGAGCTCCATCAAGCGCAATGACCGCAACCGCGTTGTCGCCATCGGCTCTGACGTCCCCTTCGGCACTGCACTCGATACCTCGACGAATGAGTTCAAACGGATCGTTGAAGAAACAAAGCTTCCGCCAACGGTTCGCCTTGCGGAAAGCGGTGATGCCAAGGTGCAAGGTGAAATGCAGCAAGGCTTCGTCAACGCCATGCTGCTCGGCCTGCTGCTGGTTCTCGTCGTTCTTATCCTCCTCTTCAAGGACGTGATCCAGCCCTTCACCATTCTCTTCTCGCTGCCGCTTGCGATCGGCGGTGTGGCAGTGGCGCTGATCGTCACGCAGAACGCGCTCTCCATGCCGGTTCTGATCGGCATTCTGATGCTGATGGGCATCGTCACCAAGAACGCCATCCTGCTCGTCGATTTCGCCATCGAGATGCGACGCCACGGCATGGAGCGCGTTCAAGCCATGGTGGAGGCCGGCCGCAAGCGCGCCCGTCCGATCATCATGACCTCGATCGCCATGTCCGCCGGCATGCTGCCATCCGCACTCGGCGTCGGCGAAGGCGGCTCATTCCGCGCGCCGATGGCAATCGCGGTGATCGGCGGTATCATCGTCTCGACGGTTCTGTCCCTGATCGTCGTTCCAGCCTTCTTCCTGATCATGGACGACCTGTCGCGCCTGCTCTCTCACCTCTTCGGCCGATTCATCGGCAAGAAGGAAGAGGAGCACCCGATCCTGTCATCGGAAGAACTGTCGAACGTCGCGCGGGAAAACAGCGAGGCTATCGCCTCCATGGAAGAGCGTATCGCAGCGGTAGAGAAGAATGCGCCAAAGGATAGCCGCAAAGGCAAATCCGACAACGTGCTTCGGCTTCCACCTCTCGCGGCAGAGTAGATCACGTCTTCACAACATCCTTCAATCCGGTGAAACCGCATTCACCGGATTGCCCACTCAGGTCCACGTCATAACGAACATCTGTATCATATCATGATACACACCACTTGATGTTGGAAATGTATCACGCTATGATACATGTCGTAGTTAGAGGCTAGGCGTGATCCGCTCGTTCAAAGACTCCATGACTGAGATGGTCGCGAGCGGAAAAGCCCCGAAAGGTTTTCCGGCCGACATCGTCAGATCGTCGGTTCGCAAATTGACGATGATCGACGTGGCTCATGATTGGGAAGACCTTCGTTCGCCGCCGGGCAACAGACTGGAGGCGTTGAAGGGAAATCGTGCAGGCCAGCATTCGATCAGGATTAACGATCAATGGCGCATTTGTTTTGTCTGGAAAGACGGCGGCGCCGAAGACGTTGAGATTGTCGACTACCACTGAGAGGAGCCGTTATGACAAGTGTCTTGCCCCCTGTTCACCCCGGTGAAATCCTTCGAGAAGAGTATCTCCTGCCGCTTGGGATGAGTGCTGGCGCACTGGCAAAAAAGCTGCAGGTGCCCCGAACGCGCATCGAGCGGCTCGCGACCGAGCAGGCTTCGGTGACGCCCGATACCGCACTTCGTCTGGCGAAGTTCTTCAAGACCTCTCCGCAGTTCTGGATGAGCATGCAGGCCAGTTACGACCTGAAGATCGAAGCGGCGCATTTGAAAGATGCACTGGAGACCATTCCTGAAATCGATGTCGCAACGGCGGCGTGATTGCGACGCATAAGGGAAGCGGCGCGCTCTTAGTCAAGCCTATTGGGCGAAGGCCCACACGTCTCAAATTTCATCAAAGTTTGATCGAAATCAATTTGAGCTCTGCAGAACCGGCTATCCTCTCCCCCATGACAACATCCATGGCCGAAGGTTCGCGCCTCTTCCAATCGATCTGACGAGACGGGCGCGCGGATGATATGGTTACGGGGGACGAGCGTGAGCAAGATCGAGAAACTGACCAACAGGGACAAAGCCCTTCTCATTCGCAGTGACCTTCTGTCTCCCATGAGCGAGACATCGGCGCGGTCGGTCATCGATGCCGCGTCACTTTTGACGCTACCCTCCCGTCATGTGCTCTTCACCGAGGCGAGTGCGGCGGAATATCTCTATTACGTATTGAACGGCCATGTGCGCCTGTTTCGCACCAGTCGCGACGGGCGCGAGGCTGATATTCGCATCTGCAGTCCAGGCGAAACCTTCAACGATTGCATGATCTTCGAGACCGGCAACCACCGCTACAGCGCCCAGACCACCGAATGCTGCCTGCTGGCGAGGCTGGAACTGTCGCGCATCAGGGCGATGCTCGAAGCGGACCCAACGGTGGCGCGTGCCATGATCGAAACCCTGTCGAAAAACAATCTGAAAGTCATGGATTGCGTCGCCAATGATAGGTTGCAGACCGCGCCTCAACGCGTGGCGCATTACCTGGCGACCCAGGCGCCGACGGATAATGGCTCATATTCGCTGCGCCTGCCGTTTCAGAAAAGCGTGCTGGCGGGCAAGCTCGGCCTTGCACCCGAAGCGCTCTCGCGCGCCTTCTCCACCCTGAAAAGCTGCGGCGTCAGCGTGCGCGGACGCGTTATCCACATCAAAGACCCGGCGGCCCTGAACAGGCTGTGACCCGGATTGAGCCTGTGGACGTGTCAAAGCGGACCGGGCCTCCCACAGGCTAATCCTTTTACAAACCGCCCTGCTGCTTGAGAAAGCCGACGATCCGGTCGATGCCTTCGCCGCGCTTCATGTCGGTGAAGAAGAATGGCATGTCCTTGCGCATGCGGGTGGCATCGCTATCCATCACCTCAAGATCGGCACCGACATAAGGTGCCAGATCCTTCTTGTTGATCACCAGAAGGTCGGAGCGGGTGATGCCTGGCCCGCCCTTGCGCGGGATTTCCTCGCCCTGGCAGACGGAGATGACATAGATGGTGATGTCCGCCAGATCGGGAGAGAAGGTGGCCGCGAGATTGTCGCCGCCCGATTCGATGAAGACCACGTCGAGATCGGGGAAGCGCTCGTTCAAACCGGCAATCGCCTGAAGATTGATCGTAGCATCTTCCCGGATCGCCGTGTGCGGGCAGCCGCCGGTTTCCACGCCGACGATGCGCTCCGATGGCAGCGCTTGCATGCGCACCAGCGCTTCGGCATCTTCCTTGGTGTAGATGTCATTAGTGACGACGGCGACGGAGAATTCAGAGCTCATCGCCTTGCACAGCTTTTCCGTCAATGCCGTCTTGCCGGAACCGACAGGTCCGCCGATACCAACTCTAAGCGGCCCATTTCCCGATTTCATGCCTGCTTCCCTTCTGGATGTGTTTTGCCGACCATAGCGGTCTCACGCCTGCCTCATCAACACCAAAGTAAAGGGAAGGCGGTCAGGAGCGGAAGAGCCGCGTTCCCTGCACCTCATGGCGCATGGGCGCCGTATCGGCAATGATGGTGGCCGATCCGAGATCATCGAGCGTGGCGGTAGAGGCTCGGCTTGAAACCTCTCCCACCACCTCCTCCAGCCTTGCCAGGATCGCAACACCATCCTTCTGCCCCGCGACACCAAGACGGATGCCTGCGGAAACCAGTTGCGACAGGCCGGAGTGCAGATAGGCGGCGAGAATATCCTCCAACGCAATGTCATGCGCGGCGGCAACTGCACCCACCGCAACCGGATAGGTCGGCGAGGCCGGTAGCCTGTCGAAGACTGGGGACGGCCAGGCGCGCGCAGCCTCCACAAAGGCATCGCCCAGGAGAACCGTCTCGCGATAGCGCTCCGCCGAACCCGCAAGAGCACGCGACAGATCGGCAATCTCGTTGAGCATGGCGTCGTCGGCAAAGCCGTTCCAGGCCTGGCACACCATCACCGCATCGTTCCACAAGGTCCCACGCTGGAGTGAAAGCCCAATCCAGTCGCTGAGACTTTCAGCATCGGTAATGCGGCGGTCCGCAACAGCGCTTTCAAGACCACCTGAATAGGAAAAGGCGCCCACCGGAAAGGCGGGCGACATCCAGGCCAGCAGTCTGAGCAGGCTATCCACATTGCGTTTCGGCATCATGCGTCAATCGTGATGGTGGTGGCCGTGGCTGCCGTGTCCATGATCGCCATGCCCGTGATCCCCATGGGAATGGCTGCCATGCAAATGCCCACCATGTGCATGATAGGCGCCGCGCGCGGGTTGGAACGGTTCTTCCACATCCCGCACCGTTGCACCCAGGCCTTCCAGCATGGCGCGGATGACGTGATCGCGCAGGATGAGAATGCGATCCTCCTCGATCTGCGCCGAGAGATGGCGATTGCCGAGATGCCAGGCAAGCTCGATCAGATGCAGCGGGCTCTTTGCGGAGATCTCGAACAGCTTCTCATTGGCTGCGCGCACCTCCACCAGATCGCCGTTTTCGACGACCAGCAGATCGCCATGGGCAAACAGCACGGCCTCCTTCAAGTCCAGCATGACCATCTCGTCATTCTGGAGATGCAACAATTTGCGTCTCAAATGTCTCTGGTCATGGGCAAGGGTGACATAGCCGCTCGGCTCATCGGCGTGTGTGCCTGCGGGGAGATAGGATTGAACACGTAACATGGAGTTGTCCAGCCTGACTGTGATGCTTCAAGCGAAGAGTCTTGCCGGATGGGATGGGGGATTGCAAGCCGCTACAGCATCGGCCCGAAAATCGAGATCGATTTCCGCAGACGCACGATGCGTGGATTCAAAATCTCAAGCGTATAGCAAGCACAAATGCGCCTCATGGAGTGACGGCGGCACCGCGTTCACTTCGGCTCAGGAGGCCGCCTGGAGCGCCATGCCAACTGTCTCGTTACGCTCCACACGGGCAAATCCATCGCTATGGCAAAGGCGATTGCGCCCGGCGGCCTTGGCAATATAGAGCGCCTTGTCTGCCAAGGCGAAAGTATCGTGTTTCGATCGCGACGGCTCGATTTCGGCAATGCCGACGGACACCGTCGTCTGCAGCAGATTGCCTTCAAAATTGACGGAAAGACAGGCAACACGGACTCGCGCCATTTCGATCAGCGCGACGCGGTCCTTGCGCTCTCCGCCACAGACGATCACGCCGAATTCTTCGCCGCCGAGCCTCGCGACACAGTGGAAATCGCCGAACACATCCTCGATGGCCCGGGCAACGCGCTTGATCACCAGATCGCCGGCGCTGTGGCCGAAATTATCGTTGATCGACTTGAAGCGGTCGAGATCGAAGATCGCAAGCGAGGCGTTGTTCTGAATGTCTTCGAATGCCTGGTTGAAGGCGCGGCGATTGGCCAGGCCCGAGAGTGTATCGGTGCGGCTCAGCCGCTCAAACTCCGCCTGCGATTCCCGCAACTGGCGGATCGCCTTGGCAAGAACCGTGCAGAGAATTCCGGCGACCAGGCCGCCAACGATCCAGCCCATGGCGATACTGTAGGAGACAGCCTCCGCAAGCGGAACAGGAAGAAGCCCCAGCGCGGAACCGATCAAAATGACGGCCAGACTGATCACGATGGACAAGGATATGGAGATGAACACCATTTTCATCGCAAAGCTTCGCAGCGTCTGGCCCCGGCCTTGATCGCTGAGGCTCATATCGAGCGAGATAAACTTTGCGAACCCGTCAGCCATCAGCCTCTTACCTCCATAAGGCAACCGATAAGCAGAAAAGGTTGCGACATCTTCAATAGAACAAGTAAAAGTTTAAGCTAGTTTTATGCATATGCGGTCGTGGTGAAATTAATCGCATATGTGCTTAAACAAGGATGACCTTAAGCTTGTCATTCCCCACGGGCATGAACGGCGAAGCAGCAGGAATGATCCGCAGAATTCTCATCAAAATGCTGTCGGGCGCCTCCGCTTTGCCGCACGCGGCCCCAGTTCTGCTTTGGTGTCGTTATCCCCAGATTTCCGCATGACAGCGTCCGAGGGCTTTCCGCGGCATGCTCTCAGCGAGACGAAGAGAGACAGATCCTAGCTCTCCTCCCTAGGCTTGCGGAAAGAGGATGGGGAGATGCCCAGACGCTGCAAACGCGCATAGAGGCTTCGTCGCGGAAGTTTCAACGCTTCCGCAACAGCCGTAGCGTCACCGCCATGGTTTTGAAGTGCCTGGGTGAGAACGCTTGTTTCGAAAGCATCCATCTGCTCCACAAGGCCCAACCTCGTCGACAGTCCGTTGCGCGGTGACGCAAGGCCAAGCGCGATCTGCGTTGCATAGTTGCGCAATTCACGGACATTGCCCGGCCATTCGTTGCTCAAGAGAAACGCCTCGATCTCGCCATCGATCTGCGGGCTGGGAAGCCCATGCCGACGCGCCGCGTCCTCTAAAAACACGTGGAAGAGGATGGCGATATCCCCCTGCCGCTGACGCAGTGGCGGCACACCAATGCGCACGGTCTCGAGGTGATACAACAGGTCCTTGCGAAAGCCCGCCCTTTCGTCATCACCGGCAAGGTGTTTGCGTGTCAGGGTGGTGATGATCCGGATATCCACGGGCATCGTCCCGCCACTGGGATTGGGCATTTCGCGGCTTTCCGCCACGCCCAGCATGCGCCCCTGCATCAGGGCAGACATGGTCTCCGCCCCATCCAGAAACAGCGTTCCGCGCTGGGCCTCGGCAATCAGCCCACGACGCAGGCGCGTCCCGAACAGCGTTTCGTCAACTGTCGCGTCGGAGATCGACGCGCAATCGACGCGGATAAAGGGGCGCGCACGTCGCGCACTTCCCTGGTGCAACAGTCTGGCAATCAGCTCCTTGCCGGTGCCAGTCTCCCCTTCGATCAGAACATTGACGTCCGTTGGCGCAACCCGCTCGACCAGATCCCGCAACTGCACCATCGCCGGCGTCTGGCCAAGCAGCGGCGATGTCAGTTCCGCCTCCAGTGCCGCCTGGCGAAGCCGCCGATTGTCGACGACGAGGCGACGGGTTTCGAGCGCCCGCCGGACGGAGGCGATCAGATGGTCCGTCATGAACGGCTTTGCCACGAAGTCGAAAGCGCCCCGCTTTAAAGCCGCCACTGCCATGGCGATATCGCCATGCCCCGTCATCAGGATGACTGGCAATTCGCGGTCGCGCGCCAGAATGGCATCGAACAGGTCGTTGCCATCGAGCCGCGGCATGCGAAGATCGGTGACGACGACACCGGGCAGCGTCGTGGAGAGGCTGGCGAGCGCCGATTTCCCATCGTCATGCACCTCCACCTCCAACCCGGCGATGGCGAAGCTGTCCGCCAATGCTGCGCGAAAGGCGAGATTGTCTTCAACGAGCAGGATCTTCTCCGGTGCGTTCTGCGTCATGCCGCCCTCATGGTTACAGTAAAGGCCGCGCCGCCAAGCGCCGACGCCGTGATGGTGAGAGAACCGCCGAGATCCTTCATGATGTCCTGGGCAATGCCGAGACCAAGCCCAAGTCCATTGGGCTTGCCGGTAACGAAGGGCTCGAAGACTTGCTTGCCAAGCTGTGAATCGATGCCGGGGCCGTTATCGGCAACCGTCAGGCAAATCATGCTCTCTTCACGCTTCACCGTGATCGCAATCTCTGGATCGGGATGTCCCTCCAGCGCATCCATGGCGTTCTGCAGCAGATTGACGACAACCTGTTCGAGCGGCACACGCTTGCCCAGCACAGTTGGCTGACCGCCTGGCGGCAAGGTCAGGCGAATGCCCGCCTTGCGGATCCGGTCTTCCATCAACAGCATGGCACCGGCGATCATCTCATCCAGGGGCTCTTCGCCGATCTGCCCCTCCCCCTTGCGGGCAAACCCACGCATTTCCTGCGTCAGCGTGCCGATCCGCTCCGTCATCGCAATCATCGTACCGAGGCTGTCGCGAACACGTTCGCTGCGACTGGCGGCAAGATGGTGCAGCGCATTTTCCGAAAGGGTGCGAATGGTGGCAACCGGCTGATTGATTTCATGCATGAGTCCAGCAGTGATGGAGCCGACGGAGGCAAGCCGATTGGCCTGCGCCAATTCCTCGCGCGCCTCCCGATAACGCTGATCGGCAATTGCCCGATAGCCCATTTCTTCACGCAGCTGCGCCGTTCTTTCAGCGACCGCCGCCTCCAGGCTACGCCGCTCCGCAGCGCGCCTTGCGGTGCGATTGGCCTGCCACCAGACGGCGAAACCGGCGAGAAGCAGAAGCGGCAGGATGGCAAGCGTGGCAAACGTCGCTCGCCGGTCTGCGGCGATACGCGCTTGCCGCGTGTTGAGAAGATGCAGGATGCGAAGATCCGTTCCGGCAATGGGAAGTGCGGCATAGACCATGTCCGCGCCCTCAGCCGTCTCGATATGATCCGGACCGGCAAACCGATAATTGCCCGGCTGCAGCTTTGCATCGCCATATTGGCTGATCGCATCGATGCGCTGACGAACGGCGGTTGGCAGCGGCGCCAGCGTTGTCAAAATCTGGTCCTTGTCAGGTGCCGCCAGAATGATGCCGTTGGCATCGACGATCAGCGTGCGCCCCGGATCACCGGCCCAGATGGAGGAAAGCGCACCGAACTCGTATTTGACAACGACGACACCGGATGCCGCGTCGTTTTGGCCGACGCGCCGCGCCAGAAACAATCCCGCCTGACGGGTGAGTAAGCCGGCACCATAATATTCCGCCTTCCCGTCGCGCATGGCGCCGGAGAAATAGGGCCGGAAGCCGAAATCCTGCCCGACGAAGCTGCTGTCATCGCTGGCATTGGAGGCGGCAACGGCAACGCCGTTTCGATTGATCAGGTAGATATAGGAGGCTCCGGTCTCTCGCACGAGAGAGCCAAACTTCTCGCTGAGCCGCGCTGCCGTCTGAGCATTCCTGGTCGAGAGAACATCGACCAGATCGCCATATTCGCCCAGAACGATCGGCATGAGCCGAAAACGGGCAAGTTCGCTGTCAATCAACAGGCTGTGCTGGCGTACCAGCAACTCGGCCTCTCCGGCCAGTTGCTGCGATGCTTGCCGACGCGACCAGAGTGACGCTCCGCTCCAGACGAGAGCGATAGCGGCCAGGACGAGCAGCACCAGCACGACGATTTGTAGACGAGGTTTCACTGACATCTGTGCAGGATATTGCACAATCTATCAGAATGCCATGCATAAATCAGCACAAATTTCTTTCGCAGTACGAGGATAGATTTTGAAACGATAATAAAATTCAACAGCTTGACCACAGCGCAACAAAACCTTCACACGTCGACCGCCCCTCCCGCAGATTGCAAGACGAGGACGCGCCGTCGGGAGGATGGCCCAACAGCTAAAAATTAACGGCCATGTGCTGATCAGCAAGCACGCTTTAAGCGGGACAATCGCTGGTCACTCTAAGGGAAGACCCAAGCCCCAAGCCGCGCGTCACGATCTTGGCCCTGCCTGGAAGAAGGCACTGGGCGTCTTTGTATAACTTGACCAAGGGAGGGTCTGAGTGTGTTGATCGAGACCGGAAATACTGTCACCCAGGGAAGAGCCGCGCAGTCGGCGGACCGCAAGCATCGCCTGAAATCGATCATCGGCGGCTCGACGGGCAATCTCGTCGAATGGTTCGACTGGTATGTCTATGCCGCCTTTGCGCTTTACTTCGCCCCGCACTTCTTTCCCGCAGGCGATCAGACCGCGCAGCTTCTCAATTCCGCAGCCGTCTTCGCCGTCGGCTTCGTGATGCGCCCTGTCGGCGCTTGGATCATGGGCCTTTATGCCGACCGTCATGGCCGCAAGTCCGGTCTGGCGCTTTCGGTAACCCTGATGTGCTTGGGCTCGCTGATCATTGCGCTGACGCCTGACTACAACACGATCGGCGTGGCCGCGCCCACACTTCTCGTCATCGCCCGTCTGTTGCAGGGGCTTTCCGTTGGCGGCGAATATGGTGCCTCTGCCACCTATCTTTCCGAGATGGCCGGCAAGGAACGCCGCGGCTTCTTTTCCTCCTTCCAGTACGTGACCCTGATCTCGGGCCAGCTTCTGGCCATCGCCGTCCTCATCATTCTGCAAAACGTCATGACCACGGAAGATTTGAATGCCTGGGGCTGGCGCATCCCGTTCTTCGTCGGTGCGGCACTTGCCGTCGTGGTCTTCTGGCTGCGTCGTGGCCTTGCAGAAACCGAAAGCTTCAAGAACGCCAAGGCTGAAGGCAAGCCGAAGTCCGGCTTCTGGCAGCTTCTGACCAAGCATCCGAAAGAGACCGCACTCGTCATGCTGCTGACCGCAGGCGGCACCTTGGCCTTCTACGCCTACTCGATCTACATGCAGAAATTCCTCGTCAACACCTCCGGCTTCTCGCGCGAAGTCGCCAGCGAGATCAATGCGATCACGCTCCTCATCTTCATGCTGCTGCAGCCAATCGCGGGCGGATTGTCCGACAAGATCGGCCGCAAACCCCTTATGATCGCATTCGGCGTGATGGGCGTTCTTTTCACCTACCCGATCTTCTCGGCCCTGGAACACACCAAGGACCCGCTGATTGCCGGACTGCTGGTCATGGCCGCACTGGTGATCGTGACGGGCTACACCTCGATCAACGCCGTGGTCAAAGCGGAACTCTTCCCCGCCCATATCCGCGCACTCGGCGTTGCTCTCCCTTACGCTCTCGCCAACACGCTCTTCGGCGGTACCGCGGAGTTCGTCGCACTGCGCTTCAAGAGCGCTGGCTGGGAACAGGGCTTCTACTGGTACGTCACCGCCATGATCGGCGTGTCGCTTGTCGTCTACCTGTTCATGCGCGATACCAGCAAGCAGAGCGAGATCATCGAAGACTAAAGACCCTCATCAGGGGTCTGCGACCGATAACAAAACGAAGCGGGCGCCGTCTCTGGACGGCGCCCGCTTCGTTTTTGGAGGTAGACCAATTCTCGCAACTGACGTCAGTATCGCAAAAGCACAACGCATCATTTCAAACGCGTGCGCCCCTCGCCAATCCGCCAACGGAGCGGAGACGACGCTAAGGCGACGATCGCGCAGTTATGCGGACCATTTCAAAAAGCCCGATATCAGAACAGGAAGTAGCGCTGCGCCATGGGCAGAACCGTTGCCGGTTCGCAGGTCAGCAACTCGCCATCTGCGCGCACCTCATAGGTCTCCGGGTCCACCTCGATATGCGGGGTCAGCGTGTTGTGGATCATCGAGGCCTTCGAGATACCGCCGCGGACATTCTTCACCGCCACCAGCTTCTTGGCAACACCGAGACGCTGTGCCAACTCGCCATCGAGCGAGGCCTGCGATACGAAGGTGACGGAGGAGTTGGTGCGCAGCTTGCCGTAAGCCGCAAACATCGGGCGGTAATGCATTGGCTGCGGCGTGGGAATGGAGGCGTTCGGGTCGCCCATGGGTGCCGCCGCAATCGAACCGCCGAGCAGCACCATTTCCGGCTTTACGCCAAAGAAGGCCGGGGACCACAGAACGAGGTCGGCACGTTTGCCGACTTCGACCGATCCGATCTCGTGGCTCACACCATGGGCGATCGCCGGATTGATCGTGTATTTGGCGATGTAGCGGCGAACGCGGAAATTGTCGTTCTCGCCTTTTTCGTCCTTCAGGCGGCCGCGCTGACGCTTCATCTTGTCGGCCGTCTGCCAGGTGCGGATCGCCACCTCGCCGACGCGGCCCATGGCCTGGCTGTCGGAGGAAATGATCGAGAAGGCGCCGATATCGTGTAGAATATCTTCCGCCGCGATGGTCTCCTTGCGGATACGGCTTTCGGCAAAAGCAATGTCTTCCGGAATGGACGGCGACAGATGGTGGCAGACCATCAGCATATCGAGATGCTCCGCCAGCGTATTGACCGTGTAGGGCCGCGTCGGATTGGTGGAGGACGGAATGACGTTGGGATTGCCGCAGATCTTGATGATATCCGGCGCGTGACCGCCGCCTGCCCCTTCCGTATGGAAGGCATGGATGGTGCGGCCCTTGATGGCGGCCACCGTGTCTTCCACGAAGCCACTTTCGTTCAGTGTATCGGTATGGATCATCACCTGCACGTCGAAGGCGTCGGCCACCGTCAGGCAGTTGTCGATGGCAGCCGGCGTCGTGCCCCAGTCCTCATGCAATTTCAGCGAGGAGGCGCCTGCCAGGATCATTTCTTCCAGCGGCTTCGGCAGCGAGGCATTACCCTTGCCGGCAAGCGCCAGATTCATCGGAAAGCCATCGAAGCTTTCGATCATCCGTTCGATATGCCATGCGCCGGTGCAGGTGGTGGCAAGCGTTCCATGCGCAGGACCAGAACCGCCGCCCAGCATGCAGGTCACGCCGCTCATCAGCGCTTCTTCGATCTGCTGCGGGCAGATGTAGTGGATATGGGCGTCCATGCCGCCAGCGGTCAGAATCTTGCCCTCACCCGCAATGGCTTCGGTCGAAGGGCCAACGATGATCGTCACGCCCGGCTGCGTATCCGGATTGCCCGCCTTGCCGATTGCGTGGATGCGCCCGTCCTTCAAGCCGACATCGGCCTTGTAGATGCCCGAATGATCGACGATCACCGCATTGGTGATGACGGTATCGACCGCACCCTCCGCACGCGTCGCCTGGCTCTGGCCCATGCCGTCACGAATGACCTTGCCGCCACCGAACTTCACCTCTTCGCCATAGGTGGTGAAATCCTTTTCGATTTCGATGAACAGCTCCGTATCGGCCAGGCGCACCTTGTCGCCGGTGGTCGGGCCGAACATGTTGGCATAGGCGGCGCGGGAAATCTTGTAGGACATGGGCGGTCTGGCTCCCTCAGAGGCGGAGAAGGCTATTGTTTTGATAAAGACCAAGGCGGCATCCGCCTTGGCATCGTGACGTGTCTTGACAGATCAGGGCTACCAGAACTGTGCGGAAAGCGTCTTTAACTCCTGCGTCCGATCGCGGCTCATCTGCGCAAGGCAAGAGGCGACAAGCTGCGGCTCCATCGACCCGCCACGCGCCTGAAATCCCGCAAGGTTGCAATTGGCATCGCGGTAGGCGACCCAGGCGCGCTGCGCAGCAACCAGCGCGTCGACCGCGCCCTTGCCATTCTCGTCAGCCGCCTTGTCACGCTCGCCCAAAAGCTTGCGGAGCTTCTGGTACTCGACATTCAAGTCCTTGTCGGCCTTGTCGTAGTCTTCCCCGGCGCACTGGGTCATCTCCATCTGCGTCTGAGGGTCGGCACAATTGACCTTTTTGTCCTGGGCAAACGCCGCGGTGGCGGCGCCGGAGCCGACAAGCAGGACGAGAGAAACCAAGGCGCTCAGATTCAACTGTGAGGCCATCACAGCTTCCCCATGATCTGCTGGCGAAAGCCATAGACCTCGCGCTTGCCGGATAGCGGCACGAGCGTCACTTCACGCTTTTGCCCCGGCTCGAAACGCACCGCCGTGCCGGCCGGAATATCCAGTCGCATGCCGCGGGCCTTGTCGCGCTCGAAAATCAGCCCGGCATTGGTTTCGAAGAAATGATAGTGGCTGCCCACCTGAACCGGGCGGTCACCGGAATTGGCGACTTCGATGGTCACGGTCGGCTGGCCGGCATTGAGCTCTATCGTGCCCTCGGCAGCAATGATCTCACCTGGTATCATCCCAGTTCTCCCTTCAGCATAGCCAGCAAACGTGTAGGCGATTCTGCCCTGGACAATGCGTAAAACAAATTCTGTCGGTCTTACCGCATCGTGCTTTCCGAAAATCGGACTCGATTTTCGGAAAGCACGATGCCTCGATTCAAAAAAGGTAAAGCGCCGTGCGTCCAATAGGACGCGCGGCGCTTTAACGGATCGGCTCATGCACGGTGACGAGTTTTGTGCCGTCCGGGAAGGTGGCTTCCACCTGCACGTCGTGGATCATCTCGGCGATGCCTTCCATGACCTGATCGCGCGAGATGACATGGGCGCCCGCTTCCATCAGTTCGGCCACGGCGCGGCCGTCACGCGCACCTTCCACCACATAGTCGGTGATCAGCGCGATCGCCTCTGGATAATTGAGCTTGACGCCGCGTTCGAGCCGCCGGCGCGCCACCATGGCGGCCATGGAGATCAGGAGCTTGTCTTTTTCCCGGGGAGTAAGGTTCATCGTCGTCCCATTCCAGCCGAGCGTCCTTCAGGGCTTGGAAGGTACGCTCAAAATCATCCCGCCGATGCAGTCACTTAGGCCAGACGGTCATCCGGCTTTAGGGGCGCTGCACCCGCTTCACAGATTCCAGACTTTCGGCACTGGCGCGCCGTTGCGCAAGAGCGAAATGATGGGAAAAAGCATTTTTCTCAAGGAGAAACCGTCCTGTGCAGACAGTCGCACGACGAGCTTCCCCTGCCATTCGCTGGCGCCGCCGCTTTCTCCGGCAAACGCTCTGATTTTAGGCAAGAGTGCCTCAGCCAGCGGCCCGATATAAAGGATGGTGGCGAAGGCGACGCGGCCCGCGAGAACGGAAGACCGCTGCGTCAGATCGGCAATGCGACCGTCGAGAAAAAGCTCTTCCGCGTGAACGAGCTTGCCGCCGTGACGAATGCGCCAGCGGTCACGAAACAGCCCTTCTTCCATTGCTTCGCCCATGGCCTGACGGCCAAGCAACACCGCTTCCACAGCGAGAAACTCGGACGAGGCATGCAGATCAGCCTCCAGCCTGCGTGTCAGCGAGGCGCGATCAAAGAGGATGGTTTCCTGGGGAAGCCAGTGCAGCCGAGTGTTTTCTTCCGCTGTGACACGAACGGAGACATTCGCAGTCCCGGCAGCGGCCTTGTAGACCTTTTCGCAGGCCTGCGTGGTCACGACAAGGCGGGTGCCTGCCTTGGCATGCGCCTGCCATTCCACCTCGTCTCCCCCGGTCAAACCGCCGGAGGAATTGATGAGAATGGCTTCCATTTCATTGGAAAATGTATCGGGCAGCCTGATCTTGGCGCAGCCTTCCTGGAACAATTCATCCAGACGACTGCGCCCATCAAGCGCTTTGGTTACAATGCGTCCTCGGCCACGGGCGCGTTGCGGACGGGGTTGGCTGATGCTTTCAAGGACTGGCTGCACGTCGTCTCCGAGGGCTTCGCGGATGCGGAAACCGCTTTCACAGAGCAATCCGTCTTCGACGTTGCGTCGACAACCATCTGCCCTTCCGTATTCTGGAAGAAATCCCACATTCTTTCGGCTGCATCAACCTGTCTTGCGCTCTCATCACCCGATGTCCTGCGGTCCACCGCAGGCTGAGCCTTCGGCGTCACATCGCTGCCGGGCTTGCGGGTCAGAACGGCAGAAGCGGCAATGACGTCGGACTTCATCGTGGCGCGCGGCCATGCATGATCCCAGGCGTCGATCACATAGGAATGAATGCGCGATCCGCTCTTGCAGACATCATAGGAATTGAATGTGAAGTTGCCGAGAGACTTGCTCTTCACCGCACCCTTGCAGCCATCGAGCTCCGCCCAACGCTTCAGCGCCGTCTCGCCGCCATACTGCCAGTAAGGCTTGCCGCCACCCTGATAGGGATTGGCCGGATCCTTCGTGCCGGCAAAAGCGATGATCGACATCGGCTTGGCTGGCGTGCAGCTTGCCATATCCGGCCGCCAGCGGCCTTCGGCTTCCACCGGAACGCCTGCGCGAAGCGAGGCGACAAAGCCAGCTGCGGCAAAATCGTTGCTGCCGCTGCACAGATATTGGGAAAGCATGCGCCCGCCGCCGGAATAGCCGGAGCCATAAAAGCGCTCTTCATCGACGCAGAACTTCGACTTCACCATGGAAACCGCATCGCGGATGAAAGAGACCTCATCCAGCCCGCCCTTGCGGGTGGTCACGCCCGGCACGTTCCAGGCATGGGTACCTGGCAGATCGCCGTCGAGACTGCCCTGCAGTGCCACGACCATGACGCCCGTGCGTTCGGCGACCTTGTCCCAGCCACTGCGATCGAGCTGGCCGTTCGGATTGCTGTTGCTGCCATGAAAGTCAAAAACCACCGGCACCGGCTTCGATCCATCATAAGAGGATGGAACGAAATAGACTCCCTCGCGTTCTGCCCCCTGTGACATGAGCGAAAACTCATGCCGACCGGGCTTTGCAGCCTGACCGCACATCGACGCCGATGCTGCGGCGCTCATGCTTGTGAGGATGGCAAACCCTGCGAACAATGTCTTGGCAGGGAATTGAAGCCGGAACGTCCGGCCAGCAACAGTCAAATTCATCGGCACGCCTTTATTGGCACAGTTCTCCGACAAGATGCCGGAAAATTCGCGGAATGTAAGGGATCGACGGTCGCGGCGTGCAGATGACCTCTCGGGTGTGTCTTGCATGCAGCATTCATGTTGCCAATAACACAGGACTTTGGTGAATGAAACGTAAAAACCTGCATGAAAGCCATGCCTGAGCGCATGGCTGTTCACTTTATCACGGGGTTTTTATTACGGCGTGAGCAAATCCGCAGCAACTATACTGTCAAATGCCGCCGCGCTTCCGGCGTGTCGAGCGTTTCCGCCGCACCTTGATGCACCACCTCGCCGCGATCCATGATGTAGACATAGTCGGCAAGCTCGCGGCAGAAATCCAGATATTGCTCGACCAGCAGGATCGCCATGCCGGTTGAATCCCTCAGATACTTGATGGCCCGTCCGATATCCTTGATGATCGACGGCTGAATGCCCTCGGTCGGCTCGTCCAGCACCAGGATCTTCGGACGCGTTACCAGCGCCCGGCCAATCGCCAGCTGCTGCTGTTGCCCGCCGGAAAGATCGCCGCCGCGGCGTGACAACATGCTTTGCAGCACCGGAAACAGGCTGAAGATGTCGTCGGGAATAAACCGCTCCTTGCGCGGCAGCGGCGCATAACCACTCTCCAGATTTTCCTGCACCGTCAGCAATGGAAAGATTTCACGCCCCTGGGGCACGTAGCCCACCCCACGCTTCGCCCGCTGATAGGGTGCAAGTCCATTCAGGCTCTCTCCACCAAAGGTAATCGAGCCGCCGCTGATGGCATGCTGACCGGTGACCGCACGCAACAGCGAACTCTTGCCCACCCCGTTTCGCCCTAGCACACAGGTGATCTTGCCCATCTCGGCATTGAGCGAAATGCCACGCAAAGCCTGCGCCGCGCCATAGTGAAGATTGATGTTTTCGACGCTTAGCATGTTCACCGCCCCAGATAGTTCTCAATGACCTTCGGATCGTTCGAAACGAAATCGATCGATCCCTCGGCCAGCACGGAGCCTTCGGCAAGGCATGTCACCTTGACGCCAAGCTCGCGGATGAAGCCCATGTCGTGTTCCACCACCACCACGGAACGGGTCTTGGCGATTTCCTTCAACAGCACGGCCGTTTCCGCCGTCTCGGCGTCCGTCATGCCCGCCACCGGTTCATCCACCAGCAGAAGCTTCGGCTCTTGAGCGAGCAGCATGCCGATTTCCAGCCACTGTTTCTGGCCGTGGGAGAGATTGGCCGCAAGATCATCTCGGCGGTGGCCGAGGCGCACAGTTGCGAGGATTTCCTCGATGCGCGCTTTGTCTTCCGCCGTCAGACGGTAGAACAGCGTGGCGAAGACGCCGCGTTTGCGGTTCAGCGCCAGTTCCAGATTGTCCCAGACCGTGTGGCTTTCGAACACGGTCGGCTTCTGGAATTTCCGGCCGATGCCGAGCTGGGCGATATCGGCCTCGTCCTTCTTCGTCAGATCGATCTGGTCTTCGAACAGCACCGTGCCGCTGTCCGGCCGCGTCTTGCCGGTGATGATGTCCATCATCGTCGTCTTGCCGGCTCCATTCGGGCCGATAATGGCGCGCAACTCGCCGGGCTCGACCACAAAGGAGAGAGAGTTCAGCGCCCGGAAGCCATCGAAGGAAACGGAAACGCCGTCTAGATAGAGCAGGCTTTTTGCTCTCGTATCAGAAACTGTGTTCATATCCGCCTCACTCCGCTGCCTGATGCGCCACCGCATCGTCATTGCCGGGCTTTGCCGGGTTGTCTTTGGGCTTTGCACCCTTGCCGCGACGACCCGCCATAGTGTGCTGGATGGTGCCGACAATGCCCTTGGGGAAGAACAGCGTGACGGCGATGAAGAGGCCGCCCAGCGCAAAGAGCCAGAACTCGGGAAAGGCGCCGGTAAAGTAGCTCTTGCCGCCATTGACCAGCAGCGCGCCGATGATTGGCCCGATCAGCGTGCCGCGGCCGCCAACGGCCGTCCACACAACCACTTCGATCGAGTTGGCCGGCGCGAACTCGCCCGGATTGATGATGCCCACCTGCGGCACGAAAAGCGCACCGGCAATGCCCGCCATCATCGCCGAGACGACGAAGGTGAAGAGCTTGATGTTTTCGACGCGAAAGCCAAGGAAGCGAACGCGGCTTTCGGCATCGCGCACACCCACCAGCACCTTGCCGAACTTGGAGTTGACGATACCGGAGGCAATCATCAGGGACAGCGCCAGCATCAGTGCGGTCATGGCAAACAGCACGGCACGTGTTCCGTCTGCCTGAACGGAAAAGCCGAGAATATCCTTGAAGTCTGTCAGGCCGTTATTGCCACCAAAACCCATGTCGTTGCGGAAGAAGGCAAGCAGCAGTGCGTAGGTCATGGCCTGGGTGATGATCGACAGGTAGACGCCATTGACGCGCGAGCGGAAAGCGAACCAGCCGAAGATGAAGGCAAGCAGACCGGGCACGACGAGCACCATCAGCATGGCGAACCAGAACATATCGAAGCCGTGCCAGAACCAGGGCAGTTCCTTCCAGTTGAGGAAGACCATGAAATCCGGCAGCACCGGATCGCCATAGACGCCGCGAGAGCCGATCTGGCGCATCAGATACATGCCCATGGCATAGCCGCCGAGCGCAAAAAACGCCCCGTGGCCGAGCGAGAGAATGCCGCAATAGCCCCAGACGAGATCGAGTGCCAGCGCCAATAGCGCGTAAGCCAGATACTTGCCGAGCATCGACATCATATAGGTCGGCACATGCAGCGGGTTGCTGGGCGGCAAGAGAAGGTTCAGTGCCGGAATGATGAGCGCCACGGCCAGAATGATGCCGATGGCAATCGAGATGCGGCGGTCGAGAGCGCGAAGGAGAAAGCCGGTAATCATGCTTCGATCGCCCTTCCCTTGAGTGCGAAGAGACCGCGTGGCCGCTTCTGGATGAACAGGATGATGAGGACGAGGACGAGGATCTTGCCGAGAACGGCACCGACGGTGGGCTCCAGGAACTTGTTGAGAACACCAAGCGACAGCGCGCCGACCAGCGTTCCCCAGAGATTGCCGACACCGCCGAAGACCACGACCATGAAGCTGTCGATAATGTAGCTCTGGCCAAGATTGGGCGACACATTGTCGATCTGGCTGAGCGCGACGCCCGCAAGACCCGCAACGCCCGAACCGAGCGCAAAGGTAAAAGCATCGACCCAGGGTGTGCGGATACCCATGGAAGAGGCCATGCGCCGGTTCTGGGTCACGGCGCGCATCTGCAGGCCGAAGGAGGAGCGCTTCAGAAGCAGAAGCAGGGCAACGAACACCGACAGCGAGAAACAGACGATCCAGACGCGGTTCCAGGTAAAGTTCAGATAGCCGACGCTGAAGGAGCCGGACATCCAGCTTGGGCTGCCGACCTCGCGGTTGGTCGGCCCGAAGATGGAGCGCACGCCCTGCTGGAGGATCAGCGAAATACCCCAGGTGGCCAGCAGTGTTTCCAGCGGCCGGCCATAGAGAAAGCGGATCACGCCGCGCTCGATGACGAGACCGACAAATCCGGTGACGATAAAGGCGACCGGCAGCGCGATGGTGAGCGACCAGTCGAACAGTCCTGGGAAGTGACTGCGAATGATATCCTGAACGATGAAGGTGGAATAGGCGCCGATCATCACCATCTCGCCATGGGCCATGTTGATAATGCCCATCACGCCGAAGGTGATGGCAAGGCCGATGGCCGCAAGCAGCAGCACGGAACCGAGAGACAGGCCGTACCAGATGTTCTGGGCCGCATCCCATAGCGCCAGCGAGGATTGGATATGCGAGATCGCCGCGTCAATGTCCGGCTTCAGGCTGGCATCGACGGAGGATGATGCAGCCATCAGGATGCTGATCGCATCACGCCCGCCGATCGTCTTGATCGTGTCGATGGCGCCGCGCTTGTCTTCGACGGAACGATCGGAGCTAAGCAGGGAAACGGCCCGCGCCTCTTCCATGCGCGCGCGAACCTGGGCGTCGGTTTCCTTGGCAAGAGCCGCTTCCAACAGCCCGAGATTTTCAGCACTCGGCGCCTTCAACACGGCATCCGCCGCGGCAAGCCGCACACCACGATCGGGGCTCAGCAGCGTCAGACCGCCGAGTGCTGCGCGCGTGACACGACGCAGCGTATTGTTGACCTTGATCTTCGTCACCGCTGCCTTCGGCGCTTCCCCGATCGCCTCACCCGTCATCGGATCGATCAGGGTCAGATTATCGCCGGCGGGCTTGGTGAGAAACACCAGGCTGTCGGCCTTGCGAACATAGAGTTCGCCGGCAGCAAGCACTTCGAGTGCAGGCACGACGCGTGCATCGCCGGTCGCAGCAATCTGCCCTATCAGCGCTTCAGCCTGCTTGAAATCGGCCTTGCCCAGCGCATCGATCAACGGCTTGGCATCGCCCTGCTGGGCAAAGGCCGAAGCCGTCAGGCTGAACAACAGGCCGATCACGGCCAACAGTCGGAAAAACATGGTCCCAAGTCCCCCTTGGAGCCTCTCTCCCTCTCGACGTCATCCTCGGACTTGACCCGAGGATCCATCACGTCTGCCAGAAACCAGCGACGCTAGAGAGAGTGAGTGTAAACAGTGGATCCTCGGGTCAAGCCCGAGGATGACGGCGGCGTGGGGCGATTGCCCGGTCTCCCTCACCCCGGAGTTGAGCCGGAGTCCAGTCGAGGCGCATCAGCGCCTCGAGAGGGATCACCCAATCACATGCCCTTGCCGCCGCACTTGCCCGACGCAACGTTGAAGTTGCCGCAGGACATTGGCTTGCGCCAGTCGGAGATCAGGTCCTTGGAGTCCGGCAGGTAATCGGACCACTCGTCGCCCACGACCTGCGCGGTCTGCTGGACGATCTGGAACTGGCCGTCCGACTGGATTTCGCCAATCAGCACCGGCTTGGTGATGTGGTGGTTCGGCATGACGGTGGCGTAACCGCCGGACAGGTTCGGCACCGAAACGCCGATGATGCTGTCCAGAACCTTGTCGGTGTCCGTGGTGCCGGCAGCCTCGACGGCCTTCACCCAGGCGTTGAAGCCGATATAGGCGGCTTCCATGGGGTCGTTGGTCACGCGCTTGTCGTTCTTGGTGAAGGCGTGCCATTCCTTGATGAACTCGGCATTGACCGGCGTATCGACGGACTGGAAGTAGTTCCAGGCGGCAAGATGGCCGACGAGAGGCGTGGTATCGAGACCGGCAAGCTCTTCTTCACCGACGGAGAAGGCAACGACCGGAATGTCTTCAGCCTTCACGCCCTGGTTCGCCAGTTCCTTGTAGAAGGGAACGTTCGCGTCACCATTGATGGTGGAGACAACCGCAGTCTTCTTGCCGGCAGAGCCGAACTTCTTGATGTCGGAGACGATCGTCTGCCAGTCGGAGTGACCGAATGGCGTGTAGTTGATCATGATGTCCTCTTCCTTGACGCCCTTCGACATCAGGTAGGCCTTCAGGATCTTGTTGGTGGTCTGCGGGTAGACATAGTCCGTACCGGCCAGAACCCAGCGCTCGACGCCTTCAGTGTTGGCAAGGTAATCGACGGCGGGGATCGCCTGCTGGTTCGGCGCAGCACCAGTGTAGAAGATGTTGCGCGAGGACTCTTCTCCCTCATACTGCACGGGGTAGAAGAGGATAGAGTTCAACTCTTCGAAAACCGGCAGAACGGATTTGCGCGAAGACGAGGTCCAGCAACCGAAGACGGCGGCAACCTTGTCCTGGCTGATCAGCTGACGCGCCTTTTCGGCAAAGAGCGGCCAATCGGAGGCCGGATCAACGACGACGGCTTCCAGCTTCTTGCCAAGAACGCCGCCCTTCTTGTTCTGCTCATCGATGAGCATCAGCATGGCGTCCTTCAGCGTCGTTTCCGAAATCGCCATCGTGCCGGAGAGCGAGTGCAGCACACCGATCTTGATCGTGTCGTCAGCGGCAAATGCGCCGTGGAATGCAGTGGTGGACATGATGGCGCCGAGCAGCGCGCCAGTGAGCATCTTGCTGAAAGTCATCGGAAGAACCCCTCTTCGTGTTGGGCCGTGAAGGCCTCAGCGGCATGTTGAACCGCTGCTGGAGGGGACTATCGGGCTCGGTGCCGCGAAACCGTATACGTCGTTTGACGTAGGTGGGGTGGCGAAATCAGCACATGGAAGTGTGAGGGCCGACGCAAGGTCAGCCGACGGAGTAAGCGAGGATGCGAGATACCTCAGTTATGGGGCTTCTCGTCCTCGGCAATGGCGTCCTGATGGTACCAGCTGTCGAAGTCCACGCGCGGAGCCTCTGCCTGGATGGACTGAACCGACGCATCCTTGCGAAAGCCTCGGTAGCCTGCACGGCCTCCGACGGGGAACTGATAGATCTTGGCACTTTCAAAATTGGGTTCGGTTCTCATGACGGCCTCTTTTCTTCCAGTCAAACACCTCAGCACCATGCTTCGTTCCGGACTATAGCTGATTGAAAGCCGAAATTCACCCCATTCGCTTAAAAAAATATCACAAAGCCTAATTTTTAATCACATCGATTGCGCGTCGGTTAATCGAATAGTCTTTATGCAGCTAATCACTCAAATTTCGCACTTTCAGGTCAAAAAACATTCAGAACGACCCCTTCGCTTACAGTTTCAGCAGAAAATCGGCCGATTTCGCTTCATAAAGCCTTCATAATTCTAAAAATTTGAGAAAAACCCTCATCGCATGTCAGGACGGAATTTTGCCGTACCAACCGGTTCGGCAGCAAGGTTGGCAGAAAAAAATGAGGCGCCGATTCGAGACACACGCGAATTGGCACGCGGCATGCATATCTATCGGCAGCCCTTGAAAGCGAGAGCGTTTTCCACCGGTAACCGGACGAAAACAATCAAGGCTTCGCATCTTAACCCATGAGAGGTTCGTAATGACTAAGTTCAAACTCGAGTACATCTGGCTGGATGGTTACAAGCCGGTAGCAAACCTGCGCGGCAAGACGCAGATCAAGGAATTCGACGAATTCCCGACACTCGAGCAGCTTCCGCTTTGGGGCTTTGACGGCTCCTCCACCATGCAGGCCGAAGGCCACAGCTCTGACTGCGTTCTGAAACCAGTCGCAATCTACCCTGACCCTGCCCGCACCAACGGCGCGCTGGTCATGTGCGAAGTCATGATGCCGGATGGCGTAACGCCGCATCCGTCCAACAGCCGCGCAACCATCCTTGACGATGAAGGCGCCTGGTTCGGCTTCGAGCAGGAATACTTCTTCTACGAAGACGGTCGTCCGCTCGGCTTCCCAGAGCAGGGCTACCCAGCTCCGCAGGGCCCATATTACACCGGCGTCGGCTACAAGAACGTCGGTTCGATCGCTCGCGAAATCGTCGAAGAGCATCTCGACCTCTGCCTCGAAGCTGGCATCAACCACGAAGGCATCAACGCCGAAGTGGCCAAGGGTCAGTGGGAATTCCAGGTTTTCGGCAAGGGCTCCAAGAGTGCCGCCGACCAGATCTGGATCGCTCGCTACCTGCTTCTTCGCCTTTGCGAAAAGTACGGCATCGACGTCGAATTCCATTGCAAGCCGCTCGGCGACACCGACTGGAACGGCTCTGGCATGCACTGCAACTTCTCCACCAAGTTCATGCGTGAAGTTGGCGGCAAGGAGTATTTCGAAGCCCTCATGGCTGCCTTCGAAAAGAACTGGAAAGAGCACATCGACGTTTACGGTCCGGACAACCACCTGCGCCTGACCGGCAAGCACGAAACCGCTCCGTGGAACAAGTTCTCCTACGGCGTTGCAGACCGTGGCGCATCGATCCGCGTTCCGCACTCCTTCGTCAACAACGGCTATCGTGGTTACCTCGAAGACCGTCGTCCGAACTCCCAGGGCTGCCCTTACCAGATCGCTTCCGTCGTGCTGAAGACGATCGCAGAAGTCCCGACCGCAAAGTCGGCTGCTGCCTAAGGTAAAATGAATGGCGTCGCTCGATCCGGGCGACGCCATTTTTCTGTCCGCCGGTAGCGGGCAACGTGGACTCAACGACCGCGGCGCGCTCGTCATCCTCGGGCTTGAGCCGAGGATCCAGGTTTCCATCCGCTGGTGGATGGTCGGGTCAAGCCCGACCATGACGCCGGAGAGAGATACGGACACCAAGCTTTAGTGGAGGCTGTGAAACACTGGCATGGCCGCACGGCAACGCATCATCCCCGTCAGACGCGAATATAACCGCTGGGTCGCGAACCAGACGCTGGAAGATTACGCGCTGCGATTTACCGCCAAGAGCGCCCGACAATTCTCCTCAAGCCGCATTTCTCACACCGCCATCGGCGCGATCTCCTTTCTGGCGCTGGAAGCCATCGGCGGCGCCATCACCCTCTCCTACGGCACGACCAACGCCTTTTTCGCCATCATTGCTGCCGCGATCGCCATGCTGCTCGTCGGCTTGCCGATCAGCCGCTACGCCATCCGCCACGGCGTCGATATCGACCTTCTGACGCGCGGTGCAAGCTTCGGCTATATCGGCTCCACCATCACATCGCTGATCTACGCCGCCTTCACCTTCATGCTCTTTGCCATCGAGGCGTCGATCATGTCCGGCGCGCTGGAACTGGCGCTCGGCATTCCGCTGTGGATCGGCTATATCATCTCGGCGGTCATGGTCATTCCGCTCGTCACCCATGGCGTGCGGCTCATCAGCAAGTTCCAGATCCTGACGCAGCCCTTCTGGATCGTTCTCAACGTCCTGCCCTTCATCTTCATCGCCCTGATGGATTGGCAGAAGTTCGATCTCTGGCTCGCCTTTTCTGGCATTCACCATGCCTCTGCCTCCCCCGGTGAAATCGCCTCCTTCAACCTCATCGAATTCGGTGCGGCCTCCGCCGTCATCCTGGCGCTGATGTCGCAGATCGGCGAACAGGTGGACTTTCTGCGCTTCCTGCCGGCCGAAGGTCAGAGCAAGTGGCGCCACAAGTTCGGCGTTTTCCTCGCCGGTGCCGGTTGGGTTCTGGTGGGCGTTCCCAAGCTTCTGGCGGGCTCCTTCCTGGTGGTGCTGACGCTATCCTCCGGCGTGCCGGTGGATCGTGCCGCCGACCCGTCGCAAATGTATCTGACCGCCTTCGGCTACATGATCCCGAACCACAATGCCGCGCTGATCCTGATGGTGGCCTTCGTCGTCGTGTCGCAGTTGAAGATCAACGTGATGAATGCCTATGCGGGCTCGCTCGCCTGGTCGAACTTCTTCTCGCGGCTCACCCACAGCCACCCGGGCCGCGTCGTCTGGCTGGTCTTCAACGTTGCGATTGCACTCCTTCTGATGGAGCTTGGTATCTATCGGCTGCTGGAAGAAACGCTGGGCATCTTCTCCATCGTCGCCATGGCGTGGCTTTGCACCATCTCCGCCGATCTCTTCATCAACAAGCCGCTCGGCCTTGCCCCACCCGGCATCGAGTTCAAGCGCGCCCATCTTTACGATATCAATCCCGTCGGCGTCGGTGCCATGGCGCTCTCCGCAACGATCGCACTCAGCGCCCATTTCGGTCTGTTCGGCACACTTGCCGCATCGCTGGCGCCCTATATCACCCTCATCGTCGCCTTCATCGCCTCACCGCTGATCGCCTGGGGCACGAAGGGAAAATTCTATCTAGCGCGCAAGCCGCGCCAGAAGTGGAAGGAGCTTTCCAGCATCACCTGCTCCATCTGCGAGCATCCTTTCGAGCCGGAAGACATGGCCTGGTGCCCCGCCTATGCCGGTCCGATCTGTTCGCTCTGCTGCTCGCTGGACAGCCGCTGCCACGATATGTGCAAGCCGAAGGCACGGTTGAATTATCAGACGGCCCAGGTGGCAAAGACCTTCCTGCCGGAACAGCTCGTTGCCAAGCTATCGACCCGGCTAGGCCGCTATGCCATCTTCTCGATACTCGCCGTTGCCGCCATTGGCGGCATTCTGGGGTTGATCGCTCATCAGGTCGGCACGGGCACGCCGGCGACGGCGGATGTCGTCAACCGCACCATCCTGATCGTCTTCTTCGTCTTTGCCGTCATTGCCGGCATCGTCTGCTGGTTCCTGGTGCTCGCCCATGACAGCCGCGTCGTGGCGGAGGAGGAATCTTCGCGTCAGAACACGCTGCTTTTGAAGGAAATCGCCGCCCACCAGAAGACCGACGCCGCCTTGCAAAACGCCAAGGAAACCGCCGAAGCCGCCAACCGCGCCAAGAGCCGCTATGTGGTGGGGCTCAGCCACGAATTGCGCACGCCGCTCAACGCCGTGCTTGGCTACGCCCAGATCCTTGAGCGCGACGAGACCATCCCCGCGCCTCGCCAGTCCGCCATCAAGGTCATCCGCCGCTCCGCCGATCACCTCTCCGGCCTGATCGACGGTCTCTTGGATATCTCCAAGATCGAGGCGGGACGCCTGCAGGTGCAATCCAACGAAATCAACATTCAGGATTTCCTCGACCAGATCATCGACATGTTCCGCCCGCAGGCGCAGGCCAAGGGGCTAACCTTCCGTCATGAACGGGCACGAGGTCTGCCGCAATATGTGCGCAGCGACGAGAAACGCCTGCGCCAGATCCTCGTCAACCTGCTCTCCAACGCCATCAAGTTCACCGACGAAGGCACTGTCAGCTTCGACGTCACCTATCGAAGCCAGGTCGCCACCTTCACCGTCACCGACACCGGGCGCGGTATTGCGCAAAAGGATCTTGCCCGTATCTACGAGCCTTTCCAGCGTGGCGAAGCCGAAATCATCAAGCCCATGCCGGGGCTCGGCCTCGGCCTCACCATCACTCAACTGCTGACCAATACGCTCGGCGGCGAGATTTCCGTCGAAAGCGAGAAGGATGTCGGCTCGACCTTCCGGGTACGGCTGATGCTCTCCTCCGTCGATCGGCCCAGCACCGCACTTGCACCGGAAAAGAAGATCGTTTCCTATGCCGGCCCACGCCGCACCATCGTCGTCGTCGATGACAATGAGGATCACCGCGACCTGATGATGGAGGTGCTGTCGCCGCTCGATTTCGTCGTGCTGACGGCGCAAAGCGGGCCAGACTGCCTGGCGCTGATCGAGGCGATGCAGCCGGACGCCTTCCTGATCGACATCTCCATGCCTGGCATGAGCGGCTGGCAATTGGTGGACAGGCTGCGCGACGCAGGCCAAACGGCGCCCATCCTCATGCTCTCGGCCAATATCGGCGATACGGCGATCATCGGCGCTGGTAAGGATGGCCATAATGACACGCTGGCAAAGCCCGTGGATATCCGCAAGCTCTGCGACCGGCTGGCCGTTCATCTCGGCCTGCAATGGGTTTATGATACCGACCTGCCCCCGGTCTCATTAGCCCAAAGTCAAGCAAAGCCCGGCGCAATACAGGCACCGGCACCGGCTCATTTACAGGATCTGATTGCACTTGGCGAAATAGGCTATATTCGTGGCATCGAAGCAAAGCTTGATAGCCTTGCGGCTGAACCTGAGAACCTCGCCTTTACCGAAGAAGCCCGCCGCTTTGTGCGCGCTTTTGACCTCGCCGGCTATGCCGATTATCTCCAGGCTTTCGACAGAAAGGACGGACACGGATGAACCGATCGTTGCAGCCCCGCGATATCGTTCTTCTGGTCGATGACAGCCCGGAAGCGCTCGGCTTTTTGACCGAGGCGCTGGAACAGTCCGGCTTCTCTGTGCTGATCGCAACCTCGGGACAGGCAGCCCTCAACATCGTCGAGCGCGTGACGCCCGATCTCGTGCTGCTTGATGCCGTCATGCCGGGCCTGGATGGCTTCGAAACCTGCCTGCGGCTGAAGGCAAACGCCGCCGTGGCGCAGGTGCCAGTGATCTTCATGACCGGGCTGACCGAAACCGAACATGTGGTGCGCGCGCTGGAATGCGGCGGCGTGGATTATCTGAGCAAGCCGATCAATATCGACGAGCTGCGCGCCAGGCTTCGGGTTCACCTCTCCAATGCGCGCTCCGCCCAAAGCGCGCGCGTCGCGCTGGATGCCGCTGGCCGTCACCTTCTGGCGGTGCGCGCCGATGGCACGATCCTCTGGTCCACGCCACAGGCAACGCGCCTCATCAACGCCGCAACCGGCAGCAATGATGGCCTCGATATCGTGTCGCGCACCATTGGCGAATGGATGGAGAAGCAGGCCTCCCGTGACACGCCGCTGGTGATCACACAGTCGGACCGGCCTTCGCTGCAATTTACGTTTCTGGGTGCCGTCGGCGCCGACGAATATCTCTTCCGCCTTACCACCACCAACGACAAATCCGGCGACGCTTTACTGCGTGACCGCTTCTCGCTGACGACGCGGGAATCGGAAGTGCTGGTCTGGATCGCCAAGGGCAAATCCAACCGCGACATCGGCGAGATTCTCGGCCTCTCGGCCCGCACGGTGAACAAGCATCTGGAACAGATCTACGTCAAACTCGGCGTCGAAAACCGCGCCTCTGCCGCAGTGAAAGCGGCAAATGTGCTGCACGATAGCTGAGATCCCAGGAGCCGTCTGTCTCCGCCGCCTGCCCGATAAGTAACACCCGATCTGCGAGCCCTCGCGCGCTCCACAGTGTCACGCTCCATTGCGCCATTGTCGCTTGATCACGACGGGGCTGCACCATCTCATCCATTAAGGCGCCGTGCGTCCTATAGGGCGCGCAAAGTACGCTCTACTTTTTTGAATTGATGCATCCTGATTTCCGAAAATCGAGGTCGATTTTCGGGCTGATGCTGTAAGGATAAACCCATGGCCAAACTCGTCATCCTCTCCGGCTGCTCCGGCGGCGGCAAATCCACGCTCCTCTCAAACCTTTCAAAACACGGGTTCGCCACGGTCGAAGAACCGGGCCGACGCGTCGTCGCACAACAGCTGAAAACGGGAGGCACGGCCCTCCCCTGGCTCGATCTCAAAGCCTTCCTTGAGCAAGCACTTGCGATGGCGGAACAGGACTACGCAGCCGCCCGCAACGCATCAGGCATCTCGATCTTTGACCGCAGCCTGATCGACGCCGCCTCCGCGCTTCGCCATCTGGGACACGACCGCTGGTATGAAGGGCTGCGTAGAGAATTTCGTTATGACAATCGGGTCTTCCTCACGCCCCCGTGGCCCGAAATCTACGCAACGGACAACGAGCGCCGCCACGGCTTCGAGGACGCCGTAGATGAGTATCAGCGGCTCTGCCGCGATTACGATGATCTGGGATATGACGTCGTCATCCTGCCGAGGATAGGCGTTGATGACCGCGTGGAATTTGTGCTGAACCTGCTTCAAGACAAATGAAAAAGACAGGCCCGCTTAAACCGATACGAAGCAAAAATCGCAAACGTCGAGGCTAAACCGCGTCGGCGCCCCTTACCGATCCCCCCCTTGAGGGGGAGATGTGCTGCAGGACACGGGGGGTAGCCACCACTCAGATCCCCCACAATGCAAAAAAGGCGGAACTCCGTCCGCCACATACAGCCACCCAACAAAGAACAGCATCGCACCTGTCCTCCCCTCCGACACCATCGGAAGGGAGACCAAGCGCTGAGATTAGCGGCAAACGCGCGTCTTGCGGACGATGATCTCACCGTGGCGGCGGATGCGTTCCTTCTTGACGAAGCAATCGCGCGGGGCATGGCGGTAGTGGCGCGGGCGGTATTCTTCACGGACCGGCTCCCGCATGACGCGCTGCGACGTCGTTACGGTGACGGTTTCAGCGAAGGATGGTGCGGTGACCGAGAAGAACGACGCGGCGGCGAGCACTGCGGAAACAACAAGCTTTTTCATTCATGAACTCCTGAATTGAGGCTGCGGGAAACGTGGCGCGTCGCAGCCGGTTCCGCCCGTCATCACATTTATCTAATTTATTGTGATCGAACATGCTCGAAGGGGAGTCTCACTCAGTCCTCTCTTCGCCGGGAACGACAGCAGGATGCTTGATAGAAGACTGAGCTTGCCGCCGGATGCCGATACTACCGGGAGCCAAAGAACGGAAAAAGCCCGGCATCGCTGCCGGGCTCCATCAATCTCAAATCCAGAAAGCAGATTACATGCCCTGCTGGAAGTAGCTGTACTTGCCGTCCGGGCCCTTCTTCCACTCGTACATGACGTAGCCAGGAAGCTTCGGGTCGCCCTTTTCGTCGAAGGAGATATCGCCGAGAACGGTCTTGAAGGTGCCCTTTTTCAGCGCTGCAGCAACGGCTTCAGCGTCGAGAGAACCGGCAGCCTTTGCACCTTCGGCAATCACCTGAACGGCGGCGTAGGAGTAGAGCGTGTAAGCTTCAGGATTGAAGCCTGCAGCCTTGAACTTCGCAACCAGGTCCTTGTTGTCCGGACGCAGGGTCGGATCAGGACCGAAGGTGTTCAGCGTGCCTTCAACGGCGTCGCCAGCAATCGAAGCCAGTTCGTTCGAAACGATACCGTCACCGGAAACGAGCGTGGCCTTGAGGCCCTGGTCCTTTGCCTGACGGATGATCAGGCCGGCTTCGGTGTGGAGGCCGCCCCAGTAAACAACGGAAACGCCAGCTTCCTTCATCTTGGCGATGAGGGCGGAGAAGTCCTTGTCGCCGACATTGACGCCTTCATAGATGACTTCCTTCACGCCAGCGGCGTTGGCAGCCTTCTTGGTCTCATCGGCAAGGCCCTGACCATAAGGGGTCTTGTCATGAATGATGGCGACCTTGGCATCCTTGAAGTGGTCCGCGAGGTACTTGCCCGCGATGCCGCCCTGCTGGTCGTCACGGCCGCAGGTACGGAAGGTGTTCCACAGGCCGCGCTCGGTGAAGACCGGGTTGGTCGCAGCAGGCGTGACCTCGAGAATGCCGTTTTCAGCATAAACCTCAGATGCCGGAATGGAAACGCCGGAGTTGAAGTGGCCGACGACGAACTTCACGCCATCGGCTGCGAACTTGTTGGCAACCGAGATGCCCTGTTTGGGGTCGGACACGTCGTCGCCGAGAACGATCTTGATCTTCTCGCCGTTGATACCGCCAGCAGCATTGATGTCCGCTGCGGCCTGCTCTGCACCCTTCTGGAGCTGAGCGCCGAAAGCAGCGTTAGGGCCAGTCAACGGACCACCGACGCCGATCAGGACATCGGCCCATGCCGAACCGCTGAACGCGACCATTGCGGTCAGCGCAACTGCGGAAAGAAGAGACTTCTTCATTATATTACTCCCAGTTCCTTTGATTGGGTTGGTTTTCTCGACCTGTCCAGCACCCAAATTAACTGTCCAGGCTGTTCCTCTCAGGAGGGAATTCTGATTTCAGAAAAACCCGTCTGTCAATGTTTCTTCTTATAGGAAAATGCCGATGTCCGGTCGTAGAGCCAGTAGTAGTTATCGACCATCTGGCTGGTCCGACGGATGCGGAAGCCGGCCGTTGCGAAGGCCAGGAGAACCGCGACATCGATCAGGTAGTAGAAGCCGTTCAACAACGGACCGGCAAAGAGCGCGTAATGCAAAAAGCGCATGACGCAGCCCAGAAGCAGAGCGTAAATCACCACCTGCGGATATTGACCCCAGCCATCGGCAACGGACTTGCCTGTACGCCAGGCAGTCCAGAAGCCGAGAAGAACGACGAGGCCACGCAAGATATAGCGAACGCCACTATCGGTTTCGAAAAAAAGGCCCTGCATCTTTTCCCCAATCAGCACCGCCGCCACGAGAAGCAAACGATCCTGTTTTCTGTTTCGCTTGACCGTTTTCCGGCAAGCTTTATTGTTTGTTTTTGATCCGCCAAACCGGCTATGCAGTCTGACAGGCTCTCAGCAGATTTGCGCCCAACGCCTTCGAAAGCAAGCATTTTTTCATGGGCAGCGGCACAAAATCATAAAAACTTTTGCGCCTTGTCAAAGGACGGGGATCGACGACCCCCGCACCCTCTCATCGTCAGTGGCGTCCGCCTTCGAGATAGGCTGCACGCACTTCCGGATTGGCGAGAAGCTCCTTGCCAGAACCGCTCATCGTCACCTTGCCATTGACCATCACATAGGCGCGGTCGGAAAGCTTCAGGGCCGCGAAAGCGTTCTGCTCCACGAGGAAGACAGTCAGCCCCTCTTCCTGGTTGAGCTTCTTGATCGCCTCGAAAATGCCTTTGACGATCAAAGGAGCCAGGCCGAGAGACGGCTCGTCGAGGAGCAGAAGCTTCGGACGCGACATCAGCGCGCGACCGATGGAGAGCATCTGCTGCTCGCCGCCCGAAAGCGTGCCGCCACGCTGGCTCTGGCGCTCCTTCAAGCGCGGGAACATGGTGAAGACCTTCTCGACATCTTCCTTGAAGTATTTGAGGTTGTCGAGATTGGCGCCCATCTGCAGATTTTCCAGCACCGACATGCGCGGGAAAATTCGGCGGCCTTCAGGCGACTGGGCGATGCGCTTGCGGGCAATCATATGCGTCGGCAGGCGGGTGATATCCTCGCCGTCGAAAATGACTTCGCCACTGCGTGCCTGCGGCGCGCCGCAGATCGTCATCATCAGGGTCGACTTGCCGGCACCGTTGGCGCCGATCAAGGAGACGATCTCACCCTTTTTCACTTCCACATCCACGCCAGCAAGAGCGCGAATATTGCCGTAATAGGTTTCAACGCCTTGAATTTTCAGGAGAGTGTCAGACATCAGACTGCTCTCCCGTCAAGTTCTTCTGCAATCACTTCTTCCACTTCATCGTCCTCGACACCAAGATAGGCGGCAATGACCTTGGGATCGTTCTTCACATGATCGGGCGTACCGTCAGAAATCTTCTGCCCATATTCGAGGACCACGACGTGGTCGGAGATTTCCATGACGACCGACATGTCATGTTCGATCAGAAGCAGCGAGGTTCCCTCGTCGCGAATGCCGCGCAGGAGGGCGTTGAGCGCAAGCGACTCCTTCGGGTTGAGACCGGCGGCCGGTTCGTCTAGGCACAGAAGCTCAGGCTCGGTGCACATGGCGCGCGCAATTTCCAGACGGCGCTGCGCGCCGTAGGACAGATCGCCCGCCGGATCGTCGGCACGATCAATGAGATCGGCCTTCTCCAGCCAGTATTTGGCCTTTTCGACCGATGCTTCGGCCGCATGCGTATAGGCCGGAAGCCCGAGCAGGCCGAGGATGGTGTAGCCGGAGGCCTTCATCAGCCTGTTGTGTTGCGCAACCAGCAGGTTTTCCAGAACCGTGAGGCCTGAAAACAGGCGGATATTCTGGAAGGTACGGGCAACCTTGGCCTTCTTGGTCACTTCGAAGTCCGGCAGACGCTCGAGCAGATGCTCCTCGCCATTGCTACGCACCATGGTGATCATGCCCATCGTCGGCTTGTAGAAGCCGGTGATGCAGTTGAACACGGTGGTCTTGCCGGCCCCGTTCGGACCGATCAGCGCGGTGATATCGCCGCGCTTCACATCGAAGGAAAGGTCGTTGATCGCCATCAACCCGCCAAAGCGCATCGACAGATGTTCGACCTTCAGGATGGTATTCTTGTTCATCGCAGTGTTTCCGGAAGCCATCAGCCGTGACCTTCCTTGGTGAAGCTGCCGGAGACAGACTTGCGTTTCTTCAGGAAGGCCGTGGGTTCACGCGAGCCGACGAAGCCGCGGGGCTTGAACAGCATGACGATAACCATGGCAAGGCCGAAGAGCAGCATGCGGTAAAGCTCTGGCGTGAAGTCCGGACCGAAGACGTGCTTGAGGAATTCCATCTCACGCAGCAGTTCCGTACCGCCAACCATGACGACGGCAGCAATCGCAATACCGGTCAGCGAGCCCATGCCACCGAGAACGACGATGGCGAGGATGACGGCCGATTCAAGGAAGACAAAGCTTTCCGGAGAGACGAAGCCCTGACGTGCGGCAAAGAAGGACCCCGCAAAGCCACCAAACATCGCACCTGTTGCAAAGGCGGTGAGCTTGGTCTTGACCGTATCGATGCCGAGCGAACGGCAGGCGATCTCATCTTCACGCAGCGCTTCCCAGGCACGACCGATCGGCATGCGGCGCAGCTTGATGGTGACATAGGCCGTCAGCATGCACAGAAGCAGGATCACGTAGAAGAGGAAGATCTTGTAGTAACCCGACGACATCGGCAGGCCGAAAGCCTTGGCGAAGTTGTTCGGCGCACCAACATCGAAAGACCAGATACCAAAGACCGAAGCCTTGGCAATTCCGGAAATACCGAATGTGCCTCGGGTCACATCCGTCCAGTTCAACAGCACAAGCCGGATGATCTCACCAAAGGCAAGTGTCACGATGGCGAGATAGTCGCCGCGCAGACGCAGCACCGGGAAGCCGAGAATGATTCCCCAGAAGGCGGCTAGAATCCCGGCAAGCGGCAGAAGCACCCAGAAGGACAGGCCGAAATAGCTGGACAACAGCGCGTAGGAATAGGCGCCGACGGCATAGAAGGCGACATAACCGAGATCGAGCAGACCCGCCAGACCGACGACGATGTTCAGACCCCAGGCGAGCATCACATAGATGAGGATCTGGATACCAAAATTGTCGACGAAGATCAGCGAGCCCTGAGCGCCTCGGAAATAGACGGCAACCATCGGATAGAGCAGCAGGAACACCAGCGCGATTTTCAGGAAATGCTTGTGGAAAAAGTTCTTTTCCTCAGAAATTTCCAGAATGCCAGCCTTGGATTTGGCAAGCTTGCGGCGGTCGAGATGCGGCTCGATGACACCGACCACGACGAAGCGACCGATGGCGGCAATGGCGACAAAGATCGCCAGGAGACCCCAGCGCGTGCCCCAGACCAGCTGGTTGTTGATATCCTGATAGGTGACGATGCCCACATAAAGCAGGAACATGCCGAGCGAAACGAAGCCAGCAATAATGGCTTCCTTCACCGCTCTTGCCATGACGTCCTGCTCGGCGGTGTTGTCAGAAGGAATGTTTGCCATGTGCTTAAACCTTCTCGACTTCCGGACGGCCCAGAATGCCAGTCGGTTTGAATATCAGCACGAAAGCCAGGATACCGAAGGCGGCCACGTCCTTGTAGGCGATGGAGAAATAGGCCGACCAGAGCGACTCGATAAGCCCGATCAGAAGACCGCCGAGAACAGCACCCGGAAGCGAGCCGATACCGCCCAGAACCGCAGCCGTGAAAGCCTTGACGCCTGGGATGAAGCCGTCATTGAACGAGGCCACGCCGTAATACATCAGATACATCGTACCGGCGACGGCGGCGAGCGCTGCACCCATGACGAAGGTCACCGAAATCGTCCGGTCGACATCGACGCCAAGCAGCGCCGCCATCTTGCGATCCTGCTCGGTGGCGCGCTGCGCACGGCCAAGCGGCGTCTTGTTGACGATGTACCAGAAGGCAAACAGCAGCACCGAGGTGATGGCCACGATGAGAAGCTGCTTCAGCGAAATGGTGATTGCGCCGAAATGATACGTCTCGGTGACCATGGGCGGGATCGGCTTGTTGCGCGGACCCTGCGTCACCTGAATGAAGTTCGACAGCACGATCGACATGCCGATTGCCGTGATCAGCGGCGCAAGGCGGAACGAGCCGCGCAGCGGACGATAGGCGACGCGCTCGATTGCCCAGTTCCACAGGCCCGTCACCAGCATGGCAACGACCATCATCACCAACAGAAGAATGGCGACCGGAATGCCTGCGATGAAGGATGTGAGAATGAGAAAGACGATCAGCGCGGCAAAGCCGCCAAGCATGAAAATATCGCCGTGCGCGAAGTTGATCATGCCGATGATACCGTAGACCATCGTGTAGCCAATAGCGATGAGGCCGTAGATCGATCCAAGAGTCAGCCCGTTGATGAGCTGCTGGATAAAATACTCCATATTTTTCCCCCGGGCACGTCCTCAAGTTGGAACGCACCTCGTTTATGTTGCTTCCTGAGGGCTCTCATTGCTGTTTTGGTCCCTCTTGACCCAAACCCATATCGCGTTCGTTAAAAATGTGAAGCTAAAAAGGTGGAAATATGCACAAAATTTAATGTTGACCCACCGATTGCTGCAATCGGCATCAAAAAGATGATGAAAGCGGCAACAATGCCCGAAATTTTAAGCGCCGAAGACAACCACTTTGTTCATAAATAGATATATTTGACCATCGCTCTCTTCAGGCGTAACCAACCTTCACCGGATCGCTTCTCGTGATGACAGAAAGCCTTGCAGCAGAAGGGCTGTGGGCTTGCGGGTTCTGAAGGAATGGAAATGCTGGAAAGTCTGATCGCCGCGGCTTTGAGCGCTGGTAGGGAAATCATGGCGGTTCATGCCGCAGGTCCGCAGGTCACCTACAAGAATGACTGTTCTCCCGTGACAGAGGCAGATCAACGCGCCGAAGACATCATCCTCTCCTCTCTTGCGCGCCACTATCCCGACATCCCCGTCGTCGCCGAAGAAGCCGCCGCCAGCGGCCATATACCAGAGATCAAAAGCGACTTTTTCCTCGTCGATCCCCTGGACGGAACCAAGGAATTCATTTCCGACAAGCAGGATTTTACCGTCAACATTGCGCTGATCCGCGACGGCACGCCTGTGCTCGGCGTCGTCTATGCGCCAGCCCTTGGCGTGGCATGGACCGGCGAAAAGGAAACGGCGCGCAAGCTCTTCATCTCAGGTGAATTCGAGCGGGTGTCGAACCACTCCATTCGCTGCCGTGCCAAACCGCCCATGCCGGTTGCCGTGATCAGTCGCTCCCATTGCACGCCCAAGACCGAAGCCTTCGTTGCCGAAAACGGCCTGATCGACAGTATCTCTATTGGCTCGTCGCTGAAATTCTGCATGCTGGCGGAAGGAGCGGCCGACGTCTACCCGCGCTTCAGCCGCACCATGATGTGGGACACCGCCGCAGGCGACGCGGTTCTCAGGGCTGCCGGTGGCATCACGCTCGATATGGCGGGCCTGCCGCTGCGCTACGAAATCGACCAGAGCAATGACGACATGCTGGCCAACCCCGACTTCATCGCCTGGGGCGCTCCCCCGCGATAACGGCTTCCCTATTGCCGCAGGAATCTCTCCTGACCGAGCGACCCGGCGCTCCAAAGATGCAATCCAATGCCATGCGAAGAGCTGGGTGCTGGCCTGCAACGTAACCCGTAGAAGCCGCAGCCGCCCATCCGCGCGACCCTTGCAACCTCTCCCAGATTCCGTTTCTGACGAAAAAATTTTTGACAATTCCGTGAGCGGTAAAGCGCTCATTTTGCGCTTATGTGCCGCGAAGCACGAACAAACGCAGCGAAATCATTCAAATTGTTAATAAATTATCTCTGCACGCTTAGGTATTTTTTAAAGGTACGCCCCTAAAGTGCCCAGCATATGGTCTTGAGTTTGTGTAGAGTGTCCAATGACCGAAATGATACGCCCGCGAGTTAAATATGTCATCGGTCCCGATGGCAGCCCCTTGACGATTGCCGATCTGCCACCAGCCGACACCCGTCGCTGGGTTATCCGCCGAAAGGCCGAAGTCGTCGCCGCCGTGCGCGGGGGTCTTCTCAGCCTGGAGGAAGCCTGTGAGCGCTATACGCTGACAGTGGAAGAATTCCTGTCCTGGCAGTCGTCGATTGCAGATCATGGCCTCGCCGGCCTGCGCACCACGCGCATTCAGCAATACCGCCACTAAGAGTTTAGGCTTGGGCGCATGGGTTGCGTCCAGCCTTGCCAGATACGGCGTCACCCCATCCCGCTCATCCGGGACGGCGTGGCGCTTTTTTGTTTTCGGACTTCACACTGTCTTAATGGCAAGTGGTTGGGATTTCTCCCCTGCCCCTCGATCTGATCGGTCAGTAACCCATAAAAAATCCGCCCGGCTTTCGCCAGGCGGACTGTCATCTACAAAAATGACACAGCGTCATTGAAAGCAGCCTCCTGATCAGCTGGCCGCCGTCAATGACGTCAGGATCAAAGCACCTGCGTTAACGCAAAAGCGTCAAGCGCGGGCGCGCACCGCCGTATCGCGGTTTTCCAGTGCTGCGGCCTTGTCATACTCGGCCTGCACTTCTTCCAGAGAGGCTTCCGCGGCTTCCTGCTGCATCTTCAACTCGCGAATGGAGACCTGAAGGTTGTCGGCACGTTGGCGCGCAGCTTTGGCAAACGTCGGATAGGCGAAGTGGCTGGGATCGGTGATCCCGGACTTGCTTTCTTCCAGCGAGATCTGATGGACCAACTCCTTGGCCATCCGTTCGAATTCGGACATCATCGACTGCAGCTGCTGCAACTGACGACGTTTTTCGTTGACCTGAAATTCCTTCAGGCGAACTAGGCTGTCACGCGACTTCATACTCAATACTCCGTGGATAGCGAGACCCCGGTTCAAACAGGAACCAACCCGCCACTCCGGCTGTGCCGGAATGATTCTCAAAAGTTACCCGCCATTAATAAAAAAACTGCGCTGTTAACTTTTCATTTACGGGCATCGTTAATGATAAGGGAGATCATTTAAAGGTCGGTAAATGCCAAGCCCAAAAAACCACTGGGCACGACAATGCAAGAGTCGATTGAATCACTTAGGGGGTTTTCCTCATCTATTGGTTCATGTTTGGCGATGAGGGATTCACGTTGAAAAACAGCAGAGTGCCCGAATTATTTAATAAATTCTGCATACCTTGCCAAAGGAGAGAAGAATTTGTTAACCATTTGGTGGCAGCCTGCAAATCAGGCAACGTCTGGATCCGCATCGCGCAAAGGCATTGATTTACCAACCGCGGGCGGCAAAGGGGATAATTATGCGGGTTCTACTTATTGAAGACGACAGCGCAACGGCTCAGAGCATTGAGCTGATGTTGAAGTCAGAAAGTTTCAACGTCTATACGACCGACCTCGGTGAGGAAGGCGTGGACCTTGGAAAGCTCTACGATTACGATATTATCCTTCTCGATCTCAACCTCCCGGATATGTCCGGTTACGAGGTCTTGAGAACGCTCCGTCTCTCGAAGGTCAAGACCCCGATTCTCATTCTGTCGGGCATGGCTGGTATCGAAGACAAGGTGCGCGGTCTCGGCTTCGGCGCCGACGATTACATGACCAAGCCATTCCACAAGGACGAGCTGGTTGCCCGCATTCACGCCATCGTGCGCCGCTCCAAGGGTCACGCCCAGTCGGTCATCGCCACCGGCGAACTGATCGTTAACCTGGATGCCAAGACTGTTGAAGTCGGCGGCCAGCGCGTTCACCTGACGGGCAAGGAATACCAGATGCTGGAGCTTCTGTCGCTCCGCAAGGGTACCACGCTCACCAAGGAAATGTTCCTCAACCACCTTTACGGCGGCATGGACGAGCCTGAACTGAAGATCATCGACGTGTTCATCTGCAAGCTGCGCAAGAAGCTCGCAAACGCAGCAGGCGGCGCGAACTACATCGAAACCGTCTGGGGCCGCGGCTACGTGCTACGCGAGCCGGACAGCAACACCGAATATCTCGAGACCGCCTGATTATCTCCTGAACATGCCTCCCAAGCATGATTGTCATGACAAACCCGCCGCGCAAACGGCGGGTTTTGTTTTTTGCGACACCGCGAGACAATGGGAAAGAGCGTACCATGGCGATTCGCAAAGCCTCAATAGACGACGCTTCCAGCCTTGCGGCACTCTCCATCGAAGTCTGGATCGGCACCTATCTCAGGAACGGCGTGTCGAAATTCTTTGCCGATTACGCCCTTTCGACCTTCACCACGCAGATATTCGAAGCCTTCATCGATGATGAAAACGAGATCGTTCTCGTCTCCGACAATAGCGACGGCATAGACGGCTTCGTGCGCGTCACGCTCGAAAGCCCCGCCCCTATCGAGAACGGCCCAGAAACAGAAGTCGCAACGCTCTATGTTCAGCCGCGACACAAGGGAAAAGGCATCGGCAGACGGCTTCTCGATGAAGTTTTCAGGCTCTGCGTCGAACGGAAATGTGACGGCGTGTGGCTCGCGGTCAATAGCGAGAATCAAGACGCCATCGCCTTCTATGAACGTCTCGGTTTTACGCGCGACGGCCAGACTACGTTCCGGATCGGCGAGCAATTTTATGCCAACGAGGTGATGGTGAAGCGTCTTTAACGACCCGAAAAAGCGGCTCGCAATGTCAGTGATGGGGGCAACAGCTTTGAAGCTACCCCCACATTTCACTCGGCACAAAAACGGGCCACCTCACGGCAGCCCACATCTGAATCAGGCCGCTTCGGCAGCCTCGGCCATGGAGGCTGTGAAGACCACACGGTCCTCATGAATCTTGTACTCGATCTTCATGCCGGCTTCTTCCGCCAGCAGCAGCGTGTAGTAAGGCTGAACGGAATGGGCGTCGATCGCCTCTTCTTCCGTGCCTTCGGCAAGCGCTGCAAACTTGGCGGGCACGCGCATCATGCGGCCCTTGACGGTGATTTCGAAGCGGGCATCGCCTTCGGGGTTTTCCAGGACGATATCCGCATTGCCGCCGCGCGGGATCGCGCCATAGGCAACGAGGAAGAGGTTCAGCAGCAGCTTGACGCGGTTCTTGGCGACGATGGCGCGCGGACCGGACCAGGTGACTTCCACCTTCTTTTCCGCAGCGGCAAAATCCTTGGCGGCCTTTTCCGCTTCGCCCGTGTCGATCGACGCGCCGGCCGAGCCGGAAGCACCGAAGGCAAGACGTGCAAACTTCAGCCTTACGGAGGCATTCAGCGCCGAGGTGCGGATCAGGTCCAGCGCATCGGCATCGGTGCCGCCTTCGTCGAGGAGTTCAAGACCATTATTGATGGCTCCGACCGGCGAAATGACGTCGTGGCAGACGCGGCTGCACAGAAGTGCCGCCAGATCCGGGCCGGAGAGCGAGATATTGAATTTTGATGTCATAGATTTTCTCCTGCGCGGATGGAGCGCGGACCCTATAAAAATTGCTTCAGCATTGGCCCGGAAATCGGAACCGATTTTCGCAAAAGCACGACGCGTCACTTCAAACTGTTGGAGCGCCCCACGGGCGTCCGAAAGGACGCGAGGCGCTCTCATGAGCTTTTCCTTGTTAAATACAATATGTCCTGTCGAAAACGTGCTTCGCCGGACCGATTCCATTTAGCAAGGAAACGCTCTAAGCCATAATGACACCATATTTGGTAAACCGATTGTTAATATCATGGTCTCAAAATGCCAAATGTCTTAACACGGCAATGGTAACAAACAGACGGACGGAACTGACGATGCGACTTAACCAACTCCGCACCATCGCACGCCTCGGACTGGTAAAGATTTTCGTGATGCTCGCGAGCCTGTCTTTGTCGGCTGCGCAGGCATCGGCACAAAGCAGCGATCAATACACAATCCAGGAAATTGTCGATGCCGGTCACGGCTTCTTCGGCGAGACGACGGGCGGCCTTGCGAAGGTCGTGGAACGCGCATTCCAGCAATATGGTCTGCCGAATGGCTACATTCTGGGCCAGGAAGGCTCCGGCGCCTTTGTTGCAGGCCTCACCTATGGCGAAGGTACGCTCTATACGAAGAATGCCGGTCAGCATCCTGTCTTCTGGCAGGGCCCATCGCTCGGTCTCGATTACGGCGGCCAGGGCACACGCGCCATGATGCTCGTCTACAACCTTCCTTCCGTCAACGCGCTCTATCGTCGTTATGGCGGCGTCAGCGGCTCGGCCTTCATCGTCGCCGGCGTTGGCATGACGGTTTTGAAGAACAGCGACGTCACCATCGCCCCGATCCGTACCGGCATCGGCGCGCGTCTTGGCATCAATGTCGGCTATCTGAAGCTCACCCCGCAGCCGACCTGGAATCCTTTCTGATTCGTCAGCCGCTCACTTTTGCAGTAAAGTCCTCTAACGCGACTACAGCATCGGCCCGAAAATCGGAATCGATTTTCGGAAAGCACGATGCGTAGCTTCAAAAAGGTAGAGCGTCCTTTGTGCGTCCAATAGGACACACGGCGCTTTAGCGTGTAAGGCGATGACCGCCTGGCGCAAGATTGCCATGACAGTCTTCGCCGCGACGATGAAATGAGCTGCCATTCTGGGTCATCGACCCATGGCGCTTCCTGTGGAGACGACCACGCGTGATTGAGTACGCCCTTATTTTCGGCCTTGGTTTCCTCTGCGCAATTTTGCTGGTTTCATTGATTGCCCCTGCGATCCACCGGCGCATCGTTTCCTATACCGAAAAGCGACTGCGTGCGACGATGCCGATGAGCCCGCAGGAGGTGCGTGCGCAAAAGGACATGGCGCGTGCGCTGTATGCCGCGGAAAATGCCCGTACCCGTCAGGAACTGGATTCCGAGCGGGAAAAGGCTCTGGCATTGAAGTTCAAAAATGAAGCGGCCCAGGGCGATGCCGGACGGCTTCTCGCCGAAACCCGCGAGCTGAAACTGCAGCTCGAGCAGATGACGCTGGAGGCGGGCGACCTGCGCGCCAAGGCCCGCCGTCACGAGGACGCCGTCGCTCGGCTCACGACCAAGCTCAACGACGCCGAAGAAACGGCGATCGCCCGCACCCAGGAAATCTCCAATCTCACCAAGCGCGTCAGCGCCATTTCCCGTGAGCTGGACGATCTCAAGATCGCGCTGTCGGCCCGCGATCTGGAAGTTGAGCAGGGCAAGAGCAAGGCAACCTCCTGGCGCAAGGAGCGTGAGGACATCACCCGCCAGCTGGAAGACGCTGCCGCAAAAGCGCGCGAGACCGCCCAGCATATGAACCGCGAAAGTCGCAAGATTGCGCGGCTTGAAGATCAGCTTGCCAAGGAAATGGCACGCAATGCCGATAGCGAAATGCTGCTGGAGCGTCGCGCCCAGGAAATCGCCCGCCTGAAAGAGCGCATGAGCGGCAACGAGGGCAGCAAGGATGCGCTGAGCACCGCCCCTCGTCCGCTCATCCAGTCTGAAACCTCTGTGGAAACGCCAGAACGACTTTCGCGTGAAATCGAGGATATCCGCAATCAGGGCACGGCGCTGACGGAGCGGCTGTTGAACATCAAGGGCGACACCCATGATGACGCGATCCGCAACGAGATCAGCCAGATTGCTGCACGCATGATCGCGCTCACTGCCGCGCAAGAAGGTGAGACTTCTCCCATCCCCGCTCTCATCGCCAATGCCGAAAGCGCAGGTAACCGCCAAAGCCTGGCAAACCGCGCCCGCGAGCTGATGGCGCGCCGCGCCGGGTCATCCTAAGAAGGATGCTCACGCCGTAGCAAGGGTGAGCGCCATCATCGGCGCTCTCGGAAGTGATGTAGCCTCGGCCACGCGCAACGATACACGTGGCGAAGGATCAGCGGACGCATCCGTTCGGCGCGAATATTGCCACAGCCGCGGCGACCAGCTCGGCATTCCCGCTGGCCAGAGTCCCATCTGGCTTTGACAGGCCGTCTTCCAATCCGACCCGGGTCGACCAGCGCCGCTCTCGCGCGCGTCGCACGAAATGCCAGACGGTCGCATCGAAGCCGTGCAGCAGGATCGGCCGGGACAGCCCGGCCTCGGCCAGCACCTGCGCGATGCCATCGGCGATCTCGTCGGCTTTGTTGACATCCTGTTCTTCAATTTCGATCAGCACCCGGAACAGGGGCGGACAATCCGGCAATGCGATGAGCCGCTTCGCGTCGGCGATCGTCGCCAGACCCGCTTCGATGCCGACCCCGATCCTGTCGAGAAGCGCCATCACCGCGGGAGCATCCGGTTCGGAGAGATTGACCGACGCATAATCGGGCCGCTCACGCCAGGCCGCGATGCGCGCCCGCATGGTTGCTGCATCTGCTTCGATCCATGCGCCCGTGGAAACGCCGATCAGCGTGCCTGGGCAGGCGCGGCGCATGGCGCAGATCGTGTCATCGACGGCCGCAAGGCTTTCCCGGCCTGCATCATCGCGAGGGTGGATGTGCAGTTCGGCCGCACCCGCCTCGATCGAGGCAACACCATCGCGGACCATGCCATCGATCGTCAGGGGGCAAATTCGGATGATAACCGGCGGGACGGGCTCCGTTGATGCAGGCTTGGACAATCATGTGAGCTTCCTGTCGCTTTTGTTGTGGCGGACGTGGCTTCCCAGATTTTGCCGACAGCATCGGCCCAAAAATCGGAATCGATTTTCGGAATGCGCGATGCCTGGATTAAAGACGATAGAGCATCCCTTATGCGTCCAATAGGAGGCACGGCACTCTAGCCGCCATTGTCCTCCGGTTTCGACGACGGCGCGGAGGACCGGCATACGGCAATGACCGTCTCGCGCAGCCAGCGATGCGCAGGATCGGCTTCCATGCGGGGATGCCAAAGCGCCACGACGGCGATCTCAGGCGTTTCCACCGGTAGCGGAAAGCTCACCAACTGATCTTCGAACCGTGCGTCGGACAGGCAGGATTGCGTGACCAGCGCGACGAGATCGGACTGGCGCGCAATCCGCAAGGCATCGGGGAAGCCCGGCACCACGGCCACGATCTCGCGGCTAAGGCCGAGCGTCTCAAGAGCGTCATCGACCGGCCCGGTGAATTGCCCGCGCCGGGACACGACGACATGCCGGGCGGCGGCATACCGCTCAGGCGTCACCGGTGCTGAGAGCAGCGGATGCCCCTGTCGGACAACGCCGACAAAGCGGTCGCGAAAGAGAAGATGCGTTCGAACCTCGGGCGCAAAGTCACCCAGCACTCCGATTTCCAGGTCGATCGTTCCGTCCCGGAGCGGTCCCGCCTCTTTAACCGGCTTCGGCGCAAAGCGCAGGCGCGCATGGGGAGCGGTCGCAACCACCGCGGCGACCAGGGGAGCGGAAAACAGGGCGATGAAACCTTCATTGGCCCGGATCGTGAAGGTCCGCTCCAGAGCGGCCAGATCGAGGGTACCGTCCTGCGGGCTGAGAACGGCGCGCACATCGCGCGCCAGCACATGAACGCGCTCACGCAGCGCGATGGCGCGTGGCGTTGGCACCAGCCCACGACCTGCCCTCACGAGCAGAGGATCGCCGGTCGCGGCACGCAATCGGGCAAGCGTCCGGCTCATGGCGGATGAACTGAGGCCCAGCCGCCGCGCGGCCGCCGTTACACCGCCTTCAGTCAGAAGCGCATCCAGTGCCGTCAAAAGATTGAGGTCGATGGTGTCCATCGAAACACTCTATCCGATACCCGACAGATGCATAGCGTCTCATGCAATAATAGTTTGCATCCTGTGCGTCTGGCGCACTTCACCTGCGAGGAGGATGATGGCGTCCGACATCAAAAGGAAAGGCGAGATCTTGACCTCGAACCATGCAAACAAAACCAACAGAACCAGTCTCATCGTCGGCGCATCGCGCGGACTTGGCCATGCCATGGCGGCAGAATTTTTGGGACGCGGCTGGAATGTGATCGGAACGGTGCGCGGACTTGATCGAAGCCAGCTGCACGACCTTGCCGACGCACATCGAGGCCGTGTCAAAATCGAACAGCTCGACGTCACAGAGCCGGAGCAGATCGCCGCGTTGCGTGATCGGCTGGCGGAGAAACAGATCGACATCCTGTTCGTGAACGCTGGTACGGCGAACACCAATCAGGATGAGACGATTGCGGAGGTATCCACCGATGAGTTCATCCGCGTGATGGTCACGAATGCGCTTAGCCCCATGCGGGTGGTTGAAGGCTTGCAGGATTGCGTGACGCCGGCTGGTCTGATCGGCGTCATGTCGTCCGGGCAAGGCAGCATTTCCAACAACACGAATGGCGGTCATGAGGTCTATCGCGGCTCCAAGGCTGCGCTGAACCAATATATGCGCAGCTATGCGGCTCGCCATGCCCACGATTCTCGCGCCCTGGCGCTGATGGCGCCAGGCTGGATCCGCACCGGACTTGGCGGCCCCAACGCGCCCTTCGGCATGGAAGAAACCATACCGCAGATCGTTACCACGCTTCTCGCGCAGCAGGGAAAGCCAGGTCTTCGCTATCTTGACCGGGAAGGACGTGAGGTTCCCTGGTGAGGATCGCCGAAAAAAATGCGATGAGCGGCATTAAAAATAAAGACCGATAAAATTGTACCGATCGATTTAAACGCCCCGAAAATTTTGCCTCGTAATGTCGTCTTCAACAGAGGCCGGACAACAAAAGAAAAACCGGCCCGGTAACCGAAGCGCAAAAGAAACCGGCGGGCAAGCCGGCCACGAAACGGGGTTAGACATGTTGAAGAAGCTTTTCGCAGCCGCACTGTGCGGCATCGTTATCGCATCCATCGCAAGCCACGCAGACGCGGCAGGCCCCGGCGGTCTCGCCAGAAGCTTTGCCAAGATCGAGCGCAACCTCATTGCATCCGCCCCATCGATCACACAGGGCGAGCAAGTGGACATCGAGCGCAAGGCCGCGATCGCCTCGCTCGACTTCTACTTCCAGCGCTTCGACCAGTTCGAAAAGCTGCGCTGAACCGAATATCAAAGAGATTCATGACCGACTGCCGCCCGTCGTTGCGCCCTTGTGGCCTACACGACAGGCGGCTTTTTTCGTTCCGCCACCGCAATGCCGCCAAGTGCGAGCAGAAGGGCGATGATCTGATAGAGATGCAGCGTCTCGCCGATGATCATCACCGATAGAAAGGTGCCGAAAACCGGAATGAGGTTGATGAAGAGCCCGGCGCGGTTCGGACCGATCTCTTCCACGCCCTTGATGAAAGAGATTTGCGCGACGAGCGACGGGAAGAGTGCGGTATAAAGAACGATCGCCCAACCCTTCGCTTCGGGCCAGATCGCCTGATCGCTCAAGACTTCCCATCCCATGAGCGGTATCGAGGTCAGAAGAGCGGCCGTCGCTGGAATGGCCATCAGCGTGCGCCAGTCCACCGCCGGCTTCCAGCGCAGGATCACGGTGTAGATCGCATAGGCGAGCACGGCGAGCAGCATGATCGCATCGCCCGGATTGAACTCAAGCCGCACGAGCGACATCAGATCGCCGCGGGAGGCGAGAAGCGCAACCCCAAAGATGGTCAGCATGAAGCCAATGATCTGGACGGCCAGCACCTTGGTGCGGAAGAGCGCGAAATTGAAGATGAAGATCACCGCCGGAATGACAGCCTGGATGACCGCGGCATTGATCGCGGTTGTGTATTTCAGCGCCGAGTAGAGAGCCGCGTTGAAACAGGTGTATCCCACCGTACCGAGGATGAAGAAATAGGGCAGCCGCTTTTTGACCACCGGCCAGTCGCGGGCCAGTTGCGGCAAGGAGATCGCGACAATGATCACCACCGCAACCACCCAGCGCAGAAAGGTCAGCACCATCGGGCTGATATGGCCCACCGCAAGTTTGCCCGCGACGGCATTGCCGCCCCAGCACAATGCGGCAATGGTGAGGACGAGATAGGCTCTGGAGGGCACGGGCACAGAACTTTCATTCAAAGACGTGCCCGATTTCTGCACTCGCCCTCACGGCTTCGCAAGAGCAGTTGCACGCTTTTCAGCCATAGGATGGGCACAATTATCCTACAAAAGCAAAATTCCGCTGCATAAACAGGGTCGCTTTCCGCAAAACAACGCAGTATAGATTTGCGGGTTTGAGGTAGGGGCGCCCCGGCGCCATGAGCAGGGAAGCAAGAAATGACGAATGTAGTCGTGGTCGGCTCGCAGTGGGGCGACGAAGGCAAGGGTAAGATTGTTGACTGGCTCTCCGAGCGCGCCGACGTGGTCGTGCGCTATCAGGGTGGGCACAATGCCGGTCATACGCTTGTCATTGATGGCGTCAGCTACAAGCTGTCCCTGCTTCCTTCCGGCGTCGTTCGTCCTGGCAAGCTTGCCGTCATCGGCAATGGCGTGGTGGTCGATCCTCACGCACTGATTGCGGAAATGGGCCGTCTGGAAGCCCAGGGCGTCAAGGTGACGGCTGAGAACCTGCGCATCGCCGACAATGCCACGCTCATCCTGTCTCTGCACCGCGAACTGGACGGCATGCGCGAAGACGCGGCTTCCAACAGTGGCACCAAGATCGGCACCACCCGCCGCGGCATTGGTCCTGCCTATGAAGACAAGGTCGGCCGTCGCGCCATCCGCGTCATGGATCTCGAAGACCGTGAGGCGCTGTCGGCCAAAGTCGACCGCATTCTGACCCATCACAATGCCCTTCGTCGCGGTTTCGGCGCTGCCGAAGTTGCGCATGAAACCATCATGGAAGAGCTGACATCGATTGCCGATCGCATTCTTCCCTTCAGCGAAACCGTCTGGCTGCTGCTCGACAAGAAGCGCCGCGCTGGTGCGCGCATCCTGTTCGAAGGCGCGCAAGGCTCGCTTCTCGATATCGACCACGGCACCTATCCCTATGTGACGTCGTCCAACACGGTGGCGGGTCAGGCGGCTGCCGGTTCGGGCATGGGCCCCGGCTCGCTCGGCTATATTCTGGGCATCACCAAGGCCTATACGACGCGCGTCGGCGAAGGCCCCTTCCCGACCGAACTGCACGACGAAATCGGCCAGTTCCTCGGCGAGAAGGGTCATGAATTCGGCACCGTTACGGGCCGCAAGCGCCGCTGCGGCTGGTTCGATGCGGCCTTGGTGCGCCAGTCGGTCGCCACCAACGGCATCACCGGCATTGCGCTCACCAAGCTCGATGTTCTCGATGGCCTGGACGAACTGAAAATCTGCGTCGGCTACAAGCTCGACGGCCAGGAAATCGATCACCTTCCGGCAAGCCAGGGCGCACAGGCCCGCGTCGAGCCGATCTACATCACGCTTGAGGGCTGGAAGGAATCGACCGTCGGTGCCCGCAAGTGGGCGGACCTGCCGGCCCAGGCGATCAAATATGTGCGTCAGGTCGAGGAACTGATCGGCGCGCCCGTGGCACTGCTGTCCACCAGCCCGGAGCGTGACGACACCATACTTGTGACTGACCCGTTTGAGGACTAATGTCCTCGGCGATCAAACTTCATAAACCATTTCGGGTCAGCGTGTTGCCGGTCCCGACGAGAAAGTGCTGATGGCGGATTTTGTAGCAGTCATTCGCAAGGCCGTGGATGGCTTGGCGAACAATACTCCCGAAAACCGGGCCAAGGTGTACGACAAGGCACGCAGCGCCGTCGTGCGCCAGCTTGAAAACATGAAGCCACGCCCGCCGGAAGAAATGCTCCAGCGGCAGATCATGAAGCTCGACACCGCGATTGCCGAGGTCGAGGGCGAGTATTCCGAAGCACTTCCCGCAGTGGAGGACGAAGACGAAGGCGCGGCCGCCGCTTACGCGGCGCCTGCGACCGAAGACGTGTCGTCGCCCTATTATGAAGAAAGCGTCGCACAGCAGCAGCGCTACGCCGATGACCATCGGGATGAGGCGGAACCCGCCCATCCAGATCAGCAGGCGGAGCCTGAGCAGCACGATACCTATGCTGCCCACCAAGATGTGGAACGGCACGAAGAGCGCGAGCCCGCCTATCAGGCTGAGCCGGCCGAAGAGCCGGCCTACCGTGCCGGGGAGACGGCAGAAGACACCGAGCGTTACGAGCGCCCGGCATTCGACGAGACGCCCGCGACGCACCAGGAGCCGGAGACCTATCGCCACGAGGCCCCGGCCTATGCTCATGAGCATGAGGACGAGCACCACGGTGTCGAAGCGCGTCATGAGCCCGTCGCCGAGGAAGACCACGCGCACCGCGACTGGGTCGGCCAGGACAGCCATCTCGAGCCCGCCCCGTGGGAGCGCGAAGAGACGACGGTCGGCGACCATGTAGCTGACGATCAGCTTCATGCCGCTTATCGCCACGACGAGGTTGCCCATGACGATTACCGTCATGAGGAGATCCGTCAGGATGACGACGCGCGCGAAGAACCGCGTCAGGCAGAACCCTTCAGCACCGAAACCGTGCTGCATGAGAACGCACCGCTTCCCTACACGGCAGGCTTCGACGGCCATTCCAATTACTATGGCAATGTCAGCGTAGAGCCGGAGAACCGTCCCGCTTCCGACGAGACGCATTATGCCGCCTTCGACGAGCATGACGCTCATCGCGATCAGCCGGAAACCACGCAAGCAACTGCCGCTGGCATGGCTGCGGCTCCGGTCGACGATTTCTCTTCGTATTTTCAGGACACGGCACTCGATCTGCCGCCGAAGTCTTCGCCATCCCTGCCCCGTGCAGATGAAGATCCTTTTGCGGCAAGCGCCAAGAAGGACGACAAGGAACGCACGCCCTGGGACGATCTCGAAGAACTGATCGGCTATGATGGCGGCGCAAACGAGCGCTCCGACAAGACGGCCGGCAATAATTTCGACAACGGCTTTACCGGCGCTGGCATTCCGGCCGCCGCCTATGCGACGAAGAAAAAGCCGAAGCGCAATTATGCCGGCATGGTTCTTGGCGTTGGCCTCCTGGTGCTGCTTGCAGGCGGTGGTTACGCCGCTTGGATGAACCGCGAGGCCCTGAACGACATGGTCGGCGGTCTGGTCAATTCGGCCAAGACGGGCACATCGACCGAGACACCATCCAACGGAACCTCGCAGACGGCATCGGCACCGGCCAATGGCCAAACACCGGCTGGCAATCAGCCAGCGGCCAACGGCCAGGCACCGGCCCAGGGCCAGGCGTCGACAGCGACGCCGGCAGCGACGCGTCCTGCCGATGACGGCTCCGTCACCGGCACGAAGTTCACCCAGCGGCTTCTCGCCGATGGTACGGAGAAGGACGAAGGCCCAGGCCCAGGCGCCAATGGCCAGCCTGTGACCGCAGAAGGCCAATCGGTCTATCAGCAGAACGAAGCGCCTTCGGCCCAGAACACAGCTGCCGCGGCACCTGCAGCCTCTGGCAACCAGCCCGCCGCACAGCAGACCGCAGCCCCGGCTGCCGCAGCAACCGGCGACCGCATGTTCCTTTACGAGGAAGTGCTTGGCCAGACGGTTCCGACAGCGATCGAAGGAACGGTCTCCTGGACGTTGCAGAACGAGAAGGACGAGGCTGGAAAGCCATCGCCTGAGGTTCAGGGCCAGATCACCATTCCCGGCCGTGGCCTCAGCGCACTCATCACCTTCAAGCGCAACACCGACCCGTCGCTTCCCGCAAGCCATCTGGTCGAGATCGTCTTCTCGGTCTCGCCCGGCTTCGAAGGCGGCGCCATCGACAGCGTCCAGCGCATCGCCATGAAGTCCACTGAACAGGACCGCGGCAACGCACTCATCGCCGTTCCTGCAAAGATCACCGACGATTTCCACATGATCGCGCTGAACGACTTCCCCGACGCACGCAAGACCAATCTGGAATTGCTCAGAACCCGCGACTGGATCGACATCCCGGTGTCCTACCGCAACGGTCGCCGGGCGCTTCTGACGCTTCAGAAGGGCGCTGACGGCAAGTCTGCATTTGAGACCGCGCTTCGCGAGTGGATGGCGGCATCGCCGACGCCCGCGCAGTAAGCAGGTCGGATAACTCAACCAAAACGAAAAGCCCCGGTGAAGATTTCACCGGGGCTTTTGCTTGGATAGTGTATTCGCCGAATGCCTACAGCATCGGCCCGAAAATCGGAATCGATTTTCGGAAAGCACGATGCGTAGATCAAAGAAGATAGAGCGTCCTTTGTGCGTCCAATAGGACGCACGGCGCTCTAACGCATGTCGCGCAAAAGTGTGCAGCGGTTTTGCGATAACGACATGCGACAAAACAAGGACTTAAAGCGTAGGGAGCGAATCTGAAAGATCGCGACACGCTTTAAACGTATCAGGCGTCCACGAGCCGGAGTGCCTTGGCAGCCTCTTCGGCTTGCTTCTGCACCGCGTCCTGCACCTTTTCAAAGGCGCGGACTTCGATCTGGCGAACGCGTTCGCGGCTGATGTCGAATTCGGTGGACAGCTCTTCGAGCGTTACCGGATCTTCCGCCAGACGGCGTGCCTCGAAGATGCGGCGTTCGCGATCGTTCAGAACGCCGAGTGCCTTGGAAAGCATGCGGCGGCGGGTTTCGAGCTCGTCCTGCTCGATCAGCACCGCTTCCTGGCTTTCCTGGTCGTCCACCAGCCAATCCTGCCACTGGCCGGATTCGCCCTCGGACGCCTTGATCGGCGCATTCAGCGAGGCGTCGCCGGACAGGCGGCGGTTCATCGAGATGACTTCTTCCTCGGACACCTGCAGCTTCGTCGCGATTTCCTTGACATGCTCGGCCTTCAGATCGCCGTCGTCGATCGCCTGCAGACGCCCTTTGAGACGACGCAGGTTGAAGAAGAGGCGCTTCTGGTTGGCGGTCGTGCCCATTTTGACCAGAGACCACGAGCGCAGGATATATTCCTGGATCGACGCCTTGATCCACCACATGGCATAGGTCGCAAGGCGAAAGCCGCGATCGGGATCGAACTTCTTCACCGCCTGCATCAGGCCGACATTGCCCTCGGACACGACTTCGCCGATCGGCAGACCGTAACCACGGTAACCCATGGCGATCTTGGCAACGAGGCGAAGGTGACTGGTCACGAGCTTATGGGCGGCATCTCTGTCGCCGTGCTCGGCATAACGCTTGCCGAGCATATATTCTTCCTGCGGTTCCAACATCGGGAACTTGCGAATTTCGTCTAGATATCGGTTCAGACCGGCTTCACCAGCCGTAATCGATGGCAAACTATTGCGGGCCATAAAGCACCCCCTTTATGTTTTTTCAGGCACGGTTCCCAAACCTAAGGCGAACCTTATCGCGGTTCATTTCCGACCCCGCTTCAAGCCATGTCTTAAATATGTATGCGGATGTCACGTTTCAAGGAAACGCGACACTCCCATAGCGACCAATAATACCTCATCACGGGACGTTGAAAAAACCGATCTCAGCGGAAATCGTTCCCAAAAAAATCATCATTGAAAAACGGCAGGGTGGCGCGCACCGTCAGGCGTTGCTTGCCGCTTAAGCCCGCAACGCTTCGGCCAGTTCTGCCATGTCGTCCGGCATATCCGTTTCGAACTCCATCACCTCGCCGGTACGCGGATGTTCGAAGACCAGCAGATAGGCATGCAGCGCCTGGCGCGGGAAGCGGTTGACGACGATCTTCGCCGGTTCCGGCAGAAGGTTCGCCTTGGTGCGGAAGGCCGCGCCATATTCGGGATCGCCGATCAGTGGATGGCCGATATGGGCCATGTGAACGCGGATCTGGTGGGTGCGCCCGGTCTCCAGCTGGCATTCCACCATGGAGGCGAGCGAGGTTGCATCCGGCTTTTCGTGATAGCGCTCCACCACCTCATAATGGGTTATGGCTTCCCGCGCATCATCGGCATCCTCGCGCTTGACGGCGCGTTTCGTTCGGTCGGTGCTGCGTCCCAAGGCGGCATCGATCGTACCGCGCAGGCTCTTCGGGCGGCCCCAGACAATCGCCTTATAGGCACGCTCCAGCGGGCCGGTGCGGCCGTGGTCGGCAAATTGTGCGGCCAGATGCCGGTGGGCATTGTCGTTCTTGGCGACCACCATCACACCGCTGGTTTCCTTGTCCAGCCGGTGAACGATGCCGGGGCGCTTGACGCCGCCGATGCCGGAGAGACTGTCGCCGCAATGATGGATCAGCGCGTTGACCAGCGTTCCCGTCCAGTTGCCGGCACCCGGATGCACCACGAGACCGGCGGGCTTGATCAGCACGATCAGGTCATCATCCTCATATTCCACCTCGAGTGGAATATCCTCACCCTTGGGTTCGGGATCTTCCGGCTCCGGCATGGTGATCTCGATGCGGTCGCCGACGCGGATCTTCTTCTTCGGCTCGGTGACGGCCACACCATTGACGAAGACGGCCCCCTGCTCGATCAGCGCCTTGAGGCGGCTGCGAGAAAGATCGCCCCCAACTTCGGCTGCCAGCCAGGAATCGAGGCGCCCTTCGGCATCATCGCCAGCAATCAGGACTTTCCTTGCGTCTTCGCCTTGTTTAAAGGGGTCGTTCATTCTTATTTTTCCGATCAATCCGAGACTTCCAAGGACCCCGATGACGCAGATCGAGCAAGACGAACAGGACGACAAGCCGCTAGACCCGGCCATGGAAAAAGTTCGCCGCAAGATGATCCGTTTGCAGATCGTGTCGGGCTTGGTGATGTTTATCAGCCTTATGGCCGTCTTCGGCGCGGTTGTCTACAAGGCGATGGGATCATCGAAAACCGCCACACCGGCGGCGAGCCAGTCCATGCAGGTGCCGTCCGATCAGCCGGTCTCGGCAACCGCAAGCCTGCCGCAGGGCTTCACCATCGAGAACGTCTCCTTCGCCAATGGCGACATGCTGTTCTATGGTCGCCTCGCCAACGGCACACGCAAGGCGCTGGTCTTCAATGTCCAGACACGCCGCTTCGTCGCAGACGTCACCATCGATGCTCAATGATCTGCCTGCCCTGCCGAATGGCGCGCGTCCCATTGCGATAGAGCGAGCGGACGATCCAAGGATCGCTGCCTTTCGCGACATCAAGGAACGCGACCTGACCGGCAGGCACGGCAAATTTATCGTCGAAGGCACGGTTGTGCTGCGCATGCTGGCGGCAGCCCACAAGACAGGCGGCGATTTCCGCGCCGAATGCATCCTGATCCTGAAAAATCGCCTCGCCGGCGTACTGGATATTCTCTCCGATTTTCCAGCAGACGTGCCGGTCTATGTCGCTGAGGCCGAGGTCCTGGACACCATCGTCGGCTTTCACTTGCACCGGGGCATATTGGCTTTGGGCGTGAGGGTGGGAAGCCGCGACAGAGCGCAGACGATTGCCAGCCTGCCGGAAGCCTCGCTGGTCGTCGCAGGCTGCGGCCTTTCCAACCACGACAATATGGGCGCCATGTTTCGCAACGCCGCAGCCTTCATGGCGGACGCGGTGTTTCTGGACTCCACCTCCTGTGATCCGCTCTATCGTAAGGCGCTGCGCGTCTCTGTCGGCTCGGTCCTCTCCGTCCCCTATCATCGCGGCGGAGACGCGCTTTCCATGCTGGAGGCACTGGCAAATGAAGGTTTCGAGATCTGGAGCCTCTCGCCAGCCGGCAAAACGGAAATCCGACATATCCCGCCCTCGCCCCGCATGGCGCTCGTGATTGGCACCGAAGGAGAGGGACTGCCGCCTGCCGTGCTCTCGCGCTTCCATTCGGCGCGCATCGCCCAATCGCCGCAGCTCGATAGCCTCAACGCTGGCACCGCATCCGGTCTCGCACTCTACCAGATGGCGTCGGCCATGGGCCGTATCTGAGCGGTTAACAGGTCCTTAACAGATCGCATTTGCATTAACCCTGTCTCAAAACCGAGCATTAAGATTTACGATTTACTAATGCGCGGAACGAAAGGTTTTCGCGATGCGTAGCGTTTTTGTCGCCCTTTTTCTTTTGATCGTTCTGGCAGGTTGTGCGACAGCCCCGTCGCAGATTACCAATGCCTGTGCCATTTTCGAACAGCGCAACGGCATGTTCAACAACTGGCGCAAGGATGCCGAGGCCGCACAACGCGAGTTCGGCGTGCCCGTGCCGGTGATGATGGCGACGATCTATACGGAATCGAGCTTCCAGCCCTATGCCCGCCCGCCGCGCACCAAGCTTCTCGGCTTCATCCCGTGGAAGCGTAAATCCACCGCCTATGGCTATGCCCAGGCGCTGGACGGTACGTGGGATCGTTACCGCCGCGAAACCGGTCGCTGGGGCGCCAGCCGCACCGACTTCACCGACGCCATTCATTTCGTCGGCTGGTATCACTCCACCAGCAACCGCCAGAACGGCATTGCGCTGAACGACCCCTACAACCTCTATCTCGCGTATTACTCCGGCCATGGCGGCTACGCCAATGGCGTGTGGCGCAACAACACCGCCATTCAAAAGGCGGCGCGGCGCTCGGCCAATATGGCGATCCGCTACGAAGCACAGCTTCGCCAATGCGGCTATTGACAAGCGGCTATTGAGAAATAGCCGCGGCTGAGCCGCAAATAGGCTTGGCCGCCGCTTCTCTTACGCCTCACATATAAGGCGTCAAAAACGTCCGCACCGCTTCGATTTCATTCGACCGAATCTCATGCCCGCCCGGATGCCATTCTTCCGTGACCTCTCCGCCTTGGGCTTTCAGATAGTCCGCAAAGGTCTTGGTCATCGGCACCGGGCAAATCGGGTCGCGCTCCCCGGCCGTGATCAGAACCCGACGTGTCTGCGGCGCAGGCGCCGCTTTCGGCTCGAACGGAATAAGCGGATGCATGAGCGCTGCCGCATCGAAGAGATCGGGGAATTCGATCAGGATATTGGCAAGGATATTCGCGCCATTGGAAAAGCCGAGCCCAACAACCTTGCCCGCCTGATGCGCGTCGCGGTGCGCCGTAACGAAATTGGCCATGCGGCGGGTCGCCCGGTCAAGGTCGTCAAGATCATAGACGCCTTCGGCCTTGCGGCGGAAGAATCGCGCCGCGCCATGTTCGGAAACATCACCTCGTGGCGAAATCACGCTTGCGCTTGGCAAAAGCCGTGAGGCGAAATCGAAGAACTGGTTCTCGTCGCCGCCCGTGCCGTGAAAGACAAAGAAAGCCGGCTGGCCGGGCGTGCCGGCGCGCAGCTTATGAATGTAACTGTCGATGCTCATCTCGTACTCCTCAAATCCTCTACGAGGCCGGCGTTTGAGCCAGCCTCGTTCCCCTGATGTTCAAGCCTTTAGCGAACCATCGAGCGGCTCGAGATGCTGCTCAAGGAAGGGCCGCAGATGCTGGTGCTGCTCGGGTAGTTGCAGCGTCTCACCCAGATGCGCGGTATCCTCATCGCGATCGAAGCCCGGCTCGTTGGTGGCGATCTCGAACAGCACCCCACCCGGCGTCCGGAAATAGATCGCCCAGAAGTAATCGCGGTCGATGACCGGCGTGACCTGATACCCCGTATCCATCAGCGCTTTGCGAACCTCCAACTGCTTTGCACGGTTTTCGACAGCAAAGGCGATGTGATGGACGGAACCGGCACCCAGACGCGCGCCGGAGATATTTGGCATCGTCTCGATATCGATCACATCGGCACCATTGCCACCGGGAATGCCAAGACGGACAACGCCATCCTGCCGGTCTACTTCCTGATAGCCCATGAACTTCAAAAGCTCCGCTGTCGCACCCTCATCGCGTAGGCGCAGCGACGCACCCTGGAAACCATGGATCGCCTGATCCTGGCCGACACCATTGCCAGTGAACTGCGCCCGGCTGTCATCCTTGACTTCCACCAGAGCAAAGCCATCGCCATCGGGGCCAGCAAAATGCAGGCGCTTGTTGCCAAAGGCTTCATCGCTCTTCAGCCCCTCGACATTCGCCTTGGAGAGGCGATCCTGCCAATAACCGAGCGACCCTTCTGGAATTGAAAATAGCGTGGTGCCGACTTCACCCGTACCCGGACGCCCGCGAGCAATATGCGGAAACGGAAAGTAGGTCATGACCGAGCCCGGCGAACCGACCTCATCACCATAATACAGGTGATAGACATCCGGCGCGTCGAAATTGACGGTCTGCTTGACCCGGCGCAGGCCCAGCGTATCGGTGAAGAAGCGGTTGTTGCCCGATGCACTCGCGGCCATGGAGGTGACGTGGTGCAGGCCCTTGATCTGGTTCAACATGATAAAACCCTTGTGCTTCGGCGGGGGCTTCACTCTGGAAGCAGGTGCCGTGTTTGATGGGCTGAAGATGGTGCAGATCGGCCCTGACGCATAGAGTGAACAATCAGAACGGATCGTTCTTTTTCCGAGAACAGTTCTGGGCTGTCAATCGTCACCAGCTTATCTGCAATTACGCAGATTCCTCGCTGACAGTTGTTTTCTCACTATATCTCAAGTCGCTGAAATACATGCGCAATTCTAAACGAAATTTAATTTGACTGTACTACCGGCACTTCTAGATTTCGCGTGTAAATTCCTCGGTTGGGACAACCACCATGAACAAAATCCTCCTTAAAATTTCTGCCGCAATATTGATTTCCACTGCAGTATCAAGCTGTGTCACCACGAATGCCGAAGGCATCAAGCAAACCACTTATACAAAGAACGCCCTCAGCGGCGAGCGCACCAAAATCGATTGGGCTGTCGCGGTGAAGGGAGATTGCAGCGCTCGCGTCATCCCGGAACTGCGCGTTCTGCAAGCCCCTCAACACGGCACCGTCGACATCGTCCACGAAAAGCTAGATGGAAAATTCCACGGGACCTATGCAAAATGCACCGGAAAAGACGTGCAAGGGGCCGCCGCTTATTACACCTCGAAAAAGGGGTTCACCGGCAGTGACAAGGTTGTGATCCGCAACTCATACAAGGACGGTGTGGTGCGAGATTCTGTCGCCGAGATCAACGTCGTCAAGTGATTGACGTTAAAGGCTGAGACCGCTCGGACGGTCGTGTTGGAACCCGCATGCGCTCATTCGGCGCTGCGGGTTTTTGCATGACTCCTGACGAGCAAAGCCCTTACACTTCGTCCGGCAACTGCCAGTCGATCGGGTCTCTTCCATGCGAGATGAGGAAGGCATTGGCCTTGGAGAAATGGTGGTTGCCGAAGAAGCCGTTATGGGCGGAAAGCGGCGATGGGTGGGCCGATTTCAGCACCAGATGTTTGCGCTGATCGACGAAGGACGCCTTCTTCTGGGCGTAAGCGCCCCAGAGCAGGAAGACGACATGATCGCACTGCTCGTTGACGGCGCGGATGACGGCGTCGGTGAACGTCTCCCAGCCTTTTCCCTGATGCGAGGCGGCCCGCGCCTGCTCCACCGTCAGGACGCTGTTGAGAAGCAGAACGCCCTGCTTGGCCCAGCTTTCCAGAAAGCCGTGCTTGACTGGGTGGACGCCGAGATCGCTCTGCAATTCCTTGTAGATATTGACGAGCGAGGGCGGAATGCGCACGCCGGGGCGCACGGAAAAGCAGAGACCATGCGCCTGGCCCGGACCATGATACGGGTCCTGCCCTAGGATCACGACCTTGACCTCGTTGAGCGGGGTCAGATCGAGCGCGCGAAAATACTCCGGCCCCTTGGGAAAGATCTGCTTGCCGGCGTCCTTTTCGGCCAGCAGAAAGCCTTTCAGCTTCTGCATATACTGGCTGTCGAATTCACCCGAAAGCGCCTGTTTCCAGCTCTCTTCGAGTTTTACGCCAGCCTCTGCCATGGTGAGCCGTCCCCTGTAAGCTTCTTACTTGAAGCGATTGCCGCGCTGCAGCACTTCGATCTTGTAGCCGTCCGGATCGCAGATGAAGAAATATTTGGCGAACGGCATGCCTTTGTAATCCGCCTCGATGATCTTGCCAACCGAAAGGCCGAGTTCGGAAAGGCGGGCATGCTCTGCATCCACATCGTCGACGCTGACGGCAAGATGGCCGTAGCCGTCACCCAGCGCATACGGCACCTCGCGGCCCTTGTTGACCGTCAGTTCCAGTTCGAAGTCGCCCTGGCTGTTGCTCAGATAAATCAACGTGAAGGTTTCGAATTCGAAGCGCTCGGCAACATCGAGATTGAAAGCCTGCTTGTAGAAATTCACCGAACGCGTCTCGTCCAGCACCCGGACCATCGAGTGGATCAGCTTGGCCATGGTGTTTTCCTTCTTCCTGTTAAAGCGTGTCGCGATCTTTCGGATTCGCGCCTCACGCTTCGAGTTTTTGTTTTGTCGCATGTCCTTATCGCAAAACCGCAACGCATATTGCGCGGACCATGCTGGGCCGGTTGTACCCCGGCATTTTGGCAGCCAGATAAAGCCGAAAGGCAGAGAGTTCAACCCCTTGGCTCGGAACGAGGGTCTGCCACGCTTTTTCTTTGTCAGGAATGGCACGCCCGTGTTACCGGCAGATATGCGCATTGTTTATCTCTGTCTTGGCTGTCTGATGGTCGCCACCGGTGTGGTCGGTGCGTTTTTGCCCGTGCTGCCGACGACGCCGTTTCTTCTGCTGGCGCTCTGGTGTTTTTCCAAATCGTCGCCGCGACTGGAGGCATGGCTGCTGAACCACCCACGCTTCGGCAAATCCTTGCGCAACTGGCGCGAACACGGCGCCATTCCGCGGCGCGCCAAGATCGCCGCAGTCTCTTTGATGACAATGAGTTATCTGTTTTACCTCATCATCATGGCCCCGTTGGCGCTTCATGCATTGATCGTCGCGGTGGTGATGATCGGCGCCGGAACCTTCGTCGTCACGCGGCCATCGCCGCCGAAGGACTGAACGAGCGGCCTAACGGTGCCGCGCCTGGGGCAGCACATAGGCGATGTGATCGGCCGGCAGACGCCCGACCGCGCCACCTACGCCATAGACCCGCGCAATGGTTTCGTCATTGATGGTCTCGAGCGCCGATCCGCACGCGGTGACGGTGCCACGGTGCATGACGATAAGTTGATCAGCAAACTCCGCCGCAAGATTGAGATCGTGGAGGATCGCCAGCACCGTGCCGCCAGCCGCAACAAAGTCTTTCGTTGTTTCCAGGACGGAAATCTGATGACCGAGATCGAGGCTGGAGGTCGGCTCGTCGAGAAGCAGCACACGGCTTTCGCCGTTCTCCACGGCAAGCGGCACCTGGGCAAGCGCACGGGCAAACTGCACCCGTTGCTGCTCTCCGCCAGACAGCATGTTGTAGGCCCGGCCCTCGAAGCCGCTCAAGCCCACTTTCGCAAGCGCGCGTCGTGCCTGTTCATCCGGGGTGCGCGACCCTTGCGCCACCGCACCCATCCGCACGATTTCAAGCGCGGTGAAGGGAAAGGCGAGTACCGTGCTCTGCGGCAGCACGGCGCGACGGCGCGCGAGTTGCACCGGAGAGAAAACCGAGAGGTCGACATTGCCATAGGCGACATGACCCTGATCGGGCGTCATCTCGCCGCACAACACCTTCATCAAGGTCGATTTTCCCGCACCATTGGGGCCGATGATGATGCTGAAAGTCCCAGGTGCAAGGCTGATCGACACGTCATCGATCAGATGCCGCTCTCCACGCGTGACGGTGACATTGCGCGCCGAAATCATGTCGTGCTCCTCAGACCGAGACCGTTCTTGCCAAGCAGCAGGAAGAGGAAGACCGGTGCACCGATCAGCGCCATGACCACCCCGATCGGCAATTCGGCAGGAGCGGCGACGGTGCGGGCAAAACTGTCCGCAAGCAGCAGAAGTGCCGCTCCGCCAATGGCCGAGGAGGGCAGCAGGAAACGATGCGACGAGCCGATGACGAGGCGCAGCAGGTGCGGCACGACAATGCCGACAAAGCCGATGGAGCCCGCCGCCGCGACACTTGCGCCACAGGCAGCGGCCACGACGACGATAACGATGCGCTTCAGCCGCTGCACCGGAATCCCCATGTGAAAAGCCGCGGCATCGCCAAGGATCAGCGCATCCAGCCCCTTGGAGACGAAGGGAATGCTGACAAGGATCGCCAGCACGAAGGGCAGCGTCGCCAGCACCTTGGTGGAGGTGGCGCCGCCAAGCGAGCCAAGGCTCCAGAAGGTGATGTCGCGTAGCGCCCGGTCGTCCGCCATGAAGATCATCAGGCCCGTCAGGGCACCGCTCAAGGCGGCCACCGCAATGCCGGCAAGGATCAGCACCGTGGTCGAGGTGGCGCCATTGCGCGTGGCAATAATGTAGAGAAGGAATGTGTTGATCAGCCCGCCGGCAAAGGCCATGACCGGCAGAAAGTGGACGCCGAGCAAGAGCGACAGCGGCGCAAGCAGCCCGCCGCCCAGCGCCAATGCCGCAACGGCAAAGAGGGCGGCACCCGAGGTCACGCCGACAAGGCCAGGGTCGGCCAGAGGATTGCGAAACAGCCCCTGCATCATCGCACCCGAAACGGCAAGGGCAGCACCGATCATCAGCCCAAGCCCGGTGCGCGGCAGGCGCACGGCCTCCAGAATGATGCGGTCACGCGCATCCATGCCCTCGGCACCGCCGGTAAAATAAAGCCAGAGTTCATGCAAGCCAACGCCTGTCGGGCCGCTTGCCAGCGACACGAGACAGGCGAGAAACAGGATGAGGCAGAGTGCGCCAAGCGTCACGACGCCCTTGCGGGAGCGATCTCCTGGCACCCTTCCCGCAGCCGCATTCATCGCAATCGCACTCACGGCTTGACGATCTCCGGATAGAGTTTGGACGCAAGCTCACGACCGGCAGCGGGCGTGCGCGGGCCAAAGCCGATCAGGTAAAGCCCGTCCATGCTGATCAGGGCTTTTGCGGCAGCAGCGGGTGTGGACTGGAAGGCGGGCAGTGCAAAGACCTCGTCGGGCTTCGCCGCGTGATCGCCACGCTGCATGGTGAGAATGACATCGGGTGCTGCGGCAATCACCGCTTCGTCCGTCAGCGGCTTGTAGCCGGTAATCTCGGGCGCGGCATTGACGCCGCCTGCAAGCTCGATGATCGCAGCCGCTTCGGTATCCTTGCCCGCCGCCATGATGCGGCCTCCGGCCATGGACAACACGAAGAGAACCCGCTTTTTCTTGTCGCCGACGGTGGCGACATCCTTGGAGAGAGCAGCAAGCTCAGCATCGACCTTGTCGGCCAGCACCTTCGCTTTATCGTCCAGACCGACCGCCGCCCCAACGTCTTCAATCTTCTTGGCGATTGCCCTGGCATCCGGCGGGGTATCGATCGTCACCATCGGCACTTCACTGGCTTTCAGGATGCCGATCACGTCCGGCGGCCCGGCACCGTCTTCGGAAAGGATGAGGTCCGGCTTCTGCGCCAGAACGCCTTCGGAGGAGAGCGCACGCATGTAGCCGACGTCCGGCTTTTGCATGGCCTCGGCAGGATAGGTGCTGGTGGAATCGCGCGCAATCACGCGCTCGCCCGCACCCAGTGCATAAAGGATTTCCGTGATCGTACCGCCGACGGCAACGATCCGCTTCGCCTCAGGATTGCCCTTGTCCGAGGCGGCGGCGTGCAACGGCACGAGCGCGGCGAGCGCTGGCAAAACAACACCAAAGAGAGCGGAACGCGTGAAAACCGGCATGTCATAACCCTGCTATCGAACGGTGCGGCAGGCGTGCCGCCTATAAGTTGAGTTATTTACACATCTTTAAAATGCGCACAATCCGATAAAGTGGAGTATGAGCGTTATCTTTTCTATTTTCCTCTTTTCATTTGCCGAGGCGCTCAATATCCTGAGTAGCATACACCACTTAATGGAGACCCCAATGTTTATCGCAATGAACCGCTTCCGCGTCGTCCCGGGCTATGAAGAGGCCTTTGAGACCATCTGGCGCGAGCGCAAGCGCCATTTGGCCGAAATGCCCGGCTATCTGGAGTTTCATATGCTGAAAGGCCCGAAGGCCGAAGACCATACGCTTTACGCATCGCACACCGTCTGGGCCACCAAGGACGATTTCACCGCATGGACGCGCTCCGAGCAGTTCCGCGCTGCCCATGCCAATGCCGGCAACAATCGCGGCAAGGTCGAATATCTCTCAGGCCCGCATTTCGAAGGCTTCGATGTGATCATCCATGAAGACGCCAACGGCGAAACCCGTTCGGTCGCCGCATGACGATGACAGCCGCAACGCTGAACGCTTCGAACGAGGCAACCGAACGCCGCGCCCGCGCTCAAGCCGCGCTCGCCGAAAAGCCCGATGGTGTGGTGGAAGCCATTGCCGGCAAGGCTGAGGTGACACCTGCCGAAATTCTGGCGATCCTGCCGCCCGGTGCTGCTGTCCAGGCGCCTGCCGAAAGCTTCAACGCCATCTGGGAAGAGCTTCGCAGTTGGGGCGAAATCCTGATGATCGTCCAGACGCCGGATATCGTCTTCGAAGTGGCAGGCACGTTGCCGGAAGGCAGCGAGGGACATGGCTGGTTCAACATCCACGGCGATAGCCCGATTGGCGGCCATATCAAGAAAGAGGCCTGCGCCTCCATCGCCTTCGTCGACCGTACCTTTCATGGACGCCGGTCGCTCTCGGTCTGGTTCATGAATGCGGCGGGCAGCGCCATGTTCAAGATCTTCGTGCGTCGCGATGCGGAGAAGGAATTGCTGCCCCACCAGGTCGCCCGCTTCCAGACCCTTCGCGATAGTTTTCGCGCCTGACGGTCATGAATCAGGGGCTGCCGAATGATCCCATCTCGGCAGCCCGACGCCACTCCTGCTTTGAACAGCCGATGTCGCTCCCGGCATGTTCCGCGCCCTGCGCGTGCCTTATGAATTCCATACATTGATCTGAAGCGCAAAAGCGGCGCGATGGAGGACTTGCGCCCACGCACGCTTGCGCTATTAGGCACCATAAAGATCGCGAGGGGTAAGACCAGATGACGACCTATGTATTGACCGTAGCTTGCAAATCCACACGCGGCATCGTCGCCGCCATCTCGGGTTATCTCGCGGACAAGGGTTGCAACATCGTCGATAGCTCGCAATTCGACGACCTCGAAACTGGCAAGTTCTTCATGCGCGTCTCCTTCATTTCGGAAGAGGGCGTGTCGCTTTCAGACATCAAGGAAGGCTTCAAGCCGGTTGCCGAGCGCTTCAAGATGGAAGCCGAAATTTTCAGCGATGGCGAACGCACCAAGACGCTGCTGATGGTCTCGCGTTTCGGTCATTGTCTCAACGATCTGCTCTATCGCTGGAAGATCGGCGCGCTGCCGATCGATATCGTCGGCGTCGTTTCCAACCACTTCGATTACCAGAAGGTTGTCGTCAACCACGACATTCCCTTCCACCACATCAAGGTGACGAAGGAAAACAAGCCGAAGGCCGAAGCGCAACTGAACGACCTGATCGAAAGCACCGGCACCGAACTCGTGGTCCTGGCACGCTACATGCAGGTGCTGTCAGACGACATGTGCCGCAAGATGTCCGGCAAGATCATCAACATCCACCACTCCTTCCTGCCAAGCTTCAAGGGCGCCAACCCCTACAAGCAGGCCTATGAGCGTGGCGTGAAGCTGATTGGCGCCACCGCCCACTACGTCACAGCCGATCTCGACGAAGGTCCGATCATCGAGCAGGACACGGTACGCATCACCCACGCCCAGTCGGCAGACGATTACGTCTCGCTTGGCCGCGATGTGGAAAGCCAGGTTCTGGCGCGTGCTATCCATGCGCATATCCACCACCGCACCTTCATCAACGGCAACCGCACCGTGGTCTTCCCGCCAAGCCCGGGTTCCTATGCGTCGGAGCGGATGGGGTAACGTTTCCGCCCACCATCATTCTTTGACAAATAGACAACCATAGTTTACACTTCAGATGTTCACCATTCGCGAAACAATGGAGTTCTCGAACTGGCTGACCAAGCTTAAAGACGTTCAGGCGCGAGCGCGGATTGTCCGGCGGGTCGATAGGCTCCAGCGGGGCAATCCCGGCGATGTCAAGCCGGTTGGCGAGGGCGTCAGTGAGCTGAGGATCGATTACGGTCCCGGCTACCGGGTCTATTTCATTCAGGAGGGTAAGCTCATTATCGTGCTGCTCTGCGGTGGAGATAAGAGCTCGCAGAGCCGGGACATTTCACAAGCCAAGGCACTTGCCAAGGCGTTGAAGGAGTAGGCCATGGCCGTGGAAACTCGTGAGTTCGACGCAGCACGTTATCTCGATAACGAAGAGGCAATCGCCGCTTATCTCGCTGACGCCACCGAGAGCGGCGACGCGGCAGAGATTGCACATGCCTTGGGCGTCGTAGCTCGCGCCAAGGGCATGACCGATCTGTCCAAGCAGACCGGCCTGTCCCGGCAGACACTCTACAAGGCGTTGAGCGGAGAAGGGAATCCAGAACTCGGCACCATCAGCAAGGTGGCCGATGCTCTGGGCTACAGGCTCTCTTTGGTCGCTAAAACGCAGACCGATGCCGCGGCTTAGAGCGCCGTGCGTCCTATTGGACGCACAAAGGACGCTCTATCTTCTTTGATCTACGCATCGTGCTTTCCGAAAATCGATTCCGATTTTCGGGCCGATGCTGTAGGCAGCGTCTTCCCGGGGAAGCCAAAAATAATTTTGGACCATAAGCAACTGACGGCGCTCCGTGCCGTTTCTTTTGCGCAGTCCAACCAAGAGGCTTCCCCATGAAAAAGTTGATTATCGCCGGCGCCGCGCTTTTCCTTGCGGCCGGAACCGCCTTTGCCCAGCAGCCACCACCGCCGCCTCCGCCGGCAGCGCCGGCTGACGGAATGGCAAAGCCCGACGCTCCGCCGCCGCCACCGCCACCAGGCCCTCGCGGTCCTATGGAGCGTGGCCCCGGCCCAGATGGTCCAGGTCCGGACGGCCCGCGCGGTCATATGCCTCCGCCGCCGCCACCTTCCAAGGGTGCGCATTTCCGCATCGAGAGCGGCGAAACCAAGATCGACGTTAAATGCGCCGACGATGAACCGATGAAAGCTTGCGCCGATATCATGATGCAGCTCATCGACAAGATGAACGATTAAGCCATTGGATGTGGCAGGGTGGCGATGCGCTGCCCTGCCGCTTCACCCTTGTCGATCAGAACCGGATCGACGCTTTCAGCCCCTGTCCACCCGCGCCATCTTCGAGAACCAGCTCCGCCTTGAAGAGCGTTGCGATCTCCTCGACGATCGCCAGGCCCAGCCCAGCGCCGGGCGCCACATTCCCCTCGCCGCGCGCAAAGCGCTGGCGCACGATAGCGCGCTTCTCCGGTGGGATGCCGATGCCGTTGTCCTCTACTTCCAGACAGGCCCTGCCATCGATCTTGCGCACCCGCACGGTGATCTCACTGCCGCGTCCCGCATAAGCAATCGCATTGCTGATGAGGTTGCCGAGAAGTTCGCGAAGCAGCAGCGGTTCAGCCTCGACGGTCGCGGGCTCCACCTCCTCAAAACCGAGATCGATATCGGCGTCTGCCGCACTCGGCACGAAATCCGCCGTTACCGATTGGGCAAGTGAAACGAGATCGACAGCGATGAGGCTCTGCTTCTCGCCGGAGCCCGCGGCATCGATATTGGCCATGCGCAGAAGCTGCGCCAGAATATGCTCGGCATGCGCAACGGAAGCATCGCCCTTCTTCGCTGCTGCCTTGGCCTCTTCCAGCGTCTGGGCACGCGCGGCCAGCGCCAGCTGCGTGCGGATGATGGCAAGCGGCGTGCGCAACTGGTGGCTGGCGTTGCCGGTGAAATGGCGAAGAGCATCGAGCGCCGATTGCAGCCGTACCATGAAGGAGTTGACCGTCTCCACCAGGTTCTCGACCTCGACCGGTACGGATTGACGGATCGGATGCAGATCGTCCGGGCTGCGCTCGTCGATCGCCTCGCTCAAGCGATAGAGAGGCCGAAGCGATATAGTCACTGCCACCCAGACAATCGCTGCGGCACCGAGGATCATCAGCAGCAATCGCAGCGCCGAGCGCAGGATGATGGCGCGGGCAAGGCGGCTGCGGGCAATGGTGGTTTCCGCCACCGTGACCGTGAAGGGCACGGAGTTGATCCCGGTGGAGGCAAAGCGGCGAAGGCCCGCGATCCGGATCGGCTCGCCACGGAACACGCCGTCCATATAGCGCGGGCTATCCCCTTGCAGGCCATTCACCGAAGGAAGGTTCTGGTAGCCGGTGAGAAACTGGCCGTTCGGCCCATCCACCCGGTAAAACACGCGATCCTGCGCAGCTGACGTCAGCATTTCCAGCGCGACATAGGGAATATCGACTTCCAGCGTGCCGTTCTCCGCCACCACGACGCGCTCGGCAATGGCAAGCGCCGAACCGGAGAGCACACGGTCCGAGACGATATTGGCGGTGTTGATCGCTTCGCGATAGGTGTCGGCAAGCGCCACGCAGCCGATGATCGCGGTAGACACCAAGAGCCAGCCGAGAAGCCTGCGCCGAAGCGAATAGGCGACCTTTCTCATTCGGCGGCCTCGGCCAGCCTTTCGAGATAGTAGCCAATGCCACGCGCCGTCTTCACCGTCAGCCCGTGGGGTGCAAGACGCTTGCGCAACCGGCTGACATATTGCTCGATGGCATTGCCGGAAAGCTCGTCGTCAAAGCCCGTCAGCGACTGGACGATCGCCTCCTTCGCCACCACCTTGCCCGCCCGCATGAAGAGGACCTCCAGCAGCGCCACTTCGCGCGCCGGAAGATCGAGCGGATGACCACCGGCGGAAAAGGTGCGCGAGGTGAGATCGAAGGAGACGTTGCCGAAGCTGACGAGTGAGGAACGCAGGCCGGCATTGCGCCGCAGAAGCACCCGCACCCGCGCCTCGAACTCGGCAATGTCGAAGGGCTTGATCATGTAGTCGTCGGCGCCGAGATCGAGCCCCCTCACCTTCTCCTCGGGCGTGCCGCGCGCCGTCAGGATCAACACGGCGGCCTTGTCCTGGCGCGCGCGCATGGAGCGCAGCACATCGATGCCATCCTTCTCCGGAAGATTGAGATCGAGAATGACAAGGTCGAAGTTTTCAGCGGCAATTGCCGCATCGGCCGAATTGCCATCGGACACCACGTCCACGGCATAGCCACTGCCACGCAACAGCGCCGACAGTCCCTCCGACAGAACCTGATTGTCCTCCACCAGCAGAATGCGCAAACCTAAAATCCCTCTCTCATACGGACGTTAGCGAAGTCGCTCGCGCTTGTGAATGCCCATCTCGAAGCGACCGCTCATGAACCCCGCTTGTGAAGAACAACGCCCTGCGGCATGATTGCGCCCATGCGTATTGCCCTTGCCCTTTGTCTTGTCCTTCTCGGCACTGCCGCCTCGCAAGCGCAGCCGATGCTCTTTCCCGCGCTTTCGGGGAAGAAGGATGCGCAAACGCTGGTGGTCTATTCCTCGCTCGATGAGCCGCTCGCCACACCGATGATCGAAGGCTTTCAGCGCGCCAACCCGGATGTGGCCGTCTCCTATGAGGACATGCTGACCGGCGAGATCTACGACCGCATCGTGGCAGAGACCGATAGCGGCAAGAAGACCGCCGATTTTGCCTTTTCCTCCGCCATGGACCTTCAGGTCAAGCTCAGCAATGACGGCTACGCCCAGCGCTCGGACCTGCCCGGCAGCGCGCTCTGGCCCGCCTGGGCCAACTGGCGCAACACCGCTTACGCGCTGACCTTCGAGCCCGCCGTTTTCGTCTATCACAAGCCGAGCTTCGTCAACGAGAAGCCACCGACAAGCCGCGCCGAGTTCGTCGACTATCTTCAGCGCCATGCCAAGGATATCCACGGCCGCATCGCCACCTATGATATCGAGCGCTCCGGCGTCGGCTTTCTCTTCATGTCGCGCGACCAGGAGCAGTTCGGCGATATCTGGAATGTCATCAAGGCCATGGGTGCCGCGGGCGTAAAGGTCTACTCCACCAGCTCAGCCATTCTCGAGCGCATCTCCGATGGCCGCTTCGTGCTGGGTTACAACATCCTCGGTTCATACGCCGCCGACTGGGCTGCCCGCCACCCGGATGTCGGCATCATGCTGCCAAGCGATTATACCGTCGTCATGTCACGCATCGGCCTCGTGCCACAAGCCGCAGCCAATCCAGAACTCGGCCGCCGCTATCTGCAGTTCTTCATGTCGAAGGAAGGCCAGACGATCATGGCACGGCAACTGCAGATCCCGGCCGTCAGCCCGGAAGTGGCCGGCGAAAACACTGCCAACACCATGCAGGCGATCCACGGTGCGCAATTGCGCCCTGTTCCCGTCAGCCCCGGCCTGATGGTCTATCTCGACCAGGTCAAGCGCGCCCGCATCATCGAGCGCTGGAACGAGGCGCTGCGGTCGCAGTAATACCCCGCTACTCACTCCTGTCCTTGTGACAGGAATGAGGGATGCCCGGCGTGATGCGACTGAAACAAAACACCCTCTCGTAAAAATTAACAGCCCGTAAACACCGCAACCTTCACCCCGCGTCAGTTAAATGACAGCTTTGTATGGTGCTCTGCAATTCTTCTTCATGCCGTGGAGGCGGCCGGGGAAGCGGGAGGCAAGTCTCATCGCATCATACCGTTCAACAGGCAGCGTCTTCGCGCCAGGTCGGTAAATTTGCGTGCTCCTTCCGTTGTCAATGATCGCAACAATGCCGAAACGGCATTCAAGGAGGATTCACTTTGAAGCATTTTTTCCTCGCCTCGCTTCTGGCTGGCGCCATCGCTCTTCCCGCAGCAGCCGCTGATTACACCATCATCGCGCCTGCCAATCCGGGCGGCGGCTGGGACCAGACGGCCCGCTCGCTGCAGACGGTTCTGCAGGAAGAGGGCATTTCCAAGAGCGTGCAGGTTCAAAACGTTCCAGGCGCTGGCGGCACCATCGGTCTTGCCCAGTTCGCAAGCCAGCAGAAGGGCAACGCCAACGCGCTGATCGTCGGCGGTTACGTCATGGTGGGTGCCATCCTTACCAACAAGGCGCCCGTTACGCTGAACGACGTCACCCCGATTGCCCGCCTGACCGGCGAATTTGAAGCGATCGTCGTTCCTGCCTCCTCGCCGATCCAGAACATCAACGATCTGGTCGCACAGCTGAAGAAGGATCCGGGCAGCGTGTCCTGGGGCGGCGGTTCGGCTGGCGGCACCGACCACATCACGGCGGGCCTGATTGCCAAGGCTGCGGGCGTCGATCCGACCAAGATCAACTACATCGCCTATTCCGGCGGCGGCGAAGCACTTGCCTCCATCCTCGGCGCCCAGGTCACCGCCGGCATTTCCGGCTATGGCGAATTCGAAAGCCAGGTGAAGGCCGGAACGCTTCGCCTACTCGCCGTCACCAGCGCAGAGAAGCTTGCAGGCGTCGACGCACCGACGCTGAAGGAAAGCGGCCTTGATGTGGTCGTGCAGAACTGGCGCATGGTTGCCGCTCCTCCCGGCCTGACGGCGGATCAGGAAAAGGCTGTGAACGCCGATATCGAGAAGCTGGTCAAATCCGCCAAGTGGCAGGAAACGCTGAAGACCAAGGGTTGGACGGACACCTACCTCGCCGGTGAAGCCTTCAAGGCGGAGCTTGCCAAGGATACGGCCGCGACCGAAACCATTCTCAAAGACATCGGACTTGTAAAATGAGCCAGGGTATCAACCCCTCACAATCACAAAAACGCCGCCCTGATTGGGCGGCGCTCCTCATCGCCGTGGCGCTGGTCGCCATTGCCGCTGTCATCTTCTGGGATTCAGGCCGTCTGGCCAGCGTCACCGGCTACTCGCCTGTCGGTCCGGCAACGGTACCTTACGCCATCGGCTTCTGTCTTGTGGGTCTGGCAATCTGGACGGCGATCGAAGCCTGGCGTGGGGATTTCCCAGAGCGCGACCACCAGGAAGTCGGACCCGTGGTCTGGGTCGTTGCAGGCCTTGCCGCACAGATGTTGCTTTTGAAGGTTGCGGGCTTTTCCATTGCCACCGGCCTGCTGTTTGCCTTCACCGCGCGCGCTTTTGGCAAGAAGAAGCTCCACTATTCGATCCCGCTCGGTATCGCGATCAGCTTCGTCGTGTGGTTCATCTTCGCCCGCCTGCTGCAGCTGTCTCTACCCGCTGGCCCGATCGAGCAGCTCTTCATCTGACCGCAAATTATAAAACAACAAAGATCAGAGGTTTGACCGCAGTGGGACGCGAATTCCGCGGCAGCCTCGCCCGACAGGGGAACATCTGTCCATGAGCACATTCGAATTCCTTTTGCACGGTCTTGAGGTTGCAGCCCAACCCATGAACCTGCTCTACGCGCTGATCGGCGTGACACTCGGCACGGCCGTCGGCGTTCTGCCCGGCATCGGCCCGGCTCTTACCGTGGCACTCCTTCTGCCCGTCACTTACAGGCTCGATCCCGCGGGCTCGCTCATCATGTTTGCCGGTATTTATTACGGCGGCATGTATGGCGGCTCGACCACCTCGATCCTTCTGAACACGCCAGGCGAAAGCGCCTCGATCGTCACCGCACTCGAAGGCAACAAGATGGCCCGCAAGGGTCGTGGCGGCCCGGCACTTGCCACCGCCGCCATCGGCTCCTTCGTCGCCGGACTGATCGCCACCATCGCACTTGCCTTCGTCGCGCCCTACATCGTCAAGCTGGCACTGGTCTTTGGCCCGCGCGAATATTTCGCGCTGATGGTTCTCGCCTTCGTCACCGTCTCGTCGGCATTCGGCGATTCGGCTCTGCGCGGCCTCACCTCGCTCTTCATCGGCTTTACGCTTGCCATCATCGGCATCGACCAGCTGACCGGGCAGACGCGTATGAGCTTCGGCGTTCCGGACCTTCTCGATGGTGTCGAAGTCACGACGCTTGCCGTTGCCATGTTCGCCATTGGCGAGACGCTCTTCATCGTTGCACAGGGCCAGACTGGCCAGGACAAGATCGAAGCCGTCAAGGGCTCCATCTGGATGAGCGCGCAGGACTGGGCACGCTCCTGGAAGCCATGGCTGCGCGGCACGTTGATCGGCTTCCCCATCGGTGCAATGCCTGCCGGCGGTGCCGAAATCGGTACCTTCCTCTCCTATGCGACGGAGAAGAAGCTGAGCAAATATCCGGAAGAATTCGGCGAAGGCGCCATCGAAGGCGTTGCCGGTCCCGAAGCGGCCAACAACGCATCGGCTGCCGGCACGCTCGTTCCGCTCCTGACACTCGGCCTGCCCACCACGGCAACCGCCGCCATCATGCTCGCGGGCTTCCAGCAATATGGCCTGCAGCCCGGTCCACTGCTGTTTGCCACCAATCCGCAGCTCGTCTGGGGCCTGATCGCCAGCCTCTTCATCGCCAACCTCATGCTGCTGGTTCTCAACCTGCCGCTGATTGGCTTGTGGGTGAAGCTGCTGACCATCCCGAAGCCATGGCTCTATGCCGGCATTCTGCTGTTTGCGACGCTCGGCACCATCGGCGCCAATCCATCGGTCTTCGAACTCGGCATGCTGCTCGCCTTCGGTATCCTCGGCTACATCATGCGCATCTTCGGCTATCCGATCGCGCCCGCCGTCGTTGGCCTCATCCTCGGACCGCTTGCCGAACAACAGCTGCGCCGTGCACTTGCCATCGGCCAGGGTGACCCGAGCGTCCTCTTCACCTCGCCCATCGCCGTCGGCCTCTTCCTCGTGGCCGCCGCAGCCTTCATCGTTCCGCTGATCATGCGTATTCGCGGACGCGGCCAGGTTCTGACGCAGCTTGCGGCCAACGAAGACTGATCGTAACCAGAACACCTCCCAAGACGAAGAGCCCCGTATCTTGCACGATGCGGGGCTCTTTCCTTTGGAACAGACGCGAAGAGCCTGAGTTACACACTCATACTTCACCTAGATTCAACGGGAGCCACCATGCGTAAACTCGGCCTTCTCCTCGTTCTGGCGCTTGCCTCCTGCTCCACAGCCGGGTCCACCGTCGAACCCATTCCCGGCAGCATTACCTATGGCGGACAGCCGCGTGAGAGATTGGTGAAGTCGCCCGCAGGCTCCACCTTCAGCCATAGCTTCCGCACCGGCGACGGACGCCTTGCGCTGGAAACCTATCGGATCGAACCGGACCGTTCGCTAACCCTTCTCCGCCGCGAAATCATCAGCGACTATCCGGAAAACTGACCGCGCTAAAGCATGTCGCGCAAAGGTGTGCAGCGGTTTTGCGATAACGACATGCGACAAAACAAGGACTTAAAGCGTATGGAGCGAATCTGAAAGATCGCGACACGCTTTAAGCGCCGCGCAAATTTTCCATCGTCCCTTCGACGGCAGCGGAACATCATAAGCCGCTGCCCGTTCCTCTCCTGAACAGCACAAGCGGCGCATGGCCGCGACCGTCCAGGAGAAGAAGATGAAGACCCACAAGACCAGAAACGACCTGCCCTCCAACACCAAATCCACGGTGATCGGGCTTTTGAACGAAGCGCTGGCTTCGATGATCGATCTGGCACTCCTTACCAAGCAGGCACACTGGAACCTCAAGGGTCCGCAGTTCATTGCCGTGCACGAGCTTCTCGACAGCTTCCGCAAGCTGATCGACAACCACACCGACATTATCGCAGAGCGCGCCGTCCAGCTCGGCGGCACCGCACTTGGCAGCCTTCAGGCGGTCTCGTCCACCACCAAGCTCAAGGCCTATCCGACAGATATCTATAAGATCCATGATCATCTGGATGAGCTGATCGAGCGCTATGGCGATGTCGCCAATCTCGTTCGCAAGTCGATCGATGAGGCGGATGAGGCAGGCGACGCCAGCACGGCGGATATCTTCACCGCCGCCTCGCGCGATCTCGACAAGTCACTGTGGTTCCTCGAAGCGCACGTTCAGGAAAAAGCCTGACACGACAAAGCGCCCGGCCAAGACCGGGCGCTTTCACCAAGATATTGCCAACTAATGCCGCCGCAAGACTGCGCGGCCGATGTCCCGAAGCATGTCGTGATCAAGAATGCCGCGCTGGGCGCTTCTGATCAGCACGGCGGCACATTCATTCGCCACCTGACTGCTGCGATCCTCCAAGCATTCGAAACAAACACCGTCAAAGATAGTCTGCAGATCCGTGACCTGCTGGGGCGACAACTGTCCGCCGACTCGTTGAAATGCCGCGTACGACAAGGCTCATCCTCCCGCAACATGCTGACAAACGATGTTAATTTCCATGAACACTTAATTTTTACACCTGATCGAATCGGATGTCGAATCAGATTTTAACGAATTATCAATCATTCATTTATTGGAACCACAGCTTCATGCGCCCGTTATATCACCATGATTTAATAGAGGAGACACCACCATGGACTGGAACCGCGTCGAAGGTAACTGGAAGCAGGTCAAGGGCAAGATCAAGGAGCAATGGGGCAAGCTCACTGACGATGATCTGGACCAGATCGCAGGCAAGCGCGACCAGCTGGAGGGTAAGATCCAGGAGCGCTACGGCGTTGAAAAGGATCGCGTCAAGAGCGACGTCGACAGCTGGTACGGTCGCCAGGGCTGGTAACCGCACACTAGCAAATCTATCTGAAAACGGGCTGCGTAACACGCGGCCCGTTTTCACGTTTGGATTGCGTTACTGGCGGGTGACGCCCTCGCCGAGTATCTTTTCAGGACTGACATCCACCATCCAGCCGATCCCCCTGAGAGGCACGCCGTCCCGGTCGTAGATTAACCGACCGCCCACCCGCACGAGACGAAACAGACCAGGCTCATATTCAACCGGATATTCTTCCTGGTAGAAATTGCCGTAGAGAAGACTGTCATGGATGGCCTTCGCCACCCGCTCTCTATTGGCAAGGTCGATCTTCATCAAAAAGGCCTCGATCGGAAGCCCCTCTGCCCCTTCCGCCTCCGGCACGCCACACATTGCTGCGCAGACGCGATCGAGCGACAATCGGTTCTCGATGATGTCCCAAGTATGATACCCAACTTCACTCGGGTCCCTGCCCAACAGGCAATCCATGTCCCACTCCAAATCCTGATCGCACCCCGTCAATCATTCAGGAGGCGCAGACCGCTTGCGCACATCCGTGGCGCTATTGCCGGTACGGGGAACTTAAGGAGAGCCTAACATTTATATCCGCGCCGGGTGAAGTGTCGATTTCATAAAAACAACACTATCAACGAAATTTGTGCGCAGAAAGAGGCTGGACGCGCCAAATATTCCCAAGATTTGTATGCACTTACAAGTATTAGGGCCTATTTGATCTTGGAATATACAGGGCACGGCGCGAGGCCGGGCGTACTGACAACGCCTATTCCCTGCTGTGATGAGAACGAACAGCTTGAGCTCCTCTGCGCGCGCAAACCGCAACGCAACTTCAAAGGGATTTTTTGGCCTATCGATCGGTAACTGTTGCATAAAATCTACAGATTTTTCAACCAAAATGCGTTTTAGTACTCCCTCATATAAGGGAGTAAAGACCATGAAAAAGACGATCGCCACACTGGCATTCCTTCTCGCAGCCTCGACTGCAATGGCAGCGGACGCCGTTTACGAAACCCCGGCTGCACCCGTCGCCGAGGTTGCCCCTGCCTTCAGCTGGACTGGCTTCAACATCGGTATCCAGGGCGGCTATAACTGGGCCAACCAGGACGTTTCGCTGCTGGGCGCAACCGGTTCTGCTGACGTCGACGGCGGCCTTCTCGGCGGCTTCGTCGGCTACAACCACGAACTCGGCAACAATTGGGTCGTCGGCCTTGAAGCAGACTTCGAAAAGAACTGGGCGGATGACACGGCAGACCTCGGCGGCATCGCCACGGTTGACTACGGTCTCGACTGGCAGGGCTCCGTCCGCGGCCGCGTCGGCTACGCCTTCGACCGCGCACTGGTCTATGGTACCGCCGGCTGGGCCTATGCCCGTGGCTTCGCTGAAGTCCCAGGCGCCAGCGAAAAGGAAACCTTCAACGGCTACACCGTTGGCGTGGGCGTAGACTACGCCTTCACCGACATGATGTTCGGCCGCATCGAATACCGCTACACCGACTTCGGCGACAAGGACTTCGACCTCGGCGGCGGCGCAACGCTTAACTCCGACGTCGACCAACACGCGATCCGCGTCGGTCTTGGCGTGAAGTTCTAAGGTTAGAAGATCATATATACCTAAGAAAGCCCGGCCGTTTCGCCGGGCTTTTTTTGTCTGGTGTGACCTTACCCCACTGTCAAACCTACCGGGCATTCTCTTGATTCTATTTCTGCAGGCAGCAGCATCGATTGTTCTGCTGAACCAAGATAGCGCGGTTGGGATAGTGACCTGCCTCAATGCTGCAACAAGCACATTGAAAGCTGACGGCTTGTGCTGCGGGTAGCGAGACTAGCATTGGCGGGCCGGTTGCGGCTATCATCTGTCTGACAGTACGAGACCATCGGTATCGTTACGCCGAGCGACGGAGGCTCGCATTGGACAGCAATCGAAGAAACCTGATCGTTGGCCTTGGTGTGCTCTCGGCTGGCACAATAGCTCCATCGCTTACCATTGGCTCAGGTAGCGCGTTAGCGGTGGCACCTACCGAGGCTGAAGAGGTCGCCGGCCTGCCAATTCCACCGTTCGGCGCTAGCAATGGGCGTCTTTGGATTGATACACGCCAGACGTCGTTTATGATGACGGACAACACTGGCGGCAGGACTACGGTGGGTGCCATCGAGGATTTATTTGGCAACGGCCGTGGATTCGCAAATGGCGATAAAAGCAGCCAGCCAAGGCTCGGTCCGAACGGAGGGATTCTTTTTGATGCTGACGGCCAGACCCTGACAAGCTTCCTAAAAGACATTGCAAATGGGCTGTCCTTCATTTCGATTTACGCCGCGTTCCGCCTAGACGGTGCGTCTTACGGGGCTAACACCAAGCGTCGCGTAGTTTTGGCGGTCACCCAGGCGTCGACCAAGGCAACGCCTCGCGGGAACGGATCATCGCGGGACCGCCTTGCAGCGCAGCTTTCGGGCGGCAGAACTGGGCGTCAGCCATTCTCCAGCGTTGCGATAACCGATGGCACAGTCGCTAGGACCTCGATTATTTCTCCTAGAATACCTTCACTGGCCAGCGACACAAAAGTGCATGCCGGATGGGAAATTGATTTGTCGCGAGAGACCGCCTCGCAAGCGATCTACGAGAATGGCAGACTTATTGCGAATACAAGCTGGCTCCCCACCGAGTCAGACAAGAAGCTAAACACGGCTGACGCGACCACGGTCTCACTCGGGCAACGCGCTAGTCCAACCGGAGCTAACAGCGGCACCTTCTTCGGAGAACTCTTCGCAGCGGTGGTACTGGCAGAAATTCCTGACGCCATCCGTCGAGCAAAGATCAATGCCTATCTCGACACGGTGATCGCTTGACTTGGTACGTTCGCCCCGTTGCGGTCCTGCCCGGGGAAAGCATGGCTGAGACCACGAACATGCGGTTCTTTCTCCGCCGCTGCTTTGACAGACTGCAATGGAAGCGGAGCGTTCTTTCGCCGGGCCCCATCATGGCGCGGGGCAGTGAACGGTGGATCGTCCTAACTGACGCTCTGTACGATCTCCTCGACGCCGCTCCCTCCGTGTTCGAACCTGGTGACACTCGGACACAGACAGCTCCAACCTCACCGGCCCTCGTGGCAACCTCTGACGCGGTCTCGAACGCAAACGACGGCCTTCTCAACGTCATCTGGGATATTCGTGGCACCAGCCTCGTCAATGGTGTTGCCGGTTCATCCACCTTCACCGAACTACAGGACCCGCTGAACCGATACTGGGCTCAACTTCTGGCGCAGGGTGGCAACCCGTACATTCTTCAGGAAGATGCTGACCCGTTCGCGCCTGACTTCATTCGGATGGCCGCGTGGTGGCAGAAAAAGTCATGTCTCATCCGCAACTGGGGACGGGACAGCCAGCGCATGTGGTCAAAGCCGGGCGTCTCCTATCAGAATGGGGAAGCGTGGCTCGATCATTATCAGGCTGCTGGCGGCTCGATCTACTTCCCCGGTCAGGAGCACAACGTGTTCCTCGACTTTGGCACCAATGACGTCACGCACGCAATGCAGGCTGGATACACGCTCTACGGCGACCCCTCCAAAGGCCGTCCCAACCTGATCGAAGATTGCCTGATACCCACCATAGCGGCCGAGCGGTCTCTCGATCCGAACGTCAACATCTACGTTGGTACGCCTATAGCTCGCGGGTTTGCTTCTATGCAGGCGCAGAACAACCAGACCTTTATCGACTACGGGGACTGGCTGTTGCCGAGACTGTCAGCTCTCGGGATCAAGAAGCTTGTCGACCGGAGAAACTACCCTGAGTTTGATCCCCGCCAGTTCGCCACCAACACCTATAATACGACGATCTTCCAGCCTGACCGAGTGCATTTGATGGCCGCAGGCTATGCGAAACTCGCGAGCTACGATCGAGTTGAGTTAGGTATAGTTTAGCACGAGCTAGTATTCAGAACAAAGAAGCCATATCTACCAAACTGCATTTAAGGAGGCTTCGAATGCTTGCTCTTCAAGGTGACGCGGTAAGAATATTTGACGACTGCTACAGGCTGGTGGATGAGGTCACGGCTCTCATCCAAAACGATGCCGATAATTCTGATGAGAGATATAATGCCATCGAGATTATGAGACACGCGAGATCTAACCTTGACACCATGCATAAAGAGGGCGCCTATGAAATGTGGCGACCTATCGAGCAGGTTCACGTCGCTGTTGACCGCCTAAAATCTCAGCCTGAGTTGTCCCGCTTTCTGTCACTGCGTCGAAACGGGATACCTGTTTCCCAAATGTTGGATGACATCTCCGCAGGGCTAGACGTAATTCGCGATTTTTTTAATGAGCAAACCCGGAGATCCAACGGCGAAGGCTTGCGCTCTCTCTCGGCCGGACAATTCGATTGGGAAGCAGAGGTAGAAACGAAATCAGGCGGATAGGAAACGCTATCGATGCCGCTGGTCGCATATTGCGAACGAGGGCAGCACGCGAAATTTCAGATCTCCCAGCAGCTCCGGAATTTTTCGATAAAATCGACCGGATTCAATCTCTGCACATTAATCTGCGTTTCGCCGGTCAGGATACGCGTTTAAATAGTACAGAAAGATTGGATGCTGCCCTCGAAGATGTCTGCAGACATTTCCCCCTTATTTTAAGTGACGAAGTAGACACTGAATTAAATGCGCTTGTGAAGGGCGCTCGCGAAATTGTTCGGTACCTCCGATTAATGCTTCGTCGAAACGCTGGGCTAGAGGATTACCCGGGAGCTCCTCATGCTGAGCAGGTGTTAGCGCCATTTCAATTTGTCGTTACCGACGAGCGCCTCGCTCTGCAACCGCAGGCATCGCATCCGAAACTTGAATCGAAAGCGATTGCTGAGGCTGCATCAACAGCACTGGGTGAGCTTGCGGAAGATATTGCATTGGACTTGCAAAACTCTAATCATCCGCGACTCCTTAGATCGTTTACGAGATTGGTGGAGGCGATTAAGCGTGAGGCCAGTGTTATCGAAATCGGCTTGCATTGCTCATCGTTTGAAGGGCAAATCAACGCTGCGAGCGAGGAGCTGTCGAGTAGTTTACAAAATTTGCTTTCTTCATACGCCGAGAGCGTCAAAGGTTACGCATCGCAGTTCGTAGATTGGCAGCGGTTCTCCGAGAACGCTGCTGAGGATAGATACTCGAAAGAGGACGCTGAGCTGTTTGCGAAAGTAGCTAGAGTGTTGGCAGCTGACCTCGAAAACCGACAGTCAGTGGACGAAAGTGTTCCAACTGCGCTCTGGCAAGCTGCGGATTGGAACGACAGAGCCGATACCCCGCGCACCCGGCTAGGCGTAAGTCGAACAGTGCTGAACGTGATAGCAGCTTGCTTCAACGAACTGGTGAAAAAGCCCGCCCAAGCAGTCCTTACCGTCGGTGGCACGGTAGTCACAGTTATCGTTCTGTATCATGTTCTGACTTTCGGTGTCGCCCTATCCAAGACGCCGGAGGGTGCATGGCTACAGCCGGCGATGAAAGTGATCGAGAGAAAGCTTGGCGAACTCTCAAGTATGCCCATGTGAGCTACGCTTAGGCAGAACAGAATGCGGGTTGAGAAGCCCGCATTCTTTGAGACTGCTACAAATCGAACATGTAGCCGAAAGCATTCGCCATATCGTCGTCAGTGGCGAAAGGAAGTGGCCAATGCAATGGCATAGTTCGAGGCGGCCAGATCTTCATCATGGCGCTTATCGTCGGAGGTCTCGGCTCGACCCCTTCAACTGTAGTGCTAACAGCATGAACAAATAAGTGGCCGGCCCCAAAACTGGTAGACTGAAGATTGGGCTCCATTCTCACCGAAAATGTAGTTGCTGCATGCACCGCCGTATGTTTGAACCGAACCTGCCAAGCCCTTCCGTCGTAAAAACCGATCCAGATGTGCCAATTAGGGGGTGGCTGCTTGTGTTCCATTAAGTACCTGTAGTCGCTACGAGGAATCGCGGCGGTAGACGGGTCATCACGTTCGAAGACCATTGCTCTCATTGCAATCCACGTTGCCAGGCCTTCCAAAGCTGGCGGGTCGAGGATAATCGGCAGCCCAATAATCATACGGCCAATGAACCTACAGTCCTCTTCCATCTGGCTCATCCAGCCATTGTTGCACGACTGACAGACAACTCTGAGCTTCTTGTTGAATAAGTGGCCTTGCATCCGTTTCTTAGTCCGGTAGACAAAAGGCACCCCTACAGTCATGTGGTTGGCCTTCGTTCGAGTGGTAGAACCTGTGCCTTCCGGACCTGCGAACAGCTTCAGTAGCCTTGCCATCCACTGAGGCCACAGATGCTCTTTTGAGAGCCCTGACCCGCCGCAAAAACACAACTGCCTGGAGACTTCGCCATGTGACCTCGCTTTTTCACATGGAACTTCTAATCGCTCGATTCGTCCAGTTCTGAGATGTTTCGGCTGCGCGCTCCGACCAATCAATCACAGAAGGTTCGAATTTGTCAGAGGTTATGGAATGTCGGCGAATTCCGATATCTCGTGTCAAAATTCCGAAAAAGCGCTACGGGGTACACGCGCGACAGGATACAATCGACAATCCGTTCGGCACGAGTTTGTCACCTATGTCTTAGGTACAAACTGTTACCTATGTCTTCGGTTCGGACAATGGAAATAATGGTAGCGGGAGAGGGACTTGAACCCCCGACACGCGGATTATGATTCCGCTGCTCTAACCACCTGAGCTACCCCGCCACGAGGGAAACAAAGCTGCGATGTGCGGCCCGTCTCATCAGGATGAGCGGCTTATAAGGTGCCGCTCCCTAAAGTGTCAAGCGCAAGATGCGCAAAAAGTCAGTCTTTCGACAGACTTGGCCGGAGTGCCGATTTCAGGCTGCGACCTGGTTGGCGAGCAGCGCTTTGAGCGATGCCTCCGCCTCCGCCGAGCGTTCCGAGCGCTCGATGAAACCGCCGCCATAGACGCGCGCGTCCGCGCCCGGCGCGGAGTAGAGGACACAGGCCTGGCCGGGTGCGATCCCGGCCTCACCGACGGCGAGATCGACATAGATGCCTTTCTCGTCGCTATGGAGAACGGCTTCCGCCGGCGGGCGGGTGGAGCGCACCTTGGCGAAACAGGCAAAGCCGCCTGCCGCGTCGTCTTCAAGTGCTGCGTCACCGAGCCAGTTCATGTCGCGCAGATAGACGCGGTGTGTCTCCAGCGCCTCGCGTGGGCCGACGATGACGCGGCGTCCGCGGGCGTCGAGATGGACGACATAGAGCGGCTCGCCGGTCGCGACGCCAATGCCGCGGCGCTGGCCGATCGTGTAATGCACGATGCCGTCGTGGCGGCCGAGCACGCGGCCATCCAGATGGACGATATCACCCACAAGGGCAGCATTCGGCTTCAGCTTGTTGATGATGTCGGTATACTTGCCCTGCGGCACGAAACAGATGTCCTGGCTGTCAGCCTTCTTGGCCACCACCAGGCCCATCTCTTCCGCCAGCGCACGCGTCTCCGCCTTGGACAGGCCGCCTAGGGGAAAGCGCAGATAATCGATCTGCTCCTGTGTCGTTGCAAACAGGAACCAGCTCTGGTCGCGGTCGCTATCGATCGGGCGATAGAGCGCGCGGCGGTTGGGATTGCCCGCAACCGGGTTACGGCGCGAACGGATATAGTGGCCGGTTGCGAGCGCGTCGGCACCCAGTTCCTGCGCAGTAGCCAGCAGATCGGCGAACTTGACCGTCTGATTGCAGGCGACGCACGGCACAGGCGTTTCGCCCATGGCATAGGCTTCGGCGAAGGGGTTGATCACCGTTTCGCGAAAACGCGCCTCGTAATCCAGCACATAATGGGGAATGCCGAGCGTTTCGCACACGCGGCGTGCATCGTCGATATCCTGGCCAGCACAACAGGAGCCGGCGCGATGAACGGCGGCGCCATGGTCGTAAAGCTGCAGTGTGATGCCGAGGACGTCATAGCCCTCACGCTTGAGAATGCCAGCCACCACGGAGGAATCGACGCCACCGGACATGGCAACGACAATCCGGGTATCTTCCGGCTTCTTGTCAAAGTCGAGCGTATTCAAGGTTTTTCCAATCGTCAGTCATAACGGGGGTAAAGGCCCCGCCGCCTGTCGTCAAATCCACAAGGCTCAGTCTCAAGAGAGGCATGGAAGCTTGGATTTTCAAGCGCTGCATATAGAAAGAAAAGCCCTTAAACGCAAGTACGGGGCGGCACGTGCCACCCCGTAGAGGATTTGTCGCTGTGTTGCCGGATCAGGCGCCAGCCGTCTTCTGGCTGTTGCCGATCCACTTGTCGCGTTCGCGCCAGAGCGCGGGGATGGCCAGCAACGCAATGCCGACGACGGCAATCGCGGTCTTCTGGATCTGCGTCAGCTCTGCCGTGCGGCCATCCAGATAGTAGATGCCGTAGACGATGGCGACGTGCCACACATAGACCTGCAGCGAGTGGCGGCCAAGAAGCTGCAGAAACTTCAGGGACAGCACCCAGATGACGCCAGCGGCGATCTTCTGCACGATCGGGTTGTGATGCTTCGGACCGGCAATGATGAGCCAGGTGAGGCCAACACCGACGGCAAGGAAGTTGATCAGGTAAACCGGACCGAAGTCGGCGCGGATTTCCATGGTCGAGAATTTGCCGAGCACGAATTCCGGCATCAGGTTCCAGGCGGTGGCGATACGCAGCGGCACGAAGAACACGCAGACGATCAGCGAGGCCTTGGCAATCCAGCTACGCTCCGGCGAGAAGATCTTCATCCACGGAATACGGTTCTGCGCCGTCATCGCGCCGAGTACCAATGCCGTGTAGAACACCAGCTGCCAGCCAAACAGGTTGAAGCTGACACGAATGCCCTGCTCGTCGACGCCCTTGACGATCTCGTTCATCGGCGCGGTGAAGAGCTGCTGCAGGCCAAGCTGTCCCGCCATCCACACCAGCAAGGAACCGGCCATCACATAGGCCCACTTGCCGTCGATGCAGAGCTTCACCAGGAAGGGCGCAAAGATCATGTAGACGATATATTGCGGCAGGATGTCCATGAAGGTCGGCTGGAACAGGAAGCTGGCAATGGCCGCCAGACGCAACGGATCGTCAAACGACGTCATGCCGAGCCAGTTGTACCAGATATAAGGGGCGTGCGGGATGACCATGCGCGCAAAGAGGACGGCGATCACCAGTCCCATTGCATATTTGTACAGTTCGAGCGCGCGGTTCCAGATCATATCGCGCCCGGCCTCGTAGCCGTATTTCACCATCTTGCGGGCATACACCATGCCGATCAGAAGGCCGGACAGGAACACAAAGCCCTGTGCGTCCTCAACGAAGGCAAACTGGCGATGGTTGATTTCCACCAGCCAGAAACCGCCTGCGAAGACCAGATGGTTGATCAGCATAAAGACGAGGAAATAGCCGCGCATCCCGTCGATCAGGTCGAAGCGTTTCATCGTTAAAGCTCTCCATTTCGCGGACCGCGCTGTGGCTGGTCGCCGTGTTCCTCTGCTCGGGTGTTGTCCGAAGGTCGGCCCGAAGTTCGGATTGTCAACGCGAATAAAAGGCGGGAGTTCCGCCTATGCGCGCATTTGCTAAAACGCGAGCGGTTCACATTGACGTGTGCCTGTCTGGTTAAAAGCCCGCGACTGAATGCGGGATGAACGAAAAAAGGCAATACGTGGACAAGGTTGCGGCACCGTCCCTCCCCCATTTTGCGCCGGTTGCCTGAACCGCCTGCTCACCAGTGCAAAGCGACAAAAAAGAAAAAGGCGCCGGGGTCTGACCCCGACGCCATAAATCATTGGAAGAAATCGATGCGCTTTACGCGGCGGCCTGGATTGCGGCCACCTGCCAGTCGGATCCGCCCTTGCGAACGAAGGTCCACATCTCGACCGATTCTTCCGGCTCGTGCTCATTGCCTTCGATGACCTTGCCGGTGGCGCGGTCGCGCATGATGTCGATCGCCGAATAGCGCATCGCAACGGTCGCGTAATCCTGGCCCTCTTCGTGCCAGGCTTCGGCAACGTCACCCTGCAACAGCGTTACATCGCGCACATCGTTCTTCACGCCGCTCGTCGCATGGTCGCTGAGCTCTTCGGCAAGATAAGACATCGCCTCCGGCGTCGTCAGCTTGCGTAGCGTGCCGTAATCTTCCGCAGCATAAGCGGACTGAACCTGCTGCAGCATGTGCTGGAAGGTTTCGAGGTCACCATGCGTCACGCCGATTTCGTCGCCTTCGGACATGGCGTTTTCATGCGGTACGGGTTTGGCAACCACGGGTTCGGCAGCCGCCGTTGCGGCAGCAGCGCCACCAAAAGCACCAGCACGCGAGCCCATCTGCGGGATCTTGAAACCACCCTGGCCGTGGGGCTGATTGGCGGAATAGTCGCTGCGCGCATTGTTCGAGCCGGCTGCACCGCCATAAGCGGGCTCAGCGGCCTTGCGGCGCGAGGCGAAGAAACGCATGGCGAGCATGATGAGGCCGCCGATCAGCAGTCCCTGCAGCAGCATTCCGAAGAAGCCAGCCATACCGCCGAAGCCGCCGCCCATGAGCATGCCGAACAGGCCGCCCATCAACAGGCCACCCATGAGACCGCCCATCATGCCACCAAACATGCCGCGGTTCTGCTGCGGTGCCTGCGCGCCTGGACGTGCCGGCTGCGCTGCATTTGGCTGCGTCGCCTGGTTGGTGTTCGGCGTCATGCTGCGGTTCATCGGCGCGGCCTGGCCCGGTGCGGTATTGGTTGCGGGCGGTGCCGAAAAGGTCCGCGTGCCGCGGCTGCCGAAACCGCCGCTGGCGCGGCGCGCTTCTGCCATATCGACAGCCACGAACGAAACCGCAATCCCCAGAGCGGCAACTGCGAACAAACCTTTAAAGCGCCGAATGGCAGCAAACATCGTCATCTCCTGTTGGGTCGCCCTCCCATTGAGCGACAAAGAACAAAAGGCATATAGCAACTATCGGTCTTTGTTTTGAGGGTGAGAACCATAAATATTTCGTGATACGCAACCCTCGGTAGATTCACGCGTCATCGCGCAATAAAAAACCCGGTGCGGATAGGATCCGCACCGGGCTAAAACGGTCAAGAAGGCCGTCGCCGATCAGTCGATGTTGAAGGTCAGCGGCTTGACCTGACGGATGGCCGGGTTGGCGCGCAGCTTGTCCAGCACCTCCTCCGAGACGGGGCCGTCGACATAGAGCAGCGCAATCGCATCGCCACCATTGGCTTCGCGGCCAAGCTGGAAGTTTGCAATGTTGACGCCTGCCTCACCGAGCGTGGTGCCCATGAAGCCGATCATGCCGGGCACGTCGGTGTTGGTGATGTAGATCATGTGCTGACCGACATCGGCATCCATGTTGATGTTCTTGATCTGGATGAAGCGGGCCTTGCCATCCGAAAACACCGTGCCAGCAACAGAGCGAACCTGGTTTTCGGTCTTGACGGTGAGCTTGATGAAGCCGTCATAGACACCGGTCTTGTCGCGCTTGACCTCGGACAGGATGATGCCCTTTTCCTTAATCATGATTGGCGCGGAAACCATGTTGACGTCTGCCACCTGCGGACGGATGAGACCGGCCAGAAGCGCGCTTGTCAGCGCCTTGGTGTTCATGTTGGCGGTTGCACCATCATACAGGATTTCGATTTCCTTGGTGGCGCTTTCCTGCACCTGACCCACGAAAGAGCCGAGGACGTCGGCAAGCTTGATGAAGGGCTTCAAACGCGGCGCTTCGTCAGCGGTGATCGAAGGCATGTTGATGGCGTTGGAAACCGCACCCTTGACGAGGTAATCCGACATCTGCTCGGCAACCTGGAGCGCGACATTTTCCTGTGCTTCCGTGGTGGATGCGCCAAGATGCGGCGTGCAGACCACGTTCGGCAGGCCGAAAAGCGGGCTTTCGGTTGCAGGCTCGACTTCGAAAACGTCGAAACCAGCGCCAGCCACATGGCCGGACTTGATGGCGTCGGCAAGCGCTGCCTCATCCACCAGACCACCACGGGCGCAGTTGATGATGCGAACACCCTTCTTGGTCTTGGCCAGGTTCTGCGCGCCCAGAATGCCGCGCGTCTTGTCGGTCATCGGCACGTGCAGCGTGATGAAGTCGGCCTGGGCCAGAAGCTCATCGAGCTCGACCTTGGTCACACCCATTTCCTGTGCCCGTTCCGGCGACAGGAAGGGGTCGTAGGCCAGCACGTTCATCTTCAGACCAAGCGCACGCGAGCAGACGATGGAGCCGATATTGCCCGCACCGATGACGCCGAGCGTCTTGCCGGTAATTTCGACACCCATGAATTTCGACTTTTCCCACTTGCCGGCCTGGGTGGAGGTATCCGCTGCCGGAAGCTGGCGGGCAACGGCAAACATCAGCGCGATGGCATGTTCTGCCGTGGTGATGGAGTTGCCGAAGGGCGTGTTCATGACGATGATGCCGCGGCGCGATGCAGCCGGGATATCGACGTTGTCGACGCCGATGCCGGCGCGGCCGATGACCTTGAGGTTCTTGGCCGATTCGATCAGCTTTTCCGTCGCCTTGGTGGCAGAGCGGATGGCAAGACCATCATAATTGCCGATGATTTCGGCGAGCTTGTCCTTGTCCTTGCCAAGCTTCGGCTGGAAATCGACCTCGACGCCACGGTCGCGGAAGATTTGAACGGCGGTTTCCGACAGTTCGTCAGATACGAGTACGCGAGGTGCCATGGTGTGGGCTCCTTGAAAAGCGGTTTATGCGTGAAAGCGAAAAGTGTGTGCGGCCCTGCAATGCGCAGGGCCGGAATGGATCAGGCCGCAGCCTTGGCAAGCGTTGCCTTCTGCGTTTCGAAAGCCCACTTCAACCAGGGCATCACGGCCTTCATGTCGGCCGTTTCGATAGTCGCGCCAGCCCAGATACGAAGGCCGGACGGCGCGTCGCGATAGGCGCCGATGTCGAGCGCGACGTTTTCCTTTTCGAGAAGGGCAACCATGCCCTTGGCGAAATCGGCCTGGGCGCCAGCATCAAGGGCTGCAACATCCTTGCAGACGATCTTGAGGCAGACGGAGGTGTTGGAGCGCGTCTCATCGGCAACCGCCAGATTGGCGATCCAGTTGTTCTCGGCGACGAAGTCGAAGATGACCTTGGCATTGGCATCGGCACGGGCGATCAGCGCCTTGAGGCCACCCAGGTTCTTCGCCCAGAGAAGCGCATCGATATAGTCTTCAACGCAGAGCATCGAGGGCGTGTTGATCGTCTCACCTGTGAAGATGCCTTCGATCAGCTTGCCGCCGGACGTCATGCGGAAAATCTTCGGCAGTGGCCAGGCGGGAACATAGGTCGTCAGACGCTCGACGGCGCGTGGCGAAAGAATGATGACGCCATGGCCACCTTCACCGCCCAGAACCTTCTGCCAGGAGAAGGTCGTAACATCGAGCTTGGCGAAATCGAGATCCTGCGCGAATGCGGCAGAGGTTGCGTCACAAATGGTAAGGCCCTTGCGATCGGCGGGAATGAAATCGGCGTTGGGAACGCGAACACCGGAGGTGGTGCCGTTCCAGGTAAAGACCACGTCGCGGTCGAAATCGACCTCTGCGAGGTTCGGAAGCAGGCCGTAATCGGCCTCGAACTTGCGAACATCCTTGAGCTTCAGCTGCTTGACGACATCGGTCACCCAGCCGGCACCGAAGCTTTCCCAGGCAACCATGTCCACGCCGCGTTCGCCAAGCAGCGACCACAAGGCCATTTCAACGGCGCCGGTGTCGGATGCGGGAACGATACCGATACGATAATCGGCGGGAACATTCAGAATTTCGCGGGTAAGATCGATGGCCTGCTTCAGCTTGGCTTTGCCAACCTTGGCACGATGCGAACGACCAAGCGGTGCATCGGTGAGAGCATCAAGCGACCAACCGGGGCGCTTCGAGCAGGGACCTGAAGAAAAATGCGTATTGCCCGGACGCACGTCCGGCTTCACTATATCTGTCATTTGACTATCCTTCCAGATAGGCGCTCCACGTTAGGGTGGAGTGTCCTGACACCGTTGCTATTCCTCTCGCCCGTTCCCGTCAAGCGGAATATGTCGCAAGCTTCGATAATTTTGTCCGATCTGCGTCAGATGCCGGCAACCGCCCAAACAAAAACCACCCGTATCGATGAGATACGAGCGGTCGAAGTCTATAGTCGGTCTGTGACGTTTACTTGTAAACGGCAGGCTGAACCGGAATATCGGCCGGTGGCATGTACTGTGCGGTATCGCAGCCATTGAAGACATAGCGGCCGCCGAGACGGATTTCATGCGACGTCAGACCCTTGTCGCGACCAGGACCGGCAGCGCCATTGAGACCGAACATTTCGCCCTGGCCGATCTGGCGGAAGCGATAGCCGATATCGGCCTTGAAGTCGCAGGTGACATCAACCGAGGCACCGGCCATCAAAGCGTAAGCGAAGCGCCAACTGCCCTTGCCATCGAATTCGCAGCAACCCGAATCGGTCTTGAACGTATCCCACTTCACATGCGCACCACCGATACCTGCACCGAGATAGGGGGTGACGCGGCCATAGGTGCCGAGATCGACATAGGCGTTCGCCATCAGGCCAAAGGCCTGAAGCGAGGTGTGCGACTCGAGGCTTGGAGCGGAGCCCCGGAATTTCGACTTCGACAGATAATCGAGGGTCAGGTCGGTGCGCAGATAATTGTTGATCTGGTAGCCCACGCCTGCGCCGAAGAGGACACTGTCCTTCTGGGACGTGCTGGTAAAGCTCACATCTTCCATCGCAGATGCCGACACTGCCCGGTTGAAGCTGCCGCCACGGAACTTGTTGAAGGAATAGCCGACATCGCCACGCAGATACCAGCCGCTTGCTTCCTTCACCTGAATTTCCGGTGCGGGCTCAATATAGGCTGGTGGGGCTGACTGATAGACATCCGCAGCGAGTGCGTGCTGACCTGCCATCAGAGCGGCAACGACACCGATCAGGCTCTTCTTCATGTGGGTGGCTCCATAAGCGGCATACGCGAACGGCGCGTACACCAGTGAATTCTTCACTTATGAAACATGAAGGAAATTGGTTAAGTGACGATTAATATCACGGCCAGTACAGGTCGTTTTGCTAATAAATACAGTCAACACCCGGTTAAATGAAGCAACGTCTACACCTCAAAGTGCGCATTCACACGCAGGAATGCGCTCCAGCACATCCAAAAGCTGCACGTCAGCAAGTCTACGCCGCTGCGCCGAACCGGTACGTTTCTGTAGAATTATTCCCTTTTGATAGACAACAGTATTAACCGGCACACAGTATAAAACGAAACGTGTGTGAACAGCTGGAAACCTAGACCCTTCCAGATGGTTCAAACGCAGAACGTTTCGACTTTGCCCGTCATCGTCCCCACAAGCGACCACGACGAAGCCACTCACAGCGTTCGCTAGCAACTGCATCACGACAAACCCGTTGAGAAGACGACACAACAACTGTTCGAGAGTGGCCTTCGTTGAAAACCAATCTGAAAAGCATCTTCGACTTCTCTCCCACACCTCGGGACAATCCGGTGTTGTTGAGAGCGCAATATGTGGCCTTCAGCCAGCAGATGCCGATGATGTACTTCATTCTACTCTCGAGCACGTGGGCGCTGGCCTTAACCTATCTGCACACCGCGCCGAGGCTGCTGTCGCTTGGCGTCCCATGCCTCTTCACCGTGATGTGCGGGGCGCGCATCCTCTTTTGGCTACGGTCTAGAGGTGATACTCCGCCCATTGCGGCTGTCGCATCCAGCATGAGGCGGATCAACATCCTTGGGGCGGTAATTGCCGCGTCCTTTACCACATGGTCCTGTCTTCTCTATCCCTATGGGGACGCCTTCCAGAAATCACATGTCGCCTTCTATATGGCGATCACCGTCATTTCCTGCATCTTCTGCATGATGCATGTGCGCTCCGCCGCCCTCATGGTCACGGCGATCGTCAACGGCACCTTCGTCGTTTTCTTCGCATCCACCGGGCACCTGACGCTCATTGCCACAGCCATCAACATTCTGCTCGTCTGTTTCGGCATGCTGGTCGTGCTGAAGATCAACTACGACAATTTCGAGCAAATGGTGCTGGCGCAGCAGAAGACCGAAGCCCTGAGCAACGAGAACCTCAAGCTCGCCAATATCGATAGCTTGACCGAACTCCCGAACCGCCGCGCCTTCTTTCATCATCTCGACACGTCCTTCACCCTCGCCCAGGCGGAAAATCATCGCCTCGCCGTCGGCGTGATCGATCTAGACGGCTTCAAACCCGTCAACGACCTTTACGGGCACTCCGCTGGCGACCGGCTTTTGAAAGAGGTCGGTGAGAGGCTGCAAGACGTCTGCAACGCCGAAAGCATGTTCCTGTCGCGCTTGGGTGGCGATGAGTTTGCTTTCATCATCTCCGGTCAGGTGAACGAGAATACCGTTCTTGCCGCGGGAAACCTGATGGGCTCCAAACTCCGCATCCCCTTTGAAACGCCGGATGCGACGATCATGATTTCCGCTTCGATCGGCATCGCCATCTATCCGGATGTGGCGTCCACGCCCGAGGAACTGTTCGACCGGGCCGACTATGCGCTCTACCAGAGCAAGCGCGAACATCGCGGCAACAGCACCCTGTTCACCACCAAGCATATCGTCGAAATCCACCGCGATGCGCGCGTGGAGCAGACGCTGCGGCAAGCCGATCTCGCAAACGAGTTGTCGGTGGTCTATCAACCGATCCTCGACGTCAACTCCGGCAAGACAGTCGGTTTCGAAGCGCTCGCACGCTGGAACAGCAAGCTTCTTGGTACTGTCCCACCGGCACAATTCATTCCGATCGCAGAGCGCGCCGGCATCATCAACATGCTGACGAAACCGCTGTTGAAGAAGGCATTGGCCACCGCGAAGACGTGGCCGCAGGACATTCGATTGTCCTTCAATCTCTCTGCCCAGGACATCAACAGCGCCGAAGCCACGCTTGGCATCATCGCCATCATCGCCAATAGCGGCTTCGACCCGCAGCGGCTGGATCTCGAGATCACCGAAACCGCGATCATTCATGACACCCGGCAGGCACGCAAATCCGTCGAGATGCTGCGAAAGATCGGCTGCGGCATTTCGCTCGACGATTTCGGCACCGGCTATTCGAGCCTGACCTCGCTTCACTCTCTACCGCTGACCAAGCTCAAGATCGACCGCAGCTTCGTCAGAGACATCCAAGACAGCGACGCCAGCTACAACATCGTCCGCTCGCTGCTGACGCTCAGCCGTGAAATGGGCCTAGACACGATTGTGGAGGGCGTCGAAACTCAAGCCGAACTCGCCGTCGTCAAGGCGCTCGGCGGGACGCTAGTGCAGGGCTATGTCTTTTCCCGGCCGATCCAGGCGGATGATGTGCATGCGTTTCTCAACGGGTGTGTTGAGGACAGCCTTCCGCAGTGGGCGTGACGCGGTCATAGGCAAGCGGGCGGCAAAGCAAGCGCAGCAAAGATACCGAGGCGTTCTGACCTCGCCTCTTGATCACCCTTGGTCTGGACCCATCGCTGTCCGGTTCGATGTTGTGACGTATGACGTATGTCTTTGATCGAGCTTATCTTTTCTGTGTCTTCGACGAGTTGCACCGCGACGGCGACGAAGGAACGGGAGCATCGATGGTTACGTTCCTCATTCCTGTGCTTGTCACAGGAATCCAGTCAGACCAAGTCTTTGGTCTTAAAGAACTCCTCTCGCCGCGCGGACGCGCAGCGGCTAGATTCCTGTGACAAGCACAGGAATGAGGAAAGACGTTACCTTTCCCCGTCCTATCAGTTGATTACCTTCAAGCAGCCGACTTCACGCTGCCAATCACGCCGACCAGGTCGTTGACGATCCGCTCGACCTGGGCGCTGTCATCGCCTTCTGCCATGACGCGGATCAGCGGCTCGGTGCCGGATGGGCGAATGACGAGACGGCCTTTGTCGGCAAGCGCGCTTTCGGCATCGGCAATCGCCTGTTTCACAACCGGGTTTTCCAATGGCTTGCCGCCGGAAATGCGGACATTCTTCAAGAGCTGCGGCACGGGCTCGAACTTGCGGCACACTTCGCTCACCGTCTTTCCCGAGCGCTTGACGCGCGCCAGAACCTGAAGGGCGGCCACGAGGCCATCACCCGTCGTGCCGTAATCGGAAAGCACGATATGGCCGGACTGCTCGCCGCCGACATTGAAATCGTGGTTGCGCATATGCTCGACCACGTAACGGTCGCCAACCTTGGTGCGCGCCAGCGTCAGACCCTTGTCGCCAAGGAAGCGTTCCAGGCCGAGATTGGACATGACGGTTGCGACGATGCCGCCGCCACGCAGGATATTGTCGTCGGCCCAGCTATGGGCGATCGTCGCCATCAACTGGTCACCATCGACGATCTGGCCGCGTTCATCGACGATGATGACACGGTCGGCGTCGCCATCGAGCGCGATGCCGATATCGGCGCGCACTTCGTGCACCTTCTTCTGCAACGCGTCCGGATGCGTCGAGCCGCATTCGAAATTGATGTTGGTGCCGTTCGGCTCGTTACCAATGGTCACGACCTCGGCACCGAGCTCCCAAAGCGCTGTCGGTGCGACCTTGTAGGCCGCGCCATTGGCGCAGTCGATTGCAATCCTGAGCCCGCTCAGCGTCACGTCGCGTGGCAGGGTGCGCTTGACGAACTCGATGTAGCGATAAATGTCGCCATCGACGCGCTTGGCGCGACCGATCTCATGCGGCTTGGCAAGCTGTGCGTGGATGTCCTTGTCGAGCAGGTCTTCGATTTCCAGCTCCAGCTCATCGGAAAGCTTGTAGCCATCCGGGCCGAAGAGCTTGATGCCGTTATCGGCGAAGGGATTGTGCGAGGCGGAAATCATCACGCCGATATCGGCACGAAGCGAGCGGGTCAGCATGGCAACGGCGGGAGTCGGGATCGGGCCGAGCAGGAAGACATCGAGACCGGCGGCGGTGAAGCCGGCGACTAGGGCGTTTTCCAGCATATAGCCGGACAGACGTGTATCCTTGCCGATCACGACGCGATGACGGTGATGGCCACGACGGAAGATCGTGCCAACAGCGATCCCCACCCGCATCGCAAGATCCGGCGTCATGGGGAAAACGTTGGATTGCCCGCGAATGCCATCAGTTCCGAAATAGCGACGTGTCATGTGAACTCCAAATATATGGCGGCGCCGTGCACTAAGATGCGGCAACCTTTTTTCGCTAGATGCCACAAAGCGAGTCTGGCAGCACGTAAATTACCGCAAAAACGGAATATATGTCGTGACCGGCCCAGGTTCTCCCCAGGAAAGCGGGGGCTCGGGGGCGAAGCGCCAGCAATGAGAGAGGCGACGGACAGACGGGAAGCTACGGGACTGGCGCCGCACCCACTACACACTCCGTCATCCTCGGGCTCGACCCGAGGATCCATGTTTTTCAATCGCTTACGTTTGTTGCCTGTGGATGGTCGGGTCAAGCCCGACCATGACGACGGAGAAATTTGTGCCAGCTTTTGGACAAGCAAGCGTCGCCAGCGACACCTGACAAACAAAAAGGCCGCTCTTTCGAAGCGGCCTTCCCGTCGTAAACTTGTGCACGAAGCTCAGTGCGGCTGGGGCTCCATGCCGCCTTCGGCTTCGCCATCGCCCTTGGCCTCGTTCGGGCCATCCTTCTTGGCGCCCGCCTTCGGCACGGCCGAGCCGCGATTATGGGGCGAGTCGTCGCCCATATCGCGAGCAGGCTTTTCGCCCTTCAGCAGCGACTTGATCTCTTCGCCCGACAGCGTCTCATATTCGAGCAGGCCTTCGGCAAGAGTCACGAACTCGTCGTGCTTGTCGGTCAGAATGCGGCGCGCTTCAGTATAGGCCTCGTCGATCAGGCGGCGAACTTCGCTGTCGATCGTCCGCGCAGTTGCCTCGGAAACATTCTTCGACTGCGACACGGAGTGGCCCAGGAAGACTTCCTGCTGGTTTTCGCCATAGGCAACCTGTCCGAGTTCGTCGGAGAAGCCCCACTGCGTCACCATGGCACGCGCAAGCTTGGTCGCCTGCTCGATATCGGACGACGCACCCGACGTGATGTTTTCCTTGCCGAAGGTCAGTTCTTCTGCAACGCGGCCGCCCATCATGATGACGAGGCGCGACACCATCCACTTGTAGCTCATCGAGTAACGGTCGCCTTCCGGCAACTGCATGACCATGCCAAGCGCGCGACCGCGCGGGATGATCGTCGCCTTGTGCAGCGGATCGGCCACCGGCACGTTCAGAGCCGTGATGGCGTGGCCTGCCTCGTGGTAAGCGGTCAGTTTCTTTTCGGCCTCGGTCATGGCGGTCGTGCGGCGTTCCGCACCCATCATGATCTTGTCCTTGGCGTCTTCGAATTCCTGCATGGTGACGACGCGCTTGTTGCGGCGGGCGGCCATGAGGGCTGCTTCATTGACGAGGTTCATCAGATCCGCACCGGAGAAACCGGGCGTGCCACGGGCCAAGACCTTGAGATCGACATTCGGCGCCAGAGGCACGTTGCGCGCATGCACTTTCAGGATGCGTTCGCGACCGACGATATCGGGGTTCGGCACCACGACCTGACGGTCGAAACGGCCTGGGCGCAGAAGTGCTGGGTCAAGAACGTCGGGACGGTTGGTCGCGGCGATCAGGATGATGCCTTCATTGGCCTCGAAACCATCCATCTCGACCAGCAACTGGTTCAGCGTCTGTTCGCGTTCATCATTACCGCCGCCAAGACCGGCGCCGCGATGGCGACCGACGGCGTCGATTTCGTCGATGAAGATGATGCAGGGCGCGTTCTTCTTCGCCTGTTCGAACATGTCGCGGACACGGGATGCACCCACACCGACAAACATTTCGACGAAGTCGGAACCGGAAATGGTGAAGAACGGCACATTGGCTTCACCGGCAACCGAGCGCGCCAGAAGCGTCTTACCCGTACCGGGAGGACCGACGAGCAGCACGCCGCGCGGGATCTTGCCGCCGAGACGCTGGAACTTCTGCGGGTCCCGCAGGAATTCGACGATTTCTTCCAGGTCCTGCTTGGCTTCGTCGACACCGGCGACATCGTCAAAGGTGACGCGGCCATGTGCTTCCGTCAGAAGCTTCGCCTTGGATTTGCCAAAGCCCATCGCGCCGCGCGATCCACCCTGCATCTGCCGCATGAAGAACAGCCACACACCAAGGATCAGGAACATCGGGAGAAGCGTACCGAGATAGCTCAGGAAACCGGAGGAACCATCGCTTTCAGGACGCGCGACAATGGTGACGTTCTTCTGCTGAAGACGGTCCATCAGCGAGTCGTCAATGACCGGCGAATAGGTCTGGAAGGTCGTTCCATTTTCGGTGTAGGTGCCAAGAACGCGGTTGCCCGTTACCGTCACTTCACGGACACGGCCTGCATCGACATCACGAATAAATTGCGAATATGGAATTTCGCGCGAGCCGGACTGAGACGGCGACGTCTGAAACATGCTGAAAAGCGCAATCAGCAAAAGAGCAATCACCGCCCACAGGGCGAAATTTCTAAAATTTGGGTTCATTGAACTCCCCGAACTCCAACGGACGGATGACCGCCCGCCATTATGTTGCCCCTAACATAAGGAGGACAGTTGCGGTTGCCAAGGCGAAGGGAGGAAGGAGATGTGTTTTGCGGTAAAAACTCTGCGAAATTTACGACAAACTTTGCAGTGGAAGCCGCGGATAGACGCCGCGCCCGAGACTGAGCGCAATTGCGTTGGCCAAATCGAGGTCGAAGCGCGGGAGAAACAGGTCGTAGGGCGCTAGCAAAGGGCGCATCGTAATCAACCCCATATCGGCCTCCCCCTGCCCTGCACCCTCCGGAGTAACACGTGGCTGCGAGAGCTTCGCGCGTTTCAACACGCCGGTCGGAACGGCGGTGGGCGTGGCATCCTCTGCATAAGCAACCGCACCGCCGGAAACAGTCACCGGAAGCTGAGAACGGTTGACGATCTCGAACCGCTCATCCCACCTCGCGGTCTCGCCGGGAGCAACGGTTATCGTCGGCACGTCCCGGTTCTCCCGCATCAGGTATAAACTATCCTTGCGCCGGTCGAATATGACGCGCCCTGCCGTCAGCCTATCTGGCTCTCTGGCGGTGACAAAGGCCATCACCCGATCCATGCTCTGCGCCGCAAGCGGATAGGTTCTGCCGCCTGCAACGCAAGCGACTGCGGTCAGCGCATAGCGGATGACGGTAGGATCATCGCCAAGACAATCGGCGCTGAGCTTGATCAGTCCACCCGGATAAGCCTGCGCAGCGCCGGAGACCAAAGCCGCGGCGCGGGATGCAAGCTCTGTCCTGTCAAGCAACGGCTCGCGGGACTGTGGTCCGGCATCCCTTGAGAGCTTGCGCACACGCACCCGCTCATACTTATCGTCGTCATTGCTAGGGTCATCGAACCAGCCCTGCCCTTTGGCGGCGAGATAGTCGCGAATATCCTCGCGCCGCACGCTCAAGAACGGGCGCAGCACCCAATGGCGGGCATTGTAGAGAACCGCATTCGCCATACCAGAGAGGCCGGGCATGCCAGCCTGCGCGCTTCGTTGACTGCGCATCGCGATCGTCTCGCGCTGGTCGTCAAGCGTGTGCCCGACCACAATGGCTGTTGCGCCGATCTTGCCGGCGACCTCGCCGACCAGCCGATACCGCGCTAGCCGCGCTGCGGCGGAGATACCGGTTTTCGGCTTCTCGTCATTCCAGCGAAGGATGTCATGGGGAATATTCAGCCCGCGGCAGAAGGATTGAACGGCTTGCGCTTCATCCGCCGCTTCGGGGCGCAAAGCGTGGTCGATGGTCACGGCATGAAGCTGGACATCGTCGCGACCGGAGACACGCAAAACCTCGTGAAGGGCAAGAAGCAGGCCGGTGGAATCACTTCCACCTGAGACCGCCACCAGAAGAAGGGCGGGTGTTGAAATGCGTTCTAGAAGATTCCGCGCTGCCTCAATCGGCGCTAGCGGAGAAGAAAGGGGCGCCATGGCGGGGGCGGCGAGCAGGCTCAGCAGCCGATGCGCTTCTGTTCACTGGTGACTTTGCCGAGAACGGTCTTGGAGGCGCTGGGGTAGCGCTTCGGCACTTCGCGCAGCGTGGCGCAGGCGGTGTCTTTGTTATCCAGTGCGGCAAGCGACATGCCGAGCTTCAGCAGCATTTCAGGTGCCTTGGGAGACTTGCCGTAATTCTTGTGGCCGTCGAGAAAGGTCTTCGCCGCAGCGGTGAACTTGCCCTGCGAATATTGCGCTTCGCCAAGCCAGAAGCTGGCATCCGCCGCCTTCGAGCCATTGGGGTAGCCTTGGATATACTGCTCGAAGCCCTGCTCCGCCTGCTTGTAATCGCCAGCAAGCACATGGCTGTAAGCTGCCTGGTAGATATCGTTTTCGCTGGTCAGCGCTGCGGTATTGACCGGATCGGTGCTGGTGGACTTGCCACCCGTGCTTACACCTGGAAGCGCCCCTGCAGAATTGTTGGCACTGGAATTCAGCGTGCCGCCAACCGGCAGGCCGCGCGAATCAAGCTCGATCGAGCCAAGCGTCGTCTCGCCGGGTGCCGCGTTGGACCGCGGACCGGTGGGTGCTGCGCTGCCTGGCACCGAAGCGCCGTTGGTGGACGGCTCTCCGATAATGGTTGCGACATCGTCAGACGGACCGGCGGAAGAGCCTGCAGGCGGAAGATCCGCCTCGGCCTTTTTCTTCGGTGCTGCAGCCGGTGCAGAGGACTTGCCGCCGCCTTCCAGTTCCTGGAAGCGGTACTCATTGTCTTCCTGCGCCTTGCGAATGGTTTCCTGCATCTGGAGAAGCTGGAAGCTCATCTCCTCGATACGACCGTTCAACTGACGGATCTGCTCTTCAAGCTGTTGTACGCGGTAGGTCTCGTTGGCCTGGACATTGACCACCGGAGCCCGCGAATTGGTCGTGCTAGGGTTCCCACCCCAGCCAAACAACGGCTGCGACACTGCAGTGCCGCTGAAGCCGGTGCAGGCTGCAAGCCCCAGCATTCCCGCCACGACAAGTTTCTTCATAGTGCTTCCTGTCTCATTGATTTGCGCCCCAGCGGCGCAACTCGCGATTTTTTCCATCTGCGATGAAAAAGCAACTTAACTTCGGCCAAACTATGAAAAAAACGAAAGGCGACCCGAGGGCCGCCTTTGCAAATTTCATCACGATTGCGCGAGGCAATTACATGCCTGCGCCACCGAGAACGGTAACCGCGCGGCGGTTCTGCGACCAGCAGGAGATGTCGTCGCAAACGGCGACCGGACGTTCCTTGCCGTAGGAGATGGTCTTCATGCGGTTGGCCGGAACGCCCTGGGATGCCAGGAATTCCTTGGTGGCGGCTGCACGGCGTGCACCGAGCGCCAGGTTGTATTCGCGCGTGCCGCGTTCATCGGCATGGCCTTCAACCGTGATGGCGTAGTTCGGGTAACGAGCAAGCCACTGGGCCTGACGCTGCAGCGTCTGCTGTGCATCGGCGCGGATCGAGGTGGAGTCGGTATCGAAGAAGATGCGGTCGCCGACATTGACGGTGAAGTCCTGCTGCGAACCAGGCGTCGCGGAACCAGCACCACCGCCGAGGCCAAGCTCGCCAGCGCTGTTCGGCATGTTCTTCTTGTTCGCGCAACCGGCAAGCGCCAGAGCAAGCGTCAGAGCGATAACAGCCGGATTGCGGGCGATTTTCTGCATTGGGCTAAGCGCCGAAGTTTGTGTACGGCTCATCGCCGGTCTCTCCTTAGGATTTCGATAACGTTGCCAGACGCTAACCGATTGAGGTTAACGGCCCCCGAACGCTTATGGTTAACAAAACGGAAATGTCCCACTTTTCTGCTCCCTCACAGCATTTTGCGGCAAGAAAGAGGCGCATTCCCGGTATTCTCCACAAAACCGCCACAACAACTCCGGTTCGAGGTGCTGTGGCGGGTATTCATCAGGCATGGTCGAAGCAAAACGGTAGAGCGGTTGTGCGAGAGCGACATGCGAAAGAACAAGGCCTAATGCGTAGGGAGCGAATCTGAAAGATCGCGAAACGCCTTAGTCAAGTAGTGGCGACCAGGCAGGGTCGGACGCATAGGTCGGGGTCTTGACCATCTGCTCGTTGTAACCTGTCAGGTCGATGGAATAGAGCTGCGGGCCACCGGCACCGGCATTCTGGCGGAAGAACATCAGCACACGTCCATTTGGCGCCCAGGTCGGTCCCTCATTGTGGAAGCCGGACGTCAGAATGCGCTCGCCAGAACCATCGGGCTTCATCACGCCGATGGAGAACTTGCCGCCCGACTGCTTGGTAAAGGCAATCAGATCGCCGCGCGGAGACCAGACCGGCGTGGAGTAGGACCCGTCGCCGAAGGAAATACGCGTCTGGCCCGAGCCATCGGCATTCATCACATAGATCTGCTGGCGTCCGCCACGGTCGCTTTCAAAGGCGATGCGCTGGCCGTCCGGCGAATAGGATGGTGCCGTGTCGATCGCACCCGTATTCGTCAGACGCGTCGTGGTGCGCGAGCGCAGATCCATCGTGTAGATATTGGCATTGCCCTCCTGCTGAAGGCTCATGATCACCTTCTGACCATCCGGCGAAAAGCGCGGGGAGAAGGTCATGCCCGGGAAGTTGCCGACGACTTCACGCTGTCCAGTTTCCAGTTGCAGCAGGTAAACGCGCGGCTGGTTGCCTTCGAACGACATATAGGTGACTTCCTGCCGGTTCGGCGAGAAGCGCGGCGTCAGCACCAGATCGTTGGTGTTGGTGAGGTTGCGAACGTTGAAGCCATCCTGGTCCATGATGGACAGCTGGCGCTTGCGCTGCTGCTTCGGTCCGCTTTCGGACACGAAAACAACGCGGGTGTCGAAATAGCCCTTCTCGCCGGTGATGCGCTCATAGATGGCATCGGCGATGATATGCGCGACGCGGCGCCAGTTTTCCGGCTGGGTGAAGAACTGCTGACCCATCATCTGCTGGCCGGCAAAGGTGTCCCACAGACGGAACTCGGCGCGAAGACGGCCATCGGCCTCTTTCGTTACCCGGCCCGTCACCAGTGCCTGGGCATTGATGACCTTCCAGTCTTCAAAGCGCGGGGACTGGTCCGGATTGCTGATCTTTTCGATGAAGGCGCTCTTGTTGATCGGCGCAAACAGGCCGGAGCGCTGCAGGTCCGCCGCAACCACAGCGGAAACCTGCGCACCGATGCCGTCACCCGACATGAAATCGGTGATCGCAATCGGCAGCGGCTGCACATTGCCCTTGGTGATATTGAGCCGAACTTCCGCGTTGGCTGGAGTGATCGCAACGAACGACAGGATGAGGCCGGAGGCCACCATCATCGCGCGAAGGAAAGAGAACTTGATCATCGAGACAAGCCTTTCAGCTTTTTTTTCATAAATTGCACATCGATTGGAATACGGATGCCCGGCGCCGAAAGCGGCTGCTTAGACACCGAAGTCTTCCGGCGTGAACGTCAACAACAAGGTGTTCCATCCTTTTTCACCGTCGTACTTATCCGGTGGGAGATTGGTAAAGGGCGCGGATCGGGTGACGGCGCGCCTTGCGCTGCCTTCCACCGCCCGGCGCGTTCCGTCCGGTCCGCCTGTCGCCGAAACCTCAAGCTGGCCGACGATCTCACCCGATCTGTCGAGATGGACGCGGACTTCAACGACCACCTGCGCCACATCCGTCAGGCCGGCAACCATCGACCAGTTCTTGGAGATCTGTCCACGCAAAGCATCCATCTCACTGGCGCTCAGGCCCGTGCCGATCGTCTTCTTGCCACCAAGGGCTGCCGTCTGGGTGGAGCGCTTCGCGCCACCGCCGGAAGGCGCCTGCTTGTTGAGAAGTGCAGAGATTTCGTCGGCATTGAACTCGCTCTGCTGTGTTGCGGCAGCCTTTGCCGTTTCCTGCTTGCGATCAGAGACCTTCTTGTCGGAAGGCTTTTCATTGGCCTTGGCCTGGTCGGTCTTCTTTTCAGTCGGCTTTTCCGCAGGCTTCTGCTCAGCCGGCTTCTGCGGCTCGGGCTTTGGCGGCTCCGGCTTCTGTTCCGGCGGCTGCGGACGCGCATTGGGGCGCGGCACGTTCTGCGGCACGGCAATTTCTGCCGGTTCCTGGTTCTGCGGCGGCGGCTCTTCGGCCTTCTGCTCGGCAGGCGGTGGCTCGGCGGGCTTCGGCGGCGTCGCGATTTCAGGCTTGGGCTGTGGAAGGGCCGCCATCTCCTGCGGCTTCGGCGCGGTCTCTTCCTTTACGATGTCCTTGACGTCGTTCGGATTGGTATCGACCACCGGTGCCGGCTGCTCCTGCTTGGGCGGAGCGGCAGCACTGTCATTGTTGTTGGGCTTTTCGGTCGGCGTCGGCGGCGCATCGAGGTCGGCATTGTTGTTGCCGACATTCTGCGCATTGGGCACGGTGTCGGGACGCGTGGTCGGAACAGGGGCGGATTTCTCCGCTTTCGGCGCCTTCTTGTCACCCTGCTGGATCTGCGTCATTTCCTCGACGGAGACGAGTTCGACAGGCATCGACTCGGCCTGAGACACCTCGAGCGGTGCCGGCGAGCCCAGGGACACAAGGGCAAAGGCCAGCAGCGAGGCGTGCACGATCGCAGATGTGGTAATGCTACCCTTCATCGCCGAGGTCAATTGTCCTGTTTCTGTTGCGTTACGAGGCCGATATTCTTGAAGCCCGCACCCTGAATACGCGCCATGACATCCGCGACAACGCCATAAGCGGCGACGGAATCGGCACGCACGAAGACGCGTTCATTGTATCCGGTGGTGGCGATCGCTTTCAGCTTATCCGCCACTTCCGCCGCTTCGATAGGCGTTTCCTGCAGATGGATCTGGCCATTGGCATTGACCGAAATGGTGATCGGCTGCGTTTCCGAGTTCAGAGCGGAGGCAGAGGTCTGCGGCAGATCGACCGGCACGCCGACCGTCATCATCGGCGCTGCCACCATGAAGATGATGAGCAGCACGAGCATGACGTCCACGAGTGGCGTCACGTTGATTTCGCTGATCGCACCGCCGCCACGGCGACCGCGTCCACGGCCGCGACGACCGCCCGAACCACCACCGCTACCGCCTGCTGACATACCCATCGCGTTTTACTCCACTGGCTTTCGGCGTTGCGTTTTACTGCGCGGCCTGACGCGTCTGCAGCTTCTCGTCGATCTGGCGAGACAGGATCGCGGAGAACTCGTCGGCAAAACCTTCCATGCGCGAGGAAAGCTTGTGCGCGTCAGCCATGAACTTGTTGTAGGCCATGACCGCCGGAATAGCGGCCACGAGGCCGATTGCGGTTGCCAGAAGCGCTTCGGCAATACCGGGCGCCACGACCGCAAGGTTGGTGGACTTCGAACCGGCAATCGCCTGGAACGAGGTCATGATACCGACAACCGTACCGAAAAGACCGATGAACGGACCGGCAGAACCGATGGTCGCCAGCGAACCGAGACGCGCTTCGAACTGCTCGGCTTCGCGTGACATCGTCACATCCATGGCCCGGTCGATACGCATCTGCAGACCGATCGGAGACCGCGCGCCGCGCTCGAAGGACTTCTTCCATTCGCGCATGGCGGCCACGAAGATCGCCGCAAGGCCGCCATTCTGGCGTTCGGCCAGGGTGCGGTAGAGCTCTTCAAGCGACTGGCCGGACCAGAACACCTGCTCGAACTGATCGAACTGGCGCCGTGCCTTGGTGAAGCTCATATATTTGTCGATGACGATGGCCCACGTCCAAACCGAGGCGGCTAAGAGGCCGATCATCACCAGCTTGACGATGAGTCCTGCCTGCATGAACAGTGCCCAAAGACTCACATCATGCGTTGCCGCTGCCAAACCTGCCTGTTCCATAAATATTCCAATCCCCGAATCCAAACGCCCGGTGCATGACCGGGCGATTCAAACACGCATTGATGCGTTAAGCGTCGCGGTTGAAATCCGCCAGCCCGTCGCCTTTGCCCCGATAAGTGCCAGTACGCCTTATTCGCCGGTAAATTTGGTAAAAGGAAGGCGCATAGCCCACAAATACCGGGCGTTTCAGTAAGACTACATTATGGTTAAGGGAGTGTTACGAAACATGGGGCTGCGGGCGCGTTTTCTGTCCCGCCCTTCGGTTTACTTCAAAAACTTCTCCGCGACCGTCTCCGGCAGACGTCTTGGTCTTCCTTTGGCGTTGATGACGGCAATGATCACTTTCGCCGCGACCAGCAGCGTCTCGCCACGACGGATCTCCTGGTTCAGCACCATCTTTGCCCCGCCCGCCTTTTCGGTGATGGTGGTAATGGTCAACACATCGTCCATCCGCGCCGGCGTCTTGAAGTCGATCTCCATGCGGTGAACGACAAAGACCAGCCCCTCCTCATCCGCCGTCAGAAGCGCACTCTGCTCGCAGCCAAGGCAGCGCAGATAGTCGGTGCGGCCGCGCTCGAGGAAATGAAGGTAGCGAGCGTGATAGACGAGGCCGGAAAAATCCGTATCCTCGTAATAGACCCGCTGCACCAGCCTGTGGCCATGCTCGATCAACTCTCCGGAAAGGGAAACGGTGATGTCAGTCATTGTCTGTCCTGGGTTGATTGCCTTCGCGCACGATCACATGCTGATGCCGCTCAGGCAGCATCTCGATACTGTCGGCAATGAATGCGGGACGCAGATCGTTCTCCCGTAGTGCTTTCACGGTTGCGGGCAACCAGCGGAACTCTACCTCGCCGCCATCGGCGACGCGGTGAATGATATCATTCTCATGAAACGGAAAAGCCTCGTCCAGCCGGATTTGATAATAGAAGGCCATCTCATGCGCCTGATAGTCGCCGTAAGTGAAGAAGTTTTCCGCCGACCAGACGAGACGCTCGATGCGCGCCTTCACATGCAGCTCTTCCTCGATCTCGCGCAGGATCGTTTCGTCGGTGCTTTCCCCGATTTCGGCCCGGCCACCGGGCAGCGCCCAGTAACGATCGGCGACGCTCCGGTTCACCAGAAGATGACCTTGGTGGAAGATCAGGGCTGCCACGCGAAAGCTGAAGAGCTGCGGCTTGTGGTCCAGCCGGATCATGTGGCGCGGTTGAGGATTGCTCATTTGTCGTCCAGATTGCCGTCATCCCAGACCACGTGGCGGGTGGAGGCGGGCAAGTTTTCGATCTCTGCGGCGATGAAATAGGGCGGGATGTCGAGTGCCGTCAATGCCTCTGTAGTCGCCCTGGCCCAGCGAAACTCAAGCGCATTCTTGCCGTCCTGAACCCGGTGGACGATCTTTTCCTCATCGAATGGGAAGCTCTCGGGCAGGTCCATCAGGTAGTAGAAACCAAGCTCGTGCCAGTCCTTGCCCTCGTAGTGAAAGAAGTTCTCCACCACCCACAGCAGCCGCCCAACGGAAACCTCGGCACCCAGTTCTTCCACCATTTCGCGCGCCAGCGTCTCTTCCGATCGCTCGCCCATTTCGGCGCGCCCGCCGGGAAAGGTCCAGAATTTCTCATGGGTGGCGCGATGCACCAGCACGTGGCCGTTGCGAAAGGCGATGCCTGCCACGCGCATCTGGAAAATGCGCTTCGGCTTGAATTTCATGCGAATGCGAGTGTCTTCAACCATCAGGTGTCCAAAGGATTAAACAGGAAACAGCAAATCAGTTTCCGTCCATCCTAATGCCTGTAATTCGGTTTTGCGAACAGGCGCATCGTCGCCGACGATAAATTCATCCAGCTGTGGCGGCTTGAGGCGCGTGCCGGAGAGCATCGCATGAACCTGGCCGCGATGATGCGTTTGATGTTGAAAGAGATGGGAAAGAATATCGTCGCAACGATCCTGCTGCACCCGCTCACCGCGGTGAACATGGACCGTAGCGGCAAGCCCGTCCTCGTCGAGACCGTCGACGAAAGCGATCAGATCCATGTCGAGTGCCGCTTGCGCCTCTGCCAAGGACGCCATGTCGCTATAGGGCTCAGGCTCGCCGAAAACGCTGTGACCCAACGATCCGCCGTTCATCGCATCGAGATAGAAGAGATCCACCAGGTAAATGTGGTTCAGCGTTTTGCGGATCGTCGGAAAAAAGCTGGTGCGCGGTGCCACCAACTCATCAGCGGTTAATTGAAGACAGGCGTGGTGCAAGCGCAGATTGGCAAGCCTGTTGTTGCGCGCCAGCTTTTTGAATATCCGCGTTGAATCATAGGTCATCTCGCCATCCTCTCGCATACAGGCCGAAGGCCCGAGGCAATCAGCGCCTTGAGCCTTTTTCGTCAGCGGCGACGAGGTGTCGGCTCAACTCGCCTTGTCGAGCTCCGAATGGCTCTTCAGAACTTTGCCGCCATCTTCCTGCTCGATCAGATAGGCAGGCTCATCCTTGCTGGCCTTACGCTTGATCGTCGAGCCGTCGATCTTGCGTTCGACATCCTCGGTAAAGCTCTCGGCCACCTTGCCCTCGCCTTTGCCATTGCCCCACTTCCAGCTGACCTTGGTGCCTTTGCGATATGTCGTCATGCGGCTTCTCCCATTGAAAGAACGGGAAAAGGCGGCGGCCGCGATCTGGTTCCGTCAGCCGACCAGATCGATCACAACGATTTCCGGTGGCGACATGAAGCGGATCGGCGCGCCGGAACAACCAAGCCCGCCCGACACGACCAGGTGGCGATTGTTCTCGACCTTGTGTCCATAGGCATATCTCTCGCCGAAGAGCGACGGAACGACGGGTCTCCAGCCAAAGAGATTGACCTGCCCGCCATGCGTGTGACCTGACAAGGTCAGTGACACGCGCTCCGGGATCGTCGGGAAAATATCCGGCTCATGGGCCATCATGATGATCGGCGCGTCATCGGTGATCTGCGCCATCGTTCCAGGAAGATCGTCGAGCCCGACAGTCTCGCCACTTTCGCGAAAGGCCCACTGATCCTCAAGTCCAGCAATCCAGAAGGGATGCTCTTCGCTCCCGGTTCGGATCGCGGTGTTGGAATGAACGGTAATACCGACGGCGCGAAGCGCCCTGTGCGACACGGTTTCCTTCAGCCGCAGCCTTTGGGCTTCGGCATCCTGCGCCCAGTCATGATTGCCGCACACGGCGTGAACGCCATAGGGTGCGGTCAAGCCGGAAAGCGCCTTTGCCCATTCCGCTGGCGGGACGATATCGGTGATGAAGCGTTGCATGCCGGTGACGTAGTCGCCAAGCAGCAGAATGATATCCCCGCCAAGCGTATTGGCATAGTTGGCGATGCTTGAAATCCGTTCCGTCGACATCCACGGTTCGCAGGCATGCACATCGGCAAGGATGACGAGACGCAGGCTCTGCCCGGCCGGCCAGTTGGGTGGGGTGATGCGATAGCGCGTCGTCGCAAGCCGCAGCATAGGTTCGACACCACCTGCATAGGCCCCAAGCGAAAAGAAGCCTGCGCTGGCAGTCGCGGCCATTTTAAGAAGCGCTCGACGCGTGATCAAATTTACTCGTCCTCGAGAGATAGGCGAAACTGCGCCGCTTCCAGATCCTTAGGCGGCTGCATACCGAGATGCTTCCACGCTGTCGCGGTCAAAATACGGCCACGTGGCGTTCTCTGGATAAATCCCTGCTGGATCATATAGGGCTCGATGATATCTTCGATCGCATCGCGTGGCTCTGAGAGACCGGCTGCAATGGTTTCGATGCCGACTGGCCCGCCACCGAAATTCATCGCGATCATCGTCAGATAGCGCATGTCGAGCTGATCGAGACCCATATTGTCGACCAAAAGCCGCGTCAGCGCCTGATCGGCAATTTCGCGGGTCACGGCTTCGGCGCGGGCCACTTCGGCAAAGTCGCGCACGCGTCGTAGCAGGCGCCCGGCAATACGCGGCGTCCCACGCGCGCGGCGCGCAACTTCGCGCGCGCCCTCATCCGTCATCGGCAGCCCCATCAACCGCGCACCACGGCGCACGATCAGTTCCAGCTCATCCACCGTGTAGAAGGAGAGCCTCACCGGAATGCCGAAACGGTCGCGGAGCGGCGTGGTCAGAAGACCAAGGCGCGTGGTGGCGGCAACGAGGGTAAACTTGGAAAGATCGATCTTCACCGAGCGTGCCGCTGGCCCCTCGCCAATGATCAGATCGAGCTGAAAGTCTTCCATCGCCGGATAGAGGATTTCCTCCACCGCCGGGCTCAGCCGGTGAATTTCGTCGATGAACAGAACGTCGCGCTCTTCAAGGTTGGTCAAAAGCGCTGCAAGATCACCCGCCTTGGCGATGACCGGGCCGGAGGTGGACTTGAAGTTAACCCCAAGCTCCTTCGCCATGATCTGTGCCAGCGTCGTCTTGCCGAGACCGGGCGGACCGACGAAGAGCACATGATCCAGCGCCTCGCCGCGGTTCTTCGCTGCCTCGATGAAAATCTTCAGATTGGCGCGCGCCTCCGCCTGGCCGGTAAAATCATCAAGCGTCTGCGGGCGCAGCGTCGTATCGATATCCTCGCCGCGCTTCTCAGAAGAAATCAGCCGTGCAGCCTCACTCATGTCAAAAGTTCCATTCCGGGTATTTTTCGCGCTGCCTTGATGTCGAAGGTATAAATCGTTTTGCAGCCTTCGCCGAGCGACTGACACGCGATAAGCGCGTCCGTGAAGTCGGCATTATGGCGCTCAACCAGACGGACGGCTTTGACGACCTTATCGTGTCCTTCAACGACCAAACCCCTTGTGTGCAGCAACTTGCGAATGGCCAAGCTGATCTGTCGTCGATCGAAACCGTATTGTGACTTCAAAGCCCAACTGAGCTCGATCAAAGTGAGAAGCGTTACGAAGACAGTGTAGTCGCGGCCAATCCCTGCTCCGAAACGCAGTGCTGCTTCCCGTTGGCCTGGCTCATCATCAACGAAAAGACGAAGAACGACGTTCGTATCCACGCCATAGACCATCATGCAGCGGCATCCGCCTGATCATCATCGGTATCGACGACGTTATGGCCTGCAGCCTTGCTGACGGTCTCGTCTATTTCTTCCAAGGTGGCACGGCCCTTGGGAGGCTTACCTAAAAGGCCAGCGAGATCATTGAAATCAACATTCTTTGGCGTCAGCACCACTTCGCCATCGATGATGGAGTAGACGACCTGATCACCGGGCCTGAGGTCGAGCGCTTCACGCATGTCTTTCGGCAACGTCACCTGCCCCTTCGACGAAACGACAACTTCCCATCCCATTATAAGCACCCGTAAGAAAAAACTTCATATGGCGGAAATCTTATCACTCATCCGCCAGAAACACAAATGTCCGATTTATCGCGAAAGCTCCTTCAAACCCAGTCGGATCAGCCTGGCGCTATCGCCACCCTCACCACCATTCTTCAAGGCGGCAGCCACCGCATTGGCGGCCTGGTCTCGCGAATAGCCGAGATTGGTCAAGGCCGAGACGGCATCGGCCACAGGTGCTGGTGCCGCGCCTTCGCCGATCTCCTGCTTGAGACCGATGGCACCTGCCGCCTCTCCAGCAAAGGCCGGCGCCTTGTTGCGCAATTCGGTGACGATGCGAATCGCAACCTTCGGGCCAACGCCCGGCGCGCGGGAGACAACAGCCTTGTCCTGCAGTGCGATGGCGTTTGCGAGTTCGGACGGCGAGAGGGTGGAGAGAACCGCTAGCGCCACCTTGGAGCCCACACCCTGCACGCTCTGCAACAGATTGAACCACTCGCGCTCAAGAGCGCTCATGAAGCCGAAAAGCTTCAACTGGTCCTCGCGCACATAGGTCTCGATGAACAGCACCACCGCCTCGCCGGCTGAGCCAAGCCTGGACAGAGTGCGCGCCGAACAATGCGCCACGTAGCAGACGCCATGGACGTCAACGAGAACGTAGTCGTCGCCGATTTCCTCTATGGTGCCTTTGAGTTTGCCGATCATCGTCGCGTCCGTGATATTTGAGAAAGAGGTGAAGAGCCGAAGAACGCCCGCTTAGCCCGCAGCAAGAAGCCGGCGCATCCGGTCGCCCCCGCGGTTATGCGCGTGGCAGATGGCAATCGCCAAGGCGTCGGCGGCGTCATTACCCTTGAACTCGGCCTTCGGCATCAGGATTTTCAGCATCATGTGGATCTGCTGCTTTTCACCGTGCCCCACACCGATAACCGCCTTCTTCACGGCATTCGGCGCATATTCGGATACGGGCAGGCCCGCACGGGCGGGAACGAGCATGGCAATGCCACGCGCCTGACCAAGTTTCAGGGTCGCCACCGCGTCCTTGTTGACGAAGGTCTGTTCCACCGCCGCCTCATCCGGCTGATAGGAGTGAACGACATCCGCCAGCCCGTCATGCAGCTGACAAAGGCGCGAGGCGAGATCCATGTCGCCATCGGACGTTACCGTGCCGGACGCCACGAAACGCAGGCTGTTGCCGATCGTCTCGATGACGCCCCAGCCCGTACGCCTTAAGCCCGGATCAATGCCGATAATTCGAATCGCGTTTTGCATGTCTCACCCTATCGTCTGGTCAGGAAACCTGCCAGCCATAAGTGAACAAAACAAAAACATTCAATGAGAAAATGCGCCGCGCCAGCGGATCGCCATACACGCTCACGCCGTCAGTTTTTTTGAACCATGGATCAATTCGCTGCGACGAGGATGGCAAATACGACGCCACACCTTAAATAAGGTCCTAAATAAAGGCCGGAAGGAGCATGCCATGATTCCCTTTTCCATTCTCGATCTATCGCCGATTGGCGACGGGGAGAACGCAAGCCAGGCGCTCGACAATTCGCGCCGCATGGCGATCAAGGCGGAAGAACACGGCTATGAGCGTTTCTGGCTGGCCGAGCATCACGGCATGCCGGGTATCGCAAGTGCCGCAACGTCGATTGTCATCGCCCATGTGGGTGCCGCAACCTCACGCATCCGCGTCGGCTCGGGCGGCGTCATGCTGCCCAACCACTCTCCGCTGGTGATCGCTGAACAGTTCGGCACGCTTGCCGCTCTTCTGCCGGGTCGTGTCGATCTCGGACTTGGCCGCGCACCGGGAACGGATATGCGCACGGCGCGTGCACTTCGCCGCAATCTCGATGCAGGGGCCGAGAATTTCCCGCATGATATCGTCGAGCTTCAACGCTATCTCGGCGCGCCCGAACCGGATCAGGCGATCCTTGCCGTGCCAGGTGTGAACTCCAATGTGCCGATCTGGCTGCTGGGCTCCAGCATCTACAGCGCCCATCTGGCCGCAGCGCTTGGCCTGCCCTATTCCTTCGCCTCGCATTTTGCACCCGATATGCTGATGGATGCCATCGCCATCTACCGCGAGCGCTTCCAGCCGTCTGCGACGCTATCCGAGCCCTATGTCATGGTGGGCATCATGGGCGTCGGTGCGGATACGGATGAGGAAGCCCGGCATCTCTTCACCTCGGCCCAGCAGCAATTCGTCAATCTGCGCAAGAACGTCCGCACGCCCTTCCCGCGACCGGTCGAGAGCATGGATGGCTACTGGAACGACATGGAGCGGATCACCGTCGAACATACGCTGCGTTACGCCGCCGTCGGCTCGCACGCGACCATCGATCGCAAACTCCAGCAGTTCCTGGGCGAGACCGGCGCGGATGAATTGATCGTGTCCATGCCGATCCACGACATCAACAAGCGGCTGCGCTCGGTTGAGGTTTTTGCGGACGTACGAAACGGCGTGAAGAAGGCGGCGTGAGGCCAAGATGAAATCCTGTCCTTGCGTTTGATAGAAGCCGACCGTTTGTCTCTGCTTCATCATCAGGTCGATGGACCGGGCTTGTGCCCCTCTCCACCGTCATCCTCGCCCTTGAGGCGAGGATCCATAGTTTCTGCACGTCACGAGTGGGTTAGATCCTCGCCTCATGGGCGAGGATGACGTCGCGGAATGGTAGAAGCCGATATCAGGCTGACAGCTTCGCCATGACTTCTTCGGACACTTCGAAGTTCGAATAGACGTTCTGCACGTCGTCATCGTCTTCGAGGTTGTCGATCAGCTTCATCAGCGACTGCGCCTTTTCCTCATCCACCGGAACGGTGTTCTGCGGACGCCAGACGGCCTTGACGCTGTCGGCTTCGCCGAGCGTGGCTTCAAGCGCCTTGGAGACTTCGTTGATGTCTTCGAAGCCGCAGATGATCGTGTGGCCGTCTTCGCTGCTTTCCACGTCTTCGGCACCGGCTTCGATCGCCGCTTCCATCACCTTGTCCGCGTCGCCAACCGACGCCTTGTAGGTGATTTCGCCAACGCGGTCGAAGGAGAAGGAAACCGAACCGGTTTCGCCAAGCGCGCCGCCGGCCTTGGTGAAGATCGAGCGGATGTTGGATGCCGTGCGGTTGCGGTTGTCCGTCAGCGCTTCGACGATGACCGCCGTGCCGCCTGGGCCGTAGCCCTCATAGCGGACGGAATCGTAGTTTTCCGCATCCGCGCCGGACGCCTTCTTGATGGCGCGGTCGATATTGTCCTTCGGCATGGACTGCGCCTTGGCGTTCTGCACGGCCAGGCGAAGAGCAGCATTCATGGTCGGGTCCGGAAGACCGGACTTGGCTGCAACGGTGATTTCACGCGCAAGCTTGGAGAACATCTTCGAACGGATCGAATCCTGTTTCCCCTTGCGATGCATGATGTTCTTGAACTGTGAATGGCCAGCCATGGCACCCCTGATCGGATCGTTTGTTTGGATTGTGGGCCTTATAAGTGCGATGGCGCGGCTGTTCAAGCCCGTAACCCCCTTCTTCTCGCATCCACATGACAGCGCTGCAAGGAACAGAAATCCTCTCCCGCCGTTGTGATCACAGGCGGCGCGATCATGACCGGATCGCTGCCGAAAGGAACAGGAACCGCAAGGAGATCACTGAATGGTAAGTCTGACTGAAGCACGCGAACAACCCGCCCGTCAGCTTTGGGACGAGATCAATTCCGTCCATGCAGGCATGCTGGGTCTGGAAGGTCTCCGCAACCACATGCAGCCCATGGCACCGCATGCCGATCCGAAGACCAACACCATCTGGTTCTTCTCCAAGAAGGATACCGACCTTGTTCAGTCGCTGAAGTCCGGTTCGCGTGCCCACTTCTGCGTTATCGGAAAGGATCATGATTACCACGCCTGCCTGTCCGGCAAGCTCGAAGTGCGCGACGACAAGACCAAGCTTGACGAGTACTGGAACTCCGTCACCGCAGCCTGGTATGAGCACGGCAAGAGCGACCCGCAGCTCGTCATGCTGGCTCTTCACGTGGACGATGCCGATATCTGGGCGTCCACCGACAGCACGCTGAAATTCGGCTGGGAAATCGCCAAGGCCAATATGTCCGATGAAAAGATGCCGGATGTCGGTGTTCGCCAGCACCTGACCTTCGCGTAATCCTGATCTAAACTTGTCTGGAAAAACGCCGTGCATCCTAGGGACGCGCGGCGTTTTTGCTTTAACGTATGACGTTTGCGCCAATGCGGCTACATGCCCTGCGGCACGAGGATCTGCGGCTGCTTGGGAAGATTGCGCATCGAGACGCGGATCACCGGATCGCTGGCATAGGCAATCTTGAACTGTGGGCCGAAGGCGACGAGGAACCGCTCCAGCGCGCTCGGCTGGTGCATGGGCAGGATAAGCGCTGAGCGCAGCCGCTTGACGATCCGGCTCATGCTGTCGGCACCCATCGTCAACCCACCATCGACTGGCACCATCAGCACATCCAGCCTGCCGATCTCAGCATATTGGGTTTCCGTCAGCTCGTAATGCAGGTGCCCGAGATGGCCGATACAAAGGCCCGCCACCTCGAAAATGAAGATCGAATTGCCGTCCTTCGTCAGAAGACCGCCACCACCCCAGCGGTTGCGGATATCCGAGGTGACGTTGCGGATATAGACGTCGCCCACCTCCAGCTTGTGCACGGCCTTGTCACCCGGCACATCGCTCCAGCCATGCAGCACATGTTTGATCTCAGGCTCTGGCGAGAGGGTGTAGTGGGTGGTGTGCGCATTGTTCATCGTCGCCACGGTCGGCATGACCGGTGGGCGATAGACGCCATTATAATCGGTGGCAATTACCACCCCTTCCGGCGACTCGATGGTGTAGGTCGAATGCCCGATGTACTGGATCTTCACTTCCTCGCGGTCGCTTAACTGGGCCTTCTTGACATCGGTCGGGTTGAAGCTCGCGAAAGTGACGCGGGGGAGCGCCTGCGCAATCGCCTGGCACTGGCTGACGGGCGGTCGATCGGGAGGCTCCTGCGCCGCGACAGAAGCGGCGCTGAACAGCATGGCGATCAATGCAGGCATGAACATGCGAGGCATGGCACCACTCCCCGGAAAGGCGAATGGACGAAAAGATGCGGCAAGGATGGGGGTTCGTCTAGGTGTAAGCGGTGGGGGGCGCTCACATTGTTGTCATCCGGCGTTGGTGGATGGGGCTTTACGCCCTCTGCCCTGCCGGGCATCTCCCCCTCAAGGGTGGAGATCGACTCGTGGCGAACGCTCGAACTTCTTCAACGTTGATGATGAAATGGGGAGCCTCCCTCTGGCCAATCTCCACCCTTGGGGGGGAGATGCCCGGCAGGGCAGAGGGGGGTGACCCACAACCCCCAAATCCGCCCAAAAACCATCAATTCCAAAACGCCGGCACAGTCTCCGCCAGTCTCGGTCCGATCCGCAAAGGCGCGATCTTCTCAGCCAACCCGGTGCTATCGGAAATCTCGACCCCAACACCACACAGTGTCGCAGGACCACTGGCCGCCTCGAAGCGACCCTTCGGCATTTTCGAAATGAACCGGTTGATCGGCTCTTCCTTTTCCATGCCAAGCGAGGAATCGTAGTCGCCGCACATGCCGGCATCCGACATATAGGCGGTTCCGCCGTTCAGGATCTGGGCGTCAGCGGTCGGCACATGCGTGTGCGTTCCGACGACGAAGCTGGCGCGGCCGTCGACGAAATGGCCGAAGCATTGCTTCTCGCTCGTCGCCTCCGCGTGAAAATCGAAGATGATCGCGTCCGCCTGCTCCTTCAGCGGGCAGGCCGCCAGAATGCTCTCCGCCGAGCTGAAGGGATCATCCAACTCGGGATGCATGAAGACGCGGCCCATGATGTTGGCAACCAGCACACGCGCACCATTGCGGGCATAGAACAGGCCGGAGCCCTTGCCGGGCGTGCCCTTCGGGTAATTGGCGGGGCGCAGGAATTGGTCGTGGCGCTCGCAGAAGGAAACCGCCTCCTTCTGGTCCCAGACATGGTTGCCGGTGGTGACGACATCCGCGCCGGCATTGATCGTTTCCAGATAAATGTCTTCGGTAATCCCGAAGCCGCCAGCGGCGTTCTCGCCATTGACGATGACGAAATCCAGTTTCAGGTCGGAGATCAGCCCCGGCAATTTTTCCCAGACGGCCGTGCGTCCGGTCTTGCCCACCATATCTCCGAGAAAAAGTAGTCTCATGCCCCTGTCCTGCCAGAAAAATGCCGCAAGCCGCTTTCGGTCAAAATCGCGTCCAGCGCAACGTCATGCGCTTCAGCCGGCACTGATGGCACTTCCTGGCAATCGAATGCAATGCCTATCAACAGTGGTTCCAGTCCTTTTGCATGCAGGCGGGCAATGGCGCGGTCATAATGCCCGGCCCCATAGCCGATGCGCTGGCCGTGGCCATCGAAGGCGGAAAGCGGCACCAGCAGAATATGCGGATCGAGGACCGCAGCGCTTTCATCCGGCCCGCTCGTGCCAAAGCCCGTCTTCACCAGTTCGGCGTTGCGAGCGAAGGCGCGAAAGACGATGGTCTCGCGGTCGAGCATCACCGGCAGGCAAAGCGTGGCGCCCTTGTCGCGCAAGGCTTCCATCAGCGGTCGGATGTCGGCTTCGGAGCGGATCGGCATGAAGCCGGAAACAATGGTACCGGGGCTAAAGGAGAGAGCCTGCGCACCCAACTGCGCCATCGCCATACTTTTTGTTTGGCGGTCTTCAACGGAAAGAGCGTCCCGCAGGGCGAGACGCTCGAGACGCAATTGCGCTTTTGTCAGAGAACCGGCTTCGTTCATCACGCAGCCCGGCTGACCAGGACCTTGTCGATGCGGTGGCCGTCAAGATCGATGACCTCGAAGCGCCAGCCGTTGCGCGTGATGTGCTCGCCCAGTTCCGGCAGGCGGCGGAATTCGTCCAGCACCAGACCGGCGACGGTTTCGAATTCGGCATCCTCGTCAATCTGGAAGCCCATGCGATCGGCAAACTCATCGGCCGCCATCCAGCCGGCAACCAGGAAGCTGCCATCCTCGCGCTCCACCATCGCAGGCTCTTCGCCGTCGTCCTCCTGGAAGGCACCGGTGATGGCCTCCAGAATGTCGCCGGAGCTGATGATGCCTTCGAAGTGGCCATATTCGTCATAGACGAGAACCATATGCACCGTGGAACGGCGCAGAGATTGGATGACGTCAACGGCGCTGGTGAGGTCGGAAACGACCGGCACTTCACGCAGCAACTCGCGAATGTTGAGTTCCTTGCCAGACGCCAGCGCATCGAAGGCATCCTTGGCGAAGAGAACGCCGAGAATTTCATCCGAGGCACCGTTGCGCACCGGAAGGCGCGAACGCTGAGTGGCACGAAGCTGCTCGCGGATTTCCTCAGCCGTATCCTCGATGTCAACGACTTCCACGTCGCGACGCGGCGTCATCAGGCCGCGGGCATTGCGGTCGGCCAGGCGCATGACGCTGGTGATCATCGCCGATTCCTCGGTTTCGATCACGCCGGCGCTGTGCGCCTCGGCCAGAACCGTGCGGATTTCGTCGTCTGTGACAGAGGCGTTTGATTCACCGCTATGACCGAGGAGGGCAAGCACGATCCTGCCCGACTTGTCGAGAAGCCAGACGACGGGCGCGCCGATCTTCGACAGGAACACCATGGCAGGCGCGACGCGGGCCGCGACCTTTTCAGCGTCGCGTAGCGCGATCTGCTTCGGCACGAGTTCGCCGACGATCAGCGAGAGATAGGTAATGGCAACAACCACGACGCCGACGCCAAGCGCATCGGCGGCACGGTCCGGCACGCCCTGTTCAGCGAGCCAAAGCGTGAAGCGGGCACCAAGTGTGGCGCCGGAAAAGGCACCGGAGAGAACGCCGACCAGCGTAATGCCGATCTGCACGGTGGACAAAAACCGTCCGGGATTTTCAGAAAGATTGAGCGCCATCGTGGCGCCCTTGCTGCCTTGAGCGGCCAGCACTTTAAGTCTCGCCGGTCTGGAAGAGACGACAGCAAGCTCGGACATGGCGAGCACCCCGTTCAATACGGTGAGCAGGACCACGATCATAATTTCAGTAAACAAGTTTAGCTCTTTGGGCTGTTGAACGGCACGTCGCGGTTGCAACCGCATTCGCCTTGAGGACAGGCTGAACGGACATACCAATCCGAATAATAAAGATTTGTTCCACCAATGCAATGACAACATAGCGCCATTGCAAAGCTTTCATCGTAAAGCGGATAAAATAATCGTGGGCGTCACGTTCACGCAGAAGGACGCGATTTGAAACCGAAGGTTTGTTGCCACGCCAGAAATGAGCACGTCAGCATAAGCCAAAAATGATAAAGTGCGTCCGCGACGACCGATGGATGTTTACGATCCTGGGTGCCTACAAACGTAGGTGGGCACCGTGTGTCCAGCCCCACGAGGCTGGCCAGGGACAGCTCCCTTTGGATCGAGTATGGCCCCAGGGATTGTGGTTCCTGTCGAGAAGCGCAGAACGCACGCTCTATATATGATGGATCGGTCCGTTTCGAAAGAGGCTATCGAAGACAATCTTGATGGCAGGCTTACGCTCGCAAGCTCAATTGACCGAAGGCTTCGGTCTCTCCACCAGTTTCTCGGTAATGCCGTTCAACCGCACGGCGAGATCGGAGATGGCGAGCACGATCTGCTCGTCGGCCTTCGCCTTGCTTTCAGCCATGCCGTCGCGGTTCTGCTGCAAGGACGCGACCTGGTTTTCCAGCGCTTCGATCTTGCGCGACAGCTCGGACATCTCGTCGGTGATCATGATGCCAGCCATGACGGTCAGCCTCAGATCGCCGATCTCGCCGAACTGGCTCTTCAGATGGCCGACATAGCGGTCGAAACGCGCTGCGAGATCGGTCAGGTGGTCTTCCTGCCCTGCTTCGCAGGCCATGCGATAGGCCTTGCCGTCGATCATCACGGTGACTTGAGCCATGCGGGCCTCCTCTTATCTGTCCAGTACGGCGCGGATGGTTTCCATGGCGGTCACCAGGCGGCGCGAGACCTCGCGGTTCACCTCTTCCAGGCGATTGGCGCGGAACTGCGACTGGTCGAGCTCCTGAGCAAGACGGGCACGATCCACGTGCACGCGCTTGACCTCACCCTCCACCTCGGCACTTTCCCGCTGGCGCTCCAGGCGCATATCAAGGGCGTTTTCAAGGCTGGTGATTGCGGAGCTGAGCTCCGACAGCGCGACTTGTATTGTTTTTTCCGCCGTCATCGTTTCTTCCAAACCGCATAAGCGGCAAGCCCGAATCGTTGCCGCCCTATGTCACTCAAGGCATTGATACGATATTACCCGTTTTGCGCCCGCGTCAATCAAACCAATACATTCAAGCACTTTGGGCTGTGGATGAATGCAAAGTCGCAAACATGGGCTTCAGCATCCCTGCCTGATTATGGCCACAGCGCGGCGCGAAGCTTGCGCGAGATCGAATGTGGCCATGGGCGGCGCGCGAATCTTTTGATGCGAAACGATTTTTGTGACCGATCGAACCGCAACATCAGGCTGGATTTATTGACAGAGCCGCCCTACCTGCTATGGATCAACCCGCTTTTTGGATAGTTAGAACGACTATCTCCTTTCACCCGGAACAAACGGAAAAGCCATGATTTCTCGCGACAAACACGACCGGATGGCCAATGCAATCCGATTTCTTGCCATGGATGCTGTGGAGAAGGCCAATTCCGGCCACCCCGGCCTGCCGATGGGAGCAGCGGATGTCGCCACCGTTCTCTTTACCCGCTACCTGAAATTCGATCCCAAGGCGCCGCACTGGCCCGACCGCGACCGTTTCGTGCTGTCCGCCGGCCACGGTTCCATGCTGCTCTACTCGTGCCTGTATCTGACCGGCTACGAAGACATGACGATCGACGAGATCAAGCGCTTCCGTCAGCTTGGCTCCAAGACCGCCGGCCACCCGGAGTATGGTCATGCCACCGGCATCGAAACCACCACCGGTCCTCTCGGCCAGGGCATTGCCAATGCTGTCGGCATGGCGATTGCCGAGCGCAAGCTGGAAGAAGAATTCGGCTCCGACCTGCAGAGCCATTATACTTATGTTCTGTGCGGCGACGGCTGCCTGATGGAAGGCATCAGCCATGAGGCGATCGCGCTTGCCGGCCATCTGCGCCTGAACAAGCTCGTGCTCTTCTGGGACAACAACAACATCACGATCGACGGCGCAGTCGGCCTGTCCGACTCCACCGATCAGATCGAACGCTTCAAGGCGGTTCACTGGCACACGATCGAGATCGACGGCCACGATCCGGAAGCGATTGCCGCTGCCATCGAAGAAGCCCACAAGTCGGATCGCCCGACCTTCATTGCAGCCAAGACCACCATCGGCTTCGGCGCCCCGAACAAGGCTGGCACCCACAAGGTGCACGGCTCGCCGCTCGGTGCAGAAGAAATCGCTGCAACCCGCAAGCATCTCAACTGGGAAGCCGAACCCTTCGTCATTCCTGAAGACGTGCTCGACGCATGGCGTCTGGCAGGCCTGCGTTCCACCAAGACACGCCAGGAGTGGGAAGCCCGCCTGGAAGCGGTCGAGGCTGGAAAGAAGGCCGAGTTCAAGCGCCGTTTCGCCGGCGATCTGCCCGGAAACTTCGACAGCTCCATCGACGCCTTCAAGAAGAAGGTTGCGGCCAACAACCCGACGGTTGCCACCCGCAAGGCATCCGAAGATACACTCGAAGTCATCAACGGCGTCGTGCCGGAAATGCTCGGCGGCTCCGCCGACCTGACACCGTCCAACAACACCAAGACCAGCCAGATGGTGTCGATCACGCCGACCGACTTCTCCGGTCGCTACATGCATTACGGCATCCGCGAACACGGCATGGCCGCGGCCATGAACGGCATTTCGCTGCATGGCGGTCTGATCCCCTACTCCGGCGGCTTCCTGATCTTCTCGGACTATTGCCGTCCGTCGATCCGCCTTGCCGCATTGATGGGCATCCGCGTCGTTCACGTCCTGACGCATGACTCGATCGGCGTTGGCGAAGACGGCCCGACCCACCAGCCGGTGGAACAGATCGCGGCACTGCGCGCCATTCCGAACCTTCTGGTCTTCCGCCCGGCAGACGAGACGGAAACGGCAGAAGCCTGGCAGCTTGCCCTGCATGAAAAGCATCGTCCCTCCGCCCTGGCACTCACACGCCAGAACCTGACGCCGGCCCGCAAGGACTATGAGGAGAAGAACCTCGTTGCCTACGGCGCCTATGAACTGGTTTCGGCAAGCGACGCGAAGGTCTCGATCTTCGCCTCCGGCTCGGAAGTCGAGCTTGCGCTGAAGGCCGCCGCCACGCTGAAGGACAAGGGCATTTCCGCCCGCGTCGTGTCCGTGCCCTGCTTCGAACTCTTCAAGGAGCAGCCGGAAACCTATCGTCAGGCGATCATCGGCGACGCGCCGGTCAAGATCGCCGTCGAAGCGGCCATTCGCCAGGGCTGGGATTACTTCATCGGCAATGACGGCGCTTTCGTCGGCATGCAGTCCTTCGGTGCTTCTGCACCGGCCAAGGACCTCTTCCCGCACTTCGGCATCACCGCGGAAGCGGTTGTCGCCGCAGCCGAAGAAAAGCTCGGCTGATCCCATTGGCCGAAGATCAGGGCGTCTTGCACGTCATGATCTTCGGTCGTCGACCGCCGCAAGCGGTGGAGCGCGCCCCACGCCTTCGCCACTTCGCGCCCAAGCTATTCCATTCAGACGTAAATTATTGATCGGGAGACTGTAAATGACTGTAAAAGTAGCCATTAACGGCTTCGGCCGCATCGGCCGTAACGTCCTTCGCGCCATCGTCGAATCCGGCCGGACCGACATCGAAGTCGTCGCCATCAACGATCTTGGCCCTGTCGAGACCAATGCACACCTGCTGCGTTACGACTCCATTCACGGCAAGTTCCCGGCCGAGGTGAAGGTCGAAGGCGACACGATCACCGTTGGCGGCGGCAAGCCGATCAAGGTCACCGCCGTGCGCGACCCCGCAACGCTGCCGCATGGCGAACTGGGCGTCGATATCGCGCTGGAATGCACCGGCATCTTCACCGCCCGTGACAAGGCTGCCGCTCACCTCACCGCTGGCGCAAAGCGCGTCATCGTTTCGGCTCCGGCCGACGGTGCCGACCTGACGGTTGTTTTCGGCGTGAACCACGACCAGCTGACGAAGGATCACCTCGTCATCTCCAACGCCTCCTGCACCACCAACTGCCTAGTGCCGGTTGTCAAGGTTCTCGATGACCTGATCGGCATCGACCATGGCTTCATGACGACGATCCACTCCTACACGGGCGACCAGCCGACGCTGGACACCATGCACAAGGATCTTTACCGCGCCCGCGCTGCAGCGCTGTCGATGATCCCGACCTCGACCGGTGCTGCCAAGGCCGTCGGTCTTGTCATGCCGCACCTCAAGGGCCGCCTCGACGGTACCTCGATCCGCGTTCCCACACCAAACGTCTCGGTCGTCGATTTCAAGTTCGTCGCCAAGAAGGCAACCTCGGTCGAAGAAATCAACGAAGCCATCAAGGCTGCGTCGAACGGCGCGCTGAAGGGCGTTCTCGGCTACACCGACGAGCCGCTGGTTTCGCGTGACTTCAACCACGACAGCCACTCCTCGATCTTCGCCACCGACCAGACCAAGGTCATGGAAGGCAACTTCGTGCGCGTGCTTTCCTGGTACGACAACGAGTGGGGCTTCTCCAACCGCATGTCCGACACGGCCGTGGCTTTTGCCAAGACCATCTGATCTGACGGTCAGTGACAATCCAACGAACCGGTGGGAGCAATCCCGCCGGTTTTTTTATGGGTCCGTCGCCGGCGCTGGCGCTCCCGCCTTGCTCTGGTCCATTTTCAACCTGAACAATCACTGACAAGATTCGGTAGTCGCAGACGGGAGGCTGTGCGCCAGCTTCAAAGCATCGCTTGCAAAGGTTAGGGCATTGGAATCATTTTATCTCTTGCTGCTGGTCGCCAACGTCCTTGTTCTTGCAGCCGCCTTTTCCAGCCTGATCGCCTACCGCTTTGGCGCGCCCCTGCTGCTTCTCTTCCTGATGATCGGCCTTGCCGCTGGCAAGGATGGTCTCGGCATCGAATTCACCAACAGTGCGCTGGCCTATATGCTCGGATCGCTGGTGCTGGCGGTCATCCTCTTCGATTCCGGTTTCAGCACGCCATTACAGACCTTCCGGCTCTCGTCCCGGCCCGCCCTCACACTTGCCACAGTCGGTGTCGTCCTGACGGCGGTGTTCTTCGCGGGCGCTGCTGCGCTGCTGCTCGGTTTCTCCTGGCTGGAAGGCCTGCTGCTCGGCTCCATCGTCGCCTCCACCGATGCGGCAGCCGTGTTCTTCCTGCTGCGCATCGGCGGCATCCATATTCGTGACCAAGTGCGCTCCACGCTGGAAGTGGAGTCCGGCACCAACGATCCGATGGCGATTTTTCTGACCATCGCACTGGTGGAAGTCGTTGGTCGCGGCAAGGGGTTGGCGGGTTTCGACAGCGGCTTCCTGCTGATGTTCCTCGAAGAAATGGGACTTGGCCTGATCTTCGGCGTGCTCGGCGGCTTGATGATCGTCAAGGTCGTCAACCGCTTCACCATGGATCGCGGGCTCGCACCCATCCTCGTTCTGGCGCTCGCGCTCCTCGTCTTCTCCTTCACCGGCGCGCTGAACGGCAGTGGCTTCCTCGCCGTCTATGTCGCGGGCATCGTTTCCGGCAACCGCAAGATTTTCGCCAAGGGCGCCATCCGCCGTTTTCATGAGGGCATGACATGGCTGGCGCAGATCATCATGTTCCTGATGCTCGGCCTGCTGGCGACACCCTCGCAGTTTCCGGCCATCATCATCCCCGCCATCCTGCTTGCGCTTTTCCTCATCTTCGTTGCAAGGCCGCTTGCGGTGTGGCTGAGCCTCATGCCCTTCAACTACACCCAGCAGGAAACGAGCTTCGTTGCATGGGTCGGTCTGCGTGGCGCCGTCTCCATTCTGCTCGCCATCCTGCCCGCACTTGGTGGGCTCAACAATGCCGAGATCTACTTCAACGCTGCCTTCATCATCGTGCTCGTCTCGCTTCTCCTGCAGGGCTGGACGATTAAGCCTGTCGCAACCCGTCTTGGCCTCGTGGTACCACCGCGCATGGGCGAGGTGGACAAGCTGGAAGTGGATCTGCCCGGCACGGCAACCCACGAGCTGATCTCCTACCGCGTGGCCAAGGGCAGCGCGATCCTGCAGGGCGAACGCATTCCCCGCTGGGCCATGCCGTCTCTGGTCGTGCGCGACGGCACATCGATCCGCTATCAATATGCCGGCAGGCTTCGAGAGAACGATCTCGTCTATCTCTTCGTCATCCCCAGCAATGCAAGGCTGCTCGACCGCCTCTTTGCCAGCGCCAAGCCGGTGACCGCCGATGACGAGGACATTTTCGGCACCTTTGCCATCTCGCCGCAACGCCCGGCGACGGAACTGGATGCATCCTACGGGCCGGGGCTGATCACGCCCCAGGAGCAGTCGCTCACCGTTGGCGAACTGATCGAATCCCGCCTTGGCGGAAAAGCCGAATATGCCGATCGCATCCGTCTCGGCTCGCTGATCCTGATCGTCCGCGATCTTGATGAAAACCACGCGATTTCCAGCATCGGCATTTCGCTTGAACCGGTCGAACCGGCGACCACGCTACCGATCTTCATCAGCCTGAAAGACATCATCCACCGTGCCCGCGAGCACCGCAAGGAAAGGCGCCGCGCCCGCCTGAACGCGAAGTGAAAACCCGTCATGGCATCGTGACGAAAACGCCTTGCGTCGTCGGTCAGGCATAGTATGGTCGCGCCCGAAGACATTGTTTCAAACACGTTTTACAGGATTGATCTATGCCCGCCTTCAAGACCCTTGACGACCTCACCGACATTTCCGGAAAGCGCGTTCTCGTTCGCGTCGATCTCAATGTGCCGGTTGCTGACGGCAAGGTGACGGACAAGACCCGCCTGGAACGCGTGGCACCCACAATCCTGGAACTCTCGGACAAGGGCGCCAAGGTCATTCTGCTCGCCCATTTCGGTCGCCCGAAGGGTGAGCCGGTTGCCGACATGTCGCTGTCGCTGATCGCGCCTGCGCTTGAAGAGGTTCTCGACCACGCCGTCCGCGTCGCCACCGATTGCATCGGCCCGGCTGCTGCGGACGCCATCGCCAAGATGAATGACGGGGATATCCTGCTTCTGGAAAACACCCGCTTCCACAAGGGCGAGGAAAAGAACGATCCGGCCTTCGTCACCGAGCTTGCCAAGAACGGCGATGTCTACGTCAACGATGCCTTCTCCGCCGCCCACCGCGCCCATGCCTCCACCGAGGGTCTTGCCCGCCATCTGCCGGCCTATGCCGGCCGCACCATGCAGGCGGAGCTGGAAGCGCTGGAAAAGGGTCTCGGCGCCCCTGCCCGGCCGGTCGTTGCCATTGTCGGCGGCGCCAAGGTCTCCACCAAGATCGATCTCCTGATGAACCTCGTCAAGAAGGTCGACGCACTCGTCATCGGCGGCGGCATGGCCAACACCTTCCTCGCCGCCCGCGGCACGCAGGTCGGCAAGTCGCTCTGCGAGCATGATCTGGCCGAAACCGCAAAGCAGATCATGATCGAGGCCGCAACGGCTGGCTGCGCCATCGTGCTGCCGGATGACGGCGTCGTTGCCCGCGAGTTCAAGGCCAATGCCGCCAACGAGATTGTCGATATCAACGCCATCCCCGAAGACGCCATGGTGCTCGATGTCGGTCCCAAATCGGTCGAAGCCATCAAGGGCTGGATTTCGCGCGCCGAAACGCTGGTCTGGAACGGCCCGCTCGGCGCCTTCGAAATCGAACCCTTCGACACCGCAACGGTCGCTGCCGCCCGCCACGCCGCCGAATGCACCAAGTCCGGCAAGCTCGTCTCCGTCGCCGGCGGCGGTGATACGGTCGCAGCACTCAACCATGCGGGCGTTGCCGACGACTTCACCTATATCTCGACAGCCGGCGGCGCCTTCCTCGAATGGATGGAAGGCAAGGTCCTGCCCGGCGTCGCTATTCTGCAGGAACAGAAGTAACGCGCTTCTACCAAGAGGCGCCTGAGTGAAACGATTGACCGACGCCATAACCGGCGTCGGTTTTTTTATTGCTTCAGCACCCACCTCAGTCTTCGGAACCAAACGGCGCATCAAGCGTCTTCTTTTTCGCCGATTTCACACGTCGTAGACAGCCTTAAAAAACGTTGACACATCAAAACCTTTTCAAACGATTCAAGGCGTTAGCCTGCCATCTTTCTGCCTCTGTCTGGTATCTGAGTATGATTATGTATTGGGAGAACCGCAAATGACCGAACGTCTTCAAGATATTGCACAAAAAATGATGTCGAACGGCAAGGGACTGCTGGCGGCGGATGAGTCCACCGGCACGATCAAGAAGCGCTTCGATACGATCGGTCTGGAATCGACCGAAACCAGCCGCCGTGATTATCGCGAAATGCTGTTCCGCACCGACGAGGCGATGACGAAGTGCATCTCCGGCGTCATTCTCTACGAGGAAACGCTCCTCCAGAAGGCCGCCGATGGCACGCCTTTCGTCGAGATCATCAAGGCCGCCGGCGCCGTTCCCGGCATCAAGGTGGACAAGGGCGCCAAGCCGCAGACCTTCTTCCCCGGCGAGACGGTGACCGAGGGCCTTGATGGCCTGGCGGATCGCCTGAAGACCTATTACGAGGCCGGTGCACGCTTTGCCAAATGGCGCGGCGTCATCGCGATCGGTGATGGGCTTCCGACATGGGGATCGATCAAGGCGAATGCCCAGGCGCTTGCCCGCTATGCAGCCCTTTGCCAGCAGGCCGGTATCGTGCCGATCGTCGAGCCGGAAGTGTTGATGGACGGCAAGCCTGGGACCCACAGCATCGACCGTTGCGCCGAGGTGACTGAATGGGTGCTGCGCACTGTTTTCACCGAGCTTTATGATGCCCGCGTCGATCTGGAAGGCATGATCCTGAAACCCAACATGGTCATCGACGGCAAGAATGCCCGCAAGGCAAGCGTTGAAGAGGTCGCCGAAAAGACCGTCAAGGTGCTGAAGGCCACCGTGCCATCCACTGTGCCCGGTATCGCCTTCCTCTCCGGCGGCCAGTCATCGGAAGAGGCCACAGCCCACCTCTCGGCCATCAATGCCGGCTATGACCTGCCCTGGTCGGTCACCTTCTCCTATGGCCGCGCATTGCAGGAAGCATCACTCCATGCCTGGGGCGGCAAGCAGGAAAATGTCGCAGCCGGCCAGCGCGCCTTCCGCCACCGCGCCGAGATGAATTCTCTGGCAGCGCGCGGCAACTGGAAGCAGGAGCTTGAGAAGGCGGCGTGACGTCGCCTCGCTATGTAAGCCCTATATAAGACTGTACTGAAAAGCCGCTCCCCTTGAGCGGCTTTTTCTTTTCGCGGCGGCTCGCCGCTCTTCAAATTCACGCTCGCCCGGCGCAGTATGCCGCCATGACAGGCCCGTCACCGTCCCGACAGCAACCCGACAGTCGGGCGGATGGCGTGGTGATCGATGGCGGTTTGCGGAAATGTCGGCCGCGTCGAACCTTGGAGAGAATGATGCTGGTACAGAAACTCAGGCTACAGCGTGGCTGGTCGCAGGAGCAGTTGGCAATCGTCAGTGGCTTGAGCGTGCGCACCATTCAGCGTATCGAGCGCGGCCAATCCGCGAGCCTGGAAACGCTCGCAACGTAAGAGCGTTTCCTTGTTAAATAGAAACAGTTCTGTTGGTTCAAACGGGATCGACTGATTGTCCGGGCGGCGCGTGCCGTAGCCAAAGCATACGGCCAAGCCGTCCGGGCAAGCAGGTGGCCCGTTTCAACCAACCCGAAGGGCCGGGCATCTTTCCGCCAGGCTCAAAGGCGATCGGCTCGACCGTACCCTTGGGTATGCCCTTCGCCAATCGCCTTTGCCCTGACGAAAACCTGCTCCGGCAGAACGTTTCTATTTAACAAGGAAACGCTCTAACATCCGTCTTCGAGATCGACGTGTCGCAACTGACCGTAGAAAAGGAAACGGATATGCAAAGCATTGCTGTCGACTCCAGAGAAGCCGAAGAAGCCCTCGCATTCGAGCGCGTGCGAAAGATCAAGAAGTTCTACCTGCATGTGGCGCAATATGTCTTGGTCATCGCCATGCTGGTCGTCATCAACCTTGTGACCAGCCCGCATTACTTCTGGGCCATCTGGCCAGCCCTCGGCTGGGGTGTCGCCCTTGCGATGAACGGCATGACCACCTTCGACCTCGTGCCCTTCCTCAATGCCGCATGGGAGCGCAAGAAGGTCGAGGACTATCTCGGGCGCAAACTCTGATCATCTAAAGCGCCGTGCGTTTTGTTAAACGCCCAAAGGACGCTTTAGCTTTTTGAAGCTACGCATCGTGCTTTCCGAAAATCGAGAGCGATTTTCGGGCCGATGCTGTAGGCGCTTCCATCATCGATGGGAGCGCCAAAATTCATGGCCGCAGGAGCAGCACCAGCGTCCACAGAACGAAGGCCACCACGGCGATCTTCCAGAAATCGGCACGTCGTCTAAAGCCCGGGAATCCGAGCGGGCGGATGAGCTGGATACCCATGGCCAGAAGTAGCAAAAGGCCGATCGCCTTCGTCATCACGCAACCTTTTGGCTCAATCGGGCAAGCTGTGTGCCACCGTTTCTGCCATCTTCTTCGGGAACCCTTGGCCGCTGCCGCCGGTTCAACTGCAAATGTCTATTTAGGGGCTTGCCGCATCCGTGAGCCAAATGTCAAACTCATTCTACATCGTCACAGGGTGGACATTTTTATGCTCACCATGGCGGCGTCTTATTCGCACCATCTTCCACATGATACCGGCAATAGCATCAGCATGAGAGAGACTTTATGAGCAGAAATATTCTACCCGTATTCGCTCTTCTCACCAGCACCCTCTTCCTCTTCCTTGGCAACGGCCTGCAGGGCCTGCTTCTGCCGGTGCGCGGTTCGGAAGAAGGTTACTCCAACGAAGTGCTCGGTTTTCTCGGCACCTCCTGGGCGGCAGGATTCGTCATCGGCTGTTTTGTAGCACCCGCCATCGTGCGCCGGGCCGGCCATATCCGTGCCTTCGGCAGCTTCGTTGCAGTCATCTGCCTCACCGTTCTCCTGACCGGTCTCTTTATCGACGACGTCTCCTGGGTGGCCCTGCGTGCCCTGACCGGTTTCTGCACCGCCGGAACCTCGATGATCATCGAAAGCTGGCTGAACGAGCGCGCCACCAATGAAAGCCGCGGTGCGATCTTCTCGCTCTATATCGCCATTACGCTCTTCGGCGTGGTGGCCGGACAGCTCGTCATTCCCTTCGGCCATGTGGGCAATACATCGCTCTTCATGGTCTGCGCCATCATCTATTGCGTCGCGATCCTTCCCGCCATGTTGTCAAAAGCGGAGAGCCCGCAACCGCTGAAGAAGGTCAAGCTCGATCTTCGGGCGCTCTACCGCAATTCGCCGGTATCCTTCGTCGGCATCCTGCTGGTCGGCATCGCTAATGGCGCCTATGGTACGCTTGCTGCCGTCTTCGGCGCGCGTGCGGGGCTCGATCCCACCACCATCGCCATCATGGTCAGTTCCACCATCTTCGTCGGCGCGCTCGCGCAGTTTCCGGCCGGCAAGCTGTCCGACCGTATCGACCGTCGTTTCGTGCTGGCAGGCCTCTCGGCGCTCGCCGCCGTCGCGGGCCTTGCGATCGCGATCATCCACCCGACACATGTCTATGTGCTGATCGGAATGATCTGCGTTTATGGTGCCGCCGCCAATGCGCTCTACCCGATCGCGGTCGCACACGCCAACGACTTCGCCTCCTCGGAAGATTTCGTCAAAGTCTCGGGCGGCCTGCTTTTGCTTTACGGCATCGGCACCATCATAGGCCCGACGCTTGGCGGCCCGATCATGACCTCCTTCGGTCCCTACGCGCTGTTTCTGGTAACGGCGGTTTCGCATCTTCTGATTACGGCTTATTCTATCTTCCGCTCGAGGCAGCGCGCCGCGCTCACCACCGCGGAGAAGGATAACTTCTCCACCATGCCGACGGCCCCTGCGCCGCTACTGACACCGGAAAGCGCTTCGCTTGACCCCAGAGCACCGCAATATCCTGAAGAGGAAGCAGATTTGCAGAAGGGAGCAGGAATATGAGTATCTTTGACGAGGATCTTCCGCAAAAGCAGAACACCACGCACATCATTGGCGCCGACCTGACGCTGCTTTCGGTGGATGAGCTGACCGCACGCATCAATATTCTGTCAGCTGAAATCGAACGGCTGGAGGGCGAAAAGGAGAAGAAGTCGGCGGGCCGCAAGGCAGCGGAAAATCTGTTTCGCACCAGATGAGATCAAGAATGCTGAGCAAACGTTACCCCGCGAGACAGTTTTTCGTTTACCATTAACCAAATATTAAGCTTTCTGAGAGATTACTATACATGTTCAGTTCTGCTGAACCTCAGGCAGTTTCTCCTATCGGCGAATTGGTCTGATTTTTCTCCCTGTTTTACCTTGAGAGCCGCTTTTGCGGCTCTTTTTTTATTCTGTTGGAAAACCTGCAAAACTGTGGGTATTAACCTTTCTTTAATAATCAGCTTGCGCATTTGCGGTATTGGTATCATCCTGAAAATACAAAGGCCGGAACAATTCACCCGCTAACTCCGTTGCCTCACCGTATCATGCGTAAGCAGGGATTAAAGAAATGTCGGAACAGGTTTTGAATACCATCAGCTTCGCCGGCCGCGCCGCAGCCTCGAACCAGTTCAAGACTCTCTATGCCGAGGGCATGGGCCTGGTGGAAGAAACGGCAAGCTATCTCGATGGCTCTGGCCGCGCAGCCTCCAAGGTGCTGCCGCGTATGGCCTCGGTGCTCTACGCCGCGGAATCCATGCGCCTCACCACCCGCCTGATGCAGATGGCATCCTGGCTGCTGCTGCAGCGCGCCGTCAACAATGGCGAGATGACCCGCGATCAGGTTCTCAACGAAAAGAACAAGGTCCGCCTCGACAACTTCAACGTCGATCGCAACGCTCCAGGCTGGAACGACCTGCCGGAATCCTTCCGCGATCTCGTCGAGCGTTCGCTTCGCCTGCAGAACCGCGTTGCCCTTCTCGACCGCGAAATCTATCGCCCAGCGGAAGCAAAGGTCCCGGACAACGAAAACAGCGTTCAGGCACAGCTCAACCTGCTGCGCACCGCGTTCAACAGCAACTGATCGCGCTATTCCCGACGCATGATTTTGAAGAAGCAGGCTCCGGCCTGCTTTTTTGTTGTCTGGGATGGACTGTGCCACGAGGCCGGGACGTCAAAGAGCGCTTGAAGAGCAGGCGGTGTCAGCAGAGTGCAGCGCGCCGATCCGTCCTACACGAAGCAAAACCCACGCTCCGCCATCCAGACAACAAAAAACCCCGGATCGCTCCGAGGTTATTTTGCAGTCCATGATCAAACGGATTAGAGGCCGAGGCCGCCGAAACGCTTGTTGAACTTGGAAACGCGACCGCCGCGGTCCATCAGCTGCTGGTTGCCACCAGTCCAGGCCGGATGGGATCTGGGATCGATTTCGAGGTTCATAACTGCGCCCTCGGAACCCCAGGTCGAACGGGTTTCGTATTCGGTACCATCGGTCATGACAACTTTGATCATGTGATAGTCGGGATGGATTTCAGCCTTCATGACAATCTTCCTGCGTAAGTGGGTGCGGACCATTTGCCGCAATTGCGTCAACTGAGCCGATTCAATAAATGAAACCTGAGCCCTTTAGGCCATGGCTTCCCAATTTGATGCGGAGCCTATACATGAAGGGCGCCGAGATAACAAGTGCCTGCCGATCACGGCAAGACACATATCAAGACGCCAAAACGGCGTCGCCGCCGGACCTGTTGATCCTGCGGCACCAAGGAGTAATGCACGTGGCAGACATTGAGGCACACAAGCCCGCAGGGCGCAGGACGCTGAAACCTCTGGCAAGCCTGTTTCCCTACCTCAAGCGCTATCGCGGCCTGGTCGCCGCGGCCCTTTTTGCGCTCGTGCTGTCTTCCGCCACCACGCTTGCGCTACCGCTTGCCGTGCGCCGCATCATCGACCACGGTTTTGAAGCGACCGATGGCGCGATGATCAACAACTATTTTGCCATGCTGCTGGCGATCGCCATCATTCTCGCCCTCGCAAGCGCCATGCGCTATTATTATGTGATGATCATCGGCGAACGCGTCGTGACCGATCTGCGCCGTGATGTCTTCGCCCATCTGACCTCGCTGTCGCAGGCCTTTTTCGATACCAACCATTCCGGCGAACTGACCTCGCGCCTCACCGCCGATACGGTGCAGATCCGCTCCGCCTTCGGATCGTCGGCTTCCGTGGCGCTGCGCAACACGCTGCTCTGTCTCGGCGCCGTGGCAATGATGGTCTATACAAGCCCGAAGCTTGCGGGCCTTGCCCTTCTTGCCATTCCCTTCATCGTCTTTCCATTGATCGCCTTTGGCCGCTCGGTGCGCTCGCGCTCCAGAACCACGCAGGATACGCTTGCCGCTTCGTCTGCCTTCGCCTCCGAGACGATTTCCGCCAGCCGCACCATCCAGTCCTTCAATGCCGAGATGCTGGCAAACAGCCGCTACGATGCCGCCGTGGAGAAGGCCTATCATGGCGCACGCGCGGCGATCAGCGCTCGCGCTATTCTGACCGCAGTCGCCATCAGTCTGGTCTTCGGCAGCGTCGTCGCGATTCTCTGGTATGGCGCGCATAGCGTTCTGACCGGCGCGATCTCAGCCGGTACGCTCAGCCAGTTCGTTCTCTATTCCGTCATTGCCGCAAGCTCTCTCGGCCAGCTCTCGGAAGTCTGGGGCGAGCTGTCGCAGGCAGGAGGCGCGGCCGAACGCCTCTCCGAATTGTTGGAGGAAAAGTCCCCCGTCGAAGAACCGGTCGCGCCCGTTTTGCTGCCCGTTCCGGCGCGCGGCGAGGCAAGCTTCGAGCATGTGGCCTTCCATTATCCGAAGGGTGCAGGCAGACCGATTATTTCCGACCTTTCCTTCCACGTCGCCGCCGGCGAAACAGTGGCGATCGTCGGCCCGTCGGGCGCTGGAAAAAGCACCGTGTTCTCGCTTTTGATGCGCTTCTACGATCCGCAATCCGGCCGCATCACCATCGACGGCACCGATATCCGCTCCGTCACCTTGAAGGAGCTGCGCTCCAGGCTCGCTATCGTGCCCCAGGATGTGGCGATCTTCGCCTCCTCCATCCACGACAACATCGCTTTTGGCAGGCCGGATGCCACGCGTGAGCAGGTCCGGGCTGCAGCGGTCGCCGCGCAGGCCGATGGTTTCATTGCCAGACTGCCGGAAGGTTACGACACCGTAGCCGGCGAACGCGGTGTCACGCTCTCCGGCGGCCAGCGCCAGCGCATCGCCATTGCCCGCGCCATTCTGCGCGATGCCCCGATCCTGCTGCTCGACGAAGCAACCTCAGCGTTGGATGCCGAAAGCGAAACGCTGGTGCAAAAGGCGCTGGACGAGCTGATCGCCAAACGCACCACCATCGTCATTGCCCACCGCCTCGCAACCGTGCTCAAGGCCGACCGCATTCTGGTGATGGATGAAGGCCGCATCATAGAGGAAGGCACGCACCAAAGCCTGATCCGTCAGGGCGGCCTTTACGCCAAGCTGGCACGCCTGCAATTCAACACCGGGCAAGAAGAAGCTGAGCGTCTCGAAGCCTAAACTGTAAGCGGCTATTCAATACGTGCGGAGTGACCAGACTTTAGTCTGTTCATTCTGTTCCACAACACCTTCCGCTTTCATGATTTCTAGAAGGGTACGAGAAATGTGCCCTTCATGCTCCACGTGACCGGTGTAGATTCCAAGAGACCGCCCAAGTTCGGAGTTCTTCAGCCCCCTTTCCCCAGCGGCCTTCAATTGCATAAAGATTGCTGCTTTCAACTGCGCCATCGCAGCTTGCGCGATCGCATAAGCCTCATCGCTTTTCATGCGTCTCTCCTCAAGAACTATCGCTCCGTCAGCTTCAACTCGATACGGCGGTTCTGCGAACGGGCTTCCGGCGTCTCGCCTTCCGCCAAAGGCTGATACTCGCCAAAACCGGCAGCGACCAGACGGTTGGCCGGTACGCCCTTGGAAATCAGGAACTTGACGACGGAGGTGGCACGGGCCGACGATAGCTCCCAGTTGTCACGAAAACGACCGGAGCCCGAAAGTGGCACATTGTCCGTGTGACCATCGACACGCAGCACCCAGTTGATTTCCGGTGGGATTTCCTTGGCAAGATCGATGAGTGCTGCGGCAAGCTTCGCCATCTCCACCTGCCCCTCCGGATTGAGATCTGTGCCGCCGGACGGAAACAGAACCTCCGACTGGAAGACGAAGCGGTCGCCGACGATGCGGATGTTCTCGCGGTCCGAGAGGATTTCGCGCAGGCGTCCGAAGAAGTCGGAGCGATAGCGGTTCAACTCCTGCACACGCTGCGCCAGCGCCACGTTCAGACGACGGCCGAGATCGGCGATCTTCACCTGAGAGGATGTGTCCCTGGCTTCCGAAGCTTGCAGTGCCGCCTCGACGGAAGCGATCTGGGCTCTCAGTGCGGCGATCTGCTGATTCAGCAATTCGATCTGCGTCGAGGCTCTGGCACCGGCTTCGCGCGCATCCTCAAGCTCGCCCGTCAACTGCCCGACACGGGCATTGGCGGCGGAACTGTTGCCCGCACCGGAATCGAGTAGCGCCTGCAGACGCGAGCGTTCGTTTTCAGATTGGGCAAGGGTGGATTGCAGATTGGCAAGCGTGTCTTCGATATCCTGCTTGCTGCCCTTTTCCAGCGCCAGCAATTCGGTCAATTCGGCAATCTGGTTGTTGAGGCGCGTCATGACCTCGTCCTTGCCGGAGATTTCTCGCGAGAGCACGAACTGTGCAAGAACGAAGACGGTGAGCAGAAACATGATCGCCATGAGCAGCGTCGATAGTGCATCGACGAAGCCCGGCCAGTAATCGATACCTCTGTCGCGACGGCGGTTGCGCGCAAGCGCCATGATCACGCGCTCCCGTTATCGTGGGGAGTGGATCGCCTGGCCGCCTTCTGGTCGGCATCCATTCGCGCAGTGAGACGGTCAAGCGTGCGACGGAGCGCCTTGGATTCCTCCTGCTGCGCTTCGATCCAGTCGCGCAGCATTTGCTGCTCGCCGCGCATATTCTTCACCAGTCCCTGAATGCCCTCCGCCAGATTATGCATGGCGGCAAGCGAACGCTCGGTCCCGGCGGCACCGCTCGCCGCAACGGGCTTGCCGTCAACGGAGAGATCGACGCCCGGATCGGTAACGGAAGACAGCCAGTTTTCCAGCTGCGTGTAGAAGCGGTTTTGCGCGCGGCCCGCCTGGAGATCGAGAAAGCCGAGGATCAGCGAGCCGGAAAGACCAAGCAGCGAGGACGAAAACGCCGTGCCCATGCCCGACAGCGGCGCCGTCAGGCCGGATTTCAGCGAGGACAGAATATCGCTGCTGTCGCCCGATGTCGGATCGAGGCCTTGGATGACGTCGCTGATGGCGCCGATCGTGCCGATCAGACCCCAGAAGGTACCGAGCAGACCGAGGAAAACCAGAAGGCCGATGAGATAGCGCGAGGTGTCGCGCGATTCATCGAGACGCGTGGCGATGGAATCGAGAATGGAGCGCTGCGTGACGGTCGAGACCCGCACCTCACCGCGCTTGCCGATCAGCGCTCGCATCGGCGCCAGGAGCTTCGGCGGACGCCCGGCCTTGTCGACGCTTCCGGCCGCCTGGAAATTGTTGAACCAGCGCACTTCGGGGCGCAGGCTCAAAATCTGCATGAACACCAGAACGATGCCGATGGCGAGAACGCCGAGAATGAAGCCGTTCAGTCCAGGATTGGTCATAAAGGCCGATTGCGCCTGCCGGAACAGAATGGCGGCAAGGAAGGACACGATGATGAGAAAGATCATCATCGTCCATAAGAACGGCGTCGGGCTGGACAGCTTGTGATGATATTCTTTCGTCAGCGGTTTCTCGACGCCGACATCGAGCAGTTCCGTATCCGCCATAGGGCCCGTTCCTCTAATGCTGCCATGACCTTGCCCTCAAGACTGGGGCATCAGCATGGTTCGGAGCGGAAGCTAGAGTAAAATTACGACGAATTGAAGTGAAAAGCCTTTTGAGAACAAAGCTTTTTCAAAGAATGAAAGGGAGGCTCAGGTGAGGTTCGGTCGTACCGTACGGGATCGAACACATGGGCGTCGCGATAGACCGGGCAAGTGCCTTGAGCAAGGATTCCTTGACCCACCCTCACTCCTGTACCCGTCACGGGAAGCTTAGCCGTCGCGCGTCAGCGCGACGAGAAAACATTCTTTCAAACCAAAGATTTGGTCCGACCAGATTCCTGTGACGGGCACAGGAATGGGGGCGTCAGAGGAGACGCCTCGGTCCCTATCAGCGGCCAGGAACCGGCCGGTTGACGACGTCCAGCAGCGCCTTCTGGATGTACTCGTTGCCAGCAACCACGCTGCGGCTTTCAAGCATGCTGTTGGCGCCGCCCATATCGGAAACGAAGCCGCCGGCTTCGCGGATGAGCACGATACCTGCGGCGATATCCCAGGGGGACAGTTCCGCTTCCCAGAAGCCGTCGAAGCGACCGGCTGCAACATATGCGAGGTCGAGAGCAGCGGCACCCATGCGGCGCACGCCTGCGGTCTCGCCCATCACATGGCGAAGCTCGACGAGGAACTTGCCGTGGTTGCCGCGTCCGAGATGCGGAACGCCGCAGCAGACTACGCTGTCGGAAAGCTGCTTGCGGGCCGCAACGCGAATGCGGCGGTCATTGAGGAACGCCCCGCCGCCACGCTCGGCAGTGTAAAGCTCGTCCGTTGCCGGGTTGAAGATGACGCCGGCGACGATTTCGCCGCTGCGCTCCAGACCGATGGAGACAGCAAACTGCGGAATGCCGTGCAGGAAGTTGGTGGTACCGTCCAGCGGATCGACGATCCAGCGATGGGCGCCATCGGTGCCGATTTCCTCGCCGCCCTCTTCGCCGAGGAAGCCATAGGTCGGACGAGCCTTCATCAGCTCCTCGCGAACGATCTTTTCGGCCTTCAGATCGGCCTGGGACACGAAGTCGCTTGGTCCCTTGACCGATACCTGCAGGTTCTGCACTTCACCGAAGTCACGCGACAAAGATTTTCCCGCCTTCAAGGCGGCCTGAACCATGACATTGAGAAGGGCTGAACGGGCCATGAAAACATTCCTGGAAGGTGGCTGAACCGGCCGCGCAAGATCGGGGCAGGCAGGCATATTGGTTTCTATTTTAGGTTTGCGGGTTCAAGACCACAAAACGTACCGAAATTCAAGGCTAAAGCATTGTCGCGCAAAAGTGTGGAGCGGTTTTGCGCTTACGACATGCGATCGCAAGAAGCATAGTCGAGCAAAAGTGTGCAGCGGTTTCGCCCTCAGTTGGGCCGGAACTTGTTGGCCGCGTCGATCGCCTGCTTCTGCTGACTGTCCTCGATGCCGAGATAGAAATCTTCCAGCCCCGGGTCTTTTAGTCCTGCGCGGCGCGACAGCACATACCACTTGGCCGCCTCGATCGGATCGGGGCGCGTTCCGAGCGCCTGGATGTAGAGATGCGCCACCTTGTTCTGCGCCACGACATTGCCGCGCTGAGCAGCGCCATTCAGCCAGCGAAAACCTTCTTCCAGATCGCGATCGCCGGCCGTGCCGTTGACCAGCCAGATGCCGAGATCGACCTGCGCGGTATCGAAGCCCGCCTTCGCTGCCCGCGTCAGCCATTCGCGCGCCTTTGCCTTCTTTTCCTTCGGCACCTCCGGCACGTTGAAATAGATTTGCGACACGGCATATTGGGCATCAGCAATCCCTTTTTCCGCCGACCTCTCATAAAAGGGCAGCGCCGCCATCAGACCCTTTGGCCCGGGCGTCTGGGAGACGAGGATCTGCGCCCAGTTGAATTCGGCTTCCGGATTGCCTGCCTCGGCCGCACGGCGCATGTAGTCGTCGGCAAGCGTCTTGTCGTGCTTGACGAGCCGGCCTTCCATCAGGATCAGCGCGTATTTGAACATGGCAACGGCATCGCCATTCTTGGCGGCCTGCTCGTACCAGAAGGCGGCGGTCTTGTCGTCGCGGGCAATGCCGAGACCGCGGCTCATCATTTCGGCAACCAGCGTCTGCGCTGCGGCATCGCCGTCCTGCGCGCGGGTCAGCGCCTTGTCCAGCGCCTGCACATATTCACCGCGCTGATAATGACCATAGGCCTCGTCGATCTTGCCCTTGAATTCCTTTTCCTTCGGCAGCGGCGGAAGCTCGGCCCCCATGCGCTGATAGACGGTGACGCCCTCCGAAGGCTGGAGATCCTTCTGATCGCCGCCGGTCACGCGGCCTTTCCGCAGCGGATCGGCATCCTGGTCCGTCGGTCGCGACAGCACATCCGGTCCCTGGTTCACCACCGGTCCAAAATCGGTGTCTTCCTCGCCCGCGCCATCAGTACCTTGCGCCTGCGGCTGAAGGCCCGGCAGAAGATCAGGGCTTGCCTGCGGCTCAGCCTGCTGCGGCGCAGACTGTTGTCCGGCAGCTGGAACCTGGCCCTGCGCAAAGGAAGGGGCCGCTGTGATGGCGCAAGCCATCGCCAGAAGCGAGATCGATGGGGAAAGGCGGAGCAAGCGAAGGATCATCGCCCGTATCAACCGCCAAACCGTGGCGCTTTTTCGTCAAGCAATGCATTGGCTTCGGCAACGGCCTGCGCCGCGCCGCCCGCGTGAGCGAAGACGGCCTGGCGAAGTGCGACGAATTCCACGCCGCTTTCGGCAACCGCAACCACAGAGGCGACATCCGAACCGCCCATGACAATCGACGGAATTTCGATCATCGAGGCCCACCATTCGCCAAGCGCGACGTTCTTCGGGTGCGGCTCCGGCTTGATGTCACCCTCCAGCTTGCCGAAGAAGATATAGTCCGGGTTCGCTTCGCCCTGCTCCAGCGCCTTGTGCCGGTCATCGGCATTGCCGCCGCCGACGATCATCTTCGGCGTGAACTTTTCCACCGCTTCCGCCAGCGGCTCCAAGCCGCCTATCACATGCAGACCATCGGCCTTCACGCGGCCGGCAACGCGGCTGTCACCGGCAACCAGCGCTGCGGCACCCGCCGCCTGCACGATCGGCACCAGCACTTCCGCGCGTTTCTGGAAGCTGTCGTCATCGAGAGCGTATTGGGGGATGATGACGGAGGCGACATCGCCGCCCCTCAGGGCATCCTCCAGCGCCTTGGCTTGCAGGCCAGCATCTTCGGCTTGCGGCACGATCAGAACCAGACGGCAGCGATCTTCAGGAGAACCCATGATTTTTCCATTTTCCGCAGAAAGAACGCTTCATCGCCAATCTGCACTCGTTTTCATATACTGTTTCCGATAAACCGGACTGCACGAAGGATCAACAGTTCATAGCTGGACTCTTTGTCGTCCTTTCCCCTCGCGGCCTGTTCCAATGGCCGTCTCACACGCTCATCTCAAGTCCTGACCATGTCGCTCGATCTCCATTTCTTCCTTGTTGCCATTCCCGCTGTCGTTCTGGTCGGCCTGTCGAAAGGCGGGCTTGGCGGCGCCCTGGCCTTGATGGGCGTGCCGCTGATGGCGCTGGCCGTGCCGCCGGTGCAGGCGGCGGCGATCTTCCTTCCCATTCTGATCGTCATGGATCTGGTGGCACTCTGGGCATGGCGTCACCATAACCATCGGGAAACGCTGCTGTTGATGCTGCCGGGCGCCATTGCCGGCATTGCGCTCGGCTGGGCCACCTCGACGCTGATTTCCCCCGACGCGATGCGCCTCGTCGTCGCAACCGTCACCATCCTTTTCGTCCTGCGCTATTTCTACGAGAGCTTCCGCGCCCGCCGCGGACAGGAGATCGCGCCAAAACCGCAGAGACCGGCTGCCGCCACGCTCTGGTCTTCACTGTCGGGCTATGCAAGTTTTGTCGCGCATGCCGGTGGTCCACCCTTCCAGATCTATGTGCTGCCACTCAAGCTGGATCCGAAGACCTATACCGGCATGAGCGTGCGCTTCTTCGCCATCATGAATGCGATCAAGCTCATCCCTTATTTTGCGCTGGGGGCGCTGGATTCCACCAACCTCACCACCTCCGCCACGCTGCTGCCGGTGGCGATGATTGCCACATTTGCCGGCGCCAAGGTTGTCAAATACATGAAGCCCGCCGTCTTCTATCCGCTGATGTATGGAATGGCCTTTATCGCGGCGTTGAAACTGCTCTGGGATGGCTTGCCGGTGTAACAAATGCCCCTTGCGGCGCATGCATGCCGCAGCCCCCTGCCGGCAAAACGGAAAGGCCCTGATCGCGCTTTGCAACCAGGGCCTTGAACTTTTACCGCTTCTCAGGCGAAAACTCGCCCTGCGGTCTCAATAGTTATTGAAAATCAATGTTTCGTTGTCGCTTTCAGCCTCTGCAACTCGTCCTTAAGACGCAGCTTTCTGCGCTTGATATTGGCTATCTCCCGATCGTCGGAAGACGGGGAAGCAAGAATACTCTCGAGCTCTTCCTCCAGAGCACCGTGTTTCTTTTCGAGCGATGCAATATGAGCCTGAATGGTCATGCGGCACGTCCTTCCTTGTTGAACCTACCTCCAGCGCTCCATCGCTGGAGTTTCAGGTTTACGACAGCACTGTGACACGGAAAGCGCGCTTTGTCGAAGGCGAAATCGGGGCAATAGTGCGGCAAAAATGCTATAAGAGCGCTTCCTTGTTAAATGGAAACAGTTCTGTTGGTTCAAACGGGATCGACTGATTGTCCGGATGGCGCGTGCCGTAGCCAACGCATACGGCCAAGCCGGCCGGGCAAGCAGGTGGCCCGTTTCAACCAACCCTCCCGCAGATTTGCTGGCAAATCTGCAAGAGCTTCAATCGCCCGGCGCGCTTATCGCTTCGCACTGCGAAGCGGCGCGGCGGCAGGGCCGGGCATTTTTCCGCCAGGATCAAAGGCGATCGGCTCGGCCGTACCTTTGGGTATGCCCTTCGCCAATCGCCTTTGCCCTGACGAAAACCTGCTCCGGCAGAACGTTGCCATTTGACAAGGAAGCGCTCTAAGGAAACTTCCCGTTACCGCCATTTGATGGTACAGGCACGAAGACCAACAACAGAGATGCCGGATGGCGGTCCGGTTCATTACAATGGGGACGACGAGATGGCCGACCAGGAACAGGCGGACGTCCGGCTTACGCTGGCAAGGCTGAGGCAGGAGCATGAGGATTACGACACGGCCATCAACGCGATGATCCAGACCAATTGCGAAGCGCTCAGAATTCAACGGATGAAGAAGAAGAAGCTGGCCATCAAGGACAAGATGACCCAGATCGAAGATCAGATCATCCCGGATATCATCGCCTGATAAGCTCTGGACCCTGACAACCTCTGGACAAGGAGACGCCGCTTGACCACTGAAACGCCGCCCGTCGCCATCATCATGGGAAGCCAGTCTGACTGGGAGACCATGAAAAACGCCGCCGATACGCTGGATGCGCTCGATATCGAATATGAGGCGCGCATCGTGTCCGCCCACCGCACGCCGGAACGGATGTTCGATTTCGCCACCAATGCGAAGGACGAAGGCTTCAAGGTCATCATCGCCGGTGCCGGCGGCGCTGCCCATCTTCCCGGCATGACGGCAGCGCTGACCCCTCTCCCCGTCTTCGGCGTTCCGGTTCAGTCGAAAGCCATGTCCGGCCAGGACAGCCTCTATTCCATCGTACAGATGCCGGCGGGCATTCCGGTCGGCACGCTTGCCATAGGCAAGGCGGGCGCCATCAATGCCGCCCTTCTGGCCGCAGCCGTGCTCGCGCTTTCCGACGAGGATCTGGCCGACCGGCTGGACAATTACCGCGCCCGCCAGACGGCAATCGTTGCTGAATACCCCATGGACGCGCCGCAATGAAATCCTCCACCATCGGTATCATCGGCGGCGGCCAGCTTGGCCGCATGCTGGCCATGGCAGCCGCCCGTCTCAACTTCCGCACCGTCGTGCTGGAGCCACAGGCCGATTGCCCGGCGGCCCAGGTCTGCAATCGCCAGATCGTTGCGGCTTACGATGACGAGAAGGCTTTGGCCGAACTCGCAAGCCTCTGCGATGTCGTGACCTACGAATTTGAAAACGTGCCCGTCGTTGCCGCCGAAACGCTCGCCGCTTCCGTGCCGGTCTATCCGCCGGCGCAAGCGCTGAGCGCCTCGCAGGACCGCCTGACGGAAAAGCGTTTCCTCAATGGCTGCGGCATCCCGACGGCCGATTTCCGCGCCGTGGACGATCAGGCCGGCCTTGAAGCCGCACTTGCGGAGTTCGGCGGCAAGGGCGTGCTGAAGACGCGGCGCATGGGCTATGACGGCAAGGGTCAGCGCGTCTTCAAGGGCGGCGAAGATCTGACCGGCGCCTTCGATGCGCTCGGCAAGGTGCCGCTGATTCTCGAAAGCTTCATTCCCTTCGAGCGTGAGATTTCCATCATCGCCGCGCGTTTCCAGGATGGCACCGTCACCTGCTACGATCCTGCCGAAAACGTTCACCTGAACGGCATTCTCCATACGTCGACCATTCCTGCCGATCTTTCCGATGCGGCTAGAACCGTCGCGGTGGAATCGGCGCAGAAGCTGCTGGCCGCGCTGAATTATGTGGGTGTCGTCGGCATCGAGTTCTTCGTGCTGGCGGATGGTTCGCTGGTGGCAAATGAGATGGCGCCGCGCGTCCACAATACCGGCCACTGGACGGAAGCCGCCTGCGTGGTCTCGCAGTTCGAACAGCATATCCGCGCCGTAGCGGGCCTAGCGCCTGGCAGCGCAGAGCGTCATTCCGATTGCGTGATGACCAATCTGATTGGTGACGACATCGACAGCGTGCCGGAATGGCTGAGCCAAAAAGACTGCCTCGTGCATCTTTACGGCAAGACGGAGGCCCGTGCGGGCCGAAAGATGGGCCATGTGACGCAACTCACCAAGGCTGGAAAGCCGGGGTTTTCCCGGTAAAAGCTTGCGTAGCGTGTTGACAGGCCGGTGCCGAAAGGGTATCTGCCTGCCAACCGAAAAAGGCGCGCCCCGTTGCGCGCTTTTGATTGTTTAGATTATGCGTGCGAAAGCCCGCCAAACTGCGGACCAGAAAAATGAAGATCAAGAACTCGCTCAAAGCGCTTAAGGCTCGTCACCGCGACAACCGTCTGGTTCGCCGCAAGGGCCGCGTCTACATCATCAACAAGCAGAACCCACGCTTCAAGGCTCGTCAGGGCTGATTGCGTTTCTGCAGTGCTCCGTTTGAAAAAGCGGATCACTTTGTTGATAGCAGACAGAATTCGATTTCCTAATTGGCGCATACGGATTATCGTGATCCGCATGCGCCAATTTCGTTTTTGTGCTCTTCTCCTCGCCTCGCTCAGCCCACTTGCCCCGGCCACGACGCTTACCGCCCATGCTGCGGAGCCGGTCGCGGCAGCGCCTCAGCCTGAGCAGCCTGCCTCCAAAGACCCGGTCGGCGATCTCTTCAACAATCTGAAGAAGGAGCGCGACGCCAAGAAGGCCCGCGGCATCGCCACCGAAATCGTCGGCCAGTGGAGCGATTCCGGCAGCCCCACGATCAACCTGCTGATGCAATGGGCCGAAGAGGCCAATGAACAGAAGCGCAGCGCCGCAGCCTATGACTTCCTCGACCAGGCCATCTTCCTCGACCCGGACTACGCCGGCGCCTGGTACCGCCGCGCCATGATACATCTGGCCGACGGCGACACCCGCAAGGCAATGGCCGACCTCAACAGCACGCTGGAAAAAGAGCCACGCTTCTTCCCCGCCCTTGCCGGTCTCGCCAATATTCTGGGAAGCTCAGAGCGCAACGAAACGGCGATGAAGGTATGGGAGCGCTACCTGACGCTTTACCCGGCGGACAAGGAAGCGCAGAAGGAAATGGGCGAGCTCTCCGAAAAGCTGGCTGGCACGCGCAGCTGATCCGCCTACTTTCAGAGAAAGCAGAACCAATTTTGAAGCAAGGAAGATTTGAGAAAGAAGAGCTGCTACTACGCTCGATTGGCGACAATCCTAGTTTCGACATCAGCACGTTTATCGACCGGATATCAGTTTCCGAAGATTGGGCAAAATTAATCGTCGCCCATATATATCTTGATCATATAATCACGGCCGTCCTCAACGAGCACCTCGATCATCCAGAAGCTTATTTTAACGCGCACAGGTCTTTCGCGGAGAAGCTCGGCTTATGTCAGGCTCTGGGATTTTTCAGGGACGAGTTCGGGAGTGTACTTAAAGCTGTCAACGCGCTCCGCAACAAGTTCGCGCATAAACTCGTATTCGAAGTTTCCGACGACGAAAAGCGAAACATCTTTCGCGTCTTGACCACGGAACGCCCAGTTAGTGATGTTACTCGTGCCGATGGATTTGGCGACTTTCTCTTTACTGTCGTCATGTTCACAGAGGTGGAGCGCGCTTTGAACAAGCGTCAGTCAGAGCTTTTGAAAGAGCAAGAATTCGTTAGAAGCAAAATTATGGAGTTGCTGATAGCCAACAAAAACATCCTGACGGAAAACAAGTAAGCTGCGAGGCCGTCTTTGGTCCCGCAGCTCTAGACCTTACTCCATACCAAGTGCGGCCATATAGGTCTGGAGAATTGTCTCTTCCTCGATGCGCTCGTTGGCATCCTTCTTGCGAAGGCGGATGATGGTGCGGATCGCCTTGGTGTCGTAGCCGCGGCCCTTGGCTTCGCCCATGACATCCTTGATGTCACCCTGGATTGCCGCCTTCTCTTCTTCCAGGCGTTCGATACGCTCGATAATCTGGCGAAGTTCGGCGGCGGCGACGGTTTCGGTTGTGGCTGTTTCGTCCATTCCATGATCCTTCAATAGTTCGGCCCGCTTAGAGCCCGTTTTTCGTAAGGCGAAATCTTCGCCTGCTGCTCATCAAAGGCAGCCAAAATTCCCGGCTGGTGAACTGCCCGTGGAAAGGCCTCACGTCAAGCCTAATCGGGTGGGAGGCAGCTATTCCTTCGGGCGGTTTTCTTCGAAGGCGGCTTTCTGGCCATCGCTCGCTTCGCTCTGGTGAAGACGCTTCCAGTCCTCATAGGGCATGCCGTAGATGATCTCGCGCGCCTCGTCCTTGCTGAGATCGGTACCGGCATCCTTCGCCGCATCCGCATACCAGTTGGACAGGCAGTTGCGGCAGAAGCCGGCGAGGTTCATGAGGTCGATATTCTGCACCTCTGGGCGATTGCGCAAATGGTTGACCAGCCTGCGGAAGGCGGCTGCCTCGAACTCGGTTCTCTGCTTCTCGTCAAGCTCGCTCATATCGATGTCGCCTTTCAGTAAGGACCAGTCCGCGAGGCGAACTGCTTGTACTCATGCAGGGTGGGATCGTCATTCATTGCGGCAAAAATGGGAGCGAGACGATCAGCCCAGGCGGCAATGCCCGCCTCATCGCCGATCAGGTCCTGGCGCACTTCCAGAAGCGCATGCGGGATGCCCTTCATCATGCAGTGGCGATACATGGTGTCACCCTTCAGTGCGCCATCATAAGGCTCGTTATCGCCCACCAGAATATCGCCGCTCGCCCTCAGATGATCAATCAGCGGGTGAACGGCGCGGTGGTCCGTGTCCCACAGAACCGCCGCATGCCAGGGACGCGGAACGGACTTCCAGAACGGCGTGTAGGAATGCAGCGAAAACACCAGCGGTGCCTTGCCTGACGTCTCTGCCGTTCTGGTCAGAACCGCATCAACGGCATTGTGATAGGGACGGTGATAGGTTTCGACCCTCCTATCCCACTCCTCGTCCGTGATCGGATGGTTGCCGGGCACGATCGCGCCATCGGAAATCTTCATGATCAGCGTCGGATCGTCCTCGCCGCGATTGGGATCGATCAACAGACGCGAAAAGCGGCCGAGAACGGCAGGCACGCCAAGACTCGCCGCAAGCTTTCTGGTCAAACCTTCCACACCAATGTCATAAGCGATATGGCGCTCGAACGCGGCTTGCGGTAGACCGAGATTGCCGTAAGCTTGTGGAAGAAGGTTCATGGCATGGTCTGCAAGCAAAACCATGCCTTTGTCATAATCGCCTTCTATGATTTCGTATGGCTGAAAGTCTGGCATAATTGATTTCTGGGGCAGCTAAGGGAGAGACGCTTGATGGCATGGCTTGACGCCACGCGCAAGTTTGCACGGGTAAACGGCCATCGACAGCACCGCACCAGAGACCCGACCTGACAATATAATCGATTAAACTCGCGTTGACATTCTTGGGCCTCCGCGCCTAGAAGTGTTTTCACTATAACCATGGAATCCGGATGGACGCCGTGACATACACATTCCCCGCTCTCCTCGAGAAACATCGGCGCGCGATCCGCATTTTCACCGCAGCCGCCGTCCTCTCTTCTCCCCTTTTGATAGCGCAGCCGGCATTGGCGGATTTCCGCGTCTGCAACAGCACGCAGAACCTTGTCGGCGTTGCCATCGGCTATCGCGCAAAGGAAGGCTGGGTCAGCGAAGGCTGGTGGCAGGTGCCTGCCTCCACATGCGCCACTTTGATCGAGGGTGAGCTGCAATCGCGCTACTACTATCTCTACGCCGAGGATGCGGCCCGCGGCGGCCGCTGGACCGGCGACGTCAACATGTGCGTGGCCGAAAACGAGTTCAAGATCAACGGCGTCGATGATTGCTATGCCCGCAGCTTCCAGCGCATGGGCTTCAAGGAATACGATACTGGCCGACAGGGAAGCTGGATGGTCCAGCTTTCGGACACGCCAGGAACACAGGAAAGTCAGAACTGATGAAGCGTAACCGCAAAGTCAAAATCCTTGCAACTCTTGGCCCCGCTTCGGCAGAAGAGGCGATGATCGAGAAGCTTCATCTTGCCGGCGCCGATCTCTTCCGCATCAATATGAGCCATGCGAGCCATGACGTGATGCGTACGCTGATTCAGCGCATCCGCTCTGTCGAAAGCCGCAACGGCCGTCCGATCGGCATTCTGGCGGATCTGCAGGGACCGAAGCTGCGCGTCGGCAAGTTTGCCGATACCAAGGTCGATCTCGTCGCTGGCCAGACCTTCACGCTCGACAACAACGAAGCCCCTGGCGACAAGAACCGCGTGTTCCTGCCCCATCCGGAAATTCTCGAATCCGTCAAGCCGGGCGATCGCCTGCTGATCGATGACGGCAAGCTGCATCTGCGCGCCGAAAAGTGCGACGGCAAGAGCATCGTCACCACCGTCGTTTCCGGCACCAAGATTTCCGACCGAAAGGGTATCAGCCTGCCCGACACGCTGCTCGGCGTTGGCGTTCTGACCGACAAGGACCGCGCCGACCTCGCCGCAGTTCTCGCGACCGAAGAAGTCGACTGGGTCGCGCTTTCCTTCGTGCAGCGCCCGGAAGATCTGGCGGAAGTGCGCAAGATTGCCGGCAACCGTGTCGGCCTGATGTCGAAGATCGAAAAGCCGCAGGCGCTCGAACGCATCGAAGAGATCATTGAACTCTCCGACGCGCTGATGGTGGCCCGTGGCGACCTTGGCGTGGAAATGCCGCTCGAAGCCGTTCCCGGCATCCAGAAGCAGCTGACCCGCGCCTGCCGCCGCGCCGGCAAGCCGGTCGTTGTTGCAACCCAGATGCTGGAATCGATGATTTCGGCACCGGTCCCGACCCGCGCTGAAGTCTCCGACGTCGCGACCGCCGTCTTCGAAGGCGCGGATGCGATCATGCTGTCTGCCGAATCCGCCTCCGGCGACTATCCGGTCGAAGCCGTCTCCACCATGGCCTCCATTGCCAGCACCGTGGAGCAGGACCCGCACTACTCCAACATCATCTACGCGCAGCGCGCCCAGCCGGAGGCGACCGGTGCCGACGCCATTTCGCTCGCTGCCCGCCAGATTGCCGAGACGCTGCGCCTCGCGGCCATCGTCACCTACACCTCGTCCGGCACCACCGGCCTTCGCGCCGCGCGTGAACGCCCGCAGGTTCCGATCATTGCACTCTCACCGATCATTCAGACGGCCCGTCGTCTGTCGGTGGTATGGGGTCTGCACTGCGTCGTCACCGGTGATGCCAGCGACCTCGACGACATGGTCAACCGCGCATGCCGCATCGTCGTGGCCGAAGGCTTCGGCAAGCCCGGCGACCGCATCATCATCTCGGCCGGCGTCCCCCTCGGCACGCCCGGCGCCACCAACATGGTCCGCATCGCCTATATTGCCCAGGACGGCCAGAGCGGCGTTTAAGCAGAATAGCATCGACATGGAAAAGGGAGCGCGTGCCGCCCTCTCGGCGTCATCCTCGGCCTTGTGCCGAGGATCGACGTTTTCGACGGCTTATGGATGGTGAGGGAAACTCCCAATCCGGCCCAGAGGGGCCACTAAAGTATCCGTTTTGATCAAGGGATTTTTGGCGTCTGCGCTAGGAATATCGGTCATCTGCGAGGTACGAGCGCACCAACCGAACAAGTTCAAGCTGCATCATGGGATCACTGAGGGCGCCTCGTCGCGCCGCGTTGTGGATCACTCCATCGATTGCGTCTGAAATCACACGACCCGAAACATGATCTGCCTCGTTCGTCGCGCGCTTTCGAAACGTGGCGACCGCCTCGGCGTAGTAGGTGAGATATTCACGCTCAAAGTCGCTGTGAGGGGCCCGATATTTTTCGAAGGTGGGGGCTTCGTCCAGTAAGACGCGATGAAGGCCTGGATGGATGCTATGGATCGCGACCACGGCGGCGACGAGTTGCGTGGCGAACTGCTCGGGCGAGATGCCATCTGCCCGCACGCGCCGCATCACCTCCATGCTATCATTGAGATGACGATGCCGGATCGCATCGACCAAGGCGAGCTTGTCAGGAAAGTACTGGTAAAGGGAACCTATGCTGACGCCAGCCACCTCCGCTATCCGGTTCGTGGTGAAACCTGCCCACCCCTCTTCCGCAAGAATGCGAGCACCCGCCTCTACGATCGCCTCAACCGTAACGCGGGAACGGGCCTGCTTTGGCTCCTTGCGCATCACCGATTGCCGTTTTGCAACGCGAGTAGACAAAAACGTGCCTCAGAAGAAAATGTGAAGAACTTACTCACATTCGTAGCGCTCAAAAGGAGCACTGGCAATGAGCACGCTTCTCCACACTCTTTTCCGTTATCATGCATGGGCCAACGTCGATTTGTTCGACACGCTGGAAAAACTGGATCGTGAAAGCTATCGCACGGAATTACAGGCTGCGCTTCGTCTCATCAGCCACTACTATGTGGTTTCAAGGATCTTTGCCGCGCATTTGGAGGCTATTCCGCACACGTTCTCGTCAGACAATCTAGAAGAAATACCGACCCTCAATGAGCTGCGGACCTCAGTGATCCTCTCCGACATGTGGTATGTTGACTACACAAGCAGAGCCACCTACCCGATTCTAGCAGAGAGAGTGGCCTTTACGTTTACCGATGGTGACAAGGGCCATATGAGCCGCGAGGAGATGCTGACTCACGTCGCCCTCCATGCGGGCTATCATCGAGGTGAAGTGGGCCGCCTGCTGTGGCAACTCTCCATAACGCCGCCATGGGATACCTTTGCAGTCTATCTGCACCAAGCCGATCCTCATCGACGCCAACAATCCGTCTGATAAGAGCGGCTTTAAGGCCGGACGCGCAACCGAGAGCGATATCGGTACAGCATCGGCCCATCTCTCGATCACACACTCCGATAGGCTGCGATCACGATATCGACCTGCGCGGGGCTCATCCCGTCCACCTGACTGGACGAGAAGGCAGCAAGGTGGCTGGTGTCGAGGCCGCTCAGGGCACCTGTGCTCAGCCCGGCAATCGCCTTCTTCTTGATGGCGGCGATTTCGGCGGTGGTGAAGCTGTTGAGTTCACCAGCCGAGAGTGTCGCCAATTGCGTGCTGTTGAGAGCGCCGACCTGAGTTTCGGTCAGCGCTGCGATACCAGCCGAACTCAGCGCTTCGAACTGCGCCGTCGTCAGGGAGGCAATCTGGCGTGTGCTCATGCCCGCAAGCGTCGCAGTGGTGAGATTGGCGATCGTTGCGGTGGAAAGCGTCGCGATCTGAGCGGTCGAAAGCGACGCGAACTGGCTCGGCGTCAGCGCTGAAATCTGAGCAGAGGTCAAGGCGTTGACCTGTGCGCTGGAGAGGCCCGCAATCTGCGCTGTCGTCATTGCCTGCAGCAAGGTGGTGGAAAGGCCGGCAATGGTGGCTGTCGGCAAGCCGCCCAACACATTCTTCTTCAGGCTTGCGATCTCCGCCGTGGTAAAGCTGTTGAGTTCTGCCGCAGACAGTGTTGAAAGCTGCGCCGAGGTCAGTCCAGCGACCTGTGCTGCGCTAAGAAGCGCAATATCCGCGCTGTCGAGCGACCCGAACTGCGCTGTGGTGAGCGCCGAAATCTGGCGTGTGGTCAGCGCCGAAAGCGTCGCGTCGCTCAAACCCGCGATCACCGCGGTCGACAGGTTGGCGACCTGCTGCGGCTTCAGCGCGGAGATCTGTGTGGCAGTGAGCGCCGCAAGCTGGGAGGAGGTCAGCGCCTGGAACTGCGAGGAGGTCAAGGCAGAAATCTGCGCCGTCGTCATTGACGCGATCAGAGTGGTGGAGAGTCCAGCAATCGCCGCCGTGGACAGCCCTGTCAAAGCACCCTTTTTCAGCGCGGCGATCTCTGCCGTGGTGAAGCGGTTGAGTTCCGCAGAGGACAGCGTGGCGAGTTGCGCGGAGGTCAGGCCGGCGACCTGATTTTCGTTCAAGAGCGCGATGTCGTCGGAACTCAAGACGTCGAATTGCGCAGCGGTCAGCGAAGAGATTTGGCGCGTGGTGAGCGCCGACAGGGTCGCGTCATTCAGAGCAGCGATCGCGTCCGTGGTGAGGCTGGCGATCTGGTCCGGCTTCAGCGCGGCGATCTGCCCGCTCGAAAGCGTGGCAAGCTGGGCTGCCGTCAGGGCTCTCAACTGCGCAGAATTCAGGCCGGCGATCTGCGCCGTCGTGATTGCCGAGACAAGGCTGGTGGAAAGACCGGCAATCGCGGCGGTGCTGATGCCCGCCACGACGTTCTTCTTGATCGCTGCGATCTCATCGGCTGAGAAGCTGTTGAGCTCGGCGGCCGTCAGCGTTGCCGCCTGTGCGGCTGTCAATCCGCTCACCTGCTGGCTGCCAAGGGCTGCAAGGCCGGCACTGCTGAGAGCATCAAATTGGGTGGCGGAGAGTGCCGACATCTGACGGTTTGTCAGGCCGGCAACCTGCCCGGAACTGAGGCTATGGAGGACGTCAGTCGAAAGCCCGGCGATCTGCTTCGGCGTCAATGCACCCATCTGCGCCGGCGTCAGCGCTGCGAGCTGCGCACTCGTCAAGGCGCTCATCTGCGTTGAACTGAATGCGGCAAGCTGGGCAGGCGTCAGCGCAGCAAACTTCGTCGTCGACAACCCGGCGATGACGGCGCTCGACAGTCCGCCAATATTGGCTTTCTTTATGGCGGCCAGTTCATCGGTGGTGAAACTATTGATCTCGGCAGACGAGAGCGTCGCGAGTTGCGCGCTGCTCAAGGCACCCACCTGGGCCGAGTTCAACGCTTCGATGAGCGCGCTCGATAGATTATCGATCTGGCTACTGTAGAGCGATGCAACCTGCGCGGTCGTCAGCCCGGATACCTGCGTCGTGCCGATGGCCATCAATTGCGACAGGGTCAGACCGATGATCGACTTTGGCGCGATGGCACCGACATCGGCAGAGGAAAGCGACGAAATCACGGAGGTGTTGAGCGCGCCGATCTGTGTGCTGCTCAGCGCCTTGATCTGCGCCGAACTCAGCGCATCGACATCGGCACTCGTCAACCCCGCAATCACGGAGGTGGAGAGCATGGCGATCTGGCGTGTGGCGAGCAGGGAAATCGTGGTCATGGCGCGTATACCGTCGAGTGGCATGCCCATGTGACGACGAACCAGCCTCAGCGCGCTTCGGCCCGTGGCAGAAGGAAAGAGCGTTGAGGCGAGATTCAAAACGGCCTTACGGCGCGTCTTTTATCGACACAGGAACACGGAATTCATCAGGGACATGGTTCGTCAGAACCGGCGCATTGAAAGAGCTTCATGCGTGCAGCGTCTCTCAAGACCACTGCCTTTGCGCGACCTAAAACAAATGACGTGCGGCGATACACGCATAACTTTCGCCGCGACAAACAAAGCAATGAAAAAAGCGTTAACAGCGCCATCAGCGCCCGTCAAGGTGATGGCGTGGCTGACGAAAGCTCCGCGCACGCTTCGGCAAGAACAGAGATGGTCTCAATCGCCTGAGACGCCCCCTCCGTGGACGACTCTCAACAGCATCGGCCCGAATGGCGGACCCGATTTTCGCAAAGCACGGTGCGTCGATTCAAAATGGGAAAGCGTCCTTTGTGCGTCCAAGAGGACGCCCGGCGCTTTGGTGAGACACAGCGTGGTCGCCTGAAGAGCAACTCTGGAAAAATGCCACACCTCAGGATGCCTGAAAAAACAAACGACCCGAAAATCGATGTCGATTTCCGGGCCGTTCATTTCTCTTATGCTCTGCAGAAGCTGATTAAGGCATTCTGACCGGTGAGCTGAAGCGGCTGGAGTCGATCGCCTTGGCGCCCTGGCGGAAGCTCGCATTCGAGGCCGACATATCGTGGCTCAGCATGCGGTTGCTGACGCGTGGTGCCTTCACCGCACGAACAGTCGCACCCTTGTTCTGGCTGAGCGCCCAATCGGAAATCGCTTCCTGCGTCAGGCGTCCACCGCTGACCATGGCCTGCTGCGATACGACGGCATCCTGCTTGCTCGGGCGACCACCCTTGGTCGGCAGGCCGGCATTGAGACCGCTATTGTTGGCAGCCGCTGGCTTTGGATCGAACTCGTCACCAAAGCTCTTTGCCTTCGGCGTCACCATCGGATCAAGCTTGGCGACCTGGCGCGGCGCCTCAACCGGGGTCGGTGCAGCATAGGCAGCAGCCGATGACGGGAATGGTGCAGCCGTCGGCATGGCAGCCGCCGTCACGGCAGAGCGTGCATCCTGCCCGCTTTGTTCCAGAGCGGCAATGACCGTCGGAGACAGAGAGGCCTGGCTGTCGGCTACGTCATCCTGGCCTTCCGTATCGGCATTGGCAGAGGCGATCAGTGCTTCTGCAACAGCCGGACGATTGGCCGGAACCGGCACATGGGCGACCAGCGCATCGGCCGGTGCGTTTTCAGAGTCGAGTGACGCCGTCATGACCGAACCCTGAGCATCGCCACGCATGCCGCGCGGTCCAAGCAGGGTCGGAACCGGAACCGAGACCTCGGCCAGATCGGCGAACTTCTGTTCAGCCGGTGCGGCGGTTGGAGTTGGCGTGGTCGCAGCCTGGAGCGCATCCTGAGCGGCATTGCGACCTGGCGAATAAAGCGCCGTCGCAAGGCCAGTCGAAGCTTCTTCGCCGCGGAAGGCCGGGCGTGCGGTCGGCAGCGGTGCATTTACGGCACTCGGCACGGGCGCCGCAGATGCCACAGCGACCGGGGCTTCTTCTGCCTCTTCTGCTACAGGAGCAGGGGCTGGCGAACGACCGGCCGGTGCGGGTGTTGCGATTTCTTCGGAATCTTCATCCTCGTCGCCACCGCCAAAGAGGGCTGCAAGAAGGGTCTTGCGCTTGCCGCCGGAAGAGGATGTCGCAGGTCCGGAGCCAGCGGTGCTCGCCACTTGGATCGACGAGGAGCTGACACGCTTCTTGTAGTCGGCCAGAGCCTGATCGTAACCCGGCAGCGGCTTGCCATCGGCAGGCAGGTGAATGGTGTTGCCGTTCGGGAAGATGCGAACGAGTTCCTGGCGGCTCATGCGTGGCCATGCACGGACATTGCCGACGTCCATATGGACGAAGGGCGAACCGGAGGTCGGGTAGAAGCCGACGCCACCGATCTGCATCTGCATGCCGATCTCACGCAAGCGGGCGAGCTTCACGCCGGGAATGAAAAAGTCCATCGCCTTGCCGAGCGTGTGCTGGCTGTGCTTGGCAACACCCTTGGTGCGCGAACGCAGCATGCCGTTGGTCTCGGGCGAGCGGAAAGCGGAAACGACGTTGATATAGTCCGTGGCGCCGGAGCGGCGATACACTTCCCAGACCAGATCGAAAAGGCGCGGATCCATCTTGGTGGGCTGGTTGCGACGCCAGTCGCGCAGGAAGCGATTGAGCTCCTGCAGGCCCTTCTGATCGTACTTGCCGTTTCTCTTGAATGTGATGACGGCTTTTTCTTTGGTGTGGATATAATAGAGCTTCAAACTGCGTGTCTCGGCGGCGGCTTCCGTCGCTGAAACGCTGAAGATGGGCATTGCGGCTAACATCAGGCACGCAACGGTGACAACGCGTGCCGACAGCTTCGTGCATATATCTTTGATCAAGCCGCGCGCAGACTTGCCCGCATGCGCGTTATTCCGATTCAGATATGGCAATTCGATCCCCGCCTGGCAGACAATTTGTCACATTGTCCCACTTGAACCTCAATTACGGTGACACGATGGCAAATTTGCCACACACATACAACCTTCCTCTATATAGTGAACAGACAACTAACAAGAGGTTTATGAAGGGTAAGCGAATATCCTTGCTCAGGGGTTAACAAAAATGCCAACGCCTAATTTAGGCTTCAACCCTCATCGTCATGCCGCGTCATGCATCGGATTGTCGGGATCAATGCCATAATCCTTCAACTTACGGTAGAGTGTCGAGCGCCCGATGTCCAGTTTTCGCGCCACTTGGCTCATCTGTCCGCGGTAGAATCGCAGGGCAAACCGGATCAGCTCTTCTTCGATTTCGGCAATGGTGCGCACATTGCCGGTCTCATCGGTACTGGCGATTAGACTGCCGCTGGGAAAAACGCCATCATTCTCCACGTCTGCCTCCTCGGTTGCAGTCCCATGCGTACCCGGTGCTTCAGATGCCTTGACCTCCACCAGCGAAGGCGCGGTTCCCGCCACGGATCGATCCGCGGCGTGTGCGCCTGTCTCTCGCGCATCGCCCTCGAAGCCTGGAACCTGCGCGGCGATCTGGACGAAATCGCTTGGTGCCAGCTCACGGCCCTGCGCCAGCACGGCTGCACGGAAGACGGCATTTTCCAGCTGGCGGATGTTGCCCGGCCAGTCATAGGCGGTCAGCAGCGCAAGTGCTGCGGCACTGACGCCGACCGACTGCGGCAATTTCTGCTCAAGCGAGAACCGCTCGGCAAAGGTGCGCGCCAGGAAGGGAATGTCTTCCTTGCGGCGGCGCAGTGCCGGAATGGTGATGGGGAAGACATTGAGGCGGTAATAGAGGTCTTCGCGGAAGCGGCCTTCCTTCACCTCTTCGATCAGATTCTTCGCCGTGGCGGAAATCAGCCGCACATTCACCTTGCGGCGCCTGGACGATCCGGCGGCTTCGATCTCTCCGCTTTGCGCTGCCCGCAGAAGCTTCACCTGCACCTCAAGCGGCAGGTCACCAAGCTCATCGATAAACAGCGTGCCGCCATCGGCCTCCAGGAACTTGGCCTGCTGGCGTTCCCCAGCCTCACCTTCATCCATCGTTGAGCCGCCAAATAGCGCGTTCTCGATCAGTTCAGGCGCAATCGCGCTGCAGTTCAAAATCACGAATGGCTTCGTCGCCCGCTCGCTGCCCGCATGGATGGCGCGTGCAATCATCTCCTTGCCGACCCCCGCCTCGCCTTCCAGCACCACGGGAATGGTGGAGTGGCTGGCGCGTTTTGCCAGATCCACCACGCGTGTCATCGCAGGACTGGCCGAAACGATATCGGCAAGCCCAACCGGCTGATGGCGCGCGCGCCGCAGGGAGCGCCCCTTTGGATCATCGGATTTCAGCGCACCGGCAATCGCCGTGCCAAGACGTTCGGGCGAAACTGGCTTGACGACGAAGTCGAAGGCGCCCGCCCGCATGGCTTCCACAACCGCGTCGATGCCGCCCTGCCCGGTCTGGACGACAACGGGAACGTCCATGCCGAGATCGTGAACCGCCTGAATGAAGGAAAGACCGTCCAGCCCGCGCATCGCCAGATCGATGACGATGACACCGATCTCGGGCCCACGTGTTTTCAAGATCCCAAGGCCCGCCTTGCCGCTCTCGGCCAGCAGGCACGCATGTCCATTCTGCTCCACGGCCTGTTTCAGCACACGGCGCTGGACGGGATCATCTTCGACAATGAGAACGTGAACGGTCATTTCGAGCTCCGGTTTCCGGTTTATGAACCTGCCTCATGCAGGCTCTTTGGCTCGACTTTGCCACGCAAGACTTCAACATCGGGTTGTAAGAATTGCTTGCATTTTAAGCATTGCCACAGGAAACAAAGGCACCCATATGCTTCGATGCGAAGACAAAAAGGACGCGTTTCATGACCTTGACGACATCGACCCCCATGCCCGCCTTCTCTCCCGCCGAAAGCGCAAGCGCTGCCCTTGGCGACCTGCCGGTCTGGAAGCTCTCCGATCTTTACCCCTCGGTCGATTCTGCCGAATACAAGGGCGACCTGAAAAAGGCTGAGAGCGATGCCAAGGCATTCGAGACGAAATGGAAGGGCAAGCTTGAAGCTGCCGCCAGCCGTTCCGGCGATGAGGGCATCGGTGCGGCCCTGAAGGAATATGAAGCGCTGGACGACATTCTCGGCCGCATCGGTTCCTTTGCGGGCCTCACCTACTTTTCCGATACGTCGAACCCGGCCAATGGAAAGCTCTACGGCGATGCCCAGGCCAAGCTCACCGATATTGCCTCGCACCTTCTGTTCTTCCCGCTGGAACTCAACCGCATCGATGATGCGCTGATCGATGCCGCATTCGACAAGGATGCGCTTGCGGCGCACTACAAGCCTTGGCTGGTGGACCTGCGCAAGGATAAGCCGCATCAGCTGGATGACAGCCTGGAGCAGCTGTTCCTGGAGAAATCCATGACGAGTGCAGCCGCCTTCAACCGCCTCTTTGACGAAACGATGACCGACCTTCGCTTCGAGATCGATGGCGAAAGCCTGGCTCTGGAGCCGACGCTCAACATGCTGCAGGAGCCGGACCCGGAAACGCGCCGCAAGGCGGCGGCCGCACTCAGCGCCACCTTCAAGGACAACTTGCGCGTCTTCACGCTGATCACCAACACGCTCGCCAAGGACAAGGAAATCTCCGACCGCTGGCGCAAGTTCGAAGACATTGCCGATAGCCGCCATCTGGCAAACCGCGTTGAGCGCGAGGTGGTCGATGCGCTTGCGGCTGCCGTGCGCGAGGCCTATCCGCGCCTGTCACATCGCTATTACAAGATGAAGGCCAACTGGCTTGGCATGGAGCAGATGAACTACTGGGATCGCAACGCGCCGCTTCCAGATACGTCCAACGCCATCATCCCCTGGGGTGACGCGAAGGATATGGTGCTCTCTGCCTATGGTGCCTTTGCCCCGGAAATGGCCGATATCGCCCGCCGCTTCTTCGATGAGGAATGGATCGATGCACCCGCCCGTCCCGGCAAGGCGCCGGGCGCCTTTGCCCATCCGACCGTGCCCTCCGCCCATCCATATGTTCTGGTCAATTATCTCGGCAAGCCGCGCGACGTGATGACGCTTGCCCATGAGCTCGGCCACGGCGTGCACCAGGTTCTGGCCGGTGAGCAGGGCGCGCTGATGTGCGCCACGCCGCTGACCCTTGCCGAGACGGCCTCGGTCTTCGGCGAGATGCTGACCTTCCGCAAGCTTCTGGAAGCCACCACCGATTCGCGTGAGCGCAAGGCCATGCTGGCGCGCAAGGTGGAAGACATGATCAACACCGTCGTTCGACAGATCGCCTTCTACGAATTCGAGCGCAAGGTGCACACCGCCCGCAAGGAGGGTGAACTAACCGCCGAACAGATCGGTGAATTGTGGCTATCGGTGCAGGAAGAAAGTCTCGGGCCGGCGATCCGCATTTCGGAAGGTTACGAGACGTGGTGGACCTATATCCCGCACTTCATCCACTCGCCCTTCTATGTCTATGCCTACGCCTTTGGCGACTGCCTGGTGAACTCGCTCTATGCCGTCTATCAGAATGCCGACGAGGGCTTCCAGGCGAAGTATTTCGAGCTTCTGAAGGCCGGCGGCACCAAGCACCATTCGGAGCTTCTGAAACCCTTCGGCCTTGATGCGACCGACCCCTCCTTCTGGAGCAAGGGCCTGTCGATGATTGAAGGCCTGATCGACGAGTTGGAAGCCCTCGACGCGCCGTCAAAATGAGACCGTGACAACAAAAATCGGCGACGCTCCCATTTCGGACAAGCTTCGCCGGTTTTTATATCCCGTCGGAACAGATGCAGAAGACGGACCAGGAGCATGAAGCGCAAGCCCGCTGACCTTACCTTGAGGGAAACATTGCGATGGGAGCCGCAAAGCGGCTTCCAGCGCCTGGAACAGCATCTGCGCCGCCTGCTGCGGTCTGCCGATGCACTGGGTTTTCGCCCGCCGAAAGATCCGGCCTCGGCACTCAAGACAACCGTGAACGGCGACGGCCCCATGAAGGTCGCTCTGGTGATGAACTACAAGGGCGAGCTGGAGATTGCCGCAGAGCCCTTTCAGCCGATTGCGCCGGACGCCGTCTGGCGGCTGAAGATCGCCGAAAAGACCCGGCTCGATTCCAGCGACACATTCTACCGGCACAAATCCTCGCGGCGCGAACCCTATGATGCCGCGCGTGCTGAGTTTTCATCCAAGGAGGCTGACGAGGTCCTGCTTCTTAACGAGCGCGGCGAAATCTGCGAAGGCTCTGCCACCAGCCTTTTCGTCGAAGGCCCGGACGGCCAGTTGCTGACCCCACCGCTCGATAGCGGCATTCTGCCCGGCGTCCTTCGCGCCGATCTTATCCGCGACCGCAAGGCGCGCGGACAGGCGCTGAAGCCCGAAGATCTGCAAGGCAGGAAGATTTTTGTCGGCAATTCACTGCACGGGCTGGTGCCGGCCGAACTGGTTTGATCCGGTTTCAGTTGACGATCCATTCCAGCCGGGCGCGGCCATTCTGCTTGGCGAGATAGAGCGCCCGATCGGCCCGGTGATAGAGTTCGTTGCTGCCCTCACCCGCCTTGTAGAGCGCAATGCCGGCCGAACAGCTATAGGAGAATTCGGGATGGTCTGCGAAGGGCCGTGACTCTGCCGCTTTTTCCAGAATGCGTCCGACGATCGAGGCGCATTCCTCCAGCCCCGTCCGTGGCATCACGAGCATGAACTCTTCGCCGCCGACACGGCCGAAATAATCCGGCCGGCGAATGGTCGAATGGGCAAGCTTGACGAAGTCGCGCAGCACCGCGTCGCCACCTTGATGACCGAAGCGGTCGTTGACCCCCTTGAACAGATCGATATCGATGATGGAAACGCCGAACGGGGGCTCGATGTCCTTGTCGACATTTTCGGCGTGAGCTGCCAGGCGAGCGAAAACGAAACGTCGATTGGAGGTTCCGGTCAGTTCATCGGTCTGCGCGGCGCGCAGCGCAAGGTCGCGATCCTGCCGCAGGCTACGCTGGTTCTGGCGAAGTGCGGTGATGTCGGTGCCGACGCACAGCATCCAGCCATCCGTTTCCACCGTCTCCGTCATCCAGATCCAGCGCCCGTCATGCATGTCGAGTTCGAGCCCGCGAAAGGCCTGCTTGCCGCGCCGCGATTGAGCGGAGAGAAGCCAGGCCTCGAAATCCCTCGTATTGATGATCAGGCCCTGACGGTTCTGATAGTTCAAACGGATGATCTCGGCCCAGGTGGGAAAGCTGTCTTCGGAGAGATGGAAGGCTTCGCGAAAGGCCCGGTTGGCATAGCGAACACGGTCTTCCGTATCGTAGAGCGCGATAAGAACAGGCGTAACGTCTTGCAACGCCGCCACGCGCTCCAGAAGACCGCCGATGTAAGAGTGCTCATCATGACGGAACATTCGTCACCTGAAATCCGGCCAGCGCCCCTCATGGCCGCTTATTTAGCAGACAATTATATCGGCTCGTGTCAAAATTGCGATTGCGAGAAAGGATGCATCATTCTCGATAGTAAAGAGAGAATGAAGACGTGCTTCATATTCGCGTCATGTGGTTGTACTTTATTGATACGAATGGATAATCTGGTTTTAGACCATAGTTTACGAAGGGAATTGAAATGACGGAAGCTGCATACCCGATCTACGGGGAGATCAACGGCCCCATCATCATGATCGGTTTCGGCTCTATCGGCCGTGGCACGCTTCCGCTGATCGAAAGGCACTTTACCTTCGACCGGACGAAACTCGTGGTCATCGATCCGCGCGAGGACATCGCCGATGATCTGGCCGAGAAAGGCATTCGCCACATCCGCACCCATCTGACCAAGGATAATTACAAGGACGTGATGACGCCGCTGGTCGAAGGCGGCAAGGGCGGGTTCTGCGTCAACCTGTCGGTGGATGCGTCCTCCGTCGATCTGATGAAGCTCTGCCGCAAGCATGACGTGCTCTATATCGACACCGTCGTTGAGCCATGGCCGGGCTTTTACTTCGACGACAAGGCCGACAATTCCGCCCGCACCAATTACCGGCTGCGCCAGACCATGCTGAAAGCCAAGGAAAAACATCCCGGCGGCACGACCGCCATTTCCACCTGCGGCGCCAATCCCGGCATGGTCTCCTGGTTCGTCAAGCAGGCGCTTGTCAATCTGGCAAGTGATATGGGCGTAAAGATCGAGGAGCCGAAAACCGGCGACCGCGAGGGCTGGGCAAAGCTGATGCAGACCCTTGGCGTCAAGGGCGTGCATGTGGCCGAGCGCGACACGCAGCGCGCCCGCGAACCCAAACCCTTCGGCACCTTCTGGAACACCTGGTCGGTGGAAGGCTTCATCGCCGAAGGCTTGCAGCCCGCCGAGCTTGGTTGGGGCAGCCACGAAACGTGGAAGCCGAAAAACGCCAGGAAGCACAAGAAGGGATCGAAGGCCGCCATCTATCTGGAGCAGCCCGGTGCTGATACCCGCGTGCGCACATGGTGCCCAACGCATGGCGCGCAATATGGCCTGCTCGTCACCCACAACGAGGCGATCTCGATTGCCGACTATTTCACCGTGCGCGACGAGGATGACAAGGTCGCCTTCCGCCCCACCTGCCACTATGCCTACCACCCCTGCAACGACGCGGTTCTGTCTCTCTATGAGATGTTCGGCAATGGCGGACAGGCGCAAGCCGTGCAGCATGTGTTGACGGAGGACGAACTGGTCGATGGCGCCGATGAACTCGGCGTGCTCCTCTACGGCCATGAGAAGAACGCCTACTGGTATGGCTCGCGCCTGACGCTCGAACAGGCACGCAAGCTTGCCCCCAACCAGAATGCCACCGGTCTGCAGGTCAGTTCCGCGGTTCTGGCCGGCATGGTCTGGGCGCTGGAAAATCCGGACGTCGGCATCGTCGAGGCTGACGAGATGGATTATCGCCGCTGCCTCGAAATCCAGAAGCCCTATCTCGGCCCGGTGGAAGGCCATTACACCGACTGGACGCCGCTGGACGGTCGTCCCGGCTTCTTCCCGGACGATATCGACAAGGACGACCCCTGGCAGTTCCGCAACATTCTGGTGCGCTGAGCCCTGATGGAAAGGAAGGCGCTCAGGCGAAACCTGAGCGCGTCCCACTGCGCATTGATGCAGTTTTGCCACGCTTGCGGTTTTGTCGTGCGATGCCGGAACCGGTGTGTATCGCCTGTCGTTCGCTTGCAATAAACCGGAACTCGCGCCATGGTCATTAACCATTGGCTGAAGAATCGCAGGAGAAAAGAATAATGTATTTCAAGACAAGTGTTGCCTTGCTGTTGGCTGCAGTTGCCGTTTCTTCCTGTGCTCCAGCCTCAAGCCCCATGCGGCCCATGCCGTCGATTTCGCAGCGCCCCGCAGTGGATGGCCGCTGGATCGACCGTAACGGCATCGTCTCCACGTTCCAGAACGGATCCTTCTCCACCCGTTCCTCCGACACCAACACGCTTCTGGCATCCGGAACCTACGTGGCGATCTCCCCCACCCTTTACGAGATCAACATGACCTCGCTGGTGCGCAACACCCAGTCGCGCGTCAATTGCGCCCTGATTTCTCCCGGTCAGTTGAACTGCACGACGGACACCAACAGCCAGTTCACTCTGACCCGCCAGGGCTGAGCCGAAAGGCCCCACCCCAATAAAGAGCGATCTCTTATTCAACGCGCGCGTGTAGCGCGCGTTTTTTATTGTCTCTCCACCACAAGAATTCTACTTGCGGCAGATGCTTCAAGATGGAAACATGCCTTCGAATGGCTGTCACAGTCTTGCATTAGCTGTGAATGTGGACGGTCTGAAACGAAAAGCACGACATCAACAGGAGAGAGACTGATGAACAGGATTTTGAGATTTAGCCTGATGACCGCGTCCGTGGTCGCGCTTTCGGCGGGTGCAGCACTTGCCGATTATCAACTCAACATCCTGCATATCAACGATCTTCATTCCCGCATCGAGCCGATCAACAAATATGATTCCACCTGCTCGGCTGCCGAGACGGAGAAGAAAGAATGCTTTGGCGGCATCGCCCGGGTGAAGGGTGCGATCGATGCGCGTCGCGCCGAGCTTGGACCGAACGCCAATATTCTGGTTCTCGATGCCGGCGATCAGTTTCAGGGCTCGCTCTTCTATACGCAGTACAAGAGCGGACCGGTCGCCGAATTCATGAACGGCATCGGCTTCGACGCCATGGCAATCGGCAACCATGAATTCGATGACGGCCCGGCAGAACTTCTGAAGTTCATCAACGCCGCCAAGTTCCCGATCATTTCCGGCAACACCAAGATTGCCGACGGCTCGGAACTGAAGGACAAGTTCAAGGGCTATGTCGTCAAGGACATGGGCGGCCAGAAGGTCGGCGTGGTGTCCGTTCTCGCCACCGATACGGGCGAAACCTCCTCTCCGGGCGACAAGGTCTCCTTCGAGGATGAGGTCGCCTATCTCAAGGGCGCGGTGAAGGAACTGCAGGATCAGGGCGTCAACAAGATCGTGCTGCTCTCGCATGTCGGCTATGTACGCGACCAGGAAATCGCGAGAGAAGTGGATGGCATCGACGTGATCGTCGGCGGCCACAGCCACACGCTGCTCTCCAGCACTGACCCGAAGGCCGCCGGCCCTTATCCCACCATGGTCAAGAACCCATCGGGCGTCGATGTTCCGGTCGTCACCGCTTATGCCTATTCCAAATATCTCGGCGATCTCGCCGTCACCTTCGACGATAACGGCGTGGTAAAATCCGTCAGCGGCGCACCGAAGTTGCTCGACGCAGCCGTTGCCCAGGATGATGCCTACAACAAGCGCGTGGCAGAACTTGCCGCACCGCTGGAAGAGATGAAGAAGAAGGAAATTGGCGTCAGCGAAGCCCCGATCGACGGCTCGCGTGAGGTCTGCCGCGCCAAGGAATGCTCCATGGGCAACCTCGTTGCCGACGCGCTGCTTGACCGCGTGAAGGATCAGGGCATCACCATCGCCATCCAGAACGGTGGCGGTCTTCGCGCCTCCATCGATGCCGGCCCGGTCACCATGGGTGAAGTTCTGACGGTTCTGCCGTTCCAGAACTCCATCGCCACCTTCCAGATCAAGGGCGCCGACCTTCAGGCCGCGCTCGAAAATGGCGCAAGCCAGATCGAAGAAGGTGCGGGTCGCTTCGTCCAGGCGTCGGGCCTGAAATACACCTTCGACCGCTCCAAGCCTGCCGGAAGCCGCATTGTCTCCGTCGAAGTCAAGGAAGGCGACAACTTCGTCAAGCTCGACCCGGAAAAGACCTATGGCGTCGTGACCAACAACTATACCCGCACCGGCGGCGACGGCTTCAAGACCTTCGCCACCAACGCGATCAACCCCTATGACTTCGGACCGAGCCTGGAAGATGCGGTCGCCGCCTATATCGGCGCGCACAGCCCTTACAAGCCCTACACCGATGGCCGTATCGTAGACGCAACGCCTGCCGGTTACGTCGCCCCGCCAAAGCAGCCCGCCGCACCGGCACCGGCAGCACCCGCTCCGGCCACCACGGCTCAGGCTCCTGCTGCTCCTGCAACCCCGGCTCCCGCCACGCCAGCACCGGCAACGCCGGCACCGGCCACACCAGCGCCGTCTACCGCCGCACCTGCCGCTCCTTCCACAACAACGCCATCCGCACCGGCAGCCGCCACCGCGGCAGCAAAATACGTCGTCACCAAGGGCGACTCGCTGTGGAAGATCGCCGAGGAAAAATACGGCAAGGGCATCGACTGGAAGAAGATCGCCGAAGCCAACGAGCTGCGTCGTCCCAACCACATTGAGGTGGGCGAAGAGCTGACCATCCCGGCCAACTGATCTTTGGTTGATTGATGACAAGAGCCGGTTCGCATTGCGGGCCGGCTTTTGGTTTTCCACTCGTCCCCGGGCCGAGGGTGGACATGATCACCCGCAAGCCATTGAAAAGATGGATCCTCGGGTCGAGCCCGAGGATGACGGTCGAGAGGTTTTCGTCGTCCGAGATTCACAATGGACCATCCGCCGATCTTAGGACCTTTAACCGGATTGCCTGTTTCGCCGATCTTGCCAAGCGGGATACTACCCCTCCTGCGCGTCATCCTCGGGCTTGACCCGAGGATCTATCTCCTCACGGGCTTACGAGTGCCCGCGAGGAACAACGCCAAAGTCGCGGCCCTAGCAACGGGGCGTCAACCGCTCAATCGTCCCGCATCGCGCTGATATGCCACGCGCCCGTTCTCAGAAATCAATTCAGATCGAGGGAATGATAGTCTAAAGGTTGATCCACGTTGCGCGCGCGGACGTAGTCTTCCGCGATTCATGAGAGTTCAGGACAAGTTAATGGCCGCAGACATCACCACTTTCCCCGCAAGCCACCTGCCCAAGGACCATCCGAAGGTTTCCTTCGGCAAGGTCGGCGTTCTTCTCGTCAATCTCGGCACGCCCGATGGCACGGATTACAAATCCATGCGCCGCTACCTCGCGGAGTTCTTGAGCGACAAGCGCGTGATCGAATGGTCCCGTCTCTTCTGGTATCCGATCCTCTACGGCATCGTGCTGAACAAGCGCCCGCAAAAGGTCGGCAAGGCCTATGAGGAAATCTGGAACCACGAGAAGAACGAAAGCTACCTGCGCACCTATACCCGCAACCAGTCCGAGCTGATGGCAAAGGCGCTGACCGACCTGCCGAATGTGGTGGTCGATTGGGGCATGCGTTATGGCCAGCCCTCGATCGCCTCCAAGATCGATGCACTGAAGGCCGAGGGGTGCGAGAAGATCCTGCTCTTCCCGCTCTACCCGCAATATGCCGCCGCGACCACGGCCACCGTCAACGACAAGGCCTTCGAGCATCTGATGAAGATGCGCTGGCAGCCGGCACTTCGCACCGTGCCGCCCTATCACGACGACGAAACCTATATCGATGCGCTCGCCAGCTCGGTAAAGACCCATCTGGCAACGCTGGATTGGGAGCCGGAAAAGCTGATCGCGTCCTTCCACGGCATTCCGCAATCCTACTTCAGGAAGGGCGATCCCTATCACTGCCAGTGCATGAAGACCGGTCGCCTGCTGCGCGAAAAGCTGGGGCTGGACAAGGACCGCTTCCTCATCACCTTCCAGTCTCGCTTCGGACCGGAAGAGTGGTTGCAGCCCTATACCGACAAGACGGTGGAGAGGCTCGCAAGCGAAGGCGTCAAGCGCATTGCCGTGATGAACCCCGGCTTCGTTTCCGATTGTCTTGAGACTTTGGAAGAAATTGCCGGCGAAGCGGGCGAGAGCTTCCTCCACCATGGCGGCGAGAAGTTCACCCATATTCCTTGCCTCAACGACAGTGCGGATGGTATGCGGGTTCTCGAAAAAGTTGTGCGCAAGGAGTTGCAGGGCTGGGTCTGATCCCACCCGCTCTTTCGCCCGGTGATTGAACAGGAGAGCAGGAATGGACTTGAGCGGTTTCGATATTTTTGTCATTGCGGCGGTTGTTCTTGTCATCCTGACGCTGGTTGCCGGTATCAAGACCGTGCCGCAGGGATACCGCTATACGGTGGAGCGCTTCGGTCGCTACACCCGCACGCTGGAGCCCGGCCTCAACATCATCACCCCCTTCATCGAGCGGATCGGCGCACGCATGAATGTGATGGAGCAGGTGCTGGATATTCCGACCCAGGAAGTCATCACCAAGGACAATGCCAGCGTGTCGTCCGATGCGGTGGCCTTCTATCAGGTGCTGAACGCCGCCCAGGCCGCCTACCAGATCGCCAATCTGGAATTCGCCATCCAGAACCTGACCATGACCAATATTCGTTCCGTCATGGGCTCGATGGATCTCGACGAGCTTCTGTCCAACCGCGATGCGATCAATGACCGCCTGCTACGCGTCGTCGATGAAGCCGTCGGCCCCTGGGGAATCAAGGTCACGCGCATCGAAATCAAGGATATTGCGCCGCCGAAGGATCTGGTCACCTCCATGGCCCGCCAGATGAAGGCCGAGCGTGAGAAGCGCGCCCAGGTTCTGGAGGCCGAAGGTTCGCGTAACGCGCAGATCCTGCGTGCCGAAGGTGCCAAGCAATCGGCCATTCTGGAAGCCGAAGGCCAGCGCGAAGCCGCCTTCCGCGATGCCGAGGCGCGTGAACGTCTGGCAGAAGCCGAAGCCAATGCGACCCGCATGGTTTCGGAAGCGATTGCCGCCGGCGATATCCACGCCATCAACTACTTCATCGCCCAGAAATACACCGAGGCGCTGGCCGATATCGGCAAGGCGACCAATTCCAAGATCGTGCTGATGCCGATGGAAGCCTCCTCGCTGATCGGCTCGCTCGGCGGCATCGGCGCCATTGCCCGTGAGGTCTTCGGCAGGGACAATGACGGCACGACACCGCCGCCTGCTCCACGCGCCACGACAAGCCGTTCCTCCGTTCCGCCATCCAATCGCCCCAGCGGCCAGACGATCAACGTGACCGTGCCCAACCCTTTCGCCGGCCCGACGGACAAGTGACATGATCCAGAAACTCGTCGCCGATCTCGGTCCCTGGAGCTGGTGGCTGCTGGCGGCCATCCTGCTGGTAGCGGAACTGGCGGCCCCCGGCGTGTTCCTGATCTGGATTGGCGCGGCTGCCCTGGTGGTTGGCGCGCTGTCTCTGGCGCTGTGGGACATGGGCTTCTGGGGCTGGCAGATCCAGCTCCTGCTCTTTGCAGCACTTTCCGTCGTCTTCGCTATTGCCGGTCGCCGCTACTATGACCGCAGGCATGCGACAACCGACGAACCCTTCCTCAACCAGCGCGAGGCAAGCCTCATCGGCCGCACGGCCACCCTTCAGGAGCCGATCACCGAAGGCCGCGGCCGCATTCGTCTGGATGACACTTGGTGGCCCGTGCAAGGCACCGACCAGCCCGCCGGCACACGCGTGCGCATCGCCTCGGCCCATGGCCGCACCCTGACGGTGGAGAGGGCTGAGGGCTGACTCCGTTCAAGGCGTTAAGCCACCAGGGCGTTCTCGTGTCGACTGGAAACGCTCTCGGGCGATGACATGAGGCTGATGTTGGCCGATTTGTCGCCTTCGGCTGGCTCTATGCGCTGCAGACCTGCTCATCGCGGTCACGACGCAATTTGGCGATCGCCAATTTTCGAAAACGCGCGAAGGCTTCCAGATCATCGTTGAGCTTGACGCGGATGATCGCACCCTCATAAGCGTCGATCAGCTCAACAGCAGCCATTTGCGGATCGATACCCGCCCTCAACTCTCCAGCCTTCTCCGCCTCCTGGAGGACGCTTGCGATGCTGTTTTCCCAGGAACGGTAAGCCTCAGCGAGCTTCGCGCGCAGCATGGCACTTCGGCCTGAAATGGTCTGTCCCAAGACGCCAAGCAGACAACCGCCTGCTGGATGCTCCTCCTGGATCGTCCCTTCAAGCACCGCAAGATAGGCATCAAGACGTTCCAGAAAACTCAGCCTCTCATCGGCAAAGATGTCTTTGCGCCGCCCATCCCAAATCTCGGCGTAATGCTCGATGATCGCGCCGACGAAATCGTCCTTGCTTTTGAAGAAGTGATAGAAGGAGCCCTTGGGAACATCCACACTGGCAAGGATCGGCCCGATACCCACCCCCTCATAGCCATGCGCCATCAGGCGTTTCAGCCCTTCGCAAATAAGCTTGTGTCGTGTCGCATTCTCTCGTGCCATAACTAGACGACCGGTCTACTATCTGATTCACATTGAGGCATTAAGGGGTTTGTAGGTGGCCGATGTCAAATGAAACCATCATACCCAACACCCCTCGCGAAGGTCCTGCTGCACCTCAATGTCTGCATGCGCGCGAGGAAACCGCCGCGCCGTCAGGGGTGACGACCACCCGCGAGAAAACCGCACTCGGCATCATCCTGGTCTGCGGCTCCTACATGATGTACTCAATGCATTATGCCACTATGGCGTGGATGGGAGACCTGTTCGGCGTATGGCAGCTCATCTTCATCCGCAGCTTCGCGATGGTGCTTGGTGCCCTCGTGATAAAGCCTGCCGCGTGCCGGGAGGTCATCAAGAGCCCCTATAAGTGGGCGACGGCGCTGAGGGCACTGTTTCAAATCGCCTGCACCTTTTGTTTCTTCGCGGCGGCCAAGCTTATGCCGCTTGGACAGGTCACGACGCTTTACGCCACAGCCCCGCTGATCATCGTCGTCCTCTCCATACCGATCCTCGGCGAAAAGGTGGGAAGGGCAAGCTGGGCAGCGGTCGTCATGGGGATGATCGGCACGGTGATCGCCGCCAATCCAGCCGGTTCCCTCAACCTCGCGCCAACGCTCCTTGCTTTTGCTTCCGGCCTGTTCTGGGCCCTTACGGTTGTCTACACCCGCAAGGCTGCGACGAGGGAGAGCACGCAGGCGCAGTTGCTGACGACGGGTCTCGTCTTTTGTCTGGTCAGCGGCCTGCTGATGGACTGGACCATGCCAGCCAGCTGGTTCGAAATCGGCATGTGCGCGATCCTGGGGATAGAGATCGTGCTCGCGCAGCTGCTGTTCCTGGAAGGCTATCGTCTTGCGCCGGCGTCTCTGCTGGCGCCGTTGGAATATCAGAGCCTCATCTGGGTCAGCATTCTGGGCTTTCTGATATTTGGAGACGTGCCCACCCTCCAAACCGTGATGGGGGCAACGCTGATTGTCTCGGCGGGTCTCCTGCTCACCCTTTACGGCAACAGACGCAAGCCTGCGATGGCATGGATCAGGCCACGCCGATCCGAAGCAGATCGTGGAAGTGAACGAGGCCGATCGGCCGCTTGTCGGCGTCGATGACGATCAGCGAGCCGATATGGTGCTTCTCGAGCGTGGCGAGTGCCGCCGTTGCCAGAACCTCTTTCGTCACGGTCTTCGGCGTCCGGGTCATGATGTCGTCCACCGTCAGTTCCGCCAGATTGCGCGTCAGGTTGCGCGCCATGTCGCCCTCGGTGACGATGCCGCAAAGGCGGCCATCTTCATCGAGAACCGCCACGCAGCCGAAATGCTTCTGCGCCAGAACCCGGATCGCCTCGGCCATCGGGGTGCCCTGCGCCACCAGCGGCACGCGATCGCCGGTGTGCATGATGTCGCCGACGAGCGTCAGGCTGGCACCGAGCTTTCCGCCGGGATGAAACACGCGGAAATCGCCAGCGGTAAATTTGCGTGCTTCCAGAAGCGCAATCGCCAGCGCATCGCCAAGCGCCAGCTGCATCAAGGTGGATGTGGTCGGCGCCAGCCTGTGCGGGCAGGCTTCTTCCTCATCCGGCATCAGAAGGACGATATCGGAGGCTTTCGCCAATGATCCACCCTTGGCGCAGGTCAGTGCAATCAGCGGAATGGCAAAGCGGCGGGTGTAATTGATGATGCTGCGAAGCTCGGCACTTTCGCCGCCCTTGGAGATCGCCAGCACCACATCATTGCCGCCGATCATGCCAAGATCGCCATGATTGGCTTCCGCCGCATGCACGAAGAAGGCAGGCGTGCCGGTGGAGGCGAAGGTGGCCGCAAGCTTGGCACCGATATGGCCGCTTTTGCCAACACCGGTGATGATCAGCCGCCCGGTGATGTTGCCGATCACATCTACGGCTTCGGCAAAGGCGTCGCCAAGCTCTCCAGAAAGCGCAGTCTCCAGCGCCGCCAGCCCGTTCCGCTCAATCGAAACGGTTCTCAGCGCAGACTCGATGGCGTTGTTTTCGGTCAGGGCAGCAGATCTCGTGGTCATGGCGCGACTGTTACTATTTTCGCCTTTGCCTGTCTATTGGCGAAATCCGCTCCTACCCCTGATGGTGAGCCGAAAGAGGGCGCATAATCAACCAGATATTAACCATGCGATTTTACCTTTGGGTAACCAAGATACCGAACCGGGTGAAACGCATGACCTCTCACAGCACCGCGCTACGTCAAACGACGTTGCGCAGAGCAGCCGCCGCTCTGCCGGCCTGCCTGTCGCTGTGCGCGTCTCTCTCGCTCGCCTTGCCCCTGCCGGCGCAAGCGCAGACGCTCGGGCAGAATAGAGGTCAGAACACGGGCCAGAATACCGGACAGAATACGGATCGGAACACGCCGGTGCAGCCTGCCGGGCTGCAAAGCGCCGACCCTTATGCCAACGATCCGGCCTCCGGCCAGAACCCGACGCCTGCCGCGACCGTCGTTCCAACTCCACGGCCAACCACCGGCACAACGACCACGAACGGCACGCGCACAAGCGTCGATCCTGGCAGCGCCGTGGCGGAGCCTGTCGATGAAGCGATTGAGCCGGTTGATCGGCGGGAAAACACCTATGAGACGACGCTCGATGGCGGCGAAAAGGTTGCGATCGATGATGGCACCGCGCCCGGCATCCGTATCGGCACGCTGACGCTGCGTCCGTCCATCAGCCAGACGATCAACCATGAGAACAAGACATTTGCCACGGGATCGACCAACCGCAATTATCTGGCGACCGGTATCCGCGGCACCTTGACGAGCGACTGGTCCCGCCATGCGCTCACCGTCACCGGCGAAGGGATCTATGAGCGCAATCTCGGCGGCAGCAGCGCGGGCGAAAGCCCGAGCGCCAATGTGCAGGCCGAACTGCGCCTCGATCTGGCCGACCAGACCACAGCCAGGCTGAAAGCCGGCTACACCTTCAGCCGCGAGGACACCACCGATCCGAACGCCATTACCGGTGCGGCGGTGCAGGGTGGCGAGCACCTCTTCACCACCGGCGCGTCGGTCGAGCACAATGTCGCCCTCGTCAAGACGCTCGCCGCACTCGATCTGTCGCGCACCGTCTACACCGACGCCAAGGGGCTCAACGGCCAGCCGATCAGCCTGTCCGACCGCGATCGCGCAGGTGCCGCCATCCGCGGCCGTGTCGGCTATGAAGTGTCGCCCGCCCTCATTCCCTTCCTGGAAGCGACAGGGGCGCTCAGCTCCTACGACCAGAAGACCGACAGAACCGGCTACCAGCGCTCCTCCGTCTCCTATGGCGCGAAGGTCGGAACGCAGATCGATCTTGGCGAGAAGTGGCGCGGCGAAGTCGCCGTCGGTCTTCTGCGGCGCGACTATGACGATAGCCGCCTGGCATCCGTCAACGCGCTGACCACCGATGGCACCCTCACCTGGTCGCCAATGCGCGGAACGGACGTCAACTTCGGCCTGAAGACGGACATTGAAGACTTTGCCGGCGGCCCGGAGGGCGGCTGGGTGACGCGTCAGTTGACCATCGGCCTGATTCAGCAATTGCGCTATGATCTCGTGGCACGGCTGACGACCGGACTGGAGCGGCGCAACTTCCAGACCTCCAGCATCAGGGACGAAACGAAATATACGCTTGGCGCCGGTCTGACCTGGAATATCAACCGCTACCTCGATTTCACCACCGACGTCAGCTACGACACCACGCCCGTGACCAACAACCACAATTGGCGCATCGGTGCCGGTCTGACGCTCAAGCGATAGGACGTTGGTGTTGTCAGGGTCATCCTTCAGCTTGACCCACTGCTGTCCGGTTTAATGAGCGATAGCTCTCGTTTGCACCCTCATTCCTGTGCTTGTCACAGGAATCCAGCCGACGCGCGTCTGCGCGGCGAGAAAGGTCTTTTCAGACCAAAGACTTGGTTTGACTGAACGAGCCCCACCGCCTCGCCCGACAAGTTTGGGCCTGTGCCACAAAAACAAATCCCGGCACGAGGCCGGGATCGACGTTTTTCAGAACCGATGCCTCCCCCGCCACGTGAGACCAAGTCCGACATGGCAGGGCGAGAGTTATCCGGTCATCAGCCCATCTTGGCGATGATGTCCTTCAGCGGGCCTTCGATCAGCGGACGGATGTCCTCGCGCTGCAGGGCGAAAGCGAGGTTTGCCAGAATGAAGCCATCCTTGGCGCCGGTGTCGTAGGTCTCGCCGCGGAACGGATAGGCGGTGAAGTCCTGCTGCTTCAAAAGCTTCAGCATGCTGTCGGTCAGCTGGATCTCATTGCCGGCACCGCGCTCCTGCGTTTCCAGAAGCGTGAAGATTTCCGGCTGAAGGATGTAGCGGCCATTGATGAAGTAATTCGATGGCTGCGTGCCCTTGGCAGGCTTTTCCACCATGTCGGTGATGCGGAAACCGTTGCCGATCTCTTCGCCAGGCGCGACGATGCCGTAACGATGGGCGAGTTCCGGTGCGCATTCTTCGACCGCCAGAACGTTGCCGCCGCTCTGATCGTAGAGTTCAACCATGCCCTTGAGGCAGGACTTGTTGTCGCCGGTCATGATCATGTCGGGCAGAAGAACAGCAAAAGGCTCGTCGCCGACGATGTCACGGGCGCACCAGACCGCATGGCCAAGACCGAGCGGAACCTGCTGGCGGGTGAAGCTGGCCGTGCCGGCCTTGGGCAGAATGTTCGTCAGCAGCGTCAGTTCGGCGTTCTTGTTGCGCTCGCGCAGCATCTGCTCCAGTTCGAACTGGATATCGAAATAGTCTTCGATCACACCCTTGCCGCGTCCCGTCACGAATACGAAATGCTCGATACCAGCCTCAGCCGCTTCGTCCACCACATATTGGATGACCGGCTTGTCAACGACGGTGAGCATTTCCTTCGGAACAGCTTTGGTTGCCGGCAGGAAACGAGTGCCAAGGCCAGCCACCGGAAAGACCGCTTTCCGAATTTTCTTTTTTTCTACCACACATCCCTCCTCAGAGATTTCAACGGCATTTAAGTAACGCACACGAACTTGTTATGACAAAAGTGGCAAGTTTTTGCAAAGCGTGACCTTACCTATCGTTAATGGTAAAGAATTTGTTGACTTTAATTTGGTACCCCATCGTGAAGCCCGATGCGTATCTCGCAATCGAACTGACATTCGAGAGAAACGAAAGACTGACGATGAAAAAGATGATCCTTTCCGGCGTCCGTAAATTTGGCTGCGTGGCACTCGCAGGCCTGACAATTGCTTTGACGCCCGTCACTGCAAGTGCAGATGCGGGTTTCAAACAATGGATCAACCAGTTCTATGCCACAGCCGCCAAGGAAGGCATTTCGCGCGCGACCTATCAGAAAGCCTTTGCAGGCGTGACTGAACCTGATCCGGATGCGCTGCGCAAGGCAACCTTCCAGCCCGAATTCACCACTCAGATATGGGATTATCTCGACAGCCGCGTGAACCCCTACACAGTGCGCATCGGCCGCGAGATGAAGATGAAGCACGCCACGACGCTCAACTGGATCGAGCGCAATTTCGGCGTCGACAAGCACGTCATCCTCGCCATCTGGTCGATGGAATCCAATTACGGCGCGGTGCTGGAAAAGCCCGAACGCCTGCACAATATTCCCCAGGCGCTGGCGACACTCGCCTATTCCGACCCGAAGCGCGCAAAGTTTGCCCGCACCCAGCTGATTGCCGCACTGAAGATCCTGCAGTCCGGTGATGTCACGCCAAAGCAGCTGACCGGCTCCTGGGCAGGCGCGATGGGCCACACCCAGTTCATCCCGACGAGCTACCTGCTCTATGCGGTCGATGCGGACGGTAACGGCAAGCGCGACATCTGGCATTCCGTGCCGGATGCGCTGGCAACCGCTGCAAATCTTCTGGCCAAGAACGGCTGGGAGCCCGGCCGCACCTGGGGCTACGAGACAGCCGTGCCTGCGGGTGGTGCGCGCTATGCGGACCAGACGAAGAGCCTGGCCGAATGGCAGAAGCTCGGCTTCTTCCGCCCCAATGGCAAGGGTTTCCCGCGCGGTTCGGATCGCGCGACGCTGAAGCTCGAAGGTGGTTCCAACGGTCCGGGCTTCCTGATGACCAAGAACTTCTTCACCATCAAGCGCTACAACGCCTCGGACAGCTACGCACTGGCCGTCGGCCTTCTGGCAGACGAGATTGCCGGTTTCGGCGGCATGCAGCAGAAGTGGCCGCGCCCGAATGGCACGCTCGACATCAAGGAGAAGTTCGAGCTCCAGACGCGCATGAAGGAACTCGGCTATTACGATGGCGAAATCGACGGCAATTTCGGCTCCGGCTCGAAAGCGGCAATCAGCGCCATCCAGAAGCGCATGGGCCTGCAAAATGACGGCGAGCCATCGCAGACCTTGCTGAGAGCGCTTCGTAACTGATCGGGCAACCGATCGCGTAGCGGATAAAAGTCCTGACGAGCCTCGTATATTAGAATATAATCAATGGGACCGTCTCGGGAACATCACGCCATGACCACAAGAGAAGCAGGACCCTTTGCAAAGATCATGAAGCGCGGCAGCGTCGCGCTTCTTGTCGTGACATTCAGCCTGCCCTCATGGACGGCGCCTGCCATTGCGCAGGAGTATCGCGAGCGCCGCACGCTGATGGAAATGCTCTTCGGCGGTCCCAACCAATATAATGATCGTCTCTATGCCCCCGAACGCCGCGAGCAGCGCCGGCAGGCAGCGCCGCAGCGGCAAAATTCCAGCCGCTCCGTCACCAGGCCTCCCGCACCGCGCAGCACACCCTCGGTGGTGCAGATGCGCACCGCTAAGCCTGCACCGGTGGAGAAGCTGGAGAATGCCCGACGTGTTCTCATCGTCGGTGATTTTCTCGCCGGCGCCATGGGCGAAGCGCTGGTCTCCACCTTCGAGACCTCGGCGAGCATCGCTATCGATGTGCGCGCCAATGGCTCATCCGGCCTTGTGCGCTCCGATTACTACGACTGGTTTGCCAATCTTCCGCAATTTATCAAGGACACCAAGCCCGCTAACATCGTCATCATGATGGGGTCCAATGACCGTCAGGCCATGGACATTGGCGGCACCAAGGAGAAATACGGCAGCGAGATCTGGTTCAAGGAATATGAGCGGCGCATCGATGCGCTGATCACCCTTGCCAAGCGCCAGCAAGTGCCGGTGCTCTGGGTCGGCCTGCCCGCCTTCCAGTCGCCATCGCTGACGGCCGATTTCGTCGGCTTCAATCGGCTTTACCGCAGCCATATCGAAAAGCTCGGCGGCGAGTTCGTCGATGTCTGGGATGGCTTCGTCGATGAGGGCGGCAAATACGTGACCACCGGCTATGACGTGAACGGCCAGCAGGCCCGTCTGCGTGAAGCGGATGGCATCGGCATGACGCAGGCCGGCAAGCAGAAGCTTGCCTTCTACGTAGAGAAATTCGTCCGCCGCCATCTGGATGGTGCCGAGCCCGGCCTCGGCACGCTGGACGGCAGCAACCTGCCCTCCCTCACCTCGCTGCCCGCTATGGGCATCGATGCGCAGCAGGTACGTACTCAACCGATCAGCCTGACCGACCCTGACCTCGACGGTGGCGATGCGCTGCTGGGCGGCAAGCAGGCGCCTGCGAAATTCTCCGTTGTCGAGACGCCACGCGAAAGACTGACGAAGCGCGGGCTGATGGAAGATGCGCCGCTTGGCCGCGTGGATGATTATCGCATGTCGCCAACGGATGAAACCGCCGCGAAATGAACGTTCTGCGGGAAAACCGGTAGTCGGCTACCCGAACGACGATCTTGGCCATCACGAAATATTAAAATCGGAACGATCGACGCTGGCCTCGTGTTAACGCCCGGCAAGGCATGAGGCCTTGCTTAAAAAGATGGATATGAGGAGTATACCGTCATGGCCAATCAAGGTGGCACGCACGAACAGCACGTCAAGGCTGGCAAGCAGTCGCACAAGAACAGCGACGACAAGGCAACCCGCAGCGCATCTTCAAAGTCCTCGGCAGACAGCAAGAGCAGCGGCAAGCAGGGTGGCTCGTCGGAGCAGCACATGAAGGCCGGCCAGCAGAGCCACAAGAACAAGCATTGATGTCCACACATGTGGAAAACGGCCCTCGCGCAGATGCACGGGGGCCGTTTTTTTTGCGGGCATGCGCTGGTGAGCCACCGCTATGAAGCGATCTGGCCGACTAGCCGTTCCCGTTCCTGACGTGAGCGCGCGATCCGACCTTTCGCTTTGTCCAGAACATCCGGCGACGCCTCTTGCGGGGTGCCCGAATGGAAGGGCGGCGCCGGCGCATATTCCAGCGACAGTTGCACGATCTCGGCTTCCTCCCGGCCCATCAATTCCGAGAGAAGCGAAAGACCGAAATCGATACCGGAGGTCACACCGCCCGCAGTGATCAGATTGCCGTCCTTCACCACGCGCTCATGAACGGGCGTCGCGCCGAAATGCGGCAGGAAATCCATCGCGTTCCAGTGCGTCGCCGCCCGTTTGCCCTTCAGCAGTCCGGCAGCGCCAAGCACCAGCGAGCCGGTGCACACCGAGGTGATAAAGCGCGCGCCCTTTGCCTGGCGGCGGATAAACTCCAGCACCTCTTCATCGCCAAGCAGCGCATTGACGCCCTCGCCGCCTGGAATGCAGAGCACATCAAATTGAGGGCTATCCTTGAAATCGACATCCGGCGTGAAGCTGATCCCGGTCACGGAGCGAACCGGGCTCTTGTCCTTCCACACCAGATGCACCTCGCTGTCTTGCGCCGAGGCGAAGACCTCGTAAGGCCCGGTCAGATCGAGCTGTTGGATATTCGGAAAGACGAGGAAACCGAAGCGATAGGTCATGTGAACTCTCCTGTTGACGAGAGCATGATGGGCGCGCATCGTTTGGCGAGATTGCCATTCATCCCACGCTTCAGGCCAAAATGACCCGCCGCATCGAAATTCTAGCTTTCCCGGATGTCCAGCTTCTGGATGTCGCCGGCCCCTTGCAGGTCTTCGCCTCGACCAATGATTTTTGTCTGCACGCCGGAAAGCCGGCGCCCTATCAGCCGGTGGCCGTCGGCGCTGACAATCCGATCGTCACATCCTCTGCATTGCCGATCGGCACATCTTCCCTGCCCTTAAGCGACCAGCCGATCGACACGCTGATCGTTCCCGGTGGCTGGGGCGTCTACCGTGCCTGCGAGGATCAGGCTTTGATCAACTGGATCGCGGAGCGCTCCAAGCTGGCGCGACGAACGGCATCGGTCTGCAGCGGTGCCTTTCTGCTGGCAAGCACCGGGCTGCTGGACGGCAGGCGCGCAGTCACGCACTGGCAGCGCTGCGGCGAGTTCCGGAAACGCTTCCCCAAGGTCCGGCTCGATCCCGACCCGATCTTCATTCAGGACGGCAGCATCTGGACCTCTGCCGGCGTGACGGCCGGCATCGATCTGGCGCTGGCGCTGGTGGAAAACGATCTCGGACGCGATGTGGCGCTTGCCGTCGCGCGCCAGCTCGTCGTCTTCCTCAAGCGCCCCGGCGGGCAGTCGCAATTTAGCGCTGCCCTTACGCTTCAGGATGAAGGCGGTCGCTTCGACGGCTTGCATGCCTGGATGATGGAAAACATCACGCAGGATTTGTCACTTGGTGATCTCGCCGACAAGGCAGGGATGAGCCTGCGCAGCTTCTCCCGCCACTACCGCGAACAGACCGGAGTGACACCGGCCAAAGCGCTGGAGAAAATGCGTCTGGAAACCGCGAGACGCCTGTTGGAACAGGCGCAGCCGGTCTCGCGCGCTGCCCGCCGCGCCGGCTTCGGCAGCGAGGAAACGCTACGCCGCCTGTTCCAGCGCCGCTTCGGGGTCAGCCCGCAGGCCTATCGCGAGCGGTTTATGGCCGTGGAGTGAAACACAAACGCCCGGAACGATGTCCCGGGCGCTTGATAATTTGACAGATGGGCCGCTGATCAGCGCGGCAGAACCGAGCTTCCCATCAGGGCTTCGTCGATGGCGCGCGCCGCCTGGCGACCTTCGCGGATGGCCCAGACGACCAGCGACTGGCCACGGCGCACGTCGCCGGCTGCCCAGAGCTTGTCGATCGAGGTCTTGTAGTCGCGATCATTGGCAACGACGTTGGTGGAGCCACGACGGTCGGTGTTGAGCGTCAGCTTGCCGTCCAGTTCCTTCAAAATGCTATCGGTGAAGGGGCCGGAGAAGCCGATGGCGATGAAGGCGAGATCCGCCTTGATGATGAACTCCGTGCCGGCGATTGGCTTGCGGCGCTCATCCACCTGGCAGCACTTCACGCCCGTCAACACGCCATCCTCGTCACCGACGAATTCAAGCGTTGCCACCTGGAACTCACGCGCGGCACCTTCGGCCTGCGAGGACGAGGTGCGCATCTTGGTTGCCCAGTAGGGCCAGACGGCAAGCTTGTCTTCCTTTTCCGGCGGCATCGGGCGGATGTCGAGCTGGGTCACCTTGACGGCACCCTGGCGGAAGGCGGTTCCGACGCAGTCAGACGCGGTATCGCCACCGCCGACGACGACGACATGCTTGCCGCCAGCAAGGATCGGATCGGCAGGCCAGCCGACGCTGTCGATGTTTTCGCGGCCGACGCGACGGTTCTGCTGCACCAGATAGGGCATGGCATCGTGAACGCCATGGAATTCCGTGCCGCCGATACCGGCCGGACGCGGGGTTTCCGAGCCGCCGCAATAGAGCACGGCATCATGCTCGGCCATCAGCTGTTCTGCGCTCATATCGACGCCGACATTGACGCCGTAATGGAAGGTGACGCCTTCGCCCTTGATCTGCTCGACGCGGCGATCGATGAAGTTCTTCTCCATCTTGAAGTCGGGAATGCCATAGCGCAGCAGGCCACCGGCCTTGGTTTCGCGCTCATAGACATGCACCTCGTGACCAGCACGGCCAAGCTGCTGGGCAGCGGCAAGACCGGACGGGCCGGAACCGATGATCGCAACCTTCTTGCCGGTGTGGACCGTGGCGGGCTTCGGCACGATGAAGCCCAGCTCATAGGCCTTGTCGGCAATCGCCTGTTCCACCGTCTTGATCGCAACCGGCGCATCTTCGAGGTTCAGCGTGCAGGCTTCCTCGCACGGTGCCGGACAGACACGGCCGGTAAATTCCGGGAAGTTGTTGGTGGAATGGAGGTTGCGGATCGCCTCTTCCCAATTGTTGTTGTAGATCAGATCGTTCCAGTCGGGGATCTGGTTGTGCACCGGGCAGCCGGTCGGGCCGTGGCAGTACGGAATGCCACAGTCCATGCAGCGCGCCGCCTGCTTCTGCACCTCGGCATCCGACATGGGAATGGTGAATTCCCGGAAATGGCGAATACGATCTGACGCCGGCTGATACTTGCCAACCTGACGATCGATCTCCAGAAAACCTGTAACCTTGCCCATGTCTCAGTCCCTTCCGCGGCCTAACGCAGCCAATTTTCAACTTTCAATCCCGGCACGCGGGAAAATTCTCTATCATTGTCCGTCACCACCACCGCATCCAGCGCAAGCGCATGGGCGGCGATCAGCATGTCCATTTGCCCGATCGGCTGACCTTGCTGCTGCAAGATGCTGCGTATCTCGGCGTAATGCATATCCGCAGGCGACGCCCACGGGGCTATCTCGAAATCTGCCAGAACCTGCTCGACCAGGACTTCCAACCGCTTCGATCCCCGATTGCGGTATCCAAACCGAAGCTCTGCCGCGACCACGATGCTTGTCCCAAGATCTCCAACCGCCAGCATTTCGGTGCGCTGACCAACCTTGCCGTCGGGTGAGCGAATAAGGTTCGAGATGATATTCGTGTCGTAGAGATACTTCATTCCGGAAAATCGATATCGACGGGTTCCGGTGGGTAGTCCTCGATTTCCGGCATCTGATCCTCTTCCGTAAGCGGCTCAAGCGTCCGCAGAAAAGCCACCAAACCTGCCGGAGATCGAGGTGCTTTCACCGGATGAACCACCAGATCGCCGTTTTCATTCATGCGGATCTCCACCTGGTCAGCCTCGAATTCGAATTCCTTCGGAATACGAATGGCGCGGCTACGTCCATTGTTGAAGACCTGCGCGATTTTAACGACGCTGGAATGGTCATTCATGACTACCTCCATCTTGTGATATGACAAAGCATATCACAAGATTTGTCGAAACCCAACTACTCTGCTGCGACCCCCATTTTCAGCCGTTCCATTTCCTCAAGCGCACGGCGGTACTCGACCGGCATGACCTTGCGGAACTTCGGACGGAACTCGCTCCAGCGGTCAAGGATGTCCTTGGCGCGGGTGGAGTTGGTGTAGTGGAAGTGGTTGGAGATCATCTGGTAGAGGCGCTCCTCGTCGTGGCGTGTCATGTCCTCGGAAACGTCGACGCGTCCCTTGTGCATGAGATCGCCGCCGTGATGGTGCAGCTTTTCCAGCATGTCGTCTTCTTCCGGAACCGGCTCAAGCTCGACCATGGCCATGTTGCAGCGCTTGGCGAAGTCGCCCGTCTCGTCCAGAACATAGGCCACGCCGCCGGACATGCCGGCTGCGAAGTTGCGGCCGGTTTCACCCAGAACCACGACGATGCCGCCCGTCATATATTCGCAGCCATGGTCGCCCACGCCTTCGACAACGGCAATCGCACCCGAGTTGCGCACGGCGAAACGCTCACCGGCCACGCCGCGGAAGTAGCACTCGCCGGTGATCGCGCCGTAAAGCACGGTGTTGCCGACGATGATCGAGTTTTCCGCAACGATACGGGCATTTTCCGGCGGACGCACGATGATGCGACCACCAGACAGACCCTTGCCGACATAGTCGTTGCCGTCACCGACGAGATCGAAGGTGATGCCGCGTGCCAGGAACGCGCCGAAGGATTGACCCGCTGTGCCGCGCAGCGTCACGTGAATCGTATCGTCCTTCAGGCCCTTGTGGCCCCAGCGCTTGGCGAGCGCGCCGGACAGCATCGCACCGGCGGAGCGATCGACGTTCTTGATCGGCACTTCGAAGACCACCGGCTCGCGGTTTTCCAGCGACGGCATGGACTTCTCGATCAGCTTGCGGTCGAGAATGTCGTCGATCGGGTGCTTCTGGCGCTCGGTCCAGTAGGTGGCTTCCTTCGGCGCTTCCACCTTGTGGAAGATGCGGCTGAAATCGAGCCCGCGTGCCTTCCAGTGCGCCAGCATCTCATCCTTTTCCAGAAGCTCCGAAGCGCCGATGATCTCGTCCAGCCTGGAAACACCAAGCGAAGCGAGGATTTCGCGCACTTCTTCGGCAACGAAGAAGAAGTAGTTGATGACGTGTTCGGGCGTGCCCTTGAAGCGCTTGCGCAGAACCGGGTCCTGCGTTGCAACGCCCACGGGGCAGGTGTTGAGATGGCACTTGCGCATCATGATGCAGCCGGCGGCAATCAGCGGGGCGGTGGCGAAGCCGAACTCGTCGGCACCCAGAAGCGCACCGATGATGACGTCGCGACCGGTCTTCAGACCGCCATCCACCTGCAGCGCAATGCGCGAACGAAGACCGTTCAGCACCAGCGTCTGCTGGGTTTCGGCAAGGCCGATTTCCCATGGGCTACCGGCATGCTTCAGCGAGGTGAGCGGCGACGCACCCGTGCCGCCATCGAAGCCGGACACGGTGATATGGTCGGCGCGCGCCTTGGCGACACCGGCAGCAACCGTGCCGACGCCCACTTCGGAGACGAGCTTGACGGAAACGTCTGCCTCCGGGTTGACGTTCTTCAGGTCGTAGATCAGCTGTGCCAGATCTTCGATCGAATAGATGTCGTGGTGCGGCGGCGGCGAAATCAGGCCAACACCTGGCGTGGAGTGGCGGGTCTTGGCAACCGTTGCATCCACCTTGTGGCCGGGCAGCTGACCGCCTTCGCCGGGCTTTGCACCCTGCGCCACCTTGATCTGCAGCATGTCTGCATTGACGAGATATTCCGTCGTCACACCGAAGCGGCCGGAGGCGATCTGCTTGATGGCGGAGCGTTCCGGGTTCGGCTGGCCGTTGAGAAGCGGCATGTAGCGATCGGACTCTTCGCCGCCTTCGCCCGTGTTGGACTTGCCGCCGATGCGGTTCATCGCAATCGCAAGCGTGGTATGCGCTTCACGGCTGATCGAGCCAAAGGACATCGCACCGGTGGAGAAGCGCTTGACGATATCGACCGCCGGCTCGACCTCATCGACGGAGATCGGCTTGCGACCGGACTGCTCGGCGCTCTTGAGCTTGAACAGGCCACGAATGGTGTTCATGCGCAGGTTGCTGTCATTCACCATTTCGGCGAATTCGCGGTAGCGCTCCTGGCTGTTGCCGCGCACGGCATGCTGCAGGGTGGCGACCGAATCCGGGCTCCAGGCGTGGCTTTCGCCGCGCATGCGATAGGCATATTCGCCGCCAATATCGAGCGTGTTGGCAAGGATCGGGTCCTTGCCGAAGGCAGCCATGTGGCGTGTCACGGTTTCTTCGGCAATTTCCTTCAGGCCCACACCTTCGATGGTGGTGGCAGTGCCGAAGAAATACTGCTCGATGAATTCCGACGATAGGCCGATGGCGTCGAAGATCTGCGCGCCGCAATAGGACTGATAGGTGGAAATGCCCATCTTGGACATGACCTTGAGGATGCCCTTACCCACCGCCTTGATGTAGCGATAGACCACCTCATCGTCGGAGACTTCCTTCGGGAAGGCGCCATGCTTGTGCATGTCGAGCAACGTGTCGAAGGCAAGATAGGGGTTGATCGCTTCCGCGCCATAGCCGGCCAGCAGGCAGAAATGGTGGATTTCACGCGGCTCGCCGGTTTCGACAACGAGACCGACCGAGGTGCGCAGACCCTTGCGGATCAGGTGATGGTGAACGGCAGCCGTTGCCAGCAGCGCCGGGATGGCGATGCGGTCCGGACCCACCTGACGGTCGGAAAGAACGATGATGTTGTAACCGCCGCGCACGGCCGATTCCGCCCGCTCGCACAGACGATCGAGCATTTCCGGCATGCCTTCGGCGCCACGCTCCACATCATAGGTGAAGTCGAGCGTCTTGGTGTCGAAACGGTCTTCCGTGTGGCCGATGGAGCGGATCTTTTCCAGATCGCCATTGGTCAGGATCGGCTGGCGCACTTCCAGACGCTTGGCACGGGCGGCACCTTGATGGTCCAGAATGTTCGGGCGTGGGCCGATGAAGGAGACAAGGCTCATCACCAGCTCTTCGCGGATCGGATCGATCGGCGGGTTGGTAACCTGCGCGAAGTTCTGCTTGAAATAGGTGTAAAGCAGCTTGGACTTTTCCGACATGGCCGAGATCGGCGTATCGGTGCCCATGGAGCCGACAGCTTCCTGGCCGGTGGTCGCCATCGGAGACATCAAAAGCTTGGTGTCTTCGCTGGTATAGCCGAAGGCCTGCTGACGATCGAGCAGCGAGACGTCGCGGCGCAGCGCGCGCGGCTCCACAGGCTTCAGGTCTTCCAGGATCAGCTGGGTGCGGTCGAGCCAGGTGCGGTACGGATGCTTGGCGGCAAGCTCGTGCTTGACGTCCTCATCCGAGATGATCTCGCCCTTTTCCATGTCGATCAGCAGCATCTTGCCAGGCTGCAGACGCCACTTCTTGACGATGCGCTCTTCCGGTACCGGCAGCGTGCCGGCTTCAGACGCCATGATGATGCGGTCGTCATCGGTGACGAGGTAGCGGGCTGGACGCAGACCGTTACGGTCGAGCGTGGCGCCAATCTGCTTGCCATCGGTGAAGGCAACGGCGGCCGGGCCATCCCATGGCTCCATCAGGGCCGCGTGATACTCGTAAAACGCCTTGCGCTCGGCCGACATGGACTGGTTGCCAGCCCATGCTTCCGGGATCAGCATCATGACCGCATGGGCCATCGAGTAGCCGCCGCGCACCAGGAATTCCAGCGCGTTGTCGAAGCAGGCCGTATCGGACTGACCTTCATAGGAGATCGGCCAGAGCTTGGAAATGTCATCGCCGAAGAGTTCGGACGAGACCGAAGCCTGGCGCGCCGCCATCCAGTTGACGTTGCCGCGCAGCGTGTTGATTTCGCCGTTATGGGCAACCATGCGGTACGGGTGGGCGAGCTTCCAGGACGGGAAGGTGTTGGTGGAGAAGCGCTGGTGAACGAGCGCCACCGCACTTTCGAAGCGCGGATCGGCGAGGTCCTTATAGTAAGCACCGACCTGATAGGCCAGGAACATGCCCTTGTAGACGATGGTCGAGGAGGAGAGCGACACCGGATAGAAATCCTGCGCTTCCTTGCCGCCGCCGGCATCATAGATGCGGTTCGACAGAACCTTGCGGATCAGGAACAGACGGCGTTCGAATTCGGCATTGGTGGCGGCTTCGCGACCGGCGCCAATGAAGACCTGCACGTGATGCGGTTCGGTCGCGGCAATGTCCGCCGCCTTGGAGAGCGAGGCATTGTCCACCGGCACGTCGCGGAAGCCAAGAAACTGCTGGCCTTCTTCGCCGATGACATCAACGATGACCTTCTTGTAGTGCTCGATGCGTTCCGGATCGCGCGGGAAGAAGATGTGACCCACGGCATATTCGCCGGCCTTCGGCAGCGTCACACCCTGCTTTGCCATTTCCTCACGGAAGAAGCGGTCGGGGATTTGCACGAGGATGCCAGCGCCATCACCCATCAGCGGGTCGGCACCGACGGCGCCGCGATGCGTCAGGTTCTCAAGGATGAAAAGACCGTCCTTGACGATCTGGTGCGACTTCTGACCCTTCATATGCGCGACAAAGCCGACGCCGCAGGCATCGTGCTCATTGCGCGGATCGTAAAGACCCTGCTTGGCCGGAAGACCGCCAATCGTGGCGCGAGGCGCGATCGCCTTCGGCGCGTCGGTCGGACAGTCATTCGTCTGAAGTGCCAGGGTCTGAAGTCCTTGGGCGTTTTCGCCTTCCAGCCGTATGGTCATTTTCATCCCTCCTGCAAACTCGTTGCATGGTGTCACGCAGAGAGGCGGAGGCCGATCCGGCCCCAATCTTGAAAGCCAAATCCGTCTCCGCATTTCAATTTAGGACAGCAATGCTGTCTTAATTCTGTCTGAACAATGACAGAAACACCCACCTTCCGCAAGGGGATGCCGTTAATTTATAGAGAACCATTGTGACGTGAAATTTCAACGGAAGGAAGTAACGCGTAATTTTCTTGTTTAGCTGCGCTAAAATGATCGCCTTTATAACTTCATCGCACACACGTGCAGGTGAATAGAGATCAGCGGAAGCACTTCATTGGTCAGCTTGCAGCCAAGCTGGGCGGCATCTCGATCAGAGCCATCCGTAATTTCCATTATTACCATCTCGTTAGCGACTATCGTCGGGTGACGACGGAGCAGGCGGCCAAATATGGCTTCTCCTTTGTTCAGAATTTACCGAAATGGGTTTCTGCTTCGGGCTGCGAGGAATAGGGCTCTATGAAGACGTTGACGTGGACCTTCACACGGGATGCACCCTCACCGTCCATCTTGGCTTTGTAGACATTATCACTCAGCTCGACGTCTTCATTGATCACTTTAGGATAGTTGACGCGCTAGCGATACTTGTTGGCTAGGCGCTGAACCAGCCTTTCCATAAACTCGTCTTCGCTGATGAGCTTATTGATCCCTTTGTCAGAGCGGCGGCGGACCTGCTGCGCCAAGCATTTTAGACCCCAATGTCATGCTCGTTGGCATGGCGAAAACGTAGCGGGAGCGCATTACCCCGCAAGATTCTCACGTCCTACAGTTTGTAAGACTCAAATCTTATGGTATGTAAGAGTCATAGGCTTTCTTAGTGTCACCGTTGATTGGATTGAATATGTTTGGAGCGACAGACCTGGAGATGGAAATTTTGCGTCTTCTCACTACCGGAAAGCGACTTTACGGACTGGAAATGGTCAGGGAGTCGGACAAGCTAAAAAGGGGCACGATTTATGTCTATCTCGGCAGAATGGAAGAGAAGGAGTGGGTGAAGTCTGAGGCTGAAAAGGAAGCCTCAGTTGCTGGTCTACCACGCAGGCGCTATTGGATCACCGGCAAGGGACAACGCGTCTTCGATCGCGCCAACGAAATGCACAGACAGTATAACGCGTTGAGCCAGGGTATCACAGTATGAGCACCGACGATAAAGATCACCAATTTCCGCGCGCTTACCTTAAAAAGGGAAGCTGGCCGAGAAACGTAAAAATTGTTTCCCACAATATCAATCGCGCGGGTATTTTTTCCAGCGATCTTTCATGCGACGATGAAATCGAAGGCATGGTCATCCAATACAAAGACCGTTGGCTACACAAACTCGACACCAATAGTGCCAATTGGCAAGCGTTGATAGCAGCTTCAAAAGCTGAATCCAAGGCATTACAAAATGATATCGAAAGGCTTGATGAAAGGCTCATCGAGGCAAACGCGGTTCTTGGCACCCAAAAGCAGAACGTTATCTATCGCGCTCCGGGATATCGCGCTATTGGTATTCTTCAAGCCGTTCTGCCGAAATCAGTCTTTGATCGCATCTACGGACAGATGGTGGCCGATGCGCGGCAAGAGTATTTCGAGGCGATCGCCCAAGGTGATCTGGACGAAGCCAAGAAGATTGCGCGATACCTTAATTTCAGCCTGATAAGTTCCGTCGTGGAGTTCCTTGCTGGTCTCCCGGCGCACCTACTTTCACTTCCCTTCAAGGCTTTCAAGAAGGAAGACGAATGATGGGGCCCAAGCCCCATCCTCACGTTTCGAAGTATTCGGCTAAAACGTCATAGCCACCGATTAGCACTCCATCATGGAAGACCATCGGGAGCAACCGGTAGCCGGGATCCTTGAACGACTCGATCCGCTCCGGCGTTTCGGAGACCAACTCCAAAAAGGTTTCGTTGTTGCTCTTGAGCAGAGCCTTTGCCAAGACGCAATCAACGCAGCCTGGCTTGGTCGTTACGATATATGCCATTCCCTTACCCCTCACACGCTAAGCACGAGGCGTTGACACAGGTGAGTAGCCGCGGATTGGTCATTCCCGTGCGACAGTGGGCCGACTTCAAGCCACCTTTCCAAAGTGCGACAATGATGTCGGCGCCGTGCTTCACCGTACCTCTTGGAGACAGTTGGACGTTGAAATAAGTGCCCTTGTCGATAAATGGCATGCGGTGATCGTTCTGACGCACGAGTTTCGTCTGGTCGATATCGATCCACGGCTTGAAGGTGTCCTTCTGGCGCAGGGTGAGGAAGCCAGATGGTCGATAAGATCGACTGAAGTTAGGATGGTCACACCGTTCGTTCGACCGCGAGATAACCTAGACCTACTTGCGCGGCAGACGTGCGAAATGGACCGGACCGTCCGAAGTGCCTTCGCCCGAAATCGGAAGCCCTTGAACAGGATGGAGACCGTGTTGTCTGATTACCGGATTTGCCTTGGCTGAAATATGCTCGTAAAACCACGGGCCTAGTCTTGCCAACCATCCCAACCGCGCGACATTCCTGCCCGCAACATGCTTGAAAGTGCTGACGATGATTTTTGCTTCTGACAACTGGGCTGGCGCCCACCCGGCCATCAACGAGCGGCTGATGAAGGAATCCACCCGCTTTGCCGCCGCTTACGGCACCAGCGAACTGGACCAGGCGATTGAGAAGAAGTTCAATGAAATCTTCGAGCGCGAAGTCGCTGTCTTCTTCGTCGGCACGGGCACAGCGGCAAACTCTCTCGCGCTCGCAAGCGTCGCCCGCCCGGGCGGCATCGCCTTTTGCCATTCCGAAGCCCACGTGATCGAGGACGAATGCGGCGCGCCGATCTACTTTTCCAACGCCTCGCGGCTGATGCCGGTGGCAGGGCCAAACGGCAAGATGCTGCCTAAGAACCTGAAAGCCGCCATCGATCGCTTTCCGCCCGGCTCCATTCACCAGGGCCAGCCGATGCTGGTGACGATGACGCAGGCGACCGAGCAAGGCACGATCTATGATCTCGACGAAATCTCCGCGATCTCCGAAATCGCCAAGAGCGCCGGCGTTCCATTGCACATGGACGGTGCGCGTTTTGCCAATGCGCTGACCGCGCTCGATACCACGCCTGCGGAAATGACCTGGAAGCGCGGCGTCGATATCCTCTCCTTCGGCGCGACGAAGAACGGCTGCTGGTGCGCGGAAGCCATCGTCTACATGGATCCGAAAATGGCAGAAGACCTGCCCTTCATCCGCAAGCGCTCCGCCCAGCTTTTCTCCAAGACCCGCTTCATGGCGGCCCAGTTCGACGCCTATTTCCAGAACGACCTGTGGCTGGAGCTCGCCGCCCACGCCAACGCCATGGCAAACCGCCTGCGTGACGGCCTCTCCGCCTCCAACAGCGCCCGCCTCGCCTGGCCCACACAGTCCAACGAGCTCTTCGTCGTCCTGGACAAGCAATCTGCCAAGGCTGCCCGAGATGCCGGTGCCAGCTTCTACGACTGGCCGGTTCCGCACGACATGCAGCAGCCGGTCGGCGAAAACGAACAGCTGATCCGCCTCGTCACCAGCTTTGCGACGGAAGAGAGCGACGTGGATTCGTTTCTGCGCATTTGCGGTCGGGCGTAAGACGCTGCACGCTCAAGCATAACTGCCCGGGACCATCCCCTTCGCCGTCACCAGCGACGACAGCGCCCGCACTAGCTCCGCATCCGCGCCCTTGCGCGGCTGCAGCACGAACTCCACGTCTTCCAGCGATGGCAGACTGCCTTGCGGCAACTCTCGCAAGCCGGACGGCGCCATGCTGCGAGGCTGGACAAGAACGCCCATGCCGGCGCGGGCAGCAGCCGTCAGCCCGCTGAGGCTTCCGCAGGTGCAGACGATGCGCCAGGCAACGCCTGCCCGATCGAGGGCTTCCTGCGCGGCTTTGCGCGTGATGCTCGGCGGCGGAAAGGCGATGAGCGGCAGCGCTTCCTTGCGGGAGAGGATCGCATCCGGGTCCTTGGCGAGCCAGATCAGCGGTTCGCGATAAAGGAAATGACCGAGCTGATCGCCAAGCCGACGCTTGGCCAGCACGACATCGAGTTCGCCATTGTCCTGCATCTGATAGAGCACGCCGGAGAGCGATACCGTCAGCTCCAGATCGACCAGCGGATAAAGCCTCGTGAACTCTTCCAGAATGACGGTGAGACGGCTTGCGACGAAATCCTCCGAGACGCCGAGACGCAGGCGACCGCGCAGCCTGCTCTCGCCGAAGAGGGCCGCGACCTTATTGTTGAGATCCAGCATATTGCGGGCATAGCCCAGAAGCGCTTCACCCTCCGGCGTCAAGCGCACCCGATGGGTATCACGGGCGATCAGCTTTTGGCCGAGCGACGCTTCCAGTCGCTGGATGTGCTGGCTGACGGTCGATTGGCCGATCCCCAGCCGTTCGGCGGTCTGGGTGAAACTCATGGTCTGCTCGAGGGTAACGAAGCTTGCAAGATGTTGGAGGTTCAGCATGGCTATCTCAAAACATGATAACTGTTAGTTTTTGCATCTGGTTTCATGATGAGCGATAGTGAGACCGATTTCAATCCGCAAACCGGCTTGGAGGGTGTGGGATCTTTCACGGTCCTCACGCTTTAGATCGGCTACGACGGATCAAACGATTGCAGAGCGCCGTGCCGTTCTGCGCACCAGATTCTAGAAAGGCCGCGCCATGAGCCGCTTCCTGCCAGACCGCTTCACCATGATGCTGGTCGCTACCGTCATCCTCGCGTCGCTGCTGCCGATCAGCGGAGAGCCGGCACATTATTTCTCCATTGCGACGAAATGCGCCATCGCGCTGCTCTTCTTCCTGCATGGCGCGCGCCTGTCGCGAGACGTCGTGGTGGCGGGCATGCTGCATTGGCGCCTGCACATCGTCATCCTTCTCGTCACCTTCGGCATCTTCCCGCTTCTCGGCCTTGCGGCGGGCTATATTCCAGACAGCATCTTGCCGCAGCCACTCTATATGGGTGTCCTTTTTCTCTGCGTGCTTCCCTCCACCGTGCAGTCGTCCATCGCCTTCACCTCGATGGCCGGAGGCAACGTGCCGGCCGCAATCTGCGCGGCATCCGCCTCCAACATTTTCGGCATGTTCCTGACGCCTCTTCTCGTCGGCTTCCTGTTTACCGTTGGCGGCCATGGCGGCGGCTTTTCGCTCGATGCGTTCGGCCAGATCTTCCTGCAGCTTCTGCTGCCCTTCATCGCCGGCCAGGCATTGCAGCCCTGGATCGGCAAGTGGATACGCGCCCGCAAGACGCTGCTGGCCCCTGTCGATCGCGGCTCGATCCTGATGGTCGTCTATCTCGCCTTCAGCGATGCGGTGGTGGAAGGCATCTGGAACCAATTCACCTTACGCGACATCGGCGTCGTGATTGGCATCAACATGGTTCTGCTGACCCTTGTCCTGTGCCTCACCATGTTTGGCAGCCGCCTGCTCGGCTTCAAGAAAGAAGATGAAATCACCATCACCTTCTGCGGATCGAAAAAGAGCCTTGCGAGCGGCGTGCCGATGGCAGGCGCCATCTTCGCCGGCCAAAGCATCGGCGCCATCGTGCTGCCCATCATGCTCTTCCACCAGATCCAACTGATGGCCTGCGCCGTGATTGCACAGCACTATGCGAAGAAGGCAAAGGAAGCGGAAGCTGCAAAGATCGCGGCGCCCGTGGCAGATGCACCGGAGGCGGCGGCGATCGCAGCCAAGACGGCGTCGTAAGTCTCCCTGCCGCCGCTGAAGACAGTCGATCCTCGCGTCAACAACGGATGACGTCACAGGGTCTTCGACCGCCTATAAATGCAAAAAAGACGGCCCCCTTGCGGGAGCCGTCTTCTTATTCACGCGCTAACCTCGAGGTTTAGTTCACCTGGGTTGGCGTTACCTGTGCCTCGATCTGCTTCGGCGCGTCCGATGCGTCGGTCGCAATCGCGATGCGGCGGGGCTTCATGGCTTCGGGAATGTTGCGAAGAAGGTCGATATGCAGAAGACCGTTCTTCAGCGAAGCATTCTGCACTTCCACATGGTCGGCAAGCTGGAAGCGGCGCTCGAAAGCGCGCGTGGCAATGCCGCGATAGAGGAAGTCGCCCTCGGATGCCTTGGTGTCTTCAGCCTTCTCGGCCTTGACGGTCAACACATTGGCGCGAGATTCGATGCTGAGTTCAGTCTCGTCGAAGCCGGCAACCGCCATGGTGATGCGATAGGCATTCTCGCCGGTCCGCTCGATATTATAGGGCGGATAAGCCTGAGCCTGCTCCGGCTGACCGATGCTGTCGAGCATCGAGAACAGACGGTCGAAACCGACGGTGGAGCGGTAAAGGGGGGAAAAATCAACGTGACGCATGGTGTCCTCCTTAGAAGCGACTGTTTGCGAGTGTGGCTCTCCATCCCGTTCTGGCGATGAAAGAAACCTTGACACGGCCCCGTTCTGGCGACCGTGAGCAATAGGTGGGAATGGTGTTTTGGCAGTTCAAGAGGGAAAAAGGCATTCGATTTCACCTGAACGATTTCTGAATGGCAGGTTCCAGATCCGTTCATTGAGCGACCGCTAGAACCACCCTATCGGAGGCAACTTCGAGGGCAGAGAAGCATCGTCCCTTCTTCTTTGTCCGACTGGCCGGAACCGCGACTGCTAAACCGACGGTTCCGGCAATTTTTCCCGCCTTGTCCGTTTTGCGCATGTTTTCCTTTGACGGACACAATCGCTCAACCTATCCCCTTGAAACACCTCTCCGCACGACCACGATTTGCCCCGAGGCAGGATATCGATGACCGAAGCCATTCTCCATGAAACCAAAGGCAACCCCGTGCCCGACAACCACCATGTCGGAACCTTTGAAGGCCATGGCAAGAAGAGCCTGCGCTATGCAATCTTCCGTTCCGAAAGACCGGTTGCACGCGGCACCATCGTGCTGCTGCACGGACGCAACGAAACGATCGAGAAATACTTTGAGACGATCCGCGATCTGACGGCCAAGGGCTTCTGGGTCGCCACTTTCGACACGCGCGGCCAGGGCGGCTCGGCGCGGCTTTTGAAGAAGGCGGATGCCGGCTATGTGCGCCGTTTTTCCGATTACCAGAAGGATGTATCGCTCTTTCTGGAACAGGTGGTGCTGCCGGATACCCGCCTGCCCTTCTTCATGGTGGCACACTCCACCGGCGGACTGATTGCGCTTTCCATGGCGCCGGAACTGTCCAACCGCATCGAGCGCATGGCGCTCTGCTCGCCCTTCGTCGGGCTTGGCGGCCAATCCGTTTCGCCCCGCTGGATCAAGACCGTTGCCACCGCCCTGACATGGACAGGTTTTGGCGGCAAGCAATTGGGCAGGGATAATCGCGAGCGGGATTTCGATGGCAACCCATTGACCTCCGATGCCGAGCGTTTTGCCCGTAACATTGCGATCGCCAACAGCCATCCGGAGCTCTTCATCGGCAGGCCTACGGCGCGCTGGCTCTACGAAGTCATGAAGATCATGCCGAAAGTGACGCGGCAGGATCACCTGACCCGCATCACCATTCCCACCCTGTTGCTGGCCCCGGTTCTCGACACCATCACGCCCTATGCGGTGCAGGAGGAATTGTCGCGCAATTTCCGCGCGGCACAGTTGATCCCGGTCATCGGTGCCCGCCACGAACTGTTTCAGGAACGCGATATCTACCGCGCCCAGGCGCTTGCGGCGCTGGATGCCTTCTTCGCCCCGGACGAATAGCGTCCCGCCCTAAAAGGGTCAGAGGCCGGAGAGCAGCGCCAGCGCCTCTTCATGCACAGCCTTGCTGCCGGCAGCGATAATCCGCCCCGCCCCTTCCGGTCGCCCGCCATCCCAGGTGGTGATGATGCCGCCCGCCTGTTCGATGATCGGGATCAGCGCACCGACATCATAGGGCTTCAGGCCGGATTCGATGACGAGATCCACATGGCCGGCAGCCAGCAAAGCATAGGCATAGCAATCCACGCCATAGCGGAACAGGCGAACCTTGTCCTGCACCGCGCCGTAACGCTCGGCTTCCGGTGCGGTGAAGATATGGGGCGAGGTGGTAAAGAGAATGGCATCCGAAAGCGACCGGCAGGCCCGCGTCCTGATCTCTTTTTCGCCCTCCGGCCCCTTGTACCATGCCTTCTCCCCATCGGCGTAATAGCGCTCGCCGGTAAAGGGCTGGTCCATCAGGCCCATTCTGGCGCGACCGCCGGATTGGAAACCGATCAGCGTTCCCCAGACCGGCACGCCTGAAATGAAGGCGCGGGTGCCGTCGATCGGATCGATCACCCAGACATGCTCGCGGTCGAGCCCGATGCTGCCATGCTCTTCGCCAAGAATGCCGTGATCTGGGAAACGCTCGGTGATCAGTGCGCGGATCGCCGCTTCGGCTGCTTGGTCGCCCTCCGTTACGGGATCGTAACCGCCGGCCTGCTTGTTATCGACAGCGATGCCGGTGCGAAACCGGGGCAGCGTCTCAGCCTTGGCGGCATCGGCGAGGCGGAAGAAGAAGTCGCGATCTGGCAGCATGAAAATCCCCGGCGTCTGTGATTGGCTGGAGGATCACATAGCGCGGTTCTGCGCGACTCGTCCACTCTCCCCACGTGAGGCACCTATTGCCTGCTGAATAGGCATGCCCAAGAAACGCCAGGCCACCATACATGCAAACACCCAAATATTGCCTATAATTTATGCAAATAATTATAATGATTGACAATTGTGCAAATTGATGTAGCGTGGAGTTCACAGTCTTTGACTGTAAATACCCTCCTTGGGTGTTTCCTCCCTAGACTTAACCGCGCGAAGGCGCGGTTTTTTTTGCGTTCAGCCCAGCATCGGCGCGAGACGTCCGGGCGTCCTGTTCGGGATGAAAGAAGCTTTATTCGGCCGCAAAGGCCATATCGATCACATATTCCGAGACGAAGCCCGCCATCTGACGCATGAAGATGCCCAGGGCCGATTGCATCGCCGGGAAATCCGCCGCCTTCAGAAAGGTCTTCTCGTCCACATAGAGTGCGCGATTTACCTCGATCTGCAACGCATGCAGCGAGCGGATCGGCCGGCCGTAATGCTCGGTGATGAAACCGCCGGCATAGGGCTTGTTGCACACGGCGTTGAAGCCAAGCTCTTCAAGGAAATGCAGAGCCGCACGGGAAATCTCCGCAGAGGCGCTGGTGCCGTAACGATCGCCGATGATGATGTCGGGGCGGATGTTCGATCCGGCAAGGCGGATATTGCCAGGCATGGAATGGCAGTCGATCAGCACCGCCATGCCATGCGTGGCATGGGTGCGCGAGACGAGGCGTCGCAGGCACGCATGGTAGGGCTTGTAGATGCCCTCGACACGCGACAGCCCCTCCTCCACCGATAGGCGGTGCGCGTAGATATCCATGTTCTCCGCCACGATGCGCGGCACGGTGCCGAGACCGCCTGCAACCCGCATGGAGCCGATATTGGCGTAAGATGGCAGTGCGCCGTCGAACATGCGCGGATCGAGCTCATAGGGCTCGCGGTTGACATCCAGATAGGCGCGGGGGAAATTGGCCTTCAGCAGTGGCGCGCCGATATCAGGAGCGCACGCAAAAAGCTCATCGACGAAACAATCTTCCGAACGGCGAATTTCGTAGGAATCGAGCCGCGAGGATTCAAGAAAGGAAACGGGGTAACAGCGGCCACTATGGGGTGAATTATAGACGAAGGGAATGCTGTGCAGCGCTGGCTCGCACACCTCGAACAGCTCATATTCGCCCGTCACCCAGTCCATGCGCCCCGTTTACCATGTCATAATTCTGCCAGACGCATCATGTTGCCAGTTGCGCCAGTGCAAGTCCATACTGGCAGGCAGTCACCCTCTCGTGATTCTACCATTCACATGATATTTACTCCGACAATGGTACAATCGCGATAGGGTATCCCAATAATTCTGTAGTTACGGTCACTTATATGGTTCAGAAAATTCTTCTCGCCGAAGACGACAATGACATGCGCCGCTTCCTGGTGAAGGCGCTTGAAAAGGCCGGATACAAGGTCTCGTCCTTCGATAATGGTGCAAGCGCCTATGATCGGCTTCGCGAAGAGCCTTTCTCACTGCTTTTGACCGATATCGTCATGCCGGAAATGGACGGCATCGAGCTTGCGCGCCGCGCCACCGAACTCGATCCCGACCTCAAGGTCATGTTCATCACCGGTTTCGCAGCGGTTGCTTTGAATGCTGATTCGAAGGCACCGAAGGATGCCAAGGTGCTTTCCAAGCCATTCCACCTTCGCGACCTCGTCGACGAGGTCAACAAACTCCTTGTGGCGTAAGGGTTTCAAAAAAACCTGTCACAAAATCGAAAAAGGCAGTTGACGCTTCATTCGGTTATGTGATTTATGCGCCGCAACGGAGGGCGTGTAGCTCAGCGGGAGAGCACTACGTTGACATCGTAGGGGTCACAGGTTCAATCCCTGTCACGCCCACCATCCGAATTTAAAGAAATCAAGGCCTTGCAAAATATTGCAGGGCCTTTTTCTTTATTGTCCCGCCCTTCCCCAGACAGCAATATACCTCAGACAGGACCACGTCGCTGGCGTTCGAAGCAACAAGCCAGAATGCACCGTGGCGACGAGCCAGTGCGGTATGAGTTCCCTTCGCTCCGAGGATGAGTTCGGGCGCGATAGAAACAGGACTATGTGATAAAGGTAGACGAATGAGCAATCGCACCTCATCTGGGCTGAGGCGCTTCGTCAGCGCCGCCTCAGGTCCGTGGAAAGCAGCAATCTGCTTTTTTGGCGTCGTTGCAGCTCTGATGGGAATGAATGCCGTAGCGATCCTGTGCGGATGGTACACGCTCTCCAATCGCCTCGTAGCCTATACCGCTCTCGCTGCCGTCGGATTTTTCGTATCCGTGCTCCTGCAAGCCTATTTCAGCCTCACCGCCTCTAGACGGGATCGGGCAGACAGGAAGTAGCGACTTTTCAATTATCAGAAAGCGCGATACAAATCGGAAAATCCGAATGTAAAAGCGCCATGACGAAAAAATTCCTCATCATCGATCCCGAGACCGACCACACCGTGTTGAAGGGCATTGCCTCGCCGACGCGAGCGACCATGTTGAAAATGCTGCATGATCGCGGCCCGATGAATGTCAACGACATGGCGGCGGCTTTGGACCTGCCGCAATCGACGGTTTCCACCCATATCCAGATTCTGGAAGATGCGGGCCTGCTGCAGAGCGAAACGCAGAAGGCGCGCAAGGGCAGCCAGAAAATCTGTCGCGCCACGGTGGAAGAGGTGGTCATCGTCTTCAAAAGTGAGGTGCGAGAGCCGCGCAAGGACGTGATCGAGGTGTCCATGCCGGTCGGCCTCTATACCGGCTTCGAGGTGACGGCACCCTGCGGGCTCTGTTCACCAGATGGTATCATCGGCCTTCTCGATGTGCCGAATGCGCTTCTGGATCCGGACCGGATGAAGGCGGGGCTGATCTGGTTTACCCGTGGCCATGTGGAATATCAGTTCCCCAACAATGCCAAACTCTCCAACGCCGCAATTCGCGAGCTTGAAGTGGCGGTGGAGCTGAGCTCGGAAGTGCCAGGAACCAGCGCCGACTGGCCGTCTGACATAACGCTGACCATCAACGGCAAGAAGGTCGGCGTGTGGACCTCGCCCGGAGATTTCGGCGATAAGCGTGGCGTCTATACGCCAGACTGGTGGAAGCTCAAGGGCTCGCAATATGGCAAGCTGAAGAACTGGCGCGTCGGACCGGACGGCACCTTCGTCGATGGCGTGCAGATCTCGAATGTCACGCTGGCCGACCTCGATCTTGCCAGCCATCACTCCATCCGCGTGCGCATCGGCATAGAGGACGACGCCAAGCATCCGGGCGGCATCAATATCTTCGGCAAGGGCTTCGGCAATTACGATCAGGACATCGTGCTACGCCTGAAGATCGAATAGTATCAATAATTCCGATATTTAAAATAACGGCGCGACATCAAGCTGTTAGAAATTACGGGTAGCATCTTCAGGCAACGTTGCAGCTCTCCCTGTTGACCCATACCGGATTTTCCGATTTAGTATCCGTAATAGCGATACATATCGCTTTTTATGATACTAATGGGAGGAATGCATGAAGGTATCGGTTGTGGCGCATCCGCAATTTGTCGTGGCGGATATTGATCCCAGGCTCTACGGGTCCTTCATCGAGCATCTTGGTCGCGCCGTCTATACCGGCATTTATGAGCCGGACCACAGAACGGCTGATCAGAGCGGCATGCGTCAGGATGTCATCGATCTCGTCAAGGAACTGGACGTTCCGATCGTGCGCTATCCCGGCGGCAACTTCGTTTCCGCCTACAATTGGGAAGATGGTGTCGGCCCTAAGGAAGAACGGCCCGTTCGCCTTGATCTCGCCTGGCACACATCCGAGAGCAACGAGGTCGGCCTGCATGAATTTGCCGACTGGTGCGTGTCCGCCAATACCGAGATGATGCTGGCGGTCAATCTCGGCTCGCGCGGACTGGATGAAGCGCGCAATCTGCTGGAATATGCCAACCACCCGGGCGGCAGCGAGTGGAGCGACAAGCGTATCGCCAATGGCCGCAAGGAGCCTTTCGACGTCAAGCTCTGGTGCCTTGGCAACGAGATGGACGGCCCCTGGCAGATCGGCCACAAGACGGCGGATGAATATGGCCGCCTCGCCCACGAAACGGCAAAGGCCATGCGCGCCTTCGACAGCTCGCTCGAACTCGTCGTCTGCGGCTCATCCAATGCCAAGATGCCAACCTATCCGGAGTGGGAGGCAACCGTTCTCGACCACACCTATAACGAGGTCGATTATATCTCGCTGCATATGTATTTCGACAATCACGCCAATGATGTCGGCAACTATCTGGCGATGAACCAGAAGCTCGACGACTACATCATGTCGGTCGCAGGCGTCATTGATTACATCAAGGCCAAGAAGCGCTCGTCGCGCCAGGTCTATATCTCATTCGACGAATGGAACGTCTGGTATCACTCGAAGGAACAGGACAAGAAGACGCTTGCCGGTGCCGATGGCTGGCCCTTTGCCCCGCCACTTCTGGAAGACATCTACACGTTCGAGGATGTGCTGCAGGTCGGCCTGATCCTCAACACCTTCATTCGTCGCTCGCATGTGGTGCGCATCGCCTGCCTGGCACAGCTCGTCAACGTTATTGCGCCGATCATGACCGCGCCGAACGGCCCAGCCTGGCGCCAGACGATCTTCTATCCCTTCCTCTTTGCCTCGCGCTATGGCCGCGGCAAGGCGCTGGACCTGAAGGTCAACAGCCCCACCTACAAGAGCGAGACGGCGGGCGAGGTGTCCTGCCTCGACGTTTCCGCCGTGCATGATGAGGAAGGCGGCTTCGTCAGCTTCTTCGTCGTCAATCGCTCCGAAAACGAGATCGAGGCCGAGTTCGATGTCGCAGCCTTCGGCAGCACCAGCAGCATCGCCGATCACCAGGTCATGACCCATGCCGATCTGAAAGCGGTCAATACCGAGACGAATATGGACAATGTTGCGCCGAAAAAGGCCGACACGGCAAGGCTGTCCAACGGCCGGCTTTCGGCGACATGCGCGCCCTACTCCTACCAGATGGTGCGCATCAAGGTCTGACAGGGCCTTGCGACATCGCCATACGGGTCACGGGAGGAGACACTATGACGGCAAGTATCGATATGAACAATGTGAGCAAGCACTTCGGCGGGCTGACGGTTTTTGAAGGACTGTCGCTTTCCATTCCGGCGCATGAATTCGTCGTGTTCCTCGGCCCATCCGGCTGCGGCAAGTCCACGCTTCTGCGCATGATTGCGGGGCTCGAAAGTGTCGATGACGGAGAAATCCGCATCAATGGCGAGCGCATAGACGACCAGCCGCCCGGCAAGCGCGGCGTCGCCATGGTCTTCCAGTCCTATGCGCTCTATCCGCATATGACGGTGCGCGACAACATGGCCTTCGGGCTGAAGAACATCGCCGTCGAGCGCTCCGTCATCGATGCGCGCATTGCCGAAGCCGCACGCATGTTGGAAATCGGCCATTTGCTCGAGCGCAAGCCCGGGCAATTGTCCGGCGGCCAGCGGCAGCGTGTCGCCATCGGTCGCGCCGTTGTAAAGGAACCGAAAGCCTTCCTCTTCGACGAGCCACTGTCCAACCTCGATGCGGCACTGCGCACCCGCACCCGCATCGAACTGGCACAGCTGCATCAGCGGCTGAAGTCGACCATGATCTTCGTCACCCATGACCAGATCGAGGCGATGACGCTGGCGGATCGGATCGTCGTCATGAACAATCGGCAGATCGAACAGATCGGCACGCCGATGGAGATCTATAACCGTCCGGCAAGCCGCTTCGTCGCGGGCTTCGTCGGTGCACCGGCGATGAATTTCCTTCCCGTCACGATCGGCACGGATGCCGGCGTCGTCACCGTCGAGACCGCTTCGGGCACCAGGATGGTAACCGCCATTCCAGCCACCGGTATCGCGCCCGGCGCTTTCGAACTTGGCCTGCGCTCGGAAGATGTGCGTATCACATCGCAAGGCAGCGGCAACGCGGAAGGCGTGGTGGATGTGGTGGAGCGGCTGGGCGAACGCACGCTGGTCTATGTGCGCCTTGCCGATGGTCAGCAACTTGTCGGTTCCGATAGTGGCGATAGCCGCGTCTCGGTTGGAGATCGTGTCGGCCTGTCCTTCGACAGCACCAAGGCGCATCTTTTCGATGCATCGGGCCGCGCCTGGCACGCGCGGGAGGTGGGTCATGGCTGAACCACTGAGTGCAACCACCGCCCATCAGGCTGCAGGCGCAGTCTCCGTCAAGCGCGCGAGAAGCGTCGATATCTACGCGCCGCAATGGCGAAACTTTCTCTTCGTCGCGCCCTATCTCGTTTTCTTCGTCACGCTGCTTGTCGTGCCGCTGTTCTGGGGTATCTGGCTGTCCTTCCACAAGGCGGATACGTTTTCCTCTGGCCCTTTTATCGGCCTCGGCAATTACGTCCGTCTGTTCAATGACAAGATCTTCCTGCAGTCGATCTGGAACACCTTCTACTTTGTGCTGCTGACGGTTCCGTCGCTCGCCCTGCTCGGCCTGTTCCTGGCGCTTTGCCTCAACCGGCGCACGCGCAGCGCCGCCGTCCTCCGGGGCCTGTTCTTCTCATCCTCGGTCTTGTCCGTCACCATCGTCACGCTGATCTGGCGCATCGTCTACATTCCCGACATCGGCCTTTTGTCGATGATCTTCGGTCTGTTTGGTGCTAGGGCACCGGCCTTCCTGTCGGACCCGAGCCTTGCCATGATCGGCATCGCGATCGCCACCGTCTGGTGGTGCATCGGCCTGCCGATGATGCTGTTTCTCTCGGCACTTCAACAGATCCCGCAGGATATCTATGAGGCCGCCGCTCTCGACAATGCCAATCGCTGGCAGACGCTGCGGTCCATCACCCTGCCCTCGATCAAGCGCACCTTCGTGCTCGTCGTCATCATCCAGATCGTCTTTCAGTTCCAGCTCTTCGGCCAGGCGCTGTTGATGACGCGCGGCGGCCCGAACAACCTCACCAAGCCGATCGTGTTCTACATCTATGAAACCGCCTTCCGCCGCTGGGATCTCGGCCTCGGTGCCGCCGCATCCGAAATCCTCTTCGTGCTGATCCTGATCGCGGCCATGGTGCAATTTCTGGTATCCCGCAGAAAGGCAGATGTGTGATGGCTTCGCAGAACTCCAACATCATCGGCAGATCCTTCGGCGACCGCGTGCTCTACGGCCTCGTCATCCTTCTAGCGATCGTTATGGCAGCCCCCGTAATTTACGTCATCGCGCTGTCTTTGAAGGACAACAACGCACTGATGGTCGATCCGCATTCGGTCTTCCAGCTTCCCTACACGATCAAGAACTATATCGACACCATCGGCACATCGAGCGTGTTCCTCTGGGTGTTCAACAGCATCGTGGTGGCCAGCGGCATGACGATCATGACGCTGATCCTCTCGTCGCTTGCGGGTTATGGCTTCGCCCGGCTGAACTTCCCCGGTCGCGACGTCCTCTTCGTTCTGGTGCTTCTGGGTCTGGCCGTGCCGGAACAGGCGGTGCTCATTGCCCGCCACCAGATCTTCAGCTGGCTTGGCCTGCACAATTCCTATCCGGGCTTGATCCTGCCGGGTCTGTCTTCCGCCTTCGGCGTATTCCTGATGACGCAATATTTCCGCGCCATTCCAAAGGAACTGGATGAAGCTGCGATCCTCGACAATGCCAGCCGCTTCCGCGTCTTCTGGAAGGTGCTTCTGCCACTGACCGTCCCGGCGCAGGCGACACTTGGCATCTTCACATTTCTCGGCGCCTGGAACGATTACTTCTGGCCGCTGATCTCCGCGACGAAGAAGGAAATGTTTACGCTCACCGTCGGCATCGCCTCGACGCAGATGAACTTTGCCCAGTCGCAGGGCATCGGCTTTCTGATGGCGCAGGCGGTGTTCGCCGGCGCACCGATCCTGATCATCTATCTGTTTTTCCAGAAATATATCGTCACCGCCGTATCTGGCGCGGCGGTGCGGTGATGCACGACGCTCCGGCCAAGATGCAAAGCCTGAACGAATGAGGAAAAGACGCCGCTCGCCCAGCGACGGCGAAACCTGAGGAGGAGGAGACTATCATGACTTTGAGGACACTGTTTCTCGCAACCATATCCGCAGCCGCGGTGCTGGTCGCATCACCAAGCTTTGCCGAGACCGAATTGCAGGTGCAGCGCTTCTTTGGCGCCTGCGACGCAGATTTCGGCAAGAACACCGATGTCAGCAAGGCGGTGGGCGAATGCGGCATCATCACATCGATGATCAACAAATTCGCCGCCGACAATCCGGATATCAAGATCAACGTCACCACGGTGGAATGGCCGGGCTACGACCAGCTCACGGCGCAGTTCGCCTCGGGCGATGCACCGGACATCGTCACGATCCATGAATCCGTCCTGTCCGACTATCAGTCCAAGGACCTGCTGGTCCCGCTCGACGACATGTTGAAGACCGTTGGCGTGACGCCGGACAAATTCACCGATGCGGCCAAGGAAGGCGTGACCAAGAACGGCAAGATCTACGGCCTGCCGATCGACAACTGGACCATGCTCTACCACATCAACATGGACCTGTTCAAAACCGCAGGCCTCGTCAATGCCGACGGCACGCCGATCCTGCCGAAATCACCGGAAGAGTTGCTGGCCCAGGCCGAGCAGTTCAAACAGAAGACCGGCAAGCCCTATTTCGTCCAGAACCTCGCCAACGAGACGGCGCTCTATGCCCGCAATCTCTACACCTATCTTTTCCAGCAGAATTCCGATTTCTTCGCCGATCCGAAGAAGGTGAAGTTCAACACGCCGGAAGCACGCAAGATCGTGGAGATGTACAAGACCATCTTCGAAAAGGACGACACGACGAAGGACCTCGATTACGGCGGCTCCATTAACGCGTTCCTTGGCGGTGAAGGCGGCGTGCACCTGAACGGCACCTGGATGGTCGGCGACTACAATGCCCAATCTGAAAAGCCGGGCACTGCGCTGAACAAGGGCGGCTATGCGGTCTATCCCTATCCGCAGCTCTTCCCCGGCGCCAAGGCGCAATATGCCGATGGCCACAGCTGGGCGGTTTCCAAGAAGGATCGCACGCCGGAGCAGGAGGCGGCGATTGCCAAGTTCCTGAAATTCTTTGCCGATAATGATTTCGAATGGTCGCGCACCGGTCACCTGCCGGCTTACAAGGCGGTCATCGAATCCGCCGAGTTCAAGGCGCTGCCGCATCGCGACACGATTGCGCCGATCGCCACGCTTGGCAAGCCGCTGCCCTCCGCCGTCCAGCGCCAGTTCGCCATTCAGGACATTGTCGGCGAGGAAATGAGCGCGGCCATTACCGGCCAGAAGGACGTCGATTCCGCGCTCGCCGATATGGAAAGCCGCGTCAACGAGCTTCTCGCCAACCTCTGATCTGCCGGCTGCAGCCCTTTGCTGCGGTCTCTCGCGTCTCGCCTACCCTCCCGGGGGCGAGGCGCGAGATTTTGTTTGAGGGAGAGCGCGGCCTCTTTTTCACCCTTATGGTCGATATGATTTGGAAAAGACCAATCTTGGTCCTATGGGTGAAGGCCCACTTCATCGTCCGAGACTGTCAACGACCGTGCCTAGAATGCAAAGCGACACCCGCCAGACAATCGTGCGTCTTCTCTCCACCATGGCAAGCGCCAAGGAGATCGACCAGTATCTGAAACGCTTCTCTCAGCTCGATGCCAAGCGCTTCGCGCTCGTCAAGATCGATGGCGCGATCCTGCGCGATGCGCAGGAGGCAGAGGCGACCGCCTCTTCGCTGTCGTTTCTGCAGCAAGTGGGGCTGACGCCGATTGTTCTGTTGGGACGGAGTTCGCGGACAGAGGATGAGAGCGCCACTCATGAGAGGGCAGCCAGCGCCGCAGGCAAGCCACAAGAGACTGCCGATGGCGAGACGTTTGATGGCCTCAACCTGAAGCTCGTTCAATTGCTGCAGGAGCAAGGCACGCGCGCCACCTCGATCACGGCAGGCGTGTTTGCGGCAGACGTTTCGACAAGCAATGCCAGCTCTCACCTTGTAACAGTGAGCGCAGTGAGATTGGCGCCGATCGAAGCCAGTCTCGATGCAGGATCGATCCCTGTCATCGGCAGCGTTGGCGAAACCCCATCCGGCCAGACAATAGCGATCGGCAGCGATGACGCGACCAACGAGCTGGTGCGCGCGCTGCAGCCCTTCAAGGTGATCTTTCTCACGAGTTTTGGCGGCTTGCGCCATGACAATGGTCGCAGAATCGACTCGATCAACCTCTCCACAGAATACGACCAGTTCGCCGAGAAGGCCTATTCGGACAGCGGCTTCACCTTCAAGATCGAGCGGATGAAGCAATTGCTCGATGGCTTGCCGATGGAATCCTCGATCTCCATCACCAACCCGGCCAACCTGGCGCAAGAGCTTTTCACCCATAAGGGCTCCGGCACGTTGATCCGCCGTGGTGAACGGGTGCTGCGCGCCACATCATGGGAAGAACTCGACCTGACCCGTCTGCGGGCGCTGATTGAATCGAGTTTCGGACGACGCGTCGTCGAAGATTATTTTGAGCGCACCCGGCTGCTGCGGGCCTACATCAGCGAACACTACCGCGCCGCGATCATCCTGACGGAAGAGGATGGCGTACCCTATCTCGACAAATTCGCCGTACTGGACGAAGCACAGGGAGAAGGCCTCGGCCGTGCGGTCTGGAAGGTCATGCGCGAAGAGACACCGCAATTGTTCTGGCGCTCCCGCCACAACAATCAGGTGAACATCTTCTACTACGCCCAGTCCGATGGCTGCTTCAAACAGGAGCGGTGGAAAGTGTTCTGGTGCGGCCTGACGGATTTCTCGCAGATCGAAAAATGCGTCGCCCATTGTGCCGTGCGACCAACGACCTTGATCGACACTGAAACCAAACCGTGAAGGAGAAGGCGCCGTGCCGCACGCAATAAATCTACGGGCCGTTCCGGGCGTCTTCAGCGTCGCGCGGCTTTCGCCCGATGCAACCTTGCCTGCGTGGTTTGATGGCCCCGGCTTTTCCGCCATGGTCAGAAGCGACGACGAACTGACCCTCGTCTGCCTGCAGGACCGAGTACCAACAAACGTCGAAGCCGAACCGAACTGGCGCTGCTTCCGCAGCCTCGGCCCGATCCCGTTTAATGCTACGGGTATTCTCCAATCGCTGATTCAGCCGATCTCCGAACAAGGCATCGGCGTCTTCGTGCTCTGCACCTTTGACGGCGAACATATTCTTGTGCCGGAGAAAGAGTGGGATCGAGCGGCGCGCCTGCTTGAAGAGGCAGGACATCGCTTCGTTTCGTAAGCGCGAGCAGCCTCTCACGCACACGAATCTAGGAGCGACTCCTCATTTCGCTTCGCGGCACCGCTGGGAGCAGAATTTCACAGTCACCCAGTCTTTCGCCCATTTCTTCCGCCAGACGAAGGGCCGCCCGCAAACCGGGCATATCTTGGAAGGCAGTTCTGATTTCTTGCGTTGTTTCGGCATTGAATCGCTTGTGATGTTTTTCCAGCTTACGGCAAGGACTGCCATCTGGATCATCGAAGCGTCGGATCGGCTGGCATCGGTCAAGAATCTCAGCGTCGAGCATTCCTTGATGGCAACCAATTATGCATCATGACAGTCTTACCACCGATCGATCATCTGGAAGACATCATGGCTTTTGAACAATTCGTCACCGATTACGGCATTGCCGCCGTCCTGATTGGCTCGGGCGTGGAGGGAGAGACCGTGGCGTTTCTGGGCGGCGTGCTTGCCCACAAGGGCGTGTTTCCCTACTGGCAGGCTGCCGTGGCCGCTGCGGCGGGCTCGTTCCTGGCAGATCAAATTCTGTTTTATCTCGGCCGCTACGCGAGCGGCGTCAAAGCCGTCAAACGCTTGACTGCAAAACCTGCCATGACGCGGGTAACGTCATGGCTCGAAAAGCATCCCAACGCCTTCATTTTCTGTTTCCGCTTCGTCTATGGCATTCGCACCATCAGCCCGGTCGCGATCGGCCTCTCTTCCATTTCGCCGCTTCGCTTCTTTGCCATCAACCTGGTCTCCGCCGCCACCTGGGGCACCGTCATCACAGCCGTCGGCTATGGATTGGGACAGGCCGTCGAGACACTGATCGGCAGGCTCGGCCTTGGCCACCATATGGCTGTCGCCATCATCCCAGCCCTTGTCATCATCGCCGCCATCGCATTCGGCGCGCATCATTACATCCGGTCATCGGAGAAAACATGAGCGGCGTGAGGAGGACAATCACCGCACAGGCAACGCACCAGCGCTTGTCTGCCGTCTCTGCTCGTCAATCTGTCGCTGCTGATCCTTGAACCGTTGATCATATCCGGCAAAGGCGCGCTCTAGCTCCGGGCGCGGAACCTGCGCATCGCGCAGATCCTTGACTTCGGCTTCCATGCGAAGCCGATCTTCGGAACTGCGTTGCTGGCGCCACTCCATCTCCTGCCGCGTTACCATTCGCTCCGTCATCGCAATGATGCTCTGCTGCGTGGTATCGGCCAGTTTCGCGACCGCTGTCTGCGCCAGCTCGGAGTTCTTCAGAATGGCGGTATCAAGCCTGCTCTGATCCTTGCTGAGCGTGCCGTAGACGAAAGCGCTCAGCGCCGCCAAAATTGTGAAGGAGACGCCGACTGCCGACCAGACGACCGGCCACTGGGTGCGGCTACGCTCCGCAAGGCTGGCGGACAGGCCAGAGATCGACGAACGCATCTCATTGGCAATGGCCGACATGGTGTTTTCCACCTGCTTGAAACCGGAACGCATCTCGGTTTCAAGATCGCTTTGGCGGCGCCCAAGATTGGTGACGCGCTCCCCGAGCTGGGCGGTCGCGGCGTCGCTATAGGCCCGGTGGGCATCGTTGCCATTCATCTCGTCAGGTCCCATCATTTTTCTCCGCGGCGCGGTGCCGCTCCGTCGAAGCGCGTCCTCACGCCACCGTAAAAGGAAGCGCAGCGCCCGGTGCGTTGATCGGCAAGCTCGGCAGCCACCTCCCATCGCAACTGCGTGTTGCGCGGCTTTTCGATGCCGTATTTCGGAACGACCCTTGGCATCTTCTGGCGACATTCGTCCGGCAAATCCGGCAGGCGCACACCTGCCGCGAGCCGTCCCGTCGCATTAGCGGCCGCAATCAGCCGCGCCTCTTTGCCGGCACAGCCAGCGACGATCAGCATCGCTCCAGCGGTAATCGCCATCATCCATCTTCTGATTGTCATTGCGGATCGCCTCTTCGAGTTGGGCTTCAAGCGCCTGCTGCGCCAGCGCATCCGCCGCCGCACGTTTGCGATAATCTTCCAGCGCCAGCGCCGCGGCATTGCGCTGTCGCTCGAGTTCGGCCGCCTTGGCCTCGGCCGCGGTCTTTTCCGAGAGCAGCACATAGCCTTTCAGCAGCGCCGCATCATGCGCGGAAAGCCACAGCCGAAAGCCGCCCAAGAGCAGCAAGAGAAAAAGGATCAGTGCTGCCAGGCGCGCCATAAGCGAAGTCGGAAAGAAAACACTCATAGGCCGCTCACACAAAGCTCGGCTTCGCCGATGCGCTGCGCGTCCCCCATCTCCCGACGGTTGACGAGTCCACGCACGACGCGCCCACCCGCTCGGTTAAAAGCCGTCTGCGCCTCACATGCCGCCCGCCACTGCCCCGCTTCGATCCGCGCCTTCGCGGTCGACCGGCACCAGGCCCCGACACCAAAATTATAGGACCCGGAAATCATTGACGCACGAACGCTGACGGGTGCCGCCCCAAGCTTCGGCGAACATTGCATGATCGCTTGGTAATAATCGTCATGCACCCGGCGCAGCAGCATATCGCGACACTGCGCCTTCGTCTTCCTCATGCCCGGGCCCACACCCTGGGTCTCGCCGTAGCAGATATCCCAGATCCTCGCGAAAGGGTCCCAGTGCGATGTCAACACCAGCCCTTCCCAGGGAATGATGGCCTTCTCCACCGCTAGAATAACCGCAGGGTCCATCCGCCCCACATCCGAATAACGGTCATAAGCCGCATAACCACCCGCAGTGACGCTGGCCAACACGGCCGCAACAGCCGCCAGCCCACGCCGCGTCGGCACAATCCTATTGATCGGCATCCGATACACCTTTCTGAGCAAGAATTCGGGAGATGAAGGCCGCGCAAGTCGCGGCACCAGATAGCGCGGCGAAAAGCCCGCGCGGGATTTCGAGGGAACCATCGATGATCGGCAGGAAGACTTCGAGGCCGGACAGAAGTCCTGCGAGCACGATCCATCTAATGGACCAGGCGCGCTTCAGCACCTGCCACCAATTTGAGATAAGCATGGGGATGTCCCTGATTGTTGGATTATGCCGCTACAGGCGAAACGTCACGAGGCGTCTTACAGCGCCTGCTGCTCTGCCCTGAAGGCATTGATGCGATCGTCACGCTCGATCGGCGGGACATCATGCGGAACGTAAAGCGTGTTTACGTTTCCCTGAGGATACACCACGGAAACCGTAATGTTGCCTTGGGCGTCGTACTGCAAGTAAAGCTCGACGTCTTCCATTTATGCCACCTTGAAGAAAATGCCCGCGTAACCGCTATTGTTGCCTCTGCTGAAGCCTTGGCCTGTGAGATCGGGCCACGTACCGAAAGTTTGCGTATTGCCCAGGAACGAAACCGAAGAGGCCGTTCCGGATGCCACCTGTGACGCTGTGCCGCCAATCAGGGCAGCGATGAAGGTTGAGTTGGAACCGAAGGCCTGAAAGATGGCTGTTGTGGTGTCGCCGTTTATCCCGACCCAATAGAGCCCCGGATTGAGCGTCAGGTTCCCGCCGACGATTGCGGCGCTCATTGCGCCAGTCGTTCCCGCCGACATGCTTGCCGTAGCGCCAAGACCATTGCCCGAAGGCAGTTTGGTGGCAGGGTCAGCGGCATAGATCGCAAGCTGAAAGGCTTTGCCGCTTTCGGCAGTGGTTACGCGAACCGCGAGTTCAGAGATCGTCACCCGCTCTTTGATGACGATCGGATGAAACTTGATTTGCCCGCCGACGACAGCAGCGCCGGCAGAGACGAGTGTGTTGAGACCCTGATAATAGTTGCCCGAGATATAGCCGAAGAAATCGGCATTATCCTGGCGCACCCAAGAAGCAACTGCGGCAGTCGCGTCGCGGCAAATATACTCGATGCCTGTGGACTGGTTGAACCACTTGGATCCGACCTCGAAACCGGCTGCGCTATCGTCGGTCGCGCCAGGGACGGTATCGGTGGCGTATCGGTTTTCTGTAAACATCGCGAGGAGACGATTAAGCTTCTCTCGGATGCTCGCGCCCTTGTCCTCGTTTGAAATCAATGAAAGACCCATTTAGCTATCCTTCCATGATGCTGTGTCGTCCCAAGCACCAGCATCGTTCCATGCACCGGTCGCTAGAAGCCAAACCAGCACGGGCTGCACCAAAGCAGCGACAATTCCCCGGCCGAGAGCCAACGAACGCGACGTGATTTCCCCTGCCATTAGAATACTTTCCTTGTTTGATGAGTGATGTTCATGGGCGGAAATCCATTGAGAGGAGGGTGGTCCGAAGTGGGTTGGGCGGCAGTTGTAGACTTCCACCCGGCGTCAGGTCTGTGAGTAAGGCAGTTGAACCGTTGCTGTAGGTCAGCGTGCATTGAGATGCCACGGCAGGGACAGTATCGGTAATCACGTCAGCAGCCCGTGTGACAGCACTTCCCGCAGTCACAGCATGAGATCGTGGCAACGAACTTGGCGGCTCCAACTGATGAAAACCCTGAAACCGTGTCGCGTTATCAACGGAGGTCAGGCTGCCATCGCCAGCAGCGGATGAGATCCTCACTCGGCGCGTTGTGGTTGAACCATTGGGAAGATATCCGCCGAAGAAAACGAACCGCCCACCGCTTAGCGGTATCATTCCCGGGAACACCATCCAGCCGCCTCCCGATGTGCTGAGGGTTCCGACCGTGCCCGTTGCCAGATTGGCCCAGCAATTTCCGAACTCGCCACCGCCGCCTTCGTCAATTCGTATTCGGCACCAGTTGTGGTTCCCTCGTTTTAGAACCACGCTGAAAAGGAATGCGGCTCCGGCCGTGACGCCAGTGACGGTTTGAAGGACTTCAGAAGAGCCCACGCCTTCAGTAACGAGTTGCGTTCCATCGTCTTGCGTCTCGCCAATAAGCGTGTTGCTCTTGTTCCAGGCCTGAGTGAGATCGGTAGACCTGAGCAGCCTGTTTGAGCCGGATGGCTCGACCAGCAACCCTGCGCCATTCCTGCGAGGCTGATTAGGCGCAAAGACCGCCAACATGTCTAAATCAAACCCGGCGCTGGCGCGTGACGCCACCAGTCCCTCCAAGCTCGACGAGAGGACGCCCCCAGACATGTAAGCGCGGTTCTGCTGAAAATCTCGATATCCGGCTGAACCAACAGGCACCCACGCGGGCGGTAACGAAACGATACCCCGACCTCGCGCGAGAGAGTTTGTGGTAACTTCTCCAGCCATCGCAAATGCCCGTTATGATAGCGCGAAGAACGTGCCGACAGCCGTGCCCAGAACCGTTTTCGTGACGGCAAGCGGCAAGATAACCGGTGGCCCAGCGATGAAATTCAGTTGCATAGTCGTGCCACCGACCGTGAGCGTCGCCGTGCCGGACGTCGTAATGTTGGCAAGGAACGCTCTCCCGGCTGCACGAGCGGTGTTGTCGACGTAAGCGCCTGCGGCGGTGTAGCCGGTACTTGCTTTGTCGAGAGCGTCCTTGTCTTCTAGGCTGAGCGTCACAGGGACGCCGTTTGAAGCTGACGCACGGCCAGAGGGCAGCGGCGCGGCGGGGTTGCCGGAGGAATCAAGCGTTACGGAAACAACAACCGGCGCACCTGCTTCTTCGCCGCCGGCGCCCTGGTAAACGACGGTGTCGAATTTCTTGTTAAGGCTCATGATGTGACCTTTCTTCTTCGATTAAGAATGTTGAGGAAATTTCTGACCGGGAGACGGCCAAGACAAGGCGTTTGCAGCCGCTTGCGCTTCTTCAATAGTTTCAGAGGATTCGATCGCTGCCTTCGTGGCCAGTCTTGCGGCTTCGATAGCAGCGCTGATAATCTGCCATTGCGAGTAGGCCGCATGAACTACTTGGGCAACCTCCTGCATCGTCGGCGCTGTGATGCCCACCTCTGCGGATAAAAGCGGATAGCCTGAAGCATCTGGATTGGTAGCCGCGATATAGCGGGAAGCCTCGTCCGCCTTTCGCATGTAGGTCATTGCCTGACCGGCTCCTTGTGTGATGTACTTCCGCCGCTCCGCCTCGGCCGTGTCATCAATGCTGGCTTTCAGCCTCGCTTTGAGATCCGCAAGGCTTTCGCTTGAGGGCTCCGGCGTCCACTCTTCTTCGTGGTTTTCGCCATTTAAAGCGTTGAACACTGTTTGCATCATGTCGCTGTCTCCCATTCCGCCCAGACAGTCCCGGCGGTCATTGGAGATGTTCCCTGTATCGTTGTAAGCTGAATGCGATCAAAATCGCCGGGCATGACAATTGAACCTGATTGCCACATGCCAAAGTGGTATCCTCCTGGAGTTGCGTAGAACTGTCCCGTGTAAAGCCACTCACTGGTACCGGGCACTTGCGTGAATGTTATTTGCCCGTTGAGGACTGCCATAGCGCTGTTAGACGCATTCATATCGATGGCTGTGCCATCTGTCGGCAACGCCGCATAACCGGTTTGTTGAGCGATTACCATATAACCACCAGAATAACCGCTAGTCAGTGCCCCGGCAGGGGTTCCAACGCGTATCCGTGGCGTTCCTTGCGGGCTCCCAAATGTCACCCCACGAACGTTGAAGGTGATCCTGCTAACCCCCGAAGGGATACCGGTGTAAAGAAGAGAATTCCCGACCGAGATAGAAACCTTAGCGCCCTTCTTCAAACCGAACGAACTCACAGAGTTTTGTAATACCTGAATATTGTTCAGCAACGCCGCGAGATCGGCCGTGCCTGGTATCAGGTCTGCGGCATAAGCCTTTATCCAATAGGTGAAGGTTTTGTTGATCGGTCGGGTTTCACCGGTCCTCATTGGCAGGATAGGAACACCCGTCGTATACACGGCTGTGATCGCCGTCCCATTGTCATCGTCTGCTCTGGTCCCCTCCCATGCTGGGACGGGCGAAATCACTTTAAATCTGACGCGCGATTGCGTCGGATCGATCGCTGCATAGAGGTCCTGTGTAGATTGCGCCTGTGTAGAGCCAGACGAACGCCCGCTATCCACCACCTGCCCAGACCGCCAGCCACGCGGGAAATATCCGCCCATATCTTCAATGATTGGGTCGCCATTGCCGTTGACGGCCGCGCCGTTGGCGAGAAGGAACGCGCGAAGTTGAGGATAAGCGGACGTGCAGGGCGCGCCGTTGTGCAGAAGGAAGCCAGGCGGCGGCGTATTGCCGTTACCCTGCACCATTATCGTGGCGCCGATCGGCACGCCGAAGACTTCCTGCAGCTTAGCAAAAGTTTGCTTCTTAATCTTCCAGCTGTCGCCGCTATCGGCAAAACCGAATTCGTCAGCGAGAGAGGGCAAGGCTTTCAAGGGCGCTTCATGCACCGCGCCGGACCATCCAGCAATCACGGAATTCCAGATCGCAAAGGTCTTACGGTACCAATGAAAAGCTGAGAAAAGACCTGGAGAAGGCACAACTTCCTGATCTTCCGGCGCATTGGCCCATCGGCCAGCCAGCGTCGCGGAGCCCAAAGCATCCGACGCACTATCTGCGGAATATTCGGCAAACTGGCCTGCCTCATCACGGCTTGTCCTCGCAGCCTGCGAATAACCCTGCGCAGCCGCAATCTGCGTCATGGAGGGTTTTTCCTGCCCAGGCTCAACGGTCAGCGATCGCTCCGTCGTCTCTTTCACCGATTGGATCTGCATCACCATTTGGTCTAGGCGGCGCTCCACCACCTCTGGATAATAGGCTCCCTGGTTTTCCAGCGACGTCTCCTGCGTCAGCGGCAACCGCCGAACGAGCGTCAGCGTCTGACCGGCAAGAAGCGGTGTCGTCTTGATGACGTCGCCGCCGGTCTCGCTGCCGACGCCGGTGACACTATAATCGCCATTGTCGAGAGAGAGATCGGACACGTCGCCGGACGCCGAAATCAGCACGGCGCGGATGTGCTTGGCATCGAGTATCTTGAAACTATAGGGAAAAGTCGTCGTCGTGCCGTTGCCATAGAATGGCCCGGCGACGCTGACTTCGCTTGAAACCGTCATTGTTCACTCCATAGAAAAAGCGCCCTGAAGGCGCTTGTCAGTGTGGGCTGTGTGGGCATAAAATCGAAATGATCCGCCCAATATCGCCGCGGCGTAGGGAATACCGGATCTCCGCCATCATTTCGGACGTTGGGATTGATGGCTCTAGTCATACCGAGGCAACCACTTGCGGCGGATTATCCGCAACAGCATCGGCTCGAAAATCGGTATCGATTTTCGCATAAAGCACGATACGCAAATTCAAGTTTGGGCGTGGTTCCCGCGAGCACGCACAACTCTATCGACATTGCTCTTAGAGCGGCGCCTGAAGTTGAACTGGCTCACTTCGTGGTGCCCCACCACCCGACACAGGCGAGGCCTCGTCAAGCGCAAGGATCGGATCAAAGTCTTCCGTATCACCGAACCCTGCTACCTTGGCCAGGCGATCGCGGGAGATACCGAGCACCATAGCAAGCGCCGCCAATCCGTCACCCTCCGTGGCGTCAACGCTTTTCAAGCTGCGGTTGCTTCGGGAGGCGTCATTCCAGTTTTTCAGGAAAGCGTCGAAGGCTTGGTCCGAAACCGGCGCCATCCCCGCGCCTCCCTCAGCCTGGTCGCCCAGAAAAAACCCGGCCAGTTCCCCGGGCGCGCTTCCATCCCCCGCCAACCCGCCTTTCCCAGCCTCGATAATCACCCTTGCCAGAACCGCCGGAAGAGCAATCCCTGCCAGATAGATGGCAAACAGGCGCGGTGCGCCCATGTATCCGAAGCTCTGCATGATGGGCTGAAGATCTCCACCCGAGATTTTGGCTTGGCCATTGAAATAGCTGTAGAACAGCGTGAACAGGCGGGCGAAAGCAGTCCCGGTCTCTGTCGCGAAAGGGCTTTCCATACCGTGGATAACGAGACCGTCCGCCGCCGCCACAGCCTTTTCCTGCGCCAAGCCTTGCTCGATTGTCTCGTCATAGGCGGCATGCCAGAGAACAAGCTCAAGGGCACTCCGCGTCCCCCGCAGCAAAATGTCGCCGTAGATGCCGGCCTTCTCGCTGATTAAGCCGCGATCACTCGGCTTGAGGATCGCATCCTGAACACGTCTCTCCATCTCCCGGCTGCCACGCGTCATCCGCGCTTGCATCACGGAAGACAACCGCGCCGCCTCGTCTCGCATGGCTGCGCCCTCACCCTTTCTACCGAAGCGAAGCAGCGCCGCCTCCAGACGGCCGGACGACACGTCGCCCAGCATGGAAGAGTGGGAGCATGCCGCGGCGGTCGCGCTGACGATATCGAGCATCATGCTGCGAACCCCCGCAAGCCCACGGATTGCCCGCACCCCATGAGACAACGCCCGCCCCTCTGCCGTTGTTGGCTGCACCTCAGCCACCGGCTGGCGAACCATGCGCAGCCAAGGCGCTATCATCGTGTCGATCATATCGGGCGAGATCTCTTCCAGTACCACCAGAATTTCCGGCCTGTTCACGATCCGCCCAATCTGCTGCACCACGGGTTCGAGATGGATGAATCTCAAGAGTTGATCCATATGCGCCGCAAGCATCGAACACTCCAGGTCCAGCGGCCGCGCGTCTTTCGCCTCACCCTGTCGGGTAAAGGCAGGAGCAATGGTCGGAAACATCTCCGCCGGGTTCCGCCCGCCATTATCCACACCAGCTCCTTGTTCGAACACCGCCGGCACGAAACCGCCGGCATAGGTGCCGAACGGCGTCTTGAGGGCGGCAGGCACCACCTCCCTGAAAGAGAAGCCGCAGATCTTGCGGTGCGCCTCCTGCCCTGGGCGCTTCAGCCTCTCCATCACATCCCAGATGGCCTGCGCCGCATCATAGTCCGCTTTGGCCAAAATGCCTTCGCGCCACATCCTTGCAAGAAAGCGCTCCCATCCGGCCTGCCAGCCACGCCCGGCTAGAAGCTTGCGTTTATTGCTGTCATTGCCGGTGTGCAAAAGCGCATGAAACAGCTGCCCCTTGTTCTCAAATGTATATCCAAGCTCCGGGGCGCCGATCGCCGGCCCCAGAAGTTCGGCCTGGCGCTGCTCGATAATGGCGTGAAGCGCGCGGAGATGAGCAGCCCTGTCTTGCTTGTAGCGCTCAAACGCCTGCCGCACCGGCTCGACGATGAAACGCGAACAGAGCCCCGCCTCGCCCCCATCCATATCCTGTGCCCAGAGCTCAACCGGCCGCTGGGCCGCCTCAACGGAAAGTGGCGTCACGGCCCCCACTCCAAGCGCCTTCAGCCTGCCTCGCAGATCCGCGTTCTGGCCCTCGCTGCGCTCCGCCATAGCCGCCAAAACCGAGCCAAGAACAGTGTCCAGATCATGCCGCTCGCCATCGATCTCGATGCTCCTTGCGCTCCGGCCAACCTCCGTGACATTGTCGATCGCATCGTGAACGGCAGCGAATTCCGAAACGGTCAGATCGCCAAACACCTTTTCATCGGCGTTGGCGTAAACCTCCGTCGCCTGTGAAAGCACGTCATAGGACAAGATCGTCCTCCTTCATTTGCTCAAGCCAGCCATCCAAGTCGAACCGGACAGGTTTGCTCGCCAGGCCAAATTTTGCGGCAAGCGCACGCACGGCTTGGCTATGATCCGCCTCAGCGCCGCCCGCCCGCTCGTCATCCATCGCATCCAAGGTCGCCATGCGGTCGATCAGCGCCTCAAGCTCGTCTGCCTTGGCAGAGGCCGCCATATAGAAATGGCACGCCATCAGCTGTCGCCGTTTCGCCTCCGCCGCTTGGCTCAGATCATCCTTGGCAAAGGCCTCCGCCGCCTCGGCGGCGCCCTTGCGCTCGGCCGCAAGGTGGCGGTCGGAATCCGTCGCGCTGGACACTTTCAGCGCGCTGAACAGCCGGTGGACATTGCCCTCCAACTCGTAACGCGTCGTCACTTCGCCGCCCGAAAGCTGGCTCAGCGCATTCAGCTCCGCCAGCAGAAACGCGCGCCGCTTGTCCCCATGCAGCGCCTTCAGCGCCTCTTCTTCCAACTGGCCATCCAGCAAAAGATCGCCATGACGCTCAACCATCGTCCGCTCGGTCAGAAGCTCGATGGCAAGTTCGATAGGACGCGCCCGCACCAGCGCCTGCAGAAACGTCCGGCCACTATCAAACCCATACATGCCGGCGGCAATGTCGGGGTGAATGCCCTCACGTCCGGCAAAGGCATGGGCATGGTCCAGCTCGTCCTCACCTCCATCCGGCTTGGAAGAAAGAGGCTTCAAACCAAAGTCCCGCTCCAGAATATCCCGGTCGAGCTTGATCCGCCCCACCGGCTTGTCATCGAAATCGGTGCCGAAGCGCAATGTCTGAATGGCCTGATAGATCGGCACGGCCTGCAAGCTCCGCGTCGATATCGCCTTCACCGTCTCGCGCTCCTTGCGATACCAACCCTGGCGCGCGAGAAAGATCGGCTTCATCACCTGACGCCGCAGTTTTTGATGCGCCTCATCATCCGCCGCTTCATGAAGCCGACGCAAGCGCCGGTGCTCATCCGCGGAAAGCCCCGCCGTCTTCCCGCCCGTAAACAGCATGCCCGCAGACATGTCGTCGCGCGCCTCTTCGATTGCCGCATGTGTTGCCAGCATCCGCAAAAGCACGTCGCGAATGTCAGGAGAAAGCGTCAAATCAAGATCGCGCAATGCTCCATAGACATGCAGAAGCCACTCGGCGAAATGCTCGAAAACAGTGCGAAGAGCCACCGAAGGCGCCTCACCCTCCAGCAGATACATCTCGAAGGCCTGGGCAAACTGCGCGTGGATCGCACTTTCGTCAGCACCAGAAACCTCCCGCCCCCAGTCGCGCAGGGTCTCACCCATCTCCTGCACATCGGCGTCCGTCCGGCCAATTTCAGGAAGCGTTTCCAGAAAATACCGGCTCGTCCCGCGAAGAAAGGCGGCAAGCTCAGCACTTTCAAAAAGCCGAATGAGGGATGGGTTTTTATCGGGTTCAACAGTATCCATCGAATCCCTCCTTGGATTTATCGTCCGTTACGGTTCAGCGTTTTTCGACGGTCTGACCAAGGCGTCTCTGTCGGAACTGCGGGACCTTGCCTGTTGAAAATCTCAGGTGAAGGACTAGGCGATTCCAGCCGGCCGGCAGGTGCGGTGGATGACTGCAGCACCCTTTTGAAACGCTCCATAGGCATACTAGCTGCAGCCGTGGATGGGGGGATTGGCGCAGACGGTGCTTGCGTGCTTTGCCGATTGCTGTGGTCATTCTCACTATGGGCAGGAGCCGCAGCCGTCTGCGCGTTAAGACCATCTTGCCGGTTGGAAGGAGCACCGGCGGCTTTTCCCGGAACCCCGTTCAAAGCAGAAATTTGTCCTTCACCGACTAAGGAAGCATTGTTAGGGGGATTATCCTTGGAATAGTCTTCCCTTGTCTGACCATTTTTGGCAGATCTAACCCCGCGCGTTGCATCCAGCGCCACAGCACCATACTGCGCCTGCTCCGGAGAGACACCAGAAGCCTGCAGACGCTGAGCGTCCTGCTGACGCTCTTGGTTCGCAATGGTTTGGTTTTTCTCCTGAACTGCCCCCGCAGTCTCTGCGTCACTTTTTGCCTGGGCAGTCAACTTGCTCTCGTTCGCCATAAACTCTTGACCTTCGGCAGGTGTCTTACCGTTGAGGTCGAAACGCATATGTGAGCGCAACGAGACATCGTACTTACTCCCAGCCAGGCTTGCAGCGTACGTTCCGACTGGAAGTTTGATGTCCCCATTGCTTGACAATGCCAAGCTAAACTCAGCCTTGTCCATACCGGGAAGACTCTCGATCACCTTATTCGGGTCATCGCCAAACCTGCGGACAATCTCGTTGAACTTGTCGCCACGAATATAGATCGTCTCTATCGGCGTACCTTTAGTAGCCTTGTTGACGTAATCTCTGAACGCGTCGGGGTCATTGGAACGGACATTGGAAGACGTGGCCTGCTCAGAGATTTCAGCTATAGAGCGCTGAGTTAACTCGGCTTGCTGAGATTGCTTTCCGCTTTCGCCGGTCTTTCCCAGAGTTCCACCGTAGGCTTTTTTTGTTCCCAGCGTGACTAAGCCCTCCGAGAAGCCCATGAGGAAGGCCTGCCCTACGCCCGAGGACAACTCCTTATTCGGGGCGTACAGTTTTTGTGCAATGTAGTTCTGAGCGAACTCTTTGCCGGCCTCCTTAGACCCACCAATTCCTGCCTCCACGGCAACATCGCGAAGTTGTCCACGGAGAGTGGGGCCACCGGAAAACATTCTAACGACTTTGCCGCCCGGAAAAATATCGAACGCAGTTGCTCCGAGGCCTGCAAATGCGGCATTCGTTTGGGTATGTTCATTCGCTTTAGCCATCCGCGCGTTTACAGTGCTTTTCCCAGCATTCACCGCCGCCTGAAACATTATTCCCGCAGTAGGGTTGACGACGGTAATGGCAGCGGCAGGCAAGGTGGAACCCACCTGTTTTCCAAGTGTTCGCCCGAAGCTATTCTCGAAGCCTGGCGTGGCAGGAAGCATCTTATCGCCGTAGTCCTGCATGCTCTTGCCAGCATCCTGCAAACCCTTGGCCAGAGTAGGCTCAAAGATCTTTCGCACATCCGCCTCTGACATGCTGCCGGATTCTACCTCTGAAAGAATATTATGGCCAAAAGCCGGGTTGATTCGCCCCTGATGCGAAATGTCGTATCGCAACTGCGCCCGTTCTTCGGGGGATGCAGATCCGGCTCTAGCTATGCGATCCACAATTGGAGAGGGATCAGATTGGGCCATCAGCTGTCCGACACCCTCTGCGGCAATACCTGATTCTGAAACCACAGCACCCGGCACCGCCTTAAAAAATTCGAGCACGTTTCCCGACACGTTGCCGCGTGAAAATTGCTCCCACCATGAAAGTGCCCTCAGATCGTCTTTTGCGAGATACGCATTTTCAGGGGTTTCAACCCATGTACACAGTAGCGGATTCTGCTGTAGAATTGACTCGTTTTGCTGCTGGGACAGCTCCTGAATCTCAAGATTTCGCTGTAACTCGACAACGGATCGGGGTGGCGCCAATATGTCAGGTATTTTACGTCCTGGGGCGTGCATGTAATCAAGACCGCCTTGAAGCTGTGCGAGCCGAAAGGCTATATAGCGCACAGAGGGGTCGGGCTCTTCACGCCCTCGTTGTCGATATTCTTCTGGGGACATGGGTATCTCGCTTGAAAAAGATGTTTTTTGCAGCACTCTGCGCGGCGGTCGTAACCAAGCTGATGACGGCGCCGCTTGATTGGGATCCATCTAGATTTTCCCAGAGCCCAGGGCGGTTTCTAGGAGGATGGTTTGGAGCCGTGCTCGCCACATTCGCAGTTGGCGCAATCGTTGGTGCGATCGTCTATTTCATCCGGCGCCGTTCAAATGATCCGTGGAAAGGTGCGCTTGCTGCGGTCATCACCTGCGCGCTTTTCCAAGCATTCGTTGTCGCAGGAAAGATCAACTAGTTTGCGCTTGTTGAGCCGACTTAGCGCGAGTGCTCGGTTATCTCGCCTCGGCTCTCGAGCATGAAGATGATGCACGGCTTAGCCAAAGATTATCACCAATCCTGCGCTGAGTGTGACGAGTGCTCTCGCAACGACGCGAAATCAGGTACCCGACTCCAAGGGCCGCAAGACACAGAGGGCGGACAAGTTCAATCGGTGCCAACTTGTTCCATTGCTTCATCCCGATACTGTTTGTCGATCTCGCCTGGAGTTGGCGCTCTCCCGTACTTTCTCATAAGAGCCTTGTAGATCCGCTTTCGATCCTCGATGCCTATTCTTTCGTATTTAGCAACCACCCTGACCTCAGATCCTTCTGGCCGTAAATCATTATCGAACATGAAGCCCTTACCCACTTGGTCCTCATCATCGTCGATCAATTTCATGGGGGAGAGCCAAGATCTCTTCTCGACGTAGGTCACTTCCATGGTGAGCATGTTGATCATCGTTTGTCTCTCGGCAAAGGTCGGGTATTCACCCTTTCGCTTCACCCATTGATCGATTTCATGCTGGAACCTCGCATTAAAGCGGACGATCTTGCTCGCGTCTCTTATTCCCGCAGCTTTTAGCGTTAGACTCGCTTCTGAAAACGCCTGCTTATAAAAGGTGCCATCGCGTTCATCGGTTATCTCCCGGTTAAGCACCGACATCTGCTTGTCGTGCAAATTCTTCCAGTGCTCACGGGAAAGATTGTTGACGATCTCCGGCACCGTCAGATCCACCTTTAGGAATTGATGCGGCTCGACGGCGCTCTTCATTGAAAGTTCATAGTAGAGATCGAGCTTGGACTTAGCCTCAAGGCTCTTCGCCTCCAGTTCCTTGGCGGCATTGACCGTGTCAGGACCGGCTGCAATCTGGACGTCCAGCGCTACGTCTGAAACCGGCCTCCCATTCATAACAGCCTGAAGAACCTCCATCTTTGCCGATCTGGATTTCTCGATCTCTGCGTTCGAAATCACATTTACTTCATTAGAAAAATGCCTTTTCGTGGATGCTCTGACCTCTTCATCTGCAATTTGATTGATGCGTTTCACTGCCTCTGCCTCGGACAGCATGTTGCTCCGCGCTGCAACCCCGTCGCGCGCCGCAACAAGAGTGCTGCCACCACGTCCGAACGCCTCCGGCGCGGTGGAGGATGGATCGGTCTCATAGGGAAACCGCAGACCATATTGTTCGGCATTGTCGTGAAGCCAGTCGAGAACAGGAGCCGGAGCCTGATCCAGCGGCCTCCCCTCATAGGTCAACTGAATGCTGCGCCCACTGGAAGCGGAAGACGCTAAGGCAACAGAGGCGCGTGATGTCGGGTCTACAAAACTCACCCCCAGTCTCTTGCGAATGTCCTCTGGCGCATCTTCGATAAAAGCCTGGGCATTTTTGGCAAATTCGTTGTCAAGCGGAAGCGCGTCCCCGGGTCGATCGGGCTTTGCCGAGATTGAAACGAGAAACGCTTTCGCCCGCGTTGGTCCTCCGCGTTGCGGTTCTTCCTCCGCCGCACGGTTCACGCCATTTGCGGATGTCTGGCCGGACTGAGCCCTCGCGTCCCCACCCTCTGGAGGGTTGCTGCTATCCCTATCCGTTCCGGCATCAGCGGTTAGATTCTGACCGGGGTCGTCTCGCGTGCCACCATTCTTCCCGGAACCAGTCGCAGCCTTTCCGGGCGAAGCCTTATCCACAGCGCCCGTCACAACATCATCAGTCGCACCGGCGGTTGTCCGTTTCTCCGAAACGATCTCTAGGGCAATCTGTTTGCCCTTCTCGTCGATTGCCAAGGGCCTGATCTTGTTCTCCAGGTCCGCCCGCGCCTTCGGGTCCACCTGGGCACTGTTGGCCTTCAGATACTCCATTGCCGCGGTCGCGCCACCAGGCTTTCCAGCCATCGTCATGGCGACCCCGGTGTGAAGTCCCGTCACGAAGTCCATGGACTTGGCCACGATTACCTCCGGCGTCCAGCCGTTCAGCTTACCGAGACTGTAAATTTCGTTGACGCCGGACGCCACGGCGGAATTGATCTGCTCAGGCTTGTTGTACCCGGCGATCGCCTGGTCCTTGGCAAGAGAAAGCCTGCCTTCAGCGGCCTTGCCCACCCACTCCTTCTGTCCCTGCGCCCTGTGCTTGATGGCAGCTTCCAGGCCGGTCGTCACCACAGGAGCGACCATCGCCTCATATCTTCCCGCCGCCAGCGGATCTTTCGGCTCAAAGGTCTTTTGAAGCTTGGCAAGCGCCTCTTCATAGCCGGGATAGCCTTCGACAGCGCTTTGGCCACTCGTGTTGAGATAACCGTTTTCGCCATGCTCCAGCGCAAGCTTTGCCCGCTCGAAGGCAGTCTTGCTGTCCTTGGCGGTCGTGTCGGCCTGAAGGTCGCGCAGCTTGCTGGCAGCCTCGGCCATTTTGCCAAGTCCTTCGCCAAGAGACTGCATGCCCCTACCCACCTGCGCACCAAAATCATTCTCCGAGGCCTTCACCGTCAGTGGCTGTTGGAGGATTGGCCGCGGGGCAACGCTGCCCTGATAAACAGGCACGGCAGCCTGGCGAAAATATTGTCTGACCGGAACCTCAGCCATGGCTCACTCCATAAAAAAGGCGCCCCGAAGAACGCCTGGTAACATCTAATCTCGTTATTTTGTCAGAGCAGGCTGCAGCCAATGGCCTAGCCCTCACCCGCGGCAGGTCTGCGCGTCCTCACCTGTGAGAACACACGCCTAAGCATGTCGCGCAAAAGTGGTCACCGGTTTTGCGATAACGACATGCGACAAGACAAAGATCTAAAGCGTATGAGCGAATCTGAAAGATCGCGACGCACGTTTGGCTCGAAGAAACGACTCGACAGCCTTTTCAACTCCTGCGCAAATATCCAGGTCTCAAACCAATATCGCATTCGAACAGCAGGCCCGCTCATGAAACTGGCAATCGCCGCCCTTCTTCTGGCCTGCATGCCTTTTGCAGCTTCAGCAGAGGACGCCTTCTCGAAGGATACCATCCTGTGGGGCACATTCGGTGAATGGGGCGTTCGTGTCGATACGACCGCCGGCAATGCTTGTTATTTGGGTCGTGTGTACGACGCGGACGTCGTGCTTCGGTTTGGGCGCTACAGCAAGCAGGGCAACTCCGGCCTGTATTTTTCGGTCAACAATCCAAAGTGGAAGTCGCTCAAGCATGGGCAAGAGTATCTCATCGACCTTCAGTTTGGGGATAATGATCCTTGGTCCGCAAGCGCTATGGGAGTCGTGGAGGACGACGATGTAACACGCTCGCTCTTGGTCTCCGGTGCAGATGAAAAGTTCCTCGAAGAGTTCGAGACAAGCGACACAGCCAAAGTTTACTATGATGACAAGGAAATCATCAACCTGTCGCTCAAGGGCGTCACCAAGGCCGTGAGCGAGATGAACGCCTGCCAGAAGAAGACCGACGAGGTTTTGAAGAAACTAAACCCGAAGCCTGAAGAGGCTGAACCTTTCGCCAAAAAATCTCCTGTCGGAGCAGTGGACCATCCGCGCGAGCTGTAACGGCGATGGACTGCGCCACCGCTGAGGACAAGCGGCAGCTTTCGAACTCGATGATAGAAGCAACGCAGACTAGGCAGACAAATGCCGCCACCAATGAGAAACCAGTGATTTTTCAATCGATATTGTCTGGGAAAGCGGTTTTGCTCGGGACCGCACAAACGGCCATTGCACTCGCATTCCTCGCATGCTTGCCAACCACCACACGTGCAGAGACCGAATTGTGGGGACAGGTCGGCGAATGGTCCGTTTTCAATGATCGTCGAGCGACGCACGGTTGCTCGATGTACAGGTCGTTTGGCACAGACGCCTCCATCACCCTCGGCGTCTTACCCCTGGCAGAAGCGCGAGGCGTTTACTTCTCGGTGACACACAACAAATGGACTGTACTTAAACCCAGCAAGAACCTCGATGTGCGTCTTCAGTTCGGTTCATCGGCGCCTATAAAGGCGAAAGCCGATTTCATGGACGATAGCCAGATGCTATTTATTGTGGTGCCGCAGGATACTCAACTTTTCGAAGAGTTCGCAAAGAATAAGGTGCTTCACGTCAAACCCGTAAGCGGAGCGGCCATTGCATTGAAGTTCGATCGCGCTGCCGAGGCGATTTCTGCAATGCTTGACTGCTTGGCAATGGTTACGGAAGACCTTAAAAGCTCGCCGGAAGAGTTTGGTGATCCATTCGCCAAGACGCCAGAGACTGCGACACCGGATGATCCATTCGCCAAGACGCCAGCGGAGAGCACCACGGAGGATCCTTTTGCCAAGCCGCCGGCAACAAGCGCAACGGATGACCCATTCGCGCCCAAACCATGAACCAGCTTAGCGTCAATAGCGGCGGTGCACCGAGCACGATCTCACCGACACGGCGAAACGCCTGGACAGACATTTCAACCCGTGTGCAAATGAATGACCTTCAACCTGGTTCTGATCAACAAGTCCCGCATGAAACAGACAATTGCCGCTTTTCTTGTCGTCCTCGCGCCATTTGTTGCTGTCGCAGAGGACGCGCCCCCGAAAGACTCCACCGTCTGGGGCACCTTCGGTGGCTGGCACGTCTTTATGGACCCTACTCGCGGAAATGCTTGTTACGTGGCCCACATTTACGGTGAGGGCGTCGTAATGCGATTTGGACGCTTTCGTCAAAAGGACGGCTCTGGACTATACTTGTCCGTCAATAACCCAAGATGGAAATCTCTGAAGGATGATGAGAGATATGCCTTGGAAGTTCAGCTTGGCGATTATGGAATCTGGAAGACGAACGCATCGGCAACAGTGGAGGATGATTTCAACCGCAGTCTCTTGATCGCCACAGATAATGAGATGTTCCTCGAACACTTCCAGACTAGCGACACCGCCACGCTCTTCTACGACGGCAGACAGATCGCTAACCTCTCTTTGAGAGGCGTCGCCAAGGCGATAGCCGAGATGAACGCCTGCCAGAAAAAGACTGACGAGATTTTGAAAGCCCGAAAACCAAAGTCACAGGAAGCCGATCCCTTCGCCAAGGACCCCTCCGTAGAACCATCAGACGATCCCCAAAAATTGTAACACTTGCTGTCTTTGCCCTTATGTCGAGGTCTGATGCACCTGCGGACGACCCCGGGGTCGGGAGGTCAGCCCCTCGACGCTGGCCTCAACACAATCTGACCGGCCAATTAGCCCGATGGACATTGATCTAACGGACGAAAGTATCCTCTCTGCAACCCATCGGGCGCACCCCGTTTCCAAGGCAAAACCACTCGACACGCATTTCGACTCATGCACAAATGCGCAAGTCTCACCACCTTGCCGATAGCCAACATAAAGCAGGCCTTCACATGAAACAGGCAATCGCCGCCCTCCTCCTGGCCTGCATGCCTTTCGCCGCCGCCGCGCAGAACGCACCGGAGATAAAAGACCCGGTCCTTTGGGGCAAATTCGGCACTTGGAGGGTTCAGATGCAACCGAACCTCGACAATACTTGTGTCGTCATGTCTGTGTTTGAAACCGGTCATGAACTGATGTTTTGGCGCTATTTCAAAAAGGGAAAGCCAGGCTTTTTTCTCTCTGTTGGGAATGAAAAATGGAAATCGCTGGTCCACAAGAAAGTCTATTCCGTCAACTTCGAATTCGATGAGGGCATAAACTGGGATGTAGAGACTACAGCCTACGTTCAAGGATCCAACCGTAGACTTATGATGAAATCGAGTTTGCAGGACTTTCTCGACGGGTTCAAGTCCAGCAAAATCGTCAAGATGTTCTATGAGAAGAAGGAGATAGCCCACCTTTCCCTAAGTGGCGTCGAAGAGGCTATAGAAGAAATGGATGCCTGTCAGAAGACGACCGACGAATTCTTCAAAATCTCCAGAATGGAGCCCGACACGTCCGATCCCTTCGCCAGGAAATCTTCCACGCAAGCCTCGGACGACCCCTTCAAACCGTGATTGAGATAGCAGTAGCGTCGATGTGCAGTCGATAAGAGCGATGGTCGAACAGAGCCGTCACAACCGCATCCGGCACAATAACCATCCAGCATGATCAGGCAAACGACATGGACAGGCTCTTGAAACACACCCTCCTCGCCGCTTGCCTTTCCTGCATGCCGTTCAGCGCCTACGCCGATCCGGTCGAGTGGGGAACCTTTGGCAAGTGGTCGGTCAATGTTGAGCCAGATCTCGGCTTCGGCTGCTACGTGTCGCGCCTTTATGAAGACCGCACGATCCTGCACGTCGGTTTCGCTATGCTTCCTGGCAACGCCGGATTTTACGTCCTTCTCAGAAACGACAAGTGGAAGTCCCTGAAAGACGACAAGGCCTATGCGCTCCATCTTTCCTTTGATTCCAAGAAAGCCTTGGAGCTAGAAGCAACTGGCTCAAGCTCATCGCACGGATTGAGCATCGTCACAAAAATGGCGAAGCTCATGGCCCAGTTTGAAACGAGCAGCCAATTGCTTGTGACCTATGACGGAAAGGAGGTTGCGGACCTTCGGCTCGACGGAGCGAAGACGGCCTTCTCACAAATGCGCGCCTGCCAGGACGAGACTGAAAAAATGCTCCGCAACAGCGCCGAAGATGCAAAGCAGCAAGACCCCTTCGCCAAGACGCCTTGACGGCTGAAGGGCTTCGAAAAGCCCCGACCAACAATGGGCGCTCATCACGTCCCCGATTTCGCCTTGAACAATGGACTATCGCCAAACGTCTTGCTCGCTCCGGTCAGCAGCGTGCCGAGCGCTTTCAGGTTGCCGCCCTTGCGGGTGTTCTTGGCATTCGCCCGCGCAAGGCTGGCCTCCGCCCGGCCATTGGCCGCCGCCACGTCGAAGTCATAGGCCTCGTTTGCGGCGTTGCGGCGAATGGTCAGCGCGTCGATCTCGCCAAGCGTTGCGGTATCGACCAACAGATCAAGCGGAGAGCCGAATGTCAGGTCCACGCCATTGGCGGCCATGGCTGCCCTTTGCTGGCCGGTAATCTGCGCGGTCTCCTGGCGCTTCTTCTGCTCTTCCAGCTTGCCGCGGTCCAGTGCGTCACGCGCCCGCCTCTCGGAAAGCCGCACATTCATGTCCGTGACTTTCGCGTTATATTCGGATGCGGCGGCACTTGCCTCCGCCTCCTGTTTTGCGCCGGCCGCACCAATCACGGTCGAGGCGGCGCCAAGGATCAGACCAAAATCACACATGCCTCAAGCCTTCATCTCAAAAATACGAAAAGGGCGCTGCTCATAGCCAAAAGGCTGCGGATCGGAAAGCGTAAAGCCCAGCCATTGCAGCCACCGTTTGGAAACCGCATTCCGGTCATCAACGACATTCTGCAGCAGCGTGTAGCGCTGCCGCATCTCGGCCACCCAGTGGAGAGAGCCACGCAGAAAATCGCGCGCATGCCGCTCCAGCGCATCGGTGCCCAGCAGCCACGGCGCACCGGTCCGGGCCAGAATATTCGTCGTGCCGCAGCCGAACATCAGCTCCGGCACATCATCAAACAACACGGTATGGGCAAAGTCGGACCGCTCCAGCGAGTGCAAAAGCGCAGAGGCCGGTCCGCGTCCCACGGCGGCGAACACCTCCTCGCGGTCGGCCTCACGCATCCGCGGCGCAATCACATCGACATGGTCGGTGCTCGCCTCGATCACCCGAACCGTCACGCTGCCACCCTGAGATCCGGCATGATGGCCAGAACCGTCATCGGCAGCGGATCGAACTGCTTGATGATCATCGTCCCACCCTTCGTCCAGTCTGCCGTCGGCGTCAGTTCCACATCGCCAGTCGCAAGGCGGATCGCCTCGCTCCAGTTCTCGAACTCACGCTGCTTCAGCTCCACCAGCGCATCCTCGGCAGGCCCGGCCCAGATGCCGCGGGTCTTTTCCACCCTGAGCGTGATATTGGCGATCGCCTTGTTCCTCGCCTGCACCGTGCCAAGCTCGCCCACGTTGCCAAGATCGACATCGAGCGTCCTCAGCTCCGCCTCGTAAGGCAGGCCGACATGCACTTTTGAGGCGGCAATCGGCAGCGTCACCGTGCCATTCGTCACCACCAGATCCCGCACCACATTGCCATCCGCCAGCGCCACCAGCACCTTGCCCTCCAGGTGGTGAAGCCCGCGCATCGTCTTCGTCGGCGCGCCCTCATAGGAAAGCCCGCTATCGACGAAGAACGCATCTTCGGACATCGCAAAGAGGCGAGAATGCATGCGCTCGATGTAACGCTGCGACTTGCCATCCACCGTGCGGCGAATGACGAAATAGACCGCGTCCTCGTCGCCCTCGGCCACCACATTCACCGCCTCGAACTGACCGTCCGTCTCATGCCGCGTCCAGGCCCACACCTCATGCTCGCGCATATAGGTCAGGCTCACGCATTGGCCATTGTCCAGCACCACCCAGACGATCGAATAGGGCGACTGCGCAAAGGCCCAGGACACAACCTGCCGGCCTTCGAACAGATGGCGCGACATGATCGTCAGATCCTGGCCAGTGAAATTGTCGTTGGAAAATTCATAGGAATAGTCGCGAATAACCCCGCCCCGCGCCAGTGCAAACAGCATCACGTCGCCCACCGCAATCGGCTGCAACCAGGATGAGCCACGGTTGCTCTGCTTCTTCACCACCATATTGGTCGGTGTCATGATCTCTTCACCGCTACCGGCCACGTTGAACTCGTTGGCGGTGGTGAAGACCGCCATGCCGCGAGACTCGCTGATCGCGCGGATCTGGTTCTTCTCCTTGGAGCGGATGCGCAAGGTGATGGCGTCGCTTGCCTTCACCGGCGAGGCCGCGCCGAAATTCTCATAATTGGCGGATTGCCCGAGCCAAAGCCCCGCCGGCACATTCGCCGTGCCGCCCATGGCCAGCCGCTGCTCGTAGAAATTCACGCAAGCGGGATAATTGCCGGCACTGTCAAACGGATTGTATCCCTCCTGCGGGCCGCTCGCCAGATCCGGCGTGATGTTCTCGTCGGTAAAGCTCGTCGTCTCCGTCTTGCCCACATAGCCATAGCGGCCATTGTCCAGCCGATAGACCACATAGCTTCCTGCCCCAGGCGTCGCTGTCCAGAACAGCGCATTGCGGTTGCCGCGATAGACCATGTCATTGCGCAGCGTCGCAGGCTCGGAGGGCAGGCTTTCTTCTCCCGTCTCATCGGAGATGGCCGCCACCACATATTTCATCTCCTTGCCGTAGACGATCGCACCCGTCACGCCCGTCGGCACCGGCGGCGCGCCGGTTGCGGAGGCTGAGGGGATGGCCGTTCCATCCCCCTGATACTGCGTCTGGTCGATCTCGATTTCCGCAATCGGCGTTTCGGCCAGAATGCCGGTACTGCCATCGGAACGATAGATGCGATAAAGAGCAGCGCCCGTCGAAGCATTCCAGGTCAGTCGCACCCGGCGCCCGTCCTCATTCTCATATTGAACCCCGACGGTGACGCCGGCAGACGCCGCACTTTCCGCGCCCGATGCACTGACTGCCGACACGCGGTAGCCGATATTGGCAACCGAGCCGGTCTTGCGCTTGAAGTACACGGTCCCCTTCACCCCCGTCGGCTTGGCGATCTGCGGCACGAAGGTCAGCGGCGAAAACAGCCAGTTGGCGTCGCCAAGCCTGGAAAGCTTCATCGGCGGATGTGCCTGATGCGTCAGATACATCACATCGTTCTCCTGGGCAAAAACCACGCGCCGCAACTCGTCCGCCGTATAGGGCGAGGCAATCTCGTAGACGCGCCGCGCCGTGCCGCCACCCGCATAGGCCGGCATGCCGAGGGTGGAGAGAGCGACACCCAGCAGGTCCTCCAGCTGATACGTATTGGCCGTGACATTGCGGATGATGAAATTGCGATTGTTCAGCGCGCTCATGCCGGCCACACCGGACAGGAACACCTCATCGCCATTCGCAAAGCCATGCGCTGCGGACGTCACCACGCCATTTGCGGCAATGGAGATACCAGTGATCGCCCTTGCCGCCTCCAGCACCGGGCTCCCGGCGCGATAGACGCGCATCTTCAGATGGGAGAACTCCAGATTATAGGTCTGGTCCGTCTCCGCATCGAAGATGAAGGGGAGCAGAATGGCAAAGCCCGAACCCCGCGTCCGGCCGATGAATTCCAGCCCGCTGCGGTTGGAAGCACCGCCATGCGGGTGAATGAAAATGTTCTTCGCCACCTTGAGACCGGACCGATATTTATCCACATCGACCCGGGCCCACAGCGCCGGGCTCAACTCGCCGGAGGTAAAAGCCGGCTGCATCACGCGCAAAATCGCCATCGCCTCAACCCCGTGCCGTCATCAGCGTGGAACTGTCGGTCCAGCTCGATCGATTTTCATCCGCATCCGCCTCCTTCGCCGCCTCGAAAGACGAGGCCGCAATCTGGTAGGCATCCTTGCGGGTGGACTGGTCGGAGGTCAGCGAAATGGCGATCTTGGCCGACAGCGCCCAGCTCAACGCCTCTTCGAAAAGCGGCGGATAGCGCGCCGGGTCATCGAACTGCCGCACGAATTCCAGCTTCGCCGGAGACTGATCGCAAAAGATCAGCCCTTCGGTCGCATGATAGGCCACATCGTCTGCATCGCCTGGCAAAAGCACGGCCGGCACGATGCGCAGCGGCTTCAAACAATTCTGCGGCCGCGCATAGGCATGGCGCCAGCGCTCAGGGCGCGGATTGGCAACCTCCGCCAGATCGACCATGGTCTTGGCAAATTCCCATTCATAGGATTGCAGCAACCGGTCGCGCGTCAGCGCATAGTGAAGCTTGCAGGTGCGCGCCTCGGTCGATGGCTCGTCTATGTCGGAAATGGTCTTCTTGCCGATATTGGACAGCGCAATGTTGCAGATGCTGGTAACGGATGACATTCGCTTCTCCAAAATAGAAAACCCGACTCTGGATTGAGCCGGGTTCAGGATGCGGTATGCAGCACTCACTTTGGGTCATCCTCGGGCTTGACCCGAGGACCCATCTTTCAAGGGCTTACGGAGGCAGGCCAGTCCTTCAACTGACCGCGACCATCACCCCTGGCTCACCTTGTCCTCAAGTGCCGCGATAATCTCCGCCTTGGTCGAAGGCGTCGCCTCGCCCAGAAGCTTGCGCGCCGCCGCCTTGAAGGTCATGAACTCGACGCCCGGATCGCTCGCCATCTTCACCACATCCGCCGCGGTCTTCTCGGCAGAAGGAACGGGCGCATTGCGCATCAGCCGCTCGATCTCGGCATTCTTTTCGGCAATCTCGGCGCGCAGAGCCTCGATCTCGACATTGTCGACACGGGACGCCTCGGTCCCGTGGCGCTGTGCTTCCGCCCGTTTGCGCGCCGCCGCCTGACGCGCCAGCGCTTCTTCCGGCGAAATCTCGGTCATCCAGAAAGCGGAGAAATGGTTCTCGGTCGCAATCTCGAAAACCTCGCCCTCTTCGCGAAAATGCCCGTAGACACCGGCGCGGGTCGCCATCACGGTCTTAGTCATAATTATTGTCCTCCGAGGCGGCCACCACACCGGCGGTGATCCTGCCCGCCGTCAGCGGACCGGTGGCGACCGTATAGGCAAGACGGGCAAAGCGCTCGTCGGCACCGCGCGGAAAGAACTCCAGCGGAAACACATAGCCGGCCACGAGGGCCGCCTTGGGGATCGCGCCGGAGGTCCAGGCCACACGCGGCAAAGAGAATGCCTCATTGTCGTCGGTCTGCAGATCGACGGTCAGCGTCGCCGCACCGGCGGCAAGCGCCGTCTCCACCATCTGCAGGCGAAGATCGACCTTCTTGCCGCGGCCAAGATCCTTGCGGATCGCAGCAGCTGCACCCACGGGTTTGCCCGATGCGCCGAAGTCGATGACATTGGTGGATACGGTCGAGGCGGTGATCGCCTGCGCATCCGAGAAGAGATTCTGTGCGTCAAAAATCATGGAGTGTCACCTGTTCCAGACCGTCCTCAGACGATCTGCCCTTCTGTTTCGAGAATATTGTCGTCGCGGCGGATCGGATGCCCAAGGAAGGAGACGATCGGCTTGCCGTGGCTCTGGTCGAGCGTCAGGTTCACATTGGTGCGGTTCATTGCCTGCTTGTGCAGGAAGGTCTGCACCGTCTTGCTGGCATAGATCACCGTCTTGCCGTTCGGCTGGTTCGGGTTCTGCAACGCGTAATAACCGTCGATCATCAGGTTGATGAGATCGGCACCGCCGGCTGTCGGGTTGGCGCGCAGATCGGAAATATCGATATTGGCAATACGCGCCACACCGCGCCAGTCGCGCACCGAAAGGCCGATATCCTGCTGGAACTTCTCGCGGTACACATCATAGAGAGAGCCGTCGGGCAGTTCCTTGGTGGTCTTGCCCTTGTCCTCGCGCTGCAGGCCGGCCTTCGATCCTTCCGGATAAAGCAGGTGAACGGAATCCTCACCCCAGGTCACGAACCAGATGGAGGTGTTGTCCGAGCCCGTACCACCGGCGTCAACGATCTGGCGGCCATTGGCGGCGGATTTGGAATTGAAGCGGGCATGCAGGCCGGTAAAACGCTCCGGGTTCACGTCGATATCGCCGTAATAGACGGTGGAGCCCAGCATGTTCGCCATGCCCGCAATATGGGCCTTGGCTTCATTGAGACGAAAGCGCGCCGGGTTCTTGGCGATTTCGACCAGCTTGGCGTCGACTTCGGACCAGTCTTCCAGCATGCCGGTCGCGTCCTTCACCTGCGCCGTCGTGCCCTTGGTCGGCAAAACGCCCTTGTAGAGCTTGCGCCAGGTGGGAACGGGAAGGCCGGTGCGCACCGTCGTCAGATGCGACGAGCCCATGTTGCATTCGAAGATCGGCGCGTCTTCATACATCGCGTTGAACTGCACCAGCATGTCGATGATGGTGGAAATGTCGTCGCCCCAGCCCTGTTTCTTCAGGTCGGAAAGGGTGGGATACATATTGCCGATAGTGGCCATGTGTTAACCTCGTGTCGTTGATGTTGTCGCTCCATACATCGCCTGTTCGGGCGAGGTCGGAGGGGCTGCTGCGGTTTCCGACGATGCGGGCTTGTCATCACTGAGAGCGTTGCCGACACGGGCCAATAGCCGGAAAAGTCCGGGATGGTTGCCAATCCCGATTTCGACGAGATCGCGGCGGAGAGCATCGTCTCCGAACGTCGCGATCACGCGGTTTGCGTTGTTGAGGCTGGTCGAAAGATTGTCGCCGCCAAAGTCCCGGTCGGCGCGGATTTCCTGCTGCCAGTCGGAGGTAATCTTCTGGTGGCGCTCGCTCAGCGCGTCATATTCAAGCTTGCGCTGCTCGGCGATCACGCCGGCCAGACGGCTCGCCTGGCCATTCGTCAGGCCAAGCTCCTTCATCACCGGAGAGGCGCGGTCCAAGAGCGCCCGGTCGAGTTCGATGCCGCAATCGAGCTTGATGTCGTATTCGCCATTTTCAGGCACCAGATCGGCGGCATCGCCAGGCTCGGGAGAAAGGTTCCCACCCTCCCCTTCGCCACCCTCTCGCCCGGCCCCATTCTGGCCGGCGACAAGCGGCTCTGCCGCCCCGTTCAGAAGCGGCGCATCGTCATTGGCGTTGGCATTGTCGCTGCCGCCGCTATCCGGGCTCACGCCCCAATCGGTATGGCCTTCCGGCGCAAAGGTGGCACTATTCATCCACTGTCTCAGCATGCTCTTCCCTCTTGCGCTTTTCCGCGCGTCTGTGGGCCTCGATCATCATCTCGGCATAGGCGGTGGGTTTGATCTGGTTCAGCTGGTCGATGATGGTGACGCCGATGATGCGCCGGCCGATGTGAATGCCGGTCTCGCCATTCACCACATGCGGCGCGCCATAGACGTTGCACTGGCAAAGCACCCACCAGAGAAATTCGCGCGCACGCGGCTCCGCCAGCACGAACTCGGTTGCGAGATCGAGCGCCTGTTCCTGCATTGTTTTGGCTGTCATCCGGCAATTCCAAGCTTGCGCAGCAGTTCCACCGGCCCGCCATGATCGTCGGTGGCGGAAAGCGCCTGTGCGGCTTGCGCACCATCGCGCAGTGCAGGCGCCAGCTTGGCGGCGGCTTCCGTCGCCTGCGCCGCCTGTTGCTGTTGCATCCGCTCGTCGCGGATCGCCTTCACCTTGTCGTCGGAGCGCACGATGGTGGACACCACACCGATCGCATCGCCATATTCGTCGATCGCCTGGTCGACATCGAGCTTGTCCACCGCGTCAGGTCGCGCACCGGCAAGATTGCCGACGAAACTCACCATGCGCTCGATAGAGCCGGTCGAAACCGCAAGCTGCGCCTGGTAGAGCGTCGAGATATTGTCAACATTCAGCTCCTCGCCCTGCAGATCCTGCGGCGCCTCCGGCAACTCGTCGTCATCGTCCAGCTGGTAGAACACCCAGTCCGCCAAGGGCTGGATCAGTTCGTGATGCTGTCGCTCCACCGTCGGCCCCAGCTGCTGAAGCTGCTCTTCCTTGCGCTGCGTCAGCTCGAACTGGTTGCGCGGCTGCACCCCTTCCATCGTGCTGATCGCCATGAAGAGATCGGCGTAAAAGGCCCGGTCCACCCGACGCTTGGCCTCATCGATATCGGCGGCGAGATCGCCCAGCGGCACATTGACCTCGAAGGCACGGCGATAGGCGGCCGTGCCAACACTCTGCTCGTCGACGAAAGTCACGGTGCCGGGCAGCGAGGAATTGCGCTTGTTGCGAAGCGAGGTCGGCGCCACCAGTGGTGGGCGCACCTGATGCTCGATGCCCATGCCCTTCCAGCGCTGCTCGGTCTGCAGCATCTTCACATCCGGCAGTGCATCCATGCCGGGGCATGTGGCGGCATAGACATCTTCGCCCACCACATCCCAACGCGGCGCAATCAGCGGATTGCGGTCGAAGCCGCTCACTTCCAGCATCTTGTCGCGGTCCTGGCCTGCTTCCCAATAGTTGGACATGAAGGGCTTGTTGGCCTTCGTCGGGCGTGCGGGATCGCGGGCGGAACGCGGCTCGATGGCGTTAAACACCTCCACCACCTCGTCGTAATTGCCCCGGTACCACAGGTTCTTGATGGTGGAGGACACGTTCGACCAGTCCATATCGCGGGAATTGGGCTTTGCCACCCAGCGCCCGACAATCTGCTCCACCGTCATCCACACGCGGCGATAACAGGTATCGACCCGCATGCCATACTGGCTCTGCGCCAGCCAATATTGCCCGACCGGCGGCAAGATGCCGTGCAGGCGCCGCCCGGCGCGCGTCAGGATCAGGCAGAATTGCCCGAACAGAAGCTCGTCGCCATAACCGGAATGAAGACAATTATATATATTCGAGACGGCCAGCCGCTCACGCGCCCGGCGTGTCGCCTCATAAAGATAGTCTTTGACAGGCCCGAACTCACGCAGATCCTTGTCGGTAATGCTGTAGCGCATCCAGGGCCGCGTGGGAGACGTCAGCCCCGCCTGCATGCCCGATTGCGCCACGCGGTGGGCAAGCTTCGGCGAGTTGTCGATGATCTTCTTGTTGCCGTTGATCCCCTTCGGGTCACGGGCATCCCCCTTGCGGTAGCGGCCGGGAACGATGAAATCGTTCAGCTCCTGCCACTGCGCCTCATAGGGGTTGCGCTCCTTCTGCAACGCCTTCAGGCGCCGCTCATGCCGTTCGCGGATCGTATCGGCCATATCAGCCTCCCAATAGGTTTTTCTTGCCGCTCGTATCCAGCGCGCCCACGCCCTGAACCCCGGTCAACATCGTCGACGTCGCCGCCCGCAACCGATCCCGCGTGCGGCGCCCGGCCCCATTCACCGTTTGGGTATCCGGCTCGCGCTGCGCCGCATACTCGATCGGCAACTTCGGATCCTCCGGCTTCGCCACCTTGGGAGACTTGAAAACACACATCGCAAAACCTCGAATTGAAGACAGACAGAGCCAGCCCGCGCTTCGGGCCGTTCGGCTTAAATTTCATGGAAACAATGAGTTGGGTAGAAGAACCCCCCTCTGCCCTGCCGGGCGTCTCCCCCTCAAGTGGGGAGATCGGAGTGTTGCACCGTCTTGGCCCAAACTACGGTCAGATGTGACACGCGAAGAGCGCCTTTTGCCGATCTCCACCCTTGAGGGGGAGATGCCCGGCAGGGCAGAGGGGGGTGAACGGCAGATCCAGAACGTAAAAGGGGTCGCCTCCATCATTCCTACCGCCGGACATCACAGCGCATCAGATGGCGCACACCCCTCACCCAAACGGATTATACCCATCCCCACCATCACCATACCCGGTCTCCCGGCTATGATTATACCGCTCATCCCCTCGCCCCTTAGGCACGACAGGCCGGGCAAAGGTCAGTCCAAGCGCATCCGCACGGTTGGGAGAAGGAAGCCCCCGCGCCTTCATGTCTTCCTTGCTCTCGATCTGCAGCTTGCCATCCACGCGGGCCACAAGCTCTGGCCCGATCAGGTCGTGGTAGAGAATGTCGTCGCGCGCATCGAGCGCACCGCCCTGTTTCAGCCAGTCGCGCATGCCCTTCCACATTTCGGCACGCTTGTTGAGACAGCCGCGATCGATGCTCTTTTCGGCAAAGCTCACGAGCTGCCATGTGCGCCCCAGCGTCACGCCGGCGGAATAGATGCCGGTGCCATGGCCAAGATCGATGAACACCGCATCGGCCTGCAACTCATCCTCGAAGCGCGCCACATGGTTCGCCACCAGAATGTCGTTGTCGTTCTTCGGCATGGTCATCAAAAGCCGGGCATAAAGCCCCTGGCGCAGATAGATCACCAGCTCGTCGTCACCGGTCCAGGCCGGATCGACGCCGATGATCTTCGGCGCAAAATCATATTGCTCCTTGCGCAGATGCACCTTCTGGGCAGCGTCCACATCCTCGGTGGAGATGAACTGCTTTGCCGATGTCGATGGAAACATGCCGCGCACTCGCACTTTGACGAAATCGCTGTCCTCGCCGTAGTCGCTGACCCATTCGGCAAGTTTCTTCTTGTTGGTGCCGGGCACCGTGCGGCTGTCGATCTGCCGCCTGATCCAGCGCCGGCGATGCCGACGAAAACACTCGCGAAACCGCCCGGTATTCTGCGTCGGATTGCCGAACACGATCCAGATGATGATGGTGTTTTCGTCGGTCAGCGCGCCTTCGGCCACTTCCCAGACACTGTCGGTAATCTTCGACGCCTCGTCGAACATCAGCACAATGATGCGGTCCTTGTTGTGCAGACCGGCAAAAGCCTCGGTATTGTTGGCAGACCAGGCGACGAAATCCAGCCGCCAGAGATCCGCATGTCCCCGATCGCGAGACTTGATCGACATGGCCTGCGTCTCGAACCAGTGGCTGGTGATCGAGGAGCGGAACCACTTGCCCACTTCCGGTGATGTCTTGGTGCGCAGCTGCGTCTCGGTATTGGCGGTCACGACGATCTTGCAATCGGCAAAACAGGACATGGCCCAATTGGCCATCATCCCCATCTGCGCCGATTTGCCGATCCCGTGGCCGCTCGCCACCGCAATCTGCAAAGGCTGGTAGCGGTTCTCGCTGTTCAGATGCTGACGGATCTCATCATTGATATCCGCCTGCCAATCCCGCGGCCCCGCGATTCCGTCAAGCTCGCCCTCACCCCAATCCCACGCAAACCGCGCCCAGCCTTGCGGATCATACTGAAACCGAGCCGCCGCCTCGATAATCTCCGCATCGAGATCGGTATCCACACGGCCCTTGCTCCCCTGCTTGGCATTGCCCATGAACGATCTCCCGGCAAAGCCTGCACTGTCTGGAATTGAATGTCGTAATCGGCGCGCACTCGCCCGATTGAAGCGAGTCACGATCTTTCAGATCAAACGGCCCAAATAATCCGCTACAGCATCGCATAGATTCAAAAACGGCAAAGCGTCCTTTGTGCGTCCAATAGGACGCCCGGCGGTTTAGCTGGATACACAGTCATTCAGCCGGACACTCTGTCACTTATCACTTCCGCACGACGTTGCGATGAGGTCAAACCACTCCTCCTCCGTCATCCTCGGGCTCGACCCGAGGATCCATGAGCCGCACTCTTAAGCGCGTGAAAAGATGGATCCTCGCCTCAAGGGCGAGGATGGCTCCGTTTTCCGCCTTTGACCAAAGGGCTGTCGTTCCCAGTTCCGACCTGGCGTCACGGCGCCAGAAAATCAGATGCATCACGTATCGAAGTCACACACGAAGCAGCTTGAAGTATCCTCCCCGCCAACACCCCGTCAGCCCAGAACCCGCGCCTTGGCCCGCGCCAACCGCTCGGCGAGCGACCCGCTGACCTCGACCTCGACTTTCTCTCGAAACGCCTGCACATCGATATGCTTGCCGATCAGCTCCAGCCGCTTGATCCGGTCGCTGAGCTTCACCTGCGACACCCGCCCGATCGCCTCACGGCTCTCGCCGCGCCCTTCGAACAATTCCTTGACCTCAACCGCCGCAACCAGCCCCTGCCGCCAGATCAACGGCCACTGATCGACCGGCTTCAGCCCGCCATTCTCATCATAAAGATCGGCAATATCAGCCAGCGCCTCTTCGGCCAGCCGCGACAGCAACCAGTCCGCGTGAATCTGCGTGCGCTTCGAGCGCTCGAGCTTCGCCTTGTCGATCGCAGCCCTGATCTCGGCATTCTGCAACAGCTTCCAAGCTCCTTTGTCGGAAAACGAACGGCTATACCCCGCCCGGATTGCAGCGTGGGCGGCGTTCAGATCGACCAGGTACTCCTCAACGAAAAGGCGTTGCCTTGGATTTAATGGCCGTGGTGTTTTCATAGGAGGTTATTCCGTGCACGGAAGTGGCGCATCGTCTGTCGAGCCATGAGTAGCGGATCTTGGATCGCGACTAATAAATCGCTGTGTATTCAGCCACGAGAATACTAGGATGCGTCCGCTTAAGACTTCAGCCGGACAACATGTATTTCTGATGGTGTGAAGCCCAGGCCGATCCTCCGGGATTTCAGGATAATATCAGCTGTGATTTCGTCGTTGTCCCATATCATATCTGGGGTCACGCCATCGACTAACTTCATAGGCAACCGTTTGGGATGGATACCGACGGGAATTGCTGCCCACCCGCTGGTTTCCCGATCTAAATCCTTCTGATGGATTTGCAAAACCACACCGTAGTACTTTTTTGTCTTCTCCACCTTGCTGGCTTCTTCATACACATAATTCGCTTCAGTATCCTCGACAAACTGCGGTTCAATCCGCCGATTGCCCACCAAGATAGGAGCGTTCCCTTGATCCTTGCTTGGTTTAAAGAATTTGACAGACGCATCAGCCAGTTGCTTCACCCGACCCTTTTTCCCGTATCGCTTATCGAGAATTTTTTTGACGTCGTCTGGAGACTTCCCAGTCTCCGCCGCAACGTCAGCTATAAGACTGGCTTTCCATTGCTTGGTAAGAGAAGCGTCGTTTTCCGGTGAAACCAACTCTTTTATGTAGTCCACCCCGTAAACGACAGCCACCAAGACCAAAACGGTCAGGAGCGTGTGAGTGCTTTCAGGCACCTCAATCCCCAAGAACTCATTAATTATAGCGGGGACGCCTTTCTCAAGCTCTTCTTGAAAAGCCGCAAAGATAGCAACGAGCAGCAATTCTCTAAGACTACCATGAGAAATTTCTTGGACACGAACGTCCACCTTTTGAATTGAAAGGCCCGGGATAAATGTCTCAAGATTTTGAGCAGCTTCCTCCAGGAGAAGCTGCAACGACAAAAGACTATCGACTATTTCAGGTATCGGGACCGAATGCTCGGTTTTGTATTCTATCTTGAAAGGTATTGAGATCTGCATACTTGCCCCCTGGGCAAACATGGAATCAATCAATACGAGAGTCGAGCTTTTTTTACTCGCTAAAAAAACCCTGTACTTTAAGCGGTAGCTCCGCGTGCGGACAGAGCGAGAAGGGTTCCAGAGCAACCCAAGTAAGCTTCCATGAACCTGAAGCCAAAAACGCAAAAAGCGACCCAAAGGCCGCTCCCAAATACAATTCTTCGAATATGAAGACATGTCACTTATCGCTGTTTCGGGAAGAAAAGTCAAACGATAAAATCGCTCCGGGCAAAAAAATATAAAAGCCAATTTTCGTCCTGTCCTGCCCGCCATTGGCGGTCCTTGATCAAAGGCCCGAAGAGCGAAGCGACTTGTTCAATCGCGCGAAGAGCCGCCCGCACGCCGCGCCGCTTTGGCCCGGTTGACAGAGTATTTCTACTAATGCGACCTTGGGGCGCGGGGGGATACCATGACGACACTCAGGGTCTATGACCTCAACCAACACGTTCTTGCCCTTGATCTCAGAGACTTGCTGCGGCTCTTAGCACCCCGTTCTTTGGAAGGACGCTGGGTCGTCTCGACAGTCAAGTCGTCCATATCGGGGCACGAGTGGTTTGAGGCTACCGGTGAAGGGGGCGAACAGCTTGAGCGTTTGGCGCAGGACGATGTCCAGCTTTCGGGCTTTGATTTGGCCGCCTTAGCTGAGAAGACCCTGCAAGTTATCTGGGGAGAGTTTGTCGGCTTGGAACCCACCCGTTCAGACAAACGGTGGGTGATCATCCGGGCCGTCGACAGCACTTTCTATGAGATCGATTCGGATGATGAGGCGGTGCTGAACAAGATCAGCTCGACCTATAAAGATGTCCGAACTGCGGAGGCTCCGATTGAGTCGTGGCCCTTGGTCAGCGATGAATGATCGCAGCCAGTCGCGAAGGCAGCGTGAGCCAGTAAGGCCACGGACGACCTCGCCGTGGTCAAAACTCCGCCGCCATTATGGTCGGGCTTGACCCGACCATCCCTCTATCACTTACGCCATGAAGTTTCAGGCCTAATCCAGGAGCATAAGGTCTGCAAATATCGCGGCGGCGTACCCGCCGCGAACGCCGAGTCTCCCCCGCCGTCACACCCCAAAAAACCGCGCCAACACATTGCACACCACGCGCAAGTCCCCCAGCATATGGTGCTGCCGCTCGCCCTTGATCACGCAGAAATCCAGCGCTGCCCAAAGGTTCTGGCGAAGCTCGTTCTGTGCGGTCTGGATGGTCTTGCGGCATCCGTCATAGCGGGCAATCACCGCCTTGCACCATTTCTCGTAATCCTCGCTGATCGTCTGGGAAGGCGTGCTGCGCTCGCTTTTGTCGCGCTCGCCATCCGGCGCCTTGATCGCCATCATATAGGATTGGCGCAGTTCCAGAAACCGCACCGCGCCCTCATACTGGTCGTCGCTTAGGCCATCGCGTTTGCCGAGCATGTTCAGCGTGCCGATATAGGTTGCGGCCCGCGGATCACGCGCTTCTTCGACCGTCACGCCTATGCGGCTTGCTCGCGCCTTCAGCGCCACGCTGTCTGCCGGCGCGTGGGCGCGGCCGGATCTTGAGATGCGCCCATTCGGCTCGCGCGCCACATTGATCACCTTGCGCCGTCCGCGCTTCTGCTTCAGTTTTTCGGCCTTGCTGGTCATGATGCTTGTCCTTTTCCGTTGTTAATCGCGCGCCAGGATGCGCTTGATGTCGTCCATGCAGGCCGATGCACCGCGGCCTTGCTGATACTGGTCGAGAATGCGGTGGATCGCCGTTTCCCGCTTCTTGCGTTCCGATGCCGCCGCCTTTGCCTGGTGGATTGCCTCTGGAATTGTGCCGGTCACGCCCCGCCCTCCAAATCTTGTGCCTTCGCCTTTCGGTAGAGATGCAGAATGGAGGTGTGGTCGCGGCGCATGAAGCGGGCGATCTGCGGGTAGGTCTTGCCCAGCGCATCGCGAAAATGCACCACCATCTCCATCCGGATCCTGACCAGCCAGCGCGCCCGCACATCGCTGCGCACCAGATGCAGCGTAGCCTCGGGATATTTCTGAAGAAGGTGACGCGCCGCATCCGCCATGCTGTCACGCGCGCGGTATTCCAGCGGGCTGACAAGCCGCATGAAGCCGTCCACGCGGTTGGTCTGGATCAGGGTGAGATTCAGCTGTGTCTGAGGATAGAGGCTCATCGTCTGTCGTCCTTGCCGATACGTGTCTTTGAAATTTTCGATGGGTGCTGCGGCGTCTTCTTCATCGCATCCAGTGTCGCCTGCACCTGCGGGTCGAGAGACCCATGCAGGAACCCGACGCTCACCGGCGCCCCTGCGCGCGCCTCCGCCACAATCGCCCTCACCCGCGCTTTCACCGCGGGATCAGCCCGCTCGATGGCAATCATTGCCCGCCGCTTCTCATCCGCCGCACGGTCGAACAGTCGCGAGGCTTCGATGCGCAGCGCACAGCGTTCGGCGTGAAAAGGCGCGATGATGGCTCTGGCCTGCTTGCCGAACTCCGCACAGGTCGGCACGAACTGGCCGGTGTGGTTGGCAACGCGCCCGGCAATGAAATCATTGGCCGCCTCGCACACCGCCCATTCCGGCAGATCGGCGCAGACACCGCGAAACTCGCGGCCAAACGCCGCCACATCCACGCCCGGCTGCGGACGAAACTGGCCGATCAGCCGAAGCGCCGTATCGCGAATGGTCTCCGGCGCGGCGGGCGCAAGCAGCCGGTCGATCTCCTGCACCCGTAGGGCAATCTGCCGCGCACGCTCACGATACCGCTCCGGCAGCCGGTCGAACTGATCCTTGGCAATGAGGTCAAACATCCTGAAACGCCTCCATCAACAAATCGCGGGATGATTTTTTCGGCGCGCGAGCGCGTCTGGAAAAATCGCCAGATTTTTCTTCTATGGGTGTGACTCTGGAAGCAGAGCCTTCGCTGTGCGACCGCAATGCCTTCGCATCGCTGTTTTTCTCGCCTTTCCAGCGGGTTACGGCGCTATCTCTGGCTTTCGCCTTGCGCTCCATGGCCTTTTCGCGCTCGATCCGCAGCCGCTTCTGCACCCATTTCTTCCGCCGCTTGTCGAGCTTCCAGAATGCCATCACCACCGGCTTCATCGCCCGCCATCTGGCCGGAGAAACCTTGGCCTGCAGCGCCAGAAGTTCATCATCGTCGGCCAGCGAACAATCGGGGGAGCGCCACGCCTGGAAGAGCAGCAGCAGATAGGCGCCATGCTGCTCGGTGGTCAGATGCACCGTGTCGGCCAGATAGGCATCGGTCCAGAACGGCATGAAAGGCAGGTTAGCCATTGGCATTCTCCGCGCGCATCGGCGGCGTGCCCCAAGCATCCTTGGCCGGGTGATACTTGATCACCGCCACATTCGCCGCCCGGCTTTCTTCGCGAAGCCGTGCAAGCTCGTTGTAAACATCCGCTTCCGTGCGCCCCAGAATGTAGGCGATCTCGGCCGTGTCATAGCCGGAGCGAAAAAGTGTCAGTGCCTTGCTCATGCGTGTTCCCGCTTCCTCGCCATCAGGCGGCAAAGTTCGCCTGTCGTCTGAACCGCAGGCGCAGACTTAGGGCGCGTGGTATTGGCAATGGTGATATCGGCCGCACCTTCAGGGTACGGCTGAGAGTTTTCGGGCCAAAAGGCCGGCGTCCCCGCGCAGGATCTTCCCGACAAGCGCCTCGAACCGTCTTCTCGAGACGGCAAAGGCTTCAAGGATTGGAGGGTTGGGCTGACGGCCCGGGAGGACAAGCCGTCAGCCCGTTTTTGATCGCCAGGGAGGAGACGCGATCAAAACCTTCGATCCAGCGGCAGACCCGCCGAGATCTCGAACTCAGTCATGGGGCAAACACTGCAGCCATCAGGCCGCCAGTCGCTCGCCATTGATGCGGTTGACCTCGCAAAGAAGCTCGGCCTCGAAAGCCTCGAAATCGAAGCTTGCATCCTCATCATCATTCGTCGCCACGGCCTGCATGTTGCTGTTGCATTGGGTCATAGCCGCGCGGCCTCCTCGATGGTCAGCAACCCGCAAACCGGGCGGGCAAAGGTCACGGTGATCTTGACCAGCGTATTCCAATCCGGCCCGCGCTCGATCAGGTCGTGCAGCTCGTCCAGTTCCTCGATCGCGTGTTCGACATCGACGATACCGGCCTGGCTTCGATATTCGGCAACCGCCTTCCAGCGCGCCACGCCGAAGCCGGGTCTGTCCAGAACATCAGTCATCATTCTTTCCTTCCCGGATTTCGACCGGCGTCACCGTTCCGCACCTGTCGCAGAACCGCTCGATCTGGTGTTCGATAGAAAGCGGGCGCCGGCATTCGCGGCAGCCGATATAGCGTGTCTGAAACGCAGCGCGGCGCGCCTGCGCGGATGCTTCGATACGGACAGAACTCATGCGCGCCGATCCTCCATAAAGGTCAAAGCCCGCCTTCGCCCCGCCCCGATGCCGGGAGCGGCCAGCGCGGCGAAGGACGCATCGGTCCTCCGCTTCGCTGCCTGCCGCTCACCAAAGACATCGGGGCGCAGGTCCAGACGAGGGACAAACCCACCCCTCGCCATTCGCAAGACAGGCACCGTCTCAACCGCGACCGCCCCTCTGGCGCAGACCTCTCGGGCCGCCACCCTTGACCGGCAAACGAACGGCCTGAAGCCGCTCCCTGCCGAGCCGGGTCCGACCCGGAAGCCATCGGCCTCAGCGCCCGGTGCGATGTGATGACGAAATCTGTTCATACAAGGAAACTAGTAAAAATCGGGACATCCGTCAACTAGTTTCCTTGTGTGCGTTTCCACAAGTGTTCTGGTAGAAACTAAGCCATGGGAATTATTGGCGAAAATCTGAAATCGATCAGGAAGATCAAAAATCTTTCGCAGGCGAAAGTTGCGGAACTGTCGGGTGTGAGCCAGCAGCTCATCTCGCAACTCGAGACCGGCTTGACTGAAAAGACCACCGAACTTCCCGCCCTTGCCCAAGCGCTCGGCGTCAGCGTCCATGAACTCGACCCATCCTACACGCCGGATGCCGAAGGCGTTCCCACCCTGATCGTGCCCTATCTCGCCTGGGTCAGCGCCGGCGCCATGATCCGTGATGACATCGCCGACGAAGCCCTTGGCCTCATCCGCGTGGCGGATTTACCGGCCTCGGGAGACTGGATTGCCTTGAAAGTCAGCGGTGATTCCATGGACAGGATTTCTCCGCCCGACTCCATCATCTTCGTCGATCGCAACGATCGCAACCTCGTTCCCAATGGCTGCTACGTCATCTCGGACGTGGAAGGCAACGCCACCTATAAGCGCTACCGCTCCGGCCCCATGCGCTTCGAGCCCGTCTCCACCAATCCGCAGCACGAACCGATCTTCCCCGACAACGACCCCATCATCGTCGGCCGCGTCCGCCGCTCGATCATCAACATGTAAGCCTGCTGGCAAGCGTCACCTCGCCTCCCATCATCACAGCAACAATCTATTTGACCAGTCAGCCATCGAAAAACTGATTCTCTCTTTGTTCCCCTTGTTACTAGTTTTCTTGTTGACATAATTACTAGTATAATAGTAGAAACGGATCTGTGCCCGAACAGATGAACGCCGCTTCACGCGGAGTAACCCGGCATTTGAGAAGACAGCGACGATGAGGATCATCTTCTATGACCACGCCTGGCTACATCATCGGAAAAGACGAAATGCTACTGATTGCCACCCGCTGGCGCGATGGCGATACGGTTCTTCTGGAAATGCCGGTGCGCCTCTATAAGGCGGAGGAGATCCAGGCCCTGATCGATGAGACCACCTCGCAAAACTGCACGGTGATCAGCGTCGATCTCTACGACGTCACCGCCAAAAAGGGCATGTCCATCGCTGATGATTTCGATATCCGCCCTTTTGCTGAGCGCGAGGAAGACCGAAAGGAAAAGGACGCGCGCGACGAGATGGCCGAGCAACGCCGGCTGCGACACGGCACTGGTCTCTACAACACGCTAAACCATACCCAGCAGGGCATCCAGTCGCGAGCGTGAAGTCCATGGGCCATGAAGGGCCAGACGCCCGGTATCGCCGGGACGCTTTCCCTTTTTAAATCGACGCATCGTGTCTTTGCGAAAATCGAGCCCGATTTTCGCGCCGGTGCTGTAGCCCTGAAAAGAGCCGAGTGGCACGCCACCGCGCTCCAAGCTGCAGGCCGCAAGATGTTTCTGTTGTTGCTGCGGAGTTACAGCATTTTGCCGCCAATAGGCTATCGATAGCGCCATTGAACCTTAGAGTGCTTCCGATGAAAACCACTGTCTTTGCCGCCGCCGCTTTTATTCTTGCCGCAACGTCCGCAATTGCCGCGGACGCCGTCTCGGACGTTCCCGCAGCACCGGTCGCGATCGACAACTCTTCCTTCTCCTGGAGCGGCTTTAACGCGGGTATTCAGGTTGGATATGGCTGGAACAAGAACGATATTCTGGGCATCGCCCCGGTCGGCACGGTGAATGCCAATTTCGACGACGGCCTGATCGGCGGTTTTGCCGGCTATAATTATCAGTTCTCCAACAACTGGGTCGCAGGCGTCGAAGGCGATTTCGAAGGCAACCTGGGCGGCGGCAAGCTCACGGTTCTCGCACCGGATTTCTACGAATACGGCTTCGATTGGCAGGGCTCGGTCCGCGCCAAGGTCGGCTACGCGGTTGATCGCGCCTTGGTCTACGGCACGGCCGGCTGGGCCATCGGCCGTGGCTATCTGACGGTGCCAGGTGCCGGTACCCAGAAAGAAAACTTCTACGGCTTCACCGTCGGCGCCGGCGTCGATTACGCCTTCACCGACATGATCTTCGGCCGCGTCGAATATCGCTACACCAATTTCGGCGATCAGAATTTCGACTACGATGCCGGCCCGCTGCTCAACTCCGATATCGACCAGCACGGTGTCCGCCTCGGCCTCGGCGTAAAGTTCTAAACCAATCGGTTATCCGGTGACGTGGGCCGGGTAGCGGGTGCTCCAGTAGAACCGCAGCATACCACGAGACGCGAGACGGATGTGGCTCATCCATGGGCCGGGCTGAAGTGCGCCGTCTCTGCCCCACCCACTGCCGTCTTCCTCGGGCTTGACCCGAGGATCCACAACCTCAAGGGCTTAACAGGCAATCAGCGCAGGCCACCACGCGCAACGAACTCTGAAAGACGTGGATTCTCGGCTCAAGGCCGAGAATGACGGAAGAGAGGTGAGTGCCGCTCATCAAGCCAATCAGCCCACCCGCACCACCAAACCCCTCACCCCTTCACCGGCCGCGGGTTGCCCGCATCGTCCACCGCCACCATGATGAACACGGCCTCCGTCACCTTGTCGCGGGAATGTTGCGAATAGTGGCGCGTCCAGGCTTCGATCTTCAGCGTGATCGAAGTGCGCCCCACCTTCTCGATGCGGGTGTAGACGCACAGCGTGTCGCCGATCTTCACCGGCTTCTTGAAGACGATCTCGTTGACGGCAACGGTGACCGTGCGGCCGCCCGCCACGTCATTGGCGCGCACGAAGGCGGCAAGGTCCATCTGCGACATCACCCAGCCGCCAAAAATATCACCAGCGGGATTGGCGTCAGCCGGCATGGCCAGCGTGCGAAGGGTCAGTTCCATATCGGAGGGTGGTTGGTTGTCCATCAGCATACCTCTTGATCGCGCACCTCCCGGTGTCGCGATAGCCTATTCACCATTGATTGGAAAAGAGCGATTTCGTCTTGGCTGGTCTTCATTTCCAGCATGTCGCTTGAAATGAGAAAGCTGATTCTTGAATCAACAACAAGTCGCATCAAACACAGTCAAAAAACCACAATACAACAAATTACCAAGCTTCGGTAATGCTTCGTTAACTATAACGGCTCAGTCTCTTAATTTATTAGGTTAATTTCATATACTTCCAGATGCAGGGCGAGGCTCGAAAATGGCATATGACTGGAGTGGGAATGACATCAAACAGAGGCATTACGACCGCCTGATCGTGGTCGCTCTGCTGGCCATCGTCTCGATTGCGGTGACGGCGCCCTTTATGCTTCGTTTCGAAACACAGACGACAAAAGGAGAGCGGCTCGAAATCCGCTCGCCAGTGGTCATGGAAGACACGCACTCTATCCAGCTTGCGCGGTCGTAACCAGATCGAGATGCAGAACACGTGGTGACAGGACCTGCATCACCGCATCCGAGCGGCCGATATAGACCACGGCGGTGTCCTTCATTCCGCTCAGCACCTCCACCAGCCGGTCGATCGTGTGCTTCTCCAGACCTTCCAGCAGATCGTCGATGAACAGCCAGCGCGGCTTTAACAGAAGCGCGTTGGCCACCCGAATACAGGCCTGCTCGTCGGAATCGAACTTCTGGTCCCAGCGAATATTGTCGTTCATCCGCGGAATGATGTGGCCAAGGCCGCAGGCTTCCATGGCGGCCAGAAATTCTTCTTCCGTGAACTTCTGCGGCGCACGCGGATAGGAGAGAATTTCGCGCAATGGCGCCGCCGGCATGTAGCCGTGCTGAGCAATGAACAGCGTCTCGTCGCGCGGCGGCATGGTGATCTTGCCGCGCCCCCAGGGCCAGAGCCCGGCAATCGCCGCAAAGAACAGCCGTCGGTTCACGCCCTGGTCTCCGTCGATCACCACACGGTCGCCAATGGCGATCTCGACAGGAGCTTCGCGCAGCCTGAAGCTGCGCACCATCTCCTTGCCTCCCGCTTCAGGACTGATTTCGACGGATAAAAACCGCACGACATCGGTCGCGGAACGTTCGAGGTCGATGGCGTTTTCGTGCCTCTCGACGCTGTCCATCTGGATCAGCGCATTGCGGAAGATCGACACGCGTTGCAGCGTCGCCTTCCAGCTGGCGATCGGGCCGAAATTGTCGATGTACCAGCGCAGCGCCACATTCACCTGGTTGAAGGCGCCCACCGCCATCATCAGCCCGCCAAACGTCAGGTTGCCGGAGAAGTAGACGGGCGCGGCAATCAGGATCGGCGCGACGATGGCAAGCCAGCCATAACCGGCAGACACCCATGTCAGATGCGTCAGCCCCATGGCGAGCCCGCGAATGACGACCAGCACCGCATCGATATCCTGGCGAATGCGGTGACGCTCGTTCTTCTCGCCGCGCGAGAGCGTGATGGCCGTCAGATTTTCGCTCGCCCGCATCAAAGAGAAGCGCAGCTCCGCCTCTTTGGAATAGCGCTCGGCATTCAGCGGCACCAGCCGGTACCCGACAATGTTGGAAAGCAGCGAGGCCGATCCCGCATAAAGAAGTGCCGCCCAGACCATATAGCCCGGGATCGCCACCATCTTGCCGCCGATCTCGATGGCAAAGCCCGCAGAAAGGCCCCAGAGCACGCCAATGAAGCTGACGAGAATAATGGTGGCGTTGACGAGGCCAATGGCAAGTGCGGTGCTGCTTTCGGCAAGGTTGCGCACATCTTCATGCAGGCGCTGGTCGGGGTTGATGGAAATGGTGCCGAAGCTTGCAAGCTTGGCGGCGCGGCCGGGCTTCAGCCACTGCTCCACCATGTCTTTCGCCAGCCCCTCGCGCATGTTCAGCGCGGTCATCTGGTTCAGCCATGTCTGGAAGACGTTGAGAAGCAGCAGGCACCCGGCAATGATGGTGAAGACTTCCAGCTGGTGAATGAAGGCGTTGAGGTCGCGCCGCTCCAGCGAATTGTAGAAGGGCGCGTTCCATTCGTTCAGCCTCACCTGCCCATAGGCGGTCACGAGAATGATGGTCAGCAGACCGCAGGCCAGAAGGATCAGCCGGGATCGCACCGGAGATGTCCAGAAGGCACTGCCCATCATCCGCATCTGCGCTCTGAAATTGAGATCGAATCGCGCGTAGGCAGCCATCTCCTCAGGAGAATTTCCTTGCGTTTTCAATTCATTACCACTTTCTCAAATCACAGAATCGCGCTGACTGACAAAGACCAAGTCTGTGCCCTAGCGATGACAGCAATATCACTAAGCTGGTACTTGTCTACACGACCTCAAGAACACCCCTGACGCGCCCTTTGAAATACCGCGGCGACGAATGCACGACGGGACCGAAATGTTCCTTGCATTATGCGCGTGCATTGCACAAAGTCAGGGCAATAGAGGGGGCGGAACAATCCGCAAATGCCGGAAATATAAGGTAATACATGTCGATCAAGGCGAGCATCTATCATCTGACGCATTATAAATATGACCGGCCAGTCCGCCTCGGACCCCAGATCATAAGGTTGAAACCGGCGCCGCATTCACGCACCAAGGTCATCAGCCATTCGCTGAAGGTCACGCCCTCCAATCATTTCGTCAATCTGCAGCAGGACCCTTACGGCAACTTCCAGGCCCGCTTCGTCTTTCCCGATCCGGTCACCGAGTTCAAGATCGAGGTCGATCTCGTCGCGGATATGACGGTCTATAACCCCTTCGATTTCTTCGTCGAAGAAAGCGCCACCAAATGGCCCTTCGACTATCCGGAAACGCTGAAGGACGATCTGTCGATCTACCGCAAGCCGGAAGAGACCGGTCCGCTCTTCGATGCGCTGATGGCCACCATCGACAAGACGCCCGGTCAGACGACCGTCGATATGATCGTCGGCATCAATGCCAAGCTTCAGCAGGCCATCGGTTACGTCATCCGCATGGAACCCGGCGTGCAGACCCCGGAAGAAACACTTCTGTCGGGCAAGGGCTCCTGCCGCGATACCAGCTGGCTTCTGGTGCAGGTGCTGCGCCGCCTCGGACTGGCCGCCCGCTTCGTCTCCGGCTATCTCATTCAGCTCGCGCCGGATCTGAAGGCGCTCGATGGACCGTCCGGTACGGAAGTGGATTTCACCGATCTGCATGCCTGGGCTGAAGTGTATCTGCCAGGTGCTGGCTGGGTCGGTTTTGACCCGACATCGGGGCTTCTGACCGGCGAAAGCCATATTCCCTTGTCGGCCACCCCGCATTATCGCAACGCAGCGCCCATTTCCGGCGGCTATTTCGGCGAGGCCAATACCGAATTCGCCTTCGACATGAGGGTCACGCGCGTTGCCGAACATCCGCGTATCACCAAGCCCTTTTCGGATGAAAGCTGGGAAGAGCTGAATGCGCTTGGCGAAACGGTCGATCGCGCGCTCATCGCGCAGGATGTGCGCCTCACCATGGGCGGCGAGCCGACCTTTGTCTCCATCGACGATTTCGAATCCGAGGAATGGAACACCGGCGCCGTCGGCCCGACCAAGCGGCAAAAGGCGGATATCCTCATCCGCAAACTGCGCGAGCGCTTTGCCCCCAACGGCTTCCTGCATTATGGCCAGGGCAAGTGGTATCCGGGCGAAACCCTGCCACGCTGGACCTTCTCGCTCTATTGGCGCAAGGACGGCAAGTCCGTCTGGCGCAATCCCGATCTCGTCGCTCAGGAAGGTCAGGATACCGGCGTCACCTCCACCGATGCCGAACGTCTTCTCACCTCGATTGCCGGCCATCTCGGCATCGAGCCCGATCTGGTACTGCCCGCCTATGAAGACACGGCGGAATGGCTGATCAAGGAAGCCAACCTTCCCGACAATGTCGATCCCTCCAACTCCAAGCTCAAGGACCCGGAAGAGCGCAGCCGCTTGGCGCGCGTCTTCGAACGCGGCCTGACGGAGCCGACCGGCTATATTCTGCCCGTGCAGGCGTGGAATGCGCAAAGCTCCGGCCACAAGCGCTGGGTCAGCGAGCGGTGGAAGACACGGCGTGGCAAGATCTTCCTGGTGCCCGGCGATAGCGCCGTCGGCTACCGCCTGCCACTTGGAACCCTGCCTTACGTTCCGCCGTCCGCCTTCCCCTACATTCACGAGGCTGATCCCTCGATTCCACGCGGCCCTCTGCCGGATGCCTTGCCGCCTTCGGCGCATGCCCCATCGCCTTCGGCACGCAGCATGCCGGAAGCTTCTTTCCAGGCGGGCGATGCCCCAAACCTCGGCCGCAACGAGCAGGTTATCAGCGATATCGCCGGAACGGTGCGCACCGCACTATCCGTCGAAGCGCGCGATGGCAGGCTCTGCGTCTTCATGCCGCCGGTCGAACGCATCGAGGATTATCTCGACCTCATCGCATCCGCCGAGGCTGCCGCTACCGATCTTGGCCTGCCCGTCCATATCGAGGGCTACGCGCCCCCGCATGACGAGCGCATGAACGTTATTCGCGTCGCACCCGATCCCGGCGTCATCGAGGTTAACATCCATCCGGCGGCAAGCTGGAAAGAGTGCGTCGATATCACAACCGCGATTTATGAAGACGCACGCCAATCGCGCCTTGGCGCCGACAAGTTCATGATCGACGGTCGCCACACCGGCACCGGCGGCGGCAACCATGTGGTCGTCGGTGGCGCAAACCCCAATGACAGCCCGTTCCTGCGCCGTCCCGATCTGTTGAAGAGCCTCGTGCTGCACTGGCAGCGCCACCCCTCGCTCTCCTACCTCTTCTCCGGCCTCTTCATCGGCCCCACCAGCCAGGCACCGCGCATCGATGAAGCGCGCCATGACAGCATGTACGAGCTGGAAATCGCCATGGCCCAGGTTCCGGCGCCCGGCGAAGGCGTGCCGCCCCTGCCGTGGCTGGTCGACCGTCTGTTCCGCAATCTTCTGGTGGATGTCACCGGCAACACCCACCGCTCGGAAATCTGCATCGACAAGCTGTTTTCGCCCGATGGCCCGACGGGTCGTCTTGGCCTTGTGGAATTTCGCGGTTTTGAAATGCCGCCGAATGCCCGCATGTCGCTTGCCCAGCAATTGCTGGTGCGTGCGCTGATCGCCCGCTTCTGGAAGAACCCGATCGGCGGAAAGTTCGTCCGCTGGGGTACGGCGCTTGCTGACCGCTTCATGCTGCCGCATTACATCTGGACGGATTTCCTCGACGTTCTCGCCGATCTGAGAGAAAACGGTTTCGACCTGAAGCCGGAGTGGTTCGTCGCCCAGCTTGAATTCCGCTTCCCCTTCTTCGGCGAGGTGGAATATGAGGGCTCGAAGCTGGAACTGCGCCAGGCGCTGGAACCCTGGCATGTCATGGGCGAACAGGGTGCCATCGGCGGCACGGTGCGCTATGTGGATTCCTCCGTCGAGCGCCTTCAGGTATGCCTCGAAACCACCAATCCGGCCCGCTACACCGTGTCCTGCAATGGCCGCGCCGTGCCCTTGAAGCCAACGGGCGAATCCGGCGTTTCGGTCGCGGGCGTGCGCTTCAAGGCGTGGCAGCCGGCAGCTGGCCTGCACCCGGTGCTGCCGGTCAACTCGCCCTTAACATTCGATATTTATGATACATGGTCGAACCGTTCGATCGGTGGCTGCATCTATCATGTTGCCCATCCGGGCGGGCGCAACTATGACACCTTTCCGGTCAATGGAAACGAGGCGGAAGCGCGTCGCCTGGCGCGATTCGAGCCATGGGGCCACACGGCCGGTCAATATACCGTCTGGCCGGAAGCGGTGTCGCCGGAATTTCCGCTGACACTCGATCTGCGACGCCCGCAAGGAGTATAAGGTGGCGAAGGCACCTGCAACGGAACGCAAGACCGGAGAAACCGGCATGGGATCCATGCTGGGCTATCGCGCGTTGCCGGGCGTTGCCGATGAAATGCTGGATATAGACGGGCGCATCCGCCCCGTCTGGCAGCCCTTCGTCAATGCTCTTTCGCGCATGGACGAGCGTGAGTTGCACGACCGCTTCTCGCGTACCGACCGCTATCTGCGCGATGCCGGCGTCTTCTATCGCGATTATAGCGCTCAAGGCGTCGGCGGTGGCGGCAGCGAACGCAACTGGCCGATCTCCCATGTCCCGGTTCTGATCGACGATGCCGAATGGCAGGTCGTCACCAAAGGCCTCGTCCAACGCGCCAATCTGCTCGAAGCCGTGGTGGCCGATATTTATGGCGAGAACAAGCTGGTGCAGCAGGGCTACGTGCCGCCAGCCCTCATTGCCTCCAATCCGGAATTTCTGCGCCCCATGGTCGGGGTGAAACCCGCCAACGGCCATTACCTGCACTTCTGCTCCTTCGAGATCGGCCGTGGCCCGGACGGCAACTGGTGGGTTCTGGCCGATCGCGCCCAGGCACCCTCCGGCGCGGGCTTTGCGCTCGAAAACCGTGTCGCCACCACCCGCGCCTTTTCCGATATCTATGCGGAGGCGCATGTCCATCGCCTTGCCTCCTTCTTCGGCGCGTTTCGCGATACGCTGCAATCGCACCGCCAGCATATGGATGAGCGTATCGCGGTCCTGACCCCCGGTCCGGCCAGCGAAACCTATTTCGAGCATGCCTATATCGCGCGTTATCTCGGCTTCATGCTCCTGGAAGGCGAAGACCTGACGGTCGTCAACAACCGCGTCATGGTGCGCACCGTCGCAGGCCTCAAGCCCGTCGGCGTGTTGTGGCGGCGTCTCGATGCATCCTATGCCGATCCGCTGGAGCTCGACCAGAACTCCCATATCGGCACGCCCGGCATGGTGCAGGCGCTGCGCGCCGGTTCGCTCAACATGGTCAATGCGCTCGGCAGCGGCATCTTGGAAACCCGCGCACTGCTTGCCTTCATGCCCGCCATCTGTCGCCATATCCTGGGCGAAGATCTCGCCATGCCGTCGATTGCCACATGGTGGTGCGGCCAGCCGACGGAGCGTCAGCAGGTGGCCAGCAATATCGAGCGCATGGTCATCGGCCCCGCTTACTCGCGCCTGCCCTTCTTCGACGACAACGGGCAGTCGGTGCTGGGTTCGAGCCTGCGCGAAACCGCCAGGGATTCGATCAGCGATTGGCTCGCAACCGACGGCCACAAGCTCGTCGGCCAGGAAGTCGTCACGCTGTCCACCACGCCCGCCTTCGTCGATGGCAAGCTCGTGCCACGGCCCATGAGCCTCCGCGTCTTCGTTGCCCGCACCCAGGATGGCTGGCAGGTGATGCCGGGTGGCTTCGCCCGCATCGGCCGCAGCAACGATGTCGCGGCCATTGCCATGCAGGCCGGAGGCCGCGCGGCCGACGTCTGGATCGTCAGCGACAAGCCGGTGGAGCGCACAACGCTGCTGCCCCCGGAAGAAAACTTCATCCGCAACATACCCGGCAGCCTGCCGAGCCGTGCGGCCGATAATCTCTTCTGGCTCGGCCGCTATATCGAACGCTCCGAAGGCGCGCTGCGCATTCTGCGCGCCTGGCATGCACGCTATGCCGAATCCGCCGATCCGAAGCAGCCGCTGCTTGCCCATGTCACCGACTATCTGGAAACCGTCGATATCGATGTGGAGGAGCCCGTCCCCTCCAGCCTGATCGCCAACATCAACAGCGCCATCTATTCCGCCAGCAACATCCGCGACCGCTTCTCACCGGATGGCTGGCTGGCACTCAACGATCTGGCGAAGACCGCACGCCGCTTTCACAGCAAGATCCATGCAGGCGACGATGCCACCCATGCCATGACTATTCTGTTGCGCAAGGTCGCGGGCTTTGCCGGTCTGGTGCATGAAAACATGTATCGCTTCACCGGCTGGCGCTTCCTGGCGATCGGGCGCTATCTCGAACGTGGCCTGCACATGACGCGGCTGCTTGCGCATATGGGCGGGCCGGAAGCACCCGACGGCTCCTATGACATGCTGCTCGAAATCGGCGACAGCGTCATGACCCATCGCCGCCGCTACAATGTGAATACCGCAGCGCTGACGGTCATGGATCTTCTGGCGCTCGACCCGCTCAACCCGCGCTCGATCCTCTTCCAGCTGAACGAGATCCATGCCGAGGTAGAGCAGTTGCCCAACGCCTCCATCAACGGCCAGATGTCGCCCTTCTGCCGAGAGGCGATGCGCATTCAGTCCACGCTAGCGGTCATGACGTCGGAAAATCTCTCCGGCGACGTCTTCCGTCAGCTGGAGAAGGATCTCGAACGGCTTTCCGATATTCTCGCACAAACCTATCTCGGATAGTCGATGCTCTACGATCTCTCGCTGCATATGGGTTATGTCTACGACACGCTGGCCTCCGGCGCGCGCCACATCATCCGTGTCACGCCGCTTTCCATTCAAGGCAGGCAAAGGCTGGTCGCGTCTGCTCTCACCGTCTCGCCGACGCCCGAAGAGCGTACCGTCTTCGACGACTTCTTCCACCAGAGCGCCACCTCGATCTATCTGCGCGCATCCCACGACAAGCTCGACATCCGCATGCAGGCCCGCGTGTCGGTGGAGAGCCCGTCGCTGACGGCAGATCTCTCGCCACCGCTCGATAGGCTGCAGGCGGAGCTTTCCAGCATCAACTCGCTGGATGCGGACGCCCCCCACCATCTGGCAGGAGCCAGCCCCCGCATCGGCGAAGATGCGGCGATTGCGTCTTACGCGCGTGAAACGGCCAAGCCTGGCATGACGGTGCGCGAAATTGCCTTTGCGCTGTGCAAGCGCATCTACAAGGACTTCAAATATGATGGCGAGGCCACCACGGTGGATACGACACCGGGCCAGGCCTTCAAGCTGAAGCGCGGCGTCTGCCAGGATTTCTCCCACATCATGATTGCAGCACTGCGCAGCCTCGGCATTCCCGCCGGCTATGTCAGCGGTTTCCTGCGCACCCTTCCGCCACCTGGCAAGGAGCGGCTGGAAGGCGCAGACGCCATGCATGCCTGGGTGCGCGTCTGGTGCGGCGAAGCGGACGGCTATATCGAACTGGATCCGACCAACGATATCCTTGCCGGCAGCGATCACATCGTCGTCGGCTATGGTCGTGATTATGCCGATGTGGCACCCGTCATCGGCGTATTGAAAAGCTATGGCAACCAGAAGATTACACAAGCGGTCGATGTCGTCCCGGTCAGTTGATCATCACCCTTTTCAACCGCCTATGCCATCCTTCACCGATCGAAAGTTGCCTGCGGTAGAACAGCCGCAAGTAAAAAGCGTCACAGAAATAATTATTATCAAATAAAATGCCGCTTTGCTCAAACTGGAGTGCTTGAGTTAGCAAATCATCAATAAAGCGTCGGTAAGTCTGCCCCTTATAAAACAAGGCGATAGCTGGGTGTTGGCCGAATGATGATGGGACGGACGTTTAAAAGGTTACTTGCCGACAAGCGCGGCAACTTCGCAATTCTGACTGCACTTGGTCTGCCTCTCCTCTTTGGTGCCGTTGGCGCCGGCATGGAAACCACCCGCGTCATGCAGGTGAGAAACGACATGCAGACCGTGCTCGACAGCGCAACGCTTGCTGTAGCTACCCATGCCCGCATCGACGAGGGCAAGAAGTCCGATGCAGAATATGCCGCCGAGGTAAGGCAGCGCCTGGAGAACTACGGGGTCGACGACGATGACGACGCAAGCGCCAGTGGAAACGGAAAAGGGAACGGGGCAGATAAGGGCAAATCGAAGAAGAAGAAACCTGAAGTCGACGCGATCGCGGAACGCTCCGACAACAAGAAGGGAACCGCCTTCAAAATTTCCGGTACCATCAGCCGGCAAGTCGAACTCAACCCTCTGATGGGTTTCTTGGGCTTTCAGACCATAACCTTGAGAGTCAGCAGCACCGCCCAAAGCTCCTTCAGCAAGGGCGCAGCCCTGTCTCTCTATCTGGTGCTGGACCGCTCTGGCTCCATGTCCTTCAAGACGGACACGGTGAACAAGAGCAAGGATACCTGCTCCAACTATTCGGAAAAGTCCTGGCCGAGGGCCGAATCCAACAAGCCCTGCTACGTCAGCAAGATGCAGTCGTTGCAAGAGGCAGTGTCTTATTTGATGGACACGCTGAACAAGTCCGACCCATCTTATAAAGATCACGGCAATCCGGAATCGGAGCTGGTTCGCACTGGTGCCATCGCCTATAACGACGTGCCCTTCGCGGCGCGCCAGTTGAGCTGGGGAACCTCCTCTGCCCGCTCCTATGTCAATGCCATTCCGCAATATCCGACCGGCGGTACAAATGCGGCCGTCGCGCTCAACACAGCCTTCACGGCGCTGAAAAGCAGCAATTCCAACGAGAAGAAAGAGCACGACAAAAACGGTAACAACGCATTTCAACGCTATGTCGTGCTGATGACGGACGGCGAAATGACGAGCACGGCGATCGACAACCAAGTGCGCTCCACCTGCGCTGCGATCAAGGCAGACGGCATCCAGATCTTCACCGTCGCATTCATGGCTCCCGCAAAGGGCAAGTCGCTGCTGCAATATTGCGCTAGCAGCGCGGATAACTACTATGACCCGAATAACATGGAAGAGATCGTGGCCGCCTTCGGCGAGATCGCCCGAAAGGCCGCAAGCCTCCCCACACGCCTGATCAACTGACCTCCAGTTCACTCGATAAGTTTGCCAAGCGCGTGGCGAAAGCTACGCGCTCTTTGCCTTTTAAGAAAGCGTTTTAACGCCTACCTCGGCCCCTTTCTGGGCAATCGCTTCTCTTGCAAAAAGGGCTGTTGCCACAGCCGCTTATCGATGCATAAACTGCAATCGAAGCAGTGCAGCATGTCTGCGAACAGCAAGACGATTTTCGATCGTGACATGCAACAATGAAAGGATTGAAAGCGTGACGAGCCGCTCCCAAGGATCGCGACGCGCTTTGATCGACAGATAGACTCAGGCCCTCTCCTCCCATCAAGGTGCTGACCGACCCATGATCAACAAACTTGCCACCAACGACCTTCCCCGCCCCGCCCCGCGCAGTTCCGAACCGGATGTGCTTGCCTCTGAAATCATCGAGCGCCTCACCTACCGCATCGGCAAGGACGTCAAGGTCGCAAAGCCGCATGACTGGTTGACGGCCACCATTCTCGTCGTTCGCGACCGCATCATCGACAAGTGGATGGAATCCACCCGCAAGGCCTATCAGAACGATTCCAAGCGGGTCTATTACCTGTCGCTGGAATTCCTCATTGGCCGGCTGATGCGTGACGCCATTTCCAATCTGGAACTGATGGAGGAAATTCGCCAGGCGCTCACCTCGCTCGGCGTCGAGTTCGACGTGATCGCCGGACTGGAGCCGGATGCCGCACTCGGCAATGGCGGTCTTGGCCGTCTCGCCGCCTGTTTCATGGAATCCATGGCCACCGTCGATATCGCCGCCTATGGCTACGGCATCCGCTATGTCCACGGCCTGTTCCGCCAGCAGATGGCCGATGGCTGGCAGGTGGAACTGCCCGAGACCTGGCTTGCCCACGGCAACCCCTGGGAATTCGAGCGGCGTGAAAGCGCCTATGAAATCGGCTTCGGCGGCACGGTGGAAACCATTGGCGGCTATGAAGATCCGCAGCGCTTCCTGTGGAAACCGGCCGAGCGCATGATCGCCATGGCCTATGATACGCCGGTGGTCGGCTGGCGCGGCACCCGCGTCAACACGCTGCGCCTCTGGTCCGCCCAGCCAATCGATCCGATCCTGCTCGATGCCTTCAATGCCGGCGACCACATTGGCGCGCTGCGTGAAAGCAACAAGGCCGAGTCCCTCACCCGTGTTCTCTACCCGGCCGACGCGAACCCTGCCGGCCAGGAACTGCGCCTGCGCCAGGAATACTTCTTCTCGTCTGCCTCGCTGCAGGACATCCTGCGCCGTCACCTGCAGCAATATCCGGACTTCACCAATCTCCCGGACAAGGTCTCCATCCAGCTCAACGATACCCATCCGGCCATATCCATTGCCGAAATGATGCGCCTTCTCTGCGACGTGCATGGCATGGATTTCGAAGAGGCCTGGACGATCACCCGTGGCACCTTCTCCTACACCAACCACACGCTTCTTCCCGAAGCGCTGGAAAGCTGGCCGGTGCCGCTGCTTGAGCGGCTTCTTCCGCGCCACATGCAGATCATCTACGCGATCAATGCCAACACGCTGATCTTCGCCCGCAAGGAAAAGAAGCTCTCGGATGGCCAGATCCGCTCGATCTCGCTGATCGACGAAGGCGGCGAGCGCCGCGTGCGCATGGGTAACCTCGCCTTTATCGGCTCGCACTCCATCAACGGCGTGTCGGCGCTGCATACCGAGCTGATGAAGGAAACAGTCTTTTCCGACCTGCACATGCTGTTTCCAAACCGCATCAACAACAAGACCAACGGCATTACCCCACGCCGCTGGCTGATGCAGTGCAATCCGGGCCTGACGAGCCTGATCCGCGACGCCATCGGCGATGCCTTCATGGACGATGCCGAGAAGCTTCTCGATCTCGACCGCTTTGCCGAAGATTCCAGCTTCCGCGACAAGTTCGCCGAGATCAAGCGGCAGAACAAGGTGCGCCTTGCCAATACGGTAGCGCAGCGCATGGGCATCCGCGTCGATCCCTCCGCGCTCTTCGATATCCAGATCAAGCGCATCCACGAATATAAGCGCCAGCTGCTGAACCTGATCGAGGCGGTCGCTTTGTACGACCAAATTCGCTCGCACCCGGAACTGGATTGGGTTCCACGCGTTAAGTTCTTTGCCGGTAAGGCCGCGCCGAGTTATCACAACGCCAAGCTTATCATTAAGCTCGCCAATGATATCGCCCGCGTCATCAACAACGATCCGGCAGTGCGTGGGCTTCTGAAAGTGGTATTTATTCCGAATTACAACGTCTCGCTGGCCGAAATCATGGTGCCGGCCGCTGACCTGTCGGAGCAGATTTCCACCGCGGGCATGGAAGCGTCAGGCACCGGCAACATGAAATTCGCGCTCAATGGAGCACTCACCATCGGCACGCTCGACGGCGCCAATGTCGAGATGCTTGAGCATGTCGGCGAAGACAATATCGTCATCTTCGGCAAGACCGCAGACGAGGTGGCCAAGGCGCGCTCCGAGGGCCACAATCCGCGCGCCATCATCGAAAATTCGGCCGAGCTTGCTCAAGCCGTCTCTTCGATCGCGTCCGGCGTGTTTTCGCCTGACGACCGCTCGCGCTTCACCGGACTGATGGACGGTCTCTACAACAATGACTGGTTCATGGTCGCCGCCGATTTCGATGCCTATGCGCAAGCCCAGCGCGATGTCGATGCCATCTGGAGCAACCCCTCCAGCTGGTTTGAAAAAACCGTTCGCAATACCGCGCGCATGGGCTGGTTCTCGTCCGACCGGACGATCCGCCAATACGCCACGGAAATCTGGAGAGCCTGATGAAAAAACCGCTCAATTCGGCTGAAGAGAAGACTTTCAACTCCATACCCACGGCCGAAATCGAGGCAATCAAGAGCGGTTTGCATTCCAATCCCTTTGCAGTGCTCGGCGTCCACCAGACGCCGGGCACTCTCGTCGCCCGCTGTTTTATCCCGGGCGCCGAAGAAGTGACGGTCATGACCTTGGACGGCAACGTTGCCGGAGAGTTGACCCGCGTCGACGACGACGGCTTCTTCGAAGGTCCGATCACGATTACCAAGCGCCAGCCCGTGCGTTACCGCGCGCTTCGCGACGATGCCGAATGGGCGGTGACCGACCCCTATAGTTTCGGCCCCGTGCTCGGCCCGATGGACGATTATCTGGTGCGCGAAGGATCGCACTTACGTCTCTTCGACAAGATGGGCGCACATCCCCTGAAGCTTGAAGGCGTCGAGGGTTTCCATTTCGCGGTCTGGGCGCCGAATGCGCGCCGTGTCTCCGTCGTCGGCGATTTCAACAATTGGGATGGCCGCCGCCATGTGATGCGCTTTCGCAAGGACACCGGCATCTGGGAAATCTTCGCACCGGATGTCTATGCCGGCTGCGCCTACAAGTTCGAGATCATCGGCCCCCATGGCGAGCTTTTGCCGCTGAAGGCCGACCCTTACGCGCGCCGCGCCGAGCTTCGCCCGAAGAATGCCTCCGTCACCACGCCGGAGCTTGTCCAGCAATGGGAAGACGACGCGCACCGCAAGCATTGGGCCAGCATCGATCAGCGTCGCCAGCCGATCAGCGTCTATGAGGTCCACGCTGCCTCCTGGCGCAAGCATCAGGACGGCTCCATGCTGACCTGGGACGAGATGGCCGCCCAGCTCATCCCCTATTGCGCCGACATGGGCTTCACCCATATCGAATTCCTTCCCATCACCGAACACCCCTATGATCCCTCCTGGGGCTACCAGACGACCGGCCTTTATGCGCCGACCGCCCGCTTTGGCGAGCCGGAGGGTTTTGCCCGCTTCGTCAACGGCGCCCACAAGGTCGGCATCGGCGTCATCCTCGACTGGGTGCCGGCCCATTTCCCCACCGACGAGCATGGCTTGAAGTGGTTCGACGGTACCGCCCTTTATGAGCATGCCGATCCGCGTCAGGGCTTCCACCCAGACTGGAACACCGCGATCTACAATTTCGGTCGCGTCGAGGTCATGTCCTACCTCATCAACAATGCGCTCTACTGGGCGGAAAAATTCCACCTCGACGGCCTGCGCGTCGATGCGGTCGCCTCGATGCTCTATCTCGATTACTCCCGCAAGGAAGGCGAGTGGATCCCCAACGAATATGGCGGGCGCGAGAACCTGGAATCGGTTCGCTTCCTGCAGAAGATGAACACGCTGATCTATGGCAACCATCCGGGCGTCATGACCATTGCGGAAGAATCCACCTCCTGGCCCAAGGTCTCCCAGCCCGTGCATGAGGGCGGTCTCGGCTTCGGCTTCAAGTGGAACATGGGCTTCATGCACGACACGCTGAGCTATTTTGCCCGCGAACCCGTGCATCGCAAGTTCCACCATCAGGAACTGACCTTCGGTCTGCTCTACGCCTTCAGCGAGAATTTCGTGCTGCCGATCTCGCATGACGAAGTGGTGCATGGCAAAGGTTCGATGATTGCCAAGATGCCGGGCGACGACTGGCAGAAATTCGCCAATCTTCGCGCCTATTACGCCTTCATGTGGGGCTATCCGGGCAAGAAGCTGCTGTTCATGGGTCAGGAATTTGCGCAGTGGAGCGAATGGAGCGAGAAGGTCTCGCTCGACTGGAACCTCCTGCAGTACCACATGCATGAAGGCATGCGCCGCCTGGTGCGCGATCTGAACTTCACCTACCGCTCCAAGGCCGCCCTTCATGCCCGCGACTGCGAGCCGGAAGGCTTCGAATGGCTGATGGCCGACGATCACGACAATTCCGTGCTGGCATGGCTGCGCCGTGCGCCGGGCGAAAAGCCGGTGGCGGTCATCTCCAACCTGACGCCGGTCTATCGCGAGAATTTTTACGTGCCGCTTCCCGCCGCAGGGCGCTGGCGCGAAATTCTCAACACCGATGCCGAGATCTATGGCGGGACGGGCAAGGGCAATGGCGGGCGCGTGCAGGCGGTGGATGCCGGCGGCAGCATCGGCGCGACGCTCACACTTCCGCCGCTCGCCGTCATCATGCTGGAGCTGGAAAACTAATCCGCCTCTCGTCGCAGGGACATGAGGCAGAGGAAAATGAACACGTGATGGGAAACCTTAAAATCTCCCCACACGTTTGAGACCAAGGGAACCGTGGAATTTTATGGGAGGACAGGACCGATGAGTGAAAAGAGAATTCAGCCTCTGGCACGTGATGCAATGGCATATGTGCTGGCTGGCGGGCGCGGCAGCCGCCTCAAGGAACTCACCGACCGCCGCGCAAAGCCTGCGGTCTATTTCGGCGGCAAGGCACGCATTATCGATTTCGCGCTCTCCAATGCGCTGAACTCGGGCATCCGCCGCATTGGCGTCGCCACGCAGTACAAGGCGCATTCGCTGATCCGCCACCTGCAGCGCGGCTGGGACTTCTTCCGCCCGGAACGTAACGAAAGCTTCGATATTCTGCCCGCCTCCCAGCGCGTTTCCGAAACGCAATGGTACGAAGGCACCGCAGACGCCGTCTACCAGAATATCGACATCATCGAGTCTCACGGCCCCGAATATATGGTCATCCTCGCCGGCGACCATATCTACAAGATGGACTATGAATACATGCTGCAGCAGCATGTGGATTCCGGCGCGGACGTGACGATCGGTTGCCTGGAAGTGCCGCGCATGGAAGCCACCGGTTTCGGCGTCATGCATGTCAACGACAAGGACGAGATCATCGCCTTCATCGAAAAGCCGGCCGACCCGCCGGGCATTCCGGGCGATGAGGAAAACGCTCTCGCCTCCATGGGCATCTACGTCTTCCACACCAAGTTCCTGATGGAATGCCTGCGCCGCGATGCCAGCGACCCGAATTCCAGCCGCGACTTCGGCAAGGACATCATCCCCTATATCGTCGAACATGGTAAGGCCGTCGCGCACCGCTTCGCCTCCTCCTGCGTGCGCTCCGATTTTGAGCACGGTCCATACTGGCGCGATGTCGGCACCATCGATGCCTACTGGCAGGCCAATATCGATTTGACCGATATCGTTCCGGATCTGGATATCTACGACAAGTCCTGGCCGATCTGGACCTATGCCGAGATCACGCCGCCGGCGAAATTCGTGCATGACGACGAAAACCGCCGCGGCTCGGCGGTCTCCTCCGTCGTCTCGGGCGATTGCATCATCTCCGGCGCATCGCTGAACCGCAGCCTGCTGTTTACCGGTGTGCGCGCAAACTCCTATTCGCGCCTCGAAAATGCCGTCGTGCTGCCAAGCGTGAAGATCGGCCGCCACGCGCAGCTCAGCAATGTCGTCATCGACCACGGCGTCGTCATCCCGGAAGGGCTGATCGTCGGCGAGGACCCGATCCTCGATGCCAAGCGGTTCCGCCGCACGGACAACGGCATCTGCCTGATAACCCAATCGATGATCGACAAGCTGGACCTGTGAGCCTCATGAATGTTCTTTCGGTCACATCCGAAATCTATCCGCTGATCAAGACCGGGGGGCTTGCGGATGTTTCCGGCGCGCTCCCCATCGCGCTGAAAGCCTGCGGCGTTCACACCCGCTCGCTCATCCCCGGCTACCCCGCCGTCAAATCGGCGGTCAAGGACGCCCACAAGGTCGGGGAGTTTCCCGATCTTCTGGGTGAACATGCCGATATTCTGGCAGGCGAGCATGAGGGTCTGGACCTCCTGATCCTCGACATTCCCTCGCTCTATGACCGCCCCGCCGGCCCCTATCTCGATTCCACCGGCAAGGATTTCGCCGACAACTGGAAGCGCTATGCCGCCCTTTCGCTGGCCGCTGCCGAAATCGCCGCAGGCAAGCTTGCCGGCTGGCAGCCAGATCTCCTGCATGCGCATGACTGGCAGTCCGCAATGGCCCCGGTCTATATGCGCTATGCCGAGACGCCGGAAATTCCAAGCCTGCTGACCATCCACAATATTGCCTTCCAGGGTCAGTTCGGCGCCAATATCTTTTCCGAACTGCGCCTGCCGGCCCATGCCTTTTCCACCGAAAGCATTGAATATTATAACGATATCAGCTTTCTGAAGGGCGGCCTGCAGACGGCAACGGCGCTCAGCACGGTGAGCCCGTCCTATGCCGAGGAAATCCTGACCCCGGATTACGGCATGGGGCTCGAGGGCGTCATCCGCGCCCGCGCCCAGGCGCTGCATGGCATCGTCAACGGCATCGATGCCGAGGTCTGGAACCCGGCAATCGACCATCTGATCCAGGAAAACTATACGGCTGCAAACCTGAAGCTGCGCGCCATCAACAAGGCCGCCGTCGCCAACCACTTCCGGGTCGATCACGACAACGGTCCGCTCTTCTGCGTCATCTCCCGCCTCACCTGGCAAAAGGGCATCGACCTGATTGCCGAGGTTGCCGACGATATCGTCGAGATGGGCGGTCGTCTGGTGGTGCTGGGTGCCGGCGAGATTGCGCTGGAAGGCGCGCTGATGGCCGCCGCCACCCGTCATCCCGGACGCGTCGGCGTTGCCGTCGGCTATAACGAGCCGCTGTCGCACCTGATGCAGGCCGGCAGCGATGCCATCATCGTTCCCTCCCGCTTCGAGCCCTGTGGCCTGACCCAGCTTTATGCGCTGCGCTATGGCTGCGTGCCCGTCGTTGCACGCAACGGGGGCTTGAACGATACCGTGATCGATGCCAATCACGCTGCTGTTTCCGCCAAGGTCGCCACCGGCGTCCAGTTCTCCTCCGTCACCCCGGAAGGACTGCGCCAGGCGCTCCGCCGCACCATGCGATATTACCGAGACCCGAAGCTGTGGACGCAGATGCAGAAGCAGGGGATGAAATCGGATGTTTCCTGGGAAAAGAGCGCAGGGCTGTATGCCGCGCTCTACACCCAACTTTTGTCGAAAGGCCATTGAATGTCGATCAAGACCGTCCAGACCACGCCGTTTCAGGATCAGAAGCCCGGAACCTCCGGCCTTCGCAAGAAGGTGCCGGTTTTCGCGCAGGAGAACTACGCGGAAAACTTCATCCAGTCGATCTTCGACAGCCTCGAGGGCTTTGCCGGTGAGGCGCTGGTGATCGGCGGCGATGGCCGCTACTACAATCGTGAGGTCATCCAGAAGGCGATCAAGATGGCCGCAGCCGCAGGCTTCGGCAAGGTTCTGGTCGGCCAGGGCGGCATTCTCTCCACGCCTGCTGCCTCCAACGTCATCCGCAAATACAAGGCCTTCGGCGGCATCGTTCTCTCCGCCAGCCACAATCCCGGTGGCCCCAACGAAGACTTCGGCATCAAGTACAATATCGGCAATGGCGGCCCGGCGCCCGAAAAGATCACCGACGCCATCTTCGCCCGCACCAAGTCGATCGAAACCTACCGCATCGCCGATGTTGCCGATATCGATCTCGACCGGATCGGCACGAGCGACGTCGCCGGCATGCAGGTGGAAGTCATCGATCCGGTGGCCGATTACGCCACGCTGATGGAAGAACTCTTCGACTTCGGTGCGATCCGCGATCTGATCGCAGGCGGCTTCAAGGTCGTGGTCGATTCCATGAGCGCGGTGACTGGCCCCTATGCGGTCGAAATCATCGAGAAGCGCCTTGGCGCACCGGCAGGCTCGGTTCGCAACTCCGTACCGCTGCCGGATTTCGGCGGCCATCACCCAGACCCGAACCTCGTTCACGCCAAGGAACTCTATGACGACGTGATGAGCCCGGAAGGCCCCGATTTCGGCGCCGCTTCCGATGGCGACGGCGACCGCAACATGGTCGTCGGCAAGGGCATGTTCGTCACGCCGTCGGATTCGCTTGCCATCATCGCCGCCAACGCCAAGCTGGCGCCCGGCTACGCATCTGGCATTTCCGGCATCGCCCGCTCCATGCCGACGAGTGCCGCCGCAGACCGCGTGGCGGAAAAGCTCGGCATCGGCATGTATGAAACGCCGACCGGCTGGAAGTTCTTCGGCAACCTGCTGGATGCCGGCAAGGTCACCGTCTGCGGCGAGGAAAGCTTCGGCACCGGCTCCAACCATGTGCGCGAAAAGGACGGTCTCTGGGCCGTGCTCTTCTGGCTGAACATCGTCGCCGCCCGCAAGGAAAGCGTCAAGGACATCGTCACCAAGCACTGGGCCGAATATGGCCGCAACTATTACTCGCGCCACGACTATGAAGAAGTCGACAGCGACGCCGCCAACACGCTGGTCGCCATACTGCGCGAGAAGCTGGCGACGCTTCCCGGCACCACTTACGGCAACCTGAAGGTCGCCAAGGCCGACGACTTTGCCTATCACGATCCGGTCGATCAGTCGGTCAGCAAGAACCAGGGCATCCGCATCCTCTTCGAAGGCGGCTCGCGCATCGTGTTGCGCCTCTCCGGCACCGGCACCTCCGGCGCCACGCTGCGCCTCTATGTCGAGCGCTACGAGGCCGATGCGGCCCGCCACACTATCGAAACCCAGGAAGCGCTGGCCGACCTCATCGCTGCGGCAGACACGATTGCCGGCATCAAGAAGCACACAGGCCGCGATGCGCCGACGGTGATTACCTGATCTGCGGCTGGGGGGGTGGGCTGTCATGGCTCGCCTCCCTTTTGCGGGTGGCCACCCCCCTCTGCCCTGCCGGGCATCTCCCCCTCAAGGGGGGAGATCGGCAAGAGGCAAGCTTCCGCTTCGTATCAAGCTTGGTGCTGAAGAAACCTCCTCACGGAGGTAGCAAGAAAAGCGAGCGGCCAACCCCAACCCGATCTCCCCCCTTGAGGGGGAGATGTCCGGCAGGACAGAGGGGGGTCCTAAAGAACAGACGGGCCGCGCCTTCGCACCAAAAGAGACGCAAGCCCCAACTCACAAACCACCAAAGGGACCAGCCCATGCCAACCCACCCAGCGTTCCCCCAAGGTGCAGTCCCCACGCCAACAGGCACCCAGTTTTCCGTCTACTCCCAAAACGCCACGAAAATCGAACTCTGCCTCTACGACGCCAGCGGCAACACCGAAACCGCGCGCCTGCACATGCAGCGTGACGAGGACGGCATCCATCGCCTCACCGTTGCGCAAGCCACCACAGGCACCCGCTACGGCTACCGCGCCCACGGCCCTCACGCGCCAGACCACGGCCAATGGTTCGACCCGGCCAAGCTCCTCCTCGACCCCTACGCAACCACGATCGACCGCCCTTTCCAGAACCACCCCTCCCTCTTCACCTTCGGCGAAGACACCAGCGCCGTCATGCCGAAGGCGATCGTCTCCAGCGACACGCCGATCACGCCCGAGCCACCCCGCTTCACCCGCACCGGCCTGATCTATGAAGTGGCCGTCAAGCCCTTCACCATGCTGCACCCCGACATACCGGAAGCCATTCGCGGCACGGTCGCAGCGCTCGCCCACCCCACCATCATCGCGCATCTGAAAAAGATCGGCGTCAGCGCCGTGGAATTGATGCCGATCACCGCCTGGATCGACGAACGGCATCTGCCGCCGCTCAATCTCACCAATGGCTGGGGTTACAACCCCGTCGGCTTCATGGCGCTCGATCCGCGGCTCTGCCCTGGCGGTATCGCCGAACTGCGCGACACTGTCGCCAAACTGCATGATGCAGGCATTGGCGTGATCCTCGATCTCGTCTTCAACCATACGGGCGAGAGCGATCGCTTCGGCTCGACGCTATCGCTGCGCGGTCTCGACAACCTCACCTATTACCGTCACGCATCCGACGATCCCGGCACGCTGATCAACGACACCGGCACCGGCAATACGCTTGCTTGCGATCACCCACAGGTGCGCCATCTCGTCATCGAAACGCTCCGCCACTTCGTCGCCCATGCCGGTATCGATGGCTTCCGCTTCGATCTCGCCCCCGTTATCGGCCGCACAGCGGAGGGCTTCGATCCGCAAAGCGAAACCCTGCGCCAGATGCATGAAGACCCGCTTTTGGCCGACCGGGTGCTGATCGCAGAACCCTGGGACATCGGCCCCGGCGGCTATCAACTCGGCAATTTTCCGGCCTCGTTCCTCGAATGGAACGACCGGGCGCGTGACGATATCCGCCGCTACTGGCGTGGCGACGATTATACGATCGGCGCGCTCGCCGATGCGCTTGCCGGTTCTGCCCCGATCTTCTCACGCAACGCGCGCACCGAAACCCGCAGCGTCAACTTCATCGCCGCCCATGACGGCTTCACGCTTTTCGATCTCGTCGCCCACGCCCACAAACACAATGAGGCGAATGGCGAGGAGAACCGCGACGGCCACAATGACAATCACTCGTGGAACAATGGCATCGAGGGCCTGACCGACGATCCGGCGGTCAACGCTGCCCGGATCGCCGACGTCAAGGCGCTGCTCGCCACCCTCTTCGTCACCCGCGGCACGGTGATGCTGGCGGCGGGCGATGAAGGTGGGCGCAGCCAGCGCGGCAACAACAACGCCTATGCCCAGGACAACGAGATCACCTGGGTGGACTGGCAAGCCCTTTCCCCCGATCTGATCGACCACACCGCCTTTCTGGCCAAGCTGCGCCAGCGCTTCGCAGTCTTTGGCGAAAGCACTTTCTTCTCAACCGGCAACGGCGAGATCGAATGGCTTTCGCCCTTGGGCGACCCCATGCGCGACGAGGACTGGAACCGCCCGGATGCCACCACCTTCGCCATGGTGCTGAAAACACTGGACAGGCAGACCAGCAAGACGGTTCGCTTGGCCATTCTGTTCAACCGCAGCCGCAACGCCATTCCCTTCACCTTGAAGGGCGAAGGCTGGAAACCGCTCGGCGTCGATTTCGGCGTTCCCGCCTGGTTGCCACCCCGCTCCGTCGTCTTTTATGTGGGTGCACCCCGCCTCCTTTAGGGGAGGCCCTCATTCTTTTAGCATCGGCTTTGCGAAATCGGTTCCGATTTCCCGTCCGATGATGTAGCCGTTGATGACACGCATTCACCTGCCCTATAGCGCGTCGCCGTCCTATTGGACGCATAAAGACGCTCTATCTCGTAGACTCACCGCATCGTGCTTTCCGAAAATCGATTCCGACTTTCGGGCCGATACGGTAGAGTCTCCATCATGAAAAGGACCACGCGCTGTGAAAGACGTATCGCTTAGTGAAGTGAAGGGTTTGGTCGGCACGGAAGTGGGAGTATCCGACTGGATCACCGTCGATCAGGCAATGATCGATGCCTTTGCGGGGGCCACGCTGGATGACCAGTTCATCCACACCGATCCTGAACGTGCCAAGGCCGAGAGCCCTTTCGGCGGCACGATTGCCCATGGCTTCCTGACGCTTTCGCTGCTGTCGGCCATGAACTACAGCGCACTGCCGAAAATCCGCGAACAGACCATGGGCATCAATTACGGCTTCGACAAAGTCACCTTCGTCGCCCCGGTCAAGAGCGGCGCGCGCGTGCGCGGCCGTTTCACCCTGGCCGAAGCCCGCTTTCGCGGCGCATCGATGCTGACCAACACCTACGACGTGACGGTGGAAATCGAAGACGAACGCAAACCGGCGCTCACCGCCCGCTGGACCACCATCTCGCAATTCGATCCGAAGGACAGGCCGGAGGACGCGTAAGGCATGGTCGGCGCAAACGGTTCGACGGTTTACGATCGCAAAGACCTGAGGCGTCTGACGCGTATCTAAAAGATCGCGACACGTCTTAGAACAGGCAGAGGACGGAGGGCACCATGCCGGAAGCAATCGTTCGAGAAGCATTCCAGACGCAGGCGCAAGCGTGCGATGCGCTCGGTTCGCCCTTCACCGCCAGGCTCTGCCGGCTGCTTGCCGAAAAGCTGGACAGCGCGCAAGGCACCGTTGCCCACACCATCCTCACATGGCCCGGCCCGCCCGGTCCCAGCGACGACTCCGTGCCCTTGCGCACCGCCGGGTGCCTGCATGCGCTGGTTCGTTCAAACCGGATCAGCCCGCTGACCGAACTCAATGACACCGACCTCTGGACCGCCTGCCAGCAAGCCTTTCAGGAGCACAAGGCCTTCATCCTAGAGCGACTGAAGTTCCCGCCGCAAACCAACGAAGTCCGCCGCTCCGCGGCCCTCCTGCCTGGTCTCTTCATCGTCGCCGAGCGCACCGGCAGGCCGCTCATCCTTTCAGAGGTTGGCGCAAGCGCCGGCCTCAACCTCCAGCTCGACCGCTATCGCTACCGCCTTGGCGAAACGGAATGGGGAACGGGCAGTCCCGTCTTCCTCTCGCCGGAATGGCGCGGCGAAGCGCCAGCCATCCCGCTTAGCTTCACCGTCCTCGAACGCGCCGGCTGCGACCTCAATCCCTTGAATCCATCCAATCCCGACGACCGCCTGCGCCAGCTCTCCTACATCTGGGCAGACCAGGCGGACCGCCTGGAGCGCACGCAAAATGCGCTCACCATCGCCGCCGACAATCACCTGCAGGTGGAAAAGGCAGACGCGATCGACTGGCTGGCAGGACGGCTCGAAACCTCGAAGCCCGGCGCCACCCATGTCATCTTCCACTCCGTCGCCTGGCAGTATTTTCCAGACAGCCTCAAACAGAAGGGCGAAGCGCTGATCACTGAGGCCGGAAGCCGCGCCACCCCGGACGCCCCGCTCGCCCGCCTCCAGATGGAAGGCGATGGCCAGCCACGCGGTGCCGCACTGACCCTGCAAATCTGGCCCACGGGTGAAAAACAGGAGATCGGCCGAGCGGATTTTCACGGGCGCTGGGTGGATTGGAAGGGCTGGGTGCGGTGACCGTCACATAGGTAGCGTGCTCAAAGCCAAGCCTTTATTCGAAGCTCAATCCGGCTCCTGATCGACCGTTGGGTTCGCATGCGCTCCCAATATCCGCGACGCAAGCTGCCGGTCCATCTGCATGCCGTCCATACAGGTGTGGAGCCATTCTCTGTCCTGAATCAACGCGACAGCCCTGGAATACGCGCTCGTAACCGTCTCACCGTAAGCGTCTCGAGCTTTCTGCCACGCCGCAGCAGGAACATTGCCCCACGCAGCAATCATCATCGACAGATCGATAATATCTCTGCTGTAAACGGCCTTATCAGGCCAGCGGTCCGCATTCGCCAAAAGCTTCTCAGCGAACATATCGCTTCTGCTCAGCACCGGGACGCCGTAGCGCTCATCCATCTGCCCGGAAAGATCGATACGACCCTCGCGTACGATCTCGAACTTGATGCGGGTATCGTCCACCTGCACAAAGGTCCGAATACCATATTGGTCGGCCCGCATGTCTCGCAGAGTTGAAACCCGGCCAATCGACTTCCCAGTCGATTTGGCAAGCCCCGAAAATCGTCTGCTCCACACGGCTTCGCGGAGCATCCTGTAGCCTTCCTGAGACGAACAGAGAAAGTCGATATCGACGCTTTCACGATACTCGTCGAGGCTAAGGACGATCGCGGTCTCGCCGCCGAAAAAACATTCAGCGCGTTTCAGCAACTCTCCGTCGAGAGAGTTCAGCACGGTCAGGACAGCGTTATGATGCGGACGGCGGAAAGTACTCATATGTCAGGATGCTATCAGCAAAGGGCCGTATCGCTCAACCAGATCGTCGATCAACGCTTTCTCTTCTGTGGTCAGTGCCTCAGTGTCGACAAAGCGCCAATTGCGCTCGTAGATCGAGAACGCTTCTTCGCCAGTCAAGCACGCGTTCGCGTCCCTGCTCCAGCAGAGCATCTGCAATTGCGGATAATGGCCGACCTGTATCTGCATCATATCCTCTATAGAAGGCTCCAGCCAAGGCTGCCAGGCTGCAATGAAGTACTAACCTGTTCCCCTCGTCGTCCTCGGGCTCGGCCACGAGGGTCCCTGCTTTCAATGGCTCGTGGTTAGTCGAGCCCGACCATGACGGGTCGGGCGCGGCTTCAGCCCTTCGCCCAAAAGCTGTATCCTCTATAGCAGAAACCATCGCCATTCCTCCAGCCAATTCCAGCGCAAGCACTTGGCGCCATTTGCTCTTCTCTCGCGGGAACCTTCATCCAGCCCTCACGTTAAAGCCGATATTATTTGGGGGAATTCTATATGGCGCAAAACATTACACAACCGGATGATGCAGGCGAGCAAAGCACTGAGCTTAAACGCGTCATGGGGCCGGGGCTGCTTCTTCTGTTCATCGTCGGGGATATTCTCGGCACCGGCATCTACGCGCTGACCGGTCAGGTCGCCGCCGAAGTGGGTGGCGTGGTCTGGCTGCCCTTCCTCATCGCTTTTGCCGTGGCACTTTTGACCGCCTGCAGCTATCTCGAACTGGTGACGAAATATCCGCGCGCCGCAGGCGCTGCCCTTTATACCCACAAGGCTTTCGGCGTTCACTTCATCACCTTCCTCGTCGCCTTCACCGTCATGTCGTCGGGTGTGACCTCCGCCTCCACCGCCTCGCGCGCCTTTGCCGCCAATTTCGCCACCGTCACCGGCTTCGATTTCGGCGGCTTCGGTGTCACCGGCATCGCTATTGCCTTCATCGTTGCCGTCGCACTCATCAATTTCCGTGGCGTCGGTGAAAGCGTGAAGATGAATGTGGTGCTGACGGTGGTGGAGCTGACCGGCCTGCTGTTGATCATCTGCATCGGCTTCTGGGCCATCGGCAATGGTCAGGGCGATGTGTCGCGCGCCTGGACCTTCCAGCCTGCGGGTGAACACGGCGTCATCTGGTCGGTGGTGGCCGCCACCACACTTGCCTTCTTCGCCATGGTCGGTTTTGAGGATTCGGTCAACATGGCCGAAGAATGCAAGCAGCCCGCCCGCATCTTTCCGAAAGTGCTGCTCGGCGGTCTCGTCATCACCGGCATCATCTATATTCTGGTCGCCATTTCCGCCATCACCCTCGTGCCCGCTGCCGAACTCGGCGAAGGCGAAACGCCGCTCTTGAAGGTGGTACAAGCCGGCGCGCCAAACTTCCCGATCGGCATCTTCGCCGTCGTCACTATGTTTGCCGTCGCCAATTCGGCGCTGATCAACATGATGATGGCAAGCCGCCTGATCTACGGCATGAGCCGCGAAGGCGTGCTTCCGCCAGCCCTCGGCAAGGTCCATTCCGGCCGCCGCACGCCCTTTGTGGCGATCATCTTCACCTCGCTGATCGCCGTCGGACTCATCGCCTTTGCCGGCGGTGTTCCAGCGCTTGGCGGTACAACGGCTCTCCTGCTGCTCGGCGTTTTCACCATCGTCAATGTCGCGGTGCTGGTGCTGCGCAAGGACAAGGTGGCGCACAAGCACTTCCGCACACCGACCATCCTGCCGGTGCTCGGCGCCATCAGCTGCTTCTTCCTCGTCGGCCCATGGACCGGGCGCGATCCGGTGCAATATTCGATTGCGGGCGTCTTGCTCCTGATCGGCGTCGTTCTCTGGGCAGCAACGGTGGGCTTCATGCGGGCACAGGCGAAATCGGCTTAGCGGCACAACGGCGCTTGCTATCTGCGTCGCCCATGATAGATCGGAATTCCGGCCTCATTTTCAAAAGGAAAATACCATGCCGGAATTCCCCACCCTCATGCTCTTTGCCGCCGCAGCCCTCGTGCTGACGGCTACACCCGGTCCGGATATGCTGCTGATCGCCTCGCGCAGTGTCAGCCAGGGCCGGTCCGCAGGTTTTCTGACCTATGCCGGAATAGCCGCCGGGACCTATTGCCACGCGATTGCCGCAGCCTTGGGCCTCTCGCAATTGTTTCTGACGGTACCGGTCGCCTACGAGATCGTCCGCTGGGCGGGTTGCGCCTATCTCTTGTATCTTGCCGTCAAAACCGTGCGCTCACAGGGCGCGGGCTTTTCGCCCACAACCGGATTGAAACGGCTGTCCTCAAGACGGATTTTTCTGGAAGGCCTCGCCACCAACATCCTCAACCCGAAAATGGCGCTCTTCGTTCTGGCGCTCTTTCCGCAGTTCATCAATCCGGATGGCAATGCGCTCGTCCTCCAGATGGTGATCCTCGCCACCATCCTGAACGGCATCGGCTTTCTGGTGAATGGCACCGTGATTCTTCTTGGCAGCAACATCCGCCAGCGGCTTTCCGGCATCAGCCGCTTTCCCAAACTGCCGCACTATCTACTGGCAGGGGTCTTTGCCGGGCTCGCCTGCCGTCTGGCGCTGGGATCAAGGCAGTAGAAAGAGCGGCACGGAGAGGCCGGTCAGGACGAGGGGCAAAACCCAACCTGCGTCATCCTCGGGCTCGACCCGAGGATCCATCTTTTCAACGGCTTAGGGCGCCTGAATGACTAAAGCGCGCGCCTCAAGCGTCCCGCGAACCCTCGTCCAGCAGACCGAACACATAGTCCGCAAAGGAGCGCCAGCACTCCACGCGAAAGGTGTCATCGGCCACGCGCAGCAGCACCACTTCCGCCTTGCCGAAGACTGTGCGGGTGCAGGCGCCGACCGGGAAGGCGGCAAGCGAGAGGTCCTGCGGGCAGCCGGCATTGATCGTCGTTTCGGCGCCGGGGCCGGAAACGATGATGGCGAGGTTGCGGTGGGAGACGTCGGTTGCGGAAAACAGTCCGGTCGTGCTGGAAAGTGCTGCCATCAGGTCGGCTTCGCCCTGGTCGATGACCAGCCACTCATCCGGGCCGATCCACAAGGCCGAGCGCAGTCCCGAGGTCGCAGAGGTTTTCGGGCGTGTCGGCAGGGCAAGTTCGAGCGCCTGAGATACGGCCTCCACCGCCTCTGGCCGCGCGCGCAGCACCAGCCGGTAGGCCGGTGCCGCAGGCTTGATGGATGTACCGGCGGAACCGCCATGCACGCCGTCGAGAACGAATGTACGCTTTGCTGTCGCCAAATCAGCCATTGATCCGGCCTCCTTCCTTGTCGAAGAACACCATGTCCGTCACCTCGACTGCAATCGTCCTGTCGGCAAGCGGAATGTAGAGGGTCTCACCCATCCGCGCCCGGCCATCGGCCACCAGACCGAAAGCGATGGCGCGACCGAGATTTTCGGACCAGTAGGACGATGTGACGTGACCGAGCATTGTCATCGGCTTGGGTGCATTCGGATCGACGACGATCTGGCCGCCCTCTTCCGGCACCTCATGCGCGTTCTTCGGCAAGAGACCGACAAGCTGCTTGCGGCCGCTGCGGGTCAGATCCGGGCGCTGCAGACCGCGAATACCGACGAAGTCCGTCTTCTTCTTGGAGACAGCCCAGCCAAGGCCCGCATCGTCGGGCGTCACCGTGCCATCGGTATCCTGGCCGACGATGATGTAGCCCTTTTCGGCGCGCAGCACGTGCATTGTCTCGGTGCCATAAAGGCAGCCGCCGACGGCTTTCGCCCGCTCGGCAATGGCCTGCCAAACGGCCGGGCCGAAATCGGCAGGTACGTTGACTTCGAAGCCGAGTTCGCCGGTAAACGACACGCGGAAAAGACGCGTCGGCACGCCGCAGATCTTGCCTTCCGCCACCGCCATATGCGGGAACGCTTCGGGCGAAAGATCGATACCTTCCACCAGCGGCGCAATCACCTCGCGCGCCTTCGGTCCCTGCACCGCGATCACCGCCCATTGTTCGGTGGCGGAGGTCAGCCAGACGTTGAGATGCGGGAATTCCGTCTGCAGATAGTCTTCCATGTGGTGCAGCACGCGTGGCGCGCCGCCCGTCGTCGTCGTCACGTGGAAGCGGTCTTCCGCCATGCGACCGACAACACCGTCATCATAGACGAAACCGTCTTCGCGGGTCATGATGCCGTAGCGGCAGCGACCGGGCTTCAGCGTATCCCAGGCATTGGTGTAGAGCAGGTTGAGGAACTTCGCCGCATCCGGGCCGACAACCTCGATCTTGCCGAGCGTGGAGGCATCGAAGACGCCAACGCTTTCGCGCACCGTCTTGCACTCGCGGTTGACTGCCTCATGCATGTCTTCGCCCGCACGCGGATAGTACCAGGCGCGCTTCCAGTTACCGACATCCTCGAAGGCCGCACCTTCTGCTTCTTCCAAGGCATGCATCGGCGTCTTGCGGGCCGGATCGAACAGCTTGCCACGCGAATGGCCGACCAGCGTACCGAAGGTCACCGGCGTGTAAGGTGCGCGGAAGGTGGTGAGACCGACCTTCGGCAGATCGCGGCCCAGCGCTTCCGATGCAATGGCAAGACCATGCATGTTGGACATCTTGCCCTGGTCGGACGCCATGCCGTTGGTGGTGAAGCGCTTGATGTGCTCGATGGAGTGCATGCCTTCGCGTACCGCAAGGCGGATATCCTTGGCGCAGACATCGTGCTGGAAGTCGATGAAGGCCTTGACGCTTTGGTCTGCACCCGCACCTTCGGCAGCGCCGATCATGCCGCCCGTCCAGGTGTTGGCATTGCTGCCGGAAACGGCAACTTCGCCGCCCCCAGCCGCAGCCGCTTCGGAAAGCAGCGCGGAGAGATCGTCGGTACCGTTGCAGGCGCCGATCGAAACGCAGTCCTGCACGTGCACGTCGGGCAGGAAGCGCTGGTTCGGCGCGTCATATTTCAGTTTGCCGCGAGACTGCGAGAAGAGATGGACCGATGGCGTCCAGCCGGCCGAGACGATCAGCGCATCGACAGCGATCTTGCGCTTGCCCGAACCGCCATTGCGGCCAACCGTCATGGAGGTGACGCGAAGGCGGCCCGCCGTATCGAAGACGCTGTGGCCAGCCAGAACCTCGATACCAAGCGCGCGCGCCTCGTCCAGAAGCTTTGCGCTCGGATTAGGACGGCAATCGACGATCGCCGCGATCTTGACACCGGCGCGCTTCAGGTCGAAGGCCGCCTCATAGGCGCTGTCCTGGGCGGTGTAGACACCAACATTGTGGCCGACAGCCACGCCATACTGGTTGAGATAGGTGCGGGCAGCGGACGCCAGCATGATGCCGGGGCGGTCGTTATTGGCGAATACCATGTGGCGCTCGATGGCGCCGGTCGCCATCACCACCTTCTTGGCGCGCACCTGCCACAGGCGCTCGCGCGGCTCATGCAGCGCCGGGCTTGCCAGGTGGTCGGTCACGCGCTCGGCCAGGCCGATGAAGTTGTGGTTGTAGTAACCGAAGACGGTGGTGCGGGTCAGCACCTCCACATTCGGCATCGCCTTCAGCTCGGCCAAAACCGACTGCGCCCAGTCATAGCCGTTCTTGCCGTCGATCACGGTGCCGCTTTCAAAGCGCAGCGCACCGCCAACCGTCGGGTTCTCGTCGACCAGCATGACCTTGGCACCCGTCTTGGCCGCAGAAAGCGCCGCCGTCAGACCGGCAGCACCGCCACCGGCCACCAGCACGTCGCAATGGGCATAACGGCTGGCATATTGGTCGGTATCGCCCTGTTTCGGCGCGCTGCCGAGACCCGCGGCGCGGCGGATGATCGGCTCATAGAGCTTGTGCCATGCCGCCTTCGGCCACATGAAGGTCTTGTAGTAGAAGCCCGCCGCAAAGAAGGGCGAGAAGAAATCGTTGATCGCGCCGACATCGAAGGACAGCGACGGATAGCGGTTCTGCGACGAGACGATCGCCCCGTCGAAGACTTCCTGCACCGTGGCGCGCACGTTCGGCTGGCGGCGGGAGGCATCGCGCGACACGTCGATCAGCGCATTCGGCTCTTCCGGACCGGCAGACAGAAAGCCGCGCGGACGGTGATATTTGAACGAGCGGCCGATCAGGTGCACGCCATTTGCCAGCAATGCGGAGGCAACCGTGTCTCCCTGAAGCGCAGTATAGCTCTTGCCGTCGAAGTTGAAGCGGGCGGTGCGGGCAGGCGTCAGGCGGCCGGCACCCTTGATACGGTAAGCGCCACTCATCGGGCTGCTCCTTCGCTGGAGGAGAGAAGCGAAGCCTCATCCGGCTTCGGCTCGCCCGCCTTGTATGTCAGGTAAAACTTGTCGGTCACGGAATGGCGCGCCGCGTTGAAGAAGCGGCCGCAGCCATGGATATGGCGCCAGCGCTCATAGACCATGCCCTTGTCGTTATCGCGCATGAAGAAATACTCGGCAAACTCCTCGTCGGAGATCCCGGCAATGTTTTCAGGGCGGGCAATATGCGCCTCGCCAGCCCAGCGGAACTCCAGCTCGGAGCGTTCTTCTTCGCAATATGGACAACGGATCAGCAGCATGATGTTCCCTCAAAGAGAGCTTTCCGGAATCACCGTTCCGGCGGGTTGGTCACACAGGCGCTTTCCCATGGTGATGTAGGGGGAGAGCCTGTTCGTCAGATCTTCAAAATTCGTATAGGGCCGAAACGCGTTGCCGCGCCCGATATTGACCACCGCCATCGACATCAGATTGCTGTCGAGGGCGACGGGATATTCATTCTCGCCATCTGCACCCTTCGGCACGAAATAGACGAGCTTCTGGCCAAGGCTTGGAGCGCACATCAGGAAGCCCTCTTCCGCCAGAAACGGCCAGTTGTCCTCTCCCTGCACCTTGCGGATGGCCTGCACTCGAAAATCGCCAGCCTCGGGAACAACCGGACCGGCATCGGCCGCAGAGGCCATACACATGGCTGCAAGGAGAGCAGCCGGCATCTTCAATGGGCAACCGCCGCGGCTGCCGCCTCGTCGATCAACCGTCCAGTGCGGAACCGGTCGAGGTTCAGCCCTGCCGCCAGCCGGTGCGGCTCGCCGCGCGCAATCAGATGCGCGAAGAGATGCGCAGAGCCTGGCGTGGCCTTGAAGCCGCCCGTACCCCAGCCGCAATTGACAAAGAGGTTTGGAACCGGCGTCACGCTCTGGATCGCCGAACGATCCGGTGTGTTGTCGGTAATGCCGCCCCACTGGCGCATCATCTTCACACGACGGAAGATCGGGAAGAGTTCGCAGATGGCGTCCAGCGTATGCGTGATGATCTGCAGGCCGCCGGTCTGCGAATAAGAGTTGTACTGGTCGGTACCGGCACCGATGACCAGCTCGCCCTTGTCGGACTGCGAGATATAGGCATGCACGGTGTTGGACATCACCACGCAGGGGAAGATGGGTTTCAGCGGCTCGGAGACCAGAGCCTGCAACGGGTTGGAAGCAAGCGGCACGCGCACATCGGCCATTTTCATGATGACGGAGGAGTGACCGGCCGCCGATACGCCGATCTTCTTGGCGCCAATGAAGCCACGATTGGTTTCCACACCCGTCACTGCGCCATCCGGCCCACGACGGATCGCGGTGACTTCGCAGTTCTGGATGATGTGGACGCCGCGATCGGACGCCGCACGGGCATAGCCCCAGGCAACAGCATCGTGACGGGCGGTACCACCGCGACGCTGCAGGGCAGCACCATTGATGGCGTAGCGCGCGTTCGCAGAAATATCGAGTGGCGGACAGTAGGCCTTGGCCTCTTCCGGCGTCAGCCATTCATTGTCGATGCCATAGAGGCGGTTGGCATTGATATGGCGCTTGAAGGACTGCTGGTCATGCACATTGTGCGACAGCATCATCACGCCGCGTGCCGAATACATGACGTTGTAGTTCAGATCCTGGCTCAAGCCTTCCCACAATTTGAGGGAGTGCTCGTACATATCCATGCTCTCTTCATAGAGATAGTTCGAGCGGATGATGGTGGTGTTGCGGCCGGTATTGCCGCCGCCGAGCCAGCCCTTTTCCAGAACGGCAATATTCGTGATGCCATGTTCCTTGGCCAGATAATAAGCGGCACCGAGACCATGGCCGCCGCCACCGATGATGATGACGTCATATTCCTTGCGCGGCTCGGGAGAAGCCCACTGGGCATCCCATCCCTTGTGGGCCCGCATTGCCTCGCGAGCCACGGCAAAAACAGAAAATTTGCGCATTCGCAAGCAACTCCCTGAAGACACGCTGGATTATTCCGGCTGAGACCTATGAATGGCAAATATGCGCAGTGTTCAGTGTTCATTTTGCGACGCCGCGACATGATTGTTTTGACATGCGTCATAACTTTCTCGGCACCCCTTGTATTTTCACCGAGAGACACAGTTAACGGCTGGACTTCAAGGAAACGATCTGATATTGCACCACACCAATCGCGCGGCCAACCCGGCCACACGAACGCTTTTTTGTTTGCCTGCGAATGCCTTTATTCGCATGGCAAGATAACCAACCTAAAGGAACGGGATTCACGTGCAGGTACTAGTCCGCGATAACAACGTTGATCAGGCGCTTCGCGCTCTCAAGAAGAAAATGCAGCGCGAAGGTATCTTCCGCGAAATGAAGATGCGTGATTATTACGAGAAGCCTTCGCAGAAGCGCGCTCGCGAAAAGGCTGAAGCCGTTCGCCGCGTTCGCAAGCTTGCTCGCAAGCGCATGCAGCGCGAAGGTCTGATTGCTGCTCCACGTGCTGCGAGCCGCTAATAGGCCGTCTTTTCGACGTTTTTGAATGCTTATGGGGCGGGGGCGATTATTTCGCCGCCGCTCTTTGAGTTTTACAGCATCGGCCCAAAAATCGGATAGGGTTTTCGGAAAGCACGATGCGTGGCTCAAAGAAGATGGAGCGTCCTTTGTGCGTCCAATAGGACGCACGGCGCTCTAAAGCATGTCGCGCAAAAGCGGTGACCGGTTTTGCGATAACGACATGCGAGAGAAGAAGGCCTAAAGCGTGAAGGAGCGGATCTGAAAGATCGCGACACGGTTTAGCATGTCTGAATTCGCTTTGCACGATCGGGCCTGCATAATTGGCTCTGCATGATCAGCCTTGAGAGGGAACCCATACCGCATGAACGCTGTTGATACCGGTGAATCCAGACGTCCTATCGCCCTGTTCCACGGCGTATCTCAGAGAAAAACCATGCGGCTTTCTTCCACCCTCATCCTCTGCGGCATGGTTGCGGCTCTTGCCGGCTGCGCCACCACCAACACGACAAACGACGTGTTCCAGATCGACCGCGCTCAAGGGTCTGAACAGAACATCGCCTCGCTGACCTCGGTCATCAACGCCAACCCGCAGGATCCGGAAGGCTATAACGTCCGTGGCTCGGCTTACGGCCGCGCCGGTGACTCCAAGCGCGCCATTGCCGACTTCAATCAGGCCCTGCAGCTCAATCCACGCTTCTATCAGGCTTACGCCAACCGCGCGCTCGTCTACCGCAACATGGGCCAGCAGCAGCAGGCGCTGCAGGATTATAACAGCGCGCTGCAGATCAACCCGAATTACGACGTGGCGCTGATCGGTCGCGGCAACCTCTACCGCCAGACGGGCCGCACCAACGAAGCCTTCAACGACTTCACCGCCGCCATCAACACCGACACCACCGATGGCCGCGCCTATCACAATCGCGGCCTGATCTACCAGCTGCGCAGCCAGCACAGCCAGGCCATCGAAGATTTCTCCAAGGCCATCTCGCTTTCGCCCAACTCGCCCGAGCCATACAACGGTCGCGGCATTTCCTATGTGGCGCTGAACGACGACGAAAACGCCTTTGCCGATTTCAACCACGCCATCGCGCTGGATGACAGCCGCGCGGAATCCTGGGCCAACCAGGCACTGGTCTATGAGCGCCGCGGCGAACGCGACAAGGCGCTGAAATCCTACAACCACGCCGCCCGCCTCGACCCCAAATACAAGCCCGCCGTCGACGGCCTCGCCCGCATGCGCGGCGCTGGCGCGTCGTAAGCGTTCTTCCGAACGCCGTCCGTCCTTCCGGACACCACAGTAAAATACGCCAATGGCTCTTCTTCTGTGTACTCTGTGATAAGAGGTAGGCGGGTTTCCTTCCGCGCGACGTTGATGTAACGCTAAACCCCTCCTCCCCGTCATCCTCGCCCTTGAGGCGAGGATCCACGACCCAATCCTCAAGTGATCGAAAAACATGGATCCTCAGGTCAAGCTTGAGGATGACGAGCGAGAGGCGTTCTATTTCGGTCGCCCCACTTCTGTTCTTTCTGGCGGGCATGCCCGAGGGGTGCCGCACCCCCCTCTGTCCTGCCGGACATCTCCCCCTCAAGGGGGGAGAATGGCAAGAGGGATGCTCCCCCATTTCATCATCAACGTCGACGAAGTGCGAGAGTTCGCCACGAGTCGATCTCCCCCCTTGAGGGGGAGATGTCCGGCAGGACAGAGGGGGGTGAGCCCCAGATTCAGAACTTAAACGGGATCGCCTCCAGCTTGTTTTTTCAAGCAGGCTTGGCGTCGCCTTCGGCTTTCGCCTCTGGCTCGGCCGTCTTCTCCTCCGGCTTGATGCGGAACCAGGTCACGTAAAGCGCCGGCAAAAAGAGCAGTGTCAGCACCGTGCCGACCACGATACCGCCCATCATCGCATAGGCCATCGGCCCCCAGAAGACTTCGCGCGAAATCGGGATAAGTGCCAGTGTCGCAGCCGCCGCCGTCAGCATGATCGGGCGCATGCGGTGCTCGGTCGCCTCGATCACGGCTTGCCAGGCAGGCACGCCCTCCATGCGCAGATGCTCGATCTGCACCACCAGGATGACCGAGTTTCGGATAAGGATGCCGATCAGCGCCAGAATGCCGAGGATCGCCACGAAGCCCATCGGCGCGTTGCTGAGAAGCAGTGCCGCCACCACGCCGATCAGCGCTGTTGGAGCCACCGCAAAGACCAGGAACAGGCGGCTGAAGCTCTGCAGCTGGATCATCAGGATCGTCGCCATGGCAAAGAGCATCATCGGTGCGACGGCGGCAATCGGTCCTTGCGCTTCGGCGCTCGATTCCACGGCGCCGCCGATCTCGACCTTGTAGCCGACCGGCAGCGTCTTGATGAAGGCATCCACCTGCGGCTGAAGCTGGGTGACGATCGTCGCCGGCTGGGTCGGCCCCTTGATCGCCGCTTTCAGCGTGATGGTCGGGATGCGGTCGCGCGATGCGATCATGGCTTGTTCCACATCATAGCGCAGGTTCGCCACGGCCGAGAGCGGGATGAGCTTTCCGTCGGAGCCTGCAATCTGCAGGTTCTGCAACGTCTCGATCGAGCCGCGCTCCTGAGCGTCAGCACGTCCGATCACATCGATGAGGTAGATATTGTCGCGCACCTGCGTGGCGCTCGCGCCTTCGACGATGCTGTTCAGCACGGTGGCAATATCTTCCGAGCTCACGCCAAGCTGCCGGGCCTTGTCCTGCAACACATCGACCTTGACCACGCGCGATGGCTCGTTCCAGTCGAAGATCATGTTGGTGAGCAGCGGATGCTGGCCGACGACACCGGCAAAGCGCATGGAGATGTCGCGCACCTTCTGGACGTCCGGACCGCTGATGCGATACTGCACCGGCTTGCCGACCGGCGGGCCGATATCGAGCAGTTTTACGAAGGCATCGGTGCCGGGAAACGTCTCGTTCAGATATTTCTGGAAATCGCCGCGCACCCGGTCACGCGCTTCCAGGCTTTTCGGCACGATCACCGTCTGGCCGAAGAAGACGTTCTGGTTCTGCACGTCGAAGGACAAAATGAAGCGCGGCGCGCCCTGCCCCACATAGGTCGTCCAGTGGTCGATATCAGGATTGTTGGCGAGCTTGTCCTGCTCGAACTTTGCCATCTGCCGGTTGGTCTCGGCAATCGAGCTGTTCTGCGGCAGGTTCCAGTCGATGATCAGTTCCGGCCGGTCGGAGCTTGGGAAGAACTGCTGCTGCACCAGACCCATGCCGGCGACGGAGACGCCGAAGACACCGATGGTCAACAGAATGGTCACCCAGCGCCAGCGCATGGCTGTCGTCAATAGACGCGAGAAGATCGTCGCAACCCGGCCCTTCTTGTCGTGATGCTGCTTCATCGTCTTGGGCAGCATCAACACGCCGAGAAGCGGGGTGAAGAGAACCGCGACGATCCAGGAGACCAGCAGCGAAACCGCAATGACGACAAACAGCGTGAAGGTGAACTCACCCGCCGCACTGCTGTTGAGGCCGATCGGGATGAAGCCCGCGACGGTCACGAGTGTGCCGGTCAGCATCGGGAAGGCGGTGGACGTGTAAACATAGGTCGCGGCCTTGCGCAGATCGTCGCCCTCCTCCAGCCGCGCCACCATCATCTCCACCGCAATCATCGCGTCATCGACCAGAAGACCGAGCGCAATGATCAGCGCACCAAGCGAGATGCGCTGCAACGAAATGCCGGTATATTCCATGTAGACGAAGGTGATGGCGAGCACGAGCGGAATGGACACCGCAACCACCAGACCGGCGCGAAGACCAAGGCTGATGAAGCTGATGACAAGAACGATGGCAACCGCTTCGAACAGCGCACGGGTGAAGCCGGACACAGCCTCCTCCACCACTGCGGGCTGATCGGACACGCGGTTGACCTCGACGCCGATCGGTAGGTCTGCGACGACCGCCTTGATGTGTTCATCGACGGCTTCACCGAACTCCAGCAGGTTGGCACCGGCCCGCATGCCGATGGCAAGACCGATGGCCGGCTTGCCATTGTAGCGGAAGAGTGCCGTCGGCGGATCGACATAGCCGCGATGGATCGTCGCCACATCGGTTAACGGGAAGAAGCGGTCATTGACGCGCAGATTGATGGATTCCAGCGCGTTTTCCGAGGCGAACTGTCCGCCCACACGGATGGCGATGCGCTCCGGCCCAGCGGTCACGAAGCCGGATTGCGTCACCGCATTCTGCGCCTGCAGCGTGGCGATGATCGACTGGCGATCGATGCCGAGCGCTGCAATCTTGCGGGTGGAAAACTCCAGATAGATCGCCTCGTCCTGCGCCCCGATAATATCGACCTTGCCGACATTCTCGATGGTCAGGATTTTGGAGCGCGCATCTTCGACGAGATCGCGCAGCTGGCGCTGAGACAGCCCGTCGCTGGTAAAGGCAAAGATATTGCCGAAGACGTCGCCGAAGCGATCGTTGAAGAAGGGCCCCTGCACGCCCGAGGGAAACTCGCCCTTGATATCGCTGATCATGTTGCGGACGCGGCGCCAGGTCGGCTCCACATCCCGCGCCTTGGTGGTGGGCAGAAGCTCGAGGAAGACGGTGGTCTTGCCGGCGGTCGTTTCGCTGCGGGTATAATCGAGCGATTCCAGCTCCTGCAGCTTCTTCTCGATGCGGTCCGTTACCTGACGGCTGACCTCTTCGGCCGTCGCCCCCGGCCAGGCGGCGGAAATCACCATCGTCTTGATGGTGAAGTTCGGATCTTCTTCACGCCCGAGATTGAGATAGGAAAACACGCCTGCAATGAGGAAGACGATCATGAAATAGGAGACGAGCGAGCGGTGCGCCAATGCCCATTCGGAGAGATTGAACTTTTTCACTGTACGCGCTCCTGATCGATGCGAATGGACTGCCCGTCCTCAAGCGAGTTGACGCCTGCAATAACGACACGCTCCCCCGGCTTCACGCCCTCTTTGACAACCACATAGCCATAGGCGTTCGGCGGACCCTCCAGCACGACCGGGCGAAGCGTAACCTTTGCGGCGGCCTCATCGACAATCCACACGGCGGTTTGGCTGTCGCGCGTGCGGATGGCGGTGGCCGGCAGCATCAGATTGGGTTTGGAGGCGATGCTGGCCGAAGCGCGGATCACCGCACCCAGCCGGAAGGCATCACCCGGGTGGTCAAGCGCGATCTTCGTGCGGCGCGTTCGTGTGGCCGTATCGGCCTGCGGCGCGATCTCGCGCACCGTGCCCGCCACCCGCACCTGCGGATCGAGCTGCAGCGCCACGTCGAAGGGCGTGCCAAGTTTCAGCTGCTCGGCAATGGACTGCGGCACGTCGATCACCGCATCGCGCTCGTCCGGCTTGGCAATCGTCACCACCACCTGGCCGACGGTCACCACCTGGCCGAGTTCTGCCGAGGTTGCCGTCACCACGCCGTCGAATTCGGCGGCAAGCTGCGCATAGCTCAGCTGCTCATTCGCCTTGTTGAGATTGGCCTGCGCCCGCGCCACGGAGGCGCTTGCGGTCTTCAGCCCTTGTTCCGCCTCTTCCAATGCGGCCCGGGTGCCGGAGCGCGTTTCGGCAAGCTGCAACTGGCGCTGCTGCGTGCTCTGCGCATTGCGAAGCTGCGCCTGCGCATTGGAAAGATCCGATTGGGCGCTGCGCACGGCAAGCTCCAGCGATGTCGGATCGATGGTGGCAATGACCTGCCCCTTCTCCACGAGATCGCCGACGCTGACGGTGCGAGACGTGAGACGCCCCAGCGTGCGAAAACCAAGCTCGGCCTCGAAGCGCGGAGACACCGTTCCCGCAAAGCTGAGAGACTGCACGGGAACCTCCTTCGCCACAACCGAAAGCACGGGGCGCGGCGGCGGCGGCGGGGCCTCGGACTTATCCTCACTGCAGGCGGAAAGCAGCAGTCCCGACAGAAGGAGGGTCGCAATAGGGGTTCTCATCATTGTGCTGCCACCTTCTCGAAAGCGACCTTCTCATCCGGGCGCAGGAACTTGCCACCCTCGGCCACCACGCTCTCACCGGGCTTCAGCCCCTGCTTGACGATGAAATGACCCGTTTCATAATCTTCGACCTCGATGACGCGCAGCGCCACTTTCGACGAGGCGGGATCGACGACCCAGACAGCCGGCTTTCCATCCTTGGAGGAAATCGCCGACCAGGGCAGCACCATGGCGGCCTGTGGCTCATAGAGGAAATTGCCCTGCACGGCTGCACCAAGCGGCATGGGAACGTCCACACCAAGCCCGACCTTCACCTTCACCGTTCCGGTGGAGGAATCGATGGTGGGGGAAATCTCTCGGACCTTGGCCATCACCTGCCGGTCGGGATCGGTCAGAAGCGTGATCTTCACCTCCGGCTGAATCTCACGGCCGAGGAAGAGCGTTTCCACCACTTCGAAGATCGCATCGCGCGGGCCATCCTGCGCCAGCGTGAAGATGGGGGAAGCCGCCTGCGCCACCTGCCCCACTTCGGCATTGCGCGCGGTGATCAACCCATCCTGGTCGGCTTTCAGTTCGGTATAGGAGAGCGCTTCCTTAGCGCTGCCAAGCTGCGCCTGCGCCGACCGCTCGCTGCCCTGCGCGGTGGAGAGCGCTTCCTGCGCCTGATCGAGCGCCGAGCGTGGCGTCACCTGCGTTTCGAAAAGTTTCTGCTGGCGGGCAAAAGCCAGCTCCGCCTGGATGCGCTGCGCCACAGCGGCCTCGAGGTTGGCCTCGGCAACCGCGAGATCCGCCTGCTGCTCTTCCGCATCGATGCGCGCCAGAACCTGGCCCGCTCTCACATGGTCTCCGACATCGACCTGACGATCGATGATCTTGCCGCCCACACGGAAGGACAGATCGGTCTCGATACGCGCGCGGATTTCACCGGTCACGGCTCCGCCGGACACCACCTGGCTGTTCTCAACCGTCACCACCCGGACCTGGCGCAAGTCCGGTTCTCCTTCGCCTTCCTTTGGACTGCACGCGGTCAAAAAACCGGCGCTCGCAATCAGGAGCACGCTCAAAATCTGCTTCATGGGTGGCTGCTTCATGGCTGGGCCTTATCATCGAGATATCGTGATTGCGTATATTTGACTGACTGGAAAGTCAATGATAACTTCTGAAGCCTGCTGCACGAAAAACTATGCAGCGGTTTTGCGATAACGATATGCGATAAAACAAAGAACGAAGCGGCGACGCGAATCTAGAGATTGCGACTTGCTTCAGCACTATCGATGCCGAATGAATGGGATGCCGATCACCGATGTTTAAGCTGTGCCACTCCAAGGCGGGAAAGAAACTGACGCGCGCCGAGCAGAAAGAGCTCCGCCCCGCGCAGATCCTGGACGCGGCCTTCACCGAGTTCGTCAAGAACGGATACGCCGCAACACGGGTTGAGGACATCGCCAAACATGTGGGCGTCACCAAGGGCACCATTTATGTGTACTTCGAGACCAAGGAAATTCTCTTCGAAGCCACCATCCGCCACGCCTCGACCTCCTTCGCCGACATCGTCAAGAGCGAGGACACCCGCACCGGCACCGCCTCCGAAAAGATCAGGGCGCTTCTGGGCGCACTCTACGATCATCTCGACCAAGACCGCCAGAACCGCGAAATCCTCAAGCTGATCATCGCCGAGGGCCAGAAGTTCCCCGACATCGTCGCCCGGCATGAGCAATGTGTCTTCCAGCCCCTGATCGACAGGATCATCGAACTCATCAAGGAAGGTGCCGCGGCCGGCGAGCTGAAAAGCGACTACATCGCCTTCCCCGAACTCGTCATCGCACCGCTGATGACGCTCACCGTTCTGAGGATCATCTTCGAAGAAGCCATGGACATCGACATAAAAGGCTACCGCGCCGCCCATCTCGATCTGCTCCTGAACGGGCTTCTGGCGAGGAAGACCGGGGAAGGTTGAGGGTGGGTTGGTCAGCGGACGGTCGCGATGACGAAAGACCGGTCGAAGGCGATCAGAGAGCTAACGTGATTGACCAGTTGACCTCTATGTTCTCGAGGCAAGCAAACACCACAAGTGGTCATTAAGACGTGCAAGAAACCGGCGCGCAAAACTGACCTACATTGCTAACCTTATTGATTTCGCCGGTTCCAAGGCCGCGCTCCAGTAACGTCTTGAATCGATGGGATGATCTCGTTATCGAGCTGTACTACAAGCGTCTGAATGTAATTGTGGTCGTTTTCCAGATCGTTAATGCTGACGTGGGCGGCTTGAGCTCCGCGATGGGCAATATCCCCGCGCTTGCCAATGAAGGTCAGTAGTGCCTGATCATGTGGGCTAAGTATAGGTTCGACGTCGATGCCCACAAACTTCTTGAAGAGATCCGTGACATTTGCGCAGTTGGGTGTATTTAGCTCCTCTAGCTTCTTCTCAGCATGCTCTCGGAGGTACTGCTTCCATCCTTCGCCCGCCATCCGCAGAACGGCAAGGTCGTGCTTGTCAGCCTTGATCGCGTTGGCGAGTGTTCGGCGCGGATGCTCAGGCAATTGGAGCGGGCTGTCGGTATGTAAGACGACATGCTCAAATCCTTCCTTCACGACTTCCTCACAGTAAAGCTCCCATGCTGCGCAGAGAAGGAAAATGCCACTGCGTGTTAGGATGGAGTGAGGACGTCCGGGGCCTGGAAACTGCGCTCGATGCATTTCTTCCAGTCTCTCCACGTCGCGCGACAGGTTTCTTTCAAAATTCAAACGTGCTTGTGATGGCATTGGGATCCCGACTTGAGCTAAGAACATGAGCGCACACTATTAAGACAGAATGCACCCTCAGATTGCAGCCAGAACCTCCAACAACGTCGGACTGGGCTTGCAGTTGCGCAGAAAGGATACGCTAGACCCTGTCGATCAACGGCTCGTCCGTATTATATAAGGTTTACCAACATACTGACCTTCGGCCTTCGGCGAACGGGCGATCTACGGACGGGTTAGCGATGAAACCAGCCAGTCGAGTTCCGTGCGAGCGGACGAGAGCACGCTTGCATAGGAACTGACGGTCGTCATGTCGGTCCCATATCTCTTGTCAATAGAGGCTGCGGAGCCCTTACCGATCATCAATATCCTCAACGGGCTGCTTGAGATGATGGTACCTGACAAGTCATCACGATATTGCTCGGCTTGAGCTATGTCCTCCCGAGAAATCGGATGATTGGGCCGCTTGAACTCAATCAACAGATAGCTGTCAGCTAGATCCTGCGATAACAGAAGATCAGGCCGTTTCGAGGCCCGCTCGCCCGTAAATTTCTTATCACTATAGTTCGCGATGACCCGTTTCAGGGTGATGTTCGATGACATCAGAGCGTATTGGCGACCAAGAAGCCACAAATTCGTCTCGAAGGCCTTATGGACGTCCTTTTCGAGGGTCGCTTCGTTGTCGATAAGCTCCTCGAGGTAGTCCAGAAATCTCATCCGTCTGGTCGCTTGAGCAGCGATCCCAGAGAGTTCCACCATACCAAAATCTTCAAGCGCCGCTGCAAAGGAACTGACATCTGTGCGGTCGGTGGCATTTATCCGCTCGAGTACGGCCCAGTAGGCGTCATGCTCCATGGCGTCGAGCGCGACCTCTGCGATCGTCGCAATGCGGTCTTCGCTTTCCCGATAGAATCGCTGCAGGATCCTGTGGAGGGCTTCTTCAGCGTAGCGTCGGCGATGTTCTGGGAGATCTCTCAGCCTAGCGTCCAACTGCTTCTTCAATCGAGCGAGCTGAAGGCTCATATCGCGAGAGTGGCTCTCCCTAAGCCCTTCTTTGACGATCGATTTCACATAGGATTGGATTTCTTGGAATGCCTTGCTGTTCTCGACCACCCCGCCCCAATCAGCAGTTACGAAATGATCGTTACCCTCAAGCTCCACCTCTCCGTAGACTCGTTTCGACAGCTTGAAGGGAATTTCCTCGTCGTCATCTAGGCCGAACATCATCGGCTTCCCGACGACCTTCCCGTCCACCTTCAGCACTATACCCGGTGATTTTGGTGCTTTCTTGCCGTCTGCAATCGTAAACCTCAAGCGAACTGAGCCGCTCTCCATAAAGGTCTTCTCGACCTCCCTTGATACGCCCGGAACATCATCGACCGACAACTGCGCCTCATTTACGAATACCTTGAAGGCATCCTCGCGGCCGTATTCGTGCACGAGGACTTCTCGAAAACGCTCAGGCGTAGGAAAATTCAATCGGCTATCAAGACCGGACAGGATGATCGTCGTGCCTACATGAGCTTCGCCTGCATCCTCCTCGATGAATGGTAAAGGCACAGATTCCAGGTCATTCTCATTCTCGGCCAGGATGAGCTTATCGATCGTCAGGCTGCATTTCCGACCTCGGGCGACCGCTGAAACATCCATCCGGCTTGCCAGTGACAGGCCAGCGAACTTACCGATGCCCTTTCGACCCTTGACCTTTCGCTTGAGTAAAGGGGTCCGTTCGCCCGTACGGGCCCGCTTATCGCTGGCAATGTTCAGGTATTCGTTCCTCATTTCCAGAGATGTCATCCCCGAACCGTCGTCGCTGACGATAATCGGATCAGACGACATAGGCGTCGGCAATGTGATCCAGACATTCCTTGCGTCCGCATCCCATGCGTTATCGACAAGTTCCTTTAGCGCTGCTTCGCTCGATCTATAGGTTTCACCTAGAAGTCTTGTCAGTCGTGTATTAACCGAAAAATGGACGTCATCCATAAAACGTGTTCCCGAACCGGATATAAATCATAGGTAGCAGAAGAAGTAAGCCTCTGTAACCTTCTTGGATAATTCCCCACAAAAAACCACACGGCACCAACATTCTGCGGCTAGCGAATTAATAGAGAATTTCTATGCATCGGGTTATAACTTTGGCATTCACAAAGCAGATCCTGAGCATGTTCGCGGTAACACTTTGATCTTCCTTCATATCTACCTAACCGCGAGTAGGTTAGTCACGCTCTGTGCAGCTAAGTCTGCTTCCGGGCGCAGGCAACGACCCCCTCAGTGAGCGCACTGCCTCGAAGCAAAGACAACACCCCCTCAAGGCCGCGTTGTTTACAGTCCACTTGGAATGAAGGGCTCCCAACACTTTCTTATCCGCCAGAGACGACCGAGAATGGTGTGAACGCCTCTGTCTCCAATAGTCACAAGCCTGCCCGATCTTCACAAGCCTGCCCCCAAACCTTTCCCTGCATCTCTGTTCATTTGCCGCACGAAATCGATAAACGCACGCAAGGGCGCAGGCACAAGCCGCCGTCCGGAGTAATAAAGAAACGGGCCGGGAAACCGCAGCCACCAATCTTCCATTACCGGCACCAAGTCCCCCCGATCGAAATGCGGCTTCAGCCAATCCTCGAAAATGTAAGACATGCCGCAGCCGGCAACGGCGGCGTCTATGCCGAGATCGGTGCCGCCGCCGAATTGGACGATGAGGTTGCCTTTCGGATTGATGACGACCTCCTCCCCGTTTCGTTCGAACTCCCAGGGCGGAATGGCGCGCCCTGAAAACCGGCCGAGAATGCAATCATGCAAAAGCAGGTCTTGGGGATGTTGCGGCATGCCCCTTCGTGCCAGGTAGTCCGGCGATGCGGCAAGGGCGAAGCGCTGCTGGCGTGGGCCGATCGGCAAGGCCAGCATATCCTGCTCCAGCCTTTCGTCATAACGGATGCCGGCGTCGCAGCCGCTCTTGATGATGTCGACGAAATTCTCATCGGTCACGATTTCCAGGCTGATATCCGGATAGGCCGCGAGAAACGGTGGCACGATGGCGGGCAGGACCAGCTTTGCCGCACTCATCGGCACATTCAGCCGAAGCTCGCCCGAGGTGCGGCCGCGGCTGCTTTTGACCTCGTTCAGCGCCGAGGCCACCTCTGCGAATGCGGGTGCGGTGCGCTCCATGAGGAGACGTCCTGCATCCGTCATCAGCACGCTCCTTGTGGTGCGATTGAACAGGCGTACCCCGAGCTCGTCTTCCAGCCGCTTCACCGCATCGCTCAACGCCGAGGAACTGATGCCGGTTTCGCGCGCCGCCTGCCGAAACCCCTGGGATCGCGCCACCAGCAGAAACGCATTCAGATCCGTTAAATCCGCCACTCTTGCTCTCCCAACGCCCGTCGCCATTGTCCGCGATGACGGACAACCTGTCCTGATTATAGCGCCTTGTCGCACATATGCCACCTGCCTATTTTTCAGCAACACAAAGGAGATAGGGCGATGAGCACGATGACAAATTCAGCAACATTCAAGCTTGGCGACCACACGGTGCGCCGTTTGGGATATGGCGCGATGCAGCTTGCGGGCAAGGGCGTTTTCGGGCCGCCGCGCGATCGTGCAGAGGCCGTAGCCGTGCTGCGCGAAGCGGTGGAAAGCGGCGTCAACCACATCGACACCAGCGATTTCTATGGCCCGCATGTCACGAACGAAATCATCCGCGAGGCCTTGCATCCCTACCCCAGCGACCTTCTGATCGTCACCAAGGTCGGCGCGAGCAGAGGCGCGGACGCATCCTGGAAGCCGGCCTTCTCACGCGCGGAGCTGACACAGGCCGTTCATGACAACCTGCGCAATCTCGGGCTCGATGTGGTCGATGTCGTCAATCTGCGCGCCATGTTCGACGTGCACGGTCCTGCGGAAGGGTCGTTGGACGAAGCACTCGATGTGCTGGCGGATCTGAAGCAACAGGGCCTGATCCGGCATATCGGCCTTTCCAATGTCACGGCAAAGCAGATCGAGGATGCCGGAAAGATCACCGACATCGTCTGCGTGCAGAACCAGTACAATCTTGCGCATCGCCACGACGACGCCCTGATCGACACGCTCGCTTCCCGCGGCATCGCCTATGTGCCGTTCTTCCCGCTCGGCGGCTTCTCGCCACTGCAATCTTCCGCCCTGTCCGACGTGGCCGCAAAGCTCAACGCCACGCCGATGCAGGTGGCGCTTGCCTGGCTGCTTCAGCGATCGCCGAACATTCTCCTGATCCCCGGCACCTCGTCACGCGGCCATCTGCGGGAAAATCTCGCGGCAGCGACGATCGAGCTTCCCTCGGAGGCACTGTCGGAGCTGGAGAAGGTGGCTGGCTGATATCGCTGATAGAACGCGGAGCCTCCGCAAGTTGCGGGGCTCCTGCCCCCGTCAAGACAGCTCCACCAGCGCGTTCAGGAAGGCGCGCATGGCGGGGTTGGACCGGCGGCTTTCGGGCCATAGGGCCGTGATATTGTGCCGGTCCACCGCGTAATCGGAAAGAACCGGCACGAGCGCGCCACGCTTCACCCAGGCGTTGGCCATGAAACTCGTCGCCATTCCGATGCCCGCACCGGCTGATATTGCCGCGAGTACGGCTTCGCTGGCATCGACGATGATGCCGGAGGATGGCACGATCTCCACTTCCTTCTCCCCGATGCGGAAAGGCCAGCCAAACAGCTGGCCGCTGCTTTGATAGCGCAGACTGACGGTCTCGTGATCCTCCAACTGGTTCGGATGGGTTGGCGGACTGCGCCTCGCCAGATAGTCGGGCGAGGCATAGCAGCATAGCCGGTGTGGCATCAGGCGGCGGGAAAGCAGGCGCGAATCCGACAGGTCGCCGATGCGAACCGCAAGGTCGAAGCCGCCGTCGATAAGATCCACCATGTGATCGCTCAAACGCAGATCGATGGTCACCTTCGGGTGGAGCGCGCGAAACTGCTGCAACACCGGCGCGATGACATGCAGGCCGATTGGCAGGGATGCAGCGATGCGCAATGTGCCGGCTGGCTCGGTGCGCGCTGCTTTTGCCGCCTGCTCGATCTCTTCGGCAGCGTGCAGCAGCCTCAGCGCCCGATCATGCAGATCACGCCCTTCGCTCGTCAGCGTCAACGAACGCGTCGTGCGCGCAAACAGCGAAACGCCGAGCTGCTGTTCCAGCCGCTGGATGCTTTTGCTGACCGCGGACGGTGAGATGCCCAGGGAGCGGGCGGCGGCGGTGTAGCTTCCAAGCGAAGCGGCGCGCGCGAATGCAATCAGCCCCGTCAGCCGGTCAATTCCGATTTGTTCCTTCATGGCACTATTAAAGCGAATTGCCGCCTGATTTTCAAATGAAACCAGCAATCCTATCTTCCCCTCACAGAACGACAATCCAAGTGAGGCAGTGATGACTGAGATGATGAAAGCCGTGCGATTGCACGAATTCGGTGGACCGGATGTCCTTCTCTACGAGGATGCGCCACGGCCGCAAATCTCTGCGGATGAGGTGCTTGTCCGGGTCCATGCCGCAAGCCTCAACCCGCCGGATCTCTATTTGCGCGACGGTTATCGCGCGCTCCCGCCGGAATGGCAGCCCGATCCAAGCTTTCCGCTGATCCTTGGCACGGATATCTCCGGCACCGTCTCGGCGGTGGGTGAAAAGGTCTCGCAGTTCAAGGTTGGCGATGCCGTCTTCGCCATGGTCCGCTTCCCGCATGATTTGATGACCGGAAGCGGCGCCTATGCCGAATATGTCCGGGTTCCCGCGTCAGACCTGGCGCTGAAACCTGCGGGCATCGACCATATCCAGGCCGCCAGCGCACCCATGTCGCTGCTGACCGCCTGGCAATTTCTGATAAACCTCGGGCATGATGTGCCGAACCCCTTCCAGACCTTCCCGCACGCACCCATTCCGCTTGGCGGCAAGACGGTGATGGTGAACGGCGCGGGCGGAGGCGTGGGGCATCTCGCAGTCCAGATCGCCAAATTGCAAGGCGCGAGGGTGATTGCCGTTGCTTCCGGCAAGCACGAGGCGCGTCTCAAAGACCTCGGTGCGGATCTCTTCATCGACTACAGGAAGACGGGTGTCGAAACCATCGTGCAGGATGTCGATCTGGTGCTCGATGCCGTGGGCGGCGCGAACATGGAACGCTTCGTCCCCTTGATCAAGCCGAATGGCGCATTGTTCCTCGCCAACCCGCTTGGCTTTTCAGGCCACGAGGAAGCCGCCCGGCGCAACATCACCGTCTCGACGACGCAGGTGCGCTCGAACGGCGCGCAATTGGCAGAGGCTGGCCGGCTGCTCGATGATGGCACCGTTCGGGTGGTGATCGACAGCACCTATCCCCTGGCCGAGGCTGCCGCTGCGCATCGCCGTGCGTCCGAAGGCAGCATCCAGGGCAAGATCGTGCTGGTCGCCGCCTGATCACACGCGTCACCAGTCAAGCCCCCGGCCGCCGCAACCATGCTGTCGGGGCACCTATGGAAAGCAATATCAATGTTGATCATAACCGGCCACATGCATGTCGATCCGGCCGATCTGGCGCCATTCACCGCAGACCTCCAAGCTTTGGCAACCGAAACACGAAAGCGATCAGGATGCATCAGCTATGATGCGGCGGTGGATGATCCGCACGCGGGGCGATTGCTGATATCGGAACGCTGGGCCGATCAGGCAGCACTCAGCGCGCATTTGCAGGCAGCCGACACTATCGCCTTCGTCCGCCGCTGGAGCGGCAAGATGCGCGGCGAGATCCGAAAATACGACGCGTTCAACGAACGTGACATCATGGATGGATGACGCGCTTCATGAGATCGGTTGCTTAGGTGCCCTCTCCTTACGACACACTAACCGCTTCACCACACCCCGGAAATGAGGGTGAAAAACCAGGCCGCACTGCGGGGGAATCGCCCCGCAAATTTCCAGTAGCTGTTCCTGAGATATTGGACACTTCGCCACTTCGTCGACAGCATCAGATAGTCGAAATGGGTGAAGCGCAGCACGGATCGTGCGCGATCGCGCAAGGTTTTTTCCACCTCCGTCTGGTGTCTCGCCAATGCCCGCTCGACTTGCACCCCATATGAGACCAAAGCGTCTTCCATGGCCTGCGGTTGAGGGGCAGTCAGCTCGGTTTGCACCGGCCGACAGCGAGTTGTCTGCGGCTTTGCGCCAAAAGCCGTCATTGCGATTTCCGCAAGACTCCTATTCTGTGACGTCGCAAAAGTCGGGAGAACAAGCGTCGCAATAATTTGGATTGGCAACGGTCTCACCTGACGAATGATAGTCTCTGAAACCTACCCCCGCGTGCGAGTGATATTCTTCCTTACTGCGATCCGCTTTCCTGCGGCTCCCATGAGTCGCTTGAAGGTGGCGCATTCCATATGCGATGGCGCAGGGCACTCGGCGACGTGCCGGAGCGTGTCACGGAGCTTCGTCAACTCGCAGATTTGCTTGTCGATTTCATCGGCCTTCTGATGAAGCACGTCGCGCGGCAGGTCAGGGATGCCGTTGCTGCTGAACATGCCTGCGATCTCTTCCAGCGAGAACCCCGCCGACTTGCCCATCACGATCAGCTTGAGTTGCAAGAGAACTTCAGGCGGAAACTGCCTGCGCAGCCCATGCCGTGAAACGGAGGAAATCAGTCCCGCTTCCTCATAGTAACGCAACGCCGAAGGTTTGACCCCGCTCTGCGCCGACACCTCTCCAATATCCAGTAATTTCATGCTTGACCTCAAGTCGACTTGAAGTGGCAGGCTACTCTCGAACCAGCATTCGAGCAAGAGGACGAGACAATGGAACAGGCTGAAACGCTTAAGCGGAATAGAAAGCAATCGGGGATCACGATCACACTGGCTCTGACAATGCTGCTGGCCTCGCTCGGTACCAGTATCGCCAACATCGCACTGCCGGCGTTGTCCGAGGCGTTCTCCGCACCCTTTGCCGAGGTGCAGGCAGTCGTCGTCGCCTATCTCGTCGCTTTAACCGTTGCGGTCGTCATCGCAGGCCGGCTCGGCGACAATCATGGTCTGAAGCCTGGATTGCTTGCGGGTCTCGGCCTCTTTTTCCTTGGCTCGCTCGTTTGCGGTCTCGCGCCGAGCCTATGGTTGCTAATCGGTGCGCGCGCGCTTCAGGGCATCGGCGCGGCCTTCCTCATGACGCTTTCCATGGCGCTGATGCGTCATACGGCGAGCGAGGGTAGCCTAGGACGAGCAATGGGCCTGCTTGGAACGGTTTCCGCTCTGGGCACGGCGCTCGGTCCTTCGCTTGGGGGGCTACTAATCCCAGTGACGGGATGGCGCGGTATCTTCTGGGTCCAACTGCCACTGGCGGCCATCGCTTTCCTTCTGGCGTTCATCATGCTGCCGAACGCAGTCGGCACTGGGAAGACATCATCGGCAAGCGTGCGCTCCGCACTAAACATGGCCCTTCTACCCAATCTCGCCATCAACCTGCTGGTGGCCACTGTTATGATGACGACGCTCGTAGTCGGCCCTTTTTATCTCGGCCTCGGACTCGGCCTGAAGGAAACGTCGGTGGGGCTGCTCATGGCGATTGGTCCGGTGATCTCCATCTTCAGCGGCGTTCCATCAGGGCGTCTGGTGGATGTTTGCGGAAGCAGCCGAGTGCTGGCGACTGGGCTTGTCCTCATGGCAGCTGGTGCCTTCCTTCTGGCGGTCTTGCCAAATATGACAGGAGTCGTTGGCTACATACTTTCCATCATCGTCCTGACGCCGGGCTACCAACTCTTTCAGTCGGCAAACAACACCGCCGCGCTGGCGGATGTTTCAGCGGACCGGCGCGGCACGGTTTCTGGACTCCTCAGCCTATCGCGCAACATTGGGTTGATCGGGGGCGCTTCTGTCATGGGTGCAGTTTTTGCATTCGGCGTCGGGACGGAAACGCTTGCCAATGCCGAACCTCCGGCGATTGCCAGCGGCATGCAACTTACCTTCTTGCTCGCCAGTGGAATTATATCTGCGGCGATCGGCATCAACGTTTATGGAAGGCGGTCAGAACGAGCATCACCGTCGGCGAAACAGGATCAGCAAACGCAGAAATCCTAATTTTCCCCACAGATCGGCCGCCCCTGAAGCAAGCCAGAATGTCTGTTGCGAAACCTTGTCAGAAAACCACGGTTACGCGCCCGATTTTGCGACGGCGAATGCCCTCAATGGGCCAATAGCAGTCACCAGAAGCATGGTCCAAGCAAAAATGTGCAGCGGCTTTGCGATAGCAACACGCAATAAAACAAACCTACACAGCCACGCTGGCTTTTGCTTTGAAGTCTTCCGGCAGGAGGTCGCTATGAAGGATCTGGTTGCGGCCGGATGATTTCGCCAGATAGAGCGCCCTGTCGCAGGCGTTGAACAGATCCTCGAAGGACGCGTAGGATTCCTTATCGGCCACACCGCCCGACAGCGTGATATGAACAAGCCTGTCCTTGAGGTTCACAGGCCGGGCCGCCAGCATTTCGTTGCACCGCTGTGCAAGCGTCAGACGTTTCTGGGCGGTGAGTTGAACCGCCAGAACGGCAAATTCCTCGCCGCCGATCCTGGCGACGACATGGGGTTGCGGGAAGGCAGACATCAAATGCCGTGCCACCGTCACGATCGCATGGTCTCCGACATCGTGGCCGAACTCGTCATTGATGCGCTTGAAGCGATCGATATCGAACAGGATGAGCGACGCATTCTCGTCCGCCTTCGCCACCTCTTCCATGAAGGCACGACGATTGAGGAGCCCAGACAGCATGTCGGTGCGGCTCAGCCGTTCGAATGTGGCGCGCGAGATGGACAGATGATGGATGGCGAGACCCACGAGATACACGATGGAAAACGTCAACGACGACGCCACCACGGTCGATATGATCACGCCAACGGTTGCCCCCTGCCAGACGTCATAGGGCAGCAAGCCAACCGCGTTCATCAGATGATGGGCGACGATATTCAATATGTCGGCAATCAGTGTCACGACAAAAGCCGTGCGAAGAGCAAAGGACAGGACCTTGCTCTTCGTTTCAAAGCGGTCCGTGGCGCATGCCTGCTTTATATGACGTTCAACAAATGCAAGCATCGACCTTCAGGTCCCTTGTTAGAGCGATAGAGCGCCGTGCATCCCTCTGGACGCACAAAGGACGCTCTTCTTAAAATTGACGCAGCGGCTTAGCCGATGCTCTAGTCGCCCCCGACCGGGTCGAACTTTTGCATGAGAGGTTTTGATATCTCATGAAGAACGAAGGTGAATGTTTGATTGAAGCCTGTGCGACTGCCCGATGCGGCTGCATCATCAAGGCTTAGAGCCCGTGAGCCCCAGTTGCTGCATCATGATGGATGCGGCGGTCGCGATGGACGGAGGTCACCTTGCCATCTTTCATGCGAAAGAGGGTGAAAGAGCTTACAAAGCTGTCACAAGGAGGCTGCTGTGGCCGAACCACAATCCACCGGCGAAATGTCAGCATTGCTTTCACCGTATCAGCAGGGGCGGTTCACTCCACCGGCGTCATCGTACCCGTCGGGAACGCGACAGAGGAAAGCGACGGATAGACCTCGCGAACGATATTGATCTGCTGCGCGTCATCGATCCTGACCAGATACCACTTTCCGCCATCGATCAGCGCCAGCGTCGCGGTCTTCGCCTCGATCTTCTGGCCCTTGGTTTCCATCAGACTGCGCGAAGGCACCAGCACATAGGGGGTGCCATCGGGGGCTTGCTTGTAAGCGGCCTTGTCGACATCCATTTCGAAATCGAGAAATTTGACCGAGGCGAGCGCAATCTGCATCTGCGCCTGCATCGCGCTTCGAAGCGTTGCCATATCCACACCGGCCTTGCTGGCAATATGCTGAAGAACCTTGGGTGGAACGGACTCGGCGACGACAGCGAAGTCGCCCTGCTTCAGCGCGGTTTCGAAGCGCACGATCTGCGCCTGAAGGTCAGCCTTTTCCTCGGCGGTGAATTCACGCGCCGTCGCACCCTGCCAGAAGCAGACAGCCAGACACAGCGACAGGAAAATAGCCTTCATGACACGCGCCTCTCATCGGTCTTATGACGTTGAGCGAGATGAGCGCGACGGGTGCCGCGCTGTCGTGGATGACGGCAAAGCGGCTTACAGAATAAAGAAACCCGCAGCCGAGAGGATGATGAAAACCAGCAATCCGCCGAAGAATCCGCCCGTCGTGAAGAAACCGACGGCCATGGCGATCATCAGCATGCACACCAGCATCGTGCCATATTTCGAAGCCAACAGAAAATGATTGTAGGTCTTCTGATGCTCGGCAAGGTCCATCTTCGCACCGACTTCGACTGGACCGCTATGGTGTTCGCTCATGCTTGTTTCCCCTCTATTGATCTGCGCTCGCCGTCATCGTCCCATCATCCGATGGATGTCTTCCCTGATAACGAAGCAAGCGACAGAACGCTCCGCGTCAAGACCTACACAAAATTTGAAGCCGACGCAACGCGGGTAACGCGCTGTTTGCCCGGCAAAATCGCTCCGAATTTGGGCAATTTATCCCGGGCTCACGCCGCTGGAAAACCTTAGCATTTGTCACATCGACGCCACCGGCGCGCAGGAAAGACCAGGATGGCGCATGGTCGACCTTCTTCCTAGTTGCATTTGGTAAATCCTGCCCATAACGATGGACGCAGGGAGGATTTCTGGTGGGGACAACAGGCGTGGGAGGACGATTCGCCTGAGGGGTTTCCGCCATAAACATTCCTCCTCGAAAACCCGCAAAGGGATCGAAAGGGGAAAACAATGCACGCGCTTTTGAAACTGAGCCGCGCCATCGACATGTTGAGCGAGGCGCTGGGAAAATTCTCAGGCTATCTGGTTCTCATCTGCTGCCTCGTCAGCGCCGGCAACGCCATCGTGCGTTACCTGTTCAATTACAGTTCGAACGGCCTCTTGGAAATCCAGTGGTACATGTTCGGCTTCATCGTGCTCATCGGCGCGTCCTATACGCTGCGGATGAACGAGCATGTGCGCGTCGATATCATCTATGGCGCGATTGCACCGCGCACCCGCATCTGGGTGGATATTGTCGGCCTCGTTCTCTTCCTGCTTCCCGCCTGCTTCTATCTCGCCTGGCTCAGCTGGCCGGTGTTCCTGCTCTCATGGCAACAAAACGAGGTCTCCTCCAATGCCGGCGGCCTCATCCGCTGGCCGGTCAAGTTCATCATCTTTGCGGGCTTTGCCCTCCTCGTCCTTCAGGGAATATCCGAACTGGTGAAGCGCATCGGTGCGCTGAACGGGCTCTATCAGCTCGACACCAAATATGAAAAACCGCTCCAGTAACGCCGGCGCCATTTCAAGGATATTCTGATGTTCGAATACGGTATTCTTCCGCCGGCCATGTTCCTGGGCATGATCATCTTCATGCTCTACGGCTTTCCGGTCGCTTTCTCGCTTGCCACCGTCGGTCTTCTGTTCGGCGTCATCGGCATCTTCACCGAGCATTTCTCGCCCGCCTTCATGCAGGCGCTGCCGCTGCGCATCTTCGGCATCATCTCCAACGATCTGCTGCTCGCCATTCCCTTTTTCACCTTCATGGGGGCAATCCTGGAACGATGCGGCCTTGCGGAGGATCTGCTGGAGGGCACGGGCAAGCTCTTCGGCGCGATCCCGGGCGGCCTTGCCTATGCGGTCATTCTGGTCGGCGCCATTCTCGGCGCCATCACCGGCACTGTGGCAGCGTCCGTCATCACCATGGGCGTCATCTCGCTGCCGATCATGCTGAAATACGGCTATAATCCGCGCGTCGCCACGGGCGTGATTGCCGCATCCGGCACCATCACGCAGGTTATTCCGCCCTCTCTCGTTCTCATCGTTCTCGCCGACCAGCTCGGCCGCTCCGTCGGCGATATGTATCTCGGCGCCATCGGCCCGTCCTTCCTGCAGGTCGCGATCTTCATGCTCTTCATCCTCTTTCTCTCGGTCTTCCGGCCGAAGGATGTTCCCGCACTTCCGCCGGAAGCCCGTGGAGAGCTGAACCGGGCGCTGGTGCTGAAGGTTCTGGGCGGCATGATCCCGTCCATCGTGCTGATCTTCCTCGTTCTCGGCACCATCTTCCTCGGCCTTGCGACACCGACGGAAGCCGGCGCACTTGGCGTTGTCGGCGCCATGGCGCTTGCCGCAGCCCACCGCCGCCTGACCTGGGATCTGGTCAAGCAGGGCATGCATTCCACCATGCACATCACCTCCATGGTAGTGTTCATTCTGGTCGGCGCCACCTGCTTCTCGCTGGTGTTTCAGGGCATGGATGGCTCGCTGTGGATCGAGCACATGCTGTCGGGCATTCCAGGCGGCCCGATCGGCTTCCTGATCTTCGTCAACATCTTCATCTTCTTCCTCGCCTTCTTCCTCGATTTCTTCGAGATCGCCTTCATCGTCGTGCCGATGCTGGCGCCGATCGCCCAGTCGCTCGGCATCGATCTGATCTGGTTCGGCGTGCTGCTGTGCATCAACATGCAGACGAGCTTCATGCACCCGCCCTTCGGCTTTGCGCTCTTCTATCTGCGCTCCATCGCGCCACGCACGGTGAAGACCTCGGATATTTACATGGGCGCAATCCCCTGGCTCGGCATGCAGCTTATCCTCGTCGCCATCGTCATCTTCTGGCCGGAATCCGTCACCTACTGGCTGGACAAGACCCCGGAAGTCGATCTCAACACTATCAAGATCGAGGTCCCCGCCTTCGGCAACCAGGGTGGAAACACCATGCCCAACTTCGGCCTGCCCCCCATGGACGGCGCACCCGGCCAGGGCGGCGGCAACGGCCTGCCCGGAATGCCGAACCTCAACGAACCGCCGAAGATCAATCCTTGACGGCGAACGCTTGTTTGATCAGGATGAAAGCGTTATATTGGTGGAGTGGAAGGTAGGGTTGCACACCTACCTTCCGTTTATTTACTTCCTGAAGAATGTGAACCGGACAGTCATTGACCAGCCTGTCCGGTTTTTCTTCACGATAAACGTAATGCTCAGCGGCTTGCGCATCACACTAGAGCGCCGCGCGTCCTCTAGGACGCGCAAAGGACGCTCGAGGTTTTTGAATGTACGCATCGTGCTTTTCCGAAAATCGACTTCGATTTTCGGGCCGATGCTGTACCTCCACAGTTGAACAGCAAGGCCTTTGCCAAGGTCGGCGTGGCCGATCCTCGCCGATATTCCGGCTGGTCTCCGAAATGTGCTGCTTCGCTGCTCAACGCTGCCGATCATAATCCCGCGTCGTTACTTGTCCATAAACGCGCGAAAGCCCTGTTTAAGCTCAAACGAAAAAGCCCGGACCTTTCGATCCGGGCGTCCTATTAATCCTGCTTATAACGTCAGAGCTTGCCGTTGCGCTGCTGTATCATCATGAACGTGTCATAGGTGTACTCGGCGAGCTGCATCCACAGATAGCCTTCGCGCTTGAAGGCGACCTGGTCGTCATAGACCTTTTTGAAATCCGGGTTGACGGCAGAGATTTCCGCGTAGACTTCGAGAGCGGCCTTGTAGCAGGCGTCCAGAATATCCTGGCTGAAGGGACGAAGCGTTGCACCTTCGGAGACGATCTGCTTGATCGCCTTGGGGTTCTTGGCGTCATATTTCGCCAGCATGTTGGTGTTGGCGAACGAGCAGGCGTCCTGCAGCACGGCCTGGTAATTTTTTGGCAGGTCGTTCCACTTGTCCAGATTGACGAAGGAGTGGATGACCGGGCCACCTTCCCAGAAAGCCGGGTAGTAGTAATATTTCGCCACCTTCTGGAAGCCGAGCTTGTGGTCGTCATAGGGGCCGACCCATTCGGCCGCGTCGATCGTGCCCTTTTCCAGCGCCGGATAGATATCGCCGCCGGCGATCTGCTGCGGCACGACGCCAAGCTTTTCAACCACCTTGCCGGCCAGACCGGCGATGCGCATCTTCACGCCCTTGAAATCGTCGACGGTGTTGATTTCCTTGCGGAACCAGCCGCCCATCTGCACGCCGGTATTGCCGGAAATCATGCCATAGAGCTTGTGCTTGGCGTAAAACTCGTTCAGCAGCGTGTTGCCATTGCCCTCATAGAACCAGGAATTGGTCAGGCGCGCATTCAGCCCGAAGGGGATCGCGGTGCCGATCGCAAAGGTCGGATCCTTGCCGACATAGTAATAAGAGCAGGTATGGCACATTTCCACCGTGCCAGAGGAGACGGCATCCGCCGCCTGCAGGCCGGGAACGATTTCGCCGGCTGCAAACACCTGAATGTTGAAATTGCCGTCGGTCGCGCTCTTCACGTGGTTGGCGATATCCTGCGCGCCGCCAAAGATCGTATCGAGCGATTTGGGGAACGAGGAGGTCAACCTCCATGTGATCTTGGCATTTTCCTGCGCGATTGCCGGTGCCGCCAGAACGGTTGCTGCCGCAGCACCCGTGCCCGCAAGCGCACCTTTTTTAATGAATGAACGTCGATCCATATTATCCTCCCAGATACGAACCTGTCATCGTGTCGCATCCCTCCACGCACACGACATCAACTGAGAAAAGCATGGGCCATGGCAACTGACAAGCGGCCCATGGAAGAATAAATCTCATGACATGCTTGGGAGCGATAAAATTGATCGCCTCGTGCGAAAGTCGATCGTCCAAGCGGCATTGTCTTATACTTTAGACCAATAAATTTCGTCACTTACGCAAAGAGAATGCTTGACGAACCCGCCCCTTCGGCTTCACTGACGGCAGCCTTAAGCGTGTTGCGATCTTTCAGATTCGCGCACCCACTTTCGGCCCTTGCTTTTTCGCATGTCGTTATCGCAAAACCGCTGCACAGTTTTGCGCAACATGCTTTATTTCAAGACCGCATCACATTCGGAGCCATCATGTCGAAGCCCATCATCGCGATCCCTGCCGATATCAAACAGGTGGATGGTGCCGAGTGGCACGCGGCGCAAACGCAATATCTCAACGCCGCGCTGAAGGTGGCCGGCGTCATGTCCTTGATCGTCCCCGCCTTCGAGACCGGCAATGAGGTTGACGCCATTCTTGACCGAGTGGATGGCCTGCTCGTCTCGGGCTCCGCCAGCAATGTCCACCCCTCGCTCTATGGCAAGCAGGCCACCGACGCCGATGGCCCCTTCGATGCCGGGCGTGATGCGACGAGCCTCGAACTCATCCGCCGCGCAATCGATCGCGGCATTCCTATGCTCGCCATCTGCCGCGGCATTCAGGAGTTGAACGTGGCCCTTGGCGGCACGCTCGCCAGCGAAATTCAGGAACTGCCGGGCCGCTGGGACCACCGCAAGCCGGAGACCACCGAGCGCGACGTGATGTTCAGCATCCGCCAGCCCGTGCATGTGCGCGAAGGCTCGTGCATTGCGGAGCATCTTGGCCTGTCCGGCGAAATCCAGATCAACTCGGTCCACCGCCAGGCAATCGCGCAAACCGCGCCCCGGCTGCAGGTGGAAGCAACCGCCGAAGACGGCACCATCGAGGCCGTCTCCGTCATCGACGCCAAGGGCTTTGCCATCGGCGTCCAGTGGCACCCGGAATATTGGGCCGAAACCGATGGTCCCTCACGCGCTCTGTTCGAAGCCTTCGGCAAGGCGGTGCGGGAGTATCAGGCGAGCAAGGCGTAAAACGCCTCGCTCTCCTTGTCGGTTATCCCTTCACCGGGGTTTCCGGCACCGGTGTCAGCACCTTCCGCTCCGCAAACCAGCCGAGAATATTGTCCGCCACCAGATCCGCCATGGCATTGCGCGTCGGCACCGAGGCGGAGGCGACGTGCGGCAGGAGCGAAACATTGTCGAATGCCAACAACGCTTCGGGCACATTCGGCTCCGAATAGAACACATCGAGACCGGCACCACCCAGCGTGCCGTCTTCAAGCGCCTTGATCAGCGCATCCTCATCCACGCTCGAGCCACGGCCGACATTGATGAAGACGCCATTCGCACCAAGTGCGGAGAAGATCTCGCCATTGATGGCCTTGTGGGTTTCCGGCGTGCCGGGCACGATGCAGATCAGAATATCCACCGCGCTCGCCATCTCCTTCAGCGAGGCATAATAGGTGTAGGAAAGCTCGTCGCGCTTGCTGCGCGTGTGATAGCCGATCTCAACCTTGAAGGGCTCGAGACGCTTGGCGATTTCCTGGCCGATGCGCCCCATGCCGAAGAGGCCGACCTTGCGGCCGCGCAGCGAAAAGGGCGAGAGCGCAAATGGCCCCTCCTTCACCCACTTGCCGTCTCGCAGATAGCTCTCGGCCTGATAGAGGCGGCGCACCGTGTTGATCAGAAGCGCAATCGTCGTATCGGCCACTTCGTCATTCAGCACGTCCGGCGTGTTGGTGACGATGATGCCACGCTTGGCCGCATGCTTGGCATCGACACCATCATAACCCACACCGAAATTGGAGATGATCTCAAGGTTCGGCAATCCATCGATCCAGTCCGCATTGACGCTACCGGAGACGGCGACGGCGCGAACGCGCTCCGCCACCTCGGCGGAGATGGCAGGCTTTGCCCCCACAGGTGCGGAAACGATCTCCACCTTGCCTTCAAAGCGCTCAAGAACGCGCGGATGGATTTTCCCCGGAATGAGAACGACGGGCTTTTGATCTGACATGCGCTGTAATTCCTCCTGCAATTGCACATGAGGAGGTTAGAGCCTTTCCTTACTAAATGGAAGCTTCAGCGCGATCATCAAAATGACTACCTAAGGATACAGTGTATGCGATGACACCTCAAATAACCACACGATATGCTTCGAGCTACACCCACCCGTATATCTCAGATCGTCTCGGCATCGTAAAGGAGACATTGCGTGCGCTTTGCTGTGTAGATTCACCGACGCTGAATATGGTTACGCCGCCAAGGGTGGCGGCGTAACCAAGGCGTACAGCGCGTTCTGGATTTAAACACGCTTCAACGGATTATTAGCCACAGCAACGCCAATAGCCGGATACGTTTTCTTGAGTTCCGTAGCGAATGCGAGTGTAAGGACGCACCCAATGGCATACACGGTCAGACATGAATTTCTCCTTGTCCGTCTGACGTGCCAGTTGCGTTCTCCGACAAATCGCTGTATTATTTGTGAAATACAAACACGCGAATTGTCTTCGCCCTCAGCTTGGCACTCACAGGTCGCCGAGGGTCGCTGACAATACCCGAAGCCTCGGTGGTAGGACACCGGGGCTTTTTCTTTGCCAGGAAACGCAATTCCTTATATACACCGAAGACACAAGAGACGCAACAAGTCGGGATTAACTGTGTCGTCTTTTGAGTTCTTGTTTTGTTCTAAGTGTATCCGTATGTAGTGTAGAGCGACTCATGAGGCTAAAAAATGGATGATGCGATACGCAAAGCATTGAAAAAGAAAAGGGAATTGGAGTCTGAACTTCGTAGGATCCGGACCTTCATCGAAACTTATGAGGAACTTACTGGAACAACGGTAATTCAAGACGAAATGATTTCAGAACCCGATGAATCTCAAAATTCTTCCGTTTTATCAACAACGGGAATCAAAAGACGGATCATTTTGCCCAGTCCAGCCAAGATTGCCAAGGTTTCTGCTGATTTGATTCGCGAAGCTGGTCGACCGTTGAAAAGGGGAGAAATACTAGAGCGTCTTGAGGCCCGCGGAATAAGAATTACTAGCCGCGACAAAGGCAAATACCTTGGCACGGTTCTGTGGCGAAACCGCGAGATCTTTGAAAACATAGAGGGTCAAGGATATTCTTTGCGCGAACTGGACGATCCTTGAACACAAAATAGCAGAAGGTTGCAGGTTCTTTGATCCTCGCGCCGTTGCGGGCAACGGGAGAATTCACGCCTACCACTACGGAATGAAGCCTCCAGCTCGGGGCGAGCTTACGGCTTGGTGGCCTCAGTGTAATCAATGACGCGGAATGCACGGCCCGGTGGACTGGCGGATGCGCATTTCCGGCTTGATCAGGTGGATGCCGTCCGGCTCATGGCTGCCCGCCAGCCTGTCGAGCAACGCGCGGGCCGCAAGCCGCCCCACTTCCGCCTGACCGTTGGACACGGTTGTCAGCGAAGGCGTGGAAATCGACGCTTCTTCCAGATCGTCATAGCCGGTGACGGAAATATCCTTGCCCGGCACGAAGCCCGCGCGCGAAACGCCGTTCATCAGGCCGATGGCGACGAGGTCGTTCCAGCAGACGGCGGCGGTCGGTTTCTGCGGCAGCGACAGGAAATTCACCGCCGCCTCGAAGCCGCCCTGCTTGGAGCGGGCACCGGGAATGCGCAGGTTCGGATCGACCTCGATACCGGCCTTGCGCAGCGCATTCACATAGCCCTGATAGCGGTCGCGCCCGGTAGACGTCTGGTCGGTCCCCCCCACCATGGCGATGGTGCGGTGGCCAAGGCTGATCAGATGGTTGGTGGCAAGCGAGATGCCATAGCTGTCGTCGCCACGGAAGGTCGGCATGTCGACGCCGTCCATGGAGCGCGCCACCAGAATGGCCGGCATGCCATTTTCTTCCGCAAGCTTCAGATCTTCCGTCGGCGTGCCGATCGCCGGAGACATGATCACGCCATCGCTACCAAGCTGCAGCAGCGTTTCCAGAAAGGTGCGCTGCTTTTCCACCGAGTCGTAGTGGTTGGACAGAATGAAGGTCTGGCGGCTGCGATCGAGTTCGCTCTCGATGGCTTTGAGAATTTCGCCATAGAAGGGGTTCATCACGTCGTGAAAGACGACGCCGATAATGCCGGAGCGGGATGTGCGAAGGCTGGCAGCGCGGCGATTATAGATATAGCCCAGCGCGCGGGCCTGATCCTTGATCTTCTCGCGGGTGTCGGATGCCACCAACGGGCTGTCACGCAGCGCTAAGGAAATGGTTGCCGTCGAAAGCCCCAGGCTCTCGGCAATCGTTGAAAGCTTCACCTTCTGCGCCATGTCCCCTCCCCGAGATCGCGCGTCGCACCCCGCGACGTTTAAATCGTGATTAAACAATTTAAACAACACGCGCAACTGGTTTAAGGGTTTTGCGAACTGTTGAAAGCTTTCGCTTCAATTCTTTAATCGATTAAATCGAGAGACTGCAGATTGGCGTCGATGGCGCGCAAGAGCTTGACAACGTTTTTCACGTCCTTGGCGGACAATCCCTCCACCGCGCGCGCACCGCAGGCTGCAAGCGACGTGTTGATGTGATCGACGCTTTTCTCGCCGGCTTCGGTCAGTTTCACCATGGTCAGGCGACCATCGCCTTCGCCTGCACTACGCTCCACAAAGCCCTGCGCTTCCATGCGACCGATGGTGCGGGTCATGGTCGGCGCCTTGACGCCAAGCTTCTGGGCAATCTGGCCGGGCGTCATGCTGCCTTCCTGGGCAAGCGCCAGGATTACGCCATCCTGGCCCGCATAAAGGCCGCTCGTCGCAAGATTGTGGCTGAGCGCCGTGCGCATGGAGCGTGCTGCTTGCGTGATGGATTGCGCCAGCTCTTCCGGGCTGAAGGCAATATCCTTCTTCTTCTGCGACTTGTCCTTCTTGGACGCCTTGTCCTTTTTCGAGGCCTTGTCCTTGCTCATTCAGCCCGTGCCTTTTGCCAGATCGCGAAACGACTATATGATATTGTAACTTCTAACGAATACAGGCGCGGATCGCCATATGCCAAACACATACACGCAATTTGACGACGAAACGATAACAGCCGGATTTCAACCCTCGGAGATAATCGCAGTTCTGCCGCTCGGCGCACATGAGCAGCATGGCCCGCATCTGCCCTTTGAGACCGATACGCTGATTGCCAAAGGCATCGTCGCGCGCCTGAAGGCAGCCCTGCCGCAGGATTTCCCCGTCACCTTCCTACCCGTAGAGCCGGTCGGCTACTCCATCGAGCACATGGATGTGGCCGGCACCAAGACGCTTGCCTTCGATGAGGCGGTCAATCGCTGGCTGGAGATCGTCCGCGCCCAGCATGAGAAGGGCATCCGCAAATTCGTCATGCTGAACGCCCATGGCGGCAATGCGCCGCTGATGACGATCGTTGCCACCGAGGCGCGCAAGCGCTTTTCCATGCTGGCGGTTGCCACCAGCTGGACGCGCTTTGGCCTGCCGGAAGGGCTGATTGCGCCGGACGACAAGGCGATCGATATTCACGGCGGCGATATTGAAACATCGGTCATGCTGGCGCTCAACCCCGATGAAGTCGCTATGGATAAGGCAGCGAGCTTTTCCTCCCGCCAAAGCGAATTTGCGAGCCGCTTCACCCATCTGCGCGCCTATGGCCCGCACGCCTTCGGCTGGATGATGAGCGATCTCAACCCACTGGGCGTCGCCGGAAACGCGGCCGCCGCCACCGCCGAAAAGGGCGAGCATATCATCGCCCATTCGGTGCGCGGTCTGATTGCGCTTCTGGACGACGTGCGCGCCTTCGATGTAAGCGACTTCGATCGGTCTTAAGGCCCCATCATCAAAATTCTTGAACAGAATTTCTTTGAACTGCCTTCTTCGCAAGCCTATATGAACGGCAACATTTTTGTCTGTCGCGGCACTCTGCCGCATATCGAGGTTTCCCATGACCGAAACAATGACCGAAGCAAACACCGCTGCTGCTGCAAAGCCCATTCCCGTCACCGTGCTGACCGGCTATCTGGGTGCCGGCAAGACCACCTTGCTCAATCGCATCCTGACCGAGAACCACGGCAAGAAATATGCGGTCATCGTCAACGAGTTCGGCGAAATCGGCATCGACAACGACCTGATCGTGGAATCCGACGAGGAAATCTACGAGATGAACAATGGCTGCATCTGCTGCACGGTGCGCGGTGACCTCATCCGCGTCGTGGAAGGCCTGATGCGCCGTCCGGGCCGCTTCGATGGCATCATTGTCGAAACCACCGGCCTTGCCGATCCGGTTCCCGTTGCCCAGACCTTCTTCATGGATGACGATGTGCGCGCCAAGACCGAGCTCGACGCCGTCGTCGCACTGGTCGATGCCAAGCACCTGCCGCTGCGCCTGAAGGACAGCCGCGAGGCCGAAGACCAGATCGCCTTTGCCGATGTCGTCGTCATCAACAAGAGCGACCTCGTCACCAAGGAAGAGCTGGCCCGCATCGAAGACATCGTGCGCGCCATCAACCCGTCCGCCCGCATCTACAAGACCGAACGCTCCGGCGTCGATCTTGCCCGCGTGCTGGACCAGGGCGCCTTCAACCTGGAGCGCGCGCTGGAAAACGATCCGCATTTCCTCGAGCACGGCCATGAAGACCATGCCTGCGGCCCGGATTGCGATCATCACCACCACGATCACGACCACCACCATCATGGGCATGATCACGGCCACGATCACCACCATCATGACCATGATCATCACGATCATGACCATCACCATGCGGCACCGTCTCCCATCCATGACGTGACGGTTCAGTCCATTTCGCTGCGCGGCGGCGAGATGAACCCGGAGCGCTTCTTCCCCTGGATCCAGAAGGTGACGCAGACCGATGGCCCGAACATTCTGCGCCTCAAGGGCATCATCGCCTTCAAGGGCGATGCCGAGCGTTATGTGGTGCAGGGCGTGCACATGATCATCGAGGGCGATCACCAGCGCCCGTGGAAGGACGGCGAAAAGCGCGAAAGCCGCCTCGTCTTCATCGGCCGTGAACTCGACCGCGAAAAACTGGAAGCGAGCTTCCACGCGTGTGAAGCGAAGGCGTAAGCATCCCCCTTCCGGGCCGGTCCAGTTCCACCTGGGCCGACCAAAGGGAAGCTTGGGCTCCGCCCTCTCCTGCGCGTCATCCTCGGCCCTCGGGTCAAGCCCGAGGGTAACCCGAGGATCCACGCCACACAGGGTGGACGAAAACCAACCACCCCATACCGCAGCCAAAACCCATACAGACGAAAGACTCATCGCCCATGCCAACCGTTGCTCCTCTTGACCTTGAAGGCCACGTCGTCGCGGCGCATTTTCTGGGCGATATCCCGCTGTTTGCTACCGCGGCTGGTACCATTCACCGTCTCGATGGCGGGGAAAAGGTAACGCAGGCCCATGAAGGCTTGCTCACCTGCATTCGTGATCCCTATAGCGCAACGCTTCTGACGGGCGGCGAAGACGGCAAGGTGCTGCGCATCGGTCATGATGGCGCGGTGACCGAGCTTGCCCATGTGCCGCGCAAGTGGATCAGCGTGGTGGCAGGTGGCCCGCAAAATGCCGTGGCCTATGCCGTTGGAAAATCAAGCTTCGTCAAGCTTGCGGACGGCACCACCAAGGAATTCAAGGAAGAGCGCACGGTCGAGGCGATTGCCTTTGCGCCAAAGGGTCTGCGTATCGCCGCTGCCCGCTACAACGGCGTGACTCTGCACTGGGTGGCGACCGCCGGCGATCCCGTCGATCTGGAATGGAAGGGTGCCCATACCGGCGTCACCTATTCTCCCGATGGCCGCTTCCTCGTCACCACCATGCAGGAAAATGCGCTGCATGGCTGGAAGCTCGAGGCGCCGAAGGGCGCTGACGCCCGCCATATGCGCATGACCGGCTATCCGGCCAAGGTCAAATCGCTCTCCTGGTCGCCCAAGGGCAAATGGCTTGCCTCTTCCGGCGCACCGGCCGCCATCGTCTGGCCCTTCTCCGGCAAGGATGGCCCGATGGGAAAGCCGCCGGAAGAGCTCGGCACACGCGGCAACATCATGGCCACGCAGGTGGCCTTCCACCCCAGCGACGACGTGCTCGCCATCGGCTTTATCGATGGCATGATCCTCGGCGTTCGCATGGCCGATGGCAAGGAAGCGCTGCTGCGCCGCCCCGGCAAGGGCGCGATCTCCGGCCTGTCCTGGAGCGCCACCGGCAAGCTGCTCGCCTTCGCTTCAGAGGCTGGCGATTGCGGCATCGTCGATATTTCGGCGTAACAAAAGACGTCTGCAGCGGTAGCGCATCCGGTGCTGAGATCAGCACCGGATGCGCCCGCTTCAACCTTCACCAGGTGAGCTCGACCTGCGCCCGTCCATCGGAGGTCCGCTCCGTGGTGCGACCGCTCGCATCCACATTGCAATGAACCCGCTGGCGAAAGGCCGAGAAGCTGTCGAAGGTGACGACATCGACCGGATCGTCGAAATGCATCGTCAGACGATAGCGCTCCGGATCGCCGCCAAGCGATTGCACGCCAAGGATTGCGCCGGTGAAAGGCTGGCCGAGATAGTAGCCGCTGACCCGTGAGCCCAGCATATAGGGATTGAAGGGCGGGCGATTGCCGACGGCGGCATGCAGCGTGTTCCAGTCGCGATAGCCATATTGCGCCGCGATCAGTTCCAGCGCGCGTGAATGGCCGATGGCCGTGCCTTCGTCAGCAAGGCTGGCGCGAAGACGCTTCGCCTGATCCTTCAGCGTATCGAGACTGGGTAGAGGTGGTATCTTGTTCCGCATGGCGGTTCTCCTGCATCGGCATACAGTGTCGAGGAGGGGTCCGCATTGCTACCGTCTGCATGCCTGAAAAAGGAATGACCGTATCGGAGGTTTGACACAGAGAGTTTCACCAAAGCATGGATGCTCGCGGACGGCAGGCACTCTCAACCTGCCGCAGTGTTTAGCGGATTTGTGAGGAGCGGTCAATTTGCGTCTGGTCGAGCACCCGAATGACGAAGGGGCGCCGCAGAACTTGCGCGGCACCCCCAGCCCTCCCAGGCCTCAGAACCGATAGGTCACACCCGCACCCACCAGCCATGGATCAATCTTCGCCTTGCCGCTGATGTCACCGAAGGCGTCGCTCGTCGCCGTCCACTTGGTATCGAGAAAAATCTTCTTCACGTCGAAGTTCACGCCCCAGTTCTTCGTCACCATATAGTCGAAGCCCACCTGAAGTGCTGCGCCGAAGTCGTTCTTGACGTCGAGATTGCTGAAGCCCGGCTTTTCGCTCTGGTGATAGAAGAGCGAGTAGTTCACGCCCGCACCCACATAGGGCTTGAAGGCGCCGAAATCGGTGAAGTGATATTGCAGCGTCAAGGTCGGCGGCAGAAGCCAGGTCTTGCCGACATCGATTTCGCCGAGCGCGCCTGTCGTGTTGATCCTGGAAAAGGTCGTGCCGAGAATGAGTTCGGCAGCGATGTTGTCGGTGAAGAAGTAGCTGATATCGAATTCCGGGATCACCGTGTCCGAATAGGAGAGCCCAGCACCCGGCACGCCGTTGATCGTGCCGCTGTCATGGGTGAGAACACCGAGCGCCCGAACGCGGATCATCCACGGGCTTGCCGCAGCGATCGCTTCTTCAGCCGTGGGGGCCGGCGCAATTTGTGCCAGGTCCGCCGCGAAGGCAATGCCGGGCAGAGCGCAGCACAAAAGCGGAAGGATGGCTTTTCGGATGGTCGCAAACACGTTTTCTCTCCTTGATCAGATCGATGAACACGCGTCTTCGCTTCGCGCCCGCAAAGCTTGGACTCGGCGCAAAAGAGCGGAGAAGGTGTGTCGCGCCTTTCCTATCTCTTCGAACGACTGAGGCATTTGAGGTGGATCAAATCGCATGGGAAGGCGCAAGCCCTGGCGCCTTTTGCTCTGGGAGGCCAGAGATTTAAGAAACCTTTAACCACGCTAAAACAGATTATTATTATTAACTATAATTAGTTCGATCTAAACCTATCTTCGCGACGTTATTTCCCGGACTCAAGCTATGACCCTAATGCCGCATCTGGCGATCGAGGGCCCGGAGAAAGACAACCATGCGAGTTTCCATTTCAGCGGCCATCACAGCCACAGGCATTGCCCTGATTGCAGGCGTGCTTCTGACACTTCTGACAGGCGCTGAGGCGCTAAACAGGTTGAAGGTGAATGGCCCGATCTATCAGGACATCATCTACAGCAAGGACCTGATCGCCGATATTCTGCCGCCGCCGCTGTATGTCATCGAAAGCTATGCGCTTGCCAATGAAAGCGCCTTGCATACCGATACGCTGAACACCAACGCAGCACGAATGAAGGTTCTGAAAGACCAATATGAAGACCGTCGCCAATACTGGAAGACGACCACCCTGCCAGATGCCCTGAAGGCCAAGCTTTTCGATGATGTGCTGGTCAAGGGCGACGATTTCTGGCGCGAAATGGAAACCACAACGCTCCCTGCCCTTTTTGCCAATGATCGTGCGGCCATTACCGCATCCTTGAGCGCGCTGCGGGCGAAATTCCATCTGCATGAAGCTGCCGTCAACCAACTGGTGGAGATGGGCAATGTCTTCGGCACGGAGAAGGAGGCCTATGCTGCTTCGCAGACCACCCTGCTACAGGGCGCAAGCTATGGCCTTGGGTTCTTCCTCATTCTTCTGTGCATCGCCTCCACGCTCTTTACCAGACGCCGCGCCATCCGCCCGCTGGGCGACATGACCCACGCCATGACGACGATGGCAGGTGGCGACCTGACGAACGCTCCGCCGCACCTTGGCCGCAAGGACGAGATCGGCGCCATTGCAAAGGCGCTTGCCATCTTCCGCGATGCGGGGTTGGAGAAAAGACGGCTGGAAGCGCAAGCCGAGGAGGCGCGCCAGGCAAGCGATGCCGAACGCCAGGAGCGCGAACGTGAGCGTCTTGCCGATGCCGACGCGCTTCGTTTTGCTGTCGAGCAACTGGGCGGTGGCTTGAGCCAGCTCGCAAATGGCGATCTGAGCCGCAATCTCGAACAGCCCTTCCATCCGCGCTTCGAAACCCTGCGACAGAATTTCAACGAGTCGGTCGCAACGTTGCGCTCGACGCTTCGGGAGGTTCTGTCGGAGACCGTCCAATTGAACCGACAGGGGCAGGAACTGCGTGGCGGCGCCGACAATCTGGCGCGCCGCACCGAGCAGCAGGCAGCCGCGCTGGAAGAAACCGCCGCAGCCCTGGAGCAGGTCACCTCTACCGGCAAGGCCTCGGTATCGCGCGTGGAAGACATGCGCAATCTGGTCAAGGATGCGCGCAACTCCGCCGTCCATTCCTCCGCTGTCGTTGGTGAGGCGATTTCGGCCATGAGCCGCATCGAGACGGCATCGGGTGAAATAGGCTCCATCATCGGCGTCATCGAAGGCATTGCCTTCCAGACCAATCTTCTGGCGCTGAATGCCGGTGTTGAAGCGGCGCGTGCGGGCGATGCCGGAAAGGGCTTTGCCGTCGTGGCGCAGGAGGTGCGCGATCTGGCGCAACGCGCTGCCGCCGCCGCCAAGGAAATCAAGCAGCTGGTCGCCAGATCCAGCCAGGAAGTGGCAGGCGGCGTCGATCTCGTTCAGTCGACCGGTTCGGTTCTGGCCGAAATCCAGGCCGTGGTATCGCGCATCGATCTCAACATCGACGCCATCGCAACCGCCGCTCGCGAACAATCCGTCGGTCTTGCCGAGATCAACACCAGCGTCAACACGCTGGACCAGATGACGCAGCACAATGCCGCCATGGTGGAAGAAACCAACGCCGCCACCCAGACGCTGGCAGATGCCGCCCACACGCTCGCCTCGCTCGCAGGCCGGTTCCAGATCGCCGGCAACGACCAGGCGCAGGTCCAGCGCGCCGCGTAATCCGGATGGTATGATGGCATGGCGGCACCCTCCGCCCTGCCCCCACAAGTGAGATATCGACCTGAAGCGTGGAGCGGTTTTGAAACACCGCAACACGCTTCAGCCTTTTCTGCGTCCCATAAAGCACGCTCTCGACGCACCCTTGCCGTCATCGCAAAGTCAAATACGATCAAGCGCACCAGCCTCCGATCCGCGATAAGGACCGGGTGAAGCACGGGAGAGCCCATGGCCGTTGTTGAAAGACTGATCTGGCAGTTAGAAACGGATTTGCACACAGACCTGTCCCTGACCTCGCTGTCTGAGCGTTGCGCGGTCAATGTCCATCACATGTGCCGGATCTTTCAACTGGCCACAGGCATGTCGATCATGAGCTACGCGCGCGCCCGCAGATTATCCAAGGCGGCACGCGCCGTCGCTCATGGTCAGGACAACATCATCGCCATCGCACTCGATGCTGGCTATGGTTCTCACGAGGCATTCACACGTGCCTTCGCACATTGCTTCGGCATCACGCCAAGCGCTCTGCGAAGCCATCGATCCATCGCCACTCTCGATCTCATGGAGCCTTTTGAAATGAACAAGGATATGATTGTTCCGGTTGCTGCCCCCCGCCAGGAAGAACGCGGCGCGTTGCGGGTGGTGGGACTTGGCATCGACTGCGCCTTTGGCAACACCGGCGCGATACCGGCACTCTGGCAGGCCTTCAACGCCCGCGAAAACGAGGTGGAAAACGCCGTGCCGGGAGCCTTATACGGGGTCTGCTGCATGGGGGACGGCGCCGGCAATTTCCGCTATATCGCGGGAGTAGAGGCAAAAGGCTCGACATCCGGGATGGAGCATATCGATATCCCCGCACACCGATATGCCGTCTTCACCCATAGCGGCCATATCTCGGACTTTGCCAAGACAGTCTATACGATCTGGAACAAGGCACTGCCCGACGCTGGCCTGAAGAGCGCACAGGCCCCGGACTTCGAACGCTACGATCACCGCTCCGATGGGCGCACCGGTCGCGGCGAGGTGGAAATCTGGATACCGATCGTCTCGTGAGTGGATTGCAGGATTGGCCGGGAAGCAGCAGCCCACCCGCAAATAAGAAGAGCCGCCCCCATACCGGGAACGGCTCTCTCATTTCACACAGTCAAATGGCAGACCTCAGGGACTGTTTGTCGATCAGGAAAAGCGACGACCGCTCGCCACCAGCATGCCGGCGGCACCATCCAGCCAACCCGCCTTCAGTTCCAGCGCCAGAAAGCGGTTGCGCTCGAAGGGGCCAGGCATGACGAGGTGCTGGGTCTTGTTCGCGAAGAAGCCGAAGCGTTCGTAGTACGGCGCGTCACCCACAAGCAGGATTGCGCCGTGGCCGCGGCGGGCAGCTTCAGCGATTGCCGCGCGCATCAGCCCCGAGCCGATACCCTTGCCCTCATGGGCGGCATCGACGGCGAGCGGTCCGAGCAGCAGGGCGGCAACCGGGCGGCCTTCGCGGGTCACGCCCGCCTCGACGTTCCACAGGCGCACGGTGCCGATGACATGGGCATCCTCATCACGGGCAACCAGCGCCAGACCTTCGGCAGGCACACGGCCGGCGCGCAGCTTCTCGGAAGACTTGCGGCGGCGGCCGGGACCCATGGCGCGGTCCAGCAGGTTTTCGCGCGCGACGATGTCGCCGGCGTTTTCGGTCTCGATGAAGAATGTCTGCGGCGTGAAGAATGCACGAACCGAATTGAGAACAGCGGCCATCCCGGCCTCCCGTTACCAAGCCGCCCACGAAAGCGGCACCTGCCAGAAACATGTCGCGCAACCATCTTGCAACGACAAGGAATGAACCGTTCCGGCCCGGCGCGCGCCGCAAGCTTATCCCTCGACTGGACAGAGGATTGGCAAGCAGGGTGTGCGCCAGGCCCGGGCGTCAGCCGGGCCGGAACGGGAAGATCCGGGAGAACGCCATCCGCCCCAACGGGCGGCGTCTCGCGCAGATCACATTGCTTTGGATCGAGAAAACCCTGAGACGGGTTTAGATCACATAGGCCTTCAAGGGCTCGAAGCCGTTGAAAGCGACCGCCGAATAGGTGGTCGTGTAGGCGCCCGTTCCTTCGATCAGAACTTCGTCGCCGATGGTCAGCGAGACCGGCAGCGGGTACATGTTCTTCTCGTAGAGCACATCGGCGCTGTCGCAGGTCGGACCGGCCAGAACGCAAGGCTCCATCGTGTCCTCATCGCGCGTGGTGCGGATGGGGTAGCGGATGGCTTCGTCCATGGTTTCGGCCAGACCGCCGAACTTGCCGATGTCCAGGAACACCCAGCGATGGTTGTCATTGTCGGACTTGCGTGAGACGAGAACGACTTCCGCCTTGATCACGCCCGCATTGCCAACCATGCCACGGCCCGGCTCGATGATGGTCTTCGGGATCTGGTTGCCGAAGTGCTTGCGCAGCGCCGTGTCGATTGCCTGGCCGTATTCTTCAGCGGCGGGAACGTCGCGAAGATACTTGGTCGGAAAACCGCCGCCCATATTGACCATCTGCAGGTGGATGCCCTGCTTGGCAAGAGAGGCGAAGACGCGCTTGGCATCGCCAACGGCTGCATCCCATGCGTCGAGGTTCATCATCTGCGAACCGACATGGAAGGACACGCCGTAGGATTCCAGACCCAGCTGGTGTGCATAGACCAGAACATCGACAGCCATCTGCGGCACGCAGCCGAACTTGCGAGACAGCGGCCATTCGGCACCTTCGCCATCGGTCAGAACGCGGCAGAATACGCGCGCACCGGGAGCGGCACGGGCAACCTTCTCGACTTCCTCATGGCTGTCCACGGCGAAGAGATCGATGCCGAGCGCGTGAGCGCGTGCAACATCGCGTTCCTTCTTGATGGTGTTGCCGAAGGAGATGCGGTCGGAGGTCGCACCGGCATCGAGCGCCATCTGGATTTCAGCCACGGAGGCGCAATCGAAGTTGGAGCCCATGGAGGCGAGCAGCGACAGAATTTCAGGAGCCGGGTTGGCCTTGACGGCGTAATAGATCGCGCTGTTCGGCAGGGCATGCCGGAACGCATGGAAGTTGTCACGCACGACGTCGAGATCGACCACAAGGCAGGGACCTTCGGGACGGCGGGTATTGATGAAGTCGAGGATGCGAGCAGTCGTCATCGTTGTGTTCCCTAACTTGATCCGGCTCCGGAAAATTCCGGAGGACAAAGAACGCTCGAGATATGCAAGACGAATCAGCCGGTGGAGGCGCAGATTCATTCGCATACGCTCAAGGCGCAAATATGAACAACGCCCTGCCAGGAGCATTATTCGGCTTTGTCTGCCATGGGATTGGAGGGAATCATACCCAACCGCACTTACGGCAATGATGGTGTGCCTCTTCAGTACCCCGGCTGATGGAAAGCCGGCAGAGAACCAGAAAGGCCCGCACCGTCGTTGCTTCGTATGTCCTCGCATATCCGGTTGGCCGGAACAGCGACTGGAGGGGTTAATTCCAGGTACCTTACCGAACTCCTCACCACATCGAGGGTCGGCGGACACACATGGGCACGTGCGACTTTGGGCAGACAGGGAGATAAGAATATTCGCCGTCATAATCAAGAGGATTTTTTCAGCATGTCGCGAATTTTTTCGGCAGTGCTTTTCCTGTTGGACAGTGGATTCCAATCGTTCAATTATATGGAACGAACAGGAGTTTATGAATGGACACGCTGACGCGCATTCGCGCCTTTATCGACGTGGTCGAAGCGGAAGGTTTTTCGGCCGCCGCACGCAAGACCGGACGCTCCAAGGCGCTGCTGTCCAAATATGTCCGGGAGCTGGAAGACGATCTCGGCGCGCTGCTTCTCAACCGCACCACACGGCAGTTTTCGCTGACGGAAGCCGGCCATACCTATTACCGCACCGCCTCCGACATTCTGAAAGAGATCGACAATCTTGCCGACCTGGTACGCGAGAAGAATTCCGATCTGAAGGGCAAGCTGAGGCTTTCGGTGCCGCGCACCTTCATCGATGCCGATGTCGGCCAGAGCCTCATCGATTTCGCCCGCGAAAACCCCGAGCTTTCCATGGAGATCGTCGCCGACGACCGCTTCGTCGATCTGATCGAAGAAGGATTCGACCTCGCCATCCGCATCACCAAGCTGGAGGATTCCGGCCTGATTGCCCGCAAGCTGTCGGATTTTCGCGTTCACGCGGTGGCGACACCGGATTTCGTCGCCCGCCATGGGCCACTGGAAAACCCGCAGGATCTCGGAAAAGTCCCCTGCATCATCGATACCAATTCCCGCTTCCAGAACCACATCCGCTATTTCGAGCCGGGCGGCGGCACCAACTCGGTGGCAACGCGCGGGCCGATCGAGGTTAACAGCCCGCAGGCCACGCTGCGCGCCGCGCGCTCTGGGTTAGGCGTCGCCATCGTGCCGGACTTCATCGCCCGCCCACATATCCAGTCGGGCGAGCTTGTGACGCTTTTCGATGATTATATTTCCCGCGATCGCGGCATTTACGCGGTCTATCCGCACCGGCGCTATCTGCCGGCCAAGGTGCGCAGCTTCGTCGATTATCTGTCCAACTGGTTCCGAAAGAACGGTTGATCGGCTGGCCGCCGAAATTCAGACCCAATTTGTTATAGAGTAACCGCAGATTCGCCCGAGGATAAACGCGGCCCATGAAAAAACGTCTTCTGCCAATGGCCGCCTGCGCCGCCGCCTGTCTTGCGCCGCTCACCGCCTTCGCCCATCCGCATATTTTTGCCGAAGCCCGCATGGAAATCATCGAAGGCGCGGATGGCAATGTGCAGGAAGTGCGCAACATCTGGCGCTTCGACGAGATGTTTTCCGCAAGCGTGGTGCTGGATTACGACAAGAACAGCGACGCCAAGCTCGACAAGGAAGAGCTCGCCGAAATCGGCAACACGGTGCATGAATCGCTGGCGGAATATTCCTATTACACCTTCATCGCGGTGAACGGAAAGAACATCGACTTCAACAAGCCGGACGTCATCCATGTGGATTACAAGGATGGCCAGATCCTGATGTTCTTCTCGGTCAAGCCGAAAAACCCGCTGCCGGTGAAGGGCAAGCTCTCCTTCGGCGCCTGGGACCCGACCATGTATACGGCCATCGATTTTGCCAAGGACACCGACATCGTGGTGAAGGGTCCGCATCTGGCCGCCTGCAAACACAAGGTGGTGCGCCCGGACCCGGATGAAATCATCGCCCAGAACCAGAGCAGTCTCACCGACGCCTTCTTCAACGACCCGACCGGCACCGACATGACCAAGCTCTTTGCGACAAGACTGGAACTGCAATGCTAGAGGATGGCGTTTCACCACAGGGAGCCCGGCAGGCTGAGGGATTGATGATTACCCTGAAACGCTCGCTTTGGGTCATCCTCGGGCTTGACCCGAGGATCCATGTTTTCAACGGCTCATGGATGGTCAGGTCACCCTGGGGAGTGACCATGACGCCGGAGAGGTCATTGGGTTGGCAAGACTCCTCCCGCCGCGCAGACGCGCGACGACTGGATTCCTCTCACAAGGACAGGAATGAGGGAAGCAAGCTTCTCCTCGCGCTCACCACCCTCACCCTTCTCTTCGCCTCCCTCAGCATCGCCCACGCCCAATCGCCGCTCGGCATCGGCTCGGCCGAACCTTCCATTTCCGTCGGCGGGCCGCTGGCACCCTTCTTCCAGTGGATCAACGTCCACCAGCAGAGCTTCTACCGCGCGCTGACCGGCGCGCTGAAAGCCATGCGCGAAGACCCCTGGGCGCTGACCTCGCTGATCGGCCTCTCCTTTGCCTATGGCGTATTCCATGCGGCCGGCCCCGGCCATGGCAAGGCGGTGATCTCCTCCTACATGATCGCCAACGAGACGCAGCTGAAACGCGGCATCCTGATCTCCTTCGTCTCGGCGCTGATCCAAGGCGTCGTCGCCATCGGCCTCGTCGTCGCGGCCTATTTCGTGCTGCGCGGCACCTCCATCACAATGACCAAGGCGACGCAGGCGATGGAAATTGCCAGCTTTGCCATGGTCGCGCTCTTCGGCGCCTGGCTCTTGGCGCGCAAGATCTGGAGCATGCTGCATCGGCGCGCTGACCATCACGCGCTCGCATCCCCGCAAACGCCCGCACCGGCCCTTGCCGCATCGTCATCGGCCTCACCTCTTACAAGCGCCAGCCTGTCCGCCAGCCCCGTGCTCTCGTTCAAGGCAGCCGAAAACGGAACGACCGGCTTCGGGGAGACCGCAAGCTCAGCGCCCCGCCGCACCGGCATGGGCAGCGGCTTGCGCTTCCAGGGCCAGCCGGTCTTTGCCGATCACGCCCAAAGCGGCAGCGGCGATCTCTGCGATGCCTGCGGCAAGGCGCATGCGCCCGACCCCCTGCTCTTCCAGTCCCGCACCTTCAGCCTCACCGAAGCCTGGTCGGCCATTGTGGCGGTGGGCCTGCGCCCCTGCTCCGGCGCCATCATCGTCATGAGCTTTTCCATGCTGAACGGCCTGCTGCTCGGCGGCATGCTCTCGGTGCTTGCCATGTCCATCGGCACCGCCATCACCGTCTCACTCCTCGCCATCCTCGCCGTCACCGCCAAGGACGCCGCCATCCGCTACGCCGGAACCGGCAGCCGCCGCGCCTCAAGGATCGCCAATGGGATCGAGATTGCGGGCGCGCTGGTGGTGCTGTTGATGGGACTGGCTTTGTTGGGGGCGTCGTTGCAGGCGTGAGGCTTTGCCGGACAGCAGCCCGCTAGGCTCTGCTCGCCTTATTGATTTTCACAGCTTTCGGTGAAGCTGTGGCGCTGACTGCACTTTCTGTCTTGTTACGTCCGTTATCCTTGGCCTCGTAAAGCAGCCTGTCGGCGCGTTCATAGAGGGAGGCTAGGTCTCCGTCGCCGGAAATAGACATGAGCAGATGCACCGCCTCCAGCGCACTTCTGCGCGACAACAGATATTGAGGAAGCACACGATCCGCTGTGATATAGAACCGAAGCAGCACCCGCTCGGCGTCGATCGAAAGTTTCTTCCGTGCGCTGAAGCACAGCACCTCTGCTCATCCCGAGCAACCGCCACGAGGTCTTCCGAAAACGAGGCGGTAGTCCAACAGGTGACACGGATATTGGCGGAATCGGCAGCAGCGGTAACGGTAGCGCTAAGGAGTGCCGCCGTCACCAAAAGCAGAGAGGCCATCAGACCCTTAAAGAAGCTGCCCGGAATTATGTGCTGATGCTAATGGAGAAACCTTCTGATAGCGTTAAGGGGGGTGCAGCTCGTAACGGTCCCGCGCGCCTCAGCCAAGGCTTCCATTCTCAGGCGGGGGCGTCATCGGCCGACCGTTGGCGAGCAGCGCCCACCTCTCGTGGTCACGCCACGATCCCTCGACTTTCAAATACTGAGTTGAAAATCCTTCCTTCTTGAAGCCCACCTGTTTTATCAACGACAGAGAGGCAATGTTTTCGGGCTGAATGTTCGCCTCCAGCCTGTGCAGGCCGAGATCATCAAAAACATGACAACAAGCATTGCGGACGCCCTCAGTCATGAAGCCTTTGCGTGACCAATCCACCATGCCGTAATAGCTTAGATACGCGCTTCGAAATACGCCCCAAACGATCTCACTGATGTTCACGACACCGACGATTGCGTCGCTCTCGGCCTCTCGAACCACGTAACCTAGATTCGGCCCGGTCAGAGTTCTTCCGTACCAAGCATCAAAACCTTCGCGATCGACGAAGGGTTTAACCCATGGCGAATGGAAAGCAGCGCTTCTTCGGTTTGCATCGATGAGTGCATCCGCATCCGCGGGCAAGATGCGTGAAAGTTTAATTTTTGACATTCCTTCAACTCAACAGCTTCTGTCGCCTGAGAACTGCTCTTACGCTTTTAGCGCGCATTGGATGTTGTGAACTACTGCGTTGTATTACTGCAGCGAAGGCTATCCCTTCGCCTTCGGCTTCTTTGCGAGCGTTTTAGGCACCTCAGGCGTGAAAGCGAGCCCCGGCTCCTCCTCAAGCGAGTAAACCTTGGTGATCAATCCAGTTTTGAGTGCCTCTTCATCCAGCACGTGGTAAAGACCATGCGGCGTGGCCAGTCCCATCATGGCGAAAACGTCTTTGGATTGAACACCCATGGCGTCAAGATAAGTACCCAACTTCTCTTTAATGCGGTCGTCCTTGCGGGTGGAGATGGCATCGAGATTGCGCTTGTTCACAGGTCCATAGTTTCGGTCTTTCTTGCCGTTTGTAATCTGGTGGAGACCGATCGATGTGTTAGGCGCTGCCGCACGGTTGACGCCGCCCGCAACGACTAATGGACAAGCAGAAAAGCAATAGGCCCCGCCGCTGCGCACTGTGCCAGAGGACCAGCCGCCCTTGACCATTTTCTCCTTGCACCGCGGATCAAGCATTGGACAATCGTTCAGTTGGGTGCGTCCGATAGCGGTATCGAGCTTGCGGTTGCGGATCATCTGGCCAATTGCCAAAGCGGCGTCGACGTCACCTCCGACAGATTGGATGACGATGGGAAGTTTACGGTTCTTCAGCGTCGACAGAAAAGCGGCAAACCGCGTCGGTGTGGCGTACGTTATCGCTCCCTCTGCCGAAACCCACTGCACGCATGAGTTGCTGCAATCCCCGTCAGAGACGAGGATAAAATTCATTGGCCGATCACCAGGATCATCGGCGGCTGCGGCGTATGTTCTCAACAAGGTGATGAGGGCCAGCGCAAAGACGCCGCTCGAGAATTGTACGAACCGGGCCAATTTTGGCATGGACATCCCCCAGATGATCGCCAATTCTACGCCAATCCAATCGGCGTCGCAATTAAAGCCTTGTCAGCATGAAGCCGTATTTGTCAAAACGAACACTTCAACATGCAGGAGCACATGAAGACGAAGATCAGACCCGCCAATCCCGCCGATGTTCCAGCCCTGTTTCACATTCGCACCTCCGTTCGTGAGAACCACCTGAGCCGCGAACAACTTGCCGGTCTCGGCATCACCGAGGCGTCGATTGCCGAGATGATTTCTGCTGCACCCTGCGCCTGGGCCGCGGTTTCGGGCGATGAGGTCGTCGGGTTCTCGATGATCGATATTGCCGAAGGATCTCTCTTCGCTGCCTTCGTTCTTCCCTCACATGAGGGGATGGGCATAGGGGCAAAGCTGGTGGATGCCGCTGAGAATGAGCTGTTTCGGCACCATTCTGAAATCTGGCTGGAAACCGCTGAAAATAGCCGCGCCGCTGGCTTCTACCGGCACCTTGGCTGGAGCGACGAGATCAAGGTTGAGGGCGATCAAATCAGGCTGACAAAAGCGCGCCCTTGATGTCTTCTGCTGGGCGACGGATGAACTCGCCGATGGGTGCAAGCGCATCGTCCCCGATTGCAGCTGTCGTCCACATGCCTTCTGAAAGCAGGCAACGGCAATATTAGCAGACACGCAACAACCCAGCCAAACTGACCTTGACAGTCAAGCTGACGCATCTAGACGTCCCGCTTGCATTTCTTTGGAGGGACAGATCATGAAGGCACTGGCGCAGATATCGTCGTTCGTTGGCAAGACATTCGCGGCCTGGGTGGTGCTGTTTGCGGTCCTCGGCTTCTTCTTTCCCGACACGTTCAAGCAGATCGGTCCATGGATCGTGACGTTGCTGTCCATCATCATGTTCGGCATGGGTCTTACCCTTTCGCTTGATGACTTCCGCGAGGTGGTGAAGCGGCCCTTCGATGTGACGATCGGCGTTCTTGGCCAATTCCTGATCATGCCGCTTCTGGCTGTTCTTTTGACCAAGTTCATTCCGATGCCGCCGGAAGTGGCGGCAGGCGTGATCCTGGTGGGCTGCTGCCCAGGTGGCACGTCCTCTAACGTCATGACCTATCTGTCCAAGGGAGACGTGGCGCTCTCTGTTGCCTGCACGTCGGTCACCACGCTTGTGGCTCCCATCGTCACGCCCTTCCTCGTCTGGCTGTTTGCCAGCCAGTACCTGCCCGTCGACGGTTGGGCGATGTTCATGAGCATCATCAAGGTGGTGCTGATACCGCTGGCGCTCGGCGCAATCCTGCAGAAACTTCTGCCCGCTTTCGTCAAGGCCGCCGTCCCTGCTCTGCCGCTCGTCAGCGTTATCGGCATCGTCCTCATCGTCTCGGCAGTTGTCGGCGCGTCCAAGGCGTCCATCGTCCAATCCGGCCTGATGATCTTCGCCGTCGTTATCCTTCACAACGGCCTCGGCTACCTGCTGGGCTTCTTTGCGGCGAAGGCCTTCGGCCTGACGCTTGCCAAGCGCAAAGCCATTGCCATCGAGGTCGGCATGCAGAATTCCGGCCTCGGTGCCGCCCTTGCAACGGCTTATTTCTCGCCACTTGCCGCCGTGCCCAGCGCCATCTTCAGCGTGTGGCACAACATATCCGGCGCACTTCTCGCCAACTGGTTTGCCGGACGGGTGGAGGACGAACAAGCGCGGCGCTGAAACGTCGACTTGCCCGGCAAAAAACCTTAAACCGCACGCGCAAGATGCCGGTTTTGGTGGAAAAACGCACCAAACTGGGCTATGATTGAACCTGAAAGCGCGTGCTGCGTGCGCTGCGGGTTCCCCCGAAATCGACGGAGACTAAGATCAACTTCCAACAAAGGGAGGGTGAGCCTGTGTCTTCGACATCAAATCCAGGTCGCATCAATTCCACACTTCGCAAGTTTCTCGACAACGGGGCCTCGGGTGGCCTCGTGCTCATGGCCGTCGCACTTCTAGCCATCATCACGGCCAACTCGCCTCTGGCTGAAGACTATTTCCATATCCTCCACGTCTATATCGGACCGCTGAGCATCCAGCACTGGATCAACGACGCCCTGATGGCGGTGTTCTTCCTGATGGTGGGTTTGGAAATCAAACGCGAAATGCTTGACGGTCAACTCTCCAGCTGGAGCCGCAGGGTTCTGCCGGGTGCCGCCGCAGCGGGCGGCATGGTGTTTCCGGCACTCTTCTACGTCCTGCTGAACCGCGACAATCCAGCCGCCTTGCAAGGATGGGCCATACCGACAGCGACGGACATCGCTTTTGCCCTTGGCGTGCTCTCCCTGTTCGGATCGCGCGTCCCGACCTCGCTGAAGATCTTTCTTGCAGCGCTGGCCATCATCGACGATCTCGGTGCGGTCATCGTCATCGCTCTGTTCTATACGGCAGACCTGAACCTGGTCGCTCTTATCGGCGCCGCTCTCGTTTGGGGCAATCTCTTCATCTTCAGCAAGATGAAGGTGAAGGTGCTGTGGCCCTATCTCGTCCTTGGCGCCGTGCTCTGGGTGCTCGTATTTGCGTCCGGCGTTCACGCAACACTGGCTGGCGTGATGCTGGCGCTGACGATCCCGCTCAAGTTGACGCCCGGCACACCGGAAGCGACGCCGGACGAGTCGCCGCTTCATCGCCTCGAGCATGCGCTGCACAAACCCGTTGCCTTCATCATCGTGCCAATCTTCGGCTTCGCCAATGCAGGCGTTTCCCTTTCGGGTCTGAGCCTGTCGGTGTTTACCGAGCCGCTGACAATGGGTGTGGCGGGAGGCCTTTTCTTCGGCAAGCTCATCGGCGTATTTGGCGTCGTCGCCGTGCTCGTGAAGCTCGGTCTGGCGCAACTTCCCGCCCAGGCAAGCTGGGGACAGGTGGCAGGGACGGCACTTCTCTGTGGCATCGGGTTTACGATGTCGCTGTTCATCGGCTTGCTGGCATTCGACGATCCGGCGGTGCAGGATCACGTCAAGATCGGGATTTTGATGGGATCGCTCGTGTCCGGTTTGAGCGGCGCCCTGATCCTGACACTGACCAGCCGGCGGCAGACGACATCGCAGCGTCCAGTCCACACGACAGCCTGACGGCTCCACATCGCCACCATCTTGGAGCCGCAGGCTCGCGATGGTGATCGTGGCCGCCCGACCCCTTCAAGGTCGGGCAGCATCTTCCATCCGCCCTTAAGCCTGCCGCAACCCGCCATCGACGCAGAGCTCGGCGCCGGCGATATAGCTCGCCTCATCGCTCAGCAGAAACAGCGCCGCCGCGGCCACTTCCGCGGGCCGTCCCATGCGGCCCATCGGGATCGGCGCGACGATGGCCGCGCGCACGTCGTCTGCGACTGAGGCCATCATGTCCGTATCCGTCGGGCCGGGTGCGACTACGTTGACGCGGATGCCTTTGGGGGCGAGTTCGGCCGTCCAGGTTCTTGCATAGGAGCGGACGGCCGCTTTGGTGGCGCAATAGGTTCCGTAACCTGCGTAGCCTGCGCTACCGGCAATCGACCCGATAAGCACAGCTGAGCCTCCTTCTCTCATTGCAGGCAGAGCGGCCTGAAAGCCGAAGACCATCCCTCTCACGTTGACGTCGAAGTGGCGGTCGAAATGCTCCGGCGTGATCTCGGCAATCTGTGCATATTCGGAAAGACCGGCATTCAAGACCAGCGCGTCGATATGGCCATGGGCTTTGCGGGCGGTTTCGACAGCCGCGAGCATGTCTTCCGGAGAGCTTGCATCGGCAGCAATGCCGACCGCGCCATTGCCGATGCTCTGGGCTGCCTTTTCGGCCTCCTCACCCTTGCGGCTGGTGAGGAAAACCTTTGCGCCTTCGGCAGAAAGCCGCTCTGCTATGGCGAGGCCGATGCCCTTCGCGCCGCCTACGACCAGAGCCACCTTGTTGTTCATGCGAGCCATCGTAATTCCTTTCAATCAATGGTCCCGCCATGATATACGGTGGATATCTGATATCAATTACGCACCTTGGATAGCCTAGATATGGACGAGTATACCGACCTGGAAACCCTCTCTCAGCAGGCGCTCTGCGATATGCCGAAGGTCCGCCCGGTGCTGGACAAGATCGCCGACAAGTGGACGATCCTGATCCTGACGGTGATCTGCCCCAAGCCATCGCGTTTCAACGAAATCAAGCGGCGTCTGGATGGCATCACGCACAAGGCGCTGGCCGATGCGTTGAAGAGGCTGGAGCGCAATGGGCTTGTCACCCGCACGGTTCTGCCGACGCAGCCGATCGGCGTTGAATATGCCATCACGCCGCTCGGCCACTCCCTGCGGCAGCCATTCGAAGCCCTGTGCGCCTGGGCAGCTGAAAATAGCGACAGGATCGACGCGGCAGCGAGAACCTATGACGATGCGAAAGATGGTCGGTGAGGGCGTGGCTTTGTCCGGGGGCTGCGCTCATTCCTCAAGATCACGCTGATCGGCGGCGGGCTTTCGCCACAAAACCATTGAAGCTTGTGGCCTGACGCCATAAAGCCTGCTCCCAAAAGATCTGATGCTGGCGATCGCCGACCCCTGATCGGGAAGCGTGGGGCAGCAAGCATGGCAGCGAACAAAGGAACGCAGATGTCGATCACGGTACAGAAGACAATCCCCGCGCAGCGCATGCGCCAGTTCGATGAGATGGTCGATCGCTGGCTGGCCGAAGGCCCGATCAAGCTGGCAACAAATGCGACGATCACCGCCATGGACAATGCCGATATCCCGAAGGAAGAACAGGCCGCGATCATCGAGGACCGCGATATCATCATGCGCTACAATATGCGCCTCGGTGTCATCAGCGAACTCTTCGCCCCCGCCATCGAAAAGGCGGTGGGGTCATCGAGGTCGGGAAGCGAAGCGCAGGACGAGATCGCCCGGCTGATCGTGACGGCCATCGGCATCCGCCAGAGCGACGACAGCGAACTGGTGACATTCACCTTCGCGACCCAGGAAGAGGCGGATATCTTCGACCTATCCGTCTGAGGCAAGGATCGTCATAAGACAAGCGTCCTTTGTGCGTCCAATAGGATGCACGGCGCTTTAAAGCGTGTCGCGATCTTTCAGATTCGCTCCCTACGCTTTTAAGTCCTTGTTTTGTCGCATGTCGTCATCGCAAAACCGCTGCACACTTTTGCGTGGACCATGCTTTAAGACTAGCGCCCTCGCCCGAAGGACTGCCGTGATCCCCTGGCGGAATCCGCAAAGCCCGGAGGCTTGTTTTTCACCCATGCGACGAATGTCTGCACAGCAGGCTCCTCCAGAATGGCCTCGATCGTGGAGAACTTCTTGGCGAGTTGGGCGTCGGTGAAGATCGAATGGATCTGGTCGTGGCAGATCCGGTGCAGGGACACGGTCTGCTTCCCGCCCTTGCTCTTGGGAACGAGATGATGCTGGTCCATCTGATCGTCGGGTATGACGCGCTGGCACAGCGCACAGATCACCGGCTCCGGCTTCGGCTCGTCCCACGACTCCTGCTCATCCCTGTTCTTTCGGGCCATGGGGTAATCTCTCCTGGTATGGACTGGGATGCCGCTTGCTCGGCACATCCGGGTATGACGACCCGGATATTCTTAGCACGAAACGGTCAAAACCCACATGGCGTGTTTCGTCCTGCGCCTGGTCGGGTCAATTAACCGAAGTTTCAGATCACTCTCGAAGCGTATCCGCAACCAGCGCATTCGCATGACCATGGCCCAAGCCATACTCCTGCTTCAGCCAGGAAACCAGCTCCATGTGCTTCTTGCCGCTTTGACTTCTGATGAGGTCTTTCCATTCCGCTATGGGGCGGCCGTATTTGGCTTCAATGGACGGAAAATAGGAAGCAGGACCTTTCACAGGCTCTTTCGTCATGGCATCTCCGAACTTTCGATTGGCTCTCTTGTAAGAGTATCACGGCCCCTTCCGTCAGCAATTGGCAGTCGCCTTACTTTAGCAGAAGCGAACACACAAATGTGATCGAATTTATACCGTCAACATCCGGGAGACTGCCTGCGCAACCCATTGGCGAAGACCATCTCATTGTTTTAATAGGAGCCGGGGAATGTGTGGGGTCACTATGGAAACGATGCAGAGACGTTTGATCAAAGGCCTGTTGGAAGGTGCGGGATTCTATTCCTGGTCATTGGCAACGAACCTGCTGACAGCTGACGTGGCTTTCGCGCGAATATACGAGATTGATCAAGACAAGCTCGCGGAGGGTATTCCCGTTGAGTCCATACTCGAAAAAATCGTCGAGGAAGATCGTCCGCGCCTTGCCGCCCGTATCCATGATGTCATCCTGGGTGGCACGCCGTTCGTGTCGCCCTATCGGATTCACTGTGCCAATGGAAAGGTGAAGTCTCTCCTGAGCATGGGATCATGCGCCAAGGACTTCGATGGCGTGCCTTCGGTCTATTCGGGTGTGGTGCTTGTCGAACAGGAGAGCGACGCAAGTTCCGGGGCTGAAGGATTGGAACTGCATATTGGCGCTGCGATCGATCTGGCAAAGGCGAGAAAATTCGAACTGACGGAACGCTATCTGTCCTCGGCGCTCAGATCGCTCTCTGCTGGTGGCGCATGACAAGCGGCGCCTTGCAAAACTGACATCCTGAACGAGATCGTTCAATAGGACGTACGCGCCTCTCGTGTCGATGCAAGCCACTCGCTGCGAAATGTCGCCCACCAGAAAATGGTCTAGGATTCTCATGTTTATGCCACTAAATGAGGCAGCGTTAATACAAGCCGCAGCCTGAGGTGCTCGTGACCAAGATCAAATCGTCCTTTGTCGCGAAAACCTTTCTTGTCTGCTTCGTCAGCGTCCACGTGCCGCTGATTGCGCTTGTCGCCTATCTGTCGATGGGTTTTCAGCTCAGCATGTTGTCGGTTCTCCTTCTCATTCTCGTCGCTACCTTGGTCGGCACGTCGCTGTGCCTTTTTGCGATCTGGCGGCTGCTCAGGCCTCTCAACCTGCTGGCGGATGCCATGAAGCGGTATCCGGAGGACAAGGGGATTTTGAAGCTCTATCCAAAGTCGCCTGACGAGATCGGCACGGTGACCGATATTGCGCGCGCGACGCTCTTGCAGGTCGAGACTTTGACCAAGCAATTGAAACATCAGGCAACTACGGATTTTCTCACCGGGCTGGGAAACCGCCGCGCGCTGATGGAGCAGATGCCGATCATTCGCGCCAAGGCCGCACGGCCCGAAGAAGCCGTGTCTCTCATCCTCTTCGATCTCGATCACTTCAAGCGCATCAATGATGAATACGGCCACGATGCCGGCGACAATGTTCTGATGGCCATCGGCGAAGCCGTGAAGGATCACCTGCGCCCTTACGACTACGCTGCAAGAATGGGCGGCGAAGAGTTCTGCATCGTCTTGCCCGGCGCCGACCTCGCAGCGGCGGAAACAGTGGCAGAACGTTTGCGCCACGCTGTCGAAAGTCGCGTGGTCGAGCCCTTGCCCAAAGGGCGCATCACCGGCAGCTTCGGCGTCGCCCAGGCCCGACCGACCGAGCGACTGCAAGAGCTTCTCCTGCGCGCCGACGCGGCATTGTACTCGGCAAAGGACCAGGGCAGAAATGTCGTGGTTCGGGCGCAGCCTTAAGAGAGTTTCGCGCTGGTTCGGTGACTATCGCCAACCGGAATCGGGCAGTCTGGCAACCGCCTGCACGGTTCCTGCCTCCGCCCGCACGCACACATGTGTTTCCCCTTCCCTTGAAACAACCCGCACCCCCTCATCGAAAGCCGCCGTCTCCATCTCGGCCGCATCGATACGCGATGCGATGCCGAGGCATTTGGCGTGGGCTTCTTTTGCCGTCCAGCGGGTGATGAGCGTTCCTTCCGTGGCCCCTTGAAGGGCGAGCCGTTCGGTTGGGGTAAAGCTGTCTTCCGGCGGCGGTTCGGCATCAAGCGGTTCGATATCCACTCCGATGGGGATCCGGCTGAGGCCGATCAGGCAGTGGGGGAAGCGGCCAGCGAGGCTTATGTGCCAGCCCTCTGGATGGAGGACCTGCGGCGCGCCGAGTGCGCTTCTGCCGATGATGATCTCATCCGGGTGCAGGCCAGAGAGCCGGGCCAGCAGGAGCTTTGAAAGGCGTCGGCGCAGAGCCCGCATGCCCGCCTCCGGCTTGGATGCCAGATCCTGCAGATCGGCGGCGGAGAGCGTTGCTCCGCCCGCCAACCGTTCCGTCTCGGGCCCGTCGAGGCGCAGGTGCCACACCACCGGCACCTCACCGGTGGCTATCGTCAGATCGTCCGCGCCGGAAAGCCAGACGATCTCGCTCATGCGTTACGCACGGGTTGCGCCGGAGAGCCTTCCCAAGAGGTGCCCGCCGGCAGCGTTTCGCCCTTCATCACGACGGACAGGTCGCCGAGCTGGGCATCTTCGCCGATTTCGGCGTCGTAGAGCACGATGGCGTAGGAGCCGATCACCGCGCGGTCGCCCACCGTGACGCTGCTGACCTTCATCACCCTGTCTTCGAAGAGATGGGTCTGCAGACCGGAGAACTCGTTTAGCGCCACCTCGTCGCCGATGCGCACCAGATCATGCTCGGTGACATCGGTCGTGTCGATGAAGCAGTCGCGACCGATCTTGCAGCCGAGCAGACGCAGATAGGCCGAGATCCACGGCGTGCCGCGCAAGGGCTGCAGAAGGTTCGGCACCGCCAGGTTCTCGTAAGTTGCCGTCACCAATTCGGTGCGCCAGACGAAGGTGCTCCACAGCGGCTTGGTCGTCGGCTTGTAGCGGCCCATCACCAGCCACTTCAGCGCCACGACCGAGAGACCAGACGCCAGCGCGAAGCCGATATAGAGGAAGGGGAAGACGGCCGCGATCAGCGTCTGGCTGTCATCGTAATCCTGAATATCACCGACGATGGAGAACAGGATGCTGAAGAAGGCGAGAAACAGGGTGAGCGGCAGGATCACGCGGATCGCCTCGATCGACAGGCGCATGGCGACCAGCCGTGGACGCGGGTTGAAGCGCGCGCCCTCATCGAACAGGCCGACGGCCTGGCGCACGGGCAGCGAAATCGGCGGCGAACCGAACCATGTGCCATCCGGCTTCTCGGCCCCGCCATCCGATGGCGGCTTGGAGAGCACGCCGATCAGCGTACCATCGGCGATCTTGGCCCCGGTCGGCAGCACCGCGGAGTTGCCGATGAAGGAACGCCGGCCAATTCTGGTATGCGCAAGCTCGATGATGCCCGGCTCATGGCGTGCCGCACCAAAGACCACGCCATCGGCAATGAAGCTCTCCGGCCCGATATCGACGAGATCGGGCACGATCTTTGCGGCGGTGGAAATCTCGGCACGCTTGCCGATCCGCACACCCAGTGCGCGATACCAGGGCAGCACATAAAGGGTGGCATAGATCGGGTGAAGCAGCGCCAGCGCCAGGTCCGTCACCTGCTGGACGAACCAGAAGCGCAGATAGAACCAGCTATGGATCGAGTAGCGTCCCGGACGCACCGGCCCGAGGATCAGGCGCTTGGCGAAGACGGTCAGAACGCACATCAGCACGATATAGGTGAGTGCCAGGAATGGCGAAATCAGCAGATAGGAATAGCCATCGGTGTTCCAGTCGATTTCGATCATCGCGATCAGACCGGGCGCAATCGGCAGGATGGCGACCACGGGAAGAAGGGCAGCGGCGATGAAAAGCCCAACGCCGACCAGAAAGCGGCGCAGGAAGCCCGCCTCGTCATCACGCCGGGCAACGCGGCCCGTGGCGGCGCATTTGGCCGGAGAGCCGTTCCAGCTTTCGCCAGCCGGGATCGACTGGTTCATCGGCAGCGAAGACAGATCCTCGAGCGCTGCGGCATCGCCCACCACGCAGTTGCGCCCGACCACCGCCATGGTGCCGATGGAGGCGCTGCGGCCGATCTTGACCGAGCCGAGGCGCAAGAGGCCGCGCTCCACCGAACTGGTGGCGAGCATGGCATAATCGCTGACGATCGCATCATCGCCGATGCTGACGAGGTCGGCGGTGTCGATGGCAACGGTGCCGATAAAGGCACGACGACCGATCCTGGCACCCAGCAGCCGGTAATAGAAGCGGATCATCGGCGTGCCGCTGAGATAGGGTGTCGCGATGATATCGGAGAGGCGGCGCACGAACCACCAGCGCAGATAATAGCTTCCCCACAGCGGATAATCGCCCGCCTTGTAGCGACCGATCACCAGCCATTTGACGAGGATGGCAAAGACCATGCCGAGCGGCGGAATGAGAATGAAGCTCAAGCCGCTCAACAGCAGCGCCGAAAGGCGGCCGAAATCTTCGACCAGATAGGTATAGGCCAGATAGGGGAAAAACCATTGCAGCCCGGCCACCGCATAGATCGGCACCAGCGCGATGGTCTGCAGCGTCCAGCAGAGGCGCTTCTGGAACGTGCTGACACGGTGGAAGGGCTCGAGTGCTGCGCTCTCGGCCATCACGTGCTCGCCCAGGCGCGCAGCGAGCCGGCGGATGGTCGGCGCGGCGTAGAGATCCTGGATAGAAACACCGGAAAGACCGGGCGCCTTGCGCATGGCCGACGCCAGGCGCGCGGCCTTCAGCGAATGGCCGCCCAGATCCTCGAAGAGGTCGTCTTCGACGGAAACCTTCTGGGGCGCGAAAGCCTCCGACCAGATGGCATGAAGCTGGATTTCGAGCGGCGTCTGCGGTGCGATAGCTTCGCGATCCGAGGAGGCCACCACCACCGGGCGCTGAAGCGCCTTGCGGTCCACCTTGCCGGAGGCGGGCAGTGTCGGCAGCGCATCGAGTATCTGGTAGGCGGCAGGCCGCATATAGTTCGGCAACCGGTCAGCAACGCGCTTGCGGGCAGCGTCGATATCGATCACCGCACTGCCGCGCGCCACAAGGAAGGCGGCCAGAAGTTCGGACCCGTCATCATCGCGGAAGAGATGCACCACGGCCTGCGCCACGGCAGAATCCTCGGCAATTACCGCTTCGATCTCGGCAAGCTCGACGCGGAAACCGCGGATCTTCACCTGCGTATCGATGCGCCCCATGAACTCGATATCGCCGACGGCATCGAGCCGCACGAGATCGCCGGAGCGATAGATCCGCGCGGGAAGCCCATCCGGCCCGTCGAAGGGCGTCATGACGAATTTGTCTGCGGTGAGATCGGGACGGTTCACATAGCCGGAACTGACCCCCGGCCCGCCGATCACAAGCTCGCCTTCGGCGCCGGCATTCACCGGCCAGAGCTTGTCGTCGACGATCCAGGCGGTATAGCCAGGCAATGGCCGGCCGATGGTGACGCGGCGGCCAGGTTGGACCTCCGTCCATGTGGCCGTCACCGTCGTTTCGGTCGGGCCATAGGTGTTGAGGATGCGAAGGCCGGGGCGCGCCCAGCGGTTCACCAGATCCGGCGGGCAGGCCTCGCCGCCGAGATTGACGATGCGCAGCGTCGGAAGCTCGGTTTCCACCAGCGTGAAGAGCGATGGCACCACGTGCCAGACGGTGACGTTTTCCTCGGCCAGCGTGATCGCCACATCCGGGCCCGCTCTGTGCAGCGCTTCGTTGGCAACCAACAGTTCGGCACCGGCGGAAAAGGCGCTCCACATGGTCTCGATCGACATGTCGAAGGCAACGCTGAAACCGCCGAACACCTTGTCGGTGTCCTCGATCGCCAGGATCGAGCCTTCGGCCCGCAGGAAATGGCAGGCGCTGCGATGCGAGATCATCACGCCCTTGGGGCGACCGGTCGTTCCGGAGGTGTAGATGATATAGGCGAGATCGTCGGGAGACGCGCCGATTTCGGCCCGCGTGATCGGCAGCGCATCCTGTGCCGCAAGATCGCCCAGCGTCTCGTTGACCACCAGAGTCTGCACCCGCATGGCACCGGCACGTTCGGCATCGGTCACGATCAGCGTGGCGCCGCTATCTTCGGCAATGAAGTCGATACGGTCCTGCGGATAGGTCCAGTCCACCGGCACGTAGCAGGCGCCGGCCCAGAGCGTACCGAGGATCGCCATATACTGATCGAGCCCGCGCGGCAGGCAGATGACGACACGGTCGCCACGTCTTACCCCCATGGTCTGCAGCGTGCGGGCAAAGCGAATGGCGCGCTCAGCCAGTTGCCCGTAGGTCAGCTCAGTCCGGCGGCTATATTCGGGATCGTTTCCCAGAAGCCGAAGCGCAAGTTTGGACGGATAGCGCCTGGCCGTCTGCTCAAAAATTTCCTGCAACATCTCGTCGCGGGCGTAAGGTTCATCCTCTCGGACGGGAAGCGACGGGGCAATCGGCGCAAAAACGGTCAATTCCAACGGCCTTTCGGCCACATTCCAGTCCATGAAGTCACCAAAATATACAGAGCAGCATCTTAAATGCCGCCGCTATACATCATTTGGAATTGCGCCGAAAGAAGGTGCAAGAAAAGGCCAAATGCAGAATTTTTGGGCAGGCGCGATTGCCATCGCTTTAGGCAGTCAACCCCGCCGCTGGTGGCGCGCCCTGAGCCAGAATACCAGGAAGAAGGCCAGCACCGCCGCAACATCGAAGGCTGCCGCCAGCCACACCGAATAGGTGTTGGCAAGCCACAGCGTCACCGTCGGTACGATGTAGAACAGAAACCCGAAGCCGAGGATGATGGCGATGGCGGCAATGGCGGCCGATGTCGTATCCTTGCCGCTCATGCTGTAGCCCCGGCGGGAAGATCGGCACGGATGTCTTCCAGCTTGCGCTTTTGCGTTCCGTCTTGATTGAAGTTCTCCGGCGAAAGCCATGCCTCGAAGGCCTGACGGATCACCGGCCACTCGCTGTCGATGATCGAGAACCAGGCGGTATCGCGGTTCTTGCCCTTGGAAATCATGTGCTGGCGAAAGACGCCTTCAAAGGTGAAGCCGTAGCGCTTGGCGGTTGTCTTGGACGGCTCGTTCTCATTGTGGCACTTCCACTCGTAACGGCGGTAACCGAGATCGTCGAAGACGTGCCGCGCCATCAGATAATGAGCTTCGGTGGCAAGTGGCGAGCGCTGCATCTTCGGCCCATGGGCAACCGAGCCCACCTCGACCACGCCATTCTTCGGATCGGGTCGCATATAGGTCGCCATGCCGATGACGTCGCTGCTTACATTTTCGATGAAGACCAGCGTTACCCACTGCAAGCTCGTTGCCATGCCCTCGATCCAGTCGCTGAAGGCGGCCGCATCGGCAAAAGGCTCGTTGGGGAAGTACTTGATCAGCTCATTGGTGCCGAGCCCGCCAAGCGCATCCCACAGCGCCTGCTGGTGCGCCGCCCGATCAAAGGGAACGGCGGTCACGAACCGGCCTTCGAGCGTCACCGGCTGCGGTGCTGGACATCCTTTGAACTGGCTGAGATCGCGCATCTTCCCTCCTGAGCGTTGCGACGCTCAGGAATAGGTCAGCCGGTCATCAAAGACAACCGGCCTCTGATATGGAATAAATTGATCGATCAGACCTTGGCGGCCGACACGGTCGCTTCGATATGCTCCACCAGCGCATCCGGCAGGCCAAGACGACCGGCAAGAAGATCGAGATAGCCGCGCTCAGCCCGGCTATCCGGCTCGATGGTAAGGCGCGAGGCGGTGTAGATTTCCACCTTCTGCTCTTCGGTCGTTGCCGCAGCCACCAGCGCGTCGATATCGAGCGGATCGGCCAGTTCTTTCTCGATGAAGGCTTCCGCCTCATGGTCGAGACCGGAGACCTTGACCTTCTCCATGATATGGGCGCGCTCGCCTGCGTCGATATGGCCGTCAGCCTTGGCAGCGGCAATCATCGCCTGCACCAGCGTCAGCGCGAAACTGTTGGACAGCGCGGGAGACTGGGGGTGGAACGGGGAATCGACCGGCGGAGGCAAAAGCTCCTGCGTCGGCTGCGGCTGGGTCACTGCCTGCGGCGACTTGCCGGACTGATAGTTGCGGTAGGCGAGATAGCCAAGACCGGCGATGGCGGCGATACCGCCGACGGCGGCGGCATTGCCCGCAAGCTTGCGGCCCGTCTTGGTGCCGAAAATGGCCGCAGCCAGTGCGCCGGCCTTCATCGGATTGTTCTTCGCAATCTCTGCGGCCTGGCCTGCACGGTCCCGCACGCTTCCTGACAGCCCAGGCACCTGCGAACCCAAAAACTGGTCGAGAAGCTTTTTCGCGTCGAACATCAAAATCTCCTGTTTGCGTCAATGTCGAAACAGGAGATAGGGAGTGTACGGCCGATTACAAATGGCAGGGATCTTCACGCCGTCGTGAACGGCATGAACAAGCGATCAGCCGCGAAGCGCTGCGGCTTCGGCTGCAAGCTTGGTAATGCCCGCCCAATCACCCGCTGCGATCAGTTCCTTCGGCGCAACCCAGGAGCCGCCGACGCAGACGACGTTCGGCAGCGACAGGTAATCCTTGGCGTTCTTCAGCGAGACGCTGCCGGTCGGGCAGAACACGGTGCCGGCAAGCGGAGAGGAAAGCGCCTTCAGGTAAGGCGCGCCACCGGCCTGTTCGGCGGGGAAGAATTTCAGAACCTTGTAGCCTGCATCGCGCAGCACCATGACTTCGCTCGCAGTGGCGGCACCTGGAAGCAGCGGCACGTTGGAGCTTTCCGCCGCATCGAGAACGCTCTTGTTGACGCCGGGGCTCACGATGAAGGTGGAGCCGGCCTTGGCGGCGGCATCGAAATCCTTGGCGTTCAAGATGGTGCCGGCGCCCACATGCGCACCTTCCACCTCTGCGGCAACGGCGCGGATGGCATCGAGTGCGACGGGCGTGCGCATGGTGATCTCGATGGCTTTCAGACCGCCTTCCACCAGCGCGCGGGCCAGCGGCACGGCAGAGGCCAGATCGTCCACGATCAGCACGGGCACCACAGGTTGAAGTTTCAGGATGGAAAGAAGCTTTTCGGAATCCTGGGCCATGGCGTTATCTCCGGCTTTTGTATCGATTGAAATTGCGCTTTCAAATACCGCGACCATTCCGCCGTGTCGAGGCCGAGCCAACGATTTCTCATTTATTGCTTTTTCATGACAACTACTTGGTTTACCGTCCCGACAAAACAGCGCAGGGTGTTGAATGGCAAAAGAAATCGAACGCAAGTTTCTGGTCCGCAGCGATGAGTGGCAGCGAGAAACGACGTCTCGGAAATCGTTCCAGCAAGCCTATGTCGCCTCCATGGAGGACCGCTCGGTCCGCGTCAGGATCATGGACGGTGCCGACGCCCGGCTCACCATCAAGATCGGCACCAGTGCGCTTGTGCGCGACGAATACGAATATCCCATCACGGTCGAAGACGCCCGCGAACTGATGACCACAGCGCTTGGCATCGTCATCGAAAAGACCCGCTATACCGTCGATCACGAAGGCTTCGTTTGGGAGGTCGATGTCTTCGACGGGATCTATCGCGGTCTCGTCGTTGCAGAAGTCGAGATGAAGCAGGAAACCGACCGCCCGGCACTTCCCGCATGGCTTGGCCCGGAAGTCACCGGCGACAGGCGCTATTCCAACCAGCATATGGCCTTGGAAGATTTGAGCGGGGAGCTGTGCCATGTCCTTCAGGATTGATCCCACCCGCTCCTTCGTCGAGGAGATCAAGCATACCGGGCGAGAACTCATCGACGACGCCATCGCGCTTTTGAAGGATCAGCCGGACGGCACGGACCGTGCGGTGCATGATACCCGCAAGAAATTCAAGCGCATTCGCGCGCTCTACCGCTTCCTCGAAAAGGAGGCGCCGGAGTTCCGCAAGACGGAAAACGCCCGCTTCCGCGATACCGCCCGCTCCCTGTCAGCCGCGCGCGATGCCGCAGCCTTGGTGGAAACCATCACCTATCTTCAAGATTTCGCCCGCTCCGATGCCGAGCGCGAAGCCTTGGCAACCGCCCATGATGTGCTGAGCAGGCGCCGTGATGCCGCAACCCACGAGGATGGCGACCTGCCAAAGCGGATCGAAGCGGCCATCCAGTCCTGCGAAGACGGCAGGGACGCACTCTCGGCCCTGTCGCTCTCGCATGGCGAAAAGACCGCGCTGAAGATGATCCGCAAGACCTGGGAAAAACAGCGGCGCAAGGCGCTCGACGCCTTGGGTCTCTGCCACGGGCAAGCCCATGACGAGTATTTTCACGACCTGCGCAAAAGCGGCCAGGTCTACTGGATGCATCTGGCGCTGTTACAAAAGCTCTGGCCGTCCGCCATGCGCGCCAAAAGGGCGGACGCCAAGCAACTGGTCAAACTCCTCGGCCACGAACACGACCTCTCCGTACTCGCCGCCTTCGCCGACCGCGAACCCGAGAGCTTCGCAGGCGGCGAAACGCTTGCCCTGCTGCTCGACGCCATCATCGACCGTCAACAGGCACTGCGTGAAGAAAGCCTCGCGCTCGCCGACAACGTCTTTGCGGAGACGGCCGCCCGCGAGGCGGAGATCGTCGCGCTTTTGTGGAAGCACGCGGCCCGGTGAAGTCCCGCTCATGAGCCTGACATCCCGATGAATTGGCTCAACACAAAGGTCCGGCTAGTTTCACTTGCCGGGCGTAGAGCCCATTGCCTTCGTGACAAGCTCCGTGAAGTTTGGCGGATCAACATTATCGCCATGTCCAGGGCCGGGACGGAAGAGCGCATTTAGCACAAGCGCGCGATCCTCTTTCACGGCTCCTTCTTTCTCGATCAAATGGAAGAAGGTGTCGAGCATGGTGAGCCTCAACCTCGCGTCATCCAGCAACATCAGGGACCGGGAGTTGAAGCGCACCACCAGGCGAATGGCCCAGATGTAGAGGAAGACAGGAACTGTGACGATGACCAGCCTGCCGATGGCAGCGATTGTGATCTGCGTATCGTTGGGCGTGGGCAAAACCTGTCCGTTCGCGTCGGTGGTGGGCAGGCTCGATGCCGCGACGATCTGCGCGAGGTAATGCAGAACTTCAGGCGTGAAACAGATGGCGCCGAGGATCGGCGCGGCAATCAGACAAAATATCGCAATCGAAGACGCGATGAGCGCAAAACGGCTCTGCTTTTCGCGTTCGCCCCATAGTTTTCTAGCCGCCTCGGTGCCAAATCTCGCAACCTGAGCATCGAGGTCAGCTCGAAGCTGTCGGATAGTGGTATCGATTTCCTGGTTACGATCCTCGAATTCAGTCGCCTTTTGCTCAAATGCGTGGCCTGCGCCGGTAAGTTGCTTTTCTGCCTTAGCGATCGCTTCGGCAGCTTGCGCCTGACAGAGTTGTTGGCTGTCACGAATTTTTTGGTACCCAGACATCGCAGCCGATAGCTCTTGTGCTTTTCTGTCAGCCTCCTGCTCAAGCGTCTGAAGCTTTGGCGCAATAATTGACTGGAGGCCTTCTGGTGCGGAAAGGATTGTTTCCCAGCTTATCAGGCTCATCAATTCTTCCTGAACGCGCGGCTGGGCAGCGCCGACCGCGTCCGCTGCAAAACGGCGATAACCTGCAAGCAGAGGAGCAATGTATGGGAGGAAAAGTCTATCGTTCTTTTTAGCGAGGATACTTAGGACGTCCAACGACAAAGCATCCGCTGAATACTTCTCGCCGCTGGGATGCGTAAGTCTAAGACGATCAATTACTCGATCTATCGCTGCAACGAGATCTTGAGGCAAGCTAGACGCCCGTTCGCCTACGAACAAGCTCTGAACGATTTCCTTGAGTTTCTGGTGAGACTGGATTGCTTCATCAAGCACCTCAGGTCCGCCAGAGTAGCGTGTGAACAGCTGGTTTATAAACCGATACATCTCATATTTCATTATCGCTGCTCTTAACTGTCTCAAGATTATGCATTCGGACTAAGAGCTGCTTGATACACTCACAATCCTGCACTGCGCTTGCCATTAGGTTAGGGCTAGTGATTCACTGCGGACCAGATAACTGCACCCTCAATGCTTCATCAAACGGAATCGCGACCATGAAACGAAATTTGCAGGCTGGCGCAGTTTTAAAGCGCGGTGACTAAGCCACAACCATCTACTGTGACCGCGCAAATCCAACGCAATCAGGATTGCAACAACGTCCGGATGGCTGTATTTCAGCGCCCATGACCGACAGCACGACACCCTTCCGCCCGGACGCCACCGCCGAGGCGACGTCTTCCAGTTCCACCCTTTCCGGTGCCGCTGGCGATTTCCTCGTGGCAGCGCTGTACCACTTCGCCCGCTTCCCGCGGTTCGAGAGCACGCGCGATAGTCTCTTCAAGCTCTGCCAGGAACAGGGTGTGAAGGGCACGCTGCTTCTGGCAGCCGAGGGCATCAATGGTACGATTGCCGGAACCGATGCAGGCGTGCAGACCGTGCTCTCCTACCTGCGCGCCCAGCCGGAATTTGCGAGCCTGGAGCACAAGGAAAGCCGCGCGTCGAAGATGCCCTTCGTGCGTATGAAGGTGAAGCTGAAGAAGGAAATCGTCACCATGGGCGTGCCGGATATCGATCCCAACCGGATCGTCGGCACCTATGTCGATCCGAAGGACTGGAACGCGCTGATCTCCGATCCGGATACGATCGTCATCGATACCCGCAATGACTATGAGACGGCGATCGGCCTCTTCAAGGGCGCGGTCGATCCGCAGACCAAGACGTTTCGCGAATTTCCCGATTGGGTGAAGAACAATCCCGGCCTGCACAACAAGCCGAAGATCGCCATGTATTGCACAGGCGGCATTCGCTGCGAAAAGGCCACGGCCTTCATGAAGGAACAGGGCTTTGAAGATGTCTTCCACCTGAAGGGCGGCATTCTGAAATATCTGGAAGAGGTGCCGGAAGAAGAGAGCCTGTGGGAAGGCGCCTGCTTCGTCTTCGACGAGCGCGTCTCTGTGGTCCACGGCCTTGCCGAAGGCGATCACCAGCTTTGCCACGCCTGCCGCAACCCGATCACCGAGGAGGTGCGGCTGTCGCCGCTCTTCGAAGAAGGCGTCTCCTGCCCGAGCTGTTACAATGATCGGACCGAAGAAGACCGCCAACGCTTCCGCGACCGCCAGAAGCAGATCGATATCGCCAAGAAGCGCGGCGAAAAGCATCTGGGGCGATAAAGCGCCGTGCGTCCTGTTGGACGCACAACGAATGCTTTTTGAATCGACGCATTGTGCTTTCGATTACGAAGCCTTCAACTGCTCCATCGGCGCATCTTGCTGCGCCAGCAACTCGTGAATGCCTGCGGCAGGTAGCGGCTTGGAGAAGAGATAGCCCTGCAGTTCGTCGCAGCCGCAGATCTGCAGGATGACGGCCTGGTCCTCGGTTTCGATACCCTCTGCCGTCACCGGAATGCCAAGCGAGCGGGCGAGAGCCACGGTGGCGGTGAGCATTTCGAGTGAACGGCCGCCCTCTTCCAGCGCCACGACCAGCGACTTGTCGATCTTCATCCGATCGAAACCGAAGCGACGCAGATAGCCGGTGCTGGCAAAGCCCGAGCCGAAATCGTCAAGCGCGATGCTGAGCCCGATCTGCTGCAGCTTTTCAATGACGGCCTGGGCGCGCTCTGGATGATGAATGAAGTAGCCTTCGGTCATTTCCAGCATCACCCGCTCCGGGGCAATGCCGGTTTCGTCCAGCACCTGCACCACATGTCCGGCGAAGGCTGGGTTGCGGAACTGGACAGGCGAGATGTTGATGGCGATCTTCAGCTCCGGCCATGCGGCCGCTTCCTTGAGCGCCGTGCGCATGACCTGCATGCCGAGCTTGTCGATCAGCCCGCCTGATTCCGCCGCTGCAATGAAGACATCCGGCGAAACCGGGCCATAGCCTGGGCGGTTCCAGCGGGCAAGCGCTTCCACTCCGATGATACGGCGGCTCAACGTAGAAACGACTGGCTGGAAGGCGACGCGGATTTCGTTGTTGTCGATGCCGTATTTCAGATCGGCTTCCAGCTGCTTGCGCTCTTCACGGCGCGCGTCGAGATCGGCCTGATAGGCGAAGTAGCGGCCGCCGCCCCCTTCCTTCGCCTCATACATGGCCATATCCGCCCGCCGCAGCAGTTCCTCGCCATTGATATCGCCACCCTTGGAGACGGCCGTGCCGATGCTGCAGCCGATTGCGGCAACGCGGTCACCCAGCATGAAGGGTTCGGAGACGAGCTCCAGCAGTGCGTCGCAGAACATGCGCCCCTCAATGCGGGCGTTCGGACCCTGCAGCGCTATTGCGAATTCGTCGCCGCCAAGGCGCGCCAGCAGGGCGCCCTTCGGCGCAAGAACCTTGAGGGCCGCGGCCACCGCCTTGATCAGCAGATCTCCCACCTCGTGGCCGAAGGAATCGTTCACATCCTTGAAGCCATCGAGATCAAGATAGATGAGTTCCACATAGGAGCCGTCCGCGTTCGCCGCTTCCGTCATGCGCTTCAGGCCACGAAACAGGCCGGGACGATTATGCAGCCCGCTCAAGCGATCGACCAGAAGCTCTTCGCGCATGACCGCTTCCTCACGTCTGAGCTTGCGGATGACGGCAAGGCCGAAGATGAAGAGCACCAGGAAAAAGACGCCGACAATGGAAAAGGCGGTCAGCACCCGCGGGCGCACCTCGTTGAGGCTGACATCGCCCGGCATGGTGGAGGTCCAGGTCAGCTTGCCAAGAATATCGCCATGCGGATCAACGATATCGACATAATAGGGTGTGGCTGCAAGGCCGGGTTCGAGCGACAGCCCATTGACCAGATAGGTCTGGCCGAGCTTGGCGACCTTGTCATCGGTCAGATGGCGAACGAACACCAGATAGCGCTTGCCAAGCGAGGGGTCGAGCTCGCCGGATTTCTTGCGCACCAGCGCCACGCCCGCGGCGGCAATGCCGTCACGCGTGCGGATGAAGCCGGTCGTTTCCGGGGTGGCCTCCGGTCCGGCATTGCGGATGCGGTTGATCATTTCGGATATGGAACCACCGAAATAGGAGCCGACGCTCCAGGGTGCCGGTGCGCCATTCTGATAGGCCAGCAGCACGCCCTCCTGATCGTCCAGAACGACGGCGGTATCGAAGAGCTCGCTATTGACGGTCATGTCGCCGTAATTGCTGATGATCCAGCCGGCACCATCTTCGGCATAGACGAAACGGGCGGCATCGTCCCAGGCGGCGTAGTCATTCAGTGTCGCGCCCAGCTGATGCTGGAAGGTGGAAAGCGCGCCGCGCGCAGTCTGGAGAGAACGCTCCTCATCCAGCCGGTTGGCCATCTGGGTCACATTGGTCAGCGCCGAGAGAACGAGCGCGGTGATCAGGGTGACAATGAGCGCAAAGGCAAAAAGAACACCTGCGACCGCAGATCTCCTACCGATCATCCTCATTCTGCCTTGCCCCACACTCAATGCAACTTGCCCTTATCAAGCGCTATCGTGCCGGGGAAACATTCAGAAGAGATTAAAAACACACGCGGTAATTTTGTACGAAACGTACAATTCTGCCACTTTTGCAAGAAAAAGCCCCTCCCGCAATTGCGGAAGAGGCGAAAGTTATACACGCAGCCGCAAGACCGACCGCGCCATTTACAATCTATAGATTGCAAAACCGCACAGCCTGTTACCAGGAAGGGATAACGGTGCCGTTATACTTCTCGAGGATGAAGTTTTTCACTTCCGGGCTGTGATAGGATTCAACCAGCGTCTTTACCCAGGGCTTGTCCTTGTCTTCCGTGCGAACCGCGATCACATTCGCATAGGGAGACTTTTCGCTTTCAATGGCGATTGCATCCTTCTTCGGGTTGAGGCCGGCCGCGGTTGCATAATTGGTGTTGATCACCGACGCATCGGTATCATCCAGCGAACGCGGCAGTTGTGCGGCGTCGAGTTCGACGATCTGGATGTTCTTCGGGTTCTCGGTGATGTCGGCTGGCGTGACCTTGAGGCCGACAGCCTCGTTCACCTTCAGCACGCCCTTGGAGGCCAGCACCAGAAGCGCGCGGCCACCATTGGTGGGGTCGTTCGGAATGCCGACGGTTGCGCCATCCTTCAGCTCGTCCAGGCTCTTCACCTTCTTGGAGTAGACACCCATTGGCGTGGTGATGGTGGTGCCGACGCTGACGATATCGAACTTGCGGTCGGCAATCTGGTTGTCGAGATAAGGCTGGTGCTGGAAGGAGTTGGCCTGCAGCTCGCCATCGGCCAGCGCCTGGTTCGGCACGACGTAATCGGAGAAATCGAGGATTTCGATATCGAGGCCCTTGGTCGCGGCAACCTTCTTCACCTGCTCCATGATCTGCGCATGTTCGGCAGGGGTCACGCCGACCTTGATGGTTTCAGCCAGCGCGCTGCCGGCAAAGAGGGCTGCGAGAGAAGCAGCGATAATGAGCTTTTTCATGGGTGTCTCCTTGACGTTGTTATCTCTGCGCGCGGGAAAAACCGCGCAGTTGAATTCAATTCTTGCGATTGCGCTTGTCGAAGCTGCGGGCCAGCGCGTCACCGGCGCTCTGCACCAGTTGCACCAGCACGATGAGGACGATGACCACCGCCAGCATCACATCCGGCATGAAGCGCTGATAGCCATAGCGAATGCCGAGGTCTCCCAGCCCACCGCCGCCGACGGCACCAACCATCGCCGAATAGCCGATGAGGCTGACGAGCGTGAGTGTGAGCGCCAGCGTGATGCCGGGCTTGGCTTCGGCCAGAAGCACCTTGGTGACGATCTGAAGCGGTGTCGCGCCCATGGCGCGCGCGGCCTCGATCAGCCCCTTGTCCACCTCGCGGATCGCCGCTTCCACCAGCCTTGCAATGAAGGGAACGGTCGCCACCGTCAGCGGCACGATGGCCGCATTTGTGCCGATCGAGGTTCCGGCAACAAGACGAGTGAAGGGAATGATCGCCACCACAAGAATGATAAAGGGCGTGGAGCGCGCGGCGTTGACGATGAAGCCGATAATGCGGTTCGTCACCGGTGCCTCGAACAGCTCGCCCTTGCCACTGGTGGCAAGGAAGATGCCGATCGGCAGGCCAAGCACGGAACCGACGATGCCGGAGACCGCCACCATATGCAGCGTCTGGATAAGCCCCTTGAGGAGAATGTTGAACAGCATATCAGGCGACATAGCCAAGCACCTCCGTCGTCAGACCCGTTTCGTCATAGACGCGTTTCGCCCGCGCCAGCACCTCCGGCGTTGCCGGATAGGAGACGACCAGCGAACCGAAGGGCGCACCGGCAATTTCCTCGATGGTGCCCGCCAGAATATTCACATCTGGGCCGATCTCGGCGACGAGACGTGCGGTCAAAGGCTGGAACGCCGTATCGCCGAAGAAGACGAGACGCACCAGAATACGGTCGCCGGCAGCCGGCTCGCTCTTCAAGCCAGACGTCACCCAATGCGGCAGCTTGACGCCGACGGCAGACGACAACAGGCTGCGCGTCGTTTCGTGGTGCGGATGGGTAAAGATATCGAAGGTGGAGCCCTGCTCGACGATCAGGCCCTTGTCGATGACGGCAACCTGCGAGGCGATGGTCTTCACCACCTCCATCTCATGGGTGATGAGAAGCACGGTCAGGCCAAGCTCGGCATTGATGCGCTTCAACAGTTCCAAGATCGATTGCGTCGTTTCCGGGTCGAGCGCAGACGTCGCCTCGTCGGAAAGCAGCAGCTTCGGCTCGGTGGCAAGCGCACGGGCAATGCCGACACGCTGCTTCTGGCCGCCGGAGAGTTCTGCCGGATAGCGCTTGGCCTTGTCGCCAAGACCGACGAGATCGAGCAGCGGCCCGACCTTGCGCTTGATATCGTCCTTGGAGACACCGGAGATTTCGAGCGGCAGCGCCACATTGTCGTAAGCGGTGCGCGACGACAGCAAATTGAAGTGCTGAAAGATCATGCCGACGGAGCGGCGAAGCGAGCGCAGGCCGCCCTCGTCGAGCGCGCCGACATCGACGCCATCCACCACCACCTTGCCGGATGTCGGCCGCTCCAGCCCGTTGACGAGCCGGATCATGGTGGATTTGCCGGCACCCGAGCGGCCGATGATGCCGGATATGCCGCCGCGTGGGACAACGAAATCCACGCCGGCAAGCGCGGTGAAGGCCGGCTCTTTGCCATTGCCGCCAAAGGTTTTCGTCACTGCCTCGAAGGCCACCATCGGGTCGGCTGTCGAGGTCGGGATCGGACGCTCTGCGCCCTTACTGATATCGGAATTCATGCCATTGCTCTTGAGGAAATTGTCTCTTCATTCCGGCGGATGGCCCGTCAGGCCACAACCGTTCATGCCGCCATCCGGCACATTCGACAATGAAAGACATCTGAGAGCATGGTCGACTTTCTGAAGACGATGGCTTTCACGCCGTTGCTAGGACGTTTCGGCCATCTGTGTATCGCATACATGCCCGTATGCGATACCGATTTATAGGCAGGATATTTCAATTATCCGCGAATGACGGAAAAATCTGCCCGAAGAGCGACGGTTGTCGTCACTCGACCTTGGTAACGAACTGATCCAGCGGGCGGCGGATCTTCTTCAGATTGGCCAGCCAGTCGCCCTCTTCCTGACGATAGCCGAGCGGCAGGATCGTCACCGAACGCAGGCCCTTCTCGCGAAGGCCGAGAATATCGTCCAGCTTGGCAGGCTCGAAACCTTCCATCGGCGTTGCATCCACACCTTCGAAGGCGGCTTGAGCCACAGCCATGCCGAAGGCGATATAGGCCTGGCGGGCGGCGTGCTCGAAGTTTTCTTTCGGATCACGATCCGGGTACATGCCAAGCAGGAACTGGCGGTACTTTTCCCAGCCCTCGTTCTTGAAGCCGCGTTCTTCGTTCGTCAGGTCAAACATGTGGTTGATGCGCTCTGGGGTGTAATTGTCCCAGGCGGCGAACACCAGGAGATGCGAACCATCGGTGATCTGTGCCTGGTTCCAGGCGATCTCCTGGATCTTGGCACGAACCTCAGGATTGGTGACGACGATGATTTCGAAGGGCTGAAGGCCGCTTGACGTCGGAGCCAGACGCGCCGCCTCGATGATGCGGTCCACCTTGTCCTCGGACACAGCCTTGGCAGGGTCCATCTTCTTCGTGGCATAACGCCAGTTCAGTTTATCGATCAGCATAGAAACTCCTTGGCGGGCCAGCCATGCGCGTCAATGCGCGGTCTGAAGCCCTTTGAAACGCAGATACAGATAGGGTCTGTTGCGCCGCACACAAGAAGGCACAGAAATGTAACCATGCGAATTTACAAGCGTTTGTGGCCGCTCAATGCACGGATGATTTCGACAGCAGATTGAGGATGAGCACACCGGCGAGGATGAATGCCATGCCGACAAAGCCCCAGAAATCTACGCGCTGGCCGAAGACGAACCATCCAAGTGTCGCCGTCAAGAGGATCCCGCCACCGGCCCAGATGGCGTAAGCCACACCCACCGGAATGCGATCGAGGATCATCGACAGGAAGAAGAAGGCAGCGCCATAGCCGATGACGACGGCGATGGAGGGGACGAGGACGGTGAACCCTTTCGATGCCTTGAGCGACATGGTCGCGACGACTTCGCTGATCACAGCAAGGGCGAGAATGGCATATGCGGGCATGGGCAATCTCCAATGGAAGAGACTGCTAAACATCAGAAATTGCAGCGCTCGTCACCATCACAGTTTCGTGATGCGCCAACGTTAAAACGACGAAGGGCCGCTGGCAGAGCATTTGCCCCGCCAGCGGCCCTTCGTTTAGGTTTTTACTTCTTGGCGAAGGCCAGAAGATCGGCGTTCAGCACGTCGGCGTTTACCGTCAGCATGCCGTGGGAGAAGCCCGGATAGGTCTTCAACTCACCATTCTTCAGAAGCTTGATCGACTTCTGAGCGGAGTCTGCGATCGGAACGATCTGGTCGTCTTCGCCATGCAGCACCAGCGTCGGAACGCCAATCGCCTTCAGGTCGTCCGTTTGGTCGGTTTCGGAAAACGCCTTGATGCCATCGTAATGGGCCTTCGCGCCGCCCATCATGCCCTGACGCCACCAATTCTGGATCACGCCTTCATACACCGTCGCACCATCGCGATTGAAGCCATAGAAGGGGCCAGCCGGAACATCACGGAAGAACTGTGCGCGGTTGGCGGCAAGTGCGGAACGGAAACCGTCGAAGACTTCGATCGGCAGACCTTCCGGATTGGCCTCGGTCTTCAGCATCAGCGGCGGAACGGCGGAGACCAGAACCGCCTTGGCAACGCGCCCTGCCGGTTCGCCATGCTTGGCCACATAGCGGGCAACTTCGCCACCGCCGGTGGAGTGGCCGATATGGATGGCATTCTTCAGGTCCAGCGCCTCGACTACGGCAAAGGCGTCGGCGGCGTAATGGTCCATGTCGTGACCTTCGGACACCTGCTCCGAGCGGCCATGTCCACGGCGGTCATGGGCAACGACGCGGTAGCCGTTGGCAAGAAAGAACAGCATCTGCGCGTCCCAGTCGTCGGAAGACAGCGGCCAGCCGTGGTGGAAGACAACCGGCTGCGCGTCCTTTGGACCCCAGTCCTTGTAGAAGATCTGCACGCCGTCTTTGGTGGTAACGTAACCCATGTTGATATCTCCTTGTGCTGAATTGGTTGCTGCAGAGGCGGATGAAAAATCGAGTGGCGAGAGTGCGGCGCCTGCAAGGGCGGCACCTCCGATCAAGACACTGCGCCTCGACACGAAAAAGCGGTTGGCGTCATTGGTTGTCCCTGGTTCCGTCATCGCGCTCTCCTGTCGGTGCCTGTCTGGTTGCTGTTGACTTGAACAAGCTAGCGCCTTGCTCTACACAAAACACGTGGCGCAAACGACTTTATAGAAGGCAAAAGTGACAATGGTGCAAATGCTGGAAAAAGGTGTCGAGACGGACGTCCCGAAGACCGTCGATACGAATATCAGCACTATCGAAATTGCGCTACTCATCTATCCCGACTGTCAGCTGGCTGCGATCTACGGGCTGACCGATCTCTTCAGCCTCGCCTCCAGCTGGGCGATGGCGCTGGAAGGTCGCGCGGGTGAAACCGGCATCCGCATCAGCCATTGGAAGATGGAAAGCGACACGGTCTCGTGCATCTGGGACTCGCATCCGGGCGAGCCCCATGCGCTGCGCTACGTCATCGCGCCGCCCAGCATCGTCATGCCGGAGAAGATGCAGAGCATGACGCCCGCCTCGCAGTGGCTGTCAGCGCAACATGCCGAAGGCGTGACGGTCTGCTCGGTCTGTGCCGGCGCTTTTGTGCTGGCCGGAACCGGCCTCATCAATGGACGCCGCGCCACCACCCACTGGGCCTTTGCCGACAGGCTGTCAGAGCGCTTTCCCGGCATCGATGTAGCGCCCGACAACATGATCATCGACGACGGCGACGTGATCACCGCAGGCGGCATTCTCGCCTGGGCCGATCTCGGCCTGCTGCTCGTCGAAAAACTTCTCGGCCAGACGGTGATGCTGGAGACCGCCCGCTTTCTCATCGTCGATCCGCCGCGCGCCAGCCAGGCTCGCTACAAGGCCTTCCTGCCACGCTTCGACCATGGCGATCGCGAGGTGCTGCAGATCCAGCACCAGTTCCACGCCACCCCGGAATTGCAAAAGAGCGTTGGCGAACTGGCAGACGGCGTGAACCTCTCGGAGCGCACCCTGCAACGCCGCTTCTTCCGCGCCACGAAACTGAAGCTCACCGAGTATCACCAGAATGTCCGCATCATGAAGGCGCGGCAACTGCTCGAAACCACCAACGGCTCCATCGAATCCATCGCCTGGTCCGTCGGCTACACCGACCCCGCCGCCTTTCGCAAGATTTTCGGACGGCTGACGGGGACGACGCCGAATGTCTATCGGGGGGATGTGCGGGTTTGAGATCCTCGCGCTATTGGAGGCGCGTGCGGAAGAGTTGGTCTGAAGAATCGACCCTCATTCCTGTGCTTGTCACAGGAATCCAGTCAGACCAAGTCTTTGGTCTGGAAGGGCCTCTTTTCGCCGCGCAGACGCGCGTCGGCTGGATTCCTGTGACAAGCACAGGAATGAGGAGGAGAAAGCGCATCAACGGCTTCACCCCGAACGCACGTCCGGGGTGAAACAATCGCAACAGCCGGCTCTCACCGGCACAACGCCTCAGACGTAGCGGTTGACAACGTTTTCGAGATATTCCTGGCGGCCGGATTTCGGCTCGGGGTTGATGTTTTCCCGCTCCACCTTGGCCGCAATCTCGTCCAGCTTCATTTCGCCGCGCAGCATCTTCTGGGCTTCCGGCTGGTCCCACTTGGCGTAGCGCTCAGCAAGCGGCTTGGAGAGCGCGCCGTCTTCCACCATCTTCGCCGCAGCCTTCAGGCCACGCGCGCAGCAATCCATGCCGCCGATATGGCCGATCAGCAGATCTTCCGGATCGAGCGACTGGCGACGCAGCTTGGAGTCGAAGTTGGTGCCGCCGGTGGTGAAGCCGCCGGCCTGCAGGACCTGGTAATAGGCCAGCGCCATCTCCGGGACGTTGTTGGGGAACTGGTCGGTATCCCAACCGGACTGGTAGTCGTTGCGGTTCATATCGATGGAGCCGAAGATGCCGAGCGTGTTTGCAAGCGCCAGCTCATGCTCGAAAGTGTGGCCGGCAAGGATCGCGTGGCCCTGCTCGATATTCATCTTCACTTCGTTTTCGAGGCCATACTTCTTCAGGAAGCCATAGACGGTCGCGACGTCGTAATCATACTGGTGCTTGGTCGGCTCCTGCGGCTTCGGCTCGACCAGGATCGTGCCCTTGAAGCCGATCTTGTACTTGTATTCCACGACCATGTGCAGCATGCGCGCCATCTGGTCGAACTCTCTGGAGAGGTCGGTGTTGAGCAGCGTCTCGTAACCTTCGCGGCCGCCCCACAGGACATAGTTCTCGCCGCCGAGCTTCATCGTGGCGTCCATGCAGGTCTTGATGGTGGCTGCCGAATAGGCAAACACATCCGGATCCGGATTGGTGGAGGCGCCGGACATGAAGCGGCGGTTGGAGAAGAGGTTCGCCGTGCCCCAGAGAAGCTTGACGCCGGTCTCTTCCTGCTTCTTCTGCAGGTAGTCGACGATCTCGTTGAGGTTCTTGGTGCTTTCCGCAAAGGTCTTGCCTTCCGGACGCGCATCCGCATCGTGGAAGCAGTAATAGGGCGCGCCGAGCAGGCTGAACATTTCGAACGCCACATCGGCCTTCAGCTTGGCCTTCTGCATGTCATCGCCAAACCATGGGCGGTCGAAGGTGCGTCCGCCGAAGGGATCGCTGCCCTCCCAGGCAAAGGAATGCCAGTAGGCGACCGCAAAGCGCAGATGGTCTTCCATGCGCTTGCCGGCGACGATCTCATCGGGGTTGTAGTGGCGGAAGGCCAGCGGATTGGTGCTGTCCGGGCCTTCATATTTGACCTTGGCGATATCGCCGAAAAATCCAGTGCTCATCGTTGCTTCTCCCTTGGTGGTGTGTGGTTAGCGGCGTTGAAGGGTGTGGTTCACCCCCCTTTCTACGCCTAATGCGACAGCGGCTTGATCGCCGGATAGAGCGCGCGGTACCGCGCATAAGCCTCTTCATAGGCGCCTGACAGCGCTGCCACCGGCTCGATGGTTTCTTCCGTTTCCGGCTGCGTGCAGACGGCAACCGGATCAGCCCCCGTCGCCGCAATCAGGCCGAGACGGGCGGCGCCAAAGGCCGCGCCGAAATCGCCTTCCGCCGGAATGTCGACCGGCACGCCGAGCGAGGTGGCAATCGAGGCCAGCCAATAGCGCGAACGCGATCCGCCGCCGATGGCGGTGACGCGCGAGATCGAGGTGCCAGCCGATTTCAGCGCCTCGAGATTGTCGCGGATCGCAAAGGTCACGCCTTCAAGTACGGCCTGCGTCAGCGCCTTGCGGTCGCTTTCATGCGAAAGGCCGATGAAGGAGCCGCGAATGGCCGCGTCATTGTGCGGGGTGCGTTCGCCCGAGAGATAGGGCGCGAAGGTGACGCCGGTTGGCGCTTGCAGGTCGTCGCCCAACTCGCTGGAAAGTTCGGACGCGGATTTGCCGGCAATGCCGGAGTACCAGTTGAGCGCATCGGTGGCCGACAGGATCACGCCCATCTGGTGCCAGGTGTTGGGCAGCGCGTGGCAGAAGGCGTGAACCGCGCTCTCCGGCTTCGGCAGATAGGAGGCATTGGCAGCAAAGAGCACGCCCGAGGTGCCGAGAGACACAAAGGCATGGCCTTCGGCAACCGTGCCCATGCCGCAGGCGGATGCGGCATTGTCGCCAGCGCCACCGGCCACGACGACCTTGCCGGAAATACCCCAGGCGGAGGCAAGCTCGGAGCGAAGCACGCCCGCCTCATCGGTGCCCTCCACCAGAGACGGCATATGCTTCTCATCCAGATCGGTAGCCGCCAGCAGCTCGGACGACCACTTGCGCGCGCCCGTATCCAGCCAGGAGGTGCCGGCGGAGTCCGACATTTCCGAGATGTACTCGCCCGTCAGCCACAGGCGCAGATAATCCTTCGGCAGCAGCACCTTAGCGACCTTGGCAAAAATCTCCGGCTCGTTGTTCTTCACCCAGACGAGCTTCGGCGCGGTGAAGCCCGGAAAGACGATATTGCCGGTAATCTGGCGAAAGCGGGGGTCCGCATCGAGCTTCGCAGCTTCGGCGTAAGAGCGCGTATCGTTCCACAGGATCGAGGGGCGAAGAACGTCACCACTCGCATCGATCAGCGTCGCGCCATGCATCTGGCCGGAAAGACCGATGCCCTTGACCGCCGAAAGCTCGGCGGGAAATTTCGCCTTCAGCCCGGCGATCGCCGTTTCGGTCGCCTTGATCCAGTGGGCCGGATCCTGCTCCGACCAGCCGTGATGCGGACGCGAAATGTCCAGCGCGCCATTGGCCGAACCGATGACCGTCTGATCGCCATCGATCAGCAGCGCCTTGACGCCGGATGTTCCAAGATCAAGACCGAGATACATATCGTCCTCCAAGATGGGATGTGATGGGGCTGGCACAGTTGAAGCCGGGCCGCGCCCGAAACGGGTTCAAACAAAGAGTGCTCAAGGGAGATTGTCCCTCAGGAATATGTCGATACGGATACGCTCCTGCGCCTCGATGACGGTAAGCCCATCGGCGCGGGCTTTCAGCACGCGGATCGCGCTGCGCACCTCGTGGCCGGCATCCTGGTTCAGCACGGCATCCAGCACGCCGTCGCGAAGTGCTGCCGCGGTCGTGTCGTTCAGCTCATGGGCAATGACGCACGGCCGGAAGCCATCATGGGCCTTCAGCGCCCGGATCAGACCACGATTGCCGGCACCGAGGCTATAGAGCCCGGCAAGCCTCGGATTGTCGCGCAGAGTGTCTGCGACCAGCGCGTCCACCCTTTCGGCATCGTCGCGCCCCTCCAGAACCGGACGGATGGAAAGATGCGGAAACTCCGCCTCGATCACACCTTCGAAGCCGGTCAGACGCTCGCGGTGATCCTTCACCAGCATGGAGCCCGCCAGAACCGCGATCTCTGCCGTCTCTCTTGGCAGGAAGCGACCCATCAGGCTTGCCGCCGTGCGGCCTGCCGCGGCATTGTCGACACCGGCGAAATGGTCGCGCTTGGAGCCCGTCAGATCCGACACCAACGTCACGACGGCAATACCGCTGTCAGCCAAACGATCCGTCGCCTCGACCACGTCCTCGGAATCGATCGCGACAAAGGCGACGCCCGAAGGCTTTTCCAGCCGGGCCACATCCAGCGCCTGGGTGAGTGCCGCCGCATCGAAGGGCGGTACCTCGATGATGCGGATCGAGGTGCGCTCCACATAGGAGCGCGAGGCCGCACACCTCACCTCGTTGCGAAGCCCCGCCATGAAGGAATTGTCGTTGTTGGGAAGAATGAAGACCAGCGCATAGCTGCGCCCCTTGGCGAGGTTGGCGGCTGCGATATCGCGCACATAGCCAAGCTCGGAAATCGCCGCCTCCACCTTGGCGCGGGTCAGCTGATGCACGCCCGGACGCAGGTTGATCACCCGGTCGACGGTGGCGAGACTGACCCCGGCCTTTGACGCAATATCGTGAACTGTCGGCTTCATGTTTCCTCCCGCGCACCGTCATAGAGGAGTTTCTGAGGTACGTAAATCAGAAAATGATGTACGTACCTCATGAATGGGTTACGGATTGGTCGCTTGAGCGGTCGGCGTTCTTTGTTCTGCTGTGTTTCGGTTCGTTGCAGGCAGCCCGCCATACACTCTGCGTCATCCTCGTGCTTGACCCGAGGATCCACAAGCCATTGAAACTGTTGGGAACCATGGATCCTCGGGTCAAGCCCGAGGATCACGGCAGAGTGTGGAACGCTCGTCGTGACAGACCCGCGACAACATCTAAGGCGTGTCATTGTCCCCGAAGAAAACACTCCCAACCCAAACAAAAAGGGGCCACCGTTTCCGGTGACCCCACATGCGCTGCGGTGGATAGGTGAAACTCAGTGGGCGGCATCGGGCGGCGGGGCCGCCTTCGGCTTTTTGATCAGCACCGTCAGGAAGATCAGCCCGGTGAACAGGAAGGTCAAAAGCAGGAACACATCGGCAAAGGCCAGGATCCACGCCTGCTGCGACACCACGCCGACAAGCTTCTTGATCGCCACCGACGCGCCGTCGAGGCCGTAGGAGTCGTAATTGCCGCCGACATTGTTCAGCCAGTCGAGGGCTGCCGGATTGCCGTAATTCACATGCTCGGCAATGCGGACATAGTGGTCGTCGGTGCGCTGGCTGAGCACGGTATTGATGATGGCAAGACCGACCGCACCGCCCAAGTTACGCGTGAGGTTGAAGAGACCGGATGCGTTCTTGATGCGGGCGGGCGGAAGCGTGCCGAGCGCGATGTTGTTGATCGGCACCATGCACATCATGAGGCCGAAACCGCGCAGGATTTGCGGGATCAGAAGCTCGTTGAAATCCCAGTCGGCCGTCACATGCGTCATGATCCAGGTGCCCGCCGCAAAGCTGATGAAACCGATCGCCATCATCACCCGCGGATCGAGCTTGGCCGAAAGCCGCCCTGCAATCGGTGCGGTGAAGAACATGGTCAGACCCGAAACGAACATCGTCTCGCCGATCATCAGCGCATCATAGCCGCGCACGCGCCCCAGATAGAGCGGATAGAGATAGGTCAAGCCGTAAAGGCCGATACCCATGACGAAGGAAAACAGCGAGCCGATGGAGAAGTTTCGGTCGGCAAAGGCGCGCAGATCCACCACCGGGAAATCCACCTTGAAGGCCCGCCAGAAGAACACCACCGCACCGATCGTCATGGCAATCGCCGCAATGACGATATTCTCGTCATTGAACCAGTCGTTATTGTTGCCCTCTTCCAGCACATATTCCAGCGAACCGAGGAAGACGCCCATGGAGATCAGACCCCACCAGTCGAACTTCTTCCACAGCGAGGCCTCCGGCTTGTCGAAGTCGATGAACGTCCAGGTCACGATGGTGACGATGATGCCGGGAATGATGTTGACGAGGAACAGCCAGTGCCAGGAAAAGGCATTGGAGAGATAACCGCCAACCGTCGGCCCGATGGTGGGCGCAAGCGTTGCGACAAGGCCGATGATCGGCGACACGATCGGGCGCTTGGAGGGCGGGAAGATGGTAAAGGCCGCGGCAAAGACCGACGGGATCATGCCGCCGCCGATAAAGCCCTGAATGGCACGATAGACGATCATCTGGTCGATATTCGTCGCGGTCGCGCAAAGCGCACTGGAGAGCGTAAAGCCCGCCGCACAGGTGGCAAACAGCACGCGTGTGGAGAGGATGCGCGCCAGCGTCCCAGACAGCGGAATCATGATGACTTCCGCAATCAGGTAGGATGTCTGCACCCAGGCGATTTCATCCGAACCGGCACCGAGGCCGGCCTGGATTTCGGCAAGCGAGGCCGAAACGATCTGAATGTCGAGGATCGACATGAACATGCCGAAGACCATGGCGAAGAACGCGATCAGGCGTCTGCGGTCCATCGGCGGATCGACGGCGGCCGTGGTGCCGCCGCTCATGCTGGCTGTAGCCGCCATAATGCTTGTCCCTACCTTGATCCGGGCTGCCGGTTACTTGGACTGGTTCTGGGCTGCCTGGGTGTCGGCCGGCTTTGGTGCCGTGCGCGTGTCGACATCGACGACGACGCTCAGGCCCGCACGCAGGTGATGCTTGTCGATATCTTCCTTGGAAAGAACGACACGCACCGGCACGCGCTGGATCACCTTGGTGAAGTTGCCCGTGGCGTTTTCCGGCGGCAGCATGGAGAAGACCGAGCCGGATGCCGGCGAGATCGACTGCACCGTGCCTTCGATGGCGTCATCATCGAACGCATCCACATGCACCTTCACCTTGGAACCGGGCACGACGCGTGCGAGCTGCGTTTCCTTGAAGTTGGCATCGACATAGAGCTCGTTCATCGGCACGAGCGATGCCAGGCGCTTGCCCGCAGAGACGAGATCGCCCGTCTGCACCGAAAGATTGCCGATCACGCCATCATAGGGCGCGCGAAGAACGGTGAAGGAAAGATCGCGGGCTGCCTTGTCACGCGCCAGTTCCAGCTGCTTGATCGAGCCTTCGGCCTCTTTGCGCTGCGCCTTCAGGAGCTGGATATTGGCCTCGGCCGCAACCACATTCGCCTGACCGGCAGCAAGATTGGCCTTGGCCTGCTCAAGCGAAATGCGGGCATTGTCGGCGGATGCGGCGGTGCCGACATCCTTGGACTGCAGCTCGGTAGCACGCTTGTTGTTGATCTCGGCACCCTGCAGGGCTGCGTCGAGCGCGCCCTTCTGGGCAGAGGCCTGGGCAAGAGCCGCCTCGCCGCCTGCGATCTGCGCGTCGATGCGGTTCAGCGAAAGCTGCTGAGTGGCAAGCTGCGCCTCGGCCTGCTCCAGCGCCAGGCGATAATCGCCGTCATCCAGCGTCACCAGCGGATCGCCCGCCTTTACCTGCTGGTTGGCGACGACATCCACCTTCGCCACATAGCCGGATACCTTGGGAGATATGACCGCAATATCGCCATGCACATAGGCGTCGTCGGTCGACACCATGAAGCGGCCGGTCGTCCAGTAGTCGTAGCCATACCAGGCGGCACCGGCCAGAAGCGCAATACCGAAGATCGGCAGAAGGAAGGACTTGCCCTTCTTCTTCTGCACCGGCGGCTGCACGGGCGCTGCGGCCTTGGGGGCCTCTGCCGGACGGTTTTCTTCAGTGCGGGCTTCAGCCTGAGCTGCGGTCTGGACTTCTGCTTCTTCCGACGTATTGATCGCCCGGACAGCGCCACTCTTTTGAGACGACATGGTAGACACCTGGTTATACGAAATTAATTGAACTGAACCGTTCGGTTCGATTGACATAATCGCTTTTACACCACATATCAAGTGGCATCGAACCGCCCGGTTCGATATGTTGAACCGGGGGTTAACCGCAATCGGACGAAAGACGATGACAGACAAGGTAATCGAGGATGCAAGTTCGACCACCGCTTCAGGTGGGCGCTTTGCTGCGGGTGAAGACCCGTCCAAGCGTGAACAGATCCTCGATGGCGCGTGGCGCATGTTCAAGCAAAAGGGCTTCGACGCCGCCAGCATGAACGATATTACCCGGGAAGCTGGCGTTTCCAAGGGGACGATCTACGTTTACTTCGCCAATAAGGAAGAGTTGTTCGCCGCTTTGATCGACCGCCATCGCAGCGAATTTGCTGACTCCATGCGCGACATTCTGGCCGGGACCGAAGAGGTGCGCGATGGCCTGAGGCAGTTTGGAACGGCCTTTGCGAACCGTCTGGTATGCACTGACATGATCCCTGCCATGCGCTCACTGCTTGGCGTCATCGACCGTATGCCCAAGCTTTCGCGACGGTTCTTCAGTTCCGCGCCCAACAATATCAGGATCGTTCTGGAAGAGTTCATCCGCCATCATATTGAAAACGGCAGCCTCCAGGTTGACGATGTGGAATTGGCCGCGCGCCAGTTCATCGAACTTTCCACCGGCACGTTCTTTAAATATCGCCTGTTTGGTGAACTCGAAGGCCCCGTTCCCGACGAAGAGTTGGAGCGCGTGATCTCCAGCGCCATCCGCGTCTTCATGGCCGCTTACGGAACAAAAGCCGCCTGAAGCCATTCATCCTTCCGAGTTAGTCTAAAGCGCCGCCGGGAACCTCTCCTGACGGCGCTTTTGACATGCTTGCGTCGCAACTTATTCGTTATAGATTGCCCATTATCTGCGTTATCACCGTCGAATAATAACCTTCAGTTGAAAGGAAGTCCGGCCCGATGGAGTCCATCGTCCCTCTCTTGTCAGATCCCACCGCATGGGTGGCGCTCGTCACCCTCATCGTCATGGAGGTGGTGCTGGGTATCGACAACCTGATCTTCATCTCGATCCTGACCAACAAGCTGCCGGAAAACCAGCGGGAAAAGGCACGGCGCATCGGTATCGGTCTGGCGCTCGTCATGCGTCTTGGACTGCTCGGCACCGTCGCCTGGATCGTGCAGCTCACAGAGCCGGTCTTCGAAGTCTTCGGCCAGCCCTTCTCCTGGAAGGACATCATTCTCATCGTCGGCGGTCTCTTCCTCGTCTGGAAGGCCACCAAGGAAATCCACCACAACGTGGACCCGATCGATCACAAGGAAGACATGGTTGGCGGCAAGGTTGCCATCACCAGCTTCTCGTCTGCCATCGTCCAGATCCTGCTTCTCGACCTGGTTTTCTCGGTGGACAGCATCATCACCGCAGTCGGCATGACCCCTCACGTGCCGATCATGGTCGTTGCCGTCGTCTTTGCCGTCACCGTCATGCTGCTCGCCGCAACCCCGCTTGCCAACTTCATCGAGCGCAACCCGACGGTCGTCATGCTGGCGCTCGCCTTCCTGCTGATGATCGGCACGACGCTGATTGCCGAAGGCATGGGCTTCCATGTGCCGAAGGGCTACGTCTATGCCGCCATGGCGTTTTCGGCGCTGGTGGAAGTGCTCAACATCGTCTCCCGCAATTCCAAGCGCAAGAAGAGCAGCACCCTGCATTGATGCTGTGAAGACATCCCTGGAGCCCGCACCCGCTGCGGGCTCCAGCTTAAACTCAAGGCTGAACACGGCGCTCGCGCCTCAAGGCTGAGAGACAAGCAACCTCAAAGACTTGTCCAAGGGCACGCCCGGATACAGCATGCACGGCGCCGCGTTCACCGCACGCCCGCAAAACCCGCAAAACCGGCAGGAACAAGTGGCACAGCGCCCGCGTTCTTGATGCACCCTTCCCGGGTCATCCCCGCATTGTCCAATGGCAATGCCCTCCTGAAAGTACCCCCGCATGACCACAGAGCAGATCCTGGCCTTCACCGTGATTGCCGGGATGATGGTGGCCTTCATGTGGGACAGGTTCCGCTACGACGTGGTGGCCTGTAGCGCGCTTCTGGTGGCTGTTGCCGTCGGTGTCGTTCCCTTCGACAAGGCCTTTTCTGGCTTCTCCGACGATATCGTCATCATCGTCGGCAGCGCGCTGATCGTCAGTTCCGCTGTGGCGCGTTCCGGCATCGTCGATTTCATCATCAAGCGCTATTTGCCGGAAATGCGCTCCAAGGGCCTGCAACTGGCTTTTCTCATGGTGACCGTTGCCATCATGTCGGCCTTCATCAAGAACATCGGCGCGCTCGCCATCATGATGCCGGTCGCCTTCCAGTTTGCCCGCAAGTCCGGCAGCCCCGTCTCTTTCTATCTGATGCCGATGGCCTTTTCCGCCCTTCTCGGCGGCTTGATGACGCAGATCGGCACCTCGCCCAACATCGTCGTGTCGCGCCTTCGCGAGGAGATGACCGGCCAAAGCTTCAGCATGTTCGATTTCACCCCCGTCGGCCTTGCGCTGACGGTCGTCGGCATTCTCTTCCTCACCGTCGGCTATCGTCTTCTGCCGGTGCGGGCAAAGCAGCAGGCCTCTGTGGAAGATATTCTCGACCAGGCAAGCTACACCGCCGAAGCCACACTTTCGCCCGACAGCGTGCTCGTCGACAAGCCGCTGCGCGAACTCCTGCGTCTTGGCGACGGGGACGTGATTGCCAGAACCATTCTGCGTGGCCCCCGTCGCATCTCGCCCTTTCCCGATGTGACGTTGAAGGCTGGCGACACCGTGATGCTGGAAGGCAGCCCGGAAGGCCTCGACCGGATGGTGTCGCAGGCAAACCTCATACTCTCGGGCAAGCCGCTCACCGACAAGGGCGAAAAGGTCGTCGATCTCATCTCCATGGAAGCCGTCATCAGCAACGATTCCCACCTGAACGGCATGTCGGCACGCGAACTGGCGCTTTCCTATACGCGCGGCGTCAATCTGATTGCCGTGTCACGGCGCGGTCAGCGTGTCAGCGAACGCCTGAGCGATCTGACGCTGAAGGCGGGAGACGTGCTGTTGTTGCAGGGCAGCCGCAAGAACGTGCCGCTGATGCTGCAGGAGTTTTCGCTGCTGCCGCTTGCCCAGCGCGAAATCCTGCTTGGCGTCAAGCGCCGCGCCTTCATGCCGCTGATCGTGCTCGCCGCCGCCATGATTGCCGCCGGCAGCGGCTTGGTGCCGGTCTCGGTTGCCTTCTTCGCCGCTGCCTTCCTGATGATCGTGGTCGGCGCCATCCCGCTGACGGAAGTCTACAAGTCCGTGGATGGCCCGATCCTGGTCATGCTCGCCGCCCTCATTCCCGTCAGCGACAGCCTGAGAACCACAGGCGCCAGCGAGTTGATTGCCCACTGGCTTGGCAGCGTCGCCCATGGTCTTCCGCCCTTTGCCGCACTTGGCATGATCCTGCTCACCGCAATGGCGGTGACGCCCTTCCTGAACAATGCCGCCACCGTTCTGGTGATGGCGCCGATTGCAGCAGGCTTTGCCACCACGCTCGGCTTTCGACCCGAAGCCTTCCTGATGGCCGTCGCCATCGGTGCCGGTTGCGACTTCCTCACCCCCATCGGCCACCAGTGCAACACGCTTGTCATGGGACCGGGGGGTTACCGTTTCAGCGATTATCCGCGCCTTGGCCTTCCGCTCTCCTTCATCATCGTCATCGTCAGCATTCCCATGCTGCTGTACGTCTGGCCGGTGTCCTGAGGGGCCTGACCCCGGCACCACCGGCAAGACAGCACAACAGTCTTTTCTTGACGCCTGCGGCGGAATGTGGCCTAAGCCATGCCCAATGGGATGGTGTGAAATGGCGCTTGATCCAACGCCTGTTTTTGCCAATCCTGCCGCATCCAACGTCAATTTCGCTGACAACAGGCTGATTTCAGCCTTGCGTCGCTGCAACGTCACGACGAGTGAATTTCAATGACCACTTCCGGCGTCCGCGTCCGTATTGCCCCTTCCCCCACCGGCGAGCCGCATGTCGGCACGGCCTATATCGCGCTCTTCAACTATCTCTTCGCCAAGAAACACGGCGGCGAGTTCATTCTGCGCATCGAAGATACCGATGCCACGCGCTCCACGCGCGAATATGAAGAGAAGGTTCTGGAAGCGCTGAAATGGACCGGCCTGACCTGGTCGGAAGGCCCGGATGTCGGTGGCCCCTACGGCCCCTACCGCCAGTCCGAGCGCAAGGACATGTACTGGCCCTACGCTGAGGAGCTGCTCGACAAGGGCCACGCCTTCCGCTGTTTCTGCACCCCGCAGCGCCTGGAAGAAATGCGCGAGGCACAGCGCGCTGCCGGCAAGCCGCCGGGCTATGATGGTCTTTGCCTTCACCTGAAGGCGGAAGAAGTCACCGCCAAGATGGCTGCGGGCGAGCCTTCCGTCGTGCGCATGAAGATCCCGACCGAAGGCTCCTGCGATTTCCATGACGGCGTCTATGGCGATGTCTCGATCCCGTGGGAATCGGTCGACATGCAGGTGCTAATCAAGGCCGACGGCATGCCGACCTATCACATGGCAAACGTCATCGACGACCATCTGATGAAGATCACCCATGTGGCGCGCGGCGAAGAGTGGCTGGCATCGGTGCCAAAGCACATTCTGCTCTATCGCTATTTCGGCTGGCAGGAGCCGGTGTTCATGCATCTCTCCCTGATGCGCAACGCCGACAAGTCGAAGCTTTCCAAGCGCAAGAACCCGACCTCGATCTCCTACTATTCCGCGCTCGGCTATCTGCCGGAAGCGCTGATGAACTTCCTTGGCCTGTTCTTCATCCAGATCGCCGAAGGCGAAGAGCTGCTGTCGATGGACGAACTGGCTGCGAAATTCGATCCGGACGCGCTTTCCAAGGCCGGCGCGATCTTCGACATTCAGAAGCTCGACTGGCTGAACGGTCGCTGGCTGCGCGAAAAGCTTTCGCCGGAAGAATTCATTGCCCGCACGCTGGAATGGGCGATGGAGAACCAGCGCCTGACCGAAGGCCTGAAGCTCTCCCAGAGCCGTGTCTCCAAGCTTGGCGAACTGCCTAATCTCGCAGGCTTCCTTCTCTCTGGCGACGTGGGCCTGACACCGGCCTCCTTTGCCGGGCTGAAGAGCAAGCCGGAAGAGATCCTCGAGATCCTGACGACCGTTGCTACCGATCTGGAAAAGATGCCGGACTGGAACGTCGAAGCCATCGAAGCGGAACTGCGCGATGTGGCCGAGCGCACAGGCAAGAAGCTGCGCGTCGTCACGCCGCCGCTTTTCGTCGCCATGTCCGGCTCCTCGCGCTCGCTGCCGCTCTTCGATTCCATGGCGCTGCTCGGCCGCTCCGTCGTGCGCCAGCGCCTGAAGGCCGCCATCACCGTCGTCACGACGATGGTTGGCGCTGCGGGCTAAGGTCGATAAGGTCGCGCCGGGTCTGAGGGGCTCAGGGTAGGCGGCAACGCCACCCCACCCTCCGTCACCCTCGGGCTTGACCCGAGGATCCACGCCAAAGCCTCGAAGGCCACGGGTGGACAAGCGCTACGCCATAGATCCTCGGGTCAAGCCCGAGGATGACGCCGAGAGGGGTTAAGCCTTTCAGCGCTACCGATACGGAAGAACGCGGCCTTAGCCGCCACAGACACAAGAACAACTCGCCCGAAAAAGGCTTCAAGACCATGACCGACACCAAGACGACCGAAACGACTGCCCTGTCCTCCGACGCCACCGAAGTGCGCCGCCAGAAGCTGGCGCTTTTGCGCGACAAGATCGGCGACGTCTATCCGGCGCATTTCCACCGCACGCTGACCAATGCCGAGCTTGCGGAAAAATATGCCGATATCGAGCCGGATGTCGAAACGGGCGATACGGTCACGGTTGCCGGTCGCGTCTACTCCTCGCGCAATTCCGGCATGTTCATGGATATCCATGATGCGTCCGGCAAGGTGCAGATCTTTTCCCACAAGGATACGACGCCGGAAGCGGCCCGCGAGATGCTGCCGATGATCGACATCGGCGACATCATCGGCGTTACCGGCAAGGTGCGCCGCACCAAGCGCGGCGAGCTGACGATCAATGCCGAAGAGATCACCATGCTCACCAAGTCGCTTCTGCCGATGCCGGAGAAGTGGAACGGTATTTCTGACGTCGAAATCCGCTATCGCAAGCGCCATCTCGACATCCTCTCCAATGAGGAATCCAAGCTGCGCTTCCAGCAGCGCTCCAAGATCATTTCCGGCATCCGCCGCTTCATGGAGGCCGAAGGCTTCCTCGAAGTCGAGACCCCGATGCTGCAGACGGTCTATGGCGGCGCCACCGCCGATCCGTTCAAGACCTTCCACAACACGCTGAAGATGGACATGTATCTGCGCATCGCGCCGGAACTGTTCTTGAAGCGCACGCTGGTGTCGGGCCTTTCTGACAAGGTCTTCGAGGTCAACCGCAACTTCCGCAATGAGGGCGTGTCGACACGGCACAATCCCGAATTCACCATGCTGGAATGCTACTGGGCCTATGCCGACTATGAGGACATTATGAGCCTCGTGGAGCGCATGTTCGAAACACTGGCCATTGCCATCCACGGCACCACCGAGCTTGATTTCCAGGGCCAGAAAATTTCCTTCAAGGGTCCGTTCAAGCGCGTGCCGATGCCCGATGCCGTCAAGGAAGCAACCGGCATCGACTTCCTGGCGATCAAGACCGACGAGGAAGCCCGCGCTGCCGCCAAGGCCGCCGGCTTCGAAGTCGAGAAGGACTGGACCTGGGGCGAATGCCTCGCCTTCATCTTCGAGGAAAAGGTCGAAGGCACGCTGATCCAGCCAAGCCACGTGACCCATTTCCCCAAGGACATCTCGCCCTTCGCCAAGGAAGTGCCGGGCGAGCCGCGTCTGGTTGAGCGCTTCGAGAGCTACTGCAACGCCTGGGAAGTGGGCAATGCCTTCTCCGAGTTGAACGACCCCGAAGAACAGCGCCGCCGCATGGTGGAACAGCTGGAACAGGCCCATGCCCGTGGCGAAAAGGACAAGCAGCTGGACGACGAATTCCTCGACGCCATCGACCAGGGCATGCCCCCCGCTGGCGGCCTCGGCATCGGCGTCGACCGCCTGGTCATGCTGCTCACCAACGCCCCATCCATCCGCGACGTCATCCTCTTCCCAGCCCGCCGCCAGAAGGCCGACTGAGGTTTAAGAACTGCAAAGGACCGTCGCGACGAGCGGCGGTCCGAGATAAGCGGCTATTGGTTCGGCCTTATCATCCTACCTCACCTGTCCTTGATCCGAGGATCAGCACAGGGACGTGGAAGGGTTCATGCCTTCGGTGGCAACTTTCGATGCCCCTGCTCGCGACGGTGCAGAACTGGCGACATACTCACATGCACGAGGCGGTAACTAAGCCGCTCATCTCGCACAAAGCAACCCAATCAGTGCTCGGGCTTCGGAGCCTCTGCGGCGTGGTCGCTGCCAGCAGCAGCATCATGTCCCGGCGCCTCGGCCGCAGGCGCATCGTGTCCACCAGCCGCCGCGCCGGATACTGCACTGCCCTGTGCGGCAGGCTCTTCCGCCACGGCGGGGGCGCTGTGACCCGCCGCTTCATTCCCACCGTCTGAAGCCGGGGCGCTGCCATGGTCGCCAGCCGCTGCCGGCTCACCATGGCCTTCTGCCGCTGGCTGCTCGGCCGCAACCGCCGTCGTCTCGCCCTTGCCGAACAGCAGCGACTTGATGTAGCCGAAGCTGAACATGCTTTCGCTCTTGTCCGGCGTCGAAGTCAAAAGCGGTTCGGCAGAACCGTGACCACCGCCATCGGCATTGGCAGGCGCATCGTGGCCGCCTTCGGCGGGCTTGTCGCCACCGCCATGTCCATCGCCTTCAGCGCCGTGGCCATCCGATCCCTTGCTTTCGCCGTGCCCGCCCGAAGCCTCGGCACCGTGACCGGCAGGCGCGCCATGGCCACCCGCCGGAGCGCCATGTCCGTCGCCGGCAGTGGCCGCGACCGGATCGACGCAATCGGCAAATTCGGTGAGCGAAGCGGTCATCGCCTTGGCGTCTTCGACAGGAAGATCGATGCGCAATCCGTAAAACTGGCCGTCATCGGCAGCAGCACCATCATAGTAATAGGCGGAATAACTCTGAGAAGCAGCGCCTTCCGGCAGCTTGCTCGGATCGGCGATGTAGATTGCCTGCGCCGCGATCGATCGGCCGCGCATGTCGGCGCGCATCTGCGGTCCCTTGGCATCCAGCACCGAGACCTGGACGAGATCGGGATGGTCCTTGTCGTAGATGGCCTTGGCCACGCGCAGCGCCGTCTTCATGCGCTCGGGGCCATCGCCACCTTCCGTGCGGACGAATTTGCGGATCCAGACCGAGCCGTTCTTCTTGATCTTGACTGTCTGCGCCGTCTTGCATTCCAGGCCGTTCTGCACGACCTCCGAATTACCGAAGAGCTGATCCCTGCCGACGACAATGGCAGCAACGCCGGAGGCACCACCCAGAAGGAGGATGCCACCGCCAATCAATACCACTTTGCGGGAAAACCGTATTCTTTTGAACACTGCTTTCACGTCAAACGTCCCGACATAGACAACCTCGTCTAACGCCTTCGTCTCCCGTCGCGCCTCGTTGCGCAACCGGAGTGGAAAAGGCCGGATGGTGATAGACCACATCCGTGCAGCCATTGATCTTGATGGCTTCTCATTGAAGAAGACTTAATTAGGCAGGAAAAACGTTTGTTTCCGGACGTTTTTTGGGCTGGATCGCCGAGGCTCATCACCCCGCTCTTGCCCAGGCTACCGGGCGAAACACGCTGTAAGATTACCGACGCTTTTTCCAAGCAAGACATGCAACGGGCGATCCCTCACTGATGGGCGGACGGTGTCTCTCTATCGCACAAAGAAAGACTTCGCCGGAAGGGCTTGCCGCTGACAGCAGGCCTCCGCGCGCGCAATCAGGCACGCAGCACACCGTTGCACAGGAGAATTTGGAACAATATCCAGTTGCAGCCGTTCTTAATGCGAATGATTTGCAATAGCATTGACAATCTTTCCGATGTCTCCCACATTGCTATTGCGAATTAATCGCAAAAGAGGTTTTATCGTTCTCATGAAGTTGACCCGCTCGACGTTTATCGCTCTCTGCGCCGCAGCCTTCCTGCCCTTCTCCGCTTTTGCTGCGGAAAAGCCCAAGGTGATCACCACCTTCACAATCATTGCCGATATGGCCCGCAACGTTGCGGGCGACGCCGCTGATGTCGAGAGCATCACCAAGCCCGGGGCCGAGATCCATAACTACCAGCCGACCCCGCGCGATATTCTCAAAGCCCGCGATGCCAACCTCGTCTTGTGGAACGGGCTGAACCTCGAACTCTGGTTTCAGAAGTTTCTCGCCAATCTCTCCGGCGTTCCGAATGTCGTTGTCAGTGATGGCGTGACGCCGATTTCGATCAGCGGCGGCGCCTATAGCGGCAAGCCCAACCCGCATGCCTGGATGTCGCCGGACAATGCGCTGATCTACGTCGAGAACATCCGCAAGGCGCTCACGCAAATCGATCCCGACCACGCGGATGTCTATGCCGCCAATGCCAAGGCCTATTCGGACAAGATCCGACAGGAAATCCAGCCGATGCGCGATGCCATCGCAGCACTGCCGGAAAACAAGCGCTGGCTGGTGACGAGCGAAGGGGCCTTCTCCTATCTGGCGCGCGATTTCGGCCTGAAGGAACTGTTCCTCTGGCCGGTCAATGCCGATAGCCAGGGCACACCGCAGCAGGTGCGCGGCGTCATCGACGCGATGCGCGCCAACAATGTCCACGTCATCTTCAGCGAAAGCACCGTGTCGCCCGATCCAGCAAAGCAGGTGGCGAAGGAAACGGGCGCTGCCTATGGCGGCATTCTCTATGTGGATTCTTTGAGTGAGGCGAACGGCCCCGTGCCGACCTATCTCGATCTTCTGCGCACCACAACAGCCACGATCGTGAAGGGTCTCAGCCAATGATGATGGGGAAAACGAGAAGCGCTGCGAAGCCGAAGCCTGGTCAGGATGGATTGACCGTCGATGATGTGACGGTCACCTATCGCAACGGCCACACGGCATTGCGCCGCGCAAGCTTCTCGATCCCCAAAGGCACTATCACTGCCCTTGTCGGCGTCAATGGTGCGGGCAAATCCACCATCTTCAAGGCCATCATGGGCTTCGTGCCGCTGTCGGCCGGCACCGTCTCGATCTTCGGCGAGCCGGCTTCCACCGCGCTGAAAAAGAACCTCGTCGCCTATGTGCCGCAGGCCGAAGAGGTGGATTGGAGCTTTCCCGTTCTCGTCGAGGATGTGGTGATGATGGGCCGTTACGGCCACATGAACTTCTTTCGCATTCCCACCAAACGCGACCACCTGATGGTGGAAGAGGCGCTCGCACGCGTCAACATGCTGGATTACCGCAAGCGCCAGATCGGCGAGCTTTCCGGCGGGCAGAAGAAACGCGTCTTTCTCGCCCGCGCGCTGGCGCAGGAGGGCAAGGTCATTCTGCTCGACGAGCCCTTTACCGGCGTCGACGTGACGACCGAAGAGCAGATCATTGCGCTTTTAAAGTCCCTGCGCGACGAAGGCCGCATCATGCTGGTCTCCACCCACAATCTCGGCAGCGTGCCGGATTTCTGCGACCGCGCCGTCTTCGTCAAGGGCACGGTGCTTGCCTCGGGCAAGACGAAAGACACCTTCACCGAAGCCAATCTTCAGGCGGCCTTTGGCGGAAGCCTTCGCCACTTCATCCTGGGCGGCGCCGACCTGCATGACGATGCCGACCCGCGGCATCTGAAAGTGATCACCGATGACGAGCGCCCCTTCGTCATCTACGGCCAGAATGGCCATGAGACGCGGGGCGATGCGGCGAAGGTGGGGGACACGGAGCGATGATCTCCACCCTGCTTGAGCCCTTCACCTACTCCTACATGCTGAATGCCATCTGGGTCAGCGCACTGGTCGGCGGCGTCTGCGGCTTTCTCTCCGCCTATCTGATGCTGAAGGGCTGGTCGCTGATCGGCGATGCCCTCTCCCACGCCATCGTGCCGGGCGTCGCGGGCGCCTATATGCTGGGTCTTCCTTTCGCACTCGGCGCGTTTTTCTCCGGCGGGCTTGCGGCGGCATCGATGCTGTTTCTCAACCAGAAGACAAGGCTGAAGGAAGACGCCATTATCGGCCTGATCTTCACCTCCTTCTTTGGTCTCGGCCTTTTCATGGTGTCGCTCTCGCCCACCTCCATCAACATTCAGACCATCGTTCTCGGCAACATCCTCGCCATCACCCCCGAAGACACCATCCAGCTGGCGCTGATCGGCGGCATCAGCTTGCTGGTCCTCTCGCTGAAATGGCGGGACTTCATGGTCGTCTTCTTCGATGAGAACCACGCCCGCACCATCGGTCTGAAGCCGGACGTGCTGAAGGTCATCTTCTTCACCCTGCTCGCCGCCTCCACTGTCGCAGCTCTGCAGACCGTCGGCGCCTTTCTGGTCGTCGCCATGGTGGTGACGCCCGGCGCCACCGCCTATCTGCTGACGGACCGTTTCGAGCGGCTGATCGGCACGAGCTTCGGCATCGGCGCCGCAACGAGCTTCCTCGGTGCTTACCTGAGCTATTTCCTCGATGGCGCGACCGGCGGTATCATCGTCGTGCTACAAACGCTGATCTTCCTGACCGCTTTCCTGTTTGCGCCCAAACACGGCTATCTCGCCTCGCGCGCCAAGGCCCGCGCCGCCCTTGAGGAGCCCGCATGAGCGAATATCTCGAACTGGCGCTCCTGCCCTTCCAGCTTCCCTTCATGCAATATGCCTTCATCATCACGCTGATGATCGCCGTGCCGATGGCCATGCTTTCCTGTCTGCTGGTGTTGAAAGGCTGGTCGCTGATGGGCGATGCGGTCTCGCATGCGGTGCTGCCCGGCGTCGTCATCGCCTATATCGTCAACATCCCCTTCTCCATCGGCGCCTTCATCGCTGGCATGATCTGCGCGCTCGGCACCGGTTTTCTGAAGGAAAACAGCCGCATCAAGGAAGACACGGTGCTTGGCATCGTCTTTTCCGGCATGTTCGGCCTGGGGCTGGTGCTTTACGTAAAGGTGCAGAGCGACGTGCATCTCGATCATATCCTCTTCGGCGATATGCTCGGCGTTTCGATGGCCGATGTCATCCAGACCGGCCTGATTGCGCTTGCCGCCACGCTCTTCCTCGCCATCCTGCGCAAGGATCTGCTGGTGCACGCCTTCGATCCGCAACACGCCAAGGCCATCGGCCTGCCGGTCCGCATCCTGCATTACGGCCTGCTTGCCGTCCTGTCGCTCACCGTCGTCGGCGCGCTACAGGCAATCGGCATCATCCTGTCGGTCGCCATGCTGGTGGCACCTGGCGCTATCGCCTTCCTTGTTACGCGGCGCTTCTCCGCCATGCTGATTGCCGCCGTCTGCGTGGCGCTCTTCTCTACCACCCTTGGCATCTGGCTGAGCTTCCTGATCGACAGCGCACCGGCGCCCACCATCGTGCTCATCATGAGCGGGATCTTCATCCTGGCCTTCCTCCGCACGACGATGAAAGCCAGGAAAACCTCCGCCACCGCGACCGCGTGACCCATCGCAAGGGCCGGGTCTCGAAAAAGATTTTCGGTACCCTGGAACCTCTTCCCTCACTTTTGCGTCATTACTGCATGCCCGCGCGCGTGAAGATTATTGCGCGCCAAGGGCTTGGCTGAACAAACACTGAGAGACAAACGAGTGGGTCCAGGACCTTAAGCGTTTGCCCGTTTCAAATCTGACGCAAGAGGACCGACCATGCTGAAGTGGGCTCTAATATTTTTCGTGATCTCGATCATCGCCGGCGTTTTCGGCTTTACAGGCATTTCGGCGGCGGCCTCCGGCATTGCCCGGATCCTGTTCTTCATCGCCGTGGTCGTCTTCCTCATCTTCCTGGTGCTGGCAGTGATGGCGGGTCAGGCGATCCTCTAAGGATTACAGAAGCTTGGAATGCAGAAACGGTCGGGCCTCCCCGGCCGTTTTTGTTTGGTCATATCGATGACCTGCTTGGCAACGACGACGGACCACGTCGACGACAGAAGCTTAAGTCCCTCCGCCGTCACCCGCGGGATGACGGGACGTGACTGCGCTGCCGCAGCGCGGGCTGAAAAGCGGCCCTGTCAGGCCGTCCAGCCACCGTCGATCACATGGATCTGACCCGTGGTGAACCCGGCCTCGTCCGACGCCAGATAGGTCACCAGCGCTGCAATCTCTTCCGGCTTGGCGATGCGCCCCATGGGCTGGCGCGCGATGAAGTCGCTGAGCGCCTTTTCGTAATCGCCGGTCGCGCGCAGGCGCTCATGCAGCGATGGGCTATCAACGGTGCCGGGGCAGATGGCATTGCAGCGAACACCCTTGGTAACGAAATCCGATGCGATGGACTTCGTCAGGCCAATGACAGCCGCCTTCGAGGCCGTATAGGCAAACCGGTTCGGCACGCCTTTGACGCTGGAGGCCACTGACGACATGTTGACGATGGCGCCCTTGCCCTTTTCCAACATGCCGGGCAAAAAGGCGCGGCAGGTGCGGTACATGGCCTTGGCGTTGAGATCGAAGGAGAAATCCCAGTCCTTTTCCTCGCAGTCGAGGATGGTGCCGGCATGCACGAAGCCTGCGCAGTTGAAGAGCACATCCGCAGAGCCGATCTCGGCGGCAAAGGCCTGAACGGCAGCGCCATCGAGAACGTTGAGAACGCGGGTCTCGGCATTTTCAAGGGTTGCGAGAGCAGCTTCATTGATGTCTGTGGCGATAACGCGCGCACCAAGCGCGATGAAGCGTTCCGCCGTTGCCCGGCCAATCCCCTGCGCCGCTGCGGTAATGACAACGGTCTGTCCTGAAAAATCCTGGCCCATGATGGCTCTCCTCCGGCGCCTTCGGGCGCAATGTCTCAAATATGCATCGACAATTCATATGTAAACGGTGTATTCACAGACCGTCAAGCCAGCTTGCAATCAATAGAGGCCCGATGACGGAAGACGATAGCGACAGATACCGCGCACCGGCGCTGGACAAGGGGCTGGATATTCTCGAGCTTCTGGCGCGCACCGATGGCGGGCTGACCCAGGTGGAGATCGCCAAGGCGCTCGGCAAGAGCCCCAACGAGTTCTATCGCATGCTGGATCGGCTGGTCCGCCGCGGCTATGTGCAGCGGCAGGATGGCGACCGCTTTACCCTCACTTTGAAAATGTTCGGGCTCGCCCACTTCCACCAGCCCGTGAGACGCCTCGTCTCCTTCGCCGCCCCGATGATGCGGGATTTCTCGGCGAAAGCGCAGCAGGCCTGTCATCTGGCGGTCTATGATCGTGGCTCGGTCGTCGTCATCGCGCAGCAGGACTCTTCCACCTATTGGGCGCTCTCCATTCGCGTCGGCGCGCAGATGAGCCTGTTCAATACCGGCTCCGGCCACGTTCTTCTGGCCTTTCAGAACGAGACACAGCGAGAGTTGATGATTGCCGAACAACTGCGCGGTGAGGAAAAAGAACTGCCTGCAAACCTGCGCGAACGGCTGCAACAGGTGAAGGCCCAGGGCTATGAGAGCATGAACAGCCTGCAGACCGCAGGCGTGCGCAACATTTCCGCCCCGATCCTGACCCTCGACGGCACGGCGCTTGCCGTCGTCACCTGTCCCTTCATCGGCTCGCTCAACGAAGCGGCGCCAAAAGAAGATGACTGTCTGGAGCTGATCCGCGAGACGGCTAAGGCGATCTCAGAAGTCGTGGCCGGTCAGTAAGGCGCCTGAACTATCCGTTACGTGAAGGCTGGACTCACATCGTCTTGACGCACGGCAACCACTCGCACGCGACAGTACATCTTTGCCTATAGAGCACCTGATCGGCACGCGAGATGAGATCGAGAACATGCTCGCCCCGCCACTCGACGGCTCCAATGCTGACCGTCACAACCCGTTGCGGCAAGTGCAGTGCTGGCTCGCCCAGCTGTCACAGCAGCCCACGCCAAACACGCAAAGAAAAAGCGCGACTGCCAGGGGGAACAGCCGCGCTTCAAGACTGGAGATCTTATGATAATAAAACGACCGGACGCGAAATCGGTTCCCGGTCGTTTTTCGTCAGGCGGCAGCAAGTTCCTTTCTGACGATCTCGCGCAGCGACACCAGATCCTTGGCAAACAGGCGGATGCCTTCGGACAGCTTTTCCGTCGCCATGGCGTCTTCGTTGAGCTGCCAGCGGAAGGACTTTTCGTCCAGCGACTGAAGCGGCTCTGCCTTGGCGTGATCAGGAGACAGCTTGCGCTCCAGCGTGCCGGTGTCCTTGTCCAGCTCTTCCAGAAGTGCGGGGCTGATCGTCAGGCGGTCGCAACCGGCCAGCGCTTCGATTTCGCCGACATTACGGAAGGACGCGCCCATGACGACGGTCGAGATGCCGTTGGCCTTGTAGTAATTGTAGATCTGGCGCACCGAAAGCACACCCGGATCGGTCTCGGCGGTGTAGGTCTCACCGGTCGACTTCTTGTACCAGTCGAGAATACGACCGACGAAGGGCGAGATGAGGAAAGCCTTCGCTTCGGCGCAGGCAATCGCCTGGGCCTGCGAGAAGAGAAGCGTCAGATTGCAGTCGATGCCTTCCGCCTGCAGCACTTCCGCCGCCTTGATGCCTTCCCAGGTGGAGGCCAGCTTGATGAGGATGCGCTCGCGCTCAATGCCGCGCTCCTTGTAGGCGGCAATGATGCTGTGCGCCTTGTCGATCGAAGCCTTCGTATCGAAGGAGAGGTCGGCGTCCACTTCGGTCGAGATGCGACCGGGCACGAGATCGACAAGGGCTGCACCGACGGAGATCGCCAGACGGTCGGCAACCGCGGCAATCACGCCTTCGGAAGCACCGCCCTGCTTGCGACCCCAGGCCACCGCTTCCTTCACCGTATCGGCAAAGGCAGGCGTGCCGAGCGCCTTCAGGACGATGGAAGGGTTGGTGGTGCAATCCACCGGCTTCAGACGGGCCACCGCCTCGATGTCACCGGTATCGGCAACCACGGTGGTGATGGCGCGAAGTTGATCAAGCTTGGAAGTCATGCCGTGTAATCCTTGTGAATGTCTCGGAAACCATCGCTATCGAATTTCGTTCCGCACGGGTGAGCGTACAGACGGCGACAAGGGAACTGTGTTCGCGGGGAGTATCGCGCAGCTTACGGGAGGAAGTCAAGACATTTGCCCATCGCAATTGACATAAGTTTCATGTCTGCAATACTGCCGGATCAAGCCAATGCGCTGCCTAACGTCGGGGTGATGGAACGAATTTGGATGCAAACATGATAGCCAAACGACTTTACATGATCTTTGCAGCCATGGCCTCAGCCGCTTTTGTCTTCCAGACAGCGCAGGCGGAGACGCAAAAGGCCGTCAGCCCGTCCGAGTTTCAGCGCGCAGTGGAGGCATGTTTCACCCCGCCGCCGGGGGCAACCGGTGCGGTGGTTATTGCCGCGACATTTGAAGCTGACGGCTCGCTCGATAAAACGCCCGTCATCATTGAAAAGGGCAGTGGGGCGATCGATCAGGCCTTCGCCAATGCGGCGATGAGAGCAGTCCTGCGCTGCCAACCGCAACTGGCCGCCATGGGTATCCAAGGTGAAGTCAGGTTCAATTTTGCGCCAGTGCCATCGCAAGCGGTGGATGGCGTTTCACCGAACGCACCGTCAGAAAAGCGATTGCAGGAGATGCAGGACGCCGCACAACGCCTGCAGGCTTTCGCCGACCGCAATCGCCACTCCCGGGAGGCCATGAAGCCCACAAATCCAGCAGTTTCGAAAATCCTCGATACACTTTGCAATCCAGGTGAAGCGGAAAAGCTGGATGAACTCTCCCCCCATGAGTACAAGACGGTGGTGGGCTACACACGCGCGCTCATCGTCGTCATGAATATCTACGAAGATCCTGCCACGGCGAGATCGCAGAAGACAATCACCGACAATATGAGGGAGCTTGGCGCCTGTCTGGACGCCACACTCTGGTCCAGTCGTGCAGCGGTCACAATCACCAAGAAAATGTTTTCAGAAATGCCCGAGCTCTCGAGCAATCGAAAGGCGGCGGCAGGTCGTGATCAGGTCTATTCGAACATTGGCCTGGTCATTGTGGGCAGCCTGGAGGCGCTGGCCTTGGACGGCATGGAAGCAAGTTGGTGCGACGCCCGTTTGGCGCCGCTGACCGGGCTTTTCGAAACGGCATATCCCGTCATGCCGGACAAGCAGAAGGTAACTCTCCGCTTGGCAATGCGTCAGGCGGAAAAATGCAGCGATCAAACGCGCCTTTCCCTAAAGTCTCTCCTTCAACCCCGGCACCCTTGAGCGACAGGCTCCTCTTTCAAGCATACTCAGACCAGGATACGGCAAAAGACAGTGGCAAAACTGCGTAGAGAAACCCATACGGCCTTTTCCGAAGCGCCCTCTCTGAGGCTTCGCGCCGCGTGGCTCTATTACAATCAGGGCATGACGCAGAAGGATGTCGCCGAAAAACTCGGCATCAGCCGCTCCACCGTCATCCGCCTGCTCGATGAGGCGATGAAGCGCTCCGACGTGCAGATCTGGATCAATGAGGGCATCGAGGATTTCGTCGCGCTTTCGATCGATCTGGAAAAGGCCTATGGCCTGGACGAGGCGGTGATCATTCCCACGGGTTCGGATAAGGTAGGAGATATCGCCAAGGGCGTGGGTCTTGCGCTTGGCCAGTTCCTCTCCGAAGTCGTGCCGGACAACGCCACCATCGGTGTCGGCTGGGGCCGCACCATGACCGCTTCGCTCTCCAGCTTCCGCCCGCCGCGGCGCGAAAACTGCAAGGTCGTCTCGCTGCTCGGCGGCATTGTTGCCGTCCACCAGACCAACCCGCTCGATTACACTTGGCGGCTGGCAAGCGCGCTCGGAGCGGAATGCTACATGTTTCTCGCCCCGCTCCTGGTTGATTCCATCGAAACCAAGCGGGCGCTGATCGAAAAATGCGGGCTGAGCACGCTTTATGCGCTTGCCGAAAATCTCGATCTCGCCATCGTCAGCTGCGGCGATATCGGTCCGCACTCCACATCGCTGTCGGAAGGTTTCATTTCCAAACAGACGCTCGATGAGCTGGTCGCGGCGGGCTGCGTCTGCGACACCATGTTCAACTTCATCGATGCCGAAGGCCGCTCCGTCGATCACCCGATCAACAATCACGCCATGTCGATCGATCTCGATACGCTGAAAAAGGCCAAACACATCGTTCTCGCCTCCGGCGGCGCCCACCGCGCCACCGCCATCCGCGCCACCATCAAACGCATCGGCTGCAACACGCTGATCACCGACGAGGCGGCAGCGCGGGCACTGATGGAGTTGAGTTCGGGAGACGCTACAGCATCGGCATGAAAATCGGACTCGATTTTCGGAAAGCACGATGTGTAGATCAAAGGACGCTCCAAAGTGACAGCTTTCTAGCTGATGTCCCGCGGCCATTCCTTTGCGCCATGCTGTACGAAAAGGACCTCGACCCTCTCGTCGCGAACACGATAGGCAACGATGTAACCTGATGTAGGAAGAACCAGCTCTCGCGTATCGTCGATCTCTCCGGGTCGACCGATAAACGGATTGCTTGAGAGCAATGTTTTGGTTTTGCTGTGAATGTCTCGAACAATGCGGGCAGCGGCGCCAGGATTTCGCTCGGCGAGATAATCAGCAATCTCCGAGAGTTCACGAAGATAACGTTTCGTCCAAACCACCTCTATCACGTTCAGGCCTGATCGTATCGGCTCAGAACGGCGGCAATCTCTTCATCAGACGCGAACTCATCACGGTCCGCCTCGGCAAGCCCAGCTTTGACACCCGCAACCCACTGCTCCTGCCATGCAAGAGACCGTCCAAAAGACAGCGCTTCCTCTACGATCTGGCTGCGTGTTAGATTCGTTTGTGCAGAGACCTTTTCGATACGCTTGTCGATATCGTCCGGAAGCTGAATAGTGCTTTTCATCTCTGTCTCGATCGATGTTCTCGTCACCCTGCGTTATCGCACATCCACGACAGCATGGCAAAAGCCGCGATCAAACCCGCCCCGTTTCCCAGCCCAGCATCGCTCGCTTGCGGGTAATGCCCCAGTGATAGCCGGTCAGCGCGCCGCTCTTGCCAAGCGCACGGTGGCAGGGAACGACGAAAGAGATGGGGTTGGCGCCGATCGCCGCCCCCACGGCGCGAGACGCCGTCGGCTGGCCGATATCCTGCGCCACATGCGAATAGGTAACGGCCTTGCCCATCGGGATCTTCAACAGGCTTTGCCAGACGCGCACCTGGAAATCCGTGCCCAGCAGCACGACGCGCAGCGGCTGGTCGCTGTTCCAGCGGCTAGGGTCAAAAATCCGCTCGGCATAGGGTGCTGTCGCGGCGCTGTCTTCCACATAGATGGCGTTCGGCCAGCGCCGCGCCATATCCTCGAAACATTCCGTCTCCTCACCCGCATCGGCAAAGGCGCAGCCGGCCAGCCCACGATCGGTGATCATCACCAGCGCCAGACCGAATGGCGACGGGTGAAAGCCGTAGCGGATCTGCAGTCCGCTGCCCTTCACCTTCCACTCGCCGGGCGACATGGCCTCATGGGTGACGAAGAGATCGTGAAGGCGGCTCGGGCCCGACATGCCGACTTCGATCGCCGTTTCCAGAAGCGGTAGATTTTCCTCGCGCAGAAGGCGTTTGGCGTGATCCAGCGTTACGGCCTGCAAAAAGGCTTTAGGCGACAATCCAGCCCAGCGCGTAAAGGTCTTCTGCAACTGGGTGGGGGACTGGTTCAGCCTGGCGGCAATCTCCTCCAGCGACGGCTGGTCGCGGTAATCCACCGTCAGTATCTCGATCACCTGGCGCACCGTCTCGTAGTCGGCGCCGACGGGCGTGATATCTTCCTTCAGCATGATATTGGCATTCATGGCATGTCTCCTTGGCGATCAGAAGACCACGACCTGACGTCTGCCTCCACCCGTTTCTTGCCAAGACCTATCAGATTTTGAGCTTCACCGTCGCCAGCGCATTGCGAAATGCCGTGGCAAAGCTTTCTCGATCATCCGGGTTGAGGAAGGTGCCGATATCCGTCACTCGGCCTTCGCCTGACACATGCATGGAAAGAATGCCGAATTCCTCGTGACGGCGCACCCGAAACCTCGCCCAGAACGGGTTGAACCGATGTTCAACCACCTCGCCCTTCTGCGAAAATTTACGGATGGAGAGGTTGGTGCGAGACACCACCACCTGCTCCTTGACCTTGGCGGCACGATAGTTTGCACGAAAGGCAATGTAGAGAAGCAGGAAATCGAGCCCCAGAAAGAAGCCGATCGGCCACGCGCCGGTGACGAGGAAGAAGCCGCCATAGAGGACTGCGACGAGCGCGCAGATCAAGAGCAGGACACGAAACCCCTTGCGCCCCAGCGAGCGATAGGGAATGAGTTCGGCAGAAAAAACCGGCTGATCGTTGAGCATTTCCATCTGCCTTCCTCGATACGGCTGATCAACGCGCATGTAGATCCGTTATGACAATCGACAAGAAACGATCCAGCACCCAAACAGCAAAAAAGTCAATTTCGACGGCGAAGCCCAGGCAAAAGCGCGTGAAGACCGCCTACTCGCAAGACGAGCTGAACGAGATCTTCCGCCGTTTTTCCATCCAGCGGCCGGAGCCGAAGGGCGAGCTGGAACATTCCAATCCTTTCACGCTCGTCGTGGCCGTCGCACTGTCCGCCCAGGCCACCGATGTCGGCGTCAACCGGGCAACGAGAGCGCTGTTTGAAATTGCCGATACGCCACAAAAGATGCTGGCGCTCGGAGAAGAGCGGCTGATCGATTACATCAAGACCATTGGGCTTTATCGCAACAAGGCCAAGAACGTCATCGCGCTGTCGCAGATGCTGATCGACAATTTTGGTGGCGAGGTGCCAAAAACCCGCCAAGAGCTGATGATGCTGCCCGGTGTGGGCCGCAAGACCGCCAACGTGGTCATGTCCATGGCGTTCGGCATCCCGACGCTGGCCGTCGACACCCATGTCTTTCGCATCGCCAACCGCATCCTGTTGGCACCGGGCAAGACCCCGGACCAGGTGGAAGACCGGCTGGTCAGGATCATTCCCGAACCCTATCTCTTCCACGCTCACCACTGGCTGATCCTGCATGGGCGCTATTGCTGCAAGGCCCGCAAGCCGGAATGCGAACGCTGTATCATTGCCGACATCTGCAAGTCGCCGGAAAAGACCTGGGACATTCCTGCCCCGTTGGTCGAGCTACCGCCCCAGGTGGTTGGTGCCTGAGCGGGGAGCGGTCGATTGCAGCACGAAGGATGGGTCTTTCCGGCTGATCGACTTGTGCAGATGCACCATGAAGGATGCGGCAAAGAGCGGCGTCAGCAGGTTGAGGAAGGGCACCGCCAGAAACGCTGCGATCACCAGGCCCGCCATGAACACGGTCGATGCGTGTTTCGAGCGAAAGGCCCGCGCCTCCTCTGGCGTGCGGAAGCGCATGGCCGCAAATTCGAAGAACTCCCGCCCCAAAAGATAACCATTGACCATGAAGAAGGCGATGAGGTTTACGCCCGGCACCAGAAGCAGGAGAAGTGCGATGGCATTGCCAAGAATGACCACGCCGAAAAACTTGATCGAAGACAACACCGCTTCACCAAGCGGCATGGCGCGGCCGGCAGGCTCCCCGGCATAATCCTGTTTCTCGATCACCTCCGCCACATCGTCGAGAAACAGGCCGGCAATCACCGCCGTGACCGGTGATATCAAGAGTGCCAGCGCCAGCGCTAACCCGATGCCGGCAAGAATGGCCAGAACAACGCTCATCCAACCGGCCCAATCCGGCATGCCGGGCACAAGCGAATCGAGCCATGGCAAAGCAAGCCAGATGAACAGGCTGCGGATCGCGAACCACAGACCGATCAAAACAAGAATGGTAAGACCGAGAACCTTCCAGAAGACGGAACGCGTCTGCGAAGCAAACAGGTTCTCAAAGGCGCGTTTTGCTGCATCAAGAATCAAACCACCATTCCTCTTCTGAACGTTACCTGCGGTGCACAGATAAGGCGGCTGTATTTCTTCCACAAGAACGCCGTCGATCGGGCCTTTCGCAAATGGTGGTGAGCTATCATCTTTTGCTTGAATAGCAGCCATGCCTAAACTATGAAAAACAACGGGGAAGAAATAGTATTCTGCCCTCGAAGCGGGTACAGTGTGTCGCGAAGCACGTGCGACCACCAGCCACCTGCCAAGCTCTGTATCGTCGTCCGATAGAAACGTAACGAGGCGTTATTGGAAAAGCTACTGATCGATCTGTCCCGGTTGATGAAGTCCGGCACGCCGGCGGAGCGGCGCATCGCGAAATATCTCATGGAGCATATGAACGAGCTTCCCTTCGAGACGGCTGCGACGCTGGCAGAAAAGCTGGGTTTGAGCCCGATGACGGTTGGCCGGTTTCTTCGATCTCTCGGCTACCGGCAGCTGAGCGACATTCGCGAACATCTGCGGGAGCGCGTCACCGCATCACCGGCCGTTCAAGCCGAGAGCCAGGAGCCACGGCAGACCCCGCTTTCGGGTCTGATGATGCAACAGATCCAGGCCGTACAGGCCGTTTACGATCTCGCCGGTCAGTCCGTGTGGAAGACCGCACTCGATGCCATTCAGGACAGCCGGAACGTCTTTATCGCCTCATCGGCGGAAAGCTTCGGCCTGTGCCGCTACTTCTATATGAAGCTGCTCGAATGTCGCGAGCGGGTCCACTATCTGCAAAGCGACGGCTCGACCTATATCGAACTGATGGATGAAGAGCCGGACAGCACGCTCCTGATCCTGATCGACTGCGGCGGCAATCTCCCCGCCCTTCAGCGCCTTGCCAAGATGGCAAAACGCGGCGGATACAAAACGGTCCTCATCACCACCCGCTTCTATGAGTGGGGTCCAGAAAGCGCCGACATCTGCCTGACAATCCCGCTGAACCAGAACGGCAGTGACAGCATGCTCCAGCTCGTCGCCATGACCGAGTTCATGCTCCAGTCCCTCTCATACAATGACGGCTCGAACCGCAGACAACGCGTCAAACGCATCGGCGATTTGCAGCGAGCCCTCCATCACGGGTGATGGCGCTGGCGTGAAAAGGCCTATTGTCGTTGGTTGAACCTGCCAATCAGCCCCTGATCGGGATGGATCAGGCGAGAGTGGAGCCTGTTCGTCAAACTCCTGTTGGTTTTTTGACAAAGGCATGCGACGAAACTTGGAGCGAAAGCGCAGGAAGCGTAGCTGAAAGAGTGCGACCAGCTTGAACGGTCGCAGTCTCGGTCCGCTCAGCCACCTTCCGCCGCACACCCCTTCAATCGGAGCCTTTGAGAATGCTCGTCGTCGCCCTCTTATCCTTTGTCGGCATAACGATGGACGATACCCGAACCGCGCGCGTGACGGAGCCCGCTCCACTCCAGCAGATCGTGGCAAAGGCGGGCCGAATTCCGGTCCGAAATTTTGACGCCACTCGCTGCAAGGCGCTTGCGGATCTATCGCAAAAAGCAGCCCCCACCTTCACCCAGATGCCCAACGGGGATTGGGAATGTAACTCCTTGCTGGAATTTCCAGAGACGGGACGCACCCCTTCGCTCTTCATCCAGATCCGCGGCAACAAGGATGGTCGGTGGACCTATTTTCGACTGAAGCTCAACTTCGGTTCTCCCCTCTCCCGCCAAATCCTGAGCGAGAGGGCCTTGTCCGTCATCCATATGCTGACCGGCGACCGGACCCCGATGAAGGACCTCACCGCAAAACTCGCGGCCGGACAGGAATTCGAGTCCGCCCTTGCCGGTGCCAAGGTGAGATACAAGCAGGAAGGCATGGACAAATCCCGCTTCAACCTCTTCGGCACCAATTCGCCGGGCTTCTCTAAGGGTATTGCTGAATAACGTGCTGCAGGAGGGCATATGACAATATCGGCAAATCAGCCGATAGGATGGATAAGGTCCTGGAGGTAAGAACGACCGCTCGGGGGCCAAACCGTACAAGTTCGCCCAGGCAGGGGTATGTCTCAGCAACGTGGCTCATTCAAATCCAAGAGTCGCCCTTCGGCCGCTGATCGGGAACGCCCCTCGATCTCGGATGTCTCATCTCAGTCGCGCATCCTTTGGGAATTGGATACATAAGGTTACCAGCAGGCTGACGTTCAGCAAATGACCTGAACAGTCTCCCCCGCCACGGGAACTATTGGTGCGCAACCACATTAACCGCCGATGAAACTCAGATCATTCCTCCCCCTCATCGCCAGTGGCTTCCTTGCTGCCTGCAGCACAGTCGGCCCGGTCGGCAACACATCAGTTCCTCAACCGACGAAAACCGTTCAACTAAACCGATATCTCGGCAACTGGTTCGAACTCGCCCGCTATGAGAACTCTTTCGAAACCGATTGCGAGGGCGTAACCGCTCAGTATTCCCTGCGGGACGATGGAATGATCAAGGTCATCAACACCTGCCGCAAAGACAGCCCTGATGGCGCCAAGAAGGCGGTAGAAGGCCGTGCCAAGATCGTCCCCAACAGCGGCAACGCCAAACTGAAAGTCTCTTTCTTCGGTCCGTTCTATGGCGACTACTGGGTCCTCGATCACGCCGCCGACTACTCCTGGTCGATTGTGGGTGAACCTTCAGGCCGATACTTATGGATTTTGACCCGCACGGCAAAGCCTTCGGAACAGACTCGGAAGATGTTGGCGAACAGAGCACGATCGTTAGGCTATGATGTTGGGCGACTGCGCTGGACGCGTCATTAACGTCGGTAGAACTTAGCAATCAAGCTATACGCGCGCCATGCCGACGACGTGCTGGTGACTGAGAGTGACTCCCCCGCTTCCGCAGCGATAGGCGTCCAAGCCATGCTGCATATTCGGGCGCAAGCGCCAAGCATCCAATGAGGGCGAACCCCAATCCTCATTCATCGCTTTCAGCAACGCGATCTTAAGCGATGTCATGGACCGGCAGCACATTCGCAACTAATCTAAAGGACTCAGGCAAATTTTGCCCTTGGGTTCGGTTGAATAAGCGGACATACAATCGGCACTAGAACTTCACGGATTAACGATGCGCGCTCAACTAAAAAGCTTGATGACCTCAGATATCGATCCGCAAACCTATTGGCCGGACGAAGAAGACGACTTCGGCTACTACGTCCAGGCGACTATAGGACCTGAAGGTGAGGATGCTGGCGACGTGTTTGGGTTTCAGGTTTGTACGCCAAAATGGATTTCTAGAGAACTATTAACGGACGGATCGATTTTTGCTCGTCACATGCTGATCGTCGCCGAATACGATTATCAGGCGGTTTCCAAGCTTATTTCAGCTTTATGTGAAAGAACTATGGGGACGGACTGGCAGGATATTGCTCTCAAGCTCGGGCGATACGGTTACTGGGAGTTTGAAGACTACCGGGCGAATTGAAGGTTACCTGTGTCACCGACCTGGCTACCAGAACGCGATGCGATCTACGTGTTTGGCGCAGTTACGGACCCGGCCGTTCATGAGCCCAGACGCACCAGAATGCGGGCCGTGAGAACTATAATAATTGCACAAGCTTTAAAGCGCTCACGAGGCATAACTCAACAAGCATCGCATTGATGGGTCCGATCGACACGATGCGATCGATCTCACTCTGCAAACTCTGTGAAGCAAGCATTTCTGCTCTAGAAACGACAAAACCCCGCGGCTTTGAGCCGCGGGGTTTTTGATGATCGTCGTATGTTTGGTTGCGGGGGCAGGATTTGAACCTGCGGCCTTCAGGTTATGAGCCTGACGAGCTACCGGGCTGCTCCACCCCGCGTTAATTATGAGCGACCGCAGCGCAAAGGCCCGGTTGTTTTGTTTTGCCGGTCCTCGAAGGCTTTTGCCTTCTGCGGGTCGGCGTGGGCTGCTCCACCCCGCGTTATTGCTTTAGAACTGCAAAAGGCCGCTTTGAGTGCGGCCTTTGGTATCGGCCTTGGCCGTTATGTTTGTGAATGAGAAGATTAGTTGCGTTTAGCAGACCTGGCAGCGACCTACTCTCCCGCGTCTTAAGACGGAGTACCATTGGCGCTGGGGCGTTTCACGGCCGTGTTCGGAATGGGAACGGGTGCAGCCGCCCCGCGATAACCACCAGGTCGGCGAAACGCAACTGGCACATGCTTTTGCATGTGCTGTTGTATCGAGAAGCTGGAGAGCTTTTGGCTCTATTTGATATGAACACGTGATGCGATCGAGTTTTATTCGATGAGCATGAACAATGGGAACGAAGAAGTCGCTCGAGCTATTAGTAACGGTAAGCTTCATGCATTACTGCACTTCCACACCCGTCCTATCGACGTGGTCGTCTTCCACGGCTCTGATAGGGAACACTCGTTTTCAGGTTGGTTTCCCGCTTAGATGCCTTCAGCGGTTATCCATTCCGTATATAGCTACTCTGCTATGCCCTTGGCAGGACAACAGATCCACCAGAGATACGTCCATCCCGGTCCTCTCGTACTAGGGACAGATCCTGTCAATATTCCTACACCCACGGCAGATAGGGACCGAACTGTCTCACGACGTTCTGAACCCAACTCACGTACCGCTTTAAATGGCGAACAGCCATACCCTTGGGACCTGCTCCAGCCCCAGGATGCGATGAGTCGACATCGAGGTGCCAAACAACCCCGTCGATATGGACTCTTGGGGGTCATCAGCCTGTTATCCCCGGCGTACCTTTTATCCGTTGAGCGATGGCCCTTCCACACGGGACCACCGGATCACTATGACCGACTTTCGTCTCTGCTCGACTTGTCAGTCTCGCAGTCAGGCTAGCTTATGCCATTGCACTCGACGACCGATTTCCGACCGGTCTGAGCTAACCATCGCGCGCCTCCGTTACTCTTTCGGAGGCGACCGCCCCAGTCAAACTACCCACCATACACTGTCCCGGATCCGGATAACGGACCGCGGTTAGACATCCACGAAGATAAGGGTGGTATTTCAAGGATGGCTCCACAGGAACTGGCGTCCCTGCTTCAAAGCCTACCACCTATCCTACACATGCCTTGGCGAATGCCAGTGTAAAGCTATAGTAAAGGTGCACGGGGTCTTTCCGTCTGACCGCAGGAACCCCGCATCTTCACGGGGAATTCAATTTCACTGAGTCTATGTTGGAGACAGCGGGGAAGTCGTTACGCCATTCGTGCAGGTCGGAACTTACCCGACAAGGAATTTCGCTACCTTAGGACCGTTATAGTTACGGCCGCCGTTTACTGGGGCTTCAGTTCAAAGCTTGCACCTCTCCCTTTAACCTTCCAGCACCGGGCAGGCGTCAGACCCTATACGTCGTATTGCTACTTCGCAGAGCCCTGTGTTTTTGATAAACAGTCGCTACCCCCTGGTCTGTGCCACCCCATCACACTTGCGTGCAAAAGGGTCACGCTTCTTCCGAAGTTACGCGTGCAATTTGCCGAGTTCCTTCAACATAGTTCTCTCAAGCGCCTTGGTATACTCTACCTGACCACCTGTGTCGGTTTCGGGTACGGTCTATACGGTGGAGCTATTTCCTGGAACCTCTTCGCCGCCCAACCAATCCAATAAGGTTGAACAACACACAAGATCCGTCACTACCACCAGGCCCACGAATATTAACGTGGTTCCCATCGACTACGCGTGTCCGCCTCGTCTTAGGGGCCGGCTAACCCTGCTCAGATTAACTTTAAGCAGGAACCCTTGGTCTTTCGGCGAGGGAGTCTCTCACTCCCTTTATCGTTACTCATGTCAACATTCGCACTTCCGATATCTCCAGCAGCCCTCACGGGTCCGCCTTCACAGACTTACGGAACGCTCCGCTACCACACAACTTACGTTGTATCCTCAGCTTCGGTGCATGGCTTTAGCCCCGTTACATTTTCGGCGCAAAGACCCTTATTTAGACCAGTGAGCTGTTACGCTTTCTTTAAATGATGGCTGCTTCTAAGCCAACATCCTGGTTGTTTTGGGATCCTCACATCCTTTCCCACTTAGCCATGACTTGGGGACCTTAGCTGGAGGTCAGGGTTGTTGCCCTCTTCACGACGGACGTTAGCACCCGCCGTGTGTCTGCCGACTAGTACTCCTCGGTATTCGGAGTTTGGTTAGGATCAGTAAGACGGTGAGTCCCCATAGCCCATCCAGTGCTCTACCCCCGAGGGTATTCGGTCGACGCTCTACCTAAATAGATTTCGCGGAGAACCAGCTATTTCCGAGTTTGATTGGCCTTTCACCCCTAGCCACAAGTCATCCCGAACTATTGCAACAGTTATGGGTTCGGCCCTCCAGTTGGTGTTACCCAACCTTCAGCCTGCTCATGGCTAGATCACTCGGTTTCGGGTCTAATGCAACGAACTGAACGCCCTATTCAGACTCGCTTTCGCTACGCCTACACCTACCGGCTTAAGCTTGCTCGTTACACTAAGTCGTTGACCCATTATACAAAAGGTACGCCGTCACCCTTGCGGGCTCCGACTGTTTGTAGGCATCCGGTTTCAGGTTCTATTTCACTCCCCTCGTCGGGGTGCTTTTCACCTTTCCCTCACGGTACTTGTTCGCTATCGGTCATGCACGAGTACTTAGGCTTGGAGAGTGGTCTCCCCATGTTCAGACAGGATTTCACGTGTCCCGCCCTACTCAAGGACAATGACTGTTCTACGCGTACGGGGCTATCACCCGCTATGGCCGACCTTTCCAAATCGTTCCGCTTTATTCATCATTGCCACTGGCCTGGTCCGCGTTCGCTCGCCACTACTTACGGAGTCTCGGTTGATGTCCTTTCCTGCAGGTACTTAGATGTTTCAGTTCCCTGCGTTCGCTTCTTACACCCTATGTATTCAG